>JADKKI010000013.1 GCA_016720595.1 Myxococcales bacterium
ACGGCGTCGGCATCCCACTTCTCCGACGGCCACACCACCGGCATCTACCGGTTCAGCGGCTGGTGCGGCCCAAATGACCGCCCCCGTCGATCCGTTTCCAGCGCTGTCGAGACCGTCTGGGCCGAGCGGCGGAGCAAGCGCGGGTACCGCCGGACCCGTCCCGCACGCCACGCTTCGAGCGCCTGTCTCGAGGCCGCGCAGCACGCCTGAGCTGGTGCACGGCGTGCAGGCGTGGCGGATCGCGATCACGAGCCGCCGGTGACCCAGGAGCTGGCGACCGCGCTTCCAGGCCGCCGCGCGCGGGGGGCCTCGCCGCACCCGGAGAGACGGGTTTCCCCTCGAGTATCCGCACCCCGTACAAGGAGCACCGGATCACCTGCGGCGCTGCGCTCCTATCGCGCGATGGGCGTGGCCCACGAGGACAAGGCGGGCCGCTATGACGCCCTGGCTCCGCAACTACGCCCCTGTTCGACGCTCCCCACCTCGCCGTGGTCTCGTGTGACCGGCGTGCCGGTCCATATGCCTATGTCGACGTCGGCGTCCAGCTCGGCTACGTGCTGACGGCCGCACCGATGCTCGGGGCTCGATACCTGCGCGATAGCCCCGATCGCCGCGTACCCCGAGCCCTTGCGCTCCGAGGCCGCCGATCGGCGAGAACGACGTGGTCCTGTTCGTGGCCTGGTCATCGGTCACGCCGACGAGGAAGCCCCGGCCAATGCGTGTCGTACGACACGCGAGCCAGCCGCCAAGAACGTGTCTTTCGTCGCCACGTGATATGATTTTGCCCTCGGGGAGAGACTAATGAAATCACGCGTAGTGTTCCGTGGTTTGGGCTGGGATCTGTGCCGCGATCCTGACTGATCAGGCACGCGCCCGCGCACGCTCAGAACGCCGATGCGCTGAAGAAGGCCCAGTCGGCCTTCGACAGCGCGCAGGTCCTGTACCTGCAAGGCAAGTACGACGAGGCAGCGCAGGGGTTCCAACGACGCCTATGCGCCCGGCCGTTCCCGGTTCCTCTACAACGTGGGCGCTGCCTTCCACATGAAGGGAAGCTGGCGTCGGACGGGCGTCATCGGCAAGGCCGTCGAGTACTACAAGTACCTCGCCGAGGATCCGCAGGCCTCGGACAAGGCCAAGGTGAGAAGGCGATCGGCGTCCCGGAGGCCGGGAGATCAAGCGGCTCAGGACGCCCGCAGGTCGGTCCTGGCTCCGGGTAGCGCGGCACCCCCCGCTGGCACCGTCGGCGGAGGTCCAGCAGCGCCGGTGACGTCAAGGTCCGCGGCCTCGTCATCATCGAGAGCGATCCGGCGAACTCGACGATCTATATCGACGACAAAGCGAAGGGCTCACTTCGCGACCACGCCGTGGTCGGTTCGCTCGAAGGCGAGCACAAGATCATCATCGAGAAGCGCGGCTACAAGATCGGAGAAGACGATCCTCCGCCGATCCGGAGCAAGCTGCTTCTGCTCACCGCGGTGATGGCGCAAGAGGATTACCTCGGCTGGGTCGAGATCAGCCTCGAACGTCCCGGGCGCGGAGGATCTTCATCGACGACAAGGCGATCGGCGCTGTCGGCAAGACGACGCTGTCGCAGAACATCAAGCCCGGCAAGCACACGTTCTGGATCAGCACCGAGGGCTACGACGAGTACAAGAAGAGGTCGACGTGATCGCCGGCGAGACCCACGCGATCAAGGCCACGCCCAGGGGGCGCCTGTGGGCAAGATCAACGTCGTCGGCCCCGGCATCGAGGACTCCACCGTGTACATCGACGGCCAGGTCGCCTGCGAGCGCGGCCCGTGCCTCAAGGCGCTCCAGCAGGGCGACCACGTCGTGAAGGTCACGCGCGGCGGCTTCAAGTCGTACGCGCGCCGGATGACGATCCAGGCGAAGGCGCAGATGCAGGTCCCCGTGCCCCTGGCTCGCACGCCGAGCCGCAGCGATGCCGTGGTCGCGTACGTGCTCGCCGCGGGCTTCACCGGCGGCGGCATCTTCCTCGGCCTGCAGGCCAACAAGTATCGCGACCAGCTGAAGGACGGGATCAACGGCAACCCGCCGGTCAACCCGAATGATTCGCGGCGGTTCACCAAGGGCAAGATCTTCGCGATCGCGGCCGATGCGACGTTCGTCGTCGCCGGCATCACAGCCCTCACGGCGGTCTATTACACGTTCCGCGAAGGGCCGGCCGTCGGGTGCGCTGATCGATGTCCGCGCGCTCCGCACTGCAACCGCAGATCGGTCCCGAGTATGCGGGGCCTGGATGGAGGCTCACTGGTGATGCGGGGGGTTAACTTGTTCACCGGCATGTTGACCGGCTGTGCACTGGCGCTCGTCGTCGGCGCGGGCTGCAAGTGGACCGAGTTCGATGACCTCGAGGTCAGACCTCGGTGACGAGCACCGATCGGCCCAACAGCGACTCCACCGACTACGGCGTGGCGATCCAGCGCGGCCAGAAGGGCGTGGCCGGTACCCAGAACGGCGGCAAGCTCGTCGTCGTCGGCACTCGCGAACGGAGACTCGGATCTCGCTCCCACCGCGCAGAAGCTCAACTCGCAGTTCGGCATCGGCAACCTCGATCAGCAGCCGATCCTGATCGCCGATCCGGCAGCGGGGAGCGACAACGTCTCCCTGGTCGTCAACTCGGGCGGTCAGAGCATCGCCGTGTTGACCGGTACCGGCGGGCTGCAGCAGCAGGTGTTCGGTCCCGATCAACCCCCGACGCAGCCACGCACAGATCCCGCCGGCGCGCGCGGACCTGGCGAACGCCACCCCGTCGCAGGTGCTCGTCGCCTCGGCGGATGCGGTCTACTGCGTTCCTCGCGACCGCGATGCCGAACCCGCAGCCGAAGTGCCAGCTCGTCGATGCGGCGGCCTCGGCGGTCGCGGTCCGTGGCCTCGGCGCGGCGCGCGTGACGTCCACCAGCTTCGACGATGTGGTGGTGTGGGGCGCCACCAACACCACCTCCGGTGTCCTCCTGCTCTACCCGGGCAGCGTATTCAATGGCGCGCCGCCCGCGGGGACCTGCGCTGGCACCCAGGGCCCGCTCGCAGGCTCGAACACGGTGACCACGACCTTCAGCCCGTCGCGGGGCTCGCAGATCATCATGGTCGATCCCACGCACTTCCTCGCCGTCGGCCACAAGGAGCTCGGCGTCGCGGACAGCTTCCTCGGCTTCTATTCGATCGATCCCACGTCGAAGACGATCACTGCGGTCGGCACGCCGATCTCGATCCCGGGCCTCCGCACCGCGACGGTCCTCACCACTGGCAGCAAGAAGTACGTCGCCGCCGGCTATCCCACCGACATCGTCGACAACGTGAAGGGCGGGCGCGTCCTGGTGTTCGCCCTCGACATGACCGCGGGCCTCGATGGCACGCCCGCCGCGACGATCTACGACGCGCAGCCCGAGGACGATCAGCAGTTCGGCCGTGCGGTGGCCGCGATGCCGTTCAATGGTGGGGAGATCCTCGCGGTGGCCGCCCGAGCTCGGCTAGCAAGGAGACGCTGCTCTCGGTCGCGATGCCCGCGGCCGAGCCGCATCGCACCGATCCAGAACAGCTCGGCACCCACCGCACGCAGGTGGAGCCGCAGCACAAGACGTTCCCGCTGACGCCGTCCACCGTCGGCGCGGGGTCTCGCCGAGTGCATCCGCAGGTGCCGACGCAGGAGATCACCTCCGCGCGCGCGCGTGCCCTGCCGCGCGAGTCCGATGTGCCGAAGGTTCGGTCGGTGTCGGCGAGCGACAGCGATGTCGATGCGCTCGAGGCGTACCGCGTCCCGCGCGAGAACGAGTACGACAAGCTCGTCGGCCAGACGCTCGACGGCCGCTACTACGTCGAGAAGAAGATCGGTGAGGGCGGGATGGGCGTCGTGTTCTCCGCGCGACACGCGGTGATCGAGCGCCCACTCGCGATCAAGGTCCTGAAGCGCGAGGTGATGCGCGACACGGCGACGATCCGCCGGTTCGTCCAGGAAGCCAAGGCCGCCTCCCGCATCGGGCACCCGAACATCGTCGACGTCACGGACTTCGGCACCACGCCCGACGGCATGACGTACTCCGTGATGGAGTTCGTCGACGGCCAGACACTGGGGACCGCGATCCGCAACTCCGCCCCCTTCCCTCCCCTGCGCGCGATCAAGATCGCCGCGCAGATCGCGCGTGCGCGCGGGGCAGCGCACAACAAGGGGATCACGCACCGCGATCTCAAGCCCGAGAACGTGTTCCTCCTCGATCGCGACGGCCGCACCGACTTCGTGAAGATCGTCGATTTCGGCATCGCCAAGGTCGCGCCGGTCCCGGGATCGGCCGCCGAGCCGCGCCTCACCCGCGCGGGCTCGGTGTTCGGCACGCCGGAGTACATGGCGCCCGAGCAAGCCGCAGGTCGCGGGTGACACCGACGGGCACGTCGACATCTACGCGCTCGGCGTGATCCTCTACGAGATGACGTGCGGCCGGGTTTCCTCACCGCGGCGACAGCATGGTCCGCACGCTCGCGATGCAGATGCTCGATCCCGCCGAGCCGCCGACCAAGAGTGCGCCCGATCTCGGGATCCCGCCGGAGCTCGAGGCCGTGATCATGATGGCCCTCGCGAAGAAGCGCGAGCAGCGTTATCCAGACGATGGGGAGCTGCTCGCGGCGCTCGAGAAGGTCCACACCATCGTCGGGCAGAGCATCACCGGCAGCCCGGTCTATGCGCTCGCGCCGCTGCCTCCCGGGGCCGACGCCTCCCTCGCCTCGCCTGGGCCCGCCAGCACGCCGTCGCAGCCACCCACGTCGCGCTCCGCGAATCCGGTGGTCTCGCGTGCTCACACGCCCACCGGGCGTCGCCTCAAGAACGAGCCCGAGTTCACCGCGAGCGACCGCCCGCACACCTTCGAGCACGTGCTCGACGACACGGATGCACCGCGTGGCAGGAAGGCCTGGCCGCTGATCGTGCTGCTGCTCCTGATCGCGGGTGGCGCCACGACCGTGGTGGTGCTGATGATGAAGAACCGGTCCGCGACCACGGCCACCGCGGATGCGGGCATCGCGATCGTCACGCCGCCCACCGCAGATGCCGGCGTCACCCCGGCCACGCCCGATGCCACGGTGGTCGCGATGATCCCGATCGACGCCGCCGAGGTGATCCCCGCCGCGGATGCAGCGCTCGCCCCCGCCGATGCGGCCGACGACATCGTCGTGGTCCGGACCGACGCTGGTGTGCGGATCCGGCGTGACGCAGGCGCGGGTTCGGGCAGCTCCACATGGATCCCGGATACGCCGAACCGCCGCGGCACGATCATGATCCAGGTGCTGACCAAGCCCGAGGGCGCGAACCTCTACGCTGGCACGACGTATCGCGGCCCCGGCGGCACGATGCTCGAGAGCCTCGGGGGCCGCCTCGACCTTCGCTGCCACCAGCAAGGGTCAAGGATGGCAAGGTCAGCTCGTGTTCGACGGCAAGACCGAGGTCGTGCTGTGCGTGCTGGTGCGGAGCAAATCTGCATCAACAACATCAGCCGTTCGACGACTGCGAGCTCGATCCGACCAAGCCGTCGGTACCGGTTCCGTAGCGCACGACGACGAAGGCCCGTCGGTGGACGGGGCCTGGAGGCACAAGGATCCGGATGTTCAGCGCGGGGCGGTGGCGAACCACGGCCGTCGCCGGGGAACGGATCCGCGGTCTCGCGGGTCATGATCTCGCCCTCGTCCGGCAGCGGCGGGACGAGGATGCCGAGCGCAGTGAGGGCCGGAAGCGTCGTTGTAGCGAAGCTCGGCGATCGCGATCGGGCGGCCAGCGCGCACGAACTGGGTGAACGTCGCAGCGGAGGTCCGCTGCTCGCCGAACTCGGTGCCGAGGCCCGGGCGGCTCTTCTGCGGCTGCTCGTAGTTGCGGTTCGGCATCGGCTGGTACTCGTCCGCCGCGGCCTCGCCGTCATCGTCGAACGAGCGCGGGCGAGACGGTGCTCCGGCCGGCGCACCACCACCGCGCGGGGCCGTGGGCTGGCGAGAGGCGGTGGACTCGGTGGCTGGGGCGACGCTGCGCTTGGCCTCGGCGCGATCGCGCGGGGCCTTGTCGGCCTTCGCGACGTCCTTGTTGGCCGGGCGGCGAACGTTGCTCGCGTCGACGTCGTCCTCGTAGTCGTACGGCGGGCGATACATCGGGCCCACGACCTCGGGGACGATGATCTGGGCGGCGGCCTGCTCCTCGAACAACGCGACGGCGATCACACCGACGTTGCGCGCCTTGCCCTTCTTGCCGGCGTACGAATCACTGACGGCGGAGAACCGGAACGTCGCGACGTCGGCCTGCGACGTGCGGAAGCCCTCGATGCGGGTCTCGCCATACGGCGGGACCACGTAGCCGCGCTTGCGGAGGTCTCCACTCTCGCCATCGACGACATCGAGGCCGTCGACCGAGACCACGGCCTCGACGCGATTGGCGGTGGGGTTGGTGATCCGGATGATGTATCGCTCGTTGGCGTTACCCTGGACGTAGAACCGATCCTTCAGCGCATAGGTCGGCAGCGTCTCGCCGCTCTCGCGGATGACCTGCACGTCGTAGGGCGCGCGGATCTTCGCGGGCGCGATCGCCAGCGCGGTGCGCGGGCCGGTGCCACTGGGTGGGGCTGCGAGCTGGTCCGCAGCCGCGACCGAGCACCCAGCGGAGAACAGGAGAGAGGCCATCAGCATTCGCATCCGCATGGCCAATTACACGCTCGACCCAAGGAACGGATCTGAACGCGTGTATAGTCCGGGCATGGCTTCTGCGAAGAAGGTGGCGAAGGCAGCCAAGGTGTCGAAACCTAAGGCAAAACCACCCTCGAAAGCCCCGCCCAAAAGCGCCCCGAAATCGGGGGCTGGGCGAAGGTCGCCAGATGTTGCCGACTCGGACCCGACCCTGTTCGATCCGTTGACCCACGGCGAGGTCGCCGATGCGCTCCGGACCCTCACCGAGGACCGCCGGCTGAGCTCGATGGCGAAGGTCGGCCGTTACCGTGTGATCTGCACGGAGCCGCTGGTCGTCAAACCGCCGCACTGGATGGCCGGCCACCGCCTCGCGCGCGTGGTCGCCTATGACTTACGCCACCGATCGCGCGTCGATGCCTGCATCGATCTCGATGCCGGCGTGGTCGCGCACCTCGAGCTGACCAAGGCGCAGCCGTGCTGTCGCGCGACGAGGAGGCGCTGGCTGTCTCGATCGCGATGACCGACGAGCGCGTGCGCAGCAAGCTCACGCTCGGCGAACCCGCAGTCCACGATGCACTACTGGGGCGCACCTCGCGACCGATGTGTCGTCGCGCGCCGCTCGGCGGCAGTCGTGTTCGGGCGCTCGGATGGCCACTCCACGCTGGTCGCGATCGTGGACCTCCTCGACAATGCGGTGACCCAGGTGGTCCCGGCGGAGCTGTTCTGATGTCGAACATGATCTCCGAGGCGAACTGGAAGTTTCACTGGCGGCTCACCGAGTCCGCCGGGATCATGATCTACCTCGCCGACTACAAGGGCCATCGCGTCCTGTGGGAAGGCTCGCTGCCGTACGTCACGATCGATCACCAGCGCGAGTCGCTCGATGTCGAGACCGACTCCACCGAGGCCCACGGCCCGTGGTGGGTCCCGCTGGGCACGCGCACCCTGCAGGGTCCGGTGCGCGTGCAATCGTTCCGTGGTGGTGTCGAGCTCTCGGCGGTGTTCCAGGCCGGGCCGTATCAGTACACGCAGCTGTGGCGGTTCCACGATGACGGCCGGCTGTGCCCGTGGCTGACGATCTACGGCCCGGGTATCCACGATCAGCACACGTATCACCCGCACTGGCGGTTCGACTTCGATCTCGATGGCGCGCGCGACGATGCGTTCGAGCGGTTCGAGGATCGCCGCTGGCAGCGCGTGGAGACCGAGGGCTGGTTCCCGTACTCCGGCGAGGCCGACCCGCACGGCAACGTGTGGCGCCAGGTCGATTTCGGTTCCGGCGCCGCGATCAACATTCGCCCGCACAGCTGGGATGACGCCGAGGTGTTCGCGATCCGCTACCACGATGGCGAGTGGGCACCGTACTCGCCCCGCAACGCTGCCGGCGGCGCCACGTTCCCCGCGGCCTACGTGGGCGACGAGGCGCTCGACGGAGACGACGTGACCCTGTGGTACGTCGCACACGTGCACTTCGATCAGTCGTTCCCGTACACCGCTGGACCGTGGGTCAAGGTCGAGGGTCTGGGCTGAGCTGCCTGCTCAGACCGCGACGGTGATGTAGCCGGCGAGCGCGAGCACGAACGAGGCGACCAGCGCGAGCTGCGCACGGCGCCTGCACGACATCCCTGTTGCCGCAGGGATGTCGCGCAGCGTCGCCGCCGGATGGTCCGGATCGATCAGCTCGAACGGGGTGGTATCCGCCGACTCCTCGAGCGACAGGCGGCGAGGCCTGGAGGCATCGCTGCGAGGTCGCGTTCGCGATCCCGACGCCTCAGCGCGGACCGGCTTGAGCTCGCGCATGGTGATGCTGAGCGGGTCGACGGTGGACGGGAGTGCGGGTGAGGTCGCGGAGTTGGACCGCGTCGACATCACGCGATCATCAGCGGCGGGGCTGTGTGCTCGGCGGGCGTGGGACATGGCGGCGACCAAGGTTCTGCAAGAGAATCGCCACCTTGCGGGCGCACATATGCGCACGTTGCCCCACGATCAGCTCAGGCAGCTTCGCCGTGGCACTTCTTGTACTTCTTGCCCGAGCCACACGGACACGGCTCGTTGCGACCCGTCTTCTCGCTGACGACCAGCGTGCCCTGGCGCTCCGCGGGACGGCGGCCCGTCATCGCGGCATCGAACGCCTCGATCACGACCTCGGTCGGCTTCACGATCGTCTGCGCGGTCTCGAGCGTCATCGCCGCTTCCTTCACGTCCTCGGCGAGCAGCTCCGCGAGCTTCGCGTAGATGTGCGGCTGGGTGGCGACCAGCGCGGGAGCCACACGCTCGTGCGGCGGCAGGTCTGCGAGCCCGGCCACGGTGGACAGCGCTTCGGTCACGACGCGATCCGAATCGGCGAGGTTCTGCGCCGTGAGGCGCGGGAGCGTGCCCTCCTGGCCGCGATCGAACATCGCCCACACCAGCGTGGCGTAGAACACGGCGGCCTCACCGACAGCATCGCCGTGCTCGGTGCGCACCGCGGCCGCGCTCTGCAGGAGGAACGGCTGCTCCTTCGGAGGCGCTGCGCGAGCTTGTTCATCGCCTTCTTGTCCCGCGCTGAGCGAGGCGGGTGAAGGCGGTGATCGTACGTTCGACGTTCTCGGCACTGACGACGTGAGACATGGCGGCCGATCTTGCCCCGCTCCCGGCTGCCGTCAAGCGAGCTGAGGTGTAACTTCTCCCCAGGTTTCACTCTCGAATCACCATGAGCGGCCTGTTCACCCTCGACGAGCTCGACGACGACGCCCTCGATCACCTGCCGTTCGGCGTGATCCGCCTCGATCCGGGCGGCCGCGTCGAGCGCTACAACCAACCCGAGGCCGCGCTCCGGGATCCGCGGCGCGCCCTCGGCCGGGACTACTTCCGCGACGTCGCGGGGACGTCCACGGACCTCGCGAAGCAGATCTCGGATATCGCGCCCGGCGCCTGCGCGAGCATCACGCACACGTTCCGCGGCTATCACCGCGTGGATCACGCCGTGGTCGATGTCTCGCGCTCCACCGACGGCCACGTGTATCTGAAGATCCGCGCGGCCTGAGTCCGCGCGCGCATCCGCTGGCATTCAGTCCGTCCGCTCAGCATGAGATCAAACCCAGGAAACCATGAAGCAAGGCAGCGGACCTTTGAAAGGTCTCTGACCTTGGTTCCTGGTTTCCTTGGTTTGAACTCTTCGACGCCGAGCACAGCCCGCGCCGTTCTGGCGCCATCTAACCTTAGCGCGCGATCTGATCCACGCAGCCGGTCGCGACCCGGCACTCACGTGCGAACGGGCTGACATCCACGACGGTGAGCACCGCGCCGGCCCACTCGGCCTTGAGGTGCTCCATCACGCGCTCGCCGTTCGGCTGCAAGTTGACCACGAGGTGCGGGAGGGCCGGACGATCCTTGGCCTCGAGCACCACCTCGAGCTCCATGCCGCCCGCCACCTCGTCGCGCGTCACCGAGAGCACCACGCCCGGGTGCGGCGCACCGGGCGCCAGCTCCTTGCCGACCGTGGGATCGATGACCTTCACAGCGACGCAGCCCTCGTGCGGACACTTGCCGATCGCACCCGTGTCCCAGCGCGCGATCCGCGTGGCCAGCGGCACCGGCACGCGCTTGACGAGGTAGATCGCCTTGCCGTCCCAGTCGAGCCACACGTTGTAGTCGCGGAAAAAATCGAGGCCGAGCGTCCCGGTCAGCTCGGTGTCGCTCCAGCGCTTGTCCTCGAACGGCGCGAACAGGACGCCGCTCACGGTCACCGCCCCCGCGGTCACCGCCTGGCCGCCCCCGATCTTCTCGATCTTGTGCGGCATCCCCACCTCGTCCACCTGCCCCGTCCGCGCCGGCTGCGCGACGAGCTTCGCCTTGTCCCAGGCGCCTTCGCGGAGAGAGGACAGCTGTGCCCCGAGATCCACGTGAAGCGCGAACGATTCGCCGCCGATCGTCGCGGTGACCAGGCGGCGCGGCACCGGCCGGACTTCCACGTTCGGGAGCTGGCTCGGGACCAGCTCGTACGGGATTCGGATCGCACCCGGAGGTGGCTTGAACGCGTTCGCCAGGATCAGCTGCCCGAGGCCCTGATCACGATCGAAGCCGAATACGAGAGAATCGGCGAGGAAGTCCCGCCCGAGCACGCCGTAGATCCGGCGACCCTCGCGGTCGTACGTGCCGCGCTTCACGATCATCACGTTGCGACGCTCGACGATCAGCGATCCGAGCTCGATCCCACTGACCTCCGCATAGAACCGGATCTGCTGCGTATCTGATTCGTCGAGACGATGCGGACCCTGGAAGGTGCGGAACTGCCCCTCCTTGATCACCTGCTCGTCGACGGCCGAGATGTTCGCGTCCGGATCGATCGCGAACAGATATGGCCCATGGCCATCGAAGCTGACCGGCGTGAGCAAGAGGCCGTCCTCGAACGGACCCGCGAGCGGGAACGTCCAGCGATCACCCTTGCCGCCGGCGAACCCCGGTGGTGCACCCGAGGTACACGCACCGACGATCGCCAGAACAACTAGTGCTGCGTGCCGTCGGCGCCGACTTCCCACGTCATCCCCGAGAACATCAGCTTGTTCAGATCGCCGAGACCCTGCTTGGCCTTCGCATCCGCCATCTGCTGATTCGCGAGCGCGTCGTACGTCGGCTTGTCGTGGCGGTAGAGCACGCCCATCGGCATCGGGAACTCCGGCTGCACGAGCTGCGCGAGCAGGTGTGCATACAACGGCGAGCCGAGCTCGGTGTGGACGACGATCTCCGACAGCGGGGTCTGGCCCGGACCCTCACCCACGTCGACGATCTGCGGCGTGAGCTGGGGCGTGAGCTTGATGCCCTTGGTGCCCTTCGCGAACAGCAGCGGCTGGCCCTCGGCGAGGATGATCTGCTTGCCGGCCGGATCGTCCTTCACGCCCTCCCACACGCCGTCGTTGAACACCGGGCAGTTCTGCAGCATCTCGATGAACACGGCGCCCTTGTGGCGGTACGCCTGCTCGAGGATCGCGCCCGTGAGCTTCGCATCGGTGTCCGCAGCGCGGGCCACGAACGTCGCACCCGCGCCGAGCGCGAGGGAGATCGGGTTGAGCGGGTGATCGATCGAGCCCGTCGGCGTGGACGGAGCCCGCGTGCCGAGCGAGGACGTCGGCGAGTACTGCCCCTTGGTCAGACCGTAGATCTGATTGTTGAACAGGATGATCTTGAGATCCATGTTGCGGCGGAGCACGTGGACCATGTGGTTGCCACCGATCGACAGGCCATCGCCGTCGCCGGTGATCACCCAGATATCGAGCTCGGGCCGCGTGATCTTGAGGCCGCTGGCGATCGTCGGCGCGCGACCGTGGATGGTGTGGAACCCGTACGTGTTCATGTAGTACGGGAACCGGCTCGAGCAGCCGATGCCCGAGATGAACACGGTGTTCTCGCGCTTGATGCCGAGGTTCGCGAGCGTGCGCTGCACGGTCGCGAGGATCGCGTAGTCACCACACCCCGGGCACCAGCGGACGTCCTGGTCGGTCTCGAGGTCCTTCTTCGACAGCTTCAGCTTGACTGCTTCGCTCATGACTTCCTCTCTACGCGTTCGCCGGAAGGGCGTCGGACCGGACCGGCGCGGTGGACGATGAGCCGGGCGCGATGCCGAGCTCGCGCTCGACCGCCTCGGTCACCTCGGACACCTTGAACGGCATGCCCTGGATCTTGTTGAGCCCGATCGCATCGATCAGGTAGGTCGCGCGGATCACCGCGCGGAGCTGGCCCATGTTGAGCTCCGCGACGATCACCCGCTTGAAGTTGTGGATGATCTTCTTGAGGCCCGGCTCGAGCGGCGACAGCCAGCGCAGGTGCGCGTGCGACACGCTCTTGCCCTGTGCAGCCAGGCTCTGCTGCGCCTGACGGAGCGAGCCGAACGTGCCGCCCCACCCGATCAGCAGGACGTCACCGGACTCCGGCCCCGAGAGATCGAGCTCGCCGATGTCCTGCGCCACGCGATCCACCTTGTCCTGACGGACGTGGGTCTGCTTCTCGTGGTTCTCCGGCGCGTACGAGATGTTGCCGGTCAGCGCATCCTTCTCGATGCCGCCGATGCGGTGCTCGAGGCCGGGCGTGCCGGGGATCACCCACGCGCGCGCGAGCGTGTTCGGATCGCGCTCGTAGACGAAGTAGTTGTTGGGATCGGTGCGGTGCGTGACATCGAACCGCGGCAGCGTCTCGAGGTTCGGGAGGAGCCACGGCTCGCTGCCGTTCGCGATGTACCCGTCCGAGAGCAGGATCACGGGCACCATGTACTTGGTCGCGATCTTCACGGCCTCGATGGCGCAGTAGAACGTGTCGCCCGGGCTCTTCGCCGCGAGCACCGGCAGTGGTGATTCACCATTGCGGCCGTACAGCGACTGGAACAGATCGCTCTGCTCCGTCTTGGTGGGGAGACCCGTGGACGGGCCGCCACGCTGGATGTTGAGGATCACCACCGGCAGCTCGGTCATCACGCCGAGCCCCATCGCCTCGCCCTTGAGCGCGATGCCCGGGCCCGACGAGGCCGTGACGGCGATCGAGCCGCCGTACGCCGCGCCGAGCGCCGCGCCCATCGCGGCGATCTCGTCCTCGGCCTGGAACGTCAGCGTGCCGAAGTTCTTGTACTTCGCGAGGGAGTGCAAGATCGACGACGCGGGCGTGATCGGGTAGCCCGAGTAGAACAGCTTCTTGCCTGCGAGCTCCGGCGCCGACGACGAGGCCGAGCGCGATCGCCTCGTTGCCCGTGATGTTGCGGTACATGCCCGGCTTGAAGTTCGCGGGCGGCACCCGGTAGACGGTCTGGAACACCTCGGCGGTCTCGCCGTAGTGGTAGCCGGCCTTGAGCACCAGGACGTTCGCCTCGGCGAAGTCCGTGTTCTTCGCGAACTGCTGCCGGATGCGCTTGATCTCGGGCTCGAGCTCGCGCCCATACATCCAGAACACGAGGCCGAGAGCGAAGAAGTTCTTCGCGCGCGCCTTCTCCTTGTTCGAGAGCGGACCACCTTCGAGCGCGACGTTCGTCAGGTGACTGACGTCGACCGAGTGGACCTTGTACTTGTCGAGCGAGCCGTCCTCGAGGGGGTTCTGCTTGTAGGCAGCCTTCTTGAGGTTGGCCTCGGTGAACGCACCGGTGTTCACGATCAGCGTGCCACCGAGGACGAGGTCCTTGATGTTGGTCTTGAGCCCCGCCGGGTTCATCGCGACCAGCACGTCGGGCGCATCACCCGGCGTGTGGATCTCGGACGACGAGAAGTGGAGCTGAAAGCCCGACACTCCGAACAGCGAACCGGCCGGGGCACGGATCTCCGCGGGAAAATCGGGGAACGTCGAGATGTCGTTCCCAGCTTCGGCGGCAGCCTTCGCGAACTCACTACCGGTGAGCTGCATGCCATCGCCCGAGTCACCGACGAAGCGGATAACAACCCGCTCCAGATTCTTCGTTTCCATCGTCCTGACCTCTTGAGTGCGCGGACCTTACCAGTCCGCTACCGCGAACCCAAGACTTGTGGGGGACGAGTTAGATCAGTGAAATCGTGAGGTTCTTCGTCGGTCCAGCGATGGCAGGGTCAGGGTTCGCGAATGAGGGCGTACTGCTTGGTGTCCACGCCCTCGGGCGGGCGCACGCCATCCCAGGTGACCGCCTCGCCGGTGACCAGCCACGAGGTCTTGCCGTCCTTGATCCGCGTGCACGACTTCGCCTTCGCGTGGACGCTCAGCTTGCCGCGCGTCAGCTCGAGCTCGTGCGTGCGACGCACGGACTTCTTCTTCTGATTCGGATCCTGCGTGCGGGTCAGCACGCGGCCCGGTTTGGACTCCCAGCCATCAGCGAGGGCATCCGAGCCAAACGCGACCATGATGACGATCGGGTGACCGAGCGAGTTGTCGAGGCGCGCATCGCAGCGGTTGCCCCAGCCACCGCACGCGTAGGTCAGGGTCACGACGTCGCCGTCCTTCACGGGGAGCGGCGTGCCCGAGCGCAGGATGAACGCGAAGGGCTTGGTGCCATCGTCGATCCGCGCGCTGTCGTTCGCGCCACGCTGGAGCTTGCCGGTGATCGTGCCGTGGACGTAGTTCTCGGCGACATCGATCGAGGCCCAGCACGAGGTGGGCGTAGGGGCTGCGTGAGCGGTCCGTGTGATCAACGTCGCAAGCGTCAACACGAGGGCGAACCGCGCTTTAGGCTCCACGCGTGAAGACCTCCGTCCTCGCGACGCTCCTCGTCGGGTGTGGAAGCCACGTTGGTTCGAGTGTACCACCCACCCCGAAGGGCATTCCCTCGTCGGAGTTCGCCGTCGGCCCTCCCCTCGTGACGCCCGGCGAACGCATGACGTACCGGATCCAGCTCGGCGGCGTGGAGCTCGCCTCGATGACGCTCGGCGTGGGTGACATCTCCGAGGTCGCTGGCAAGAAGGCGATCGTCGTCCAGGGTCACGCGAAGTCGGTCGGCCTCGCCAACCTGGTCGCCGCCATCGACGACACCTTCACCTCGTGGATCGACATCGGGACCGGGCGGTCGCTGCGGTTCGCCGTCGACGAATACGAGACCAACAGCAAGACCAACATCGAACACACGGTCATCGATGTCGCCGGGCGCAACGGTGCCTCGCTCCCGATCCAGTTTCACCTCAACGACACGCCTCCCACCGACGAGCCCCAGACCGTCTCGCTGCGCGAGGTCTGGGACTACAACGCGTTCCTCATGGCGCTCCGCAGCTGGGAGGGCCCCAAGGGCACGGCCACCACGGTCGAGGTGTTCCGCAGCCGCTGGCTGTGGCACGTCGACGTCAAGATCGCCTCGGTCGGCAAGCTGACCACCGAGCTCGGCGAGCTGCCCGCGATCCGGATCGACGGCCACGCCGTGAAGTACGACCGCGCCGGCAAGAAAGACCCGACCGCCGACGAGCGGAACTTCTCGGTGTGGATCAGCAACGACGACGGCCGCGTGCCGCTGCGGCTCGCCGCACGCAGCGACTATGGCGACGTGCAGATGGAGATCGTCGACTACCAGCCCGGCAACGGGCAGCGCCTTCGCCCGTAAGCGGCGGCAGCGCGATCAGAGCCTCGGCTCAGTGCCCGCCAGCCTCGGCGGCGCCCTGGACCTTCGAGCGGAACTGCGGGACGCCCTTCCCGAGGACCTCCTTCTCGTAATACTCGGCGCCGGTCACGCCCGAGGCCTCGGCGACCTTGAGGCGCTCGTCGATGATCTTCTTGAACTCCTCCTTGGGGAGCGCGCCACCGACGTGGATGCCGTTGACGAAGAACGTCGGGGTCGAGTTGACCTTGAACTTCGCGAGCTCCTGCATGTCGGCCTGGATCACGCCCTGGCACTCGCTGCCGGCCATGTCGGTCTTGAGCTTCGCGGTGTCGAGGCCGGCCTCCTTCGCGAGGACCATCAGGTTCTCCTCGCCAAGCTTGGTCGCATCGCGACCGGCCGCGTACGGCTTGAAGCCCTTCTCCCAGATCAGGTTCTTGAACGCGAGGTACTTGCCCTGCTTCGCCGCGGCGCACGCCGCGAGGTGTGCCGGCGTGGCGACCTGCGGGTGGACGACCATGTCCTTGTAGACCACGCGGACCTTGCCGTCGTACTCCTTCACGAGCTCGTCCATCGTCGCCGCGGCGCGCTCGCAGTACGGGCACGCGAAGTCGAACGCCTTGACGATCGTGACCGTCGCGCTCGCCGGGCCATCGACCTTGCCGAGCTGGATGTCGTTGTTGACGGCGACGGCGAACACGGCCGTCGGATCCGGCTCCTCGGCCTCTTGCTGCGCCTGCTGCGCCTTCTGCTGCGCGTAGACCTTGCCGAGGAAATCGAGCGCCTCGGCGTACTTGGCGTAGTTGTCCTCGAGTCGGCGGAGGCGAGCCTCGACATCACCTGTGTGATCGGCCTGCGTGTTGACCGGCGCCGCACCGGGCGCGGTGATCTTCGGCGCGACCGTGGCGACTTCGTCGAGGCGGGAGTGGGTGTTCTCGCAGCCGACGAAGGCAGCAGCAGCGAGCAAGAGGGCCGTGGAGGTTCTGAGCATGATGCCCGGAACCTACCCAACTACGCGTCGTATTCCTACAACTGTAGTAGGGTCAGTGACCGGGGCCGGCTTCCGCCTTCGAGCGGAACTGCGGGACGCCCTTCGCGAGCACCTCCTTGTCGTAGTACTCGGCTGCAGAGACTCCGGAAGCCTCAGCGATCTTCAGGCGTTCGTCGATCACCTGCTTGAAGCCTTCCTTCGGCAACGCCCCACCGACGTGGATGCCGTTGATGAAGAACGTGGGCGTGGAGTTGACCTGGAACTTGCTCAGCTCCTGGGCATCTCCGGCGAGCCGACCCTGGCAATCCTGGCTGTCCATGTCGGCCTTGAGCTTGCCGGCATCGAGCCCGACGCTCGGGGCCCACGACATGATCGCTTCTTCGGAGAGCTTGGAGCCGTCACGTGCGGCGGCGTATGGGGCGAACGACTTCTCCCAGAACGCCTGATAGAACTCGACGAACTTGCCCTGCTTCGCGGCCGCGCAGCCGGCGAGGTGAGCGCGTTGGACCTGCTGGGGGTGAACCACCAGGTTCTTGAACACGACGCGCACCTTGCCGTCGTACTCCTTGACCAGCTCCTGGAGGGTCGAACTGACCCTCTGGCAGTAGGGTCAAGCAAAGTCCCAGGCCTCGACGATCGTCACCATCGCCGTCGACGGCCCCTCGACCATCCCCAGCTTGACGTTATCGGCGATGCCGACCGCGAACACGGCCGTGGGATCTGGCTCCTGCGCTTCCTGCTGCTGCTGCTGCGCCTTCTGCTGCGCGTAGACCTTGCCGAGGAAATCGAGCGCCTCGGCATACTTCGCGTAGTTGTCCTCGAGGCGGCGGAGGCGAGCCTCGACGTCGCCGGTGTGATCGGCGGGAGCCGCAGGCGCGGCACCCGCGCCCTCACCCTTCTCGGCTGCCGGCGATCCCTTGACCGAATCGAGGCGGGACTTCGCCTGATCGCAGCCGGCGGAGACCAGCAACAGGATGGCGGCAGCAGTGGCGAAGCGCTTCATGCCCAAGGTTGTGCCACGCCTACTTCAGCGCTGACAAGCCTTGTCTGGCGGTGGCATGCTGCCTGACCTCGTGCGCTGGATTTCACTGTTGTGCCTGACGTCACTCGCGGCGTGTGGAGGCGACGATGCGTCCACGCCGGGCGACGGTGGCGTCGATGCCGGCACCGATGCGCCTTTGAGTAGCTGCCAGGCACAGGGGGCGACCGGCCAGTTCCTCCGCCGTGCGAACAATCCCCGGCTCTTGCCGCGCCAGACGTTCACGGACGGCAAGCTCGACATCTCGATCTCGGACCCTGACGTCCGGTGGAATGCCGGGACGGCGACCTGGGAGCTGTACTACGCGTCGTCCCACGGCACGTCGTATCAATCCTCCGATCAGGCGGGCCTGATCCGTCACGGCTCGAGCCCCGATCGGATCACGTGGACCGTCGACGAAGCACCCGCGCTCTCGATCAGCGCGGACACGCTGGCCTGGGATCACGCAAGGACCGAGACGCCGACCGTGGTGTTCGATCCGAACGCTCCGGCCGATCGCCGGTACCTGATGCTGTACTCGGGCGCGAGCGCGCTGTTCCCACACGCCGGCTACAGCTTCCACAATTATGCGATCGGCGCGGCGATCTCCGCGGATGGGCACACGTTCACGCGGATCTCCGCCACCGAGTCACCGAAGGGCAAGCCCGGACTCGTGCTGACGGCGCAGGACGTGTATCCGATGGGGTCCGATGGCGTGGTCGCGGATCCCGAGCTGGTGATCGTCGACGGCAAGTACCACCTGTTCTTCTCGAGCTTCTCCTGCAAGGGCACCGACTGCCAGACCGTCGAGACCTATGGCGTCGCGCACGCGATGTCCACCGATGGGATCCACTGGACCACCGTCGAGGCGCCGATCCGCAGCCTGTTGCGCGCCTCCGCGGATCTCAAGACGGGTGGAGGGCAGCCATCCGTCATCTACGATCAGATTCACTGCCGCTGGGAGATGTGGCTGACCAGCGATCTCGCCGGCGAGGTCACCGCGCAGCCGGCCAACTTCAACAACATGGCCGGCGTGTGGCATGCCGATTCGACCGACGGCCTGACCTGGCACGTCAACTACGCGTTCGCGCGCGAACTGGCCTGGAGCGCCACGGAGAAGGGCGAGCCGCTCGGCCTCCTGACCGGCGTGGACGTCGGTGACAACGGGACCGGACGCATGATGCTGTACGTCGGCTTCGACGATCAGAACGTGCCCTCGGGGTTCTTCCTCCCCGATCGCACGCCCACGGGCTTCCGTCCTGGCGTGATGACGCTGAACGTCGCGACCCGCGATCTGCCGTAGCGCTACGGACAGGTCAGCTTGTAGGTCGCCGCACGGCCGGTGTGCACATAGGTCCCGTTCGCGAGCTCGCCCTGCAGGTTGCGGCCCCAGCACACGTAGCGACCGTCCACTTGGTGGGCGCAGGCGTGTGCGTAGTCCGCGGAGATCCGATCGACGCCGCCGAGCGGCCCGCCATCAGGCGCGAGCACGTGGGTGGGCGTTGGCGCGCCACCGCCGGTGCCAGTCGAGCCGTACTGATCTTTTCCCCAGCACAGGAGCTCCGACGATGCCGTCATCACGCATCCCATCGTGCCGGTCGCCACGCGCACCGAACCGCTGATCGGCGGCCCGCCCGGGCTCTCGACGACGGGCATCGGCGACGCCTGCGGCAGATGCTCGTCATCGATCCCGTTGCCGAGGTGATCACGCGCGCTCGAGCCCCAGCACAGCGTGGTCCCGTCGAACATCGTCGCGCACGAGTGATCGGCGCCCGCGGAGATCGAAGTGACGCCCGAGCTGATCACGCGCGTCGGCGCGGTCATCGCGAAGATGTTGGAGATGCCGTCGCCGATCTGTCCGTGCCGGTTGTCGCCCCAGCACCACGCCTCGCTCGCCAGGGTCCGGGCACACACCTGCGCCGGGCCCGCCGAGATCTCCGCGACGCCGGAGGTCTGGGTGGCGGTGAACCGCACCGGGACCGCACCCTGCGCGTTGTTCAGCGTCCCGTCGCCGAGCTGACCATGAGCGTTGCAGCCCCAGCACCACGCCTTGGCGGAGCCGTCGAGCGCGCACGTGTAGCAGTCCCCGGCGGTGACCGCGACGACGTCGGTCAGCGGCGCATTCGAGACCTGGAGGACCTGGACCGGAACGGGCTCCAGTGCGCCCGTGCCTTTGTTGTCGCCGAGCCGGCCGGCATCGCCATCGCCCCAGCACCACAGGGTGTGATCGGCCTTGATCGCGCAGGTGTGATCGCGACCGCTGCCGAGCGAGAGCGCCGGGCCGAAGGGTGCACCGCTCTTGTCGAGGAGCTGCACCGGCTCGCTGACCGCCTTGTCCATGCTCGCCGTCCCGAGCTGCGCCGAGGTGCCTTGCCCCGAGCACCACACGGTGCCGTCGTAGCGAATCGCGCAGACGTGCCGCCGCCCGAGCGTGACCTCGGTGACGCACTCGCTGCAGGTGGTGTCGGCACCGCAGTACATGCCCTCGCCGCACGCGGCCTCGCCCGCACAGCAGGCCTCGCCGAGGGTGCCGCACGTGGCGCAGGCGCCTCCCAGGCTCGTGTCACACGGGCGGTCGAACTCGAACACGCGATCGCAGCCCGCGATCGGAACGATGGCGATGGCGATGGCGATGGCGATGACGAGCGACGCCCTCACGCGCTTCATCGTATCAGCCACCGATGCGCCGGAGGTCTGCGAGTACGACCCGGCGCGTGGCGAAGCTCGCCTCGAGCGCGGTGGGATCTGCACGCCACACCTCGTACTCGAGCTCGCTGATCGGGACGGCTTGCGCGAGCGTGACCGGTGGTGGACCGAGATCGAGTGGGAGTTCGAGCCTCCAGGCGCGCGGCACGGTGATGTAGACGTGCGGGAGCCGGTGCGACAGATCGTCGCTGGCGATCATGTCCCGCACCACGACACCGGGCTCCGGATACAGCCCGGTCTCGCTCAGGTGGAAGGCCAGGTCCGCGAGGATCTGGCCGCACACCTCGGTATCGATGGTGCTCGCCAGGATCAGCTCGATCCGCGGGCGCTCCGCGTCGGGCCAGACGTGGTTGGACAGGCCGATCGTCACGAACGTCCAGGTGCCGATCGCGGGCTGATCGAGGATCCGCGCGACCTCGAGGGTGCGCGTGGGCTCCCCGGGGTGCCGGTACGCGCGCGTCGAGAACGCCCCGGAAGGCCGCATGGAGTTGCTCGGCGGTGCGCGTGCCCTGCTGGAGGAACACGGCGAGCGACGGCACGCCCCGCGCCATCTCGATCCAGGTCGGCTGCAGTGCGAGCGTGCGCCGGAGGTAGCTGAGCGCGACGACCTTGTTCCCGACCTCCGCGTGGGCAACCGCCCGCCCCACAGCGCCGTGGCGCTGCTGGGAGCGAGCCCGATGGCCTGGTCGAACGCCCGGGTGGCGTCGTGAGGCTGCCCCAGGCACAACAGGCAGTGTCCCAGGCCCTTCCACGCGAGTGCGTGCCCGGGGAACACGGCAGCGGCCTTCTCGTACCGCTCGGCGGCCTCCGAGAACCGTTCATCGCGAAACAGCGCCAGCGCCTCGACGATCAGCGCATCAGCTGCGGCCTGACTCACGAGCCATCGGATACCACGAGCTGGTATGCTCGCGAGAGATGAGCGCCGGAGTTGGAGCTGACGTCGAAGCGCTGTGCTCGAAGTGCGGGGACGTGTGGCACGTCGTGGTCGCCAAGGTCGGCGAGCGGATCGTCAAGGTGCAGTGCAAGCAGTGCAGCGGCTACCACCGCTACAAGTCTCCGCATGGTGCGCCCGCGGAGAAGAAGCTGCCGTCGGCCACCCGCCCAGCGAAGGAGCCGCGTGCGTCGCGGGATCCGGTGGAGCGGTTCGAGAAGCCCGCGGTCGCTGCAGATCTCTCGAAGCCCTCGCGCACGTATCGTGCGAGCGAGCACTTCGACGTCGGGGAGCGCATCGATCATCCGAGCTTCGGGCAAGGCGTGATCGAGATCTCCGAGCCGGGGAAGGTCACCGTGTTCTTCGGCACTGGACGCCGCGTGCTCGTCCAGTCCAAGGAGGGCGCCAAGGCCGGCGGTGCCACGGGTGGCGGCCTGACGCGGCCCAAGCCGTTCGATTATTCGAATCCGGCGGGCGGCAAGCGCGTCAGCGAGAACTGAGCGTGGCAAGGCGCCTCGGCTGGCTCGGCCCCGGCATCGTCCTCGTCGGTGTCGCGACCGCGATCGTCGGCGCCTATCTCGTGATGCACAACCGGCCCAAGCCGGGCGAGGTGATCGAGACGGTCACCATCGATGCGACGGCGAAGATCGTCGTGCGCGCGGAGGATGGTGGCGAGCGCTCGTTCGTCGAGCTCCGCGCCGGAGACGATCTGGTGTGGCAGGCGTTGGTGCCGCCCTACGCCGGGCGCCCCGGTGCCTCGGGGATCGCGTGGAGTGACACCGCGGTGGCCGTGCGCGTGGTGCGCGACGACAAGGCCGAGGTGTTCGCGCTCTCGATCCGCGATGCCTCCAAGCTCGGCGGGATCAAGCTCGGCGTCGAGCACGAGAAGATCAAGAAGAACCCGACCGGCCCGGTCACGATCACCGACCACATCCGGTCGTACGAGGTGATCGCGGGCGATGACTGGAACCAGATCACCGCGATCGACCTGAAGACCGGCAAGAAGCTGTGGACCGCCGAGCTCGGCCCCACCCCCGTGACCGCCGGCGAGGTCACCGGAGGGCTGATCCGGATCGAGCAAGGGAGCCAGAAACGCTACTTCCACGTGTTCACCGGGAAGGAGGACCGCTCGAGCGAGGCGACCGGCATTCCGATCGACGGTCCGCCGCCCACTCCCGCACCCTAACCCCCTGTTCAGTATCGGGATTCCGGAGAGGGATGCCGAGCTGGCTGTAACGGTCCCGTCACGTTGGCGGTATACTTTGGGGGTCATGTCCGCAGATCGTCCGCTCGCGCTGTCCCCGGACGTCTCGGGTGTCCATCGGCTCGAGGTGCTCTCGGGCGGTGAATCCGTTCCCGAGCAGGTGCGGGATCGGCCCTCCCTCCGCGTGATCGACCTCGCGGGCCGCACGCCACCGGCCCCGGGCATCGGCGAGATCGCCCCGACCGACCTCGGCGCCCACGAGCTCTATCTCAATCGCGAGCTGACCTACCTGAACTTCTGCTGGCGCGTGCTCCACGAGGCGGATGACGATCGGATCCCGCTGCTCGAGCGGACCAAGTTCCTCGCGATCGTCAGCTCGAACATCGACGAGTTCTTCCAGAAGCGGATCGGCGGCCTGAAGCAGCAGGTCGGCGCCCAGGTCCACACGGTGACGCCGGATGGGCGCACCCCGCTTCAGCAGATCGTCGATTGCCTCGAGCTGATCACCGCGCTCGAGAAGAAGAAGATCCAGATCCTCGAGAAGGTGTTCAACGAGCTGCGCGCGCTCGGTGTGTGGATCGCGCCGTACAAGGAGCTCGATTCCCAGCAGCAGGCGTGGGTCCGCGAGCACTACGTCCGCAACATCTTCCCGCTGGTGACGCCGCAGGCGATGGATCCGGCGCACCCGTTTCCGTTCGTCTCGAACCTCTCGCTGAACCTGCTGGTCTCGCTGCGCTACGAGAACGATTCCGAATCGCTCCTCGCCCGCGTGAAGTGCCCGATCGGCGGCGGCACCTCGCGCTACGTCCGCGTGGGGACCTCGCGCACGTTCGTGGATCTCGCGGATGTGATGGCGAACAACCTCGATCTCCTGTTTCCGCAGATGGAGATCGAGGCCTGCTCGATGTTCCGGGTCACGCGCAACGCGATCACGGAGCGAGATGAGGAGGAGGCCGAGGATCTCCTCGAGCTGATCGAGATCGAGATGCGCGAGCGGAAGTTCGCGCCGGTCGTGCGCCTCCAGGTGGATCGCACCATGCAGCCGATGCTGCGCGGGCGCCTCGCCGCCGAGCTCGGCCTCGACGAGACCGCCGACGTGTTCGAGGCCGAGGGCATGCTCGGCCAGCGCGACCTCATGGAGATCGCCACGCTCGACATCCCGGAGCTTCGCGATCCTCCCCACGCTCCGTGCGCGCCGATCGACCTGTTGACCGACGGCAACATCTTCCACGCGATCCGCGATGCGAAGAACCTGATGGTCCAGCACCCGTTCGAATCGTTCCAGCAGAGCGTGGAGCGGTTCCTGCGTGAGGCCTCCGACGATCCCAAGGTCCGCGCGATCAAGATGACGCTGTACCGGACCTCGAAGGACTCCGAGGTGATCAAGCAGCTCGTGCGCGCGGCCCGCAACGGCAAGCAGGTCGCCGTCGTCCTCGAGCTCAAGGCCCGGTTCGACGAGGAGGCCAACATCAAGTGGGCCACCCGCATGGAGCGCGCAGGCATCCACGTGACGTACGGCGTGGTCGGCCTCAAGACCCACACGAAGATCGTGCTGGTCGTGCGCAACGACTTCGATGGCCTGCGCCGCTATGCCCACCTCGCGACCGGCAACTACCACGCGGGCACTGCGCGCCTGTACACCGACCTCGGCCTGTTCACCTGTGACGACGCGATCGGCCGCGATCTCACCGAGCTGTTCAACTACCTGACCACCGGATACAAGCCGCGCCGCAAGTACCAGAAGCTGCTGGTCGCGCCGAAGCAGCTCAAGGGCGCCCTCCTCGAGAAGATCGAGAAGGAGATCGCGATCCAGGGCGGTGGTGGGCGCGGCCACATCCAGTGGAAGCTCAACGCGCTCGAGGACGTGGACATCGTGCGCGCGCTGTATCGCGCCTCACAGCGCGGCGTGACCATCGATCTGATCGTGCGTGACTCGTGCCGGCTGCGGCCCGGGCTCAACGGCGTGTCGAGCACGATCAAGGTCGTCAGCGTGATCGGCCGGTTTCTCGAGCACGGTCGGATCTACTACTTCCACAACAACGGCAAGCCCGAGTACTACCTGGGCTCGGCCGATGCGATGCAGCGCAACCTCGAGAAGCGCGTCGAGGTGCTGGTCCCCGTCGAGGATGCCCGGCTCCAGGGCGAGCTGCGGAACATCCTCGACACGCAGCTCTCGGACCAGCGCGGCGCGTGGGACATGCAGTCCGACGGTAGCTACGTGCAGCGCACGGGTATGGGCGCGAAGCACAGCCAGCAGCAGATGATCGAGCGCACCGAGCGCCGGCTCAAGGACGCCACGCGGCTCCGCCGTCGCAAGGTGCAGTCCACCACCTCGCGTCGCAAGCGCTGAGCGCTACCCGAGCTACCCGAGCTACAGCGACGAGCAGACGATCTTGTCGGACGACGCTCGCACCTCGACCTTCACCTTCTGCCCATCGCTGTACTTGCGCCACGTCGCGTCGCTGACGTCACAGCTCTCGGTGCCGAACTCGAGGGTCAGGGTCTCGGTCTTCTTGCCCTGACGCTTCGCACCGAACGATGCGCGCGTGTCGGCGGGCGGGAGGTTCGCGGTGGACCAGGTGGGCGACATGCCGGTGCCCGAGGTCTTCGCGGAGTCGATCTGCTTCCACCGCCGGACGGTGTACGTGCACCAGTCCTCCATCACCGGCTCGTTGCGATAGACCGGCGTGCACTTCTTGATCTGCTCGAACGTGCCGTCCTTCTTGTCCTTGCGCTCGGTCTTGCACTCCTCCTCGCCGGTCTTGACCTTCTGCGTGGAGCGCTCCTTCTTGCTGCACATCCTGCCCTCGGCGTCGTTGGGCACCTGGTCGTGCCACTGGCTCTCCTGGGATTCGCCGTACTGCTCGATCGCCACCTCGCGCACCCAGCGATGGCCGGTCACCGCCACCTGAGCCGACTTGGTGCGAATGAACCGATACCAGGTGCCGAAGATGATCAGCACGATCACGCCGATCACGAGGGCCACCAGCCACCAGCGCCGCTTCTTCGGGGGCGGTGGCGCGACGGCCGCGACCACGCCGCGGACCTCCTTCGAGCCGTCCATCGGCGCGCCGCAGTGCGTGCAGTTCTTGCCCTGCGCGCCCATCGGGGTGTTGCAGCTCGGGCAGTGGCGATCCGCGCCCTGGTACTTGTGCCCATCGACGCGCCGCTGCTCGCCCTCCCCCGGGGAAGTACCGCTTGACGGGGTTCTGCGGGCCACCGCACTCGGCGCAGAACCGCTGACTCAATCCCAGGAGGCCCTTCGTATCGCAGTGGTCGCAGTCCCACAGCATCTCGAAGTGGCCCTCACTCTCGACTCGCTGCTCAGCCATCACTCGAGATCCTCTCACAGCTAGCCGACCGGTGAGTGGGCGGGCACCCCCGGGACGGACTACAGTGCCCCATGGCCGCTACCTCGATCGCTGCACCCTTCGTCATCGCCCAGGGCGGTGGTGGCGGCGGTGGTGGTGGCGGGGGCGGCGGCGCCGGTGGCGGTGGCGGTGGCGGTGGGGCCAATGCAAAGGCGGGCAACGACAAGAGCCCGCACGGCAAGGGCGGCCAGCCTCCTCCGCCCGAGCAGACCAACTGGAAGAACTACCTCGGCGTCTTCAAGTACAGCAAGCGCGCGATCGGCCTGGTGTGGGCCACCAATCGCACGCTGACGATCGGCCTCGCGCTCGGCAGCCTGTTCGCGGGTCTGCTCCCCGGCGCGGTGGCCTGGGTCGGCAAGCACCTGATCGATTCGATCGTGATGGCCGCGAGCACCAGCGCACGACGATCGGATGACGGCGATCGGGTGGGTCGGCAAGGAGCTCGGCCTGGTGATCGGGCTCGCCGTGATCGGCCGACTGCTCGGGATGATGCGCAGCCTGCTGCGCCAGCAGCTCGGGCAGAAGATCAACGTCGAGATCCTCGAGAAGGCGCTGACCCTCGAGCTCACGCAGTTCGAGGACTCCGAGCTGTACGACAGCCTGACCCGCGCGCGGCGCGAGGCGTCGTCGCGCCCGCTGTCGCTGGTCTCGCAGACCTTCGAGCTCGGGCAATCGATCGTGACGTTGATCGGGCTCGGTGCGCTGCTCGCCGCGTTCTCTCCGATCGCTCTCGCCGTGCTGATCGCCGCCGCGATCCCGCCATTCATCTCCGAGCTCAAGTTCTCCGGCGATGCGTTCCGCCTCTCGCGCTGGCGGACCCCGGAGACCCGCGAGCAGATCTATGTCGAGACCGTGCTCGCGCGCGAGGATCACGCCAAGGAGGTCAAGCTGTTCGGCCTCGGCGAACGGTTCCTGAACCGCTACAAGGCGATCTTCGACAAGCTCTACGCGGGCGACCGTGCCCTGACGATCAAGCGCGCGATCTGGTCGTTGATCCTCGGCACGATCGGCCAGGTCGCGTTCTACGGGATGTACCTGTGGATCGCGCTGTCGACGATCGACGGGGCGATCACGATCGGCGCGATGACCATGTACGTCATCGTGTTCCGGCAGGCCCAGACCGCGATGACGAGCGCGCTCGGCGACGTGGGCGGGATGTACGAAGACAACCTCTACCTCTCGAACCTCTACGAGTTCCTCGACACGCCCACGATGGCGCCCGGCGGCACCGAGGCGGTGGGCACCGTGCCCGGCGATGGCGTGCGGTTCGAGAACGTCTCGTTCCAGTACCCGGGCTCGCAGGACTACGCGATCAGCCGCCTCGATCTGCACATCCCGCCGGGCAGCAAGCTCGCGATCGTGGGCGAGAACGGCTCCGGGAAGACCACGCTGATCAAGCTCCTGACCCGGCTGTACGAGCCCACCGAGGGCCGGATCCTCCTCGATGGCCGCGATCTACGCGAGTGGTCACCCACCGTGCTGCACCGCCGGATCGGCGTGATCTTCCAGGACTTCGTGCGCTACCAGCTCACGGTCGGCGAGAACATCGGCGCGGGTGACGACCGCGCGTACACCGATCGCGACCGCTGGGACGACGCGGCGGAGCGCGGCCTCGCGAAGCCGATCATCGAGTCGCTGCCCAAGACCTACGACACCCAGCTCGGCAAGTGGTTCAAGGATGGGCGCAAGCTCTCGCTCGGCCAGTGGCAGAAGGTCGCGCTCGCGCGATCGTTCATGCGCCGCGATGCGGACATCCTGGTCCTCGACGAGCCCACGGCCTCGATGGATGCCGAGGCCGAGGTCAAGATCTTCGAGAGGTTCCGCGAGCTCACCGAGGACAAGATCGCGATCGTGATCTCGCACCGGTTCTCCACCGTGCGCATGGCCGATCAGATCATCGTGCTCGATCGCGGCTCGGTGATCGAGCGCGGCTCGCACACCGAGCTGCTCGCCAAGGACGGCCGCTACGCGCGGCTGTTCAACCTGCAGGCGCAGGGCTACCGCTGAACGCAGCGGCGCGGATTTCCGCGCAACGGGTTCGCCGGGTTACGTGGGTCCGTGAACATCGCGCTTGCCGTGCGCCTCCGAAACCTTTAGGTAGGAGGTCGAGCGCGGGCCTCTCGTCTGCGATCGCCAAGGCTGGCCACGGGCCAGAGCATCGTCATGTCGCATGAAGAGCCCAGCTACGAGCTGATTCGCACGGGTCGCGTTCCGATCAAGGCGTGGACCCGCGGCGTGGGATCGAGGCGGCTGCCCAGAAGCAGCTGACCAACCTCTCCCAGCTGCCGATCGTGTTCCGTCACGTGGCGGTGATGCCCGATGTCCACTACGGCATCGGCGCCACCGTCGGCAGCGTCGTGCCCACCGAAGGCGCGATCATCCCGGCGGCCGTCGGCGTCGACATCGGCTGCGGCATGGTCGCCGTCGAGACCAACCTCGATGCGAAGCTGCTGCCCGATTCGCTGAAGGCCCTGCGCAGCGCGATCGAGAAGGCGGTGCCGCACGGCCGCACCTCGAACGGCGGGCGCGGTGATCGCGGCGCATGGCACAAGGTCCCGCACGCGCCGACCAAGGCGTGGAAGGCCCTCTCGGCCGAGTACAAGATCCTCGCCGACAAGCACCCGCGGATCGGGGACGGCAACGACCTCAACCACCTCGGCACGCTCGGCACCGGCAACCACTTCATCGAGCTCTGTCTCGACGAGGAGGACCGCGTCTGGTTGATGCTGCACTCGGGATCGCGCGGCGTGGGCAACCGGATCGGCACGTACTTCATCGCGCTCGCGAAGAAGGACATGAAGATCCACGTCCACGATCTGCCGGACATCGATCTGGCGTACCTGCGCGAGGGCACGGAGCACTTCGACGACTACGTCCAGGCGGTGAGCTGGGCGCAGAGCTATGCGATGACCAACCGCCAGCTGATGATGGACGCGGTGATCGAGGTCGCGCGCGCGGAGCTGCCACCGTTCGAGCTCGGCGAGCTCGCCGTCAACTGTCACCACAACTACGTCGCGAAGGAGCACCACTTCGGCCACGACGTGTTCGTGACGCGCAAGGGTGCGGTGCGTGCGCGCCTCGGAGACCTCGGGATCATCCCGGGCTCGATGGGCGCGCGCAGCTACATCGTGCGGGGCAAGGGCGAGCCGGAGTCGTTCACTCGTGCAGCCACGGCGCCGGGCGTGCGATGTCGCGTGGGTGGCCAAGCGGCGGTTCTCCGTCGAGGATCACGTCGCGGCCACCGAGGGTATCGAGTGCCGCAAGGACGCCGCGGTGATCGACGAGACGCCGATGGCGTACAAGCCGATCGACAAGGTGATGGAGGCGCAGGCGGCGCTCGTGGAGATCGTGCACGAGCTGCGTCAGGTCGTCTGCGTCAAGGGGTGAGCACGTGAGCACGCCGGTGGACATCGATGGCTCGCGCGGCGAGGGCGGCGGGCAGATCCTGCGGACCTCGCTCGCGCTGTCGCTGATCACCGGGCGCCCGATCACGATGCGGAACATCCGCGCCGGGCGGGCCAAGCCGGGGCTGCGCCGCCAACACGTGGCGTGCGTCGACGCGGCGGTGAAGCTGTGCGGCGGCACGGTGCACGGCGCGAAGGTCGATTCGAAGTACCTCGAGCTGACGCCCGGGCCGATCCGCGGTGGCGAGCTCGCGATCGACATCGGCACCGCCGGCTCGACCACGCTCGTCGTCCAGACCATCCTGGTCCCCGCGATCGTGGGCGGGCACGGGCTGCGCGCCACCATCCGTGGCGGCACGCACAATCCGATGGCCCCGCCGTTCGAGTTCCTCGAGCGCGTGTTCCTCCCGCGGCTGCGCGAGATGGGCGCCAGGGTCACGCTCGCGCTCGATCAGTACGGCTTCGTCGGTGACGTGCGCGGGCCCCTCGGGCAGCTCACGCTGGAGATCCGGCCCGGCGCCCTCCGGCCGATCGAGATTCTCGAAGCGGCGCCGAGCGCTCAGCTCCACGCCACCGCCCCTGCTCTCGCGGCTCCCCACGCACGTGGGGGCTCGCGAAGCTCGCGGTGGTGCGGGACCAATTCCCGGCCGCGAGCTGCGAGTTCGCGGGTGACCGATGCGGCGATCGGCAACCTCCTCGCGATCGAGGTCGGACCGGGTCACGGGCGATCACGGGCTTCGGCGAGAAGGGCGTACGCGCCGAGCTCGTGGCTGCCCGCGTATGACGCGGCCGCGGCGTACCTCGCTGCCAACGTCGGTCGGCGAGCACCTCGCCGGATCAGCTCGTGCTGCCGCTCGCGCTCGCCGGGGGTGGCCGGTTCCGCTGCGCACCGCTCTCGCTGCATGCGACCACCAACATCGAGACCATCGGGCTGTTCCTCGACGTGCCGATCCGCGTCGAGCCCGAGGGCGATGCCGTGATCGTCAGCGTGGGGTAAGATGCTCGCCCGCATGGCCCGACCGTACTCCGCTGATCGCTCTCAGTGCCCTCAACGGCAGCGATCGCCATGGCGGCGGTGCGTTCGGCGCGCACGGGCTGAAGGATCGGCTCGAGCCTCGCGCGCTCCAGATCTTCAGACCGCCGCGCGCTACCAGATGTATCACGCGCTCGCGCTCATCCTGTGCGGTGTGATCGCCACGCGCGGCGCGGCCACGGCGGGCTGGCTCCTGCAGCTCGGGATCGTGGTGTTCTCCGGATCGCTGTATGCCCTCGCCCTGACCGGCGTGAAGGGGCTCGGCGCGATCACGCCGCTCGGCGGGCTCGCCTTCCTGGTCGGGTGGGGCTGGCTCGCCTGGTCTGCGTGGCGTGGGTGAGCTGCGTCAGCGGCGGATGCCGTTGATCCGATCGGACTCGGCCTGGATCAGCGCGCCGAACTTCGCCGCCAGCTCTGGATTGAACTTCGGGTTGTGCTGGCCAGGATCGTCGGCCTCCGCCGATCGGCGTCAGTAGCCCTCACCTCGAGCCGTGCCTGGTGGTGCGTGCCGTTCTCGGCCAGCACCAGGTGGTGTGGTGATCTTGTTGCCCATCACGTCCTTCCCGAAGGACATCTCCGCTATGGACCTTCGAATGGAACTCGAGGTGCTGGGCTCCTTGCCGCCCGCGCCCGCGCCTGCGCGGCAGAGTACAACGGCATGAACGCCATCGCGGTGCGCCCCATGTCGTTGGGGTCGCTCATCTTCGCCGGTGTAGCCGGTCTTCGACGCATGCCGCCTCCGGGCTCACCCGATGGGCGGCGGCGATCCGCATTCTCCTTGTTGACGTCACCCGGCGTGTCGGCCATCAACGCGCACAGCTCGCGTACTGTTCGATCGGGATCTCGGGTCCTCCTTGGAGCCGTGACGTTCGCACGAAATCGCCGCTCAGATCGGCGCGTGCTTCCACGGCGGAGGGTTGAGGGACTTCGCGAGGTGATCGAGGAACAGGGTCAGGCGCGGTGGGAGGTTCTGCGCGGGATACGGCCTGGACCTCGATCGCGCCCCCCCACCCAAGAGGACGCTCACGAGCTTTCCCTCCTGGATGTCGCAGGCCACCATGAACTCGGTCATCACCGAGATGCCACCACCGGCGAGCACCACATCGCGAACCGCCGCGAGGTTGTTGCTGATGAACCGGGCAGGACGGCCGATCTCGTAGCTCTGGTCGCCATCGGTCAGGGGTCCAGCCGGTGGAGGCGCGCTCCGGAAGAACAGCACCTTCTCCTGATCGTCAGGCTCCTCGATCAGACGTGGGCGTGCCGCGCTTCGCGAGTAGGAGGGTGCCGCGCTCAGGATCCCGTCGAACGTCGCGAGCTTGCGGGCGATCAGGGTGGACTCCGGGAGCGGACCGAACCGCACGGCCACGTCGAAGCCCTCCTCGATCAGATCGACGACGCGATCGGTCGCGTCGAGCTCGACGGTGATATCGGAGTGACTGGCGATGAACTCGGCGATGATCGCGCCGGTACCGCGTGGAGATCGTCGGTGCCGTCACGCGGAGCCGCCCGCGCGGCGTGGCCTGCATGTCCGTGACGACCTGCTCCGGCGGCCTGGAGGTCGGCGACGATCCGCCGCCCGCTCGTGAGTATGCCTCGCCGATCTCGGTCAGGGCGAGGCTTGCGCGTGGTGCGCTGGACCAGCCGCACCCCCAGCCGCTCCTCGAGCTGTGCCAGCTTCCGGCTCACCGTGGACTTCCGGGAGGCCAGGCTGCTCCAGCCGCGCCGGTGAAGCTCTTGGTCTCGGCGACCTTGGTGAACACGACGATGTCGTTGAGGTCCATGGCGCTCGCAGTACCCCACGTCGGAAGCGCTGCGTGCTATCCCGCTGGCGTGAGTCGGCTCGACGAGGTGACCGCCAAGGTCGATGCGTTCTTCGCGCGGGTCGAGGCGCGGCACGGGAGCGACATGCAGTGTGGGACGGGCTGCTCGGACTGCTGCCACGCGCGGCTGACCGTGACGGGCGTCGAGGCCCGGTCGATCGGGCAGGAGCTCGCCACCTGGGAGGCTCCTCGTCGCGCCGCGCTCGCCGCGAACGCGACCACCGGTCCGGATCGCTGCGCCGCGCTCGATCGATGGGCGGTGCCTGATCCCCGCGGTCCGGCCGGTGGTCTGCCGATCCACGGTGCACCAATCCGCATGCGCCAAGGGCACTCGCTCCCGTGGTCCAGTCCTGCTTCAGAACTTCACCCACGTGACGCCAGATGCCGACTTTGCGACCGATCGATCGAGAGACCCTGTCGGCCCCTGGTCCTCGCCGTGGATCGCACCGAAGGCGGCGACGGCACGCTTATCGACCTCGCGAGTCTGCTGCGAACAGAGTAGATTCCGCCGCCCCATGGACACGTCATCGCTCGAAGTCGTTCGTTCCCCTCGACCACCCGCGTTTCCGCCAGGTGTGGGCGCCTGATCTTCACGCAGAAGATGGCGGCGGATTACGTGGTGCACCGGTACCATGGTCGAGACGCACACGAAGAAACTCGACGCGTGCTGCCAATACGGCTGCGACATCGATCTCGCGGAGAACGACCGCGATCCTCGCGCGCGCCGAACAGATCGTCCCTTACTCCAAGCCCGCGGTGCAGCAACGCCCGTGGTTCGACAACGAGTCGAGCACGACGACGACGGCTATCGGGCCGTGGGCCGTTCACCGGGGTGGTCGACGTAGCTGCCTGTTCCTCCAGCACGGTAAGCTCGGCTGCGCGATCCATCGCGCCTCGATCGAAACAGGGCTGGGACTTCCGCGGCGTGAAGCCGCGATCTATCGCCTGTTCCCACTCTCGTACAGGTGACGCGATCGTGATCGCCGACGAGTACGGACCACTCTTGCGTGTTCGTCCCGATAGGCCGACGCTATACCCGGATCACGCGCGACACGCTCGGCGACGTGTTCGGGGCCGAGCAAATCCGGGGCGCTCGATGCGGCGGAGGCCAGGTCCTCGCCTCGCTGCACCGAAAGCTCCCGGTCCTCGGCGCCCTACAAAGAGCGTGGGGCATGGCGCTCCCTGCCGGGGCGCGGACCCGCTCCGGCCCGCCGCGGGCTGCGTCACGGATGGGGTCCGGGCGCGGCGCCTGCCCGCGAAGGACTTCCGGCGCGTCGCGCGTATCGAGCGCTGTTCAGGCGCCACTAGGTCGTCGGCGGGTTCGTGGATGCCCGCGAGCGGAGCGGCTGCATCACATCAACCACGCCGGTGACGAGATCGTACTCGGCCCCCCACCACCACCAGCTGCTCGCGAGACGCTCAGGCCTTCGAGCAGCGGCGTGCCGCGCTGGATCGCATCAACCGAGGCGCGGATGTTCCTCACTGCACCGCGGCGCGCACAGGCGAAATCCCCCGCGGGAGAGGCGTTTGCCGAGCTCGACAAGCGGCACTACCACCAGCGGATCCGGCTGATGATCGAGTTCAGGCTCGCGGGCACATCCGCCGCGCCGGGCGTCATGTCACCGAGGCGGCGCTGACCGCGCTGCACTGCGAATGGCCGACACCACCACGAGGCTGCAGCCGAACGCGCCGCGAACTCCCACGCTCGCGAGCTGCGAGGGCGCGACGATGTTGCCGGCGACGCGGATCACGGGAACAAGATCCCCGAGGCCCTGATCAGACACCAGCTCGGCCGGGACGCGCGATCGAGCTGCCAGGCACGACCGCGAACAGCCGCTGCGCCGTGGCGAGCTCCACGCGACGGAAGTGACTGGGAGTGGACTCGGCGCCCGCGCACGTTGGCGACGGAACGCTGGTTGCCCTCGACGAGGCGCTGCGGGGACCCGCTCGGGGTCACGCGGTCCCCATGACATCGGGCGCGACGGAAAAGATCAAGCCCCACAGCCCCGTTCACGACGGCGGGCGGAGTCACTCGAGCGGGCCGCTCTCGCTGAGCTACCCGCCGCGCGATACTCGAGCCG
>JADKKI010000014.1 GCA_016720595.1 Myxococcales bacterium
CCACGAGGTGGAACTCGCCCCTTGCCCGGGCGGGCGAACACCTCCGGGGGAGCTGCCAGTGAACTTGGGGTCGAGCTTGATGGTCGCGCCGGCCTCGACGGGCGCGCGGTAACGTCGGCTCGGCGACGGTCTCGTCAGGGCCGGTGAGGGCGAGCCGGCTGACCAGCTCGGAGCCGGCAGGCTGCACCCGGAGTCGACCTGGATCAGCCCCAGTTCCCGGCCCCTCCGCGCGCGCCGCATCATGCCGCGCGAAGCTCTGCGCCGGACTAGCGTGGACTCGTTCTTGAACGCGTTGAGTAGAGGTGGAACAGGGGCACATCGACCCGCGCTGGTGCCCGTGTTGGTCAGGTCACGGTCTCGGTGGCGGTGATCTGGCGACGTTCGGCATCGAGCCGCGCCTGGTCTTGTAGTTCGCGATCCGCGCGGCGATTTCGGCGCGCCGCCACCGCGCAGGGCAGGGGCTGCCATCCTTCCTCGGCAGCGGCCGGACGCGCGCGCTGCCATGGTCGCGACCGCACGCCCGCGGGCACGCGAGCGCGACGACGATCACCACGGGGCGAACCACGCCCCGTCTATACCACGCGATTCGACGCACCTCTGATACGGTCGCCGGATGGACGAGGTCGTCGATCGCAGGGCTTCCGTGGCGCGGTTCCCTGACCCGGTTCGGCGTGGGGCGCAACCTGACCTTGCCGCCGCTGTCCCCCGAGGGTGTGGGCTCGTCCAGCGTGGCTCGGCGGTGATCACGATCCGTGTCCTCACCGAGCAGAACGTGCTGCTGCTGCTGGCGAAGGTCGCCACCGCGCCCGCGCTCGATGCGGCGAAGGCCGCGCGCCCTGACCCGCCTCGTTCGTGGAAACCGGCGATGCCGCGTTCGCCCCGCATCCGGAGACCGGCGATCTGTACCTGCGGATCCTGCGCCGGGCTCGACGGCCTCACTACGCCGAGTTCGAAGATCACCGTGCACTCGATCGCGCAGAGCGCGCAGACAAGTGGGACGATCGGCTGGCGGCCGGGCTCGCCGGGCCGGCGTGACGACGATCCACCTCAGTTCGGCCGAGGCCACCGCGCGCGCCAGTGCCCGGCTCGCCGCGGCCGTGGAGGGCGGCGATGCGATCGCGCTGATCGGTGATCTCGGCGCGGACAGAGACCACGCTGGTCGCCGGGCTGGTGGGCGCTCGGCGGCGGCGCGGCGGCGAAGCCGACGTTCTCGCTGGTCAGCGAGTACCGCCACGGCCGGCTGCGGGTCTGGCATCGTCTATACCGGCTCGAGCGCGAGGCGGAGCTGCCCGACTCGGGCTCGATCGATCTGATCGGCGATCTCGCGCGGCCGCGTGCTCGTCGAAGTGGGCCGACAAGTTCGACGTCATGCCGGCCGATCACCTGCGGATCGAGCTCGCGCACGGGGCGACCAACGGCTGCTCACCGCCGCGGGCGCGGGACACGCGGGACCGCGCTGGCGAGCGTGTAGGGTCTGCCGCATGACGCTCCGGCGCGGTCGGCCTTCGTGTTCGCGCTGGGCCGCTCGTCGGCCTCGTTCTCTCCCTCGGCTTGGCGCTGCTCGCCACCGGCGCGCCGGATGGACGGCTGACCTCCGATCGAGACGATCTACAAGGTCCCGCGCGGCGAGGCGCCGCGGATGGCGGTCGGTGCGCCGGTGACGATCTCTACTGGAGCGACTACGCCTGTGGGTACTGCTATCGCGTCCAGCCCACGCTCGACACGCTGACCCGGATGTTCCCGGGCCAGCTGCGCTGGTGCATCGCTGCCGCTCGATGACGACGGACGATCGGCGCCGAGGCCGCGCTCGCGGGCCGCCGCGCGAAGCCCGTTCCGGCCGATGAACGATCGGCTGTAGCGCTCGCCGGCCACGTCGATCGTCAGCCGTGGAACGATCGCGCGCGAGCTCAGGCTCGACATGGCGCGGTTCCGCGGCAGGCTCGATACTCGCACTCATCGCAGGCAGCTCTCGCGTCAGATATCACCGATACCCACGCGCTCGGCGTTTTCGAGGCACACCCCCGTTCTTCTCAACGGCCGGCCGGTGCACGGCAACCAGACTCTCAAGGTGTTCGTCGATGTGGTGGAGCAGGAGCTCGCGCGCGCTGGGCTCCACGAAGGCGGCTACGACCAGCTCGTGGCCGCCGGCAAACGGCGCGCCACCGATGTACCCCGCAGAGACCGAGCACACCGGCTTCGAGCTCGATCCGAAGCCCGTACCGCGTGGGCCTCGGCCTGCCAGGGCACCAGCTCGGCCCCGATTCACGGCAGCCGTGACGATCGTGGTGGGCGACTTCCAGTGCCGTTCTGCCAGCGCAGCGCCGGTGGTGAACCCAGCTGCGCGAGAAGTACGGCGATGACGTGCGCGTGGTGTTCCGTCACCTCGCGATGCAGTTCACAGAACGCGGGGCTGGCGGCGGAGGCCGCGATCACCGCGGCGGACCAGGGCAAGTTCTGGGCGTTCCACGATCAGGTGTGGGCGCGCTTCGGCCAGCGGAGCGCGCGGATCTTCCAGGCTTCGCGCAGGGCGGCGGGGCTCGATCTCGGCGCGTTCCGCGCGGCGCTCGATCAGCGGCGGTATCGAGATCTCGTGGTGGCCGAGGGCGCCACCGCGCTGGCGCTCGGCGTGGATGGCACGCCCACCATGTTCGTCAACGGCCAGCCGGTCGTCGGGGCGCGGGACTCTGCCACCATGGATGCGATCGTCGCCGCGCACCTCACGCGCGCCAAGCGGGCGATCCCGCGGGTGTCCCCTCGGGTGACATCTACGCGCTGCTGATGAGCGACGCCCTCGGCGTGGAAGCGCTCGATCCCCTCGCGGGTGCCGGATCCGTCGGTCGCCAAGGTCGCGCTGGCTCAGCGGATCGCGCGCGTGCGATCAACTTTGCGTACCGGCGGCACGATACCAAGCGCGCGATCGAGGCTGGCCATCGGGCTCGCAGCCGAGCCTCACCGGCAGGCCCGCACTCGTGCGCGGCGTCCGGGATCGATCTCTGACCAGCTCACAGCGGCTGTGGCGGCCTGCGACGGCCTGCGATCACAACGACGCCTGACGGCGCGAACAGATCGCTCACGCGTAGTGACAGGTGCTGACCGGCGCCAACCGGGCGCGGCCCTCACCGGTTGCCGACCGTCGTGTCTGACGCCAGGATCCACGGCCCCCGTATCAGATTTCCACGGCGGTAACGATGGTGTTCCACCACCTGCCGGCCTCGCGAATTCACGTCTCTACGGATCTGACTGCGAGCAGGGCAACCAAACCGGAGGTGGCACTGTCTCTGCACAAGGCAAGACGTCATGGCTCGGTCGAACACCATCGTCCCCTCGCGCGGCCAGCAAAGGGCGCCAGGGTCGGTTCGGGAATACGACGTCACGGTGCCGCTGGCACGCGGTGGCATGGGCGGTGTGTACCTGGCCACCTGCTTCGACACCGGCGAGCGGGTCGCGCTGAAGGTCCTCGATCCACAGTTTGCCAGCTCTCCAGGTCGTCGAGCGCCTGTTCGCCGAGGCCGATCTCGCCTCGCTATGATCCACCCCGGCCTGATCGAGATCCGCGAGGCGCGCCGCAACGACGAGGGGCTGCCGTACCTCGTGATGGAGTACCTCGAGGGCGAGACGCTCGGCGCGCTCGCCGAGCGCGACACGCTCGAGCTCGGCACCAACATCGCGATCACCGCGCAGGTCGCCGCTGCGCTCGCGGCCCTCCACGCGGCGGGCGTGGTGCACTGCGACGTCAAGCACGACAACATCTACGTGCTCGATCAGACGATCGGCTGCTGGCCGCGCGTGAAGGTCATCGATTTCGGCGTCTCGCGCCTGGTCGATGATCCGCCGCTCGCCGATGCCACGATCGCGGGCACGCCGTGGTGCATGGCCCGAACAGTGGAAGGGCGCACCCGACCACCGCCTCGGACGTGTACGCGCTCGGCTGCTTGCTCTACGAGCTGACCACCGGGACGCAGCCGTTCGATGGCTCGCTGCCGGAGCTGATGATCGCGCACATGGAGAAGCGGCCGGCGCGCCCCTCGTGGCTGCGCGCGATGCCGATCGAGCTCGAGCGGATCATCCTGCGCGCACTCGCGAAGGATGCGGCGACGCGGCCGTCGATGCACGATCTCGCGACCGAGCTCGCGGAGCTGGTGGACGCGTACACACCGGCGCTGCGCCGCGCGGGGCTAAGCCGACCAGCGTCCTCGGCCGAGACCGCCGGTCGGCGCAGGCTCACGGCGTGAGCGTGATCTGTGCCGTTGAACGTCGTCGCTGCGGTCGTGGTCGGCACACGCAACAGCTTCGCGACGGTCTGGATGCAGGCGTCGAACGCATCGCCGAGCGAGGGTGCCGACGAGGCGGACTTGAGCTGGCCGGAGGTCGCGAAGCTCGCCGACACGGTCAACGTGACGACCCGTGCCTGAAGGGTGGGGTTGGTCGAGAGCGCCTGTCGGTAGCACTTCTGGATCGCGTCGCGCGATGCACCGAGTGTGTCGAGGAACTGCCTGGACGCCGCGGCGATGACGTCATCCTTCGGCCGGGCCTTGCCAGGCGCGCCGTTCGCCTTGACCACGAGCGCGGTGCCCTCGATCCCCACGGAGATCTCGTCCTGGCTCGCGCTCGCGCGCATCAGACGTGCGTTCTCGTCGCCGAGGGCCGCGATCAGCTTGTCCTTCTCCGACGTCGCGTCGAGGCACCTCGCCAGATCGGCGGACGCCTGCGGATCTGGCTTCGTCGCCGGTGCCGGCGCCGGTGGGGCTGACGGAGCTGCCTCATTCTCGGGTGGTGGCGTCGACGCCGTTCTCGCTGCACAGCCGGCGATGGCCGCGCCGACGAGCATGACCACCGTCGCCGCTCCTGATCGCATCATGCGCGAAGACTACTTGATTCGGCGCGCATCGAGGGGCCGAACACTCCGAGCACAAGATCTGCCCGAGGATCGAGCGGGGGGGCCGGTTCGCGACGGGCTTGGTGACGCGCAGCTTCCTGAACCGCACGCTCATGCCCGGCTCGACCCGTGGCATACATCGAGTCCTTGCCCTCGAACACGAGGGTGCCGTCCGCGTACATCGCGAAGCGCTCGCCGCTCTGCGTGACCCGCAGGTGCGTCGTGGATCCCTTGAACAGGGGAGTCGGTTTGTAGCCCGGCTTGCTCTGCGGCCCCGTGAGCACGTTGCAGACGTCCGTCACCTTGCAGGCGAAGATGTTGTACGAGCCCGCGAACGTGAGGTTGAACCAGTAGCCATGCACGTTGGCGTTCCAGGTCGTGTCGACGTTGCTCGTCCGGGTCGCGACCCCGAGGCCCCCGTGGGGGCCAGCGGTCTGCTCGATGTCGACGTCGAGCGTGAAGTCCGCGACGTCGACGTCGATCGTGTAGTGGCCGCCCGTCGTGGTCGAGACGGTGCCACCGTCGCGGGTCCACTCGCCGTCGTTCGCGTGGCTGGTCACCGACGCGAGGTCCTTGATGAGGACGCCGTCATCCGGCGCGGGGACGGCCGGGGTGGGGGGGGCCGGCTTGGCGGGCTTGGTCGCCTTGGCCTTGGGGGCTGCGTGCGTCGTCGGCGCGCCGACGATCAGGACGAGCAGACTGAGGGCCGTAGACGTGCGGAACATGCCGATGATTGTAGATCGATCCGGTCGTGAGCCGCACGCTGCGTCTGGGCGGTCACTCCGAGCACAAGATCTGCCCGCGGATCTGGCAGTCGCCGCCATTGTCGTCGTGCTCGGAGCAGCCCACGAGGACCTGATCGGGCACCTCGGGTGCGAGCTGACCGGCCGAGCCGAGCGCGATGTCCACACCGTTGGCGATGCAGTGGCCTTCGATCACGTGGTCCGACGCCCGGCGCACCACCAGCTGGTTCCACACCAGCGCATCGAAGACGGCGTTGGGGACCGTGCCGAACTCGAGGTTGCACGCGGCGCGGTGGCGCGGACCTTCATGCCGGCGGGACACGACACGGTCTTCGAGCACAGCTGGTTGCTGCTCTCGTTCCGGCACTCGAAGTCCACGATCTTGGTCCGGGTCGGCGTCGGCGCGATCGACGCTGTCGGTGGCGAGCTCGTGGTGTCGCACGCGCCGCCGTCCTGGAGGTTCGGCGGCACGAAGCCCAGGCGAGGGACGCCCACGTTATCGGAGCGCTTGCGGTTCGCCTGCTGCGCGCCGGCGTTCGGGAACGTGCACGCGCTGGTGCCATCCGCGTAGTAGAACCGAGATGCGCCGTCTGCGATGACGATGAAGTAGCCGCGGGGGCGGCCGAGGCCGGAGGTGGTTCCGCTGCCCACTCGTGAGCACGTGCTCGATCGCGCGGTCGCGGGACATCAGCGCGGTCGTGCGGCCGTTGAGGGCGCGGTAGTCGTCCACGTTGAAGAAGGCCGGCGCAAGCTCGTACCGGCCCACCCAGCCGCGCTGGCGGCCGACGTCGAGGTAGTGATCGATCGCGAGCCGGTACGCATTGGGCTCCGCCGCGAACGCCGCGTGCACGGAGGGATAGAGCTCCAGGTACTCCTTGACGTGGAAGCTGCGGAGCGCCGCGCGCCCCTCACGCATCCCGTGAGCGAGCCAGTGCGCACGCAGCTCGCCTGGTGTCATCGCCGCGAGGTCCGGGTTCGCGGCCAGGTAGTCATCCTCGCTGAACACCGCCGGGCTGAGGTAGATCGATTCGCGACGATTGGAGCTGGCGGCGTCGCCCTTCGAGGACAGCCACGGCTGCACCGGGATCGATCCCGTGAGCGCGCGCAGGAACGCGACGACCGCGCCCTGCTGATCGCTCCCCATGCCGAGGAGCTGGACCTGCGGGTCCTCGTTGGGCTCGCCGATCGGTGGGCCACCGTTGTAGCGGCGCACCACCTCCCCGAGCGTGGTGGCCATCCCGGGCGATCCGAACGGATCGCCATCGTGAAAGTACGGCCCTCGCAGCGCGACGTTGCGAAGCGACGGCGTCTTGAACCGTCCGGAAGTCGCTCGCCAGCCCGGTGACCTCCTGGCGGCCGAGGTCGGACGAGATCACTGGCACGATGTGGTGGAAGCCCTCGTCGGTGTAGTTCGGGCCGCTGTGGCACAGCACGCAGCGCGCCTGGGTCTGGAACAGCAAGCGCCCTCGCTTCTCGGTGACGGAGAGCGCCTCGCCTTCGCCCGCTTCGAACCGATCGACGGGCGAGCTCCCCGTCATCAGACCTCCGCGCTGGAACGTCGCGATCGCCTGCTGGATGTTCTCCACCGAGATCGCGGGCGCAGTCAGCACGCCAGTGACCACGAGGCGCTCGAAGCGATCGGCGTAGCCGGGGATCGCCGTCACGGTGGCCACGAGCTCGGCCTCGGTGAGCCCCATCTCGGCCGCGCTGGTGATCGGCGCCGTGGACTGCTCCTCCAGCGTCCGCTTGCCGCTCCACGTGGCGCGCTTGCCGAACGCTCGATTCATCGATGGCGGCGTCGTGCGCGGCAGCCGGTTGCCACCGACGCCGCGGGTGAACCCCGTGGTCGAGTAGCCATGCGCGGGATCGTGGCAGGTGGCGCACGACATGACCGCGCCCTTCGAGAGCCGCTGATCGAAGAACAGCAGGTTGCCGAGCTCGATCAGGGATGGATCGAGCCGGTCGGCCGGGCGCAGCTCCAGCCCCGAGGCGCGCATCCCGAGGGGGAGCTCGAGCCGCCGCCCGATGCCCGGCACGATCTGGAACGGGCTCGGGACCTGCTCGCTACCGACGAGGAGCGCCATCGAGACGTCGGACTCCGCAGGCTCGGGCTCAACCTCCTCGACGGTCACGCCACATCCCACGGTCATCGCGACCAGCCATGCAGAGATTCCAGCTCGAGCACCCCAGTTGCGCATGCGGCTCTATCGAGCACGCGATGTGCCACGCCCAACCCGCTTGATCTCTTGAGCTACGAGGTTGGGGGAGGGCCGGGGTTGTCGGGGAATCCCTACAAGGAAACCAGGTGGCCAGACCCCACGCCCACCCGTTGGGTCGGGCCGTATGCGGCCGAACGATCTCGCGATTACGGCGTCTCTTGGCGCAGAGCTTCCCGCACCGCCATCAACACGCGGCCGAGCTCGTTGCGCCCGCTCCCATCTCCACCGTCGCCCCAGAAGTCGTCGTTCTCGGTGTGCGGCGCAGGTCTTCGTGCTGCCGGAACTTCGCTTCGACGGCCTCGCGCATCACGCCGATCTTCGCGCTCTCCCAGTCGCGCCGAAGCTTCCGCTTGCGGTCGCGGCCGATGCGCGCGGCGATCATCGGCGACTTCGTCGCGCGGATCTCCTCTTGATCCGCGGCGCGCTGGAACTTCTGGGCCTGGAAATAGTGCTCCGACGTCGGCCACTGCTTGCCCTTCAGCTTGATCGGGTACGGCGCGAAGTTCGAGAGCTCGCCGTACTCGGCACTCACGCTATAGAAGCGGATGACGGGGCGATCGTTCACGGCGACTGCTTGGTCAGCTCGAGCTCGATCCAGGCGAGATCGACGAGGTCCTTGGGGCGTCCCGCGGCTCGCTTGTTCGTCGCGAGGTCAAGAAGGCTCAGGACGGGCGCCTTCCGCGAGCCGAGGTCCGCGATCACTCGACGCTTCCACGCATCCTCGAACGTGACCCCGTCGATCCCAGCGAGGATGTCGATCCGAACGGGGGCTACACCGATCTGGAACACGGTCTGCTCGTCGACGAGGTCCTCGGCGGTCAGATCGAAGAGCGGCGCCCCGAAGGCGCGAAGCGCGGCGAGGACTCGCGCCGCGTTCTCCAGTGTCGGGCGCACCCAGATGTCGATGTCGCCTGTGGCTCGTGGGTTGCCGTGCGCGGCCACGGCGAAGGCTCCGACGATGATGAACTCAGCGCCCGCGGCGGAGAGTTCGGACAAGATCTCGGCGAAGTCTGGGTTCATCGGTCAGTCCCAAGAAGCTCCACGCGTCCAGTGTCAGTTGCCTGACCATGAGCATGCGCTCGCCTGCGGTTCCCGGCACGAGCTCGTGGTCGGGAAGTGCGTTGCGACGGGTCTTGCGGGTGACCCATGCCGAGCGATCCATAGTGGAAGCATACCAGGGGCCGGCGGGCACACCAGCGGACACCGCCTGGTCGTCGGCCACTCACAGCCGGTCGCGCTGCGGATCGAGCAGCGCCGCACGCTGCTGCGCCAGCGCCGCGATCGCCTTGTCGAGCTGCTCGCTGCGGCCGCGGAGCGACATGGTCTCGGAGGCGACGTACGACGAGGCCATCGCGAGCTGGCTCCCGATCCCCGCGAAGTCGACGACGGTCTTCGGGATCAGCAGGTCACCCGCGACCATGCCGGCGGTGCTGCCCTGGTCCTGGCCCCACTTCCACGTGCCCAGATCCGTGATGATCATCGCCAGCGCCGAAGGGAGCTGCGTGACCTCGAGCCCCGTCATCGCGCGTGGATCGACATCTCGGCACTCGCGATGGAACGCGCTCAGCGCGTGCTGCGCCGCGGAGATCTGCGAGCGCAGCTGCTCGTGTACGGTGTGCTCCGAGAGATCGGCGGCGATCTGGGTCATCTGGCTCGCACCCAGCATGCCGAGGACCGACGTGTTGTTGTTGCTCCCCTCGCGCGCGGCGCTCGAGGCCGCGACCGCGTCGTTCGCTACCGTGAGCACGTCGAATGCGGCGCGCCCCGCGGTGATCGCCTCCTCGACCTCGCGCCGCGCGGCGCGCAAGCGGCCCTCGGCCTCGGCGATCGCCTTGAGCTGTGGCGCGCCCGTGCCGTCTGTGGCTGCCTTGGCCTCGAGCTCCGCCAGGATCGCGGTGTACTGGCTCTCGGCGTCGCGCACGCGGGTGGCGCGCTCCTCGAGCTGCGCGATGTCCACATCGATCGCCCGTTGCTCTTCGAGCAGCCCCTCTTCGCGGAGCTTGGCCGATGCGAGCTCCTTCTGTTCGCGGGTCAGATCCTCGCGGCTCGTGACCAGCCGGCGGAAGAACCCGCCCACACCTTCGAGCCGCGCCACGTCGCTGGCCTCCGAAGCGACGAGCTCGACGGCGATCGCCAGCTGCGCCTCGAGCTTGGCACGGTCCGCTCGGGCTTCGGCGAGGCGCTCGGCGACCCGCTCTTGCTCGCGCTTCGCGGCCCGTGCTTCGACGAGCCTCTCATCCAGGGTGGGCATCCGTTGTCTCCTGCCTTCATGGTAAGGCAGCCGGGTCACCTCGGGTGACCTCAGGCCGTGCGAACGCCCGCGTCGCGGTCGGCATCGCCGAACAGTCGCAGAATCAAGATCCTTTTTTCGCGAGCGCTTCGATCACGCGCACGTGACCGGCTCCCGCGAGCTCGAGACCCGGAAGTTGTTCAGCGAGGTCGCGAGGATCGAGGAGCATCCCGAGCAGGCCCGCCTGTGCCAGTGCTGCTTCGGCCTCGTCCGCGGAGTCGAAGTGGATGTGGACCTTGCCGCGCACGAACGCCGAGAGCAGCCACGAGAATGCTGCGACCAGCGCACCCGCGTTGCCGTCGCGGGTGTTCACATCGGAGAGATAGAGGCCGGTCGGGAACCGCGCGAGAGCGCGGGCGAACCGCGCCCAGATCCCGATCACGGTCGCACGATCGAAGTAGTTGATCAGGCCCTCGGTGATGATCGCCGTGCCCTTGCTCGGATCGAGCGTCGCGCAGATCGCCTCGATCGAGGTCGGCCCCGCATCGGTCAGCGCGTCGACCTCCGCGGTGCGGTGGTGCGGTGACTCGCCACCGAGCTCGGCCAGGATGCGGCGCTTGTTGGCGAGCATCCCGGGCAGATCGGCCTCCACATACGTGAGGCGGTCGCCATACCGGCGCGCGAACCGCCAGCCGCGCGGCGACAGGCCGGCGGCGACCTCGACCACCTGCTCGACCTCACCGGTCTCGATCGCCTCGGTCAGCCGCAGATCGATCAGGCGATGGCGCGCGAGCAGCATCCCATCGAGCGTCGGCAAGCGCACGGTCTGCGCCGCCAGGTTGGCGACACGCAACGCCTGGTACATCCGCCGCCCGGTCGTGGTCGCGAACGCCTCGTGCGATTGCCCGTGCGCGAACCAGACGTAGCCCGTGTAGTGCGCCGTCGGCGAGATCTGTTCGGGATGGGAGCGAGCCATATGCCCGAGACTATAGGCATTGTTTCTGCAAGCTCCGGAGCAAGAAGCTCCCAGCTTCCCGCTCCCGTGCTACACTGAACATCAGACCAGTACGGTAGGACTGACCCATGCGTATCGCCTGCCTCCACGTTCCGCAGTTCGCGCTCCAGTGCCTGACCCGGATCGATCCGTCGCTTCGGGGCGCGCCCGTCGCCGTCGTCTCGGTGTCCGGAGCCGGCGCCAGTGGCGCACGTCCCGCGATCGATACCGGAGCGCGCGCTGCCCTGTACGCCCCCGTGGTCCAGGCGTGCTCGCGCGCGGCCTGGTCGCTCGGCATCCGGCTCGGGATGACCGCCACATCAGCGAATGCCACGGCGCCCGGCGAGCTGCGCGTGGTCACCGCAGACGTGTCGCTCGAGCGCGAGACGATCCGCGCGCTGGCCGATGCACTGCTCGGCGTGTCCACAATCGTCGATGTCGGCGGGCGGGTCGGGGCGGGCGGGGCACACCTCGCGATGTACTGCGAGGTCCCCAGCAAGACCCGCGGCACGAGCTATGGCGATCGCCTGCTCGAGGTCGTCGAGACCCTCGGCCTCACGGGCCGGATCGGCATCGCGGACGATCGGTTCACGGCCTGGGTCGCGGCGGCGCACGGCGGCCTGCCGTCTGACGAGCAGGGCGTGGTCTCGGTCCCCCGCGGTGGTTCGGCGGCGTTCCTCGCGCCGATGCCGCTCTCGCTCCTGGCGATCACCCCCGAGGTCCAGCACATGCTCGAGGCGCTCGGCGTGCGCACGCTCGGCGAGTTCGCGGCGCTCCCCGCGCCTTCAGTCGCCCGCCCGCTCGAGGCGGACTATCAGGCCCTCGCCCGCGGGGACAGTGGCACCGGCCTCCGCCCGTACGCCCCGGAGGCGCCGATCCGCGAGGAGGCGGTGCTGACCGCTCATCACGGCGGCGGAGCGGCGATCGCCACGCTCGCGGATCGGATCTCGCTCCGGCTCGCGGGGCGTGGGCGCGGCGCGGCGCGGATCGAGGTCACGGTCTCGGGCTCCGAGGGCGAGCACGTGATCCCGGTGACCGCGGCGATGGCCGGGCTCTCGGCGATGTCCACCACGTCAGCGTTCGGCCTCCAGGTCCTCGAATCGGCGCCGGTGATCGCCGAGGCGCTCGGCAAGGCGCTGGGGGACGAGCTGTCGTCGGCGTGGCGGCTGCGTGCCGCGGTCACCGCGGAGGCCGTGGCCGGCGAGGAGGTCGCCGGCGTTCCGGCGGTCGCGCAGGCTCCGATCGACGTGCTCGGTGTGGTGCTTGGCACCACCGGCGCGCTCGGCACCTGGCAGCTGACGTCACCCACCGCGATCGGGCACTCGGCGTCTGTCCTGCGCAGCGAACGTCGCGATGCGCACCGGCGCACGCGGCACGGCAAGCAGGATCGGCGTCATCGCGCTCAGGTCGAGCTGGCCCAGCCGCGGCTGTTCGCCGATCGCAAGTGAAGCGCGCGCCTAAGCGAGCAGTTCGTCCGCGAGCTTCTTCGTGAGCTGAGCGTCGGCGCGATCGCCGAACTCCTTCTTGATCGCGCCGATGATCTTGCCGGCCATCTTCGGATCCTTCGCCGGGAGGGCCGCCACGGCCTTGGCGACCGCATCGCGCAGCTCGGCCTCGGACAGCCCCTTGGGCAGGAACGTCGCGCACCAGGCGATCTCGAAGTCGAGCTCGGCGACCTGCTCCTTGCCGCGCTCGCCAGCGGCGACGTAGTCCGTCCGCGCCTTCTCCATCGACTTCTTGTACGTGGCGATCACGTCGAGGATCAGGGCGTCATCGACCTCGCCGGTGAAGCCCTTGGCGGTCCGTCGCTCCATGATCTTGGTGTTGATCATGCGGACGAGGTTCGCGGTCTTGCCATCCTTCGCCTTCATCGCAGCGGTGAGCTGCTCGCGGAGCTGGCCTTCGAGGTTAGTCGCCATGGCGACGGTCTACCACGTTACCAGCCGTCGTCGGTCGACGTGATCGGCGGGACGGTCAGGACCGCCGAGCTGGTCGCGCCCGGATCGTTCTGCTCGTCCATCAGGCGCGCACCCTCCATCAGGAGGTGCGTCGTGGAGACCGCGACCCGGTCGGCGCCCTCGACGAGGCACGCCGTGAACTCGAACTCGCCGGCGCCCCAGGTCAGGAGGTAATAGACGCACTCGGCGTCGACCGGCTCCTCGGCATCGTCGAGCCGCGCGTGGACGACCTTGCCCTCGCGCACGAGGATCTGGGCCGACGGCCCGTTGGGGGCGCGGAGCTGGAGCAGCCCGGTCTTGCGCTCCATCTCGATCAGCACGAGCAGCGACGATAGGCCGACCTGCGACAGGTCACCGCGCAGGCTCGAGCCGCCGAGCTGATCGCGGGTCTCCTGGATCGTGGCCTGGGTCCGGCGCAGGGTCTTGGCGACCCGGAGGTCGAGCTCCTCGAACCGGAACGGCTTGGTGACGTAGTCGTCGGCGCCGAGGCGAAAGCCCCGGATCCGGTCATCCTCGGAGGACAGCGCGGTCAAGAAGATCACCGGGAGCATCGCCAGCTCCGAGTGGGACCTGAGCTGGCGCACGAGCGACCAGCCGTCCATCTTCGGCATCATCACATCGGTGATCAGGAGGTCCGGGGTCCGGGCGCGCGCGCGCGCGAGGGCATCCTCGCCATCGACGGCTGTCTCGACGCTGTAGCCTCGCTTCTCCAGCACGGTCGCGACCATGCGCAGAATCCAGGCATCGTCGTCGGCGACGAGAACGTGCGGAGCCATCCCTAGCCTCCAAGGTAGCGGATAGACATCCGGATGCGCAACCTCGCGGGACCTCGACAGGTCGGGGACAGGCAAGGAGTGGTCAGGGGGAGGTCGCCGGGGCGGGACCCGGCTTGGGGCCGGGGAGCGCCTCGCGGACCGTGATCGTGGTCCAGGTCCCCCGGTCTCGTCGGGCCAGGCGCCCATCGGCGAGGGCGACGGTGGCCCGACCGGCCTTGTCGAGCACCACCCCCACCGGCTTGGCTCCGGCGGTGTTGGCGATCGGATCGCGCACCAGCTTGGACGCCGCCAGGGTCACCAGCTCGAGGCCGGCCCGGGTGGCTCCGACCGCCACCAGGCCATCGCCGTCCACCGCGGATGCGATCTCGACCGAGAGCCCGGTGGGCCACGAGGTCGTCGTTCCGGTCTGGAGGTTGACCGCGCCTCGATCGACGAGGGCCCAGCGATCCGAGATCAGTCGAGCCACCCGGCGCGGCGCGCGCTCGAGGCGCTTGAACGTGGTGCCGTCGAGCCGGAGCAGTCCGCGCTCGGTGGCGATCACGACCCCGCGCGTCCCGCTGCCGATCGCCAGTACGGGCGCGGGCGCCAGGGCGAGCTTCGCCGGCTCTCCACCGGCGGTCTTGTCGAGAGCGAACAGCTGACGGCCGACGGCAGCCACGGCCCGATCGCCACCGCTCATGACGGCCTTGCCCTTCTGGACCAGGCGGATCGCCGTCCACCCGTTGTCGGCGAGCCGATAGACCACGCCCTCGCCGATCGCGACGATGCTGCCCCCTGAGCGCCCCGCCAGGGCCAGCGTGTCGGCCGTGCTGATCGCCTGACCGCGGACCCAGTCGCCACTCGGATCGGGCGCATAGACCTCACCGGAGGGACCGAGCGCCACCGCCTTGCGCGCATCGTCGACCGGCGCAGGGGCCAGCGCCGCGAGGGCAGGGCCAGCCGAGGCGGCGCCGCCCTGGGTGGCGAGGGTGCCGAGCGCCCCGGCGAACGCGAGGAGGGCGCTCCGCGCCGAGGTCACTTCTTCTCGGGGACGTGCATGAAGTCGCACGCCCGGAGATCGTCGAGGCTCTTGGCCTGGATCGCGCACTCGACGGCCTTCTTGCTCGAGCCACCGCGACAGCGCCGGACCTCGCCCTGGATGTCTCCATCCTTCGAGAGGAACTCGGTGCCCAGGAGCGACTGCATGTTGGCGAGTGCCTTGCGGCAATCCTCCTCGCTCGGCTTGCTGCAGCCGACGCCGAGGCCGAGGCCGAGGATCAATCCGAGGCTCGTGATGACCTGCTTCATGACCATTCCTTCGTCGCGGACTGTACCAGCTGCCGTGCGCTCGCGAGATCCTGTCCGGTATCGATCTCTCGCCACTGACCGTCGATCAGGATCGGATCGATCCGGATGCCCGAGTCGATCAAGGTCTGCCACAGATCGGTCTGGTACGCATTGCGGAACGTCGCCGCCCGCATGAACGGATCGTGCTCTCGCCCCGCGAACTGGCGCGCGAGCTGATCGATCGTGTTCGCCACCGTGGAGGCGCCGCGCTCGCCGAGGCGCGCGAGGCCGATGTACTCGCCCACCGCGTCCTCGGGCGGCAGCGCCCGCTTGCCGACCCGGGCGACCGAGCCATCGTGCATCAGATCCGAGACCTCGCCCTCCTCGAGCGGATGCTCGGTGCGGCCGACGTAGATGTCACGGAACTTTCGATCGATCACCAGCCCGATCTCGGCGGTCGAGGCGGCCGCGGCCTTGGCCACGGCCGGCGTGAAGATGATGTCGGAGTAGGTCAGGTACGTGGGCTGATCGAGGAACTTCCGCGCGCAGGCCATCGAGAGCAGCACGTTGTTCGACTGCCACTCCGGGTTGTCGACGAACGTGACCTTGGGCACCAGCTGGCGCACGAAGGTCTCGAGGACGTCGCCCTTGTAGCCGCGGATCACCACCAGCTCGTCGACCCCGGCGGCCGACAGCGCGGCCCACACCCAGCCGAGGATCGGCCGAGCACCGACCTGCACCATGCATTTCGGGATCTCGTCGGTGTGCGTGCCGAGGCGCTTGCCGCGGCCCGCGGCGATCAGGATCGCGCGGCGGATCGGAGGATTCGTGGTGACGGTCATGGTGGGGGGCTCGCGGGCGTGGGGACGTGGCCGAACCGGCCGAGGCGGAACAGGATCGCGGCGAACGTCTTGGCGAAGTACAGCGCGTTGACGCCGGCGTACGCCCAGAAGAACACGTCGATCCGGTTCGCGAGCGCGCAGATCCACAGGTACTGCGGGTAGTGCACGACGATCCGCGCGAGGAACTCGAGCACGGTGAGCGCCAGGCCGATCGGTCCCTTGCGTCCGCCGACCTCCGCGGGCTGACCGTCCTCGGTGGGCGGCTTCGCGCCGTACTCGGGCCGCCGCGTGAACGTGGTCAGTGACAGGCCCGCAGCGAGGCAGAACAGCGCCCCGATCCCGACGAGCAGCAGGCGCACGTCACCACCGCTCTCCCACCACACCCGGACGGTCACCGCCCCGAGCAACAGCATCGCCTTCAGCTCGTCCATCAGGAAGTCGAGCTGATGGCCGAGCGGCGAGGCGATCTTGCGCAGCCGGGCGAGCATGCCGTCCGCGCAATCGAGGACGAACGAGAACTCGAACACCAGGGCGGCGGCGACCAGCCACCAGTACCCCGGCAGGAAGATGAACATCGCACACGCGCCGGCCGCGACCACGGCGGACAGGAACGTCACCTGGTTCGGGGTGATCGGCGTCCCGCGGAGCAGCCAGACCACGAGCGCTGCCGGAGGCCGGGCGACCCACTCGGTGAACCAGTTGATGTCGCGCTTCTTCTTGGAAGAGCGATAGATCTCGACGACCGAGGGCATGAGCGCGCCGACCTTATCAGGTGCGTGGCAACCTCGCGAGATCGCGAGATCGGCGGCCCGCGGACCTCAATTGAGCTTGGTCGACGAGCGGCGCGCCGGATCGCGCGGCTTGATGCCGCCGAGCAGGTAGGTGGTCATCAGGCCCTTGCCCTTGACCTCGATCGGCGCCCGCTGCTCGAGCTCGAATTCCTCGCGGATCAGGGTGAACGTGGCCTCGCTGACGTGGATCCGGCCGGGAACGCCGGTCGATTCCATGCGGCTCGCCGTGTTCACGGTGTCGCCCCACAGATCGTAGATGAACTTCTTCTCGCCGATCACGCCGGCGACCACCGAGCCGGAGTGGATGCCGATCCGGATCGTGAGATCGGAGCCCGCCTTCGCGGCATAGGCGGCGATCGCGGCGTTCATGTCGAGGGCCATGTGGGCGAGGGCGATCGCGTGATCCGCGATCGGCTGCGGGATCCCGGCCACCACCATGTACGCATCGCCGATCGTCTTGATCTTCTCGAGGCCGTGCTTCTCGGCGAGGCGATCGAACGTGGAGAACAGCTCGTTGAGCATGGTCACCAGCTCCTCCGGGCTCGTGCGCGACGACAGGGCGGTGAAGCCGACGATGTCGGCGAACAGCACGCTCACGGACTCGAACCGATCGACGATCAGGTTCTCGCCGCCCTTGAGCCGATCCGCGATCGCGCCGGGCAGCACGTTGAGGAGGAGGCGCTCCGAGGTCAGCTTCTCGGCGGTGAGCTCCTTGGTGCGCTGGATCACGAGCTCCTCGAGGTGCTCGCTGTGCTCCTGGATCGTCGCGGCCATCGCATTGAAGTTCTCGCCGAGCTGGCCGATCTCGTCGCGGGTGAACACGCGGGTGCGCGCGGAGAAGTCCTTGTCGGCGAACCGCTTCACCGTGTTCGTGAGCGCGAGGATCGAGCGCGTGAGCACCGTGCCCATCGCGATCGAGACCAGGAGCGCGAGCGCGATCATCGCCACCGAGATCTTGATCGCGAGGCCTCCCGCCGCCGCGAGCGCCGCGCGCATGTTCTTGTCGGTGATGTCCACGCCGAGCACGCCGAGGCAGCGGCCCTTGGAGTCCCGGAGCGGCGCGCCGTCGGGCGCGGCCAGCGGCGTGTACGCGGACACCGAGTTCACGTTGAACACGGGGTCGTGGACGAACTCGGTCTCCATGGTCGGCGCGCACTCGGCGAGCGCCTGCTTGAGCAACGGTATCTCGGAGACGTCGTAGGTCTCGTTGTAGTGGGAGATGTCCTCGCCCTCGGGCAGCGTCTCGCCGCGGGCGACCTTGGCCAGGAGCTCGAGCACATCGGCGTCGACCACGAACTTGGGGTTGTTCGGATCCTCGGTCGGGGACAACAAGTACACGTAGTGGATGAGGTCGGGTTCGGCGCCGCGGATCATCCGCAGCTGCTCGTAGATCCGCTTGTAGTCCTCGGTGTGCTCGGCCTTGGACACCGCGTCCTCGTCGAGCGTCCCCAGCCCCTCCTCGAGCCGCCGGTAGCCCTCGGCATCCACGGCGTGAGCGCCGACGTGGGTCAGATCGCGCAGCCGGTCGCGCAATTCGTCGGCGAGCTTGCGCTCGACGAACCGGTACAGGAACAACGCCAGGAGCACCGAGACCAGAGAGCTGACCCCGAAGAAGGCGATGGTGATCTTCCGACGAAGGCGCACTCCCCGGACGGACCCTATCACCACTCGCACTACCCCTGGCGGTTTCGCTTGCGAGCCGGAGGGTCCCTGGATAGGGTGCGCGCGGGTAAGTTCGTTTCAACACTCAAGACACTGGGGTTTAGGATGCCTGAGCACACGATCCCCGAGTCCCTCATCGATCAGATCCGGACGGGCAAAGCTGCCCTGGTCGTCGGTGCGGGCATCGGAGTCCCTTCCTGGAAGCAACTGCTGGAGCGCCTGACCAAGGCGCTCGAGACACGGGGTCGCGAAGGCGACGACGTGGCGACCAAGGATCTCGAGAAGCTGCTGCACAAGGGCAGCCTCGTCCGCGCCGTCGGCTTCCTCGCCCGATCCCTCGGCGAGGAGACCTGCGACAAGATCGTCGAGGAGATGTGGGCCGCGCCGGTCGAGACGCCCGCGCTCCCCAAGGCGCTCGCCTCCCTGCCGTTCCGGCACATCTGGACCACGTTCCCGGGCGACATCCTCGAGCACGCGCTCGAGACGCAGTCGCCCGCCGAGTGGCCGAGCGCGCGCATCGTCACGTACCAGGAGCTCGGCGAGCTGTCGCCGCGCCGCCGCACACTGGTCAAGATGCTCGGCAACTTCGACACCTACGTGGTCACGCCGAACTCGGTGCGCCGCGCCCTGTCGCGCGCCGTCGATCTCAAGGACTACGCCCGCAAGCTCTATGTCGAGGGCTCGCTCGTGTTCGTCGGGTTCCGCTACGGCGATCCCGATCTGTCCGCGCTGCTCGATCGCGTGTTCGGCATGTTCGAGCCGCCGCGCGGTACCCACTACTTCCTCGGCGCCGGCGTCGGCCCCGTCACGATCGACGAGCTGATGGCGGATCACCACATCGAGGTGGTGAACCTGGCCGGCCGCGGTGGCGACGAGGTCGCCGAGCGCTCGGTGCTCGAGTGGCTCGATTCTCTGCGCGAGACCTGCCGCACCGCCGGCGTCACGCTGTCGCAGGCGCGCCCGGACTCGGATGACGTCGAGGGCTGGATCGCGCTGCTCGGTGAGAGCGGCGATGAGGGCTCCGAGGCCCGCGATGCGCTCGATCTGATCGAGCGCAAGGCCCGCGATGCCAGCGACTGGGAGAACGTGATCGAGGTGCTGCTCGGCAAGATCGAGCACGCCGGCGATGGTCCGGATCGCGCGCAGCTGCTCCGTCAGCTCGCCGAGGTCTACGAGACGGGTGTCGGCGATCTGCGCCGCGCCTTCGAGGCCGTGACCACGGCCTGCCAGGTCAACCCCGAGGACGACGAGGCGGCCGCGATGGCCGAGAAGCTCGCCGCTGCCACGGGTGGCTGGGCCGACCTCGTCCAGGAAGGTTCGGAGATCGCGACCGATGCGCAGGATCCGAAGGTCGCCTCCAAGTGGTGGGCCCGGCTCGGCGCCTGGTACGCGCAGCGGCTCGATCGCATCGACTACGCGCTGCCCTCCCTGCGCCGTGCACTCGAGCTCGACGCCAACAACGGCATCGCGTACAAGGCGCTCGCCGAGGCGCACCGCAAGCAGCAGAAGTGGGCGGATCTCGCCGACACGCTGCGTGCCCACGCCGAGATCGAGACCGACACGCAGGCCAAGGTGGATCTGCTCCTCGGGCTCGGCGATCTCCTCGAGAGCCAGCTCGCCCAGACGGCGAAGGCCACCGAGACCTATCAGCAGGCCGCGGATCTCGACGATTCGTCCGATGACGCGCTCGCCGCGCTCGAGCGGCTGTACCGCCGCGACGAGCGGTGGGCGAACCTCGCCAAGGTGCTCGAGCGCCGCGCCGAGATCGCCGAGGCGCACGGCGACAAGGGCCGCTCGGCCGCGCTCCGCCGCGAGCTCGGCACGATGCGCGCCGAGAAGCTCGGTGATCTCGAGGGCGCGATCCAGCGCTACGAGGCCGCCGTGGCCGCCAACGGCAGCGATGCCGCCGCGCTGAAGTCGCTGGTCGATCTGTACGACAAGACCGGCCGCACCGATGACTACCTCCGCACGATGGAGCGGCTCGCGGTGGTCGCGCCCGAGGGCGAGAAGCTCGCCACGCTGCGCAAGCTCGCCGCGGAGCTCGAGGATCGCGATCCGGCCCGCGCCGGAAGCGCATACGAGAAGCTCCTCCAGGCCGATCCGAATGCCGACGATGCGTACCGCGGGCTCGAGCGCGTGCTCGAAGGCCAGGAGAGCTGGCATCCGCTGGTGAACCTGTACGCGCGCCACATCTCGGCGGCGAAGACCCCGGCCCAGCGCGTCGAGCTCTATCTCGGCGCCGCCAAGGTCTACGAGACCAAGCTCGACGATCAGATCAAGGCGATCGAGAGCCTGCTCAACGTGCTGGCGATCGAGGATCAGAACCGGACCGCGCTGTCGGTCCTGCCGCGCCTCTACGTCAAGACCGAGACCTTCGATCGCGCGGTCGACGTGCTGACCAAGCACGCGGCGCTCGAGGGCGATCGCGGCGCGCCGCTCTATGCCGAGGCCGGCAAGATCGCGTTCGAGCAGCTGCTCGATCCCGAGGTCGCGCAGCGGCACTATGACAAGGCGCTCTCGCTCGATGCGGAGCACTACGGCGCCCTCAAGGGCCTCGCCGCCGTGCACGAGTCGCGCGCCAACGTCGGCCAGGCGGTGGAGCTGTTGCTCCGCGCCGAGGCTGCGTCGGGGAACCGGATCGATCGCGTCGAGCTGCTGTGGCACGCCGCGCAGCTCGCGGACACCCGCTTGAACGATCCGAGCCGTGCGCTCGAGCTGTACGAGCGCGTGCTCAAGCTCGAGCCCGATCACGTGCTGGCCGGTCAGCAGGTCGCCGATCAGCTGGTCGCCGCGAAGCGGTGGGACGATGCGCTCGGCGTGCTCGAGATGCTCGCCCGCCAGGCAGAGGGGCTCGATCAGAAGGAGCGGAGCCGCCGCGAGGCGCAGCTCGGCAAGGCGTACGAGGCGCTGCACCGCACGGAGAAGGCGGAGCAGCACTATCGCCGCGCAGTCGAGGCCAACGCGGACAACCTCGACGCGGCGATCGGGCTGTCGACGGTGATGATGCTCGAGGCCAAGGCGGGCGAAGGCACCGAGGCCACCACGGCGAAGTGGATCGAGATCGACAAGCGGTACCGCGAGATCCTCGCGCGCCACCGCACGGCGCTCTCCGATGCCCAGGTCGCGGACATCTGGTACCGGCTCGGCGTCACGGCGCGTGCGCAGGGCGAGGACAAGAAGGCCGAGGCGAACTTCCGCCGCGCGCTCGAGAAGGAGCCGCTGCACGAGGCCACGCTCGAGGCGATGGTCGAGCTCGGCGGTCAGCGCGGCGAGTGGAAGATGGTCGCGGACGCCAAGCGCGCCCAGGTGGATGCGGTCGCGAAGGCCGCTTCGTCGGCGACCTCCGAAGCTCGGCAGGCGAAGCTGTACGAGGAGATCGGCGACGTCTACAGCGAGCGGCTGAAGGACGTCAACTCGGCCGTCGATGCGTACCAGGAGGGCGTCAAGCTGTCCCCGAGCTCGCGCGTGCTGCTGCACAAGCTGCTCGAGGCGTACACCGAGCAGAAGAGCTGGAAGAAGGCGATCGACGCCCTCGATCACCTCTCGGCGCAGGAGACCAGCGAGGATCGCCGCGCGCGGTTCCACTACACCGCCGCCGTGATCGCGCGCGACGAGCTGAAGGATGCGGACCTCGCGGTCGATCGCTTCAACGCCGCCCTCGACGACGCGCCGTTCACGCCCAAGGCGTTCGACGCGATCGACGCGGTGCTCAGCGAGAAGAAGGACTGGAAGAACCTGGCCCGGGCCTACCGGCGCCAGCTGAAGCGCATGGGCGAGGACGCCTCGCCCGACAAGATGCTCGAGCTGTGGACGCGGCTCGGCGACATCTGCCTCGATCACCTCGGGGACACCGAGGCGGCCACCGAGGCGTACCAGGTGGCCTGCGAGCTCGCTCCCGACGATGTCGCGCGCCACGAGCAGCTGGCGGACCTCTACCTCGAGGCCGGCGAGGCTCGCCGGGACGAGGCGATCGCCGAGCTGCAGTACCTGCTCGGCCACGCGCCGGATCGCGTCGAGCTCTACAAGGCGCTCGCGAGCCTGTACCGGGCGGAGCACGAGCTCGACAAGGCGTTCTGCGTCGCGCAGGCGCTGGTGTTCCTCGGCGCCGCATCGGACGAGGAGAAGGGCCTCTATCAGCGGCTCCGTCCGCTGCAGTTCACGCCCGCACCGCGCCGGCTCACTGAAGAGCTGTGGCAGAAGTCGATCATCCACCCGAAGGAGGATCGCCACGTCGGCGCGATCTTCTCGTCCACCCTCGGCGCGCTCGCCGCGGGCACGGCCCAGCCGATCACCGCGTTCGGGCTCACCCCCGAGACCCGCACGGATCTCGATCGGGATCCGCGCACGGTCAGCCGTATCGTCAAGTACGTCTCGGGCGTGCTCGCGATCGATCCGGCGCCGATGGTCTGGCTCCAGGAAGGTGGCGATGGCCTCCGGGTCGCGAACACCGTGGGCCTCGGAGCCGAGCGCCAGCGGCTGGTGCCGACGCTCCTGGTCGGCGCACCGCAGATCACCAAGACCGACGAGCGCGAGCTCGCGTTCGAGGTCGGCAAGCGCATGGCCTACTTGCGGCCCGAGCGGTTCGTGACGCTCGCCGTGGGCACGCTACCCAAGCTCGAGGCCGCGTTCGCGGCATCGGTGCTCGCGGGTGGCGCGCGCGTGGTGTCGGAGGATGGGACGCCGTACTACGACCAGACGACCGATGAGGCGCGGAAGCTCGCGGGCACGCTCAAGACCCAGGTCCCGGGGCCGCTCCTCGAGCAGGTCGGCGAGCTCTCGAACAAGCTCTCGCACCGCCTCGGCAACGGCCTGATCCCGGGCTGGCGCACGGCGACGGACCTCACGGCCAACCGCGTCGGTCTGATCGTGTCGAACGACCTCGAGACGGCCGCCAAGGCGATCGCGACCGAGGGCGCGGCGATGTCGAACCTGTCGGTCAAGGACCGCCTCCGTGATCTCCTCGCGTACTCGGTGAGCGAGCAGTACTTCACCGTCCGTCGCCACCTCGGACTCCACGTCCGGGGCGAGGCGACGGCGTGAGGCTCGGACGGCTCGCCATCGTCGGCGGTCTCGTGTCCTCGACGGTCGCGCTGTCGTGCGGCGACGATGGTCCGCCGGTGTGCCCGACGGGGAACTGCACCCTGGACGGCAGCACGATCGTGAAGTGGAAGTTCAACCACTTCCCGATGCTCGGCTTCGACAGCGATGCCTGCTCGGACCTCGGCGTCATCACCGTGCGCGTCGAGCTCTCGAACGTGGCCGATCCGTCGGTGATCACCGATTCGATGGACAAGGGCTGCGGCGAGGGGCAGGTGACGTTCCTCGGCCTGCCGGCTGGGACCTACAAGGCCGCGGTCACGCCGCTCGACGTCGACGGCAACTCGCTCGTCACCGCACCCGTGGTCGTCATGGGGAACGCGGCGGCTGCGGGCACCACGCTCGAGATCCCGGTCGACGTGAATCACCCCGCATGGGCCCGGCCGTACACCGGCCAGCTGCTGTTCCGCCTCAAGTGGGGCGGGATGACGTGCGCCACGGCCACGCCGCCGGTGGTCAACCAGGTGCTGACCCTCACCGCAGGTGGCACGGTCCGGACCGAGAGCACGAGCATCGACAACGTCGTGTTCCAGAAGCTCGATGGCACCGACCCGCAGATGTGCCGGGCGTTCACCGATCCGTTCCCGCAGAACGTCGCGGGGCTGCCGTTCGGTCCGGCCACCCTGCTCGTGATCGGCAAGGACGCGACCGATGTGGTGGTGTTCCAGAACACGTTCAGCACGTTCATCGGCGCTGGCGTGTTCAATCCCACACTCACGTACGACCTGGTCGACGCGGGTGTGGACGCGATGTGACATCCTCTACGGGATGCGCCTGACGCTCGCCGTGGTCCTCGCTGCCACGGCGGCGTGTGGCGCAACGAGCCATGTCGTGACGGCGGCGAGCAAGGTGCCGCCACCGCTCCCGGCGCCGCTCACGCTCGATGGTCGCGCCCGGGGGGCGGTCTATCTGACCGCCGTCGGGCAGCAGCTCCAGCCCCCGTGGGCCCAGTTCCTCGAGGACTGTCGGCTGCGGCTGCCGATCACCCACCCGCTCAACGCCGCGAACCTCGAAGCGCGCGCCGAGCTCGCGATCGATCGGGCCGGCAAGGTGGTCGTGGTCTCGGTCACGACGTCCGGGCTCGCGGACTTCGATCTCGCTGTCCGTCAGCTGCTCGCCGATGCGACGCGTTTCGGGGTCCCGCCGCTCGACCTGGTGTCCGACGACGACAAGCTGCACGTGCGCTGGCTGTTCGCGCGCGACCGCCGGCAGGCCGGCCCGGCGACCGCGGAGATCATGGATGTCGAGCTCCCGGTGCTCGCCGTGACCGAGAAGCTCCTCGCGGCAGGCGACCTCGCCCGCGCGGCACGGCGGATCGCGGCCGCGAAGGCCGGCGCCGCGGACCGGGACACCGCTGCCGAGCGCGTCATGATCGCCGCGCTGCGCGAGGCGCTCGGCTCGACGGGGGCGGCGGCGCGAACCTCCGCCGTCGAGGCCGCGGGGCGCACGGGCGCGCACGCACTCGCGTCTCAGATCCGTGGCTTCCTCGCACCCACTGTGGACACCGAGCTCCGCCTCGCAGCGGTGGTCACGGCCGCCACGCTCGGCGATCAGACCGCCGTGCCGATCATCGCGCGCCAGCTCCCTGCCGATCTCGCAAACTATCCACGCCTCGCCCTCGCCGAGACCGCGGCGCTGCTCCAGCTCGGAGCTCGCGACGCGGCGGCCGAGGCGATCCAGCACGCCCTCGAAGCCGACCCGAAGACGCCGATGGTGGTCGCGCTCCAGGCGCTCGCCCTGGTTCCGATCCCTGCGATCGCACCGAAGCTCGCCGGCTGGTTCGCGAAGGGGGACGCACGGACCCGCGCCGGGGTGTGCGCGGCGGTCGCCGCCGATGTGCCGGCGCCGGCGTTCGTGATGCGCGGGCTCCGTGATCCCGACGCCACGGTACGCGCCACGTGCGTGGACGCGGCGGGACGTCAGGGCAGGGCGCGCGCGCAGCCCGCGATCGTTCGCCGCCTGCGCGAGCTCGCGCTCGATCGCGATCGCATGGTGCGCGCGCGGGCCGTCGCCACACTCGCCGTTCTCGACACCGCTCGTGGGCTGCGGGCCGCGACGGATCCCTCGCCCGAGGTCCGGGCCGCCGCGATCGCGAGCGCGACCGAGGCCGAGCTGCGCACGATGCTCGCCGATCCGGATCCGGACGTCCGCGCCGCGGCGGTCGCTGCGCTCGTCGATCGGGCGCCCGAGCTCCTCGCGCGCGCCGCGTCCGATGTCGCGCCTCAGGTCCGCCGCGCCGCGATCACGGGGCTGTCGGACGAGGAGGCCCTCACGCGCCTCGCGGCCGATGTCGCGCCCGAGGTGGCCACCGACGCGCTCGTCGCGCTGGCTCAGCACCGAGGTCGCGCGGCGATGACCACGCCGCTGCTCGTACAGCTCGCCTCGGCGCCAACGGGGAGCGCCGAGCGCGTGCGGATCGCGCTCGCGTGGCTCCTCGCCCGGCCGTAGCTGGACTTGGATGCCCCACCACGGGTCGGCAGTTACGGCCCATGGCGTAAGCTCGCAGGATGACGAGCACCGCGACCGGGTACCTCCACGGGTACAGCGACGAAGAGCGCGAGCGGCTCCATCGACAGGCACGCTTCCTCGAGCCAATGGTTCACGACCGGCTGCCGTTCCGCCGGCGCCGCCGATTGCTGGAGGTGGGCTCGGGCGTCGGGGCGCAGACCGAGATCCTGCTGCGGCACTTCCCGGAGATCCACATCACCGGGATCGAGATCAACGACGCCCAGATCGCCGAAGCCCGCCGGTTCCTCGCGACCGTGCCATGGGCGGCCGACCGCTACGCGATCGTGAAGGGCGATGCGACGCGCCTCGAGTTCGAGCCGGAGCGGTTCGACGCGGCGTTCCTGTGCTGGATCCTCGAGCACATCAGCTCGCCCGCGCGGGTCCTGTCCGAGGTCCGTCGCGTGCTCGTCCCGGGTGCACCGGTGGTCTGCAACGAGGTGCTGAACGCGACGTTCTTCATCGATCCGTACAGCCCCGACACGCTGCGCTACTGGATGGCATTCAACGATCACCAGCTGAGCCTCGGTGGCGATCCGTTCGTGGGCGCGAAGCTCGGGAACCTCCTCCAGTCGGTGGGCTTCCGCGATGTCCAGACCGAGGTCCGCTCGTTCCATCTCGACAACCGCGCGCCCGGCGAGCGCGCAGAGTTCCTCGCGTACTGGACCGAGCTGCTCCTCTCCGGCGCCCCCGCGCTCCTGGCCGCGAACAAGGTCTCGCAGGAAGTCGTCGACGGCATGACCCGCGAGCTCGAGCTGGTCGCCCGGGATCCGAATAGCGTGTTCTTCTACGCCTTCATTCAGGCCCGCGCTCGCGCCTGGTGACCGCAGGTCGAGCGGACGAAGGGCCCGGGGCGCGCTAGACTCCGGGGATGCTGCGTCGGTCCTCGGTCGTGACCCTGCTCGCCCTCACCGGCGTCAGCGTCGCCAGCGATGTGCCCACCCAGCGCGGCAAGGCGGTTCGGGTCGAGAAGCCCGCGCGGCGCGAGGTGTTCGTCCCCGCCGGGACGTTCCGCATGGGCGTCGATGAGGATCAGGCGAACTCGGCGCTCAATCAGTGCCAGCTCGCATACTTCCCACCGAACGCGGTCCCCAAGCAGCAGACCACCACGGGCCTCTTCATCGATTTCTGCAGCGAGTATCACGGCGAGCTCACGCACATGGCGCAACGCGATGTGTTCCTCGACGCCTACGCGATCGATCGCGATGAGGTCTCGGTGGCCGACTATCGCCGCTGCGTCGATTCGGGCGCGTGCACCCTCGACGCGCTGGTCGCCGGTGACGAGCGCTACATCCGCGGCGAGTGGCCGATGGTCAACGTGACGTGGGAGGAGGCGCAGTCGTTCTGCACGGCGCACGGCGGCCGGCTGCCGACGGAGGCGGAGTGGGAGCGCGCGGCGGTCGGAGACATCCCGGGGGCTGACTGGCCGTGGGGGGAGCTCGAGCAGCCCAAGGACTTCAACCACGGTCAGCCTCGCGCGATCGCGATGCGCGAGATCGAGCGCCAGACCACGCTGATCCCGATCAAGTTCTTCGGCGATCCGGATGACTCCGACGGTGCAGCTCTGCTCGCCCCGCCGGGCAGCTACCCGTGGGGCGAGAGCCCGTTCGGGACGCGCGATCAGGCGGGGAACGTCGCCGAGTGGACCGCCGACGCGTACACCCGCGACGATGCCCACAAGGGCTACGAGGGCCTGCCCTCGGTCAACCCGCTGCGCGAAGGCCCGATCTCGACGGGCCGCGTGATCCGCGGTGGCTCGTGGCGTCAGCCTACGTTCGTGGCGCGCTCGAACCTGCGAGACCCGTTCAACCCGTACTACGACGCTACCCAGCGGTTCTCCCACGTCGGGTTCCGCTGCGCGCGCACGATTCGCTGACCGTACCGTCGCGGCGGTGAGGTCGCGGCGATCAGATCGCGTCGATCATCGCATCCGGCATCGCGTCGATCACGTCATCCGGGGCATCGGCGGGTGGCCCATCGGGCACATCAGCGTCGATCCCACCGCCGCTGGTCTTGGCGCACGACTGCGTGGCCTGGTTGCACACCAGGCCCGATTCGCAGTCTGCATTGACCTGGCAGCGGTCACCCTCGCCCTGCTTGCACGCGACGACCCACACGCCGACACCGGCGATCAGGGCGAGCGCACCGAGCCCGCGAACGACCGAGCGTCCAAACCTGTTCATGACGGGACATCCTCGAGCGGGGGAACCTCGAACCACTCCACCTTGGTGACCTCGACCTCGCGCTTGCCCTTGGGGCTCTTGGGGCTCTGGAGGATGACCGTATCGCCGACCTCCTTGCCGATCAGCGCGTGGGCGAGCGGAGCGCCGACCGAGATCCGGCCGCGCTTGACGTCGGCCTCGTGCTCTCCAACGATCACGTAGGTGGTGATCTCTCCGCTATCGGTGTCTTCGATGGTCACGGTTGCGCCGAATCTGACTCTCGAACCCGACATCTTGGTTGGATCGATAACCTCGGCGAGGGCGGTTTTCGCCTCCAGCTCGCGGATCTTGGCCTCGATCAGCCCCTGCTCCTCTTTGGCGGCGCTGTAGTCAGCGTTCTCGGACAGGTCACCATGCCCCCGAGCCACCTCGATCGCACGGCTGTTGCGGATCCGATCGACGTCCTTCAGGCGCTTCAGATGAGCCTTCATCGTCGCGTAACCCGCGGGAGTCATCGGGAATTTCTCGCTCATGACGAGGGGTATTCGTACCCTCTCCCCCGGCGCCCCGCAATCATGGGCTGCAGGTGTTGCAGCCCCCGCAGCCCATCCCCACGCTGCAGCCGGCAGGGCACATCACGTTGCCGCAGCTATTGCCCGCAGGACACGAAGCCGTGCAGTTGCACGAGTCCTTGCAGTTGATGTCCCCACAGGCGTTGGTGCCGGTGCACCCGACCTGGCACGCCTTGTTGTCGCAGCTGATATCGCCGCAGGCGCTGCTGCCGGTGCAGGTGATCGAGCAAGCGGGATCCCCCGGTCCCGAGCAGTCCACCGTCCCGCACGCGTTGTTGCCGTTGCACGAGATCGTGCAGCCGTCCGCCTCACCGCAGTCGAGCCTGCCGCACGCGTTGGTCGCGTTGCAGTTGATGTTGCAGGTGTAGTCGTTCGGGCACCTCACGTCATCGCAGGCGCCCGTGGACAGGCAGTTGACCGTGCAGGTCTTCGCCTTCGGGTCGCAGCCACCGTTGCAGATCGACGGACACTCCACGGGGATGCAGAACCCCGCGCCGGTGTCACACGTGCGCTGGTCGGTGAAGCCAGTGCAGTCCGCATCGCTGGTGCACGCGTAGTCGCCCGAGCGCCGATCGACGAGGCACGACGCGGCCGCCACCACGGCGCCGACGAAGGCGAGGGTCAACGCGACCTTCACCACGCACCTCCGAGCAGCACGGCCGGCCCGGTGGGTGTCACCACCGGAGTGAGCACGACGGACTCCTGCGTCTTGTGGTTCTTGTAGAGGATCCAGCCGCCGACACCGCCGAGCGCGAGGCCGGCGACGATCATCACGTCGCCGAGGATCGCATAGGTCTGCGCCTTGTCCTCGAGATCCTGCAGGCGCCGCAGATCGGCGACCGTCTTGGTGGGAGCGCGGTCGATCGCGTCCTGCTTGCTCGACTCGCTCCCCCACAGCGCGAGGCCGATCGCGAGGCCGAGGCCTCCGCCGGCGACGCATGCGATCCCGATGTTGCGGCGGGTGTGATCGGGGCGGGGGCCCGCGGGCACGGGCGTGGGAGCTGGGATGGGCGCGATCGGCTCGGGGTTGGGAGCGGTGACGCCAAACGCGGGCCCGAGCGTCTGCTCGATGCGGTCGGGGGAGTCCTCGGCGGCGAGGGCGATGGTGGTGGACCGGGGCGGATTGCTGGTCACCGACGACCGTCGGATCACGACGGTGGTCTGCTTGGCCGGATCGGTGGTGACCGAGCCATAGACCAGCTCGTCGACCCCGAGGGTGGTGCGCACCGAGGCGGCACACGCCGGCGACGCGGGATCGCAGCCGACCGCGGCCGCGGTCTCGTCGAACGTCGCATCACCGACCGTGACGACCGCGCCGTCCGCAGAGGCGCGCGCGAGCTTCTGCACGGCGGCGTTCACGAGCGAGCGCGTGGTGCCATCCGCGTTGCCATCGAAGGGCAGGACGAGGACGCGCTTCGGACCTGCGTGCGCGGATGTGCCGAGCACGATCGTGAACAGGAACGAGAGGGCGATGGACCACCAGACCAGACGACGGCTCACAGGTTGCCTATTCTCTGCCGGATCTGGGCGGCATCGGGAGCATTTGGTGACAGCTGGAGGTACTTCTGGAACGCGGTCTTGGCCGAGCCCCACTCGCCGAGCTTCTCGTGGGCGAACCCGAGGGCACGCCAGGCGGCGGCAAAGCCGTTGTTGCCCTGGAGGGCGCGCCGGAACTGCACGACCGCGGTCTTCGCGTCGCCCTTGACGTAGGCCTGCATGCCGGTCTTGAACAGCTCCTGGGCGGAGGCCTTGGGGGGCACCTCGTTCCGGACCTCGGGCCGGACCTCGGGCCGGACCTCGGGCCGGATCGGCGGCCGCTTCGCCGAGCCCTGACCCGAACCCGCGGAGTTGCTCCCCGTCTGTGGCGCCTCGACGTTCGAGCCAGCATCGGATCCAGCGGCCGTTGTCGAGCCCGAGCCAGTGTCGCTGCCCTGAGCCACGATCGCCGAGCCCGAGCCACTGTCGCTGCCCTGAGCCACGATCGCCGAGTCCGATCCCGAACCTGCCGAGCCTGTGCCCGAGCCCATCGAGCCGGTGGCCGCATCGACGCTGCCCGATTCCGCGACGAGCGCCGCATCGGGTGGCACCGCGAGATGATCCGGGTTGGGGATCGCGAGGGTCTGCGAGCCGGCCGGATCGTCGCCCAGGGTCGGCGGCTCGCCGCCCCGAGCGCGACCACCGCGACCACTACACATGCTGGCGAGGACGACGATCAGCAGCATCGCGCCCGCGGCGCTGATCACGATCAGCTTCTTCTTCCGATCCGCGAGCGCTGGGTGCGAGCCGGTGCTCGTGCCGGTCGCGGCCGGCGTACCATCCGCGTTGAACGGCGGGTTCTGGCTGACCGATCGAGGGCGGTTGGTTCGGAGCTGCTCGCTGATCCGCTTCGGCGCACCGACGATCGCCGGCACCGGGCCTGTCGCCGGCACCGGGCCGGTCGCCGGCACCGGGCCGGTCGCCGGCACCGGGCCGCTCGCTGGGGCTGGTCCTGTCGCCGGACTGGCTGCGACCGGAACGGGCCCGGAGGCCGGGATCGCGGCCATCTCGTTGGTGCGGCGGAACTTGACCGAGAACTCACCCGACAGCACCGGAGACCCCGACGCGATCTTCGGCTCGTTGAACGCCGCCTCGAGGACATCGGCGCTCGCGCGGCCCTTGCTGCTGACCTCCTGCAGGAGCTTCTTGCGCGCGACGATGTGCGCGTCGAACGTTGCCTGCATGTACTTGGCGATCACGTCGTTCTTGCCGCCGTACTTGTGCTGGCGGAGGACCTCCTCGAGATCGGAGGCCATCTCCTTCGCGGTCGCGTAGCGCTTGTCCGGATCGCGCTCGAGCGCCTTCATCACGATCGGATCGAAGTCCTTGTCGACCTCGCCGTTGACGGCCGAGGGCAGGGCGATCTGCGTCTCGAGGACCTGACGCATCGTCTCGCTGTCGTTGCCACCCTTGAACAGGCGGCGCAGCGTCAGCGCCTCCCACAGCACGCAGCCGAGCGACCAGATATCGCTGCGCCGATCACCGGCGCCACCGCGCAGCTTCTCCGGCGCCATGTAGCTGAACTTGCCCTGGACCTTCGCGCGCGCGCCGGTCCCCGCCGCCGACTGGGTCGCCTTGGCGACGCCGAAATCGACGAGCTTCACCTGCCCGTTGTAGAGCACGACGATGTTGCCGAGCGACACGTCGTGATGGACGAGCTCGATCGGATCTCCGGCCATCGTGCGGAGCTCGTGCGCGGCATCGAGCCCCTCGGCGGTGTCAGCGATCAGCCGCGCCGTGGACATCGGATCGAGGCGCTTTCCCTCGCGCCCCGCACGGAGCACGGCGAGCAGTGGCTCGCCCTCGAGATACTCCATCGCGATGAAGTACCGGCCCTCCGCCTCGCCCAGGTCGTAGATGTCGACCACGTTGGGGTGCTTGACCAGCGCCGCGACCTTGGCCTCTTCGAGCAGCATGTCGACGAAGCCGGCCTGCGCCACGAGGTTCTCGTGGACGAGCTTCACCACCACGAGCTTCTCGAACCCAGCCGGACCGCGCTGGATGGCGAGTTGAACCTCCGCCATCCCGCCTTGCCCGATCTGGGTGATCAGCTCGTACCGCCCCAGCCTGGACGGACGACCAGGTGCCTCCCCCAGAGTCACCAAACAATTGTAGCGCATCGCCAAGGAGTTAAGAGTGTAGGTATGGCGCTGACTGTCCTGGTCGAACCGCACCCACTGCTCGAGGTCGGGCTGTTCGTCGCGCAATTCCTGCAACCTTTGGGGGCCACGGCCACACCGCCGGCGATCGCCGCCCTGGCCGAGGTCGGGGCCCAGGCCCCAGTGTCCTCGTCGGAGGCCGTCAAGACGGCCGCCCGGGACCTCCTCCGCCACGGCGGCTTCAAGCCCTCCGGTAGAAGTAAACCTGCGTCGGAATACCTGGTGGGGGCCGTCGCCGAGGGCCGATTCCCGAACATCAACGCCGGGGTGGACACCTGCAATGTGGTCTCGCTCCACAGCGGCCTGCCGATCTCCCTGGTCGATGTCGATCGGCTGGACGGCGCGCTCGTGATCCGGATCGCGCCCGCGGGGACCAGCTACGTGTTCAACCCGTCGGGCCAGACCATCGACGTCGGTGGCCTGCTGTGCCTGTTCGACGCCCACGGGCCGACCGGCACACCGGTCAAGGATGCGCAGCGGACCAAGACCCACGATGGAACGGTGCGCGCGCTGTCGATCGTGTGGGGCACCACCGCGCTGCCCGGCCGAACGCGGGAGGTCACGCGCTGGTACCGCGAGCTGGTGCAGACGATCCCCGGCGCGACCACCGAGGACGTGGCGCTCGCGACCTGAGGGTCGTACCGCATCATGAGCGCCTTCCGTGCGCTGGATCGGCAGCCCGCCCAGCCGTGTGCACAGAGTTCAAACCAAGGAAGCGAGGAAGCAAGGCAGTGACTGGTTGGAAAGTCTCTGACCCTGGTTCCTGGCTTCCTGGCTTTGATATCCGGGAGGTGGGAGTGCTCGACGCGAGCACCCAGAGCGCAAGATGGATTGGTTTGGGACCGCTCTTAGAACGCGCCGTACTTCTGGAGCGGCGCCACGCGGATATCGCCGCGCTTGTAGACGGCGATCGCTTCGAGCGCCGCGCGCGCACCGCGCAGCGTGGTCTGGTACGCGATGTTGTTCATCAGCGCCGCGCGGCGCAGGGACTGCGAGTCCTGGATCGCCTGCGTGCCCTCGGTGGTGTTGATGACCAGGGCGATCTCGTGGTTGTCCATCGCATCCACGCAGTGCGGGCGCCCCTCGGCGACCTTGTTGATGCCCTTCACGAGGAGGCCGTGGTTGCGCAGGTGCGCCGCGGTGCCGTGCGTGGCGACCAGCGAGAAGCCGAGCGTGACGAGCCGACGCGCGATCTCGACGAGCGCCGGCTTGTCGGCCTCGCGCACCGACAGGAACGCCGTGCCGCTGGTCGGCAGCTTCCCACCCGCGGCGATCCAGCTCTTCATGAAGGCGCGCGCGAAGTCCGAATCGATGCCCATGACCTCGCCGGTCGACCGCATCTCGGGTCCGAGGATGGTGTCCACGCCCTCGAACTTCACGAACGGGAACACGACCTCCTTCACCGAGACGTGGCGCGGCTCGACCTCGCCGTCGGGGAACGCGTTCAGCTCGGCGAGCGTCTTGCCGGCCATGACCTTGGCCGCGATCTTCGCGAGCGGCTTGCCGATCGCCTTGGACACGAACGGGATGGTGCGCGAGGCCCGCGGGTTGACCTCGATCACGTAGACATCACCGCCGAGGATCGCGAACTGCGTGTTCATCAGGCCCACCACGCCGAGCTCGGTGGCGAGCATCCGGGCCTGACGCTTGACCTCGTCGACGAGGTCGGCCGGGAGCGAGTAGGGCGGCAGCGCGCAGGCGGAGTCTCCCGAGTGGATGCCAGCCTCTTCGATGTGCTCCATCACGCCGCCGACGATCACGGCGCCGGTGCGGTCCGCGACCACGTCGACATCGAGCTCGACGGCATCGGCGAGGAACTGATCGATGAGGAGCGGGAACCCGACCGTGGCGGACTCGTCCTGGCCTTGACCCTGGGTGGCGGTGCCGCCGAGCCCCAACACCCGCGTGAAGTAGTCCTCGAGGCCGCGGGCGTCGTAGACACGCTCCATCGCCCGCCCGCCGAGCACGTAGCTCGGGCGCACCATCACGGGGAAGCCGATCTCGCTCGCCACCCGGCGCGCCTCCTCGAGGCTGCGCGCGATGCCCCAGTTCGGAGCGCGCAGGTGGAGCTTGTTCATGACCTCGCCGAACCGCTCGCGATCCTCCGCGCGATCGATCGCGTCGGCGCTGGTCCCGAGGATCGGCACGCCGGCCTTGGCCAGCGCGACGGCGAGCTTGAGCGGGGTCTGGCCACCGAACTGCACGATCACGCCCCACGGCTTCTCGACGTCGCAGATCGCCAGCACGTCCTCGAGCGTCAACGGCTCGAAGTACAGGCGGTCGGACGTGTCGTAGTCGGTCGACACCGTCTCGGGGTTGCAGTTGACCATGATCGATTCGATGCCCTCTTCCCGCAGGGCCATCGCCGCGTGGACGCAGCAGTAGTCGAACTCGATGCCCTGGCCGATCCGGTTGGGCCCACCGCCAAGGATCATCACCTTGCGCCGCTCGGTGGGCTCGGACTCGCACTCCTCCTCGTACGTCGAGTACATGTACGGCGTGTGCGAGGCGAACTCGGCGCCGCAGGTGTCGACGCGCTTGTACACGGGGCGCACGCCCGCGGCGTGGCGGGCTCCGCGGACGGCCGCCTCGGTAGCGCCGGTGAGGGCGGCGATCCGCCGATCGCTGATCCCGAGCCGCTTCACGGCGCGCAGCCGATCGGCATCGAGCGAGGTCAGCGCCACGCCGGCGAGCGAGCTCTCCTCCTGCGCGATCGACTGGACGTGATGCAGGAACCACGGATCGATCCGCGTCAGCTCGTGCGCGCGCTCGATCGTCATGCCGAGCTGGAACGCCCGTGCCACCTGGAACAGCCGGTCGGGCGTGGCCACGCTGATCGCGCGCTCGATCGCGGCGAGGTCATCGCCATACGTGGCCATCGGCAGGTCGAAGCCCGCGCGGCCGGTCTCGAGCGAGCGGATCGCCTTGCCGAGGGCCTCGCGGAACGTGCGGCCGATCGCCATCGCCTCGCCGACGGACTTCATCTGCGGGCCGAGCACGGGCTTCGCCGACGGAAACTTCTCGAACGCGAACCGCGGCCACTTGACGACGACGTAGTCGATCGTCGGCTCGAACGAGGCGGGCGTGACCCGCGTGATGTCGTTGTTCAGCTCGTCGAGCGTGTAGCCGATCGCGAGCTTCGCCGCGATCTTCGCGATCGGGAAGCCGGTGGCCTTCGACGCCAGCGCACTCGAGCGCGAGACTCGCGGGTTCATCTCGATCACCAGCATCCGCCCGGTCGCGGGATCCACCGAGAACTGGACGTTGCTGCCGCCGGTGGTGACGCCGATCTCGCGCATGATCGCGATCGAGGCGTCGCGCATGCGCTGGTACTCCTTGTCGGTCAAGGTCATCGCGGGCGCGACCGTGATCGAGTCGCCGGTGTGCACGCCCATCGGATCGAGGTTCTCGATCGAGCACACGATCACCGCGTTGTCCTTGGAGTCGCGCACCACCTCGAGCTCGAACTCCTTCCAGCCGAGGACGCTCTCCTCGATCAGGATCGAGTGCACCGGGGATTGATCGAGGCCGAACTGGACCATCCGATCGTACTCGCCGCGGTTGTACGCGATGCCACCGCCCGAACCGCCCATCGTGAAGCTCGGACGCAGGATCGCGGGGAAGCCGATCTCGTCGATGCACGCGCGGGCCTCTGCGACCGAGGTCACGAGGCGCGAGCGCGGGCACGACAGGCCGATCCGGGCCATCGCTTGCTTGAACAGCTCGCGGTCCTCGGCCATCTCGATCGAGTGGACGTTCGCGCCGAGGAGCTCGACGTTGTGCTTCTCGAACAGCCCGGCCTTGTGGGCGGCCATCGCGAGGTTGAGGCCGGTCTGGCCGCCGAGCGTGGGGAGGACGGCCGTGGGCTTCTCCCGCTCGAGTACCTTGTCGAGGACCTCGACGGTCAGCGGCTCGACGTACGTCGCGTCGGCCAGCTCCGGATCCGTCATGATCGTCGCCGGGTTCGAGTTGATCAGGATGACGCGGAGGCCCTCCTCGCGGAGCGCCTTGCACGCCTGCGTGCCCGAGTAATCGAACTCGCACGCTTGTCCGATCACGATAGGTCCCGACCCGATGATCAGAACCGACTCCAGATCCTTGCGGCGCGGCATCTGGGAGGACCGTTTACCCTGGTTACGGCTTCGGCGGGAAGGCGAATCAGCGCTTCTTGATCACGCCGCCGTCGACCTTGTAGTCATCCGACAGCGGGCCCGCGAGTGCCCCCGCGACGGCGGACGCCTTGTCTCCGAGCGGCGCCTTGGCCTTGACCAGCACCTCGACGATCGAGCGCTTGATCCGGCCGGACTCCTCCTCGGGCCGGAGCAGCGCCTCGACCAGTGGCGGGCCGATCAGCTCGGGATCGCGCCCGGCCATGCCCTCGATCGCGGCGAACCGCGAGTTCTCGTCGAAGTCGGTGGCGTACGGGCTGAGGCGACTCACGGCCTCGGCATCGGTGGCGCCCTTCCATTCGGAGAACCAGCGGATCAGATCGATCCGCCGCTCGGGCATGCGCACGTACCCCGGCGCCTCACCCGCGAACAGCTCGTCGGCGATCGCGAGGACCTTGTCGTGATCGGCGATCCGCTCCAGCACACGGAGCGGGAACGACAGGTGCTCCGCGCCTTTCATGTACCGCGCGAGCGGGGCGAGGGTGCCGCCGCCATTGGCGACCAGGGTCTCGAGCACCCAGTGCTTCTCCTGCTCGTCCTCCACGGCCTTCTGCGACGTGACCCCGAATCGCCGGCAGAGCCCGAGCAGCGCTTCCTCGCTCCCGTCCTCCTTCAGCTTCTCGAGGGCGCCCCAGCGATCGGGCTGCTGCGCCAACTTGTTGGTCGCGCGCTCGATCGTCTTCTGCAGCGACTTTTCTTTGGAGAACAGACCAAACACCATGAAACGGGCTCCGAACTTCGGTGGACGCTACCACACACCATCTAGTGCCTCCGGTGGGCGGGGGCAACCCCCGAAACTGCCTCGAATTGTTCCGCGAGGCGCGCGCGCGCGTACAATCGTCCCCTCATGAAGCTCCGGACCCCCTTGATCGGGCTGGCGGCATTCTCCGCCGCGCTCGCCTGCTCCGCATCGGTACAGAAGTCGCCCGGAGGCGGAGGAGGGGGAGGCTCGGCCACCACGGCGGTGACCCCGCCGCCCGGCACCTCGAAGCCTGCCGCCAAGGGCCCGCTCGGCCCTGCCGGCGAGAAGGCCGAGCTGTTCCGGCAGGCCGCCGATCAGCTCGACAAGGCCGCTGATGCCCTGACACGCGGCAACAAGAACCTCGCGGAGCAGCTGTTCTCGACGGCCGAGATCCTCGTGGGCCCCGAGGCCGTGTCCTCGATCGCGGGCCAGTTCCGCGAGGGCGCGCCGCCGCGGGTGACCACACCGACGCAGAAGATCGACACCACCGCCGCACCGCAGCCCAAGGTGTCCGGAAACTCCGAGGAGGAGGACGAGGCCGCGAAGGTGCCACCCCCGCCGGCGGTCGGGACGTTGTCGGGGTCGATGCAGATCGACGGAAAGTCGAGCGCGGGCTCGTTCGGCCTGGTCACGCTCGAGCCGGTCGGCGGTAAGTGGAAGCCGCGCACCCCGAAGCGTCACGTGATCGAGCAGCGCGGTCGCGAGTTCCTGCCGCACCTCGCCGCGATCTCCGTCGGTTCGGCCGTCTCGTTCCCGAACTTCGACACCGTGTTCCACAACGTGTTCTCGACCTCGCCGCTCGGGTCGTTCGACCTCGGCATCTACAAGGCGGGAGAGGCGCGCGAGTTCACGTTCCAGAAAGAGGGGATCATTCGCCTCGGCTGTAACCTTCACTCCAACATGAGCGCATACATCGCGGTGGTGTCCGCTCCGTCCTACGTCGTGACCGATGACTCGGGTGCGTTCTCGTTCAAGCGGCTCGCGCCAGGCAAGTACAAGCTCAAGGCCTGGAACGAGAAGAGCAAGACGCCGATCACGCAGGAGATCACGATCAAGACCGGCAAGAACGAGGTGACCGTCGGGGTCACCGGCGATGCGCCCGCCGGCCCGCAGCCAGACAAGTTCGGAGGCAAGCGTGGCTAGAGGCGTTCTCGTCGCTGGCGCGGCACTGATCGTGCTCGGCGGCGGTGCCCTCGGGTACGCGCTGACGCGCAAGGCAGTCGGCGGGATCACGCCCGAGCACACCTCCGCGATGGGCGCTGCGGTGTCTAACCTCGACGGCGACATCAAGGCCGCGCGGGCCTCCGTGGATCAACGCGCTGCCACCCTGGCGGAGGTCGCACCGGTCCGGGCGGCGGTCAGCGCGATGCGGCGACCGCGCCGACATGGCAGGGCGCGAGATCGCGTTCAAGGTCTCTCCGTGGGCGAGGTGATCGAGCTCGGACAACTGCCGAAGCCCAAGGGCGCGTCGGTCGCTGCTCCTCGTGCTGCCCCAGGGTGGGATGCGCTCTTCCAAGAGCGGGGTGATCGGCAGCTCCGCCGAGCTGCAGGGCGATCAGCTGCTGGTCACGCAGACCGTCGAGGTGATCCCGGCCGACCCGGAAGCGGCAAAGAACCTGAACGGCTTCGTCACGGTCACGTCATCTCCTCGATCTCAAGCCCGCGATCGATCGCCTGGCGGCATCGGGGGTCCCGGGTTCATTTCAGTTCGGCGGCAAGAGCCGTGCGTTCGGCACGCCGCTCGCCGGCGCGACCACGCAGGCGATGCCGATCCCATCCCAGCCCGGTGCCCAGCTCGTGGTCTCGGTGCCGCCGATGCGTGGCGGGATGCCCGTGCCGATCGCAGCGGGCGGCGGCGGCGCGGCGGGGCTCGGGTTGATCCTGCTCTTGATCGGCATGATCGGCGGCAAGGACAAGACCGGCATGACCCAGGCGGGGATGGCGGTCTCCGGCAAGACGCAGCAGCCATACTCGACGCAGCTCTCGGGACCTCAGGGCGTGGCCAGCGGGACCCCCTCGTCGGTCGACATCATCTCGGGTCCGGCGCCCGTGGCAGGGACGATCGGTCCGGGCGCGGTGCTCGGCCGCTGGGAGATCATCCGGCGGCTCGGCTCGGGCGGCATGGCCGATGTCTATCTCGCACAGGCCCGCGGTGAGGCCGGCTTCCAGAAGCTGGTCGCGATCAAGATCATGCACAGCCACCTCGCGCGGAACACGCGGGCCGTCGAGCACTTCCTCGACGAGGCCCGCCTCGCCGCGCGGGTCGTCCATCCCAACGTGGTGGCGATCCAGGATCTCGGCAAGATCGGGAACGACTACGTGATCGTCATGGACTACGTCGAGGGCGTGGATCTCGAGCGGCTGCTCGCGAATGCACGCATCGGCGGACGGATGGTGCCGGTCAACGTGGCGCTCGGGATCCTGTGCCGGATCTGCGATGGCCTCCACGCCGCACACAAGGCCACGCAGCCCGACGGCACGCCGATCGGGATCATCCATCGCGATGTGAAGAGCGCGAACGTCCTGGTCTCCAAGCAGGGCGGGGTGAAGGTCGTCGATTTCGGCATCGCGAAGGCCGCCACCCAGTCGCACATGACCGTGGCAGGTGAGACCAAGGGAACGCCGTCGATGATGGCTCCGGAGCAGCGTGTCGGTGAGGTGGTCGATGTGCGCGCCGACGTGTATTCGACCGGCGCCGTGGCGTTCGAGGTGCTCACCGGGCACGCGGTCAACCTCGATCTCGCGACGCTCGCCCACCTCGGCGTCGAGAACTGGCCGCACCTGCCATTGCCGTCGAGCCTGCGCCCCGATCTCCCCCACGAGCTCGACGAGATCGTGCTGCGCTCGATGTCGTTCGAGCGCGACCGGCGGCCCGCGGACTGTGCCGCATTCGAGACCACGCTCGAGGCCGTGATGAAGAACAACGGCCTCACGGCGAGCGACAAGGACATCGCGCGGTGGGTCGAGTCGGAGATGCAGATCCTCGCCGCCAGCGCGGGTGTCGAAGGCACCGCGGCGACCGCCCTGACCTGAGTGACCCTGAGCGACCTCAGCGATTCGTACAAGTTGCGGGCGCGCGCGAATTTCTTCGGGTGGGTTGTCGATCCGGGCGGTGCCCGTTCGACCCAGGGCACAACCCACCAGGAGAGATGCACATGAGCTTCCCGAGCGGCCGATTTGTCTGGTTCGAGTACGTGTCCAAGGACCTGCCCAAGGCGCAGGGGTTCTTCGGCGAGCTGTTCAACTGGAAGACGCAGCAGAAGCCGGCGCCCGGGCTTCCGGGCGGCCAGTACACGATGATCGCCGCGGGTGAGCACACGATCGGCGGCTATGTGCCGACGCCCGAGGGTGCGCCTGCGCATGCGAACTGGCTCGCGCACCTCCAGGTCGAGAGCGCGGCGACCACGATCGCGACCATCAAGGTCGCCGGCGGCAAGGTCCTGATGGACGCGATGAAGATGGGCGACATGGGCACGTACGCCGTGGTCGCCGATCCCCTGGGTGGCGCGTTCGCGCTGTGGCAGCCCGCGAAGGCAGAGGCCGCCGAGTATCGTGGCGTCGCGGGGACGTTCTGCTGGAACGAGCTGTACACCGAGGACGTCGCGCGGTCGGTCTCGTTCTACGAGACGATCGGCGGCTTCAAGGACGCGCCGATGGAGATGGGTCCGATGGGCACCTATCACGTGCTGAACAGCTTCGAGAAGGGACGCGCGGGCATCATGAAGTCGCCGATGCCCGGCATCCCGCAGCACTGGATGCCGTACGTCCAGGTCGCCAGCGCCGATCAGACGCTGGAGAAGGCCAAGCGGCTCGGTGCGGACATCAAGGTGCCCGCGAACAGCGTGCCGGGCGTCGGTCGGCTCGGCGTCCTGCTCGATCCGCAAGGCGCCTCGATCGGCATCCTGCAGCCGGAGTGATCGCGGCGCGGCACGTCGAAGCTCTAAACCTCGACGACGTCGTGCTCAGAACCGCAGGCTCGCGCTGACGCCGCCACCCGTCGGGGTGGCCGTCGGCGTGACCTGCACGCCGTGCTCGCCGGTGTGCCGGTAGAACAGGATCGCCGCGCCGATCGCGGTGGCTCCGGCGAGGCCGAACGAGACCCAGGACAGCTTCTCGTAGCGGTTCCCTTCGTCGACCAGGTCCTGATAGGTCTTCTCGGTCTTGGGCGTGAAGGTCGGCGGCTGGCCGCCGAGGCCCGCGTACAGATCGTTGACGTCGCTCTCCGCCGAGCTCGCGGCGTACGCGAGCACGCCGCCCACCGTGACGAACGCGATCGAGCTGGCCACGAGGACCCAGGCGCCCTTGTTACTGGACGCGAGGTGGGGCGCAGCGCTGCCGGCCCCGCTGCCGGCCCCGCTGCCGAGGGCCGTGACGGTGGCACTGCCTGCGCTCGAGCCCGATCCCGAACCGACGGGCTCGGCACTACCGGCGCCACTGCCCTGGTGCTCCGCATCGGGATCGCCATGGCACGCGACGATCCGCTCGCGGGTCATCGACACGTACGCCTCGGACGGGTGCGCCTCGCGTAGGTATCGGCCGTAGTAGATCAGCGCGAGCTCGCACTTGCCGGCGCGCTCGTTGGCGCTGCCGATCTTGTAGAACAGGACCGGATCCCGCGTGATGTCGTACGCACCGCCGTAGTCCCTGGCTGCGTCGAGGAACCGCCCGTCCTTGATCGCGGCCTCCGCGGACTTGTAGAGGTCCTTGGCTCGCACGAGGTCCGGGGCCGGCTGGGCGCGCCCGGTCATCGGGAGGATCGCGCCTCCGACCAGAGCTCCGATCACGATACCCGCGGCGATCGCTCGCATGACATGAGCGTACCGCAACGGACGCCCGGATCTCACCGATCTGCGCTATACCGACCGGCCTCATGGCGAAGATCGATATGGTCCGCAACCTCGGTGTGGTCGCCCACATCGATGCCGGCAAGACCACCGTATCGGAGAGGTTCCTGTTCCACTCCGGCAAGATCCACAAGGTCGGCGAGGTCCACGACGGTGAGACCGAGATGGACTGGATGGAGCAGGAGCGCGAGCGCGGGATCACCATCACGGCGGCCGCGACCACGTTCGAGTGGAAGAAGCACGAGATCCACCTGATCGACACGCCGGGCCACGTCGACTTCACGATCGAGGTCGAGCGCAGCCTGCGCGTCCTCGACGGTGCGGTCGTGGTGTTCTGCGGCGTCGCCGGCGTGCAGCCGCAGTCCGAGACCGTGTGGCACCAGGCGGACAAGTTCAAGGTTCCGCGGATCGCGTTCATCAACAAGCTCGATCGGATCGGCGCATCGTTCCCCGGCGTGGTCGCCGACATCCGCGAGCGCCTCGGCGCCAACGCGGTGCCCGTGCAGATGCCGATCGGCACCGAGGACGAGTTCTCTGGCGCGATCGATCTCGTCCGCATGAAGGCGATCATGTTCACGGGCGATGTCACCGATACCCCCGAGGTGGTGGACATCCCCTCCGAGCTCGTCGCGCCCGCGAACGATGCGCGTGATCAGATGATCCAGGCGATCGCCGATCTCGATGACGCCATCGCGGTGAAGTACCTCGACGGCCAGGAGCTGACCGCGGCCGAGCTCGATGCTGCGATCCGCAAGGCGACGATCGCCGTGAAGATGGTGCCCGTGCTCGGCGGCACCGCGCTGCGCAACAAGGGGATCCATCCGCTGCTCGATGCGGTGATCGCGTATTTGCCGTCCCCCGCGGATGTGCCGCCGGTCACCGGCGTCGATCCCAGGAACACCAGCGAGAAGCTCACGCGCTACCCCAAGAACAACGAGCCGTTCGCCGCGCTCGCGTTCAAGATCGCGATGGACGAGGGCCGCAAGGTCGTGTTCATGCGCGTGTTCTCCGGCACGATCGAGGCCGGCGCCGAGGTGCTGAACGTCCGCACCAACAAGAAGGAGAAGATCGCGCGCCTGTTCCAGCTCCACGCCGCGAAGCGGGAGCGGCTCGACAAGGCGGTGGCCGGCGAGATCGTCGCCGTCGCCGGGCTCAAGGACGCCACCACGGGCGATACGGTGTGCGATCCGCGGTCGCCGATCCTGCTCGAGCGCATCGACACCTACGAGCCCGTGATCTCGCAGGCGATCGAGGCCGAGAACCAGTCCGCGAAGGAGCGGCTCGACTTCGCCCTCGGCAAGATGGCCGACGAGGATCCCACCTTCCGCTACAACGACGATCCCGACACCGGGCAGACCTTGATCCGCGGCATGGGCGAGCTCCATCTCGAGATCATCGTGGACCGGATGAAGCGCGAGTACGGCGTGCAGGCGCGCGCCGGCAAGCCGCAGGTCGTGTTCCGCGAGACCGTGCTCGGCGAAGGCGATGGCCACGCCGTGTTCGAGCGGGACATGAAGGAGCAGATGATCTACGGCGAGGCGATGTGCCACGTGAAGGGCAGGGCGCGCGGCTCCGGCATGGAGTTCAAGCGCAAGCTGTCCACGGCCGCGATGCTCCTACCGCCGCACATCACCGATGCCGCGATGCAGGGCCTGAAGGATGCGGCCTCGAGCGGGCCGGATGGCTATCCGCTCGAGGACGTCGAGGTCACGCTCACCAACGTGGTCCTGAAGGACGGATCGAACGGCGAGATCGGCGCGCGGGCCGCGGCGGCCGAGGCGTTCCGTCGCGCGGTGCAGGCCGCCACGCCGTCACGGCTCGAGCCGATCATGGCGGTCGAGGTCACGGTGGATGACGAGTTCCTCGGCTCGGTGATCGGCGATCTCAACCAGCGTCGCGGCCACGTCCAGGACGTCGGCTCGCGCGGCGCCAAGCGCCTGGTCGCGGCGCACGTCCCGCTGCGGAACATGTTCGGGTACTCCACGCGGCTGCGCAGCCTGACCGAGGGTCGCGCCACGTTCTCGATGTTGTTCCACGCGTACGACACCCTCAGCAGCTGAGCTCCAGACGCGGCGCGGCCCTCGCGACGACCGTGCTGTCACGGCGCCCGAGGGCCACTCTCGGGGCAGGGCCCGAGGCTACGGTGCGTGGTCGCGGGCTACTTCGCCCAGACCTGCACCTTGGCGTTGCCGCCACCGGGCAGGTTCTTGTACTTGAACTCGATCCACTTGATGACGCGATCGTCACCGGGGAGATCGATCACGCGCGTCCGCGAGCCCTCGCGGAAGTCCTGCTTCACCTCGGGCCGGAACACCGGGCCGCGGGCGAACTTGATCTCCATGTCGAGCAGGGCGAGGTCAGAGTCGAGGACGACCACGGTGAGCCGGCGGAACTTGCCCTCCGCGCGGCTGACCTGGATCTTGTCCTTGTCGGGCCGGGAGCCGTTGACCGTGCGCTCGCCGAGCATCGACCAACCCTTCGAGTCCCAGCTGACGACCACGGGCTTGGGCGGAGCGTCGGTGCGAAAGCCCCAGACCTCGACCTTGGCGCGGCCGCCACCGGCGAGGTTCTTGTACTTGAAGTCGATGTACTTGATGACGCGCTCGTCGCCCGGGAAGTCGATCACGCGGGTGCGCTGGTTCTCGCGGAAGTACTGCGAGACGGTCGGGTGCCACTCCGGCCCGCGTGCGAACTTGACCGAGAGGTCGATCATCTCGAGATCGGAGTCGCGGACGAGCACCGTGAGCTTCGAGAACTTGCCCTCGTAGCGGCCGACCTCGATGCGATCCTTGTCGACGTTGCCATTGACCTCACGCTCACCCAGCTTGGTCCAGCCCGTGGAGTCCCAGTTGAAGGCCACCGGCGGCTTGACCGGGGGCAGGGGGGCGCCGGCGCCGGTCTTGAAGCCCCAGACCTGAACCTTGGCGCGGCCACCGCCGCGGATGTTCTTGTACTTGAAGTCGATGAACTTGATCACGTTCTCCGACGGCGGGAGATCGATCACGCGGGTCCGCTGGTTCTCGCGGAACAGCTGGCTGACCTTCGGGTTGTATTCGGTCTTGTCGCCGAACACGATCTTGAAGTCGAGCATCTCGAGATCGCTGTCGAGGACGACCACGGTGAGCTTCGCGAACGTGCCCTCGTAGCGGCCAACGTTGAAGCGGTCCTTGTCGACGTTGCCGTTGACGGGCTGCTCGCCGAGCATCACCCACCCGCGCGAATCCCACACGGGGGCCGCGACGGGGGCCTGCGGCGTCACGGGGGCAGGGGGTGGGCGGCGGCGGTGCCTGCCGGGTGTTCGGGCCGCCGGCGGGCTGCGCGAGGGCAGCTCCGGTGGCCGCGATCATGATCAACGCTACGAGAGAGATCGTTCTGCGCATGGGCGCCAAGCTAACACACGGTCGCATTGGTCCTCCTCCGTGAGGGGTGACTGGGCCTTCGATCGACCCGCGCCGACCGACGAGGTTAACCGCGACGATATTCAGAGTGGCGCAGGGGCGCCGATGCAGCCGGCGAGCAGCGGCGCTGGAGGGCCGTTGAGGTGACAGCTCACCGGGGCACATTGCCCCGTGGTCGCGGGGAACTCGAACTGGATCGGGTATGCCACGCCGTGGATCGACGCCTGGAAGTCGATGGCGAGCAGGCCGCCGATCGGCGGGATGGCCGTGAGTGTGGGGAAGCTCCCGCTCGGCGTGATCTTGAGGATGCACGCGTTGTCGATCTCCACCTTGAACGTGGCCGCGTCCACCACCAGCATGTCCTCGAACCGCTGGGTCCGGTTCCGGATCTTCGCCGAGCTGCACTTCGCGGTGGCGGGCAGGCCGAGCTGTTGCCGCAGATCGAACGTGCCAGGCATCGTACAGATGTCGGCTCCGGTCCCGGCGCCATTGGGCATCGTGAGGAAGCCCGTGCACGAGATCACCGGGTACGTCGTGCCGATCTGGATCGAGGCCGAGACATCCTTCGCGCACTCCCACGCCGCGGCGCCGGTGCCGCACACGGAGCTGCTGCACACGCCGCCATGCATGCAGTACTTGCTCGCCGTGCAGCTGGCGTCCATGCCCACGCCGTCGACGCAGGCCGGGCCACCGAGCAAGCAGGTGTTGTTGTCCGTCCCCGCCGGGGTCGGTGACGCGAAGGTGAGACACGACAGCTCGTCGCGCGTGGCGGTGCGCGTACCGAACCAGACGTCGTCGAGACACTCGGGCGGGCTCCCCGGTGCGGGCTCGTCGGCGAAGCCGTCGCAGTCGCGATCCCCCGGCGTGCCGATGAACGCCTCGGCGATCGTCGGATCCGGATAGGTGTTCTGTACGAACACGCAGCTGTCATCAGCGGTGGTGCGCGAGCTCGGGCCCCACAGCTTGAGGGCGTTGTAGCCGTTGCGCTTGGCGATCGGATCGGAGCTCGCGTTGAGCCCCATCGAGTAGACCCGCACGCGCGCGTTGCCCATCTGCGGATCGAACATCACCGCGGACGAGGTCGGCGTTCCGTCTTCGGCGTAGCCCACCGCGACCACCGCGCCGAACGTCTCGGTGCCCTCCCCGGGCCGGAACACGAAGCGAGCGGGGCCTGCGCCGAACTCGGCGACGTCATCGCCGTTGGCGGGATCACGATCCCAGCGCTTGGCGGAGAACCGCTGCCCTGTCGTGTTCGGCGCCGTCACGATCGCCGCGTCGGTGGGCGCGCCGAGGCCGATGAACAGCTTCACGGTGTGTGGCTGCGGCGTGTCCCGATCCGACGGGCCGTACACCACGATCTCCATGCCGCCGCTGTCACACGCCGCGATCGCGAGCGAGAGCCCGACGAAGCACGCGACGGCGGCTCTCGATCCCATCGCACCAGGATAACTCGTTATCGAAGTGACGTGGCCAGGGACTGAAAACTCGCCCGAAGATCCGCGCCCCTCGACGATCATTTCATGGCTTCTCGTTCTGTCGCCGCGAGCCGGGTCGCTCGTCGCGCACCTGTCGTCACCCCGGACGTCGTCGCACATCCGGTCATCAAGTGGGTCGGCGGTAAGACCCGCCTCCTCCCCGAGCTACTCGCGCGCTTGCCCGAGAAGTTTGGCCACTACTTCGAACCGTTCGCCGGTGGAGCCGCGCTGTACTTCCGCATCGCGCCGCGACGCGCGGTGCTGTCGGACTCCAACGCAGATCTGATCGCGCTGTACACGGCGATCCAGAAGGACGTCGCGTCGGTGATCCGACGGCTCCAGCACCACCGGGATGCGCACGACGAGCGGCACTACTACGCCACGCGGGAGCGCTGGAACGAGAACCACGCCTCGTGGAGCAATGCGGACCGCGCCGCGACCTTCATCTATCTCAACAAGACCTGCTTCAACGGGCTGTGGCGCGTGAACCGGTCCGGTGACTTCAACGTCCCGATCGGGCGCTACACGGATCCGCCGATCTGCGTGCCCGACGCGCTGCGCGCGGCACACACGGTGCTCGCACGGACGGAGCTGCGCTGCGGCGACTACCAGGCGGCGGTGGTCGATGCCGGGCGCGGGGACTTCGTCTACTTCGATCCGCCGTACGATCCGGTGACGCCGACGGCGAACTTCACGAGCTACTCGGCAATCGGCTTTGGTGCCGACGATCAGCGTGAGCTCGCCGAGACCGCACGACGCCTGGTGGCGCGTGGCTGCCAGGTCATGCTGTCGAACAGCGACACGCCGTTCATCCGATCGATCTACAAGGGCTTCACGATCGATCGCGTGAAGTGCGCACGCGCGATCAACTCGAACGCCGCCAAGCGAGGCGATGTCGACGAGGTCATCGTCATGGGCGGCTACTAACCGCCGGTAGCGTGTCCGCGCGGGTCGCGGGTCTTACGCGAGCGCGCCGGCAGCGGCGTACTTCTGCGTGGTCGGGTCGTAGTCGATCAGCGTTCCGACCACACCAGCGGACTTCGCGATCCGCACGATGTCCTCGCGGTTGCCGCGAACCACCATGCGGGGCTCGGCACCTGCGAGATCCTGCGCGGCCACGAACTGGCGCGCGGTCACGACGTTCTTGAACGCCAGGAGGTACGTCTGATCGTTGCCCGCACGCGCCATCACCGGCACGCGGCCATCGCTGTCCTGGGTGGTCAGCTCACCTTCGTTCTGCACCAGCAGGACCCAGAGGCCTCCAAGGGCTGGCGCTTCAGTCATCGTTTGCATCATTCGGTCGAAAGACTCCTGCTCCTGAAACTCGGAGCGAGGGATAGATGCTGGATTTCCTTCGATCTGTCAAGGACGAGTTGTGTGACCAGATCGCGTCTTCCGTGTAACGGGATCCCGTTCCTGACGTATGGTGTCACGCGATGGCGACGCCCCGGGTCCACCTGCCGGTCCTGCAACGAGATCAGGTGCCGCACGCGGCCCAGATCCCGGCGGATCCGCTCGTCGATCTGTTCGCCCGCAGGATCCGGTACCTCCGGGTCTCGGTCACCGACCGCTGTAACTACCGATGTTCGTACTGCATGCCGGAGGACCTCGGCGATCAGCTGACGTTCGCGAGCAAGTCCGCCGTCCTGACGTTCGAGGAGCTCGAGCGCGTGATCACGGTGTTCGCGCGTGCCGGCGTCCGCAAGGTCCGGTTGACCGGCGGAGAGCCCACCGTCCGCAAGGGGATCGTCGACCTGGTCGCTCGGGTGGCCGGGATCGCCGGGATCGAGCAGGTGGTGATGACCACCAACGGTCACCTGCTGGACGAGCTCGCCGCTCCGCTCGCCGCCGCGGGGCTGTCGGCGGTCAACGTCTCGCTCGACACCCTCGACCCGGGACGCTTCGCGACCCTCACCGGCCGGGGGGACCTCCGGCGGGTGCTCGCGGGGATCGATGCCGCCGTCGCGGCCGGCCTGACCGTCAAGACCAACGCGGTCGCGCTCCGTGGGGTCAACGAGGCCGAGCTGGTCGCCCTCTGCGAGGATGCCTGGGAGCGCGGCGCCGTCCCTCGGTTCATCGAGCACATGCCGATGTCCGACGGTCAGCTCTACGTCACCGAGGCCGAGCTGTCGTCTGGCGAGATCCGGAGCCGGCTCGAGGCCGCGCTCGGTCCCCTGGTCGCGCAGGACCGCCCGGGAGTGGATCCGGGCCCGGCGCGCTACTGGGCCGTCGGACCTCTCGGGGCGGGCCAGCGTGAGGTCGGGATCATCTCCGCGATGACCGACCACTTCTGCGACGACTGCAATCGGCTCCGGCTGACGGCGACCGGCGACCTCCATGCCTGCCTGGGTCATGATGACGCGGTCAACCTCCGCGACGTGGTCCGGGCCGGCGGCTCCGACGACGATCTGGTCCGGGCGATCGCCGGGGCGGTCACAGGCAAGCGGGCCGGGCACGTGTTCGAGCGCTCCGGGGCGGGCGCCCCCGGAAAGCACATGATCGGCATCGGCGGCTGATCGTCGCGGGGGCCCAACACCTCGAGATCAGTGGGGTCGCGAAGGTACCCAATCCGGCCGGAATGGACCTGATGCGTGCTACGGTTGCGTGACTCACCGGGCATACCGCCTACCCCACGGAAGTAGTGGGATGTGGAGGGATTTTTCCATGCAGAACAGCACCATCGCGAAGCTCGCTCTGACCGCCGCCGTGCTGGTTGCGGGTGTCGCCTTCTTTGCGAAGTCCGCCTCCACCAGCACGCAGCACTACCAGATGGTGGATCAGCTGCTCGCATCGGACATGTCCAAGCTGGGTGACTCCCAGCTCAAGGTCCACGGCTGGGTGGTCGCGGGGACCATCAAGGAGAAGATCGTCAACCAGGAGACGATCCGGACCTTCGTCCTTCACAAGGACGGCAAGAAGATCCGCGTGTTCTCGAAGGGCCCCAAGCCCGACACGTTCAAGGATCAATCCGAGGTCGTCGCCACCGGAACGATCGTCTCGGCGGCCTCGATGGCACAGATGGCGGCGTCGCTCGACACGCGGATCGAATCGGAGATGGGCTACGTCGTGGATGCGACGGAGCTGATGGCCAAGTGTCCCTCGAAGTACGAGGGCGCTCAGGCGAACAAGAAGCTCGACGAAGACCCCAAGTTCAAGTGAGGAGGTCTTCGTGACCGATCCGACTCCGTTCTCACCGATCGCTCTGGTCGGTACCATCGCCTTGCTCGCGGCCTACCTGGTTGCAGCCTGGTGCGTCGCGGCCGGGATCGCGGGCAACGCCCGCAAGAGCCGCAGGCTGGTGCAGTCATCGATCTATGGCCTGTACGGCTTCGCCGCACTGATCGTCCTCGCCTCGGCGCTGATGATCTATGCGTTCGTCACCCACGACTTCTCGATCAAGTACGTCGCGCACACGAGTGATGTCGCGATGCCCACGATCTACAAGATCACCTCGTTCTGGGGCGGGCTCGATGGCTCGTTGCTGTTCTGGGTGCTCGTGCTCTCGCTGTTCTCGACGATCGCGATCGCCGTGAACGCCAAGCGTCATCGCGACATGATCGGATACGTCATCGCGACGATCATGATCGTGCAGGTGTTCTTCATCTCGCTCCTGATCTTCACGAAGAACCCGTTCGCCACGTCGCTGACCGCGGCGCCCGTCGATGGGCAGGGCCTGAACCCGCTCCTCCAGAACTACTGGATGGTGATCCACCCGCCGTCGCTCTACATCGGCTTCGTCGCCGCGACGATCCCGTTCTCGTTCGGCATCGGTGCCCTCGCCTCCGGTCGCCTCGACGATCTGTGGATCAGCTCGGCCCGCGTGTGGATGCTGATCTGCTTCGGCTTCCTCGGCCTCGGCCTCATCCTCGGTGGCCGCTGGGCGTACGAGGAGCTGGGGTGGGGAGGCTACTGGGCGTGGGATCCGGTCGAGAACGCCGGGCTGATGCCGTGGTTCACAGCCACGGCCTTCCTCCACTCAGCGATCATCCAGGAACAGCGCGGGATGATGAAACGCTGGAACCTCGTGCTCGTCTGCATGACGTTCTTCCTGACCATCTTCGGCACGTTCATGACCCGCTCGGGTGCCGTGCAGTCGGTCCACGCGTTCGGCGAGGACAACGTGCTCGCCCTACAGTTCATCGTGTTCCTCGCCGTGATCAGCGTGGTCTCGGTCGGCCTGATCGTGTTCCGCTCGAACAAGCTCGCGAGCAAGAGCGAGTTCGATTCGTTCTACTCGCGGGAGTTCGCGTTCCTCCTCAATAACTGGATCCTCCTCGGCTGCGCCTTCTTCGTCCTGTTCGCGACGATGTTCCCCACGATCTCCGAGGCGCTCGATGGTTCGCGTGTCTCGGTGGGCATCTCGTTCTTCAACAAGTGGATGACGCCGCTCGGGCTGATCCTGCTGTTCCTCGCGGGCGCGGCTCCGCTCCTCGCCTGGCGCAAGACCACCCGCGAGCGCCTGTGGCAGCAGTTCGTGATCCCGCTGGCGTGCGCTGCGATCACCGTGGTGACGCTGCTCGTCGCGTTCCCCAGCGTGACCACGAAGACCGCGATCTTCGCGGACTCGCTGATGCTGCCGATGTCGCTCATCAACTTCGGCCTGGTCGCGTTCGTCGTCGGATCGATCGGCCAGGAGTTCATCCGCGGCGCGATGGTGCGCCGCCGGCAGACCGGCTCGGATCCGTTCACGTCGATGATCGGCCTCGTGCTCTCCAAGCGCCGCAAGTACGGCGGCTACATCGTGCACTTCGGCGTCGCGGTGCTGTTCATCGGCTTCGCGGGCAAGGCGTACGACCGGATGGTCGATCGCACGATCGAGATCCCGGCCGCGATGGACAAGTCCGTCGCGTTCGGTGCCGATGGCACCGCATCCATCCTGCCGCCCAACTCCAAGAGCGCGTTCGCGTTCGGCTCGTACGTGTTCCTCTACGAGCGCCTGATCAGCACGGCTGATGACCACAAGGATGCGGTCACCGCGCAGGTCAGCATCTGGAAGGACGGCGAGAGCCTGGGCGTGGTCTACCCCGGCAAGTGGGACTACCACCGCGGCGAGGAGGCGACCACGGAGGTCGCGATCCGCGTGCGCGCGTCCGAGGACGTCTACGTGGTGCTCACCGGCTACGATCTCGACAGCGGGCTCGCGAACTTCCGCGTGTTCATCAATCCGCTCATCAGCTGGGTGTGGATCGGCTTCCTGCTGTTCGCCTTCGGGACGCTGGTCTGCCTGATCCCGCAAGGCGTGGTCGATCGCATGAGTCTGCGGCCCAAGAGCAAGCTCGGGCGCGCCGCGGACATCGGGATCCTGGCGACGATCCTGTTCGGTCTGGTCGCGGGCCTCGCCACGCAGGCCCACGCACAGGGCGCCGAGCACGTGGCGGCCGGTGGTGGCATGGGCGCCGATGGCATCGGCTGGGCGGCGCGCAATCGCCCCGATACCGCCACCTCCGAGAAGGCCATGAAGGAGCTGCTCTGCGTGTGCGGTTGCCCGCGCGAGAGCATCTTCGACTGCAAGTGCAAGACAGCGTCTGATCTTCGCGGCACCGTGATGTCGTTCATCAACGAGCGGGACCCCTCGGGCAAGCCGAAGTTCGATCTCACCAGCACGGAGGGGCGCTCCAAGGCGTACGAGGCCGTGCTCACCGAGTTCGTGAGCACGTATGGCGGTGAGCAGGTGCTCGCCACGCCTCGCAGCAAGTTCTCCTGGCTGTTCCCTTCGCTCGCCGTCGTCGGCAGCCTCGGTCTGATCTTCGTGGTCGGGCGGCGGATGGTCGGGCGGGGCAAGGCAGTCAACACAGCGGCGGTCGCCGCGAAGCCCACCGAGGACGATGCCTATGCGGACAAGCTCGACGACGAGCTCGCAGGCGTCGACTAGCTCATGGGGTTGGTCGGTAAAGTCATCCAGGCGACCGTGGCAGAGGCCGCGGAGCAGATCGCCAATCAGGATCCGCTGACACCACCGGATCCGATGCGCTGGGTCAAGCGCGGCGTTGCGATCGCGATCTTGCTGGTCGGCTGGATCTTCATCCTGTGGGCCAACCGGTTCCACCTCACGGCCGCCACCGTGTTCGTGTGCATTGGCTACCTCGCGATCGAGGTCGCGGTCTACAACCTGTTCCGCACCGGCGCGCAGGCCGTGTCCGCCGAGGACGAGAGCGACTCCACCTGGGGCCGCCCGCTCGGTGCCAAGGGCGAGCTCGAGCGAGAGAAGAAGACGCTGCTGAAGGCGATCAAGGAGGCCGAGTTCGATCGGGAGATGGGCAAGCTGTCCACGGCCGACGCGGCGGAGATGATCGGGCTGTATCGGGCGCGCGCGATCGAGGTGATCAAGGAGCTCGACAAGCTCGGTGGCGAGGCCGGCACCGTCCGCGAGCAGATCGAGCGCGAGGTCAAGGCACGGCTCGAGCTCGAGGCGCGCACCAAGAAGCCCGCGGAGAAGGCGGCGAAGCAGGACAAGAGCAAGAAGGCCGGCAAGGACAAGAAGGCCGCTCAGGATCCCGCGAACGGCGATGCCAAGGTCGACGCGAAGGCCGACAAGGCGGATGCCAAGGTCGATGCGAAGGCGGATGCCGCCAAGGTTGCAGCGAACACGGATGCCAAGGACGACGCGACGAAGGACGACGCGACCAAAGACGACGCGGACGACAACGTGAAGTCAACGCCGGAGGCCGCCGCGGCCTCGACGCCTCCCACCGAGATCAGCGAGCCCGCAGCGAAAGAGGCCACCCAGTGAATCGCTTCGTCTCGATCCTCGCCTCGGTGTTCGCGGTCGCCCTCGCCGGGGTCGCCGTCCACGATCAGGTCGCCTTCGCCCAGCCGGCGGCGGCGATCGGTCATCCGCTCCCCGATGGCAACCTCCCTGCCGGCACGATCTCCGTCCGGATCATCGCGGGTCCGGGTGTGGCCGTTCCCGGCGCCGACGTCACGCTCACCGTCAACAACGAGCCCCGGAGCGCACGCACCGATGCCGCGGGCCGCGCGACCTTTGCCGGGCTGCCGGTCGGCGCCACGGTCCAGGCGCAGGTCGCGGATGCCGATGGCAAGCCGATCAGCTCCGATGCGTTCCCGGTGCCCGAGGAGGGTGGCGCGCGCGTGATGCTCTCGACCAAGCCGCTGCAGGGCGCGGGCGGCATGGTCCAGCCCGAGGCCGGCGAAGGCGCGGGCGGAGGCGGGGGCCCGATGAGTGGCGCGGGCATGCCCGAAGCGCGGGCGATGAGCGGCCAGCCGCGCCCCGAGCGCACCGATCTGCCGGGCACCTACACGGTCCGCGTCACCTACAACGATCTGAAGCTCGTCGCGGGCAAGATGACGGATCCGAACCCGCCGGTCGACGTCCCCGTATCGCTGGTGGCGTACGGCGCCGATGACTCGATCTCCGTGGTCACCAAGAAGGCCGCTGCCGACGGCCATGTCACGTTCGACTCCCTCGATCAGACGGGCGGCACCGCCTACTTCGCACTCGCGCTCTTGCCGCGCGGCTCCGGCACCGATCGCCTGATCGCCGTGCCCGCCGTCCTCGACTCGCAGACCGGCGTGCGCTGCGTGCTGTCTGGTGACAAGCGCGATGCGACAAGCCCTCCGATCGACGACTACAACAAGCTCGTCCCGCAGGACACGGTTGCCACGCCGGCCGGCAAGGTCCGCGTCTCGCTCGATGGCGTACCCGTGGATGGCTCGGCGAAGGTCACGCTGTACGACGCGGCGACCATGAAGCCGCTCGGGGTGCAGTCCCCGCACGAGGGCGCGCCGGATCCGTCGCAGGTGCGCGCGCAGGCCGACTACAACCCGGTCAAGGATCTCCCGGCGGGCACGTTCGAGGTCGAGGTCAAGGGCGGCCCGGGCACGGCCACCAACCCCACCCCGGGCGTCTCGGTTCAGCTCGTGGCCGCCGATACCGAGCAGCCGATCGCCGACACCAGCGCCATCACGGGCATGGACGGCAAGGCGCGGATCACCACCAAGGTGACCAGCTCGGTGAAGGCGGTGCTCGTCATCAACGGGAAGACGATGGGCTCCGCGCCGATCGATCTCTCGGTGACCGGCGGAAAGCTGGATGTCACGGCCAACTGGTCCACCCGCGGCAAGCCCGAGGCGGTGTTCGATGTGGTGGCGCGCCCAGAGCTCGTGCTGTTCGCCGAGACCGTGATGAACAAGCAGCTGTTCCGCTCGCTGCCGTTCCAGGTCTCGCCCGAGACCGGGACCCACGCGTCGATCTATGTCTACCCGCGCACCCTGTTCACGTTCAGCGTGCACTCGTTCATCGAGGATCAGCTGCTCGCCGTGCAGGGCTCGTTCGAGGTCACCAACTATTCGTGGGCGCCGTACCGTGCGAGCCCCGATGGCCTCCTGATCAAGCTGCCGGCGCACCACAAGGGCGGCATCATCGCCGCGCAGGATCAGGGCGATGTCTCGGTCGCGCAGGGTGAGGGCTTTCGCCTGATGCGGCCGATCCCGCCGGGTGGGCGGAAGTTCCGCGCGGGCTTCTCGCTCCCCGTCGACAACGGCGAGGTCAACTGGGCGTTCGACCTGCCGATGGGCACCTGGCAGAGCAACATGGAGATCCGGCAGAGCGAGGGCATGAAGGTCACCCTCCCGCCGGGCACCACGGGCGAGACGCGGACCGCATCCACTGGCGAGCCGTGGTTCGTGGTCGACAACTTCACGATCGAGCGCGGCCAGTCCCTGGTCATGAAGATCTCCGGTCTCCCGGCCGAAGCGCAGTGGAAGATCTGGGCCCCTCGCATCGTCGCGCTGTTCGTCCTGGGCCTCTTGCTCGGTGGCATCGCGTTCGCGATGCTTCGTCAGGCCCCGGCACCGAAGCCGGACCACGAGGCGCGGCGCGCCAAGCTGCTCGACGAGCTGGTCGATCTCGATCGCGAGGGCAAGCAGGACACCCGCCGGCGCGCACAGATCCTCGACGAGCTCGAGCGCCTGTGGGGCGCATAGGTGGAACGTCCCTGATGTCTGCGCTCGACAAGGTCGAGATCACGAAGCTCACGAAGCGATTTGGGACAGAGCGCGCGCTCGGCGGCGTGAGCCTCCAGCTGACCGCCGGCTCGATGTGCGCGCTCCTCGGCCACAACGGCGCGGGCAAGACCACGCTCCTCGGCATCCTCTCCACGCTCGTGCGCGCCACCGACGGCACCGTGACGTATCGGACGAACGGCGCCGAGGTCACCGGTGAGGACGTCCGGCGCCAGATCGGGATGCTGGCGCACTCCTCGCTGTGCTACGCGGAGCTGACCGCGCACGAGAACCTCGAGCTCACGGCCGGCCTCTACCAGGTGGATGGCTCGCGCGCGGCGATCCAGGCGGTGCTGGACCGCGTGGGCCTCGATCCGCGGTCGCGCGACCGGGCGGCGCGGACCTACTCGCGCGGCATGCTGCAACGGCTCGCGCTCGCCCGCGCGCTCCTGACCAAGCCCTCGCTCCTGCTCCTCGACGAGCCGTTCACGGGGCTCGATCGCGATGGTGCCCTCTCGCTCGGCGAGCAGCTCGGCATCTTGCGCGATGGGGGCGCGATCGTCGTGGTCGTGACCCACGATCTCGAGGCGATCGCGAACCGCACCGATCACGTGGCGATCCTGCGTCGCGGGCAGCTGGTGTTCGAGGAGCGCGGCAGCTACTCCTACGAGACGCTCAAGGACCTCTACCACCGGCACGCCAACTAGCCGGCGGGACCGCCGGGACGACGATCGATCATGTCCGTGCTCCGACACGCAGCCCTCGTGGCCTGGAAGGATCTGCGCATCGAGCTGCGCAGCCGCGAGATCGTCTACACGATGGCGTTCTTCGGGGCGCTGATCGTCGTCGTCTACTCGTTCGCGTTCCCGGTCAAGCCGGACCTCGTGCGCGCGGCCGCCCCCGGGATGCTGTGGGTGGCGATCGCCTTCGCGGGGACGGTCGGCCTCGGCCGCGCGTTCGATCGCGAGCGCGAGAACGACACCATGCGCGCGCTGCTCCTGGCGCCGATCCCCCGCCTCAGCGTGTTCCTCGGGAAGGCGATCGCGATCGCGCTCCTCGTCCTCGCGGTGTCGCTCGTGTGCGCACCGCTCCTGGCCCTCCTCCTCGACGCGCCGCTGTTCGCGATGCCGGGGCCGCTGCTGCTGCTCCTGGTGCTGGGGGCGATCGGGTTCGCGAACGTGGGCTCGGTGTTCGCGGCCACGCTCCTCAAGGTGCGCTCGCGGGATGTGCTGCTCCCCGTGATCCTGTATCCGCTGCTGATCCCGCTGTTCGTGGCGGGGACCAGCGCGACCGAGGCGATGATCGCGGTCCGGCCCGATCTCGACAAGCTCTGGTACTGGATCGGGTTCCTCGGAATCTACGACGCGGTGTTCCTGGTACTGTCCCTGTGGGTCTTCGAGGCGCTGGTGATCGAATGAGCAACAAATCAATCCCCGTGCTCGCCACGCTCGCCGCCGTGGGCTTCGTGATCACGATCTGGCTGGTGTTCAGCTACGCGCCGATGGTCGAGGACCCGGTGCTGATGTTCAACCAGAAGATCTTCTACTATCACGTGGCGCACGCCTTCATGCTGTTCCTCGCGACGGCCGTGTGCGGCGTGAGCTCGCTCGCGTTCCTGAAGACGCGCAAGCCCAAGTGGGATGACCTCGCGCTCGCCAGCGCCGAGGTCGCGGCGATCTTCGGCGCCGTCGTGCTGATCACCGGCATGATCTGGGCGAAGGCCGCATGGGACGTGTGGTGGACCTGGGAGAAGCGCCTGACCATGTCACTGCTGCTGTGGCTGACGCTGGTCGGCTACGTGCTCGTCCGCCGCTTTGCCGGGGCCAGCGCGGATCGGCTCGCCGCGGGGCTCGCCGCGTTTGGCACCGTCGGCATCCCCTTCATCTACTTCATGGTCGATGCGAGCGATCACCATCCCAAGGCGGGCGCCGGCGGTGTGGCCGCCACGCTGCCACCCGACATGAAGCTCGTGTTCTGGCTCAGCGTGCTGACGTTCTTGCTGTGGTGCGTGGCGCTCGTCGCGAGCCGCGTGCAGAGCGCGCGTGCGGAGCGCGAGCTCCGAGAGATTCGAGAGAAGGGCCTCGACGCGGGGCTGTTCCAGTGAGGAGCCAGTGAGGAGTTCGATGCGCAGCTTCATGATCATGATCGTCCTCGTGCTCGCACCCCAGCTCGCGGTGGCGCAGAGCGGCAGCGGTTCGGCTTCCGCGGGCTCGGCCTCCACGGGCTCGGCCTCCGCGGGTTCAGGTGCCGCGGGCTCGGCCTCCGCGGGCTCGGACGCAGGCTCGGCTGCCGCGGGTTCAGCGAGCTCGCCGACCTCGCCAAGCTCTGGTGAACCCGCGATTCCGTCGGCGACGCCTGACGAGCTTCGCAAGATCTGCGCGGACGCGATGAACGCCAATCCGGGGTTCGCGGACAAGATCGTCAGCACGATCAACGAGCAGACGGCGAAGCAGCACCGTGACGCCTCGGCCGCGATCGCGAAGAACGAGAAGCACGTGCTCCTCGCCTATGCGGCGATGTGGCTCCTCGCCGCCGGCTTCCTGATGTTCATGTGGCGACGTCAGCAGGGGCTCAACAAGGAGATCGCTCAGCTCAAGCGGGATCTCGAGGCGGCGACGAAGTCATGACCTCGGGACACGTCCTGTTCATCCCGGGAGTCCTGATGGTGGGGATGTTCGTCGGGTTCATCTTCGGCACCCGGGCGGCGCGCAACCAGTTCGATCTGCAGGCGAGGCGCGAGGCGGAGCGGGAGGCGGCGCGGGCCGCACGTGCGGCGAAGAAAGCCGACAAGCCCGCGAGCTGATTCCCGACATGTAGGCCGGCGGCTCGGTCACGCGGGTCCGAGGCGGGTTTCCTGCTGGGTTTCGTGCACATTCTCCCGGTCGATGCGCGGGACATCTCTTAGGATAGCTCCGTGACGGAACGGCTGGGTCGGTACGTGGTGCTCAAGCACCTCGCCTCGGGCGGGATGGCCGATGTTCTGCTCGCCCGCACCGATGGCATCGAGGGCTTCGAGCGGCACGTCGTGCTGAAGCGGATCCGCGCCGAGCACGCGAAGGATCAGCGCTTCATCGACATGTTCCTCGACGAGGCGCGGCTCGCCGCGAACCTCCACCACCAGAACGTCGTCCAGGTCCACGACATCGGCGAATCGTCCGGCGAGTACTTCTTCGCGATGGAGTACCTCCACGGCGAGGACCTCCGCACGATCCTGTCGACGATCGCCAAGACGCGGACGCACGTGCCGCTGCCGCTCGTGCTCTCGATCGTGTGCTCCGTGGCGGCCGGCCTCCACTACGCGCACGAGCGCAAGGGGCCCGACAAGAAGCCGCTCAACATCGTCCATCGCGATGTCTCGCCGTCGAACATCCTCGTCGGATACGACGGCTCGGTGAAGGTCGTCGATTTCGGGATCGCGAAGGCGGCGATGCGGCAGGTCGAGACCCGCTCGGGGAGCCTCAAGGGCAAGGTCTCGTACATGTCGCCCGAGCAATGCAAGATGGGCGCGATCGATCGCCGGAGCGATGTCTACGCGCTCGGCGTGGTGCTCTACGAGCTCGCGACCACGACGCGCCTGTTCAAGAGCGACAGCGACTACCTCGTGATGGACGCGATCTGCACCGGCAAGATCCCGCTGCCGCGCGTGCGCCGGCCCGATCTGCCGAACGAGCTGTCGACGATCATCATGACCGCCCTGGCGACCGATCCTGAGCGGCGCTACCAGACCGCCGAGGAGCTGCGGGTGGCGCTCGACCAGTTCGCCGCCAAGCAGGGGCTCACCGCGAACGCCGGCGCGATCGCGACGTACGTCACCAAGACCTTCGGCGAGCGCCCGGAGCCGTGGCTCGATGTCACTGGCGGCGAGCCCAAGGGCGGTGGCGCCGCGGACACGGTCGCGAACGGAGACCTCGGTCGTCGCAGCTGGAGCGATCTTCCGGTCGCGCGGACGCGCACGGGTGGGGGAGCCGACGAGGCGAAGACGATCACCGATGGCAAGGGCAAGCGCCCGACCACGGCACCCGCGATCGCCGCCGCGGTCGCCAGGACCGAGTCCGAGCCACGCGTCGACGAGCGCACCAGCACGCGGATGGCGTGGGAGCACGAGGGCTCGCTGCCACCGCCGCCGTCCTCGCCCGCACAGCGCTTCCCGGTGCAGAAGATCGCGATGATCGCGGTGCCGGTGGTGCTGCTCGTCGGGCTCGGGATCTGGAAGCTCACCGGCGGCGGCAAGGACTCCGACAAGCCGGCCGACAAGGTCGCCTCGTCGGCCACCGAGGTCTCATCGTCGGCACCCGGTACGGGGGCACCCGGACCCGCACAGGACAAGACCGTCGCACCCGACACCACCCACGTCGCGAAGGTCGAGCCCGCGCACGCGGTCGCGAACACCGAGCCGGCGAAGACCGAGCCCGCGAAGACCGAGCCGGCGAAGGCGGTGGTCACGAAGACCGAGCCCGCGAAGACCGAGCCCGCGAAGGCGGTGGTCACGAAGACCGAGCCGGCGAAGACCGAGCCGGCGAAGACCGAGCCGGCGAAGGCGGTGGTCGCGAAGACCGAACCCGCGAAGACCGAGCCACCGAAGGTCACGCCCGCGAAGACCGAGCCCGTGAAGGCGGTGGTCGCGAAGACCGAGCCTGCGAAGACCGAGCCGCCGAAGGTGACGCCCGCGAAGGTCGAGCCTGCGGTCGTCACACCGCCCGTGACGCCGCCGCCGCCTGTCGTCGCGCCACAGGTCGCGCGACTCTCGCAGGGCAGCATCGATGGTGTCGCGTCGCAGCACCGGGGCGAGCTGTCCAAGTGCGAGGGCACGGACGAGCTGCACGGCGAGGTCAGCGTCAAGTTCGAGGTCAACGCCGCGGGGCGCGTGGTGAAGAGCCAGGTGGCCTCGTCGCTCAAGAACTCGCGGGTGAGCGGCTGCATCCTGCGCACCGTGCAGGGCTGGCAGTTCCCCAAGCCTCCGAGCGGTGCGGCCGAGGGCACGTACACGATGTCGTACCAGTGAAGCGGGCGCTGCTCGCTCTGCTGATCGTCGTCGGCATGCTCGCCCGCGTGCAGCGATCGGAGGCCTGCTCGCTCCTGGGGCCGTGTACGGACATCACCCCGGCGGCGAAGCCCACGGCGGCGGCCCTGGCCGGCAGCGATGGCGAGGCCGCGGCGAGATCAGCGCTCGCCTTCGCGCGGTCGAGCAAGCCCGAGGCGATCGCCTTGGTGAAGAAGGCGCTGCTCGATCCGAAGTTCATCGATCGGATCATGAAGGTCGCCACCGCCGAGCGGTGCGTCATGCCGCCGATCCTCCGGGCGCTCGCGCAGAACCCCGCGAAGCCCGCGCGCGAGGCGTTCGTCGCCCTGGTCAGTTCCAAGGTGTGGGGCGAGGATCCGGATGCCACGGATGGCTCGATGCGGCCGATGATGCTGCTGCGTGCGACCGCCGTGTTCCGCCCGGTGACCCCCGAGATCGTCGAGCTGTGGAAGCAGCGCTCGGTGCCGACTTCGGGCTGGGCCAACGTCACGACCAGCGTGCTCGCGGACAATGCGACGGCCGAGGCGGTGGCGCAGTTCGAGGCGATGCTCCGCGATCCCGCCTTCGACGTCAGCAGCCGGATCTCGTGGCTCCACTCCGATCTGCTCGCGCACCGCAGCACCGTGGCGTTGCTCGAGCTCGCCGGTCGGCTCCTCGACGGGAAGCTCGAGGCCGCGCTGAAGACGGGCGTGATCGAAGCGGTGTTCGACTATCAGCAGCAGTGGTTCGGCATGTGCCCAGGCCCGGAGCGGATCGCGCTCGCGACGTTCTCGCCCGATGCACGGCGCGTGCTGCGCTCGGTGGGGGCGAAGGCCACCAAGTCCCGGCCGGCGAAGGCGCTCGCCTCAGCGATCGCCACGAACCTGGCCGAGCTCGATCGCCTCGAGCGCACGAAGTAGGGCGGCGTCCAGCGTGCTCGGAGGCGCATCTGTTAGCTTCCTGCTCATGAACAAGCTCACCTTGATCGTGATCGGCCTGGCGCTGGCCGGCTGCCCCAAGAAGTCCTCCACCTCGTCGATGCCCACCGGTGGTGGTGGTGCCGCAGCGGCAGCGAAGCCGATGGCGGGCACGATGGCCGAGGCGCCCAAGCAGGCGTTCCCGAGCACGCTCGAGGTCAAGCCCGAGTGCCATCAGGACAACTACCTCATCCTCGACGTCCCCGAAGGCAAGGACTTCACGATCGAGGCCAAGCCCTCCGAGGGCTGCGTGCACGTCTCCGTGATGAAGGAGAACGGCAGCACGAACGACATGCCGATGATGGAGATCTGCGCGGATGCGCTGAAGCCGATCGCGGCGAAGGGGCAGGCCGGCAAGACGTTCATCGCGATGAACGAGGGCGGTGCCTGCAAGGGCATCACCGTCAACGTCGAGTTCAAGTAGGTCGAAGCCGGGCCGCAAGCTCCGCGGGGGTGCGCAACCGCTGCGCCGGATCCTTGTGGAGCGCGGCCTGGACCACGGCATCGAGCGCGCGGTCGGGGAGCGCAGGAGCAGGCGCCTCGACCACCGCCGCCATCGAGAGCCACGTGGGCCCGCGGTGGAACAGCCGGGTCCCGGTGGCGAGCTCCCACAGCACCACGCCGAGGGCGAACACATCCGTCGCGGAGGTCCACGCCTCGCCACGCACCTGCTCGGGTGCCATGTACGCGTGCGTGCCGCGCACGGCGCCGGCCTCGCCCGCGGCGCGCGCGATGCCGAGGTCGACGAGCGTCACGTGATCCGCATCGTCGACGATCAGGTTCGATGGATTGATGTCCCCATGGATCCAGCCGTGAACGTGGAGATGGGTGGCCGCACGGCACGCCGCTTCGACGATGGCGAGCGTTCGTGCGCGCGGCAGGATGACCTTCATCGGCTCGGTGCGGCTCGGGGTCGCGGGTGGCGCGACGATGCGCCGCAGGTCCTCCCCGGGTGCCAGCTCCATCGCGACGTAGGGGCGGCCCTCGACCTCACCGGCCTCGCGCGCGCGAACCACGTTCGGGTGGTGGGGCAGGGTGGTGGCGAGCCGCTGCTCGAGGGAGAACTGGGCGAGCCCTTCCTCGTTGCGCGCGAGGTGGGTGTGGAGCCGCTTCAGGGCGACGTGATCGCCGTCCCCGCTGGCGCGGCGCGCGCGCCAGATCTCACCGAGCCCGCCGACCGCGATCAGCGACTCGAGCTGCCACGGCCCGAACGACTCCATTTCCTCTCCATTCCCCGACAGCGTAGCGGTGTTAGACTGCCGCCGCCATGGATCTCAGCTTCACCGAAGAGCAGCTCGCCCTCGCCACCACCGCCCGCGAGTTCACGCGCAAGGAGATCATCCCGCGCGCGGCTCACTTCGACGAGACCGGGGACTTCCCCACCGAGATCCTGAAGAAGGCCTGGGAGACCGGCCTGATGAACATCGAGATCCCCGATCAGTACGGCGGTCTCGGCGGCAGCTGCCTCGACAACTGCCTGGTGCAGGAGGAGGTGTCGTTCGGATGCTCGGGGATCAACACCTCGATGGCCGCGAACTCGCTCGGCGCCACGCCGCTCCTGGTCGCGGGATCCGATGCGCAGAAGAAGGAGTACCTGTCGCGGCTGACCAGCGAGTTCCTGTTCTCCGCGTACTGCTGCTCGGAGCCCGATGCAGGCTCCGATGTCGCGGGCATGCGCACGCGCGTGACCAAGCACGGCAGCGACTACGTGCTGAACGGCCAGAAGCGATGGATCACGAACGGCGGCGTGGCCAACTTCTACACCGTGTTCGCCACGTTCGATCCAGCGCTCAAGCACAAGGGCATCGCATGCTTTGTGGTCGATGCGAACACCCCGGGCGTCAAGCCGGGGCGCAAGGAGCACAAGATGGGGCAGCGCGCCTCGAACACCACCGACGTGATCTTCGAGGACTGCAAGCTCCCGGCGAGCGCGCTCGTGGGCTCCGAGGATGGTGGTTTCAAGGTCGCGATGAAGACGTTCGATCGCAGCCGTCCATGGATCGCGGCCACCGCGGCGGGTGTGATCCGGCGCTCTCTCGAGGAGAGCCGGGCCTACGCGCTCGAGCGCAAGACGTTCGGGGTGCCGATCGCGCAGCACCAGGCGATCCAGTTCATGCTCGCCGAGATGGCGATCTCGTACGAGGCCACGCGCCTGCTCACCCACAAGGCGGCGTGGCAGGTCGACAAGGGTGACCTGTCCGCGATCACCAGCGCGTATGCGAAGGCGTACGGCGCGGATGCCGCCATGCGCGCCTCGACCGATGCGGTGCAGATCTTCGGCGGCTACGGGTACACCAAGGAGTACCCGGTGGAGAAGCTGATGCGCGATGCGAAGCTCCTCCAGATCTACGAGGGCACGTCGCAGATCCAGCGCGTGGTGATCGCGCGCAACGTGCTCGGCGGCAAGTAGCCCTTGCACCGCCCGGGATCCCGGGCGAACGTCGGGCCATGCAGGCTGGACGTGTGGTGGTGATGCTGGTGCTGGCCCTCGCGGCGTGTGGTGACTCGGCGAGTGGACCCGAGGCGCGGTTCGACGTGCCAGCCTCGGGCGCGATCGGCTGGGGCGTGGCGCCGTTCCCGAGCGATCTGTACCTCGGCGAGGATGGGACGGTTGACCTCGCCTCGCTGCCATCCGCCAGCCCGATGTGGGAGCGCGTGCGCGAGGAGCTCGGCACGCGGCGTGGGTTCTGCGGGACCTGTCCGATCTACTTCCCGATCAACGGAGAGATCGATCCCGCGACGCTCGCCGACGGCGTGGTGATGATCGATCCGAGCGGCGCCAAGCTCGCCGTCGAGGCCGAGTGGGATGCCACCGATTCGATGATCGCCGTCCGGGCGCATCGCGGCGTGGTGCCCACGCCTGGGCAGCGGTACATCGTCGCGCTGACCAAGGCCGTCCACGGCACCGATGGTTCGGCGCTGCGTGCCGCCTCGGGGTTCACCTCGGCGCGTGCGCAGACCGTCATCACCCCGGCGCTGGCGACGCTGGGAGAAGCCGGAGTCGCGGCGGACTCGGTGGTGGCGCTCGCGGCGTTCACCGTCGAGGATCCCACGGTGCTCGCGCGCGATCTCGCGGCCCGCGTGACCGCCTACTACGCGGCGCACGGCGAGCCCGCGATCACGGTGACGCGCGTATGGCGCGCCTCCGACGGCACGCTCGATGCGCTGATGGGCGTCCCCGCCGAGGATCGCCCGGGCCTCGATGTTCCCTCGGTCGGTGGCGCCATCGGGACCACCGGCGTCGCCCATTCGAGCGTCTCGATCCTGATCAAGGGAACGTTCAACTCGGTGCGGGTGATCACGGGGACCGGCACCGAGCTCGGGACCCTCATGCCCACGGCCGTGGCGGGGGACCAGGTCCCGTTCGTGCTCGCGATCCCCGCGGGCGCGGACGTCACGCACCTGCCGGTGCTCGTGTTCCACCACGGGGCCAGTGGCCTGCTCGGCAATGGCGTTGCGCTCGCCGACATGGCCGCGAAGGCCGGGGCGGCGTTTCTCAGCCTCGAGACGTTCCAGCACGGTGAGCGTTGCCCAGGCGCCACCGACACCAGCCACAGCCTGCGCAAGGACAATGACGCGCTCGGCCCGGATGGGTTCTTCGAAGCTCCGGCGCTGACGATCGTCACGCGGCTGCTCGCGATCAAGGGCACCCCGGCAGGCCAGGAGACCAGCCCCGCGTACATGCTCGGCACGCTCGCGCAGATGGTCGCGGACTCCCACGCCTTGCTGGAGCTGGTGCACGCGAGCGATCTCGCGCCGCTCGCCGCAGCGGACGCCTCGCTCGCCGGCCTCGCGTTCGATCGCGACAAGGTCTATTACGTGGGCCTCTCGCTCGGCACGATGATCGGCACTGCGACGCTGGTCGCGGACGACACGGTCAAGGCGGCAGCGATGAACGTCCCGATCGCGGGGCTCGTGGCCACGCTCACCGAGAACGAAGCGTTCCGCGTCCAGCTCGAGCTGCTCGGCCTGCGCACGCTCGAGATCCCCAACGCCGAGTACGAGCCCGCCTTCCAGCTCTCGATGCATCCGTTGATGGGCTTCATGCAGTGGACGCTGTATCCGGTGGAGCCGCCCGCGCTGATGAAGGCGCTGCTCGCGAAGCCGCGCGATCTGATGTGGCAGCTCGCCGGGCTCGACGAGCTCGCGGGGGTCGCATCCGGGAACGCCGTGATCGCCGCGGCCGGGGTCCCCGCCGTGGGCTCGTTCACTTTCGCTCCGGTGACCGCTGGGACGGCACCGCTCCAGGGGCGCGGCGCGTACGTGTTCCCGCAGGCGGACCACTACATGGCTGGCTACAACGCCGGCACCTCGGCCGACGTGCCGCCGGCGCTGCCGCCGTTCCAGCGCAGGCCTTCGAGCCTGATGTTCGCGAACCCCGTCGCGGCTGTGCACGCCCAGCTCACCCACTTCTTCCAGACCAAGCGGCTCACCGGCACCGGTGAGATCGTTGCGCCCTGAGCCCCGCGACACGGGGCTGTCGCAGCTCTCGCGAGCGTATGATCGTGCGATGGACGAGAGCACGATCCCGAGCTTTCCCACGTATGCGGATCTGACGCAGACCCGCGGCTGGTCGGGCGAAGCGACCAGGCAGGTAGCGCTCGGGCTCGAGGACACCAGCGTCGCGCTCGCCGTGGATCGCTATGCAGAAGGCGCGCTGCTCGGCGTGGGCGGGATGGGCAAGGTCATGCTCGCGCACGATGCGCGGATCGGTCGCGATGTCGCGGTCAAGCAGCTGCGCACCGATCGCGAGGTGGCGCCCGAGGAGCGCGAGCGGTTCCTGCGCGAGGCCCGGGTGCAGGGGCAGCTCGAGCACCCTGCGATCGTGCCGGTCTACGACATCGATCGCCGGCCCGACGGGACCACGTTCTTCACCATGCGCCGGGTGCTCGGGCGGACGTTGCACGCGATCCTCGAAGATCTGCGCCAGGGTGATCCTGCCGCGCGTGCCCGCTATACGCAGCGCGAGCTGCTCACCGCGTTCGCGACGATCTGCCTGACGATCGACTACGCGCACTCGCGCGGCGTGATCCATCGCGATCTCAAGCCGGCCAACCTCATGCTCGGCGACTTCGGTGAGGTCTACGTCCTCGACTGGGGGCTGGCGCGGCTGACCGGCGAGACCGAGAAGGCGGCGGTCGCGGCTTCTTCGCGGCTCTCGATCCCCGGCGAGCTGATGGGGACGCCGCTCTACATGGCGCCGGAGCAGATGGCGGATCCGGGGGTGGGGCCGGCGGCGGACGTGTTCGCCCTCGGCGCGATCCTGTTCGAGATCCTGACGTTCGAGAGGCTCCGCAGCCCCGAGACCTTGTGGCTCCCCGCCGACGCGCGGACCTCCGAGCGCGCCCCGGAGCGCGGGATCGCGCCCGAGCTCGAGACCATCTGCATTCGCGCCACCGAGACCGAGGCCGCCGATCGCTACCCCACGCCGCGCGCGCTGCAGGAGGCGGTGGTGCGGTTTCTCGACGGTGATCGCGAGCTCGCACAGCGCAAGGCGCTCGCCGTGGACCATGCCGGGCGCGCTCGCGAGGCGCTGGTGCGAGCGGCGGAGCTCGGCGCGGACTACGAGCACGAGCGCGGCACCGCGATCCGGGAGGTGGTCCGTGCCCTCGCCCTCGATCCGGCGAACGACGAGAACGTGGCCACGCTCGGTCAGCTGATGTCGACGCCGCCGCGCGTGATGCCCGAGTCCGTCGCGACGGAGATGGTTGCCGCCGAGCAACGGCTCGTCCAGATCGGGGCCCGGTACTCGATCGGTGCCTCCTTGATGTGGTTCCTGTTCCTCCCGGTGGTCCTGGTGATCGGGCTGCACGAGCCTGCGCAGGCGGCGCTGGTACTCGTCCCGGTGGGGTTGGCGGCTGTCATGAGCTTCGTGGCCTCGCGCTCGCGGTTCATCCCGGCGTGGATCCAGCTCGCGGTGATCGGGTTGACGCTGCTCGGTGGGGCCGCGACCAGCCGGATGTTCGGTCCGCTGGTGATGGTGCCGACGTTGATCGCCACGTTCACGATCGTCCTCCAGGCGCATCCCTCGTTCCGGATGCGGATGGCCACCCTCGGGCTCGGCGCGATCGCGATGACGGTGCCTGCGCTCCTCGAGCTGGCGGGCGTGCTGTCCCCGTCGTACGTGTTCGAGCACGGCAACGTGGTGATCGTGCCGCACATGCTCGCGCTCCCGGGGCCGACGGCGGTGACGCTCCTCCTCCTGGTCGCGAGCCTGATGATGCTGAGCGTCCCGTGCCTGTTCATCTCCCGGCTGCGCACCGCTCTCAACGAGGCCCAGACCAAGCTGCTGCTACAGTCCTGGCTGTTCCGGCGGCTGGGGGAGGAGCTGACCCGCGGCTGACGTCGAGGTAGGATTTGATCCATGCCGACCTGCCGTGGGTGCAACGACGATGTCGACAAGCTCGTCTCCGTGAAGATCGCCGGCAAGGTGAAGAAGCTGTGCGAGGACTGCGCCGATCGCGCGCGCGAGGAGGGCGAGATCGCCGAGGCCAGCGAGGGCGTGATCCAGGGGATGATGGGCTTCAAAGGGCGGCGCTGAGGCCACTCCCGGGGCGCGTTCGGGCGCTGTCATAGGGGCCTGGCAGGCTGCTCGACGTGCTGCCCGATCCCCTCGAAGCGACGTCCGGATCCCCCTCGATCAAGCCCTCGGTCACCGCTCCGATCGGGCACGAGCTCGATACCCCGATCGAGCCGGTGACCGATCGCCCTTCGGGCTCCAGTAGCCCGGCGGGCCGGAACCCGCTGGCCGACGGGTCGGGTCCCACCAGTCAGCGCGCGGCCGCCCCCGAGGTGTTCGGCAACATCTTCATCGGCATCGCGGGGATGATCGGTGCGGGCAAGTCCACGCTCGCCAAGGCGCTCGGCGATCACCTCGGCATCGACACCTACTACGAGCCGGTCGCGGACAACGAGTACCTCTCGGACTTCTACCGGGACACCGCGCGGTACTCGTTCGCGATGCAGGTCTACCTGCTCAATCGCCGGTTCCAGCAGCACCAGGAGATCATCTGGCGTGGCCGCTCGGCGGTGCAGGATCGCACCATCTACGAGGACTCGATCTTCGCGAAGATGCTCGCCCGCACCGGGCTCATGGACGAGCGCGACTACAAGACGTACGTCCAGCTGTTCCGCAACATGAGCAACTTCATGTGCAAGCCGAGCGTGATCGTGTTCCTCGATGTCTCGCCCGAGGCGAGCGCGGAGCGGATCCGCATGCGCAGCCGGGATGTCGAATCGAAGATCGAGCTCGGCTACCTGCAGGCGCTGCACGATGGGTACGAGGAGTTCGTCGCGAACATCTCGAAGGTCATCCCGGTGATCCGGATCGACTACGAGCGGTTCCAGACCGCCGAGGAGATGGCCGAGGTGATCAAGCGCGAATATCTCGACGCCTCGTTCCTGCGCCGCGTCACGACGTTCGACCCGACGCGCTAAGCTCTGCAGGTGGCAGGGAAGCGTTGGCCGCACATACGGGCCGGGGTGATCGCATGCGTGATCGCGATCGGCCTGGTCGATGGCTGTCCGCTGCCGCCGCCCGGCTATGTGAAGCCGTGGCAGGCGCCGATCGTCGACCTCGTGCGCCCGATCCAGATCGAGGTCATGCGCCCGTTTCGCTGGGTGCAGCGCGCGCTGCTCGTGACGCAGCGGTGGGCGCTGTTCCAGGTCGCCGAGCGTGATCGGTACCGGCTCGAGCTGCACGGACGCAGCGGCGGTAGCTGGAGCCTGATGTTTCGCGCGGGCGATCCCGAGCACACGGCATACGGATCGCTGCTGCTCGACGAGCGCGTTCGCGGCGCCTGGAACCCGACCGATCGTGCGATGCGGCAGTACGGCGTGTTCTCGGAGTGGTTCCTCGGCCACGTGCTCGCGGAGCACCCCGAGATCGACGCCGCGCGGCTGTGGTTCGAGCGCATCGAGATCGAGGACGGCGAGGCGCGGAGCACCGGGAAGTTCGTGATGCCGATCGTCCGCGAGCGCGGCGCGAAGCCCGGCGGGCGACGAAGCGGGCAGCGAAGCCGGCGGCAAGACGTCCACCAGGGCGGACGACGTGAGCAACGAGGCGAGCAACGCGGCGAGCAATGCGGCCAGCAACGCGGCGAGCAACGCGGCGAGAAGCGAGCAGTGGAGCGAGGCGTGGAGCGAGGCGTGGAGCGAGGCGTGGAGCGAGGCGTGGAGCGAGGCGTGGAGCGAGCCGTGGAGCGAGGTGACCAGCGAGCCGTGGAGCGAGGTGACCAGCCAGGCGTGCCGCGAAGCGATCATCGCGACGTGCAGCGAGGCGGCCTATGAGGCGTGCATGGCGGGCGTGGGTGGTGCTGTGGGATCAGCGCGAGCCGGCGACCGCGCTCGCGCTGGTGCGCATGTACGTGGGGCTCGCGTTGCTCGCGGATCTGCTGAACCTCGCGCACGTCGGGGTGATGATCCCGATGTACTCGGCGGCACCCGAGGGCTACGCGATGCCGAGCGGCGGGTTCGCCACCGAGATCCTCGACGCGGGCCTCGGGCCCACGTTGTGGCTGGTGGCCGTGATCGCCGCCGGCTGCGTGCTGGTGGGGCTGGCCACGCGCCTTGCGTGCGTGACGCTCGCGGTCGCGATGGCGCAGCTCGCGTACCTGAGCCCCGACACCGATCGTGGGATCCAGGTCGTGCTGCGTCTCGTGCTGGTGATCCTCGCGCTCTCGGGCTGCAACGCGAAGTGGTCCGTCGATGCCTGGCTGCGCCGACTGATCAAGCGACCGATGCCCGCGCTCGTCCCCGCCTGGCCGCGATATCTCCTCCTGTTCCAGCTGCTGTGGATCTACTGCTCGGCCGGAATGAACAAGAGCGGCGCCGAGTGGGGCCCGCAGGGCGGCTTCATGGCGCTCGCGAACGCCCTCACCGATCCGCACTTCGCGCGCTTCGATCCGGGCTGGGTCAGCTCCGTGATCCCGGTGACGCAGGTCGCGACCGCGGTGACGCTCGTGTTCGAGCTCTCGGCGCCGCTCTACCTCGTGTGGCTGTACTGCGCGGAGACCGCTGATCGCCCCGGCGCGTTTCGCAAGTGGATCAATCGCCTGCGCCTGCGCTGGCTGTGGATCGCCACCGGCATCGTGTTCCACCTCGGGCTCGTGATCGCGCTGCCGATCGGGCTGTTCCCGTGGGGCATGCTGGCGTTGTACCCGGTGCTGCTCAGGCCCAAGGAGTTGGGGACGGTTTCAACTTGAGCAACTTGCGATCGGGAAGTGCTCGAAACAACTCGACGCATGTTCGGTGAAGCCGTGCCGGACCCACCGCAGTCAATCGCGCGCCCACGAGCTTCGACCGTCCCCTACTCGTGTTGCATGTGCGGCGCGACGTTGCAGCGGCCGTTGTTGCCGCACACAGCCTCCGCGTCGCAGCTCGCGTCGGTGCTGATCATCTGGGCGCACATGTTGCCGGCGCAGCGCTCGGGGCGGCCGGCCTCGAAGCTCGCGACGGCATCGGCGCGGATCGCGATCTGCTTGCCGCCGGCGTTGCAGCCACAGCAGGCCTGCACCAGCGTGCAGTCCTCGCTGACCTTGCAGCTATCCGGGAGCGGCGCATCGGCCGTGAGGGGCTTGGGCGCGGGCGGGCCGGCAGGCTTGGACGAGCCGCAGGCCGCGAGCGCCAGGCCGAGGGCAACGAGTGCGAGCCTCGACATCGTCAGCATCAACGCCGGAACACGCCGGGGCCGGCGAACCGGGCGTCGTCGCCGAGCTGATCGGAGATCCGCAGCAGCTGGTTGTACTTCGCGATCCGATCGGAGCGCGACGCTGAGCCGGTCTTGATCTGGCCCGCGTTGGTTGCGACTGCGAGATCGGCGATGAACGAATCCTCGCTCTCGCCGGAGCGGTGCGAGATCACCGCGGTGTAGCGGGCGTGCTGCGCGGTGCGCACGGCATCGAGCGTCTCGGTCAGGCTGCCGATCTGGTTGACCTTCACGAGGATCGAGTTCGCCACGCCCATCTCGATGCCCTTCTTGAGGCGCGCCGTCTGGGTCACGAACAGATCGTCGCCGACGATCTGGGTCTTGGCGCCGATCTTGTCGGTCAACGCCTTCCAGCCTGCCCAGTCGTCCTGATCGAGGCCGTCCTCGATCGAGATCAGCGGGTACTTGCCGACCCAGGCCGGCATACATCTCGACCATCTCGGCCGAGGTCATATGCTTGCCCTCGTAGTCGTAGGACTTCTTGTCCTTGTCCCAGAACTCCGAGGCCGCGACGTCGAGCGCGAGGAAGATCTGCTCGCCCGCCTTGTACCCGGCCTTGCCGATCGCCTCGAGGAGCAGGGTGAGCGCCTCGTCCGCGTTCTCGAGGCTCGGCGCAAAGCCGCCCCTCGTCACCGACGTTGGTCGCCTTGCCGCGGCTCGACAGCAGCTTCTTCAGGTTGTGGAACACCTCCACGCCTGCGCGGAGCGCATCCTCGAACTGATCGAACCCGGCGGGCACGATCATGAACTCCTGGATGTCGAGGTTGTTGTCGGCGTGCGCGCCGCCGTTGATGACGTTCATCAGCGGCACGGGCAAGGTCACCGCGCCAACGCCACCGAGGTAGCGATAGAGTGGAAGGTCGTGGCCGAGTGCCGCGGCGCGCGCGGTGGCCATCGAGACCGCAGGATCGCGTTCGCACCGAGATGGGACTTGGTGGGGTGCCATCGAGTGCGAGCAGTGCGGCGTCGACCGCGGACTGGTCGGTGGCGTCCATGCCGATCAGGGTCGGCGCGATGATGTCGCGCACGTGGTCCACGGCCTTGAGCACGCCCTTGCCGAGGAACCGGCCGGCGTCGCCGTCGCGCAGCTCGAGCGCCTCGTACTCGCCGGTCGATGCGCCCGAGGGCACGATCGCACGGCCGAGAGCGCCGCCATCGAGACCCACTTCGGCCTCGACGGTGGGGTTGCCACGGGAATCAGGACCTCGCGAGCGTGGAGCCAGACGATCTCGGTCATGCGCGGACACTAACCGAACAGCGGCGTTCGATCACCCTCGTGAGGCCGTGTTACCCCTCATGCGCAGCCTCGTGATCACCCTCGCGATCCTCATCGCGGGATGTCCCGGTGGCAAGGCGCGGGACCCCTTGGCCCCAGCGCGACCACCCCCAGGAAGGTGGTCACCGCCGTGAAGGCGACGATCGAGCAGTGGCGTCAGGGCTACGAGGTTCGCAGCGTGGACGCGCTCGCGAAGCTGTATGCCCGCGACCTCGACGTCGTCGTCGTCCAGGAAGGCCAGACGATGATCGGCTGGAGCTCGGTCGAGGCCTACCTCAAGGATCGGATCGCCCGCGCCGGCCAGATCCACATCCGGCTCAAGGACGTGCAGGTCGTCGCGCTCGGCCTCGAGGCAGCATACGCCGTGGCCACGATGACGCGCAACCGACCGACGGCACGACCACGGTGACCGAGGCGGCACGCTCACGCTGGTGGTGCGCAAGACCCCCGACGGATGGGCGATCGCCAGCGAACACTATTCCTACAAGCGCCCGTGACCCGGATCTCTCCGACCTCGGGACCGCGTGGACCGCGCTCCCACCAAGGCCCCGAGGACCGCGAACGCGAGGCCCCGAAGGACTGCGAGGTTGCGAGGCTCCGAAGGACTGCGAGCGTTGCGAGGCCCCGAAGGACTGCGAGCCACCCACGGACTGCGAGGCCCCGACGGACTGCGAGAGTTGCGAGGCCCGTACGCACTGCGAGGCCGTCGAGCCGCCCAAGGATCGCCAGGACCCCGAGGATTGCAATCATGACCGCGCCGCGCACGATCGGAGTTGCCTTGCTCCAGGCTCGGGAATGTCGGCGGTGGCGTGGTGAAGCTGCTCGAGGACAACGCCGCCGCGATCGGCTCGCCTCGGTGCGCGGCTCGAGTCCGCGATCGCGGTCCGCGATCCGGACAAGCTGGATCGCGTGGTCGCGGTGGATCGCGCGCTGCTCACCACGGATGTCGATGCCGCGATCCGGCGCCCCGACGTGGACATCGTGTGCGAGCTGATGGGCGGCACCACGCTGGCCAAGGACGCCGTGCTCTCCGCCACGATCGCCGCGAAGCGCCACGTGGTCACCGCGAACAAGGCCCTGCTCGCCGAGCACTGGGGCGAGGTGTTCGGCGCCGCCGAGCGCGCCGGCGTGGACGTGTACTACGAGGCCGCGGTGTGCGGCGGCGTGCCGATCATCCACGTCCTGCGTGAGGGGCCTCGCGTCGGATCGCGTGGAATCGATCATCCGGCATCGTCAACGGCAGCGTCGAGCTACATCCTCTCGACGATGACCGGAGCCGGCGCCCGTTCGCGGACATCCTCGCGGAGGCGCAAGCCCTCGGATACGCCGAGGCGGATCCCACGCTCGATGTGGGTGGCGGCGATGCCGCGCACAAGCTCGCGATCCTGGTGAACCTCTGCTTTGGCACCACGATCGATGTCGCGGCGATCCCCAAGGACGGCATCGTGGTCGATCCGATCGATCTCGCGGACGCCGAGAAGTTCGGCTACGTGATCAAGCCGCTCGTGATCGCGCGAGCACGGCGACCGGGCACCGGGCCGATCGAGGCGCGCGTTCGCGGCGCTCGTCGAGCAACTGGCTGCTCGCTGATGTCTCCGGCGCGAAGAACGCCGTGTACGTGCAAGCTATGCACTCGGCCCGTCGATGTACTACGGCGCCGGCGCGGGCATGTTTGCCCACGGCGATGTCGGTGGTCTCCGACATGATCGAGATCGCCCGGAACATGTTCGCCCGCGCGGGCTCGCAGGTCACGACCGCGGCCCACGAAGGTGCGGCCGATGGTGCCCGTCGGCGACCTGCGCTCGCCCGTACTACCTGCGGTTCGGTGTCCACGACCAGCCCGGTGTGCTCGGGCAGCTGATGACCATCCTCAGAGCTCACGCGGTCTCGATCGCGCAGGTAGTGCAGGACGGCGCGCCGGCCCGCCGCGATAGCGACACGCCCGTGGGTGGTGGTGCTGACGCACTCGGCGCGCGAGGGCGATGTGCGTGCCGCGCTCGGCGAGATCGATGCGCTGCCGATCGTCCGCGAACCTGCGCGTGGTCGGATCGCCACCTGATGCTGACGGATCCGCGTCATCTTCGGCGGCACCGCCGACCAGATGGGGGGTCGTGTACCTACGCGCGAACTTATCTGCGGTTCTTCGAGAGCGCACGCGCCGCCTACTGGCGCTCTCTCGGCCGGGCTACAAGGATCTCGAGGGCGTGGGATCGCGCTCCCGTGGTGGAGGCGCACTGCGACTACCACAAGCGGCCGGCCTGCTACGAGGACCTGCTGGTCGTCGGGGTCGACGTCACCGAGCTGCGCCCGGCCTCGGTGCGGTTCCGGGGTATCACGTGCGGCGTGACACCCACGTTGATCGCGGTCGGTCACGCGCCACGCGGTGATCGGCACCGATGGCCGCCCGCGTCCGGGTGCCGGATGCGCTTCGCGATTCGATCCCGGCGATCGTGACCCCTGGCGCCAAGTCGCCTGGCGCCTGACCGAAGCCGCTGCGCGAAGGAGTCACTCCTGGGCGAGAGATGTCGCGCACTTGCCGACCGCAAGTTACTCAAGTTGAAACCGTCCCTGTCTCACCAGCTGATCGTGATGTCGTACCGCCAGGCCGTCTTCCAGCCGGCCCTGCCGAGATCATCAGCTTCAAGCCCGCGACGCGTGAGGCTCGGGGCGTCTCGATCCCTTGCCGCTGTCGGGGATCTGCGCCTGGATCGCTGCGAGGGCCTCCGGGCCGATGACGCCGTCGAGCGCCTTCGCATACGTCTTGCGCGGCTCGGCGGGGGCGCACCGGTCAGGAGCGAGCTCGATCGACTGGATCACGCCCCTCCTTGAGAAGTGGTTGACGGACACGTACGCCGTCGCACCCTGGCACTGCATGACCTCGGGGGCCGCGCCGAGCTCGCCGCCGATCCGCATGAAGTGCTGGCACTCTCGCCGCCGAGGGCCTGGGCTGAGCCCTCGAGCTTGGGCGTCAGGGAGGCCGAGGGCGCCTGGACCTCCTTGCTGCCACAGCCTACGGCGAGCACGAATGCGACGAAGCTGTGGGTCCTCACCTCCTCATCATTGATCGATCGGGCAGGGCGGGGTACCTTGCGCCATGCAAGACCGCAACCTCGCCCTCGAAGTGGTTCGCATCACCGAGGCCGCCGCGCTGGCGTCTGCCCGGCCTGATGGGACGCGGTGATCGCAAGCTCGCCGATCGTCGCGGTCGAGCGATGCGCAGGCGTTCGACGCCATCGACTTTCCGCAGCACCGTGGTGATCGGCGAGGGCGAGCGCGACGAGGCCCCGATGCTGTTCATCGGCGAGACCGTGGGCGCGGGCTGGGCCTGGCGACTGGCCCGCCCAAGGTCGACATCGCGGTGGATCGCTCGAAGGCCGAACCTGCTGCGCGGTGGGCGCGCCCGATGCGATCAGCGTGATCGCGATCGCCGATGACGGGCAGTTCCTCAACGCCCCGACACGTACATGCAGAAGATCGCGGTCGGCCCCGAGGCGCGCCACTTGATCGATCTCCGCGGTCCCCGACCTGGAACCTCGAGAGGATCGCGAAGGCCAGGGCAAGAAAGATCTCCGGACTGCACCGCGGTGATCCTCGACCGTGATCGCCACACCGATCTGATCGGCGAGGTCCGTCAGGCCGGTGCACATCCGCCTGATCGGCGACAGCGACGTCTCCGGCGCCGTGATGACAGCGAACCCGAGTCCGGCGTGGACGTGCTGTTCGGCACCGGCAGCGCCCCGAAAGGTGTGATCGCCGCGGCCGCCCTCAAGTGCGTGGGCGGCGAGCTCCCGGAGCCGCCTCCGCTTCCTGCAACGACGAGGAGCGCGCTCGCGCGAAGCGCATGGGCGTGCGCCCCGAGAGACGATCTACAACACCGAGGAGCTCGCCAGGGGGCGACGTCGTATTCGCCGCCACGGGCGTGACCAAGGGCTATTTCCTCGACGGCGTCCGATTCTTCGGCGACAGCGCGAAGACCGAGTCGATCGTGATGCGCAGCAAGACCGGCACGGTCCGCGTGATCAACGCGACCCACCACTTCAACACCAAGCCCAAGAACTCGTGGGCGACCGGGCTCGAGGCGTAGGGGACGGTTTCAACTTGAGCAACTTGCGATCCGCAACCCTGCGAGATCGCCGACGCATAGAACGCGGTCTTCCGATGGGCCGGACACACCGGACGCGCGGCGCACCCCGAGTCGATCGGCAGACGGGCCTTCCGGCCACGGGATGGTCCACCGAGTCGATCGGCGGACGGGCCTTCCGGCCACGGGGATAGTCGCGAGAGATCTCGCGCGGTTCGGAGCTCCGGCAACAAACCACGCAACCGCGACGCGTGGTGGCCGATAGGGCACGGCATGAATGCTCCCAAGCCCGTCTCCGCCCCCGAATCGGACTCCTCTCCCACCCTCGAGTCCAGGCGCCACGAGGTCGCTGCTGGCCTGCGCCTCGTACCAGGCTCGCCCTCGGTTTGGGATCCACGCGCGATGGGGCACGAAGGCGCCCTGACGACGAGCGCGGTTCTGCGCCAGACGCGCGCCCCCCAGGACCTGCCGCTGACGACGGAGGCTGCGATCCTGACGGCGCTCACGCGGCCCATCGACCCCGGCGAGGGTCACCGTGAAGGGAACGCGCGCCGTGAGCGCGAGCTCGCCGCGCTGTTCTCACAACTCGAGCTCGTTCAGGCGTTCGATCTCGGACGACGCTTCGATCTGGCTCGCGCCGACGACCGGCTGGCACAGGCGTTCGCCCGACTCGTCGTCGATCGCCGCCAGCGCTTGCGTGCGTTTCTCGCCGACGCACGTCGGCGGCAGGCGCTCGGTTCGCGCTGACTCGAACTCTACCCCACATCCAGGAGCAGCCATGGGCACCGCACACACCGCCGAATTCCTCGATCCAGGTTTTGTTGGTCCGCTGACCGCGAAGCAGTCCGTTTCCAAGAACGAGCATGACTACGGGAGCGCCTTCGACGACATGCTCGAAGCGGCCCATGCGGTACGCGAGCTTCGTGCAGGTGTCGCCACTGGAGTGGTGTCGGCGGCGACCCTCGATCGTGCGATCAAGAGGCTCGAGACGAGCCGAGCCGCATTGCAGCCGCTGCTCGATCGGCCCGCCATGGCGCAGGACACGCTGTCGCAGGATGCGCATTCAAGCGCCCAGGCTGCCGATCGGCTGATCCTCGAATCACGCGCGCTGTCGCGAAGCACGCACGCGGCCGAGGAGGCCAACGTGAATGTCTCGGCGCACGATCCGACGAAGCTCCAGGCGAACGTCATGGCACGCCATCCGGAGGCCTACTGTCAGATCAGCGGGGCGGCGGACCCCGTCAACTGCGGGTTCACCCACGATCAGCGCGAGGCCGTGAGGATCAGCACGCGGGGGCGGATCGACACGCTGCGGGAGGTGTGGAGCCTCGCCATTGCCGCGGTCGGGATCGAGGATCGGCTCAAGACGGAGAAGGACCCGGTGCCGTTCCTCGCGCGCATGGTGGTCGACATCTTTTTTGCGATGGCGGGCGCAGGGATCGGACGTGCGTTGACAAGTGGGATGAAGCCCGCCGCAGCGGGAGCAGAGAGGCTCGCCGATCAGGTCGCCGAGAAGGTGGCCGACAAGGGCATCCAGGAGGTCGCGAAGCTGCCGGTGAAGGGGCAGCCACTGTACATTCGGCCCTCGATGCCCAGCGACCGAGACGGCTACATCGCGGCGCTGAAGGCTCAGCCGCTCGCCTGGTCGAACAAGCTGCATGCCGCGGTCGAGACCGGAACCGACGCAGTCCTCGACTCGATCGACGGCGACCTCCCGACGCTCGACAAGATCAGTCAGTCCAAGCTGGAGGGCAGCATTCGCGAGCAGCTCGCGACGTACGACCGCCAGGTGACGCGAATCGATGGCGTCCGACACGCGGCGCGCGTGTTCGGCCCGGATGGGAGGCAGCGGATGGCGCTGATCGAGCCGGCGACCGAGAACGTTCCGCTGTCCGCGAGCCGGGAATTTCGCGATGGAACACCAGGCAGGACCGGCCGCTTCCGGTTCGTGGAGTGGATCCACGAGAGCCTCGTGGCACGGGCCTGGGAGCGCACGATGAAGCCCGAGGGCTTCGCCCGGCCAGCCGCGAAGCTCCACGAGCTGTTCATCAGCAGCGAAGACACCACGTTCTGGGCCGACGAGTCGATCGCCCGGGTCCGCGCGGAAGTCGACTACGGGAGCATGCAGCCATGACGGTAGCGTCGATCGGGGTTGTCGCCGTGGTGCTCGCGACCGTCGGCTGCCGGGCGTCCAACGAGGGACCACGCAAGGCTCAGGCGGACCTGTGCGAGATCGAGCTCAAGGACCATCTCCGCGAAGTGAAGGCGACGCTCCTGGGGCTCGCGGAGCAAGGCATGCCACCCAACATGCCCGAGTGGATCTTGCCCTTGATCGACTTCCGCGAGCGCGGCGATCTGCTGTGCTCGTTCCCGGGCTTCAAGGCCAGCGCGGCGACCTACATCCGGCTGCTGTTCGATACCCGGCAGTTAACGCGTGCCGCCGACTACGTACAGGTTTTGATCGACAAGCGGGTGTGGGGCTGGCCCGAACCAGTGGTCGATCGGCACGACGAGGCCTGGGGCCGGGAGGCCGTGCGGAATCGTCGGCACGGCTACTATGTCCGTGCCTGGACACACCATCAGCCGACGTTCGGCCCTGATGCCCGAGCCGAAGCGTTCACGCTGCTCGATGGTGCAGCCGTCGCTTGGCAGTTCGCTCTGCTGGAGCGAATGGATCTGTTCGAGGCGAAGGATGAAGCGGCAGCGGTTGCTCGGATTGCGACGGGGCTGACCAGCATAGGGTTGACTCCTCCACCTCGTTCGCCCTCCACGCCTCTCAAGGCCTGGGCCTGGGAAGCCCCACTCGTGGCCCTCGACGCGCTCGCCGAGGAGCTCGCGAAGCTCGGGCCCAAGGACCGAGACGATCCGAGGCTCGTGGCGCTTCGCCGTGGCCGGTACGACCTCAACGGCTTCCGGGCGGCGATCGGCTCCAAGATCCCGGATTCCAAGGGCCAATATTAGATCCGCAACCCGCCAGGCCCGTGGCCGATACGTGGGCCATGCATCACCAGGGACTTGCCAGCGCGAAGGAGCTCCTGTCGTTCGAGATCCGGTGGGGCCTTGCGTGCCTGGGTGGCAACGCCGAGGATCGCTTGGTCGCCGACGAGCTGCGATCCGACCTCGACCACCGGATTGCGGCGACCTCGGACGATGTACCCATCCCGCTGCTCTGCCTGCTCCGCAACCTCGGACTCTCGATGCCCGCGTATCACGGGCTCGTGTTGCTCGCGTGCAGCGAGCTCGATCGCACGCTCGGTGGCCTCGTCCAGAGCCAGGCCACGCGCGACTGCCCGGATCACAACGTGCTCGGCTGGCGGCGCGCGGTGGCGGGCCTGGGCGGGCGGGAGGTCGAGGAACTCCACGAGCACGGCTTGATCGCGCTGCCTGCGGACACGCAGCGGCCCTTGCACCGCCGACAGGTACGAGCGACCGATCGCGTGCTCGAGCTCGCCGATGGGGACCTCCGGCTCGATCCTGCGATCGCCGCGTTCGCAGACCTCCAGATCGTGGACGAGCTGTCGGTACGCCGAGGAGCTGGGCGCAACGTGAAGGCGAACCGCGTCGGTGGCCTGATCGTCTGTGCCGGCGCCGCCACCGCTGATCGAACTCACCAGGTTCGCGTTGCGGGAGGGGCGAGCTCCGCGCTCGTGGTTCGATGTCGCGAGCTGCCCGAGCTCGGGGCACAACTTCGGGATCTCCTCCGCGCGGTCGTTCGCGAGGCTCGGCTGATGAAGGTGACGCTGGTGTTCGAGGATCTCGACGTGCTCCTGTTCGACCGCACCGACGGGCGCCACGCCTTCGACGCGGTCGTGGTGGGGCGGGCGCCGGAGCCGATCCTGGCGACCTCGAGTGCCGAGCGGACGTGTTCGATCCGTGATCTCCGCACGACGGTGCTCGCCGCCACGATGCCCACAGCGGCCGAGCGCACGGCGGCATGGAGGCGCTACCTGCCCCGCGCCGACGAGTCCGCTCGCGAGGCAGCGGGGCGGTATGTCCTCAGCGAGTCCGCGATTCAGGCCACCGCAGAGGCCGTCGAGGCGCTGGCCGACGGTGCCTCCATCACCTGCGCGGAGATTCACCACGGTGTTCGCGGGCACCTCGAACATTCGCTCGGGAGCGTCGCGACGCGGATCGAGACCTCCCAGACGTGGAACGATCTCGTGCTCCCTGCCGAGCAGTTCGATCAGCTGATCGAGCTCGTCGCGCGCGTGCGACACAAGCACCTGGTTCTCGATCGCTGGGGCTTCGGCGCGAAGATCGGGAAGTCACACGGTCTGTGCGCTCTGATGTCTGGACCGCCCGGCACAGGCAAGACGATGGCGGCAGGGTTGATCGCGAAGGAGCTCGGCCTGGACCTCTATCAGGTGGATCTCTCGCGGATCATGTCCAAGTACATCGGGGAGACCGAGAAGCAGCTCGCCGCCGTGTTCGATGCGGCGGAGTCGGGCCATGCCGTGATCTTGTTCGATGAGGCCGACTCGATCTTCGGCAAGCGGACGGAGGTCAAGAGCTCCAATGATCGCTACGCGAACCTCGAGGTGAACTTTCTGCTGCAGCGTATGGAGTCGTTCAACGGGATCTCGCTCCTCACCACCAATCACGAGACCTCGATCGACGAGGCGTTCAAGCGTCGCCTTGCGTTTCATCTCCGGTTTTCACTTCCCGACGAGCAGCAGCGCGCCTTGATCTGGAAGGCTATGATTCCTCCCGACGCCGAGGTCGAACCCGATCTCGAGCTCGCCGACCTTGGTCGTGATTTCGAGATGACGGGTGGCTACATCAAGAACGCCGTCGTGCGCGCCGCGTTCATGGCTGCTCACGATGGATCCCCGATCTCGAGAGCGCACCTTCAGCGCGCGGCGCACGCCGAGTACGAAGCGATCGGCAAGCTGGCCTTTCGGCCGCAGGCGGCAGCCGGCCTCTAGGGGATCGCGAACGACAGCTTCGTGGTCTTGCCTGCCGTGATCGTCACCTTGCGCGTGACCGTGGCGCGCGTCGGGTTCTTGAACGTCAGCGTGTACGCGCCCACTGGCAGCTCGAGCTCCGCGAATGGCGCCTCGCCGAGCTTCTTCGCGCCGCTGTAGACGATCGAGTACGGCGTGGTGCGCACCGTCAGCTTGCCCATCGACGGGGCAGGGCGCTGCGTGCCCGAGCCGAGCCGCTTGCGGAACGCCACCTCCTGCACGCGATCGAGGCCGCGCGCGAGATCGACCTCGCGCTTCTCCGGTGCATAGCCCTCGAGCTCCGCGAGGATCTTGTAATGGCCGGGCGCGAGGGCGAACCGCGCCGGGTCGGCTCGCGTCTCGCCGTTGACGGTGATCGTGCCGCCGCCGGGGTTGGTCCGGATCTCGAGGTACGTCAGATCGTCGGGCGCATCGGGGCGGATCGTCGGCTCGAACGCATCGACCGGCGCGGGCACAGCCGCGGCATCGATCGGCGGAGCCACGGCACGCACCGCATCGGCGGCGATCGCTGGCGCACTCGCGTCCGCCGGCACCGCGGCCTGCTTGGCGGGCCCGCGCGCGGCGAGCGCGATCATGAAGCTCAGGATCCCGAGCAGCACCAGGCCACCGATCGCCAGGGCGAGCCGGGCGCGCCGGCTGCGCGGCATCCGCGAGGTCGTATCGAGCGGGACGGGCGTACGCTTCCGCTCGATCGCGCGCGGGACCTGCGTCGGCAGCTCCGCGGGCCCCCCGGCGACCTGCGGCTTGTACGCGCCGCTGCGCAGCTCGGTCTCGTCGTTGATCGTGTCGTTGCCGTTCGCGCCATCGCGCTCCGTGGTCTCGCGCGCCGGTCGCAGCGTGGAGTCCGCCGGGCGGGGCGGGGGACGCGGCAGGACCGCACCGGGCGCGATCACGGTCTCGTTGGCGTGCGCGCCGCCCTTCTTCGCGGTGGGCGCTTTCTCCCCGGTGATCGCGATGGTCTCCGCGGTCTCGAGGATGTCCTCTGTGGACTGCACGCGGGACGCGGCGATGATGCTCGACGGCGGCGTGATGGTGCCCGCCACCATGCCCGTGGACACCAGCGTCCCGCCGCCCTCGACGGTGTCGGGCGCGAGCATCGTGTGCGGCGCCGGCCGCGTGCCGATCGAGACGCCCGGGATCGGGATCGCCGGGTGCTGCCCGGTGCCCTCGCGCGTGAACCGCTGGCGCACCCAGCCACCGAGCTGCATCGGGGTGGCGAGCTCGGGCGAGCTCTTGATGAACTGCTCGAGCGCCTGCGCGAAGTCCATCGCGGTGGCGCGGATCTCACGCCGGGTCTGCAGGGCCCACGTGATCGCCTTCGCCAGCGCAGGCGGGGTCTTCGGGGCGGCCTGGAGGATCGAGGGCAGCTTGCCATCCCGGATCGCGCGCATCGCCTCCACGGCATCCCCGCGCCCGACGATCGTCTTGCCCGCGAGCAGCTCCCACAGCACGATCGCGAGCGAGAACACATCGCTCCGCCCATCGAGCGGCGACGCGATCGTCTGCTCGGGCGACATGTACGCGTACTTGCCCTTCACCTGCCCGGGATTGGTCAGCTGATCCCCGAGCATCGCGGCCTTCGCGATCCCGAAGTCGCACAGCTTCACCACGCCGTCGAACGACACCATGATGTTCGCGGGCGAGACATCACGGTGCACGAGCCCGAGCGGCTGCCCGCTCTGGTTCCGCACCTCGTGCGCATAGTGCAGCGCGGTCGCGGCATCGGCGCCGATCCGGGCGACCATCGTCGGCGGCATCCGCTCCTTGTCGACGCCGTACTTGTAGAGCTGGCCGGCATGCACGCCGTCCACGAACTCCATCGCGATGAAGTAGTCGGTGCCGACCTTCCCGAAATCGTAGATGTGGACGACGTTCGGGTGCGTCAGCTGCGCGGCGAGCCGGGCCTCCCCGAGGAACATCTTGACGAAGTCCGGCGCGTCGACGAGGTGCGGCAGGATCCGCTTGACCGCCACCCGCCGGTCGAACCCCTCGAGCCCCTTCTGCTGCGCGAGGAACACCTCGGCCATGCCGCCGCGCGCGAGACGACGCAACAGCACATAGTTACCGAAGCGGATACCGCCCTCGGCGGACGCAGACACCACGCCATCTTAGCCTCGACCAGCCCTCGCCGGGTGCCCACGGCTGGTTGCACCGGTCTATGCCGAATCGGTGGCCGAAACTGTGGCCGAATCTGTCTTCGAAATTCGTCGCGGGCGTTCTCTCAGATGATCTACGATGCGGCCCATGCGTCAGGGGACTCTCGGCTGTGTCGCGCTCGCCACCCTGCTTGCCGGGGCCTGCGTCGCGCCACTGTCGGACTCCAGCGCCCCGCGCGTCCCCGTCGGTGGGACCTCGTCCCTGGCGGGGATGTTCACGCGCGTCGGCACCGAGATGGGCGTTCCGCCGGAGCTGCTCGCCTCGCTGTCGTACGTCGAGACCCGCCTCCAGTTCGTGAGCGCCACGGAGCACAACCGCACCACGCTGGGCCTGCTCGGCCTCTCTCCCGCCGATCTCGCCCTGGGCGCCCGGCTCGCCGGGGTCACCGATGCCGCCGCCAGCACCGATGCCGAGGCCTCGGTGCGTGCCGCCGCCGCGCTGCTGAAGAGCCGCGATCCCTCCGCTCGCACGCTGGAGGATTTCCTCGCGCTCCTCGATGACAGCACCCGCGCCGAGCTGATCGCCGTGCTCGCGCGCGGCGTCGACGGGCAGGACGCCGCCGGAGACTCCGTCGTCATCGCCGCTCGCCCCGAGATCGATCGCGCCGCTGGCTTTGGCACCACGCAGCAGGCGCTCGGCGGCGCGGACTATGCGCCGGCCACCTGGTCCGCTGCGTACTCCGGCAACTACCAGGCCGCCAGCCGCACCAAGATCGATCACATCGTCATCCACGACACCGAGGGCAGCTACGCCGGCTCGATCAGCTGGTTCAAGGATCCCGCGGCCAACGTCTCCGCCCACTACGTGATCAAGTCGAGCACCGGCGCGATCACGCAGATGGTCAAGGAGAAGGACATCGCGTGGCACGACGCGTGTTTCAACACCACCACCGTCGGCATCGAGCACGAGGGTTACGCTGCCAAGCCCGAGCTGTGGTTCACCGAGGCGATGTATGTCGAGTCGGCCAAGCTCTCGGCGTACCTCGCCGACAAGTACCAGGTGCCCAAGGAGCACGGCTCGATCCTCGGCCACGGCGAGGCGCCGGACTGCTCGGACCACTCCGATCCGGGCCCGGGCTGGAACTGGGCGCACTACATCGATCTCGTGAAGACGGGCGGCGCGCCCACGTTCCTCGCGGGTGACGCCACCGTCGATGCGCCCGCCTCGCTGACCTCGGGCGAGACCGGCACGGTCACCGTCACGATCACCAACAACGGCAACGTCGCCTGGGACCTCGACCTCACCCGCCTCGGCACCACCGCGCCGCAGGATCGCGAGTCCACCGTGTTCCTCGATGGAGACTGGCTGTCCCCGAGCCGCGCCACCGGCGTGGACACCAAGGTGGAGCCCGGCGCCACCGGCACGTTCACGTTCGACATCATCGCCCCCGAGGTCCGCGAGACCGAGGTCCTCGACGAGGCGTTCCAGCTGGTCCAGCAGGACACCACCTGGTTCGGCCCCGAGATCCACGTCGTGTTCCAGGTCGCCCCGAAGGGCGGCGACAGCGGCGGCTGCTCGGCCAGCGGCTCTGGTTCGGCCGGCACGGCCTGTGCGATGCTGCTCCTCGGTGCGCTCCTGCCTGCTCGTCGCCGCCGCGCTGTGCGCGGGCTGTAGCGACCAGATCACGCTCGAGATCGCGGGCGATCGCCCGGTGCCGCAGGGCCTCGATGCGATCTGCGTCGGCGTGGCAGACACGACTCTGACCGGCGGCCACTTCGGCCGCGCGTACCGCCTCGAGGGCGCGCTCGCCCACCTGCCGCAGACTTTGCGCCTCGACGCCGGCTCCGCGAGCGGCGCGTACGTCTGGGTCCGCGGCGATCGCGGCGGCCTGACCGCGCTCACCACCGGCGCGGTCACGGATTTCGGCAGCGATCTGACGCTCACCCTCGATCGCTGCGCGAAGGGGCAGGCCGGTGCGCCCGCGATGCAGGGCGCCGTCGCCGGACCGGGCGCCGCTCACCTCGCGGTCTCGCACGGCGCGGGCGGCACGCTCGTGCTCGCGATCGGCGCCACGGCCAGCGCGCTCGAAGCGAGCAACGGGCAGCTCGTGGAGCTCGATCTGCCCGCGCCGCGCGCCGGTGCCGTCGTGGCCGTCGTCGCCGCCGATCTCGATGGCGACTGCGATGATGACGTGATCGTCGCGACCGCTGGCGCGGCCCCCGCGCTGTGGCGCCGCGATGGCCTGACGTTCACCGAGGTCGGCTCGCTCGGGGGCAGCCCGATCGCCGCGGTGGCGGCGGCGGACGTGGATCGCGATGGCGACCTCGACCTCGTGACCGGTGGCGGCGGCACGCTGACCTTGTGGCGCAACGACGGTGGCGGCACGTTCGCCACCGATGGCGCGGCGCTCTCGGGCGGCGGCCGCGTGACCGCGGTCAGCGCGCTCGCGCTGGGCGATCTCGATGGCGACGGCAACCCCGAGCTCGTGGTCGGTCAGGCCGCCGCGCCGCTCGTGGCCTGGCTCGGCGAGCCTGGTGGCACCGGGAGCTTTCTCCCCGCGGATGCCGCCGTGCCGCCCGTTCCCCTCGATGTCACGCGCCTCGTGCTCGCGGACGCCGATGGCGACTTCGATCCCGATCTCGCCGTGATCGTGAAGGGCGCGCCGATGCGGCTCTACGTGGATCGCGACGGCCGGCTCGAGGATCAATCGTTCGTGCGCCTGCCGCAGCCCGCACCGCTCGCCGCAGCGATCGCGATCGGCGGCTGGGATGATGGATGCGAGCCCGATGCGATCGTCGCGAGCGCGGCAGGCGGCCCCTCGCTGCGCGGCACCGCGACCTCGACGTTCGCCTCCGAGGGCTCCGCCCCGCCGGGCACCGACGTCGTCCTCGCGGACATCGATGATGACGGCGATCTCGATGCGCTGATCGCGGGCGCCGCAGGAGTTGTGTGGCTCGCTCGCTAGTCATCCTGCTGCTGCTGTTCGTCGCCGGTATCGCGCGCGCGGACGAGCCCACCCCCGCGGTGGGGCCGCAGGCGATCGAGACCTATCTGACCCGCGGGCAGAAGCTGTTCGACGAGCAGGAGTACGCGGGCGCGATCCAGTCGCTGTCGCCGGTCACGCGCGATGCGCGCGCCACCCGCGCCCAGCGCTTGCGCGCCCTCGAGCTGATCGCGCTCGCGAACTTCATCCGCGGCGATGAAGGCGCGGCGCGCGCCACGTTCGAGCGCATCCTCGACATCGATCCGGGCTATCAGCTGCGCGACACCTCGGGCTCGCCGAAGATCCGCTCGTTCTTCGACGCGCTGAAGAAGCAGCTGATCCCCGGCTTCGATCCGCGCGCGGGCGCCGACCTCGAGCACGCCGCGCCCACCGCTGGCACCGCGGGCAAGCCGCTCGAGGTCGAGGCACGCGCCACCCGCGGCGGCGAGCGCGTGTTCGAGCTCGTGGTGGCCACGCGCCGTCGCGGCGAGCTCGGCTACAAGATCGTCACCGCGTCACCGCGAGGCGATGCACGCTGGCGGGCGCGGATCACGCCGGAGCCCGCGGCCAAGCCGTACGTGCTCGAGTACTACGTCGAAGCCCGCGACGCCGGCGGCGCTGCGGTCGCGCGGATCGCGGCACCCGATGCACCGCTCGAGGTGGCCCTCGCGGCGGGCGGCGCCGAGGGTGGTGGCAAGCGCGCGTGGTACGGCCGCTGGTACGTCTACGCGGGGGTCGCGGTGGTCGCAGCCGGTGTGACGGGCATCGCGATCGCGGCGACCCGAGGCCCCGATGCGGGCTCCCTGCCTCCGGGATCGGTCACCGTGACCCCCTGAGCACGGGCGGGACACCGTCAGAGGCGGCGATCTAGGCGAAATCGCGACGCGCTGCGACCTGGTGGCTGCACTCTTCGCGACCCCGCGCCTCAGTTCATAGAGAGGGTGTTAGGTCCGCCACGGGTGAAGCGTGACTTGAATCATCGTCGGGAAATCCCGACGGAGTTCTAGTGTTCACACCCCGATGTTGCGCACGGATGAGCACACCGAAATGCTCTTGACCCCCGGGAGCAACATAAGTAGGGTCCCGCATCGTTTTGAACCGGCCGTGTGTTTGGGGCATTCCCAGCGGCAAGCACTTCCAAGGAAGCGAAGGAGTCTGTAGATGAAGAAGCTAGCTTTGGGAGCCCTGTTTGTTGGGCTCACGGCATGTGGCGGCGGCAGCGACAAGACTGGCGTCGTTCTCACGGACAGCGGGTCCGGCGGCGACGGCGGCACCGGCGTCTGCAACCCCCTCACTCAGACCGGCTGCAACGCTGGCGAGAAGTGCAACTGGATCTATGACCAGCTGATGCCGACCGTGGTCGGCCACATCGGCTGTGAAGCGGACGGCGCTGTCGCCGTCGGCGGCGCTTGCGGCAATCGCGCCGTCGGCCCCGACACCTGCGTCAAGGGCAGCGAGTGCGTGTCCGGCGAGTGCAAGGCGATCTGTGACCACCAGGGTGGCGCGCCGATGTGCGATGCGGACCACGCCTGCGTTCGCTACCAGAACCTGTTCGTCGATGGCACCACCACCATCGCCGGCGTGTGTGACCCGGGTTGCGACCCGCTGACCCAGGACCTCAAGGTCGGCACCAACAAGATCGCTTGCGGCTCCACCATGCCGGCGCTGCCGGACAAGGGCTGCTACGGCTACGACGAGTACTCGTGCTCGGGCGCTGCCCCGACGGTCGCTCCGGCCGTCGCCGTGACCCTCACGGACCGCGTCGCCCCCGCCGGCGACTACCTCAACGCGTGCGCCCCCGGCTTCATGCCGATCCTGATCTCCGAGACCGGCTCGATGACCGGCCTCTGCAACGGCCTCTGCGCGGCGCTCGAGACCGACACCACCCAGCCCGGCAACGAGGTTGGCGACCCGCTGGCGCTTGCGAAGAACCCGACCGGTGCGGCTGCGGCGGCTGGCAACGCGACCTGCACGGCGGGCAAGCGTGGCAGCGCGGCGGATGGCGCCGAGACCTGCCGCTTCCTCTGGATCTACAACGTCGATGACGCCGGCATGCTGGCGATCACCGACTACACCGACAAGATCGGCGTGTGCTTCGCACGCACCAAGTACAAGTACGACTCGAACGGCGACGGCACGCTCACCGCGACCGACGCGAACACCCGGCCTGCGGCACGCTCCCGAAGCGCACCGCCGGTGACACTGGCAAGTACGACGACGCGGCGGACTTCTTCTGCCAGAAGGTCGCCAACTCGATGTTCTCCGACAAGCCGCTCAAGAAGGGCGACAAGGTCTACGTCGGCGAGACCGGCGTCGAGAGCGCGCGCATCATGAAGGATGGACCGGCTCCGGTCGTCCGCCACGTGTTCGCGAGCAACTGAAGCTCAACTAGCGAGCGACAACGCTCGTGAATCGGAAGGGTCGGCTACCAAGCCGGCCCTTTTGTATTTGTAGGGGGAGGAGGTCGCGATGAACCAGTCCTTGGCGCTGTGGATGATCGCTGGCCTCGCCGCCTGTGAACCCTCGCGAAATGAGCCACGGGCCATCCTCGTCGACGGGCCGAACGGCGATTCGAACGAACTGCTCGTGCAACCCGCTCACGCAGACCGGCTGCAACGAGGGCGAGAAGTGCAACTGGATCTACGATCAGCTGATGCCGACCTTGGTTGGCCACATCGGCTGTGAACCGGCGGGGACGGTCGCGGCGGTGGTGCTTGCGGATCCGTGCGCTCGGTGCTGACGTTGCGCTTAGAGGGGACCGAGCCTGCGTCGCAGGGGGAGTGCAAGCAGGTCTGCGACCCCAGGGTGGGATGCCGAGGTGCGATGCAAAGCACGCCTGCGTTGGCCACGACCACCTCTTCACCGCTGGGCCTGACCACGCTCGCCGGCGTCTGCGACCGGGCGTGCGACCCGCTCACCCAGGGCTCAAGACCGGTTCACCGAGCACCGCCTGCGGCTCGACCGTACCCGAGCCTCCCAATCGCGGGTGCTACGGCTACAGGGTGTATTCCTGCGCCGGAGGTGGCCCCCGCAGGCCGGCCGTGGGCTTGGCGTTCACGGATCGCGTGCTTCCCGCCGGGATCCGCGGTGAATGCCTGTGCGCCCGGCTTCGTTCCGATCCTGACCGCGGAGACCGGATCTTTGACTCGTCTCTGCAGCGGCCTGTGCGCGGCGGTCGAGGTCGACAACACGAAGCCGCAGGCGGCTGTCCTCGAGCTCGGAGATCCGACGGCCTCGGCGAAGCAGCCGACCGAGGCGACCAGCCAGGTCGGGAACGCGACCTGCGCGCCCGGCAAGCGCGGAAGCGTGACCAGCGGTCCGGAGACCTGTCGCTTCCTCTGGATCTACAACGTGGACGACGCCGGCATGCTGGCGATCACGGACTACACCGACACCCTCGGGGTCTGTTTCGCACGCGACAGGTACAAGTACGACTCGGACGGGGACGGTGCACTGACGGCGGCGGACCTCAGCACCCCGGCCTGCGCGACGCTCCCACCGCGCAGCGCCGCGACCCCGGGCAAGTACGATGACGCTGCGGACTTCTTCTGCCAGACGGTCGCGCACTCGATGTTCTCCGCGAGGGCAATCAAGGCGGGGGACCGGATCGATGTCCGCGAGTTCGGGCTCAATAGCGCCCGTGCGGTGAACGACGGCGGTACACCTGTGCTCCGTCACTTGTTCAGCGAGCTGTGAGAGGTCTACGGCCGCCCAAGGTTGTCCTTTTGTTTCTTCGAGAGATCGAGGAATCTCCGGGCATGAAGCCTGGCGTTGCGTGGGTTGGGTTCGCCTTCGTGCTAGTGGCGTGTACCAGCCCGAACCCGAGGTCGTGTGCCGACGGCACCTGCACGGACCCGTCGCTTCCGTTCTGCGATGTCGATGGTTCCCTCGACGGATCCAAGGACACGTGCATCGCTGTCGACTGCATGCCCAACACGTTCGAGGCATGTCGCGGCGATTTCGCGATCACGTGCAACGGTCTCGGTACGGACTTCGATCTGGTCCAGTGCCCGCAAGGCTGCGGCACCACCGGTTGCAGCGCTTGTGTCCAGGATGCGCAGTGCTCGAACCCGACGCCGATCTGTGACACCGCGCAGCAAGCATGCCGCTCGTGTGCCGCCGATAGTGAGTGCGCGAGCGCCGTGTGCGAGCTCGGAGCTTGCGTGTCGGAGACACTGGTCGCTTATGTGGCGCCTCGGCGTCGCGAGTGGCAACTGCACCCACGCGTCCCCTGCGCTCGCTCCTCCCGAGCCGTGACCATCGCGACGTCGGCATCGATGGCGCCGGTACTGCGATTGCTTCCCGGTACCTACAACGACCTGTTGTCGATTGCGTCTCCAACCACGATCAAGATCGTGGCGACAGGGGCGACGCTCGCTGGAACCGGCCGCCTCGAGGTGAAGAGCGGAAATGTGGATGTCCGCGACCTCGTCGTTCAGTCAACGGTTTCGCAATCTCTTCGGTCGAGTGCGGTGCCGCGACCGCAGCCCCCTTTGCCGACCCTCGCAATGCATCGCTCCTCCATCAACGCCATTCCGCCCAACAACCCGTTGGCTGTGTTCAATTGCAGGGCTCACCTGGACACGACTCAGATCAGCGGAGACGTCACTCGGCTAGACGACGATGGGACGCTGGAGCTGGATCGAGTTCTCTACCAGAGCCCACCAACGAGTGGTCAACCAGCGAGTATCTTCGCCTTCAGCAAACGGTTGAAGTTGGTCATCACCAACTCGCAGCTGGAGAATGTTCTTCCGTTCATCAATACGACGGATCTAGCCACGACCAATGTCGTCGACATCGCGTTCAATACGATCGTGTTGAAGGCCGGTAGGCGAAATCACGTGCGCTACCGGCGGAACCTACGCGCACGTCGGTCGCTTTGAGGACAACGTCATCTTCGGCATGGGTGCCGGCGATGTCATCTCGGGGACCAGCTGTACCACCACCAATAACTTGTTGTTCCCTCAGACGGCTTCGCGTCCCGGCAACGTCATCCTCGACCCGCAGTTCGTCGATGCGACCGCTCGGAACTACCACCTCAAGATGACGAGCCCTGCGCGCGACATGGCAGTGCCGTCGACCGGGCTCAGCACGGACCACGACTACGACGGCACGATGCGCCCGCAGGGGACCGCACCGCGACCTCGGCGCGTTCGAGTACAAGCCGTAGCTGGGGACTCCTGTCTGTCCGGCGGTGTGCCGTAATCCGGACACTCCGGACAAGCCGCGGCGAGATTTCGCGCGGTTGCGCGGGCACGCGCTTCGCGTAGGCGACGGACGCAACCGTGGCGCCTACCGGCCGATAGCCCAGCCTCCCCAAGGGAGGAGACAGGAGATAGTCATGATCAGCTTCAACGAAAACCAGACCCGTACGAGCTCGCTCGCCTCCGAAGGACGGCGCGCGGGCATGGTGGTGGCGCTCCGCGCGACCCACGATGGAACGGAGTATCCGCTCGGGCCCGATGCGCGGCGCTGGGTGGTCGGCAGCGGCGAGAGCTGCGATGTCGTGATCTCCGATCCGTACGTCTCGAACGTCCACGCGATCCTCGAGCGCCGGCCCGGCGGCGCGCTGCTCGTGCGCGATCGGCCGTCGCGCAACGGCACGATGATCGATGGCAACCTCGTCGAGGCCGCCGAGCTGAGCGTGGGCAGCTACCTCTCGATCGGGCGCACCACGCTGGTCGCGCTGTCCGCGCCGGGCGGCGAGCAGGAGAGCGCGCTGGCCTCGCTGCGCGGCAAGGATCCGGCGCTGCGCGCCACCATCGATCAGGCGCTGCGTGCGGCGGCCACGGACTGCAACGTGCTGATCGTCGGCGAGACAGGCACGGGTAAGGATCTGCTCGCCCGGGCGATCCACGAGGCGTCGCGGCGCGCGGCGGGCAAGTTCGTCGCGGTCAACTGCGGTGGCATCCCGAAGGAGCTGATCGGCTCGGAGCTGTTCGGCCACGAGAAGGGCGCGTTCACCGGCGCCTTGAGCGAGCGTGATGGGTACTTCGTCGAGGCGCACAACGGCACGCTGTTCCTCGACGAGATCGGCGAGCTGCCAATCGAGATGCAGCCGCACCTCCTGCGCGCGCTCGAGACCCGGCGCGTGCGGCGCGTGGGCGGGGCCGCCGAGCGATCCGTGGACGTGCGGATCATCGCGGCCACCAACCGCAGCGAGGGCCTCGGCACCGAGTCCTCGAAGCTGCGCCTCGATCTCTATCATCGCGTGGCCACCGTGGTGCTCCAGCTGCCGCCGCTGCGCGAGCGGATGAACGACATCCCCGAGCTCGTCGGCTCGATCCTCGCCGAGCTGCGCTCCGAGAACGGCGAGCAGGTGGTGGGCGATGAGGGCTGGCGCGCACTCGCCTCGTACGCGTGGCCCGGCAACGTGCGCGAGCTCCGTCACGCGGTGGCGCGCGCGGTGGCCCTCGGCAACGGCGAGCTCGGGCCCGCGGACTTCTTCCCCGAGCTGCGGTTCGGCCGCACCGTGCCGGGCCTGCCCGCCGATACGATGATGCCGCTCGTCCCGTATCAGCAGATGCTGCGCGGCGCGATGGAGCAGGCGCTCGCCACGCACCAGACGATCCGGGCGGCGGCGATTCACCTCGGGATGGCGAAGTCCACGTTCGCCGATCGCGCGAAGGCGTGGGGGCTGCTCTCGCAGCGCGCGAAGGTCAAGTCCGGGAAGTAGGTGTGTCATCCGCATCCCGCGGGCGAGCGCCGAATCTTCTTCGACCACGCTCGCGTGCGGTACCCTTCGGCATGCGCTCGCTCGTCCTCGCCGGCTGTCTGCTCGGGTGCCACGCCAAGCCGGCCGAGCCCGAGCGGCGCCCGCCGGTGGAGCCGCCTGCGGCCCCGGCTCCTCGCGCGGATGCCGCGGAGGCGCTGACGATCGCGGCGACCGGCCCGATCTCGTTGCCGGCCGCGTACACCCGCTGCGCCAGCGACGCGGACTGCACCTACGCCACGCTCGGCTGCTGCGAGGTCACGCCGGTGAACCAGGCGAGCCGCGCGATCGTCGCGGACGCCCTCGAGCGCTCGGGTCGGCGCGAGTGCCCGCCGAAGTCCGCGTGCGGCCCGGGGCCGGGCGGCACGTGGGATGGTCAGTCCGGGCGCTGCGTCGCACAGGTGTGCGGCGCGCCCGGCTCGTAGCTGGTCACACGCCGGCGGCGGCGCGCTGGCGGAGCACGTACTGCAGGATGCCGCCGTGGATCACGTACTCGACCTCCTGCGGAGTATCGATGCGCGCGGTCACGGTGAAGGTCTTGCCGCCGGCCTTCACGGTCAGCTGCTTCTTCGGGGCGAGGCCGCTCTGGATGCCCTCGATCGTCATGACCTCGTCGCCCTTGAGGCCGAGGCTGGCCGCATCCTCACCCGGCTGGAACTGCATCGGGATGACGCCCATGCCGATCAGGTTCGAGCGGTGGATGCGCTCGAAGCTCTTCGCGATCACCGCGCGCACGCCGAGGAGGAGCGTGCCCTTGGCGGCCCAGTCGCGCGAGCTGCCGGTGCCGTACTGGTCGCCCGCGAGGACGATCAGCGGGACCTGCTCGGCCGCGTAGCGCATCGCCGCGTCGTAGATCGCGAGCTGCTCGGGCGCCGCGCCGGAGGACGCGAAGTAGTTCGTGAAGCCGCCTTCGACGCCAGCGAGCATCAGGTTCTTGAGGCGGATGTTCGCGAACGTGCCGCGCACCATCACCTCGTGATTGCCGCGCCGCGCGCCGTACTGGTTGTAGTCGGCCGGCTTGACGCCGTGGTTGTCGAGGTAGCGGCCGGCGGGGCTGCCCTTGGCGATGTTGCCGGCGGGCGAGATGTGATCGGTGGTGACCGAATCGCCGAGGATCGCGAGGATCCGCGCGCTCGCGATGTCACGCAGCGGCTGCGGCGTGGGGCCGAGATCGTCGAAGAACGTGGGCTTGCGGATGTACGTCGACGCCGGGTCCCACGCGAACGTGTCGCCGGGCGGGATCTTGAGGGCGCGCCAGTCCGCATCGCCATCGAGCACGTGGGCGTACCGCTCCACGTAGTGCTCGCGCTTGAGCGAGGTGCGCATCGCCTCGGCGACCTCGGCGGGGGAGGGCCACACGTCCTTCAGGTACACCGGCTTGCCGTCGCTGCCGGTGCCGAGTGGATCGGTCTCCATGTCGACGTTCATCGAGCCGGCGAGGGCATACGCGACGACGAGCGGCGGCGAGGCGAGATAGTTCGCGCGGACCACCGGGTTCACGCGGCCCTCGAAGTTGCGGTTGCCGGAGAGCACGGAGGCGACCACGAGGTTGCCGTCCTTGACCGCGGCGGCGATGTTGTCGTGCACCGGGCCCGAGTTGCCGATGCACGTGGTGCAGCCATAGCCCGCGAGATAGAAGCCGAGCTGCTCGAGGGGCGCCATCAGGCCGGCCTCCTTGAGATAGTCCGTGACCACCTGCGAGCCGGGCGCGAGCGAGGTCTTGACCCACGGCTTGCTGGTGAGGCCCTTCGCGATCGCCTTCTGCGCGAGGAGGCCCGCGGCCATCAGCACCGAGGGGTTCGAGGTGTTCGTGCAGCTGGTGATCGCCGCGATCACCACCGAGCCGTGACCGAGCTGGAACGTGCCCTTGTCGGTGGTGACGTCCTTGGTGGTGGACAGGTTGCCGGGGGCCGCGTGGCCACCCTCGTTGGACCACGCTTCGATCGCGGGGGCGTCCGCGGCGCACTTGTCGCCGAGGATCCCGCTGACGGCGCGGCGCCAGGCGCGGCGCGAGGTCTTGAGCGGCACGCGATCCTGCGGCCGCGCCGGGCCCGCGATCGAGGGCTCCACGGTGGACAGATCGAGCGACAGCGAATCGGAGAACCGGAGCTTCGCGCTCGGGTCATGCCACAGCATGTTCTCCTTGGTGTACCGCTCCACGAGCTGGACGTGATCGTCCGAGCGGCCGGTGAACCGCAGGTACGAGAGGGTCTCGTCGTCGACGGGGAAGAAGCCCATGGTCGCGCCGTACTCCGGCGCCATGTTCGCGATCGTGGCGCGATCGGGCAGCGAGAGCGCGCCGATGCCGGAGCCGTAGAACTCGACGAACTTGTCGACCACGCCCTTCTTGCGCAGCATCTGCGTGACGGTGAGCACGAGATCGGTGGCGGTGGCGCCGGGCGGCAGCTTGCCGGTGAGCTCGAAGCCGACGACCTCGGGGATCAGCATCACCATCGGCTGGCCGAGCATCACGGCCTCGGCCTCGATGCCGCCCACGCCCCAGCCGAACACGCCGAGGCCGTTGATCATCGTGGTGTGCGAGTCCGTGCCGACGAGCGAGTCCGGATACGCCACGGTGACGCCGTTGGTCTCCTGCGTGAACACGACCTTGGCGAGGTACTCGAGGTTGACCTGGTGGCAGATGCCGGTGCCCGGGGGCACGACCTTCATGTTCGCGAACGCGGACTGGCCCCAGCGGAGGAACAGATAGCGCTCCTGGTTGCGCTGGTACTCGAGGTCCACGTTCTTGCGGAACGCGATCGAGGTGCCGTACTCGTCGATCTGCACGGAGTGATCGATCACGAGATCGGCGGGCTTGAGCGGGTTGATCGAGCGGCCCGGGAGGCCGAGCTTGACGAACGCATCGCGCATCGCGGCGAGGTCGCACACGGCGGGGACGCCGGTGAAGTCCTGCATCAGCACGCGGGCGGGGCGGAGCTGGACCTCGCGGTCGACGCGGACCTTGGGGTTCCAGGCCGCGACGGCCTCGATGTCGCCACGGTGGACGGTGACGCCGTCCTCGTAGCGGAGCAGGTTCTCGAGGAGGATGCGCATCGAGTACGGCAGGGTGGCGACATCGCCGACGCCGGCTCTCGCCAGCGCATCGAGCCGGTAGAGCTCGACCTTGTTCGATCCGACCGCGATCTGAGCCTTGCTTCCGAAGCTGTTCGTCATCGTGGGTTCCTTGGCGCGAAATCTAACAGGTAGTGGGGTAGCGTGTGGTGTGTCCGGGGCCGCTGCGTCGATGATCATTTCGGCGTCCGAGGTCGAGGCCATCGCGGCCGCGATCTCGGGGGCTCCGCTGGCCACGTTTGACCTCGAGTTCCTGTCGGCCGATCGGCTGGTGCCGAGCCTGTGCCTGGTCCAGGTGTCGTGGCTTCCGTCGCACGTCCGGTTGGATGCCCCCGAAGCGGCGATCGTCGCGACGATTCCGGAGGTGCGACTCCTCGACCCACTCGCCGTCGACGTACGGCCCGTGATCGCGGCCCTGGCGGCCCATCCCCTCGTCGTGGCCCACGCCCCCCGCCAGGACCTGGGCCTGCTCTACGCGCGGTTCGAGATCGCGATGCCCAACGTGATCGACACCCAGCTGATGGCCGCGTTCGCCGGCATCGGCGACCAGGTCGGCCTCGGCACCCTCGCGCAGGAGATGCTCGGCCTGTCCCTCGCCAAGGAGCAGCAGTGGACGGACTGGAGCAAACGCCCGCTCTCGGAGGCCCAGCTCGTGTACGCGGATGCCGACGTCCGTCACCTGCCGGCCCTGTTCGCCCGCCTGCGCACCCGGCTCGGTGAGCGGCTGCCCTGGGTCCGCGCCGAGAGCGCCGAGGTCGCCGCGGCCGCGGTCGCCGCCGCCTCGGTCACCGCGGACACTGCGTGGCGCGAGATCAACGGTCTCCGCGGCCTCGATGCACGTGCCCTGGCGGCGCTGATCTCCCTGGCGACCTGGCGGTTCCGGCTGGCGAGCGAGCTCGACCGTCCGCTCGGCCAGGTGCTGAACGAGAAGGTGATGCTCGATCTCGCCCGGCAGCGCCCGCAGAACCCCGGTGCGATCCGCGCCCTCAAAGGTATCTCGCCGCTCGCCAAGCAGCGCGCCGAGGAGCTGCTCGCGGTGCTCGACGAGGCGGATCCGGAGGCCGTGCGCGAGCTGGTGCTGGCCAGCGGCCGCGCCCCGAGCCAGCGCGCGCAGCGGTGGGCCGAGCTGTTGCTCTCGATCGTCCAGCTCGTCGCCGATCGGATCGGCGTGGCCCCGCGCCTGCTCGCGACCCGAGCGGATGCGGAGGAGCTCGCGCGCACCGTCGACGAGCACGGGCTCGACGCGGCCCAGAAGCTGCCCGTGCTCTCCGGCTGGCGCCGCGACGTGATCGGCGCGCCGTGCCTGGACTGGCTGTCGGGCAGGGTCGCGCTGGTCGGCGATCTCGATGCGCCGATGGGCCTCGCGCTCCGCGGCGTGTGAGCCGCGCTGCCCTCAGGGCTTGAGCTTGCTCTCCCACCCGCGGATCAGCTGCGTCCACGAGGTCTCGGCGCCGGGTTGCGACGCGGCAGCGCGGGCGATCTCGAGTGCCCGGCGGTACTCCGCCTGCGCGGCCGCGTGGTCTCCATCCTGGTCGAGGGCGTCACCCAGCTCCCCGTGGGTCTCCGCGGCGTCGTCGGCGAAGTGGGTGTTCGTCGGGTGCGCCGCGGCAGTCACGTCGGCGATCGCGAGCGCGGCGCGGAGCGAGGCGATCACGTTCGCGCGATCTGGCACCGCGCGATAGGCACCCGCGAGCTTGTAGTGGCTGTAGAACAGATCGCGGCGCCACGAGGCATTGCTCGGATCTTTGGCCACGAGCCGCTCGCGGATCTCCAGCGCGCTGCGATACGCCGCGATGGCGGCCTTGGTGTCGCGCTCGGCCAGGTGGACATCGCCGAGCTTGTTCTCGATCATCGAACGGCCGTGCTGGGCGTCGACGTTGGTCGCATCGACGGTCAACAGGTCGCCGTAGACGGAGTTGCAGGCTTCGAAGGCGGCGCGCGCGGAGGGGAGATCGTGCTGCTCGAGGAGCGCGATCCCGACCTTCTCGCCCACCGTGGCGCGGACCGTGAGCGAATCGATGTTCGTCGGATCCACCGCGACGGCGCGATCGGCGGCCACGCGCGCGGCCTGGAACTCCGCGAGCGCACCCGGCAGGTCCTTCTGCTCCCTCAGCAGCATGCCGACCTCGTCGTGGCTGAGCGCCACGTCTCGCAACCAGCGTGGGTTCTTGGGGTCCTCCGCGCTCTGCCGCTCGCCGATCGCGAGCGCGATGCGGTACTCGGCGATCGCACCGACGAGGTCATTGTTTGCCAGATCGAGCAGGCGCCCGACGTGCGCGTGGGCGTTCAGCAGATCCTTTTGTCCCGCTGCCGAATCGGCCAGCTTGGCGTGCCGGTTCGCCAGATCGAGGGTCGTGCGGTACTCCGCGAGCGCCGCGGCCAGATCGCCGCGCTTCTCGGTGATCTGGGCGATCTCGCTCCGGATCAAGAACACCGCATGGATGACGTCGGCGCTCGTGGGGTTGGCCGCCAGCAGCGGCTCCGCGCGCGCGAGCATCTCGCCGAACCCCGCGCGTGCGGCCGAGAGATCGCCTTGAGCCATCTCGATCCCACGGAGCTCGTCCGATGCGCGGAGCTCCTCGAGCCGGTACTTGACGACCTCGGGATGGCTCGCCGCCAGCTTGTCGAGGCTCAGCTGCGAGGTCCGGAACTCGGTCAGCGCAGCGGGCAGCTGACCTCGCGCCGCGAGGACCTGGCCCACGCCGATCCGGGCGACCGCGGCGAGGTAGGCGTCCTCGTCCGATCCGGTGTCGCCGCGTGCGTCGTAGTAGCGGGACGCGCGCCGTGCCACGGCGTCGAGGAGATCCAGCTTGCCCACCTGCTTCAGGCGGTCGCGGAGATCCCCGAGCATGAACTGCATCAGCTCCTCGGCGTCCTTCTGATGCGCGAGCGCGCGCGAGCGTTCGTCCTGAGCGAGTGCTTCGGCGGCGACGATCCTGCGGAGGGCCACGACGCCGATCGCGAGGACCACCGCGGCCGCGGTCACACTCGCCACGAGCGCGGTGCGGTGCCGACGGGCCCACCGGCGAAGCAGCTGCCGTAGCGAATAGCGGTGGGCTCCGACCAGCTGGCCGGTCTGAAAGCGACGCAGATCGTCGGCGAGCTCGCGTGCCGTGCGGTAGCGCGCGGCTGGCTCTCTCTCCATCGCTCTCTCGACGATCGCGACGAGATCTCGCGAGAGGTCGGGGACGAGCTCTCGCAGCGCCGTGGGCGGACCCAGGTGGACCGCCGCGAGGACCTCCGCGTTGGAGGCCTGCGCGAACGGCGCGCGACCCGCGAGCAGGTGGTACAGGAGCGCCCCGATCGCGTAGACATCGGCGCGCTCGTCGACGGTCTCGCCGTTGGCCTGCTCCGGAGGCATGTACGCCGGTGTCCCGAGCACCTCGCCGAGCGTGGTCTCGCCGACCTCGCTCCCCTTCGATGCCGGCTCGGACGGCGGAGCGCGGTCCGGGTCGATCGAGTCGCCGTCCGGAACGGTCAGGTCCTTCGCGAGGCCCCAATCGATCACGACGGTCTCGCCGAACTCACCCAGGATGATGTTGCGTGGCTTGAGGTCGCGATGGATCACGTGGTTGCCGTGTGCGTAGGCCATCGCGTCGGCGATCGCGAGGACGCTCGGGAGCAGCGCGAGGCGCTCGGCGAACGTCGTGGTCGCGGTGATCACCTCGTCGAGCGAACGCCCGGTGACGAGCCGCATCGCATAGAACGGCTCCCCCGAGGGCCACACGCCGGCCTCGTGCACGCTGATGATCGAGGGATGCTGGAGCCGCGCGGTGATCCGAGCCTCTCGCTCGAACCGGCGCGCGATCGTGCCGGTGTTGACGAGCACTTCCTTGACCGCGACATCGCGACCGAGGCGGCGATCGCGCGCCACGTGGATCCGCCCCATGCCACCCCGCGCGATCTCGCGGCTGAGGATGTAGTGGGCCGGGTCGACGACCGTCAGCTGCGGATAGTCCGGGTTCGGCTTCGGTGCGGGTGGCAGGCTCGGTCGCGATGGGCGGATCCGCGGCGACGCCGTGTCGGACTGCGAGTCCGCGGCGACGAGGGTGTCATCGTGGGCGCTGGGGCCCGACGGGGCAGCCCCGACCAGCGTGTCGTCGTGCTTGCTCAGGGGCCCGACTTTACCCGAGTCACCGGCGCTGATGGGAGCGGGCGAGCCTCGGCATCGGGCGTCATCGGGCGTCATCGCTCGGCGGCGAGCTGATCGAGCAGCGCGGGCAGCGCGTCGTAGTCCGCGATCGTGGCGTCTGCACGGCGCAGCCTGACCCGGCCCGCGCGATCGATCACGATCAGCGTGGGCAGCGCCGTGACCTTCATCGGCGGCCGCGAGATCGAGAGGTCCCGATCGCGCGCGATCGGAAACGTCGCGGGCACCTCTTCCAGGTAGCGGCGCACCGCCTCGTCCTCCTCGTCGACGGACAGGCCGATCACGGAGACCTCGGGGTGCGCGGCCGCGATCCGGCCGAGGCGAGGGAACGCGTCCTTGCACGGCTTGCAGTACGTGGCCCACACGTCGAGCACGACCACCTTGCCGCGGGCCTCGGCGCTCGACCAGGTGCCACCGGCGTGCAGTGGATACGAGAGCGCGGGCAGGGCAGGGCTGATCTCCGGCGGAGCGAGCGTGCGCGATACCGGCGGCGCGCCGCAGCCGAGTGCGAGCACGAGCGCGAGTGCAGCGCCGCGGCTCACAGGTTCACCGCGAGGCCGATCGAGGCGGCGCGCTCGCCGAGCGCGGACAGATCGACGAGCAAGGTCGCCCGTGCGCCGAGCACCAGGCTCGCTCCGGCGCCGAGCTGGAAGTGGTGGGTGTCGGTGCCGGTGATGCTGCCGCCATCCCACGTCCAGAACACGGGGCCACCGAACACGCGGGCGAGCAGGTACGGGCTGACCGGACCAAACGTGCGACCCGCGGTGATCCCGGCACGCGCATCGATCGCGGTGAGCGAGACGCGCGCGCCATGCATGCCTGTCGGGAGCGTCTCGCGGCTCGAAGCCCGCGAGGCGCCGAGACCCGCCGAGCCGGTGAGGAACCACGGTGCGCGGGCCCACTGTCGCGCCACGCCGATCGAGCCCACGATGCCGGCGCCGAGGTCGAACGTGCGGCCCTCGCCCTCGAGCGATCCACCGGCGAGCACGCCGAGCGCGCCGCGGATGCTGATCCGCGAGGGCCACGCATAGCCGGCGATCGCGGTGACGGCGTACTGGCGAAGATCGAGGTGCTGCTCGTCGGTGAACACCAGCGTGGTGTCGGAGATCGCGGCCGAGGCGCCCACGAACACGCGCGGGTGCGCCGGTGCGTTGCCCTCACAGCCCGTCGGACCGACGGGCGCACCGACGCCTCAAGCCTCGGCGAGCCGCGGCTGCACGGCGCTGCTGGCCAGGGTGGCGGCGACGATCGCAACGGCCACGCGCGCGGGCGACAACATCTCGACAAGCTTGGGCCAGGAACGCCCGAGCGTCGAGCCCGCGTCACCGGGATAGTCGGGGGGCAGCAAGGTCTGCTCCCCGCCGTAGCGCGGGTGCGGGCTACGGCTTCGGCGTCGGCTTGGTGCCGGGGACGGGCGTGACTTGCGTCTTCGGCGTGACGGGCGTCTTGGGCGCGACCGGCGGCTTCGGCGTTGCCTTGATCGGCTCGAGCGCGCCCTTGCGGAGACCGAGCTCGGGCACATCACCCTTGATCGACTTCGCGAGCTGCACCTTTCCGCGCGGCGCGAACGCGAGGCCGAGCGCGGCCTGCGTGCTCGGAGCACCGCCGTTCGGCGGACCTCCCCAGATCCCACGGCGCGGGTTCTTGCACGCCACCGGGCCGGTCCACTTGTGGCGGATGATGTAGCGGCCCTGGAAGTTGTTCACGCTCGAGGGCTTCGCGCCCTCCTCGAGCTTGGTGCCGCTGGTCACGAACTCGCGCCCGCCCACGATCGGCGGTGCCGCCTTGAACACGAGATCGTCGGTGAGGTCCTTGCCGTAGCGGGCGTGGAGCCGGGTCAGGACGAAGTCCATGCCGTAGCCGCGCGGCATGCGGCGCATCGGCGGCGGGGTGGGGCGGCCCGGTGCGCCGGGCTTGGTGGGGCCACCTGCGGGCTGTGCGGGTGGCGTGGCGATCTGGTTGCCCTCGAGGACATCGGCGCCGAGGGTCATGAAGTCCGTGTAGCCGAGCGCGGGGCCCGGGCAGGGATCGCAGGTGGTGGCCTGCCACGCGTACTCGGTGACCACCGCGCCAGGATTCTTCTCGAGCGTGCGATCGAACACCGAGGCATAGAACGCTCCGAACCGATCCTTGATCGAGTCCTCGACATCGAGGTTCGTCGGGATCGTGACGTTCGGATAGTTCGCGACCTCGTACCGCTGGCCCGGGGCGAGGATCGAGACGATCAGATCCTGCGTGCCGCCCGAGTTCGCGAGTCCGAGGCGGATCGGCAGCTCGAACCGATCGGTGTCGTAGTGAAACCGCAGCGGCGAGAGCTCGGCGCGCCCATCGACGAACTGGACCTTCTTGGGATCGACCTTGGCGACGAAGAACTTCATCCCGCTCTCGACGTACGGCCGCAGCAGCGGCTCGGCGCCCTTGGGGATCGAGTACTTCTCGCGGCGCAGCCAGGTGTCGAGCCCGGCCGCGTCCTTGGCCGACAGGATCACGATCTGGTACTCGCCGACCTCGAACTGCGCCTCGACGGTGACGCCGAGGTCGTCGGGCTTCGCCGACTTGCGCATCGCGGGCCGCGGGGCACCGCCGCCCTTGGCCGACGCGACCTCGTCATAGTCGCGCTCGATGCGGCAGGGATCCTGCTCCCAGTACTCCACGAGGCGCGGCGCACCCATGCGCTCGACGTTCGCGAACACGGCCTTCGGAAGCGTCTTGACGTCGGCCTCCTTGAGGATGACCGGCACCGGGATCACCATCGCGAACGCCTCGGGCGGCCCCTTGTAGTTGTTCTGCATCGACAGCACCGTGCGCGTGCCCTTGCGCATCAGCACGACCTGGGTCGCATCGGCGACCAGCTGGTTCTCGCCGGGGGCGACGTAGAACCCACAGAATGCCTCGGCTGCCCCGGGGGCAAGCACGAGCGCGACGATCAGTGCCAGAAGGCTTCTCCGCATGACGGAGACGGTACCTCAGGACCTCACGGCCGGGGCGGCCCGGCCGGCTCGACGCGAACGGTGCCGAGGTCGAGGGTCTTGCCGGGCTCGAGCGTCAGCGGGCGCTTCGAGAACGGTCGCGGGCGGATCAGCACCACGAACGTGCTGACCACGGCGGGCCCCTCGAGCCGGAACGTACCGTCCGCGTTGCTCGTGGGCGGCGGGCCGTTGAGCGAGATGCTGAGGTTCTCGGGGCCCTGGTCCGCGATCAGCAGCACGCCTTGATCGGCGAGCGGCTTGCCATCGGGACCGACGATCGTGCCGATCACGATCGCATTGGCGGCCAGCGGCACATCGAGCTTGCTCGGCGTGCCGGCGACGACCGTGATCGGGAGCTCGGCGTTGCCATCGTGCGAGTGGATGCGCAGCGTGTAGCTGCCCGGATCCACGCGCCCGAGCTCGAACTTCCCATTGGTGAACGTGCGCGCGGCGCGGGTCGGCCCATCGAGCTCGACGTCGAAGATCGCGGTGGGGCCGTTCGCACCGTGCACCGTGCCAGACACCGTGGTCAGCCCGAGCGCCTGGAGCGTGACGCTGGCATCGGGCTTCACGTGATCCGCGCGTCCGCGCAGTGCGCCGGCCTGCGCTTCGGCGAGCACGGTGAACGCGCCGTGCGGGAGATTGCCGATCGAGAACCGCCCGGCCGCATCGGTGAGCACGGGGGACACCTCGTTCGAGAGGGCGCTGTCGTCGTCGGTGGAGATCGAGGTGGAGACCGAGAGGTTCTTGTTGCCGCCGCTCGCGGCCGCCTCGTCGTGGACCAGGTCCTCGACCATCGCGCGGATGTCCTGGTGCACCGAGACCCACGCGTCGGCGAGCGGCTTGCCGTCCGGCCCGGTGACCACCCCGGCGATCACCCCGTCGGCGCGATCCACCGCAACGTCCACGCCGGTCTTGGCCTCGTGCTCCGCGAGCGTGACGCGGACGATCTTCACCGAGCGCAGCGGGCGCCCGCGATCGAGCACGGACACCCGGTACGCGCCCGCGTCGAGGCCGGTGATCCGGTAATCACCGTTCGCGCCGGAGAGCGCCTGGGCGCCGCTCGTCACGACGCCGTTGACCACCGTGATCCGGCGATCGTTGCCATCGGCGCCCGCCATCACCTGCGCGCCCGCGACGGGAGCGCCCTTGGAATCCATCACGCGGCCGGCGATCGAGGCGCCGCCGGTCACCGCGAGGACGAGCGGTGCATCGCCGGGCTTGGGATCGATCGCGAGTGCGCCGCGGTCACCGCTGTCGCAGCGCGCCGTGAGCTTGGCCTTGACCGCGATCGCGGGCCCGATCGTGAACGTGCCATCGGCGGTGGTGGTCACCGGGGCGAGGCCCTGCGCACCGAGCTCTCGCGGAGCATCATCGGCGACCTCGTAGCTGACGGTGCAGCTCTGCCGCGGCTCCACATGCCCCGCGATCTGGAGGCCAGTGCGCACGTGGACCTCGAGCTTGGCGAGGTCCTTGTCGACCAGTTCGAGCTTGGTGATCCCGTCCGCGACGTAGTCGCCGCCCCGGGCGCTCAACTGATACGGGCCCGGCAACAGCTCGGCGAACACGAACGCGCCCGCGTCGTCGGTGGTCTCGCTGTCTCCGGTCCGCGGGCCCTGCGCGGTGACCTCGAGCCCGGGCCGCGGCGCGCCCTTGTCGTCGCGCACCACGCCCGAGACCAGGAGGCCGCTGCCGACCAGGAGCTCCACGCCCGAGGCTTGCTCGGCCACGCCGATCCCGACGATCGTCGGCGCCTTGGTCACGCGCGTCTTCGCGCGCGCGGTCAGCGCGTAGGCTCCCGGACGCAGGCCGCCGAGCCGGAACCGTCCGTCGGCGCCGGTGGTGACCCGCTGCGATCCACTCGCGAGCACCGCGCCACCGCCACCATCGTGACGGCCGGTGACGATCGCGCCGGCCACCGGATCATGGCTGCGCTCGTCGCGCACGATGCCCTCGAGCGTGCCGCCGGGCACCAGCGTGAAGTCCGCGCGCGCACCCGCCGCGCCGACCTCCACGTGCTGCGACTGCGACGCATAGTCTGGGCTCGAGGCGGCGACCAGCAGCTGCCCTTCGCCGACGGTGAGCTGGTACGTGCCGTCGGCCTCGGTCAGCGTGGTGGCGACCGCGTCTTCGGGCTGCACGCGCGCGGTCAGCCTCGCGGCGTCGATCCGCGCGCCGGCGATCGGCCCTCCGGTGGCATCCGTGACCGTGCCCACGAGCTGGCGACCTCCGCTGACGAGCGTGAGCGCGAGCTTTGCTGCCTCACCCGCGGCGAGCCTCCGCTTCGACACGCCGGTGGGCTGGAAGCTGGGTGCCGAGGCAGAGATCGCCCAGCGCCCGACGGCGAGCTTGTCCGCGTGCGCCACACCCGATCGATCCGTCCGCACCACCACCACGTCGCCATCCTCGGGCGCGAGGCGAACGCTCGCGTCGGCGACGGGACCGGCCGCGCTGGTCACGGTCACGACGAGGCTCGCGGTCGCCGGCTCGCCGCTCGCCTGCGGGGACGTCGTGATGCTCGCGCCCGAGCCGGGCGTGGGCGCGGTGACGGTGGGCTCGGATGCGGGAGCGCGATCGCGGTGCGTCCACCACCACAGGCCGCCGCCGATCGCGAGGATCGCGAGGATCGCGAGGAGGGCTGGCGAACGGCGGTGCTTCACGGGGCCTCGATCCTCGACGCAGCGCGCCGGTTGACGTCGTTCATCGCCATGGCCCGAACCTCGCACTTCCCGGCGCCGGGTGCGCGGGGCGAGCGGAGGCGAGTGGTTGACCTCCCCGCGTGAACGGGGAGGTCTGGAGAGGTGGCTCCCAGATCTGTATCCGGATCTGGGAGCCGATCCCACACGGTCTTGCGGCCGTGTGGGGTGCCGGGTTCGCTCGTCCACGGCAGTTGTCGGCGTTTAGGTCTTCGTGCTCGCGACCTGCCGTTGGTCGAGGCCACCGAACGCACAAGGACGTGAGCCGCACGTCCGGAGGTGGCCACCGGATTCGAACCGGTATCTCGAGCATCTACGCCGACGTTAAGAGAGGACGAGCTCGGCGGTTTGAGCCTGGGAGATAGTTTCAGCTTTCGTCTGACCGCGAGACACAACCCGCGTTGTGGGCTGCGCGTCTACCATTTCGCCACAGAGTCGGAGGGGTCGTCGCAGGTGACTCCGGGAGGATTCGAACCTCCACGTCGCGCGGTCATCTTGATCAGGTTGAGCCTGAGCTTCAGCTTGTCTCCAAAAACTCAAATCGGTGGTGCTGATCGCCGGGCGATCAGGCTCCGAACAAGAAGTCGAACACCTCCTTGCCGAGCTTCTTCTCGGGCGCTTCGCTGGCGTTGGCTTGCTCGCGGGCGAACTTGCACGCGTTCGAGAGCTTCTCGATGCGCGCGAGCACCTGCTTCTTGCGCGGGATCGCGATCGCGCCCGAGTACTTGATCGTCATCCACTGACCGGCGACCACGTCCTCGGTGATCAGCTGGGTCTGCGCGGGGTGCTCCTTGGTGGCCTCGTACAGCGTGATCGGACGCTGGACCTTCTTGGTGCGCTGCGTGGACGTGGTGTCCGTCTTGTACAGCCCGGTGCTCGGATCGACCGCCCAGTCGGCGCCCGGGTCGAGCTCGGCCATCTTCGCGACGAACGTGTGCAGATCGGACAGCTGCTTCTCGAGGAACAGGAGATAGGTCGCCGGCACGTCCTCGAGCAGGTTCTTCCCGTCGACGACGACGTTCGCCCGCGCCGTGCAGTTGGCCCAGTCCTTGGTCGCCGTGATGTCGAACAGCTCGGCGAGGCCCTTCGCCACGCGCTCGAGGATCTCCGCTGCCTGGTACTGGACCTTCTGGCTCTCGGTCGGATAGGTCTCGCCGTCCTCGTCGCGTGGTTGATACGACTTCTGGAAGCCGTTCATCAGCGCAGGCTTCTGCGTGGCCTGGTGGAGATCGGTGAACTCGCCGTAGACGCGCGTCTTGAGGCCCTTCTCGATCGCGAGGATCTGATTCAGTTTCGCCATGATGCTCCCACCGCGAGATACCGCGCGGCGGCGGCGGGGTGCAAGGGGCGGGGCTGTACCCCGCTCGGGGACCGTCCTCGTCCCGGCGGGAGTTGCCTCGGAGCCGGTTGTCACGCTGCGATCTTGCCCATCCCTTCGTACTCCACGCGTGCCGCGCGCTCGAGGAGCGCGGTCGTGATCGTCTCCTTGCGATCGCTCGCGAGGAACGCGGCGCGCAGGACAGCGTTGCGGATGTAGCCGCCGCTCATCGTGTACTTCTGCGCGAGTGCGGTGAAGTCAATGTCGCTGGCGGTGGGCGCGGAAGCCGGCAGGACCGCGCGCCACATCTGTGCGCGCTCCTCCACGTCCGGCAGCTCGAACCGGAGATGCAGCGAGAGCCGGCGCTGAAACGCGGGATCCATGTTGGTCTCGTGGTTGCTCGTGAGCAGGCAGATGCCGGTGAACGATTCGAGGCGCTGCAGCAGGTAGTTGGTCTCGAGGTTCGCATAGCGATCGTTGCTCGACTTCACCTCGGTCCGCTTGCCGAACAGCGAGTCCGCCTCGTCGAACAGCAGGATCGCGTGGCCGGCTTCCGCCGCATCGAACAGCGCCGCGAGGTGCTTCTCGGTCTCACCGATGTACTTCGACGTCAGCTTGGCCATGTCCACCTGGTAGAGCTCGAGGGCCAGCTCCTGCGCGATCAGGCCGGCGACCATGGTCTTGCCCGTGCCCGGAGGCCCCGAGAACAGCGCGGACACGCCGAGCCCGCGGCCGACCTTGGCGGCGAAGCCCCACGTCTCGTAGACCTCGTGACGGCCTCGGACGCGCGACATCAGCTCGATGATCGCCTCGATCTGTTCGGGCGGGAGGACGACGTCATTCCAGGTCTGCGACACGGTGATGCGCTTCGCATACGCGCCGAGCTGATCGTCGAGCACGGCGCGGATGCCGCCACAGATGTCGTCACGCTGGAGTGCCTGGCCTCCTGCGGCGGCCAGGGCTGCGGCCGCCGCGCGCATCACGAAGGCGGGGGCGAGGGGATAGGTCTGCGCCAGGTAGTTGGCGTCGTGGTCGCCAAGCGCCGCGAGCGCGAACTGCCAGAGCGCGATGCGCTGGGCATGCGTCGGCGGCTGGAGCTCGATCACGACCACGGGCCGGCCCCAGTCCACGGAGGGTCGGGTCCGGCACGTGACGAGGATCGTCCGATCGACCAGCGCCCCCAGCTCGCGCACGAGTTGCCCGAGGCGCACGCACTGGTCGTCGACCAGCGCCTCGAGGTTGCAGAGCAGCGGCGTCTTGCCATGGATCCGGCACTCGAGCGCGATCGCGCGGAGCTCCTCGTGGAAGCCCGCTGCGTCTGCGGCGAGCCTCCGCACATCGATCACGAGGATCGCCTCGGGGCGCGCGCTGCACGCCGTCAGCAGCGTGCGTCGCCCCGAGCCGGGCGTACCCTCGATCACGATGACCGTGCGCTCGGTCGCCAGTGCTCGGTCCGTGGCCTCGACGCAGCTCGCGGGGATCGCGAGCGCGGTACGCGCGGTCACGGGGCGCTCGATCGCGATGCCAGCGAACCGCGGGTCAGGTCCAGCGTCGCCGAGGACACAGGTCAGCACGCGCCGCGACACGGCCCAGGTCTGGCGGCTCTCGTGAACGTCCGCACCGCTGTCGGTGCGCTGCAGGATCCCGAGCCGCCGGAGCGTGCCTTCCGAGGACAGCTCCGTGAACGCCATCGGCGTCGGATAGCCGCCGTAGATCACGAGCCGGATCGCCTCGAGCGTGGGATCGCTCCCGTTCTCGCCGGTCGCCGCGGCCATCATCGCGCGCAGATCGCGACGGAGGGCGAGGGCGATCAGGAGCCAGACCACCAGCTGCTCGGTCTCCGACAGCGCGAGCCTCGCGATCACCGCGGCCGCGGGCGATTCACCACCCTCGCGCGCGAGGTCGAGCTTCGTGCGGCTCGCGGCGATCCCAGCACCCAGCTCCGCGGCGCGGGCGGGGTCACTCTCGATGCGCAGCTGGAGCGAGGCCGCGAACAGGTCGATGTAGTCCACCACGTGATCGATGTTGCTCATGCGAGCACCTATCGACCGCGAGGCGCTGCGGTTGCGTGGAAATGTTCTCCAGTCGCAACAGCTACTTGGGCGTGCGGGCGCAGCGGAACTGGCCGACGTCCGCAAGGCCCGTTGGCTCGTCGAGCCGGCTGAACAGCAACACCGCTGCGCGTCCCGACAGCCGCCCGGTCTTGCATGCCTCGTCGCCAGTCCATTCGTACGCTACGGCTGACTCGGTGAAGTACGTGACACCGTCGCTCGAGACCTGCTCACAGCCCACGAGAGGGGAGCCTGCTGGATCGTGCGGCTCGGTGGGGTGAAGGCAGTCACGCGCCGGATCGGGGGCGTTGCCGTGCGGATACACGTTCCCGGCCACGCCTCGCACGGCGCGCTGCCACTCGAGATACGTCGGCAGCCGAGCCCCGCGCCAGGCGCAGTACGCCGCCGCATGATCGCTCCTGACCTGCGCGCGTCCACCACCCTCGCAGATCTCCATGACGCCCGTTTCGGGGCACGCGCCCGTCGCGATGCAGCTGCCGTAGTCATCGCAGTTCACGGGGCGGCGATCGATCGCGAAGGCCGCGACGTCGTTCTCCGTGTCGGGCGGGTGGCTCTCCTCGGAGTCGTGCGGATCTGCGGTCCCGCAGCTCAGCGTCCGACCACGCGCCTTGCCGGCAGCGAAGGCCACCATGTCCTCGCGCACATCAGGAGGCGTGATGGCGCGAGGAGCGGGCTTCGTCTTGGCCGAGCCAGCTGGCGTCCTCTCCGGCTCCTTCGTCGTGCTGCGGCAGCCGAGCAGGGCGCACGTTAGGAGGACGGCACGCACGAGCACGAAATGGTCGAGGCAAGGCGACGTTGAGCCGTTTGCCGACGTCAGCGAGAAGGGGGGGACACTCGACCTGTTCGCTGACGATCTCGGTTCTGTGTGATGGGCACTGAGCATGAGACCTCTATCGGCCGCCACATACGAGGGTTGCCTGGTTTCTCGCGAGGTCTACTTGGGTGTGCGGGCGCACCGAAACTGGCCGACGTCGCCGATCCAGTTCGGTTCGTCGAGCCGCTCATACAACTCGACGGCGGCCTGCCCGCTGTTGCCGTTGCTGCCGCAAGCGGTGTCGCTGGTCCACTCGTAGCCGACCGCAGAGCGCGTGAAGTAAACGACACCGTCCGGAGACAGCTGCTCGCAACCTACCCGGCGCGAGTCAGGAGGGTCAGGCACCTCGGTCGGGTGGAGGCAGTCCGTGCTCGGGTCCGGGCTTGGCCCATGCGGGTAGACGTTTCCGCCGATCCCGCGCACGGCACGCTGCCATTCGAGATAGGTCGGGAGTCGTGTGCTGCGCCAACGGCAATAGGTGCTCGCATTCTTGTGACGCACCTGCGCACGCACGCCGCCAGCGCACGATTCGAGCAGACCCGTCTCGGGGCAGACACCGGCCGTGATGCAGGCCTGATAGTCGACACAGCTGACTGGGCGGCGGTCGATCGCGAAGGCCGGCACGTCGTTGTTGGTATCCGGTGGGTGAATCGTATCGACATCGTGTGGATCTGCCGTCCCACAGCTCAGCGTGCGCCCGCGGGCTTTTCCGGAAGGGAAGGCCACCATGTCCTCGCGCATGGTTGGAGCGGCGATGACGCGCGGCGCGGACTCGGTGACTGCCGAACCAGCCGGTGCGCGATGCGGTTCTTTGGTCGTGCTGCGGCAGCCGAGCAGGGCTGACGCGATCAGCGCGAGGCGTACGCTCACGACGCGTCCCCGCGGCCGGTGGCGTCGTCGGTCTTGACCTCGGGGAGCCCCCAGTCGGCGAGGCTCTTCGACAGCACGGCCGCGAACACCTGCGTGGCGTCCTGGATCCGTTGCACCTCGCCGTCGTCGGCGTCCAGCGGTCCCCGGTCGATCCGGATCCGGCCTGCTTCGTCGCGAGTCAACGCTTCCGAGCGGTCAGCGGTCTCGAGCTCGATCATCACGGGGAGCGGCACGTGCAGAAGAGGATACCCCCACATTCGATCTGCGATCTCCTGTGCGATGCCGGTCATCTTGGCGCCGGTGACCACAACACGACCGTCCGAGCCTCGCGTCGCGGCGATCCGGAGCAGCCCGTTGACCTTCTGGAAGTGAAGGCTGTGGCCGACGTGCTGGGTATCGGTCACGTCGATCTGTTTCTCGTGGTCGGTCGCGGTGGCGTGACCGTGGCTGGCCTGGGCGATGCCGGAGATCCATTGGGTCTCGGAGGCGAACGCCTGCGCCTTGATCACTGCATCGCCGTCGCGGGCGTCGGCGAATCCAGCGGCGAGCTCCTGCATCGCACGGGTCGCAATGTTTGGCGATTCGCCAAGCACCTTGTCTCGAGTGGTCCGGATCAGGTTCCGATTGTGCGTGGCGACGTCATTCGTGAGCTTGGTCTGGGTCTGCCAGAAGTCGATCGTCGGGTTCGAGCTGAACCGGCCACTGCCTGCGGGGTCCGGGTGCCCAGGTTTTGAGCCTTTCGGGAGCAACGGCTGCGCCTGGCGCTTGCCGAACGTCTTCATCCCTTCTTTGACACCATCGGACAGGCCGGTGAAGACCTTCGAATCCCGGATCACCTTTGGATCGAGCTCTCCGATGAGCTTCCCGGTGAGGCGCTGGGCGATGCTCTTGGCAGCGAGCCCCGCCACGGCGGCGATCCCCATCGAGATCGCGATCTCCGCGAGCACGGCCCACCAGCCCGGGGGCGTGGCCGCCTCCTGGAACGACTTCGCCTCTGCCTGGGCGAGGAGCACCCCCTGCGCCTGGTCGGCCGCCAGCGTCGCGGCGTTGTTGCTCGCGAGCAGGGTCGCGGCCCCAAGGTCGGCGGCAGGCTCCAGATCGGAGGTGGTTGGCGTGGGAGCGTCGGTGGGGCTGCGATCGCGATCGACCTGGTTCGGGTGTGGCACCGCATCGATCGCTCGGCCGCGTCCCGTGACGACGACCGCGCGGTCGGTGTAGCCACCGTCGGACCAGTAGATCCGGATCGTCACGAGCGCCGAGGCGCTGCCGGGGATCGTTGGACGGAAGCGGATCCTGAGTGGCTCGGGTGCTGCGGTCTCGATCGATCTCGGCATGCCGTATGGCCCCGCTTCGAGAGCGAACGACGATGCGGCGGCAGCGGGGCTGGGGCCCGTCTGGGCGAGCAGGCCCTCCTCGAACGGCGCGCCACGTGCCGCGGTCGCCAATGCGGCGACCGAGCCGAGGATCGTCGCCGTGCCTTTGAATCCGTCGACGACCTGGGGAGCTGCGAGCTCGAGCAGATGGTCGCTGCCGACCACCTGTTCTCCGACATCGACCGTCGCAGGAAACGGAGCAATGCGATGCGGGGCGGCGAACTGATGATTCGCCGCGCGAGACTGCTGGTGCTCCTTCTGCGCCATCGACTCGAACGGATTGATTGCTGGTTGGTCTCCCACGGTGGCCTCCTGGTTCGCGTTGAGGCAGGCCTATCGACCAGGGGCGCCGCGGGTTGCGTGCGACACCCGAGGTTTCGGTTCCTTGGGGCGATTTCCGTGAAGATCGCGAGGCATCCTGGTGCGTTGGAGCGGGGATGCGAATTCGTCCGTCGTTCGTCCTCCTCGGGATCGTGGCTGCATGTAGTGGGAAGGGGGAGCCGGCGAAGCCGACCTCGACCGCACCGTCGACCTCGGCCAAGGCCTCGATTCTCCCCGTGATGGAGCAGGCCAAGGTCGCCGCCATCCCGCTGCCGCTGTTCCAGAGCTCGTCACAGATCGCCGGCCAGGAGCCGCAGCAGGCGCCGTGGACGCTGACCGCCTCGGACGGCTCGGGCCTGATGGTCACCAAGGTCGAGGCCAAGGCGGTGCTGCAAGGCCCGCTGGCGTTCACCGAGCTGCACCTCTACTTCCACAACACCGAGAACCGGATCCGCGAGGGCACGTTCGCGATCACGCTGCCGAGCGGCGCCGCGGTGTCGCGGTTCGCGATGGAGCAGGACGGCCAGTTCATGGAGGCCGAGATCGTCGAGAAGCAGCTCGCGCGGCGCGCCTACGAGGACAACCTCCATCGCCGTCAGGATCCCGCGCTGCTCGAGAAGGGCGCGGGCAACCAGTTCACGGCGCGCGTGTTCCCGATCCCCGCGAAGGCCGACAAGCACCTCGTGATCTCGTTCAGCCAGGAGCTACCGGGCACGCGCTATGCGCTCCCGTTCCGCGGCTTGCCCAAGGTCGAGGCGCTCGACATCTCGCTCGAGGTCACCGGCGCCGATGGCAAGCGCACCAAGCAGGTGCTGAACCAGCGCAACTGGACGCCGGATCGCGACTTCGTCTCCGAGGCGCCGAGCGCGGCCGAGGCGCTGTCCGCGGGGCAATATGTCGTCGCGCAGATCTCGGCGTTCGATCAGGCGCAGGTCGCCGCGGATCGGCCCACGGGCATCACGCTGCTCGTGGATACCAGCGCGTCGCGCGCACTCGGCTTCGAGCGCTATGCGCGGAACGTGCGCGAGCTGATCTCGTCGCTGGTGGCGAAGTATGGCGATGGGCTGCAGCTCGAGCTGATCGCCTTCGATCAGGATTCGCAGTCGTTGTTCTCCGGGCGCGCCGCGGATGTCGGTGAGGCGCAGGTGCGCGCGCTGATCGCCCGTGGCGCCGCCGGTGCCTCGGATCTCGGTCAGGCGCTGGCCTCGGTGAGCGCACCGAAGCAGCGCGTGGTGGTGATCACCGATGGCGTGATGACCGCCGGTGCGAAGCCCGCGGATCTGCGCGGCGCGGTGGGCTCGCTCGCGAAGCGCCAGGTGGAGCGCATCGATGTGGTGCTCGCCGGCGGCATCCGCGACGAGGCGCTCGCGACCTCGCTCGTGACCTCGGGCCTGGCCCGCGCGGGCGCGGTGCTTGATCTCGATCAGGGCCTCACCGATGTGGTCGCCGGCCTCGGCGAGCGCGTGATGGTCGACGTCCCGGTCGAGGTCGCGGGAGCGACGTGGGTGTATCCCAAGATGATCAAGAGCGCGCGCGCCTCGAGCCGCACGATGGTGTACGCGAAGCTCGCGGCGCCGGCGCAGACGATCCAGGTCAAGGTCGCCGGGCGGACCCGCGCGATCGGCGTGGCCGGCGGGACCCCGGCGCTCGTCGAGCGCGCCGCGGCCACCGCGGAGATCGCGGAGCTCGAGCAGCGTCTCGAGCTGGCGCAGGGCAAGGAGCAGAAGGGCCTGCGCGACGAGATCGCGAAGAAGTCCGTCGCGGCGCGGGTGGTGTCGAGCCAGACCTCGATGCTCGTGCTCGAGAGCGATGGCGACTACGCGCGCTACGGCATCGATCGCAAGTCGCTCACCGACATCCTCGTGGTCGGGCCGAGCGGGCTCGAGCAGCGGCGCCGCACGTCACAGATCGCGACCACGACCGTGAAGCCGGCCAAGCCGACCAAGGCACCCGTGCGCGAGGAGATGATGACCAAGGACGAGGCCGAGAAGTCGGGGTCCAAGAACAAGTTCAAGCAGGCCGAGTCCGAGTCTCGCGAGGCTCAGGCGATGGGGGGCGAGCTCGACGATCTGAAGAAGGAGTCCGCCGACAAGGCCGACATCGCGACGATGGATCCCTCGCCGGATGCCAAGCCCTCCGCCGAACCCGAGTCGCCACGTCCGACGGTGGTGACCGCGCTCCCCGCGCCTCCGCCGCCTCCTCCGCCGGGCTCGATGGCAGGCCCGAGCTCCGGATCCGCCAGCGGCCCCAGCGATCAGCCGGCCCGCCGGATCTCGAACATCACCGCCACGCAGCGGCCGCCCTCGAACGATCGGTTCAGCGAGGACCAGATCGCGTCGAGTCCGCCGCAGGAGATGTGGCCGCCCGCGGGCTCGCCGGCCGCGCTCCGCGGCCCGCTCGCGGAGATCGATCGTGCGATCCGGCGCGGCAACGCCGACCTCGCACTCGAGAAGGCGCGCGCCTGGCACGCCAAGGACCCGGGCGACGTGCTCGCGCTGATCGGCATGGGCGATGCCCTCGAGGCCAAGCAGGACCTCGCCACGGCAGCGCGCATGTACGGCTCGCTGATCGATCTGTTCCCGGGCCGCGCGGATCTCCGCCGGTTCGCCGGCGAGCGCCTCGAGCGGATCGGCGCGGCGTCGCGTACGCTGATGATCGATACCTACCAGCGCGCCGTCGAGGAGCGCCCCGATCACATGACCGGGCACCGGCTGCTCGCGTACGCGCTGGTCCGTGATGGCAAGCTCGCCGAGGCGTTCGCCGCGATCCTCGCGGGCATCGATCAGCCGTATCCCGATGGCCGGTTCGCCGGTGGCCAGCGCGTGCTGACCGAGGACGCAGGCCTGATCGGCGCGGCGTATGCGGCGGCGCAGCCGGAGAAGAAGAAGGAGATCGTGGCGCAGCTCGCGAAGCGCAGCGCGCAGCTGTCCATAGGCTCGTCCACGCGGTTCATCCTCTACTGGGAGACCGACGCCAACGATGTGGACTTCCACATCCAGGATGCGCGCGGTGGTCACGCCTTCTATGGCTCCAAGCAGCTGCCCTCGGGCGGCGAGCTGTACGAGGACATCACCACGGGCTACGGGCCCGAGGAGTTCGCGATCCAGGGCACGCCGAAGGCGGGGCCGTACAAGCTCTCGATCAACTACTACTCGCAGGGCCCGATGGGCTACGGCATGGGGCTCTTGCAGATCCTCAAGCACGACGGCAAGGGCAAGCTGTCGTTCCAGGATCGTCCGTACGTGATCATGAACGACCACGCGTACGTCGATCTCGGCAGCTTCAAGTAGCCGGCGGCTTGGGATAGCGTGGAGGCGAGACCTCCATGCACCATCTACGTATCGTCACCGTCGTTCTCCTGGTCACCCTCACCTCGATCGCCGGGGCAGGGAAGGCCAAGCCGATCAAGGCCGAGTTCCTGTGCGGGACCTACGTCGGCGGCACGATCAAGGAGGCGATCACGGGCGGCAAGCGCGGCAAGCTCACCGATCCGGTGGTGTGCGCGATCCACGTCGCCGATCCGAACGAGCCCTCGCACATGGGCAACATCCACACCGTCCGGTACGCGGTGGATCCTGCGACGGGGAAGAAGTCGAAGGTCGTCACCTCGGGCAAGACCGACGATTTCGGCGGCCAGTCCGAGGCCGACAAGAAGGACTTCACGCTGATCCTGACGCCGAACGCGAACGATGCGAACGGCGAGGTGCCGTGGAAGCCGTGCGAGGACTTCGATCTGGTGGCCACGGTCTCCGACGATCTCGGCGTGTACTTCACCAAGACGATCAAGGTGGTGCAGGCGTGCCCGAAGCCGGCGCCGATCAAGGCCCGGCTGTCCTGCAACTACGAGGCGCAGGACGGCACGATGATCAAGTGGCCGGGTAACGGGGACAAGCTCAAGGCGCGGCTCTCGAGCGGCAAGGGCATCGATTGCAACGTGGTGGTGCCGAAGGATCCTCCGTCGGGCGTGACGCTCACGGCCTCGGGCAAGATCAAGGGCAAGAAGGCCAAGCCCGTGACCGAGGTCGCCGGGCCGATGCCGCCCAGTGGCATCGGTGCGGGCCTCTCGTTCTATCCGGCGGAGGACACGTTCAGCGAGTGCGAGAACTTTGCGATCGAGTTCGCGCTCACCGATCAGGACGGGGCGGTGCGCTGGGCCGCCACCCAGAAGTTCGTCCAGGAGTGCGGGGACTGACGCGGGTCAGTTCGCGAGCTGGAGCTGCTCGGGCTCCATCGCACCGAGCAGCTTGGCGAGCCGGGCCGCGAGCACGAAGGCGGCGGGCCAGCCCTGGCGATTGTCGCCATCCTTCGCGTACACGCTGAGGATCGAGAGCTCGCCCTCGTCGGGGCTCTCGAAGGTCTCCGGCGCCTTCTGCACCAGCTCGAGGATCAGCTGATAGGTCGCGCCGTCGCGAGGCGGCTCGATGTCCTCCTGCCAGTCGCTCCAGTCGGCGAGCACGGGCAGCTCGAGATCATCGAGATCGATCGCGATCGCCTCGATCTCGTCATCGGGGACCAGCACGGCCACGCGCACGAACGGCGCGGCGTGCGTGACCGTGGCCTGCACGTGTGCTGGCAACGTGCCGCGGAGCAGCGCGCGCACGCGATCGCACATCGCGCCATCGATCGGCTCGGAGACGATCCACTCCTCGAGCGAGCCACTCATACAACTACGAGCGCGAGGCGGCGAACAGCGTCACGACCAGCCGGTCCAATAGTAGACGAGCGCGTGGAAGTTCCGGTCGCGGTGCGCGGACTCGAGCGCCGCGGGGAGCTTGCAGCGATCGGGTGCGTCCCCGACCATGCCCGGCCACGGATCGATCATCACGAGGTCCTCGTCGCGATCCTTGGGATCGAGCCGGTCCATCGTGATCCCCACGGCGTGGAGCACGTGGTCATCTTCGGAGTCCTTGCCAGCCGCGCCGGGCTGCGGGTGGAGCTTCTTGAAGTTGGTGGGCAGCATCGCGCCGCGATAGCCACGGCCGGCCTTCACCCAATCGAGGACCGCCGCGGTGGGCGTGGCGACCCGGCGGCATTGCAGGCGATAGCCGAGCTCGTGGAGCGAGGACACGCGGCTCGAGAACCAGCGCTGCACCTTCTCGATGCTGCCACCCTCACGCGAGGTGTTGAGCTCGTGGAAGATGATCTCCTGGATACCCGGGGCGTACGCGCCGGCGCGATACGCGATCCGGCGCAGCAGGTATGCAGTGGCCGCACCTGCGCACGCGGTCGGCGTGTGAAACACGGGGACCAGGAACCGGATCTCCTCCGGCTTCTGCAGGACTACATCGTCGCGACTCACACTCATCACCACGAGGAGAGCGCAGCGTACACGAGCCCCGCGCAGCTTGTCTGCGCAGCGCGGTGCGCAACTCCCATCATCACCTTCTGTTACGCGCGGCCCGAGAGGGGGCTTCCTCCCAGATGACTTGACACTGTGTCAGCCTTCTACTATTGACAGAGTGTCAGGTTATGCCGCGTCGCCCCGACCTCGCCCGTCGCTCCGAGCTCGCCCGTGCGGCATTCGAGGTGCTGCGCACCCGCGGGATGCAGACCTCGATGCGGGAGCTCGCCGAGGCACTCGGCGTGAAGCGGCCCACCCTGTACTTCTACTTCCCCGACCTCGGGGCGGTGTTCGAGACCGTGCTCGATCAGATGTACCGGGCGCTCGCCGAGAGCGTGATCGCGCGGACCCAGCTCGCAGACAACCCGCTCGACCGGCTCCGGGCGGTGGTCGAGGCCACGCTGGCCTTCCACAAGGAGCGCCCGCAGCTGATCGGCGGCCTGCTCCAGCTGTGGGCGATGGGCGGGCGCGATGTCGGCAGCATCCTCGATCGGGAGCGCCAGATCGTCATGGCGGGGCGTGAGGCGCTGGTCGCCGATCTGCGCGCCGGGATCGCGCGAGGCGAGGTGCTGCCATGCGAGCCCGAGCGGATCGTCGATCTGGTGCTCGCCGTGGTCGATGGCGTGCTCGTTCACCACGTGCTCGGGATCGCCCGCGCCGATGACGTCACCGAGGAGCTCGCCGCGCGCGTGCTCGAACCTCTCCGGCCGAGCCGGCCGAGATCGCGAAAGAAGCGCTCGTCATGACCAAGCCGTTGTTCCTCGCGCGACTCACCGGGACCCAGGAGCAGATGGGGGCGCAGCACGGGCGGCTCACCGCCGACGATGCGGTCCGCCTGCTCGAGTTCTACAAGACGATGCCCGAGCGCACGCTCGCGGGCGATCTGGGCGCGATCGGCAAGCTCGCGGTGCGCACGCTCGCCAATGCGTGGCAGCACAACCTCACGCGAACCCGCCCGCCGGAGCTGGCCGCACGCACCCGCGCGTTCACCGAGGCCGTGGCCGCCGCGCGCCCGGGGCACGATCGCCGAGCCGCGCTGCGCACGCTCGCCACGATGGATGCGATGCAGAACTGCGTCTCGCTCGTCGCGCGTGCGGCGCTCGGGCCGTTCGCCGCGCCCCTCACGGCGCGCGCCACGGTGGGGGCGATCCCGGCGTGCTCGTCGGCGATCGCGTGGGGCAACGCGACGGTGGACGGCGAGCTGCTGTTCGCGCGGAACTTCGATTTCCCCGGGGTGGGCGTGTGGGACGAGGCGCCGGCGTTCGTGGTGTGCGCCCCCGATCGCGGGCAGCGCTACGGATTCTTCGCCACGCGCGGCGCCGACACCGCCGTGGTCACCGTGGTCAACGAGGCCGGCATCGTGATCGCGCCACACACCCGCTGGCACCGCGACGTGACCTGGAGCGGCGCGATGATCGTCGACATCGTCCACGACATCGCGCGGCGCGCGGAGACCCTCGAAGACGCGGTCCGGATCGCGCGCGAGCGGCCGAGCTCGTCGAGCTGGGGCCTCGCGGTGGGGAGTGCGCGCGAGCGGGCAGGGCTGTCGATCGAGCTCGCCGGCCCGCACTGCGAAGTGGTGCGCCCGGCGCCAGGCGCCGATCACCTGGTGTGCACCAACCACTACAAGTCGGCGGGGCTGCAGGACGGTGAGCTGTCGGCCTCGGCGGCGTGGGATCTCCACTCGACGCGTCGCGAGCGCCGCCTGCGCGCGCTGATCGAAGGACGCACGCAACCGCTGACCGCACAGGATCTCGCGCGCTTTCTCGGAGATCGCCGCGATCCAGACGCACCGGAGCGTCCGCGGCAGTTCGGTGGCACGCTCGCGCAGCCGCTCAACGTGCACGCCGTGGTGGTCGCGCCACTCGCACGTCGGGCGTGGGTCGGCGTCGATCGCGCACCAACCTGCGAAGGTACGTGGGCCGATGTGGGTTGGAGCTGGGATGGGCCCCAGGGCGGCTGGGAGCTCGGACAGACGCAAGGCTCGGGCTTCACCGCGGAGGCGCTGCCGAGCTTCGTGGCACCCCACGATGCCGCCACGCGGCACGTACACGACGCCGCGGCGGCGTACGAGGGCTCACATGATGTTGCCGCGGCGCGGGCGGCGATCGAGCGCGCGGTCACCGCGGCGCCCGAGGATCCTTCCCTGCGCCTGATCGCGGCGTGGCTCGCTCTCGAGGACGGAGCCCCGGATCGGGCCGTGATCCATGTTCATGCCGGGCTGTCCCTGGAGACCGAGCCCTATCGGCGTGGCCAGTTGCTGCTGTGGGGATCTCGCGCCGCGAAGAATCTTGATCCTGCCCAGGCCGAACGCTGGAATAGAGAGCTGGGAGGCCTCTCCGGCGACGGTCTCGACGAGCTTCGGGCCCGTGGAAAGCAACACCATCGCGGTAAGCCGCACGCAAATCTGATGATGGTCGACGCTTATTGAAACACTCCCGCACCCGGGTGAGTTGCGTCGCCGACGAGGACCGGCTTACCATTACGCCACGTCGCGATTTTCGCGCGGTCAAAAGGGGAGACCGATGGACCTACTTCTGCCGTTGATGTGTATTGCTGGTGGCATTTTGGCCGCGTCAGGCCTGATCTTGGCCAAGAAGCCGAATGCTGCGGAGCTGATCGGAAAGATTCAGCCTTATCAGGCCACGATCGGCATCGCGCTGCTCGGTTGGGGCATCTACAACCTGTTCGTCTACATCGGCATCAGCATGATGATGGCGCTGATCAAGCTCGCCCCGCTGCTCGGCATCGCCGTGCTCGGTATGCTTGGTTCGTCCATCCTGCTGGGCATCCTGTTCGGGATGCCGATGCTCGCGAAGCTGAGCGCCGGTGGCGCCGCAAAGGGTGAGGAGCTCGGCAAGAAGCTCGCGGGCGTTCAGGTCCTCATCGGCCTGATCGCGATCGGTTGCTCGCTGATCTTCCTGCTCTACCGGTTCCAGATCCTGAAGCTCGGGTGATCCTGGCGAGGCGGTTCTTCCGTCTCCAGATCTCAGCCGCGTGCCACCTGGTACGCGGTTGTTTTCGTTTCGGGGGTCAGCGCGCGCCGTAGTTGTGCGCGCTGGTCTCTTCGTTGCGATCCGTGGCGGGCGGCGGCGCCGGCGAGAGGGCGCTGATCCGTGCCCGCGTCTCGGCGTCGAGCTCGATCGTGTTCGCCGCCAGCGCCGGGGCCAGCTGCTCGACGTTGCGGCCACCGACGAGGACGCTGGTCACGCCGGGGTGCGAGGCGACCCACGCCACCGCGAGCGCGGCGGGGGCCTCACCGTAGTCGCGCGCGAAGGCCGCGAACCTGTCGGCCACCTCGTAGGCCTCAGGGTTCGCGTAGCGGGTGGCGTACATCTTGTTGTCGAGCAGGCGGCCACTGCTCGGGGCCTTGCCCACGCCGTACTTGCCGGTGAGCAGGCCGCCGCCGGTGGGGCTGTACGGGATGCAGGCGACGCCGAGTGACTGCGCCATCGGCAGCAGCTCGATCTCGGCGGTGCGCTTGACCAGGTTGTACATCGGCTGGACCGCGACCAGCGGCGCCCAGCCGGCGGCCCGCTGGAGCCCGAGCGCGTGCGCGACCTGCCACGCAGCGAAGTTCGAGCACGCCGGATAGAGGATCTTGCCGGCGCGCACCAGATCGTCGACGGCGCGCAGGGTCTCGCCGAGATCCGCGACGTCATCGAACCGGTGGAGATAGAACAGGTCGATCCGGTCGGTCTGGAGGCGGGCCAGGCTCGCCTCCACGGCGCGCACCAGGTGGTAGCGCGAGGAGCCGCGATCGTTCGGACCCTTCCCCATCGGGAAGTACGCCTTGGTCGCGAGCACGATCTGATCGCGCTCGCCCTTCATCAGGCGCCCGAGGATCTGCTCGGAGCGGCCCTCGTTGTAGACGTCCGCGGTGTCGATCAGGTCGACGCCCGCGTCACGCGCAGCGCGCCAGATCGCTCCGGCCGTCGCCTCGTCGGCATCGCCGCCGAACGACATCGTGCCGAGCGCGACGCGCGAGACCTTGACGCCGGTCCTACCGAGCCAGGGCATGGCAGCTCAGCGCGGGAACGCGCCGTCGATCCGGTTCAGGACCTTCTCTTCGTCGCCCGAGACCTTGCCGAACCCGAGGATGCCACCCGCGGCGGCGGCGACCATCTTGGCGAACCCGAGGATCTGGTTCTTCAGGAGGCGGTTCTGCTCGTCGTTGAGCTGCACGGTCAGCGTCTTGATGTACGCCTCCCACGCGGTGAACAGATCCTCGCTCGGCTTCCGGGCGAGCCAGGTCTGCAGGAGCTCGTAGCCATCGGTGCCCTGCTCGAGGCCCTTGCCGTGCGCACCCTGGAGGATCGCGGTGCGCTCGTTGTCCTGGATCGTGCCGTCGGCCCAGGCCACCGCGATCAGCGGGACCAGGGACAGCGCGGCGATCGTGTTGGACTTGAGGCCGAGCCCGACCAGCTTGTCGAGGACGGCGTCATCGGTCATGCCCGAGGCCTTGCGCAGATCCTCGCGGGATCGCTGCGCATCGAGCTTGTCCTTCATCGCGGCGAGCTTCTGCGCGTTCTCCTTCTCGAAGAACTGATCTTCCAGAGCTTTTCCACGTTCTTCGAGGGTGACTTCGGCCACAGCGGTCTCCTTGGTTGAAGGTAGGGGCACAGTACAAAAACTACGGCCGGGATTGGAGCATTCAGGTCAGGGATCGCCGATCTGCGTCGGGGCGGTCCCAGGGCCGTGACGGGGAGGAAAACCCTGCACCGGTGAGAGGGGGAGCCAGTGGTTTCCGCTTGTCGGTGGAGGCCGGGGTTTGGTACCAGAGCAGGCGTGCGGCTCCCCGTCCTCGTCGCTCTCCTCGCCACCGGAGCCTGTGCGCGGGGTGGGGCGATGCTGGATCAGGCGGATGCGGCGCCCGGAACCCCCGGGATCGACGCCTCGGGCACTCCGACCGATGGTCCAGCCGTCGGAGCCGATGCGGCAATCGATGGCTCGGGCGGCGGTGGCTCGGCGGGCCTGCTGCTGCTCACCGAGGTGGTCCTGGCCCCCTCGACCGGCGAGTTCGTGGAGATCGCCAATGTCGGCGGCACCGCCGTCGATCTGTCGATGTACTACCTGTCCGACAACGGCAACTACTTCCGGCTCCCGGCTGGCGCGCCCACCCTCGACAGCGGCGACTTCGTCGTGAAGTTCCCGGCGGGCGCCTCGATCCCCGCCCATGGTGTGATCACGGTGGCGCTCGACACCACCGCGAACTTCACCACCACGTACACCACCGCGCCCACGTACTCGATCGCCAGCAACACGATGACGCCGATCGCGGCCAACGGCGTCCCGACCCTGACCAACGGCGGCGAGCTGATCGTGCTGTTCCGCTGGGACGGGGCGACCGATCTCGTCAAGGACATCGATCTCGTGGTGGCCGGCGCTGCGACCGCGGCCAATGGCCTCGTCGACAAGAGCAGCGTGGCCCAGGATGGCCCCGACGCCGGGACCACGACCACGACCTACGCCGCCGATGCCCGCACCATGCTCGTCCAGGCGGGCACACCGGCATCCGGGAAGTCCACGAAGCGCCTCTCGACCGAGGCCGGCCACGAGACCCAGGGTGGTGGGGGGAACGGGATCCTCGGCGACGACGAGACGTCCGAGGATACCGCCGCCACCTGGGACTCGGCCGGTTTCGGCAATCCGACGCCGGGCACAGTCCCCGCAGCGCTCCAGCCCTGAGGTAAGGTCGAGCGGGTGACGCCACGCCGACGCCGCCAGCAACACCGCAAGGGGCTGCGGCTGTGGCTCGTCCCGATGGCGATCCTCGGCGGGATCGCGCTGGTCGGGTTCGCGGCGTTCTACCTGATCGATCACTACCTCACGGGCGGCGTCCCGCACACCAACTACTCGGACCCGCTCGGCCGCTACGTGCGGTTCGAGCCGTCACTGATCTCCGATGCGCTCTCGGGCCTCGCCGGCATGACCGCCGCGGTGCTCGGCATCGTGATCACCGTGGTCTCGCTCCTCGTGCAGCTGACCTCCGATCGGTACACCGGCGTCGCGCGGATGTTCCTCCGCGATCGGACCAACGTCGCGGTGATGGCGTACTACGTCATCGTCTGCGTCGTCGGCGTGTTCCTCAGCCTCTCGCTGCACTCGGAGTTCGTGCCGCGCGCCACGGTGTTCGCGATGATGGCCGCCACCTGCTTCGGCATCGTGATCATGCTGCCGTACTTCGCGTACGTGTTCCGGTTCCTCGAGCCGGTCAGCCTGATCTCGCGGATCCAGACCGAGGCGGCCGATGATCTGATGGACGCGGCGACCTCGAAGGACCTCGCGGACATCGCGATCGGTCAATCGCCCGCCGTGGTGGCCCTCGAGGAGATGACCGACATCACCTCGAACTCGATCTCGGGCAAAGACAAGATCATCGCGAGCCGCTCGGTGGATGCGATCAAGGACTTCGTCATCAACTACCTCTCGATCAAGGGCCGCGCCGATCCGGCGTGGTTCAAGATCGGCGAGCAGATCCGCGACAACCCGGACTTCGTCGCGATGGATCCCGAATCCCTCCGCGAGCTCGAGGCGGATCACACCTGGCTCGAGTGGAAGGCGCTGCGCCAGTACCTCGGCATCTACGCCGAGGCCCAGGGCGAGATGCCCGACATCAACTACCTGATCGCGATCGACACGCGCTACGTCGGCGAGGCCGCCCTCGCGAAGGGCGATCGCGCCGTGGTGGAGCTCGCGTTCCGGTTCATGAACAGCTACCTGCGCGCCGCGCTCAACGCCCGCGCCGTGCGCACCGCGTACAACGTGATGAACCAGTACCGGCTGCTCGTCGAGAGCATGATCAAGGGCCGCGCGGACGATCTCGCGATCGCCGGCGTGAAGCACATGATCTACTACGGCCGCACGAGCTACGACATGCAGCTCGGGTTCGTCACCGAGACCGTCGCGTACGACGTGTCCGCGCTGTGCGAGTTCGCGCACTCGCAGAAGCACGACCACGATCTCGACGACAAGATGCTGGCGATGTTCCTCGAGCTCGATCAGCCGCTGCGCCTCAAGCGCCAGGAATCGGGCCTCCAGGGCATCCGCAAGGCGCAGATCAAGCTCGCCTGCTACTACCTCGCGAGCGGCGCGGACGAACGGGCGCACAAGATCGCGATGGACATGGCCGGCGAGGATCGCGATCGGCTGAAGTCGATCCGCGAGCAGCTCGGGCGCGTCGAGTCCAAGGAGTTCTGGGAGATCATCGATCGCGGCCGCAACTTCGAGTACATGCCGCCCAAGCAGCGCGAGCAGATGGACAAGTTCTTCGCGCTCCTGCCGCAGGTCGTGCCGCCCGCGCCGCAGACCCGGCCGCCGACCGGGCCGTGAGGCTCTCCGCCTCAGCCCATCAGCTTCTGGTGCGCGTCGCGGAGCTTGGCCAGCTCGGCGAGACCGCGGGTGCGGGCCTCGGCCATCGGCTCGGTGGCGCCCACGGTGACGCGGACCTCGTAGTAGCTCTTGAGCTTGGGCTCGGTGCCGCTCGGCCGCATGATCACGCGGCGCCCACCGTCGAGCTTGAACACGAGCACGTCGCTCGGCGGCAGGCCGCCTTCGCCCTGCGCGAGGTCCACCACGGTGTCGACGCGATGGCCGGCCAGCTCCTTGGGGGGCGCGCCGCGGAACTTCGCCATCGCTCCCTTGATCTGCGCCATGCCCTCGGCGCCTGGCTTGGTCAGCGACACCTGCTCGGTGACGAACAGGCCCACGCGCCGGTAGATGTCATCCAGGTGCTCGAGCACGCTCTTGCCGCGGGCGCGGTTCCACACCGTCAGCTCGGCGAACAGCAGGCACGCCGAGACCCCGTCCTTGTCACGCACGAGCGGGCCCACGGAGTACCCGAGCGCCTCCTCGTACCCCATCACGAACCGGCCGTGATGCTTGGCCTCGTACTCCATCGCGGCGTTGCCGATCCACTTGAAGCCGGTGAGCGTCTCGCGGTAGTCGGCGCCGGCCTCCTTCGCGAGGAAGCCGAGCAGCTGCGAGGACACGATCGTGGTGGCGACCATCCGCTTGTCCCTGGGGGACACGGTCAGGAGGTAGTCCGCGAGCAGCGCGCCCACCTGATCGCCGGAGAGCACGCGGTAGCCCGCGCCGTCGGGGACGGCCACGCACAGCCGATCCGCATCGGGATCGTTGGCGAGCACGAGCTCTGCCTTGACCTCGGCGGCCAGCGCGAGCACGCGATCCATCGCGCCCTTCTCCTCGGGGTTCGGGAACGCCACGGTGGGGAAGTCCGGATCAGGCTCGCGCTGCGACTTCTCGGTGTGGAGCTTGGGGAACCCGCCGAGCTTCATCGCGCCCTCGACGGAGAGCGCCCCCACGCCGTGCAGCGGCGTGTACGCCACCACGAGGGAGGTGCCATCGAGCTCGGGGTGCTCGCGCAGCGCGACGACCTTGGCGAGGTAGTCATCGTGCACGTTCTCGCCGAGGTCGATCACGAGGCCGTTGCGGCGGAGTTCGTCGAGCTCGGGCATGGCGAGCTCGTCGCTCCGGCCGATCGTCTCGATCGTCTTCGCGATCCCCGTGTCGTGTGGCGGGATGATCTGCGCGCCGTTGCCCCAGTAGACCTTGTAGCCGTTGTACGCGGGCGGGTTGTGGCTCGCGGTGACCATCACGCCGGCGCACGCGCGCTTGTCGGTCACGGCCCACGCGGTGGTGGGCGTGGGCCACGGGCGATGCGCGAGGTAGACCTTGATGCCCATGCCACCGAGCACGCGCGCGGTGTCCTCGGCGAACACGCGCGAGTTGTGACGCGCATCGTGGCCGATCACCACGCCGCTGCGCTTCGCCTCGGGGACGTTCGCGAGCAGGTACGCCCCGAGTCCCGCGGAGACCTTGCGGACCAGCACGCGGTTCATCCGCTGTGGGCCCGCGCCGAGGATGCCGCGGAGGCCCGCGGTGCCGAACTCGAGCGATCCGGTGAACCGCTCGGCGAGATCTTTCAGGGCCGCCGGATCCGCCTTCTCGGCCGCGGCGACAAGCTCGCGCAGCTCCTTGGCGGTGATCGGATCGGGGTCCTCGGCGAGCCACGCATTCGCGGCGGTAACGTGCGGGTTCGGTTCCGACATCGGTCGGACGATACCGCCGCCGCCAGATCCTAGGTCCCGGTGGAGGCCTGCTTCTTCTTCATCTTCGCGATCAGGCCCGGGAACCCGTCCTTGGCGATGATCTTGTTGAACATCACCCGGTAGTTCTCCACCAGGCCCACGCCGTCGGTCTTGACATCCCACGCCCGCAACTTGTCACCGTCCTTCACGAGGACGTAGTCGATCGCGATCGTGAACGGCCGACCCTTGCGCTCGGACTTGACCGTCGTCGAGACGATGATGTTGCTGTCCTTGTCCGACGTCTCGCCGCCGTAGACGATGTCGTACTTGACGTTGGAGCGTAGCCCGCGGACGTAGTTGTCCTCGATCAGCGCGCGGAGCAGCCCCTGGAACTCGTCCTGCTGCGGCTTGGTCAGCTTGGCCCAGTTGTCGGCCATGGCGCGCTTGCCCAGCTGGTCGATGTCGAGGAACCCGCGGACGCTCTCGGTGACCTTCTTGGCCAGCGCCTTCTCCTCGGGAGAGCCGGCCGTGACCTTCTGCTTGAGCAGGCTCGCGAACGTCTCGTTGACGGCCTTGACCGCGGTGGTGCCAGGTCCTGCCTTGGCGGGCGCGGCCTGCTTGGCCGCGTCCTTGGCCACCTCAGGGCCGGCGAGGGCCACGGGGACGGTCGCGGTCATCAGCAAGGTGACGATCAGGCGCTTCATGAGTCACTCCTTGGGACGGGGGCCCCCGGCCCGGAATTCACCGGAGGCGCGGCCGAGGCGTACCACGGCCACGTTCCATTGAAAGACGGCTTGTGCCCACCGGGCCCGCATCCCGAACCACGCGATGTACGCATCTGCCAGGTCCTTTGCTTCACCGGTGCCGATCGCCTGGGCTTGCAGGACCGACGCCAACCAGGTGCGTGCCGCTTTTTCCCCGTCTGCCGCTGCGGCGACCTTGGCGTGGGACGCCGCGACCTCGGCGAGGGCGGTCTGGGCGTCATAGCTCGCCCCCATCGCCGCGAGTGCGGACTGGGCGCGGGCCTTGTGCGCCTCCGCACGCGCGCGGTCAGCCCGCGCCTTGATCGTCCACGGCTCCATCGTCCACTGCAGGGCGAGCACCAGGCCCGCGCCGCTGCGGTTGTACGGATCGTTGGCGAACGTGCTCGGAGGATCGTCCACGCCCTGCGCGCGCGCGATCACGGCGGAGCCCACGAGCGCCACGTCGGGGTAGTACTGGCTGGTCGCCATCTTCGCGAGCTCGTCGGCCGCGGTGGCACCGGATCGTGCGGCGACCGCCTGCGGACGACGATCGCCGCTGGCGACGGCGGGCACCGCGTGATCGATCGCGGCGAGCTCGTCCTTGTCGACATCTGCGTCGGGGATCCCCACGAGCGCGCGCAGCCCGGCGAGGGCCTGCAGCTCGCCCATCTGCGCATCGGCGCGCTGGACCTTGGCCTCGGCGAGCAGCACCGCGATCCGCTGGCGATCCTGGATCGAGACCTCGGGCGCATCGGCGGCCTTGTCGTCGATGCCCTTCAGCGCCTTCGCGACCTCGTCGATGCCATCGTCGAGCATGTACCCGAGCTCGCGCGCGACCTTGACGCCCCAGTACGCGCGGGCGGCATCGACGGCGAGATCACCGGCGGTCTCGTCGGCGAGGGCCTGCTGCGCATCGAGGCCTGCTCGCGCCGCGCGACGGGCGTGGGTGATCTTGCCGAACGTGTAGAGCGGCTGCGTGACATCGAGCTGCGCGCTGCCGAACACGCCGCTGAACTTGAACGCGTAGTTCTGGGGGCTGGTCTGGGTGCAATCGGCGTTATCGCAGGTGATCTCCGGAGACAGCGTGGCGAACGCGGTCGCCTTGATCCGCGGCAGCCGGGCGGCATCCGCCTCGTCGATCCGGGCGGCGGCCGCGGCGCGATCTCCCTCGGCCATCTGGGCCTTGGGGCTCAAAAGGGCCTTGGCGATCACCTCCGCCAGCGTGAGGCGGGGGCCCTCGGCGGCCGCCACGGCGGGGAGGCACAGGATCGCGATCACGAGCGTGCGCATCCGAGCGTTCTACTACACGCGGCGGGGCGTGGTGGGATAGCCTCCGAGAACCGTGCCCCGGATCTCGCCGACGAGCCTCGTCCTCTGTGCCCTCGCCCTCGTGGCGACGCGCGCGGCGGCTGATCCGGCGGGCGAGCAGCTGTTCCGCGATGGCAGGGAGCTGCTCAAGCAGGGCAAGGTCGATCTGGCCTGCGAGAAGTTTCAGCAGAGCCGCGAGGTCGAGGCAAAGGTCGGCACGCTCTTGAACCTCGGGGATTGTCGGGAGCGCCAAGGCAAGCTGGCCACGGCGTGGGATGTGTTCCTCGAGGCGAAATCTCTCGCCGCGATGCAGAAGGATCCGCGCGCCGCCGAGGCCGAGCGGCGCGCCAACGCGATCGTGGGCCAGCGCGCGTTCCTCACCGTGGCGGTGGCACCGGATCATCGGGTCCCCGGCCTGGTGGTCACGCGCAACGGAGCCGAGGTCCCACCCGCGACGTGGGATCAGGCGCTGCCGATCGATCCGGGCAGCTACGTGTTCGAGGCCAAGGCCCAGGGCTACGCACCCGCGATCGTGAAGGTCGAGATCGCACCGCGTGGACGAGGCACGGCCACCGTGCCCGCGCTGACCAAGCTCGCCGTCGCAGTCACTCCGGTGGAGCCACCGGTCACGCCCGTGGTGACGCCGGATCCCGGTCGGCTCGAGACCCGTCATGTGGATCCGGTGGTGCCCAACGGGCCGCCCACGCCTTCTGCGGGCTGGAAGATCGATCCGCCGCTGGGCCGTGGGGCGCTCGGCGTGGCGCTCGGTGCCACCTCGGATGGAGACCTCACGCCGGGACTCCGCGCGATCGTCCAGACCGAGGCCGGCCCGGGCGCGATCCGGGGCGTGTTCAACATGCAGTACGTCCGCGTGCCGCACGACCCGAGCTACTCCGGCGATAACTCGAATCAGTTCGCGTTTGGCCTCGGGCTCGATTACCTCGTTGCCTGGAAGCCGGGCTTCGCGTCCGCCGCTGGCATCGGCGTGGGGCTCGATCTGTTCACGGGTGGTTACGACAACAATGGCGGGACCGCCGATCCGTCGGTCGGGCTGTGGAAGGCCGTGCGCATGAGCCCGATCATCGCGCGGCTTCGAGGCAAGCCCGTCGAGCTCGGCCTGCACGCGGTGATCATCGTGCAATCGCACCCAGTGCTGGTCGCCACCGCGGCCGTCGATTGGTTCTTCTGGTGAACCTTCGATGATCGGCGAGACGTTCGGGAACTACCGGCTCGTCGCGGAGCTCGGCTCGGGTGGGATGGGCGCGGTGTGGCTCGCGGAGCACACGATGCTCGGCAGCAAGGTGGCGATCAAGGTGCTGCGGCCCGAGCTCTCGCAGAACCAGGGGATCGTGCAGCGGTTCTTCGACGAGGCGCGCGCGGCCAGCCGCGTCAACCACCCGAACATCGTCTCGGTGGTCGATTTCGGCTGGCAGCAAAGCACCGCGTATCTGGTGATGGAGCACCTCCAGGGCCAGACCGTGACGCGCGCGATCTATCAGACCGGACGCGTGGCACCCGAGCGCGCGCTGTTCATCGTGCGCGAGGCGGCGGTCGCGATGGCGGCGGCGCACGCGGTGCAGATCATCCACCGCGATCTCAAGCCCGATAACATCTTCCTGGTTCCGGATCTGAGCGGTGGCGAGCGCGTGAAGGTCCTCGATTTCGGGATCGCGAAGCTCCTCGGCGATAGCGAGCCGGGCCACAACCTGACGCAGACCGGGATGATCATGGGGACGCCGGCGTACATGTCTCCCGAGCAGTGCCGCGGGGCAGGGCGCGTGGATCACCGCACGGACATCTACGCGCTCGGCTGCGTGCTGTTCCACCTGCTCACCGGGCGGACGCCGTTCGTGGCAGCGACGCCGGGTGATCTGATCGCATCGCACCTCACGGTGCCGCCGCCCGCTCCGAGCTCGGTGACCACCGGCATCTCGCCCGAGCTCGATGCGCTGGTGCTGCGCTGCCTCGCCAAGGAGCTCGATCAGCGGATCTCGACGATGCCCGAGCTGATCGAAGCGATCGATGCGCTGCTCGCCGCGCCTTCGCAGCTGCACGCCACGATCGCGCTCCCGCCGCCCGTTGCGCCGGTGCCGGTGCCGGTGCCGGCCGTGGGCACCACGATGGCGAGCAGCGCGGGGGAAGTGCAGCGCGGTGCGCCGGCCTGGCGCGGAGGGCTGATCATCGGTGCGTTCGCGGTGCTCGGCGGAGTGATCGCGGTGATCGCGATGCTCAGCACGGGTGGTGGCAGCGAGCCCGCGAAGGCGCCGGTGGATGCGGCGATCGTGACGCCCGCTGTGCCACCCGATGCCGCCCTCGCGCCGGTCGTGGACGCCGCCGCCGCGGCTGCGGCCGTGGATGCAGGCACGCCGACGAAGGTCCCGGTGAAGAAGCCGCCGCGCCTGCCGCGCACGGGCAGCGGCGGTGGCTCGGGGAGCGACGGAGGCTCGCAGAGCGGCGGCGGCTCCGGAAGCGCGTACATGTACGAAGGCCGCTGACCGCGTTCGTGGCGGGGCTGGGCACCGAGGTCAGCGCAGCTCGGCGGAGACGGAGGTGACAGCGGCGGCAGCGCGGCACGAGCGAGGTCGGCGCCGCACGAGCGAGGTCATCGCGGCGCGAGCGAGGTCGGCGCGGCACGAGCGAGGTCGGCGCGGCACGAGCGAGGTCGGCGCGGCACGAGCGAGGTCGGCGCGGCACGAGCGAGGTCGGCGCGGCGCGAGCGAGGTCGGCGCGACAGCGATCAGCGCGGCTCGGTGGCGGCGCGGTGCAGGAACTCGTCGACCGCGCCGAGGATCTCGGAGTTGTCCTTCTGCTGGTAGCTGGCGAGCGCGCGCGCGTAGTCCGCGGTGCGCTCGAGGAAGCGCGGGACCACGGCTGGATCGTCGAGGGTGAGCGTGAACATGCCGTAGCCCTCGCGCTCGAGATACTTCGCGTTGAGCCACTGCTCGAACTGGCCTTCGAGGGGGAGCGCGAGCATCGGCTTGCCGAGGAACACCGCCTCGCCCATCAGCGTGAAGCCGCCACCGGCGATCACCGCGCGGCAGGTGGCGAGATCGGAGATGAAGCCGTCCTCGGAGAATGGCAGGAACCGCAGGTTGCCCTCGCGTAGCTCCTCGGTGATGCCCGGGCGCATCCCATAGATCCGGCACTCGAGCCCGGTCGCGGCGAGGGCCTCCTGCAGCGCAGCGTTGGCGCCGGATTGATAGATCAGCAGGTGCTCGCCGGGCGCGGGCTTGGCGGCGAGGATCTCGGGGCGGAGGATCGGGGGGAACAGGTAGGTGTCGGGCTTGCGCGTGGGCGGGCGGAAGAACGAGGTGATGTAGTACGCGTCGCAGGACGGCAGCTTGGTCTTGATGAAGGCCTTGGTCAGCTGGAACGAGACCTGGTTGCCTTCGATGATGTCCGCCGGCAGCTCGCAGCGGTGGATGATCTGCATGTTGTCGATCGAGAGGATCGGCAGCCGGTGGTTGCGGCCGTAGAAGTACGTCCAGGACTCGAAGTCGCTGATCACCACCTCGGGCTCGAACGCGGCGATCAGCTCGAAGTACGCGGCGATGTTGCGGGGCACGCCGAGCGCGCCCTTGAGCACGTTGGACCACAGCGTCTTGCCGGGCCGCACGCGGTTCTCCTCGAGGATCATGTGCAGGCCGTGGATCGTGTTGACGTCCCCGAACTTCTTGCCGAGGAACGCCGCGGCGCGGCCCGAGGCCATGATCTCGACCTGGTGGCCTGCGCGGATCAGGTGCTCGAGCACCACGCGTGATCGCATGGCATGGCCCATTCCCTCGCCGGTGACCCCGTACAGGACCTTCATCGCGGACATACTATCCGCAGGTGCGACGCCGCGTCTGGTGCGAGACCGTTCCGTACGACGAGCTCGTGCGAGCCCCGATCGTGGACCTCGTCGCGCGTCATCGGGTGGATCTCCTGCTCGCGGTGCGGCCGTGGCAGCTCGCCGAGGTGGGGGACGTCGTTCGGCGCTATCGCGACCGGGGCGTGTTCGTGGCGGTGTGGCCGATGCTCGCCGATGCCGATGGGCGCTGGGCGAGCGCGCGCTCGGCCCCGGCGTTCATCGCGTTCGCCGATGCGGTCCTCGCTGCGGCGCCGGAGGCCGACGAGCTGGTGCTCGATCTCGAGCCGCCGATGGCGCAGCTCGCGAAGTGGAAGGACTGGCGGCCGACCTGGCGCCAGACCCCATCCCCGGCTCGCTATCACGATGCGCGGGACGCCCTCGTCGAGGCCACGGCGCGCTGGCGCCTGGAGCGGCGGATCACCACGGCACTCCTACCGCTGCTGGTGCTCGAGCTCGGCGGCCAGTGGCTCCAGCGTGCCGTGGGGACCCCGGCGACCTCGTTGCACGTCGATCGCCACAGCGTGATGGCGTACACCTCGTTGATCGAGGGCTGGTCGCGCGGGGTGTTCGATCGCCGGCGCGCCGAGACCGCCCTCGGCGTCTGCGCCCGGCTCGGCCGCCTGCGGTTCGGCGAGGTCGCCGCGCTCTCGCTCGGGACGGTGGGCGTCGGTGCGTTCGAGGACGAGCCCTCGTACCGCCACCCCGCCGAGCTCGCCCGCGACGTGGCGATCGCGACGGCGGCGGGGATCACGGAGCTGTCGCTGTTCGATCTCGGGGGCATCCTGCGGCGCGCGCCGGCGGAGGCGTGGCTCGAAGCGATGGGGACGGTTTCAACTTGAGCAACTTGCGATCGCTAACCCCTCGAGATCGCGTCGCGCTCGTTCACTCGACGAGAGTGGGCAAGCGGGCCCGACGACCAGCGACGAGGTTTCGCGGACCTACCGATCGCACGTTGTCTAAGTTGAGACCGTCCCCGATCCACGACGACATTTCGCGGACCTAGCGATCGCAAGTTGCTCAAGTTGAAACCGTCCCCTTACGCACTGCGGAGGATCACGCGCGTGATCTCGAGCGGCGCGAGCAGGCGGACCGGCGGGCCCCAGTACCCGCAGCCGCGCGTCACGTAGAGCTGCGTGCCGTTCCACTCGTAGCGGCCGGCGAGCAGGCCGCCCTGCTGCAGGCGGACGAGGTAGTGCCACGGCCAGATCTGGCCGCCGTGGGTGTGGCCCGAGAGCTGGAAGTCGACGCCGTGTTCGGCGGCGCGGCGGACCTGGCGCGGCTGGTGGGCGAGGAGGACGACGGCGCGGTTCGGATCGCGGCCGGCCATCGCGCGGGCGTAGTCAGGCCCGTGGCCCTCGTAGCCGCGCGCCGAGTGATCGTCCACGCCGGCGAGGTGGAAGCTCGCGGCGCCGTCGCCGATCGTGACGTGCTCGTTGCGGAGGTAGCGGATGCCGAGGCCCGTGAACTCCGCGATCCACGGATCGGCATCGGAGTAGTACTCGTGGTTGCCGGTGACGGCGTACAGGCCGTGCTTCGCCTTGAGCGTGCCCAGTGGCGCCGCGGCATCCCGCAGGTCCTCCACGCGGCCATCGACGAGGTCGCCGGTCAGCGCGATCAGATCCGCTGACAGGCTGTTGGCGCGATCCACCACGCGCTGGACGAACGCGCGATCGATCGTCATGCCGATGTGCAGGTCGGAGATCTGGACGATCGAGAACCCATCGAGCGCCTTGGGCAGCTTCGCGAGCGTGACCTCGACATCGACGATCTCGTGCTCGCCCCGCGCGGACACCATGCCGCGGGCGACGCTAGCGGAGCCGATCGCCATCGCCGCACCTCCCGTGATCCGTGACAGGAACGCGCGCCGATCCGGAGAGACCTGCGGGGCAGGGCGCCGGATCACGCGCCGGCCGATCCGCACGGTCAGCCCCGAGACGTCGAGCATCACGAGCGCGACGAACGTCAGGCCGCACAGCGCCATCCACGGCAGCGAGATCCAGCCGAACGTGGCCGACAGCGAAGGCCACACGTTGCGGCTCGCGGTGGTGAGCGGCCCCGACAGGAACAGCAGCACGATCAGGACGGTGAGCCCGATGTACCAGCGGCGTGGAAGCCGGGACTGGTAGATCAGCCGCCACCAGACGTACGTGTGGATCCCGAGCAGGATCGTTCGAAACAGGACGGCCAGCACGAGTCACCACCTTAGCAGCAAGTCTTGCGCGCGCCGTGGGACGCGGCATGATGCGGCCATGGACGCCGACCTCGTGCTGTACGACGGGACGTGCGGCCTGTGCGCCCGATCGGTGCGCTGGATCCTGCGGCACGAGCGGGATCACGAGCTGAAGTTCGCACCGCTGCAGGGCGAGACCACCGCGGCCCTGCGCACGCGCCATCCCGAGATCCCGCAGACCATCGACACGGTGGTCTACGTCTCCGGCGGCAAGGTCTACCTGCGGTCCAAGGCGTTCCTGTACGCCTCGAGCCACCTGCGTGCGCCCTGGCGCTGGGCTCACGCGTTCCGCTGGTTCCCGGGGTTCCTGCTCAACGTGGGCTACCGGTTCGTCGCCGCGATCCGCTACCGCGTGTGGGGCCACGTCGACGCGTGCGAGCTCCCCTCTCCCGAGAACCGCGTGCGGTTCCTCCCGTAGCGCGCTCACACCTTGAGCTCGACGATCGCCGGCAGGCCACCCTTGGGCCGCAGCGTCACCAGCGGCTCGGGCACCACCGTCGTCACGGTCGGCCGCACGCGCGCACCTGCGACCATCGTGGCGAGCGAGAGCTGCGCCTCCATCAGCGCGAAGTGCGAGCCGATGCAGACCCGCGATCCCGCACCGAACGGGAGGTAGTGGTGCCGCGGCCGCGCCTTCTTGTGCTCCGCGAGCATGCGCTCCGGGCGGAAGGCGAGCGGGGCAGGGAAGTAGTCCGCGCGGCGATGGATGCCGCGGATGTTGATCACCACGATCGATCGCTCGGGCAGCCGGTGCGCGCCGATCGTGACATCGCACGTCGCCTCGCGGCCGGTCTGATAGGCCGGCGGGTGCAGGCGGAGCGCCTCGTCGATCACCGCGGCGGTCCACGGCAGGTTCGGCAGATCCTCGGCGGTCACGGCGCGACCACCGAGCACGTGCGTGAGCTCCTCCTCGAGCCGAGCCAGCGCGGCGGGGTTCCGGCCCAGCTCGTACCAGGTCCAGGTCAGCGCATTCGCGGTGGTCTCGTGACCCGCGAGCAGCAGCGTCATCACCTCGTCGCGCACCTGCGGATCGGTGAGGCCGGTGCCCTCCTCGTCGCGGGCGAGGAGCAGCATCGAGAGCACATCGCCCTTGTCGCGGTTCGCGGCGCGGCCATCGGCGATCATCCGATACACCACCGCATCGAGCATCTTCACCGCGCGGCGCATCTGCTGGTGGCGCGGCAGCGGCCAGCTGTACGGCACCTGCAACGGCGAGGTGATGCTGGCCAGCATCGAGCGCATCGCCATCTCGAGGCCGGTGCCCACCGTGCTCGCATCACCGCGAACGTCAGCATCGAACATCGTGCGCCCCGCGATCGCGAGCGTCATCTCCATCATCTCGTGGGAGAGATCGACGTGCTTACCCCGGTGCCAGGTGGCGAGCTGACGGCGGGTCTCCTCCACCATCACCTCGCCATAGGCGGCGAGCCGCTTGGGTGCGAACGCAGGCGCGAGCAGCTTGCGGTGCTTCTTGTGGACCTCGCCTTCCGAGGTCAGGAGGCCCTCGCCGAGGAGCGGCATCAGGAACGAGAGGCCGGCCGACTTCTTGAACGAGGCGTCCTTCTCCACCAGCACCTCGTGCGCGAGGTCGGCATCGTTCACCGAGTACACGGGCACGTGCAGGATCTGGAACCGCGCGATCGGCCCCACCTCCGCCGCCAGGTCATGAAGCGCCAGGCGGTCCTTGCGGAACTCCAGCATGTTGCCGAGGAACGGGAGTCCGCGCACCGCCGGGACCGATGGAACGATCTGCGGCGGTGAGAAGAAGGGGCTGGTGGCGGTTGCCATGTGCCTATAGAATGCGAGCGAATGCTCACATTGCCAACTCGCGTTCCGGGATCCCCGTGAAGACCGTTCCCGCGATCTCCGGAAGGCGCCAAGTCAAGACCACGCCCCGGAAACGGCCGCGGCAGACGCGGAGCAAGGAGACCGTCGAGACGATCCTCGCGGCGACTGCTCGGATTCTGATCAAGCTCGGGTTCGATGGCCTGACCACGAATGCGGTCGCGGAGCTCGCGGGCGTGTCGATCGGCTCGCTCTATCAATACTTCCCGAACAAGCAGGCGCTGGTCGCCGCGCTGATCGAGCGCCGGATCGACGAGAAGAATGCGAACACGCACATCGAGCTCGCCCGGGTGGCACAGCAGCCGTTCCCGGTGGCGGTGCGGACGATGATCCGCATGACGATCGACAACTATGCCGAGTCGCCCGAGCTATCGCGCGTGCTGATCGAGCAGGTACCGCGGATCGGCCGGATGGGGCGGATCGCGGAGCTCCATCAGGGCACGCTCCTGCTCGTGGCCGCACTTCTCGAGGCCCGCAAGGGCGAGCTCGCGATCCGCGATCCGGAGATGGCGGCGTTCGTGCTGGTCGCCTCGATCGAGGCGATCGCGCAGCGCGCGGCGCTGTTCCAGCCCGCTCGCCTGACCGATCCCGCGCTGATCGACGAGGCCACCGCGATGGTCACGCGCTACCTGGGCGTCGCCGACGGTTGATCACGCGCGCTCTCGGCGTCGCCGACGGTAGATCACGCGCGCTCTCGGTGTCGCCGACGTGATCTGGGTGTCGCCGACGGTTGATCGCACGCACCACGTGACCAACAATCCGCGCATGCGACGAGCCGCTCTCCTCCTGTTCCTGGCTGCGTGTCCCGCGAAGAAGCCGGGTGGACCCACGCCTCCGCCCGTCCCCGGCGTGGGCTGCCCGAGCGCGAGCAACGTGTACGTCGCCTCGTACGTCGCGCCGCCGCAGGGCGAGCAGGGCCACAGCGGCTGGGTGCTGCCGCTGTTCGCCGCCTCGGCCTTCACGGTAGAGGGCAAGCCCGGCTACGCGCCGATCGATCCCGCGACCGCCGCCGCCGCTGGGGTGCCCGCCGCACCCACCAGCGTCTGGCTCGTGCCGCCCAACGCGCCCGCGTGCAAGGCCACGATCGGCAGCTACTACGCCGCCGCGATCGACGCGCCCACCAGCATGTCGTACGGCGTGGAGCTCGGCGGCTGCCCGGCGCCGCAGGATCCCTCCGATGCCGTGGCGATCGTGCTGGTCTCCGATGCGCCGCCTTCGGAGTGCAAGGTCTATCCGCCGCGTCCGATCGCCGCGCGCCTTGGTGAGGTGGACAAGCAGAACCAGTGGTCGCGCCCCACCAAGGAGACGCCGATCCCCGCCGCGTTCGCGAAGGCGATCCCACGGCACACGTGCACGGCGCCGGACTGCGAGACCCTGTGGTCGATCGCGCAGGTCGAGGTCGATGGCAAGCCGGTGGCCTGGTCCGGCGCCGTCAACTGGCTCGAGATCCCACCCGGCTCACCGCCCTCCGCGCAGTGCACCTGGAAGGCCGAAACGTTCTCCGGCTTCTTCATCGCCGGCCCCGACGGATCGCCCGTGCAGATCAGCGACGGCCAGGACCATCCCCTCGTGCTGTCGGCCGTGCTCGCCGACAAGTCCGGGCCGCACGTGCTGCTCGCGGAGGGCACGGGCGAATACACCGCGTACGATCTTTCGAACGGTGTTTCCCAGATCGGCCGCCACCTGGTGTGGCTCCACGCGCCCGCGGATGCGTACGGCGCGCTCGACAAGATTGGCCCCGACTGCGCGCCCTGACGAGCCGGGGTGTATAACGCGCCACCTATGGCGCACCGTTGGCATTTCTTCCGCGCAGGCGGAGTCGATCAGGTCAGCCTTCGCGACGGGCAGGACGTGCTGTCCCTCTCCGAGCTCGATCAGAAGCTGTGGGTCGCGCTCGCGATGCCCGTCAAGGGCGTGGATCTCGATCCCGAGACCCTGACCCTGATCGATCTCGACACCGACGGCCGGATCCGCGTCCAGGACGTGCTCGCCGCGGTCGCGTGGATCAAGACCACGTTCAAGAACCCCGATGACATCCTGAAGTCGAGCACCGAGGTCAAGCTGACCGCGATCGCGGACACCAAGGTCGTCGCGGCCGCGAAGCACATGCTGAAGGATCTCGGCAAGCCCGACGCCGCCACGATCAGCGTCGCCGATGCCACCGCGATCACCAAGGCGTTCAGCGAGACCGTCCTCAACGGCGATGGCATCGTGATCCCCGCCTCGGCGGCCGACGATGCGGATCTCAAGAAGTGCATCGAGGACGGTATCGCCTCGGTCGGTGGCGTCACCGATCGCAGCGGCAAGCCCGGCCTCGATCAGGCCCACGCCGACGAGCTGTTCACCGCCGTGGACACCCGCGTGGCATGGCTGACCAAGGGCAAGGACACCGCCCTCCTGCCGCTCGGTGCTGCCACCCCGGCCGCTGCCGCTGCCCTCGATGGCGTGCGCGCCAAGCTCGACGACTACTTCACCCGCTGCCGGATCGCCGCCTTCGACCCGCGCGGCGCCACCGCGCTCGCCGGCCAGGACGCCGAGCTGGTCGCGCTCGCCACGCGCAGCCTGTCCTCCGGTGATCCCGAGCTCGCGCGTCTGCCGCTCGCGAAGATCGATGCGGGCGCGCGCCTGCCGCTGCGCACTGGCGTCAACCCGGCCTGGGCGTCGCAGCTGACGGCGTTCGTCGAGCAGACGGTGACCCCGATCCTCGGCGCGCGCGACGTGCTTACCCCCACCGATCTCGCCGCGATCGCCGATCGCCTGGCGGCGTACGAGTCGTATCGCAAGGACGAGCCGAAGACCAAGGTCGATGGCCTGACCGCCGAGTGGCTCGAGCAGCTCGCGAAGCCGGAGCTCCGCGGCAAGGTCAAGGATCTGATCGCGCAGGATGCCGCGCTGTCGGCCGAGTACGATCAGATCACGTCGGTGACGAAGGCCGTCCGCCTCCAGCGGGACTTCGGGCGCCTGCTCCGCAACTTCGTCAACTTCTCCGACTTCTACTCGCGCCAGGACGGCGTGTTCCAGGCCGGCACGCTCTACATCGATGCGCGTGCCCTCCACCTGTGCGTCCCCGTCGCCGATGCGGCGAAGCACGCGGCCCTCGCGATCTCGGCCGATGCGTACCTCGTCTACCTCGACATCACGCGCAAGGGCGAGACCCGCCACATCGCCGCCGCGCTGACCAACGGCGATCCGGACAACATCTTCATCGGCCGCAACGGCGTGTTCTACGACCGCGAGAACAACGACTGGGACGCCACGGTGACCAAGGTCATCGGCAACCCGATCAGCATCCGCGAGGCGTTCTGGTCGCCGTACAAGAAGCTGGCGAAGTCGATCGAGGAGACCGTGCAGAAGCGCGCCGCGGCGGCCGATGCCGAGGCGACCGCGCACGTCGAGACCGCGGGCGCCGCCATCGGTCACGCCGACAAGGCCGCGACCCCGACCCCACCGCCTCCGCCGCCGAAGAAGATCGATCTCGGCACCGTCGCCGCGATCGGCGTGGCGATCGGTGGCGTGGGCACCCTCGTGGGCGCCCTGATGGGCACGATGTTCGGCCTCGGCATGTGGCTGCCGGTGGGCGTGCTCGCGCTGATGCTGCTGATCTCTGGCCCGGCGATGCTGCTCGCCTGGCTCAAGCTGCGCCGCCGGAACCTCGGCCCGATCCTCGATGCCAACGGCTGGGCGATCAACAACCGGGCGAAGATCAACGTGGCCTTCGGTGCGGCGATGACCGAGCTGGCCAAGCTGCCCAAGGGCGCCCAGCGGACCCTCGACGATCCGTTCGCCGACAAGAAGACCCCGTGGAAGCGCTGGGTGTTCCTCCTGATCATCCTGATCCTCGGCGGCACCTGGTACGTGGGCAAGCTCGACAAGTACCTGCCGAGCAGCATCCAGTCAGTCGAGGTCCTCGGCGAGCGCGCGCCGGCCTACAAGAAGCCCGACGCGACTCCGGCCCCGGCCGCGGCGGCCACCCCCGCCCCGGCTGCGCCGGCCCCCGCTCCCGCGAAGTAGCAGAACGGCCACCCAGGTCGCGCGTTGGATCCCTGGTGCTGACCCGTCGGACGTTCGTCGCCGCGCTGGCGGCCGCGCTGCTCCCGAGCACGGCGGGCGCCGGGAAGGCCGCACCCACCTGGTGGCTCGGCACCGAGGTCACCAAGGCCGGGCGGGGCACGATCACCGCGCTGCGGTTCCAGACCCGCAGCGTGCGCGTGAAGCTCGGTCGCAAGGTCACGCCGCGGTCCGTGGAGCTGACCTCGCGCAACAACGCGAACACCGAGTTCATGCTGTGGGTGGTGTTCCCGCGCGAGAAGCTCGACCAGGACCTGATCCTCTCGGCCGATGGCGGCTGGTGGCAGTCCGACAGCTACGGCCACGACGATCCCAGCTCGCAGGCCTCGTTCGTGCTCGACCGCCCCACCGCGGAGCGCCTCGCGAAGGCCCTCCAGATCCCGCTGAACGAGCGTAGCCCGCTCGACGCCGGCCTCCAGGCGACCTGGACGATCCCGCCGACCGCCGGCATCCGGACCACCGATCCGATCACGGTCAAGCTCCGGGTCAAGAACGCGGGGACGACCACGCTCGGCTTCATGCTCGGCGGGCGCCAGCGCGGCCCGCGGGACAACCGGTTCGCCTTCACGGTGGCCCGCAACGGCACGCCCGTCCCGATCAAGGACGCGCCCGACTTCGGCGGCCTCGGGTACTACAAGCGCCTGAAGCCCGGGGAGGAGCACGAGCTCACCGTGGACCTCCGGAGCTGGGCGGACCTGGCCACCCCGGGCCACTACGCCATAGACGCCAGCTACGAGGGCGAGCTGGCCAAGGACGGGGTCATGCCGACCACCGCCACAGACCGAAAGAACCTGTGGGACGTGAAGCTGACGGGGCAGGGCGGCATCCTCGTCCAGTAGCCTTGACAGGCAGCGCGACCCTCGCTAGAAAAGCACCCTGCCATTGCGGGAGTAACTCAGTGGTAGAGTGCAACCTTGCCAAGGTTGACGTCGAGGGTTCGAATCCCTTCTCCCGCTCCACCAACTAGCTAGCTAGGCGACCAAAACGCTTGCCCGGCTGTCGACCGCCGGGTCAGACACCACTCGCAGCACTTCAGCTCGTCGCCGCCGGCCGAGATCTCGCCTCGCTGATCGAAGCCGCGGTACCCATATCGGGCGACGCGTTTCTGGTGGACGAGTCGTGTGATGTCGAGACCCGTCGTGCCGGCGGTCGAGCGAGTGCTCGACCGTGTCGCGTTACATCCCGACCTTGCCGCGCACGGTGTCGATCAGCTTCGCGGGGTCGTAGCCGACACCGTCCTTGAACACGAGCTCGATATTCGTGACGTCGCTGATCTTGGTGGCCGGCGCGCCGCGGACGACCACGAGATCGGCCTGCTTGCCGGCCGCGATCGTGCCGACGCGCGCTCCTTCGCCGAGGAAGTTGGCGCCGTTCTGCGTCGCGATGTGGATCGCCTCGACCGGGGTGAAGCCTGCCTCGACGAGCAGCTCGAGGCCGCGCAGATCGGCAACGCCAGCGAGAGCGTCGCCGCTCCCGGTCGGATCCGCGCCCGCGAGCAGGGTGCCCCCAGCGCGGACGAACGCCCGCTCGATCTCCATATCCTTCTTGAGCGCGTTGCGGACCAGCTCGCGTACCTGCTTGCGGTCACCGCCGAGTCTCACCTTCGCGGCGAGCGCGGTCTCTCGCGCTTCGGGAGAGAGCAGCTCGAGCACGCGAGGCGGAATGTCCTCGCGGCCGACGCCATCGAACACCGCGAGCGTCGATGTCACGGCGACCTTGTGAGCGATCAGGTCCTGGAACGCGCCTGTGACGAGCGCGCTATTGACCTCGAGTGCGATGAACGCGTTGTCGTAGGCAGCACCGTCCGGACACTCGTCGGTCTTCCGTCCGGGGAAGAAATCCGAGTTGTATAGAAACCCGTGCTCGACGTTGTCGATCCCGAGCGCAGCGGCGTCCTTGAAGCCGATCGTGCACAGGTGACCGGTGACCTTGAGGCCCTTCGCGTGGGCTGCCTTCGTCGCTGCTGCGAGCTGGTCGCGGGTGATGTGCATGTACGCCTTGAACGACGTCGCACCTTGCGATGCCCAGTACTCGACGCTGGCTCGGGCGTCCTCGGGGCCGCGCAGCGTGAGCATGTCGAGGAATGGGCCGCCGGGACCCTCGAGGTAGGGACCCGAGACAAAGATCTTCGGGCCCGCTTCCTTGCCATCGTCGATCAACTTCTTGATGTTGAGGTCCGCCATCGGATCGACGCTGCCCGTGGTGCGGATTGTCGTGACGCCATGCGCGAGGTAGAGCCGCACGGATTGCACCGGCTGTGGCTGCGTCAGCGCGATCGGGCGATACGCCGAGGTCCCCATCATGAAGAGGTGGTTGTGCATGCCCACCAGCCCGGGCATCACGGTCGCACCGGCAAGCTGGAGGACCTTCGCGCCGGCGGGAATCTTGGCTTGCTGTGCCGTTCCGACGCTGACGACCTTGCCATCGGTAATGATGATCGTCTGGTCCTGTCGTGCCGGCGCGCCAGTCCCGTCGATCACGGTGACGTGAGCAAGCGCGGTGACCCTCGAGTCGACAGCGATGAACCGCCGCAGCGTCTCCGCGCGTTCGGCATGCGCGACACCCGCGTGCATCAACACCACGATCGAAAGTGCGATCAAGGGACGAGAGAGCACCAGCATCCACGGACCCTACCGCAGGAAGGGGGCAGGCCGTCGGGCGTCAGGCACCCGCGTGATCGCTCCCCCCACCTCACACCACTCACATGCGGCGAGCTGCACCGTTGTGCACTTCCAAGTGCGTGAACCATGGAGGATCATGGCCCGACATTCACCTTGCCAAGGTTGACGTCGAGGGTTCGAATCCCTTCTCCCGCTCCATAGTCAGACGAAACGCAGCCGCGTCGCCCACCACACCACTCGTGGAACGCAACCTGAAGCGGGTTGTCGCGGCATCGAGAACGTGTCCCGGGGCCGCCGACTGCGCTTTACCAGTCGCGCCAGTTCTTCCCGATGTCGCGCACTCGTAGGCCCGCAGCGTGCGCGACGTCGTCAAACGCATCGATCAATGCCTCGCGCTCGGGAGTCTCGATGACGTTCCGACGATCGTTCCAGGCGTTCACTCTCTCGAACCCCGCCTCCAGCACCTTCTTCTTCTCCGCCGGCTTCGTGGCCTTCGCGAGCACACGCGCGGTCTCGCGCAAGATCGTCTCGACCGCGGTGCGATCCGAAGTTCGAACGAGGCCGTCCCATTCGAACAGGATGTCTTTCGAACGCCCGAGGCTCGCAAGTGAGGACGTACGCCGCTTCTCGCGAAGCATTCTCGCCCGCGTATCGTTCGCTTCCTGGTCGCGCGCGATTTCGCGCGCCTCGGCGGCGTCGTCGACGTCGCGCTGCTTGCGATCGTTTCTCCACTGCCACTCGCGCAGCGCGACCCACGCGAAGCTCTCGCACGCTGAATACGAGATCGGCTTGGGCACGCCGCGCGCGGGACTCGAGATCGTCCCGAGGCGCTTCCATGATCGCGGCGGCGCCTCGCTCATCTTGCGGACGTGCGGCTTACCCTCTTCGCCTGGCTGGCTCAGCATCAGAACCTCGCGCGCATCGAGGTCGGACTCCAGTGGTGGCTTCTTACCGACCCATGTCGCCATCGCGTAGGTGATGAAGTCGCCACCGTTCAAAACTTCAGCGTGTCCGGCAACCCAGCAGAACGAGAAGAGCCCGTGGCCGAGCGGCACGAGGAAGACCTCACCCGAGGCGGGAAGTGGCTTGCCGTGCACGCTCTTCCACATGCGTCGATTCTATCCGCGCCCTGAGGGCGGTGTCCTCGCCACGTGATCGGCGGCGGGCGCTGCCATGGGCGGCTCGATCCGGGTCGCCTCATCCACGGTGTCGATGTGAGCGCGGCCTTCGTCGGTGCGGACTCGCGCCAACGGATCGCGGAGATGGTCGGCACGATCTCGTGGAAGTTCGAGATGATACCGACGCGGACCCAGCCGAACACGGCCGCTGCTTCGATTTGCGTTTCCCTGCACGGGCGAGCCTGATAGTTTGTGCCCCACTTGGCCAGCCGACCCTCGAGGGTCGCTGGCTACCGCCGCCTCCGCGGTGCCCATGTCGGGCGCGTGCGGCAGGGCGGCAGCTGGTGGAGGAGTCGTGTGATGTCGAGCCCCGTGGTGCTCGGGATCGATCTGGTGCTCGGCGCACTGATCGGCCCGCCTGGTTGTCCCGCCGAGAAGTTCATCGAGCGCGCCGAGACCGGCGAGTGGTCGCCGATCGTGATCGACCTCGCGCTGTTCTGCGCGATGGCGTCGGTGCGTCCGGGTGACGTCATCGATCACGCACGCTTCGCGCGCCTGTTGCGGCACGCGATGCCGATGGCGTCGGGCTCGCGCGCGCCACACACCGCGTTCGCGCCGCCGAGCGATGCGGAGATCGAGCACTGGCGTGACGTCGTGTTCGAACGGCAGGGCGACGACGATGACGATAACGATGACGATGCTGGCTCCTGCTGCGGTGGATGAAGGATGAACCATGTCGACGACAGACCCCTTGACGTTGCGGCTCCCGAGCTGGCTCTGCGAATCGTTCGATCTCGCGCGTGCGATCGCGAACGAGCATCGCGCGCTCGGCAGGACCACGGGCGTCTGTCGCTTCGACTGGTTCGAGATGCGCAGTCACGAGCGCGCGTTCGTGAAGACCGTGCTCGCACGGCGCAGCAACCTGTGGCTGTTTCGAACCAACCAGCGCCGGTCGTGCGGTGACTTCATCGCGATCGACATGTCGTCGTCGCGGCGTGCCGATCGCCGCGCGTACGTGATGGAGCTCAAGATGGGCGTGCGGCTGGCGATCGGTGGCGCTCGGCTGCAGTGCGCGCAGTACGGCTCCGCCGTCGACGAGCTCGTTGATCGCGAGATCCTGGAGCACAGCTCACCCGTGGAGCTGCTGTACGGCGATGGCGCTGCCGTGCTGACGCACCTCGGTGGGTAGGCGGGTGGCGGTCTATGGCAGCACGAAGTGCTTGCGCATGCGCGCGCCGGCGTAGATGCCCGGTGTACAGCCGACAATGCGCACGAAGTGACGGTGCATCTGGCTCTGATCGCAGAACCCGACGCGCGAGGCGACGTCCGACGGGGCCACGCCTCGTCGCAACAGGATCGAAGCGCGTACGACGCGCGCCTGGGTCAGAAACGCGTAGGGCGGCAGGCCCAGCTCGCGAGAGAACTCGCGGCAGAGATGAAACTTGTCGATGCGCGCGTGTTCTGCGACCGCATCCAGCGTGATCTTGTCGGCCAGGTGATCGAGCAAGAACTGGCGCGCGCGGACGAGGCTCGGTCGTAGCCGGGCTCGTCGGGGCCGTGGCGCGCACAAGAACGACGTGAATGCGCTGACCGCCTCGGTCACCGCTACCTCGAGTGCGAACGCATCCCCGGTGCCTGCGAGTACGAGGTCGTGGAGGCGGCGAAACGAAGCTGCGCGGGCGTCCTGTGGATCGACCTGTGCTTCGACGAGTCGCGCGGACTCGACGTGGCCGAGCGCTTGCCGGGACGCGTCGACCAGTTCGGCATCGAACGACACCAGCTGAAAACTCCCTGGCGCATCGCGGGCGAGATCATGGTGCATCTGCCCCGGCTCCTTGAGCCCGAGTGTCCCCGGCGACTGTGCATAGTCGGTTCCGTCGACGCGACTGCGCGCCCGGCCTGCGAGCGTGAGGCTCGTGCCGTAGTGCGCCTTCATGCCGCGGAATAGTTTCGTTGTCGACCGAAGGCGGACGAAGTTCACGCCGGGCACGACTGGGCCGAACTCACGGATGTCCTGCACGTGGACCAGTGTAACGCCTGGGGCACGCGACGCTTGTGCGTTCTTGGCAGCCCGCAAGGACGCCCAAGATCTGCAGCGCGTCACCCTGCATGGTGCGTGAATGAACGACAAAACGACGGCTCTCATCACGGGAGCCAACAAGGGCCTGGGCTACGAAACGGCGCGTCGTCTTGCCGAGCTCGGCGTGACCGTCCTCGTCGGGGCGCGCGATCCCGAGCGCGGCAAGGACGCCGTCGCACGGTTACGCGAGCGCCGAGCTGACGCTCACCTCGTCCATCTCGACCTCACCGACGGGGGCAGTATCGAGGCGGCGGCGCGTGACGTCACGGAGCGGTTCGGTCGTCTGGATGTGCTCGTCAACAATGCTGGGATCGGAGGTGGGCAGCTGCCGTCGCGGCAGGATCTGGCTGCGATGCGCTCGCTGTTCGAGACCAACGTGTACGGCACGATCGCGGTCACGCAGGCTTTCCTGCCATTGCTGGAACGGTCGCCGGCCGCACGGGTCGTGAACGTCTCGACGACGCTCGCGTCGCTTAGCCTGGCTACGGATCCGACCCACCGCATCACACAGTGGAATGAGCTGTTCGGTTACATCGCATCGAAGGCGGCCATCAACTCGTTCACCGTGCGTCTCGCGCACGAGCTTCGTGCCAAGCGCATCAAAGTGAACTCTGCGTGCCCCGGCTACGTCGCGACGGACTTCAACCAGCACCGCGGTCTACGTACCGTCGAGCAAGGCGCGGAGATCATCGTGCGCCTCGCAACGCTACCCGATGACGGGCCGACTGCCGGATTCTTCGACGAGAAGGGGGATGTCGAGTGGTAGTAGGTCGCGTCGGTGGGAGCTCGACGTTGACCGTGATGCGCTTCGCCGCATAGCATCGCCCCCGCATGCGGTGGCCTCTCGTGCTCCTCCTCGTCGCATGCCGCGAGGACGGCCCGGCGACGCGCCGTGCGCCGGATCCGCATCAGCCCGCGCCTGCGCCACTGCCTGCACTTGCGCCTCTGCCCCCGCTCGATCCGATCCTGCAGATCACGATCGAGCCCGGCTATCCAGCACCCAAGAAGGTGCTGCTCCGCACCGAGGAGCCCGGCGCAGCCTGGCAGGAGATCGCGCTGACCGGGCGCGTCTATCGTGCGCCCCGGCCCACCACGACGTTCTCGCTCGCGGTCATCTGTGGCAGCGCGGCCCACGTGCTCGCGCTCGGCCCGGCGGATCGGTATCCGCTTCGCATGCCGTGTCCGCTGATCGATGGGAAGGGCGGCTACGTCTCGCTGACCAGCGATCGCCCGACGTCGTTCCTCTCGCTCGACGGTCCGTACGGCATCGGCTCGCTGACCGACAGCCATCCCGAGGACTCGATCTCGGTGCCCGCAGAGGGTGCGTGGGACATCCTCGCGACCGACGACGCCTCGGGCACGGAAGAGGCGCGGCAGTTCGCGATCGCGCGCGGCATGCGCTCGGGCGGCGGTGCCGCGTACAGGTTCACGCGCTGGTACCGGCCCGAGCGCGCCACGGTGATCGTGCGCAACGCGCCCACGACCGGAACGTGGTCGTTGACCTCGATCCTCCGCACGTCGAACGGGACGACCACCACGCTGCAGCGCTCCACGGATCACCCGGCGGTGGGGCCTGGTCATCCCGAGCAGACGCTCGACGTGCTCGTGGCACCGCAGGCGGCGCTCGTGCCCGGCGACTGCATGCAGATCTTCGTCGATGCGTGTGAGGGCTCGTGGTGTCGTGCGACGTCATCGTGCACGCGCGAGATCGCATTTCATGAGGGCCCCACCGCCCCGATCACGCGCGTTCCGGGTCCCGGGGTCGTGATCGATGTCGGCAGCTTTCACGACGCGGACATCGTGAACGTTCGCAGCACCGGATTTCGCGACGACAAGGCCTTCGAGATCTTCGTCACCGCGACGCGCGCGTGGCTCTCTGCCCATGCCACGGGCGGCAAGCTCACCATCCCGGTCGTGCCCGGGTTCGCCGATGCGGCCAGCGACAAGGCTCGGTACCTGTGGCTCGCGCTGGTCTGGGGGCTCGCACCCACGACCGCACTGCCATACGAGGGGGGCGCGTGGCAGCGCGCGACGACCAGCATCGATTTCACCGGCGGGCCTCGGCCCCCGTAGCGTCGCGACTCGACGATCCGGGAAGGTTCCTGGTCAGTTACGCGTATCGTGGGGATGTCGATCCTCGGCCATCGTCACGACAAGAAGCACGCGGACCAGGAGAAGGAAGCCGACCAAGCGGCCTCCGAAGCCGGGGCCTCGGAGGCTGTCGCGGACGGCATGATCAGCGCCTCGGGCGGCAACACCGGAAAGCTCGCCTCGATCATCGTCGAGCACCGCATGCAGCGCGACCGCCGCCTGTGGACCTTTCTCCACCGCAAGCTCGGAAACGACAAGGCCACAGAGGTTCAGGCGGAGGTCGAGGCCACGCCCGCCGAGCCGAAGCCCGTGGATGCAAAGCCAGCAGCGGCCGACTACAAGGCGTTCTGCGCCGCGTTCGCGACCAGCTTCGCGGGCGTGATGAGTGTGTTCCCCGGGGGCATGACCGAAGCGACGGTGCCGCAGTACTTCACGGCGGGTCAGGTCGCCGCGCTCTCGGGTTTCATGGCGTCCAATGTCGTGCCGCCGGACCTGTTCCATCAGGCGAGCGGCCCGAACCTCACCGCGCAGCAGCGCATCCTGCTCGCGGGCGTGATCCTGGCGCACGGCACGCTGCCGCCTGAGCTCCAGGGCAAGGTCAACTTGAGCCGCGACCCACTCAAGGACGAGAAGGGCAACGAGTCCAAGACCGGGCAGCACGACAACCGCCTGCATGCGTCGATGTGCGGCGCCTGGGCGCAGCAGGTCTACCTCTATGCGGGTGCGGGGATCGCCGCGCAGAACCAGCAAGCCAATCAGACCGTCGACACCGGCGGCACGCTGCACCTCGGCAACGCCACGACCGAGAAGACGTTCGGCTCCCACGCCGACAAGACGGGGTTGCCGCTCGTAGGAAAGCAGAAGGAAGCGAAGGAGGCGCAGGATGCAGCGGAGGCCGAGGGGCGCGCCGAAGCAGCGGCCGCCGGCAAGCCGTACGTGGTCCCCGAGAAGCACCAGGACTTCAACCGGAAGGCAGAGATGGGGGCCGAGGTGTTCAAGACCCTGCAGCCCGGTGACTGGATCTACATCTACAACGCCAACACCTCGGCGACTGGCCAGCACAGCGAGATCTTCATCGGCTGGGCCGATACCGGCGTGCAGACCGACAAGGCAAGCGGCGTCCAGTATCGCACCGCGAACGTGATGAGCCAGTTGCAGGTCGAGGACGGTGGCAAGGTGCACCGCCAGAAGCTCGGCTCGGCCCACGCGCCTGGCATCGCCCCGGTCACGGCGATCACCCGCGTCACCGAAGACTCCGGAGAGCTCCTCGACGCTCATTCGCTGGTGGCCGCGGACGCGGTCGAGAAGAACGCGAAGATCATCGAGGACCACAAGCTCGACGCCGCGCAGTTCCAGCGTGACCTGCTGAAGGTCGCGAACAAGGAGCTCGCCAGCCTCGTCAGCAAGAAGCTGGATGCGAAGCAGCGCGAGGTCTTCGAGAAGGCCCTCGCGGAGGCGACGAGCTCCCAGAGTCCCGAGGCGCTGGCGCTGCTCGTCGCGCTCGTGCAGCGGATGGATCTGACGACCGGCGGCGTGTTCAAGGGCCGCCCGGCGAACGGCATCATCGACGAGCTGATGCTCGCGAAGAAGAAATCCAAGAAGTAAGCGCCCAGCAGGAGGCGCGGCGGCAGGGCAAGGAGGCGTGGGACGGAGTTCTCGAGACCGATGACCTGTGGCTCAAGCGCTACCTCAAGAACACGCCGAACACGATGGGCTCGACGGCGTCGCTGGTGGGCTACTTCGGCAAGTAGCCGGGGGACGTCGACGAGCCGTTAGAGGCGCTGCGCGAGGCGGCGCATCCGGCGGGCGCGGCGCAGCGTGTACAGCGCAAAGCGTGGGTCGCGCCAGTCGCGACCTTGCTCTCCGACGAGATCGCGCAGGCCGCGAACTGCTGTGCGGACGCTACGGTGCGCGAGGTACTGGGGGAAGATCCAGCTCTCGACGTTGTCGGTGAATGCCAGATCCACCGGCGGTGTCTCGCCAGCGAGCAGCTGCGCGAACGGCGTCATCAGATCCACGCCCGCCGCGAGCGCGCCCGCGTGCGAGCCCCACAGGCGAGGGTTGACCTCGAGCAAGAGGAAGCTCCCTGCGCGGCTGCGCACGAAGTCGACGCTCGCGAATCCCGTCCAGCGCAGCTCGCGCACCACGCGCACCCCGAGCTCGACGAGGGCAGGGTCGTGCGTCGATCGGAGGCGGACCGCCCCGCCAACGCGCGCCGGGTCTTGCGCGAGCTTCTCCGCGGCGTAGATGCGGACTGGCTCGCCGGCATGGAACACACCGCCGACCAGGTAGGTCGTGCTCGGCACGTACTCCTGGACGATCCAGTCGCCTCCAAGGCGGCGCGCGCTCTCGAGGGTCGCGGCGAGCGCGTGTCTCGTGTCGACGATCCGCACCAACCGGCCGCCACATCCGGTGGAGCTCTTGACGACGAGCGGCAGCCCGAGGTCGTGCGCTGCCGCGTCGAGATCGAACGTGTCGTCGACCCGCCGATGCCGCGGGATCGCGATGCCGCGCGATCGCATGTGCTCGACGAGGGCGTGCTTGTCGGCGACCAGCGATCGCTGCCAAGGCGCGGTCTGCGGAAAGATGCGATCGCGCCACGTCACAGGCATGGCCCACAGCCGCCGCATCGCATCCTCGGTGAGCGGCAGGACGTGGTCGAAGCGCGCCGCGGTCACCATGCGATCGAGGTGAGCGGCGAAGCCCGCGGACGCGAGCGTGGGGCCTGACGTCCAGCGCACCGTCTTGCGCGAGCACGACGCAGTCGTGCCATTCGCCGTGAGGACCGTCACCGCGTGGTCCGCGTCCTCGAGCGCGCGCGCGAGCGGGAGTGTCGAGTGCCAGCCCTCCTCGACGAGCAGCACGGAAGTCCTGGGTTGCATGGTTGACCCGTGCGGGCCGCGGGAATCATACTTTCGCGGATGCGCAAGCCCATGCCCTGGTTCCGTATTGTGTTCTGGATCAGCCTGTTCGCCTGCGGCGGCAGCTGCTAGCGGGTGACCTCCGCACGCGCGTTCTGGGTGGTCGTCCAGACGTTGGCGACGATCGTGTTCGTCAACCGGTACATCGGCGGCCTCGTCTTGCGCGTGGTGCGCGGAGACCGGTGGGATGAGACGGTCGACGACTTCGAGCCGACGGTCACGGTCATCATCCCGCTCTACAACGAGGGTCAAGCGATCCGCGAGACGCTCGCCAGCGTGCTCGCGTCCGATTATCCGGGCCACAAGCTGCGGGTGACGTGCATCGACGATTGCTCGACCGACGACAGCTATGACGTTGCATGTGAGGTCGCGCGTAGCGACCCGCGCCTCACCGTGCTGCGCAATGCGCGCAACTCCGGCAAGCGCCACTCGATCAATGAAGCGGTCCAGCGCACCGACAGCGAGATCATCGTCTCGGTCGACTCCGACGTCATCATCGATCGCAACGCGATCCGCGAGCTGGTGCGGCGCTTCACGATCCCGCAGATCGCCGCGGTCGGCGGGTGGGTCGACGTGCGCAACAAGCACGACAACTGGCTGACGCGGATGCAGGTCGTCAGGTACTGGTACGCGTACAACATCTCGCGGGGCCTGGAGTGCGGGTTCCGCCGCGTGATGTGCCTGTCTGGGTGTCTGACCGCGTACCGGCGCTCGGTGCTCCTCGAGCTCGCGCCGATCCTCGGGCGCCGAGCGATCCTCGGCGTGCCGATCAAGTACGGCGAGGACCGCTACCTGACCCGGCAGATCGTGAAGGCGGGGTATCTGACGGTCGCCACGCTCGCGGCTCGCTGCCGCACCTTCGTGCCGAACACGCTCACGGGGTTCTTCTCGCAGCAGCTGCGCTGGCGCCGTTCGCGGATCGTCGACTACTCCGGTGCGTGCAGTCACGTCTGGCGCCTCAATCCGCTGCTCGCGGTCCACTACTTCTCGCTGGCGCTGCTGATCGTCGTCTACCCGATCGGCGCGGCGCACCTGCTCGCCACGCATGGGTTCCTCCGCGCGATCACGATCCACATCGTGTTGCTCGTCGTGTACGGCTCGTTCTATCGCTGGCGCGTACGTCGCTTGGCGCCGAGTGACCGCGTGGGGATGTTCTCGTACGCACCGATCGCCGTCGTGCTCCCGATCACCTTCGCGCTGATGACTCCCCTCGCGATGTTCACGCTCGATTCGAGCGACTGGGGGACCCGTGACAAGACCTAGGGTGGCTCGCGCGGTGGTCGTGGTCCCCGGGGCCCGCGGGGGGGGGGGCCGCGGCGGCCGCCGCCCCCCCCCCCGCCGCCGCCCCCCCCCCGCCGGGGGCGGGGGCGCCCCCGGCCGCCGGCGGGCGGGGGGGGGGGGCGGCGGGCGGGGGGGGGGCGGGGGGGGGCCCCCCCCCCCCGGGCCGGGGGGGGGGGGGGGCGGGGGGGGGGGGGCGCGCCGGGGGCCCCCGGCCGCGGGGGGCGCGCGGGGGGGGAGCGGGGGGGGGGGGGGGGGGGGGGGGGGCGGGGGGGGGGGGGGCACGGGGGGGGGCGGGGGGACGGCGGGGGGGGGGGGGGGGGGGGGCCGGGGGCGGGGGCGGGCGGGGGCCGCCCTCGGGGGGGGGGGGGCGGGGGGGGGGGGGGGGGGGGGGGGGGGGGGGGGGGGGGGGGCGGCGGCCGGGCGGGGGGGGGGGGGGGGGGCGGGCCGGGGGCGGGGGGCGCGGGGGGGGGGCGGCGCCCCGGGCCGGGGGGCGGGGTAGGGCGGCCGGGGGGGGGGGGCGGGCCCGCTTCGGGGGGGAGGAGGGGGGGGGCGGGGCGGGGCGCCGCGCCGCGGCGCGGGCCGGGGGCGGGGCGGGCCCGGCGGGCGGCGCGGGGCCCGGGGGGCCCGGCCCTCCCGCCCGGGGCGGGGGGGGGGGGGGGGGCGGGGGGGGGGGGGGGGGGGGGGGGGGGGGGGGGGGGGGGGGCGGGGGGGGGGTCGGCATGGGCTATACGGACCGCGCGCCCGCCGATCCGAAGAAGTTCCTGTGGATCGACTTCGAGGCGAAGGCGGTCGCGAAGGCGCCTCCGCCGAGCACAGCGAGCCGCGCATGGTGCGATGCCGACGAGACGTGTCACGATCTCGCGACCGGCAAGGAGACGCGGGCGAAGGTGCCGACCGCCGTTCGTGACGAGCTCGTCGGCGACGCCAACCACGGGCCAGTTCACTGGAAGGGCCCGCCGCCTCGCCCGTGATCTCGAGCGGTGGGACGATTCCGCCACGGAACGAGCATGAGAGGATGTGGGCGTGCTTCCTCTCCGTTCGCCGGCCGAGGTGCTCTACGTGGACGACGTCTTGGTCGAGCGTGATCCCGGTGGATGGGCGTTCAGCTGGAGCGAGCGCGACGTCAACAGCCTGATCGACCACCGCATCGTCCGCACGACGGACGAGGTCATCGCCTCCGGCCCGGTCGGGCGGATGACCGCAGCCGAGCTCGATGCGCTCGCTCGGGCAGTCGAGCGCGAGCCCTCGTCGCTGCGGTGGTGCAGGGAGCGCCGGCTGCTCGAGTGCATCGTCGCCGACGATCTCGACGCGGCGCTCGTGGTGCTGCCTTCAAAGACCCCGATGACCGCGCGCATCAACGACGTGTCCGAGCCGATCCTCACGATCGCGCTCGGCGTGGCGGCATGGAAGGTCGCGGCCGACCTCATCCTCCGTGGTGAGCGCCTCGCGCCACCTGCGGGGACGAGCTGGGACGCGGCGAGCTACGCGATCGCGGCTCTCGACGACTCGGATGGCGCGGCCGTGGTTCTCCAGCACCTGCTCGCGCGGGGAGCGTTCGTCCCGGCGGGCGGCCATCTGCGTCAGGTCCGATCGCCGCGGATCGTGCACGCGCTGATCGATGCCGGCGCTGATCCGGATGGATCCAGGCCGTCGAGCGCGACGCTCGGAGGATTTCTCGACGATGGCACGCCGATCGCGGTCGCTGTCGTGCAGGGCCGGCTCGAGGTCGCTGACGCACTCATCCAGCGTGGGGCATCGCTCGAAGCGCGTGACCCGCACGGACGCACGGCGCTGATCCTCGCCGCGGCGTGGGGCTTCGAAGGCCCCGTGCGCTGGCTCCTCGACCGCGGTGCGGACGTGGCGTGCGCAGCCGATGCACAGGGCCGGACGCCCCGTTCGATCGCGCTCGAGACCCCCGACGATCCGTGCTCGCGGCTGTTACTCGGCCGGTAGCACCTCGGTGCGCGGTTCGGCAGCCTGGCGGGCTTCACTTGGTGGTGCGGACGAAGCCCTCGGCCGCCTGCTCTCGGAGCAGGCGACGGACCTCTGCGCTCGGGTTCGCCGCGGTGCGCTTGCGGATCACCGCGTCCTCTCCCTCGCCGATGCGCAGCTCGAACCCGGTGCGCCGCTCGCGAACCGCCCAGCTCCTGCCATCGGGATGACGGAGCTCGACCCAGTTCCCGATCCCGGCCTCGAAGCGCGCCTTCGACCGCTGCTCCTCCACCGTCTGCGGCAGCTTCACGTCGACGCAGGTCTTGTTCTCGCGCGCCCAGGCATAGGCCTTCTCGAGCGCGTCCTTGCCCTCGGTCTCGAAGCCCTCGGTCAGGGCGGTCAGCCAGGCCGTGATCGTCGGGAACACGCACCACGCATTGCCGCTGCTGAAGTCGAACGTCACCACCTGCTCCGGTGAGCCACCAAAGCACCCGATCGGATCGAACGCGTGGACCTCGATCGACGAGACGGCGAGCGGGTACCACGCGCTGTTCCACAAGGCGTGGCTGCTGGTGGCCGAGCGGCCCTCCTCGAACTCGGTCGCGAGGTTCGTGAGCGTCGTGCGTTCGCGATCGAGCTGCGACGGCTGGATGAACCGGAGGTCGCCGTAGCGCCAGGCTCCGACATGACCGAGCACGCGACCGACGTCGGTTGGAAGGGCGCCGTTCTCTCCGTCATGGCGCGTGATGGCGCCGCGCTTGACGTGCTTGTGTGACCCGAGGGTCCGGACGAACAGTTGCAGCAAGCTGTCGGTGATCACGGCCCCGTTGTAGCCAGCCGGACCGGCTTCGCGCTAGCCCGTTGCGGCACATCATCAGCGCGATGAGCCGGGTCGGCCCTCAGCGCATGGTGGATCGCCGGCACCGCTCTGGTACCCTGAGGCATCTCATGGATGTGGCGCTCGTGAGTCAACTGACCCCGCGGCTCATCAACCTGCAGGGGGACGATCGGTTCGTGCCCACCGAGGTGTTGCGGGGCGCGTACATCCACTACCCGGAGTCGCAGAACCCCTCGGCGCCTCCGTTCGTGAGGCTCGAGGCCCACGGGCTCGAGATGGGGATCGTGCGCAGCGAGGTTCCCGAGATCGCGCGGGCGATCTCGTCGCTGCTGACGCGCTCGCTGGAGGATGCCAAGGACGAGCACGGCGGGCACCTGCCAGCGCGGATCGTCGAGCGCGTCCAGCTGGACATCATCTCCCCGCACGGAGTGGCGCACCTGTGGGGCACGGAGGGCCATCGCTTCGTGCTCTCGCGCGCGGTGGACAAGACGACGAGCGAGCTGGTCGCCACCATCCTGGTCGCTCGTCGCAAGGGCACGATCTTCTTCTTCACCGGCCGCTACAACAACGTGCGGCACTCGACGATCGCGGAGACCGTGGACTTCGATCAGCCGGCGGGCACCAATCCCGAGCAGAAGTGGTTCGCCCAGTTCGCGTTCCCCACGCCGATCCAGTTCAAGCCGGTCGCGTTCCATCACATCGCGAACTTCGTGGTGGCGAAGGAGCATCGCAACAAGCGGCTGTCTCGGTTCTTCCTCGATGCGTTGCTCGCCAAGTACGCGCGCGATCGGATGGTGGCCAACGGGAGCCCGATCGAGCACTCGCAGTTCCTCCTGTGCGGACGTGGGTTCTGGCAGATCGGTGATCCGCCGTGGCTGGTGCGCATGGAGCGGCTCGGCTTCGACCTGCGCTGGGGTGCGGAGAGCTTCTTCATCGAGCACGACTGGGCGCCGCTGCCGGCGATCCACGACGCCGAGGGTCGCGCGATCTCCAACCTCGACTACAACCGATCGTTCCGCCTCCCCGAGCGATACCAGGGCACGCAGCCCGAGCGGCCATCGCCGTTTCATCTCCTGGAGCGCGTGCCGGAGGTCATCCGCCTCTCGCAAGATCCACGCGCGAAGCTGCAGTACTTCCAGGCGATGCTGCCCTTCACATGAACGACGCGATCGTCAAACGCACCCGCTCGGTCCCCGCCCAGAAGATCGCGGCGTTCACCGGCGAGGGCGCGTATCACGGCTCGACGAAGCCGAGGCCACAGGCGGTTCGCCCTGCGCCAACGGCGCCCGTCGAGGAGATGCGGCCGACGACGCTCGAGGCCTACGCCGCCCGCGGAGCGCGCCACATCGCGGAGTTCGACGCGACGTTCCCGAATCGCTACGAGGTGAAGTCGATCCTCCCCGTCCCGACCCAGGACGAGATCCAGGGCGACGGCGTGACGTTCTGCTGGTGCCTCATCGATGAGGCGATCGCAGAGGCCGGGCCGTTGACGCGGCGGGTGCTCGAGGAGATGACGAAGCACCTCCGCCGCGACAAGCGCTTCATCTACATCGATTCGAAGATCCAGTGGTTCGAGCAGGGAGACGTGCCGGTCGACAGCCAGCACTGGCACGTGGACGGGAGCATCGCCGTCCGCGACGAGCGGGTGCAGGCGCTCGGGCACCGGCTGCTGCACGACATGCGGGCGCGCCTCGACGGTGCTGCGCCGCCGCCGACCTATCTCGCGTATCAGTCGTCCACGCACTGCGCGACGCAGTTCGCGACAGCGCCACTGTCCGTGCGCATGCCGGAGCTGATCCCGAACTTCGACGAGCTGGATCTGCGGGTGCGCGCGCTCGATCCTGCGTGCGAGCCGCAGCCGGCGTCCTCGATCGTCGCCTTCGATGGCCTGTCGCTGCACCGCGCGGTCGCCGCGCGCAGCGCCGGGTGGCGCCTGTGGATCCGGTGCAGCGAGACCGATCACGAGGTCCGGCTCAATCCGTCGATCGTCGAGTGCTACGGCACCGTGTTCCGCCGCGCGGCCGAGTAGCGGCGCCGACCGGGCGTCAGAGGTTGGTGTCGAAAGCCATCGGCGGTCGAGTGTCGCCGATCATCGGCCAGTTCGGGGCACGGCTGGAAGCTCCACCCAGGCGATGCCGCGCAGGTCGCCTTCGGCGTAGCCGGTTGCGCGATCGGCGGGATAGCGCGTGGCGATCACCTGCTGCACCTCCGGGGCGAGCGTCGCGCCATGGCAGGACAGGCAGACTGGCTGGATCATCAGCGGCTCTGCATACGCGATCCGCCCATCGGCGAGCCGGCGCGCGAAGCTGGTGCCCGCGAGTTTGGTCCCCGCGGTGCGGAGCTCCTCGAAGTGCGTGAGTGCTTCTGCCTGCCAGCCGGCGGCGAGGTTGGCCGGGTTGCGCGGCTTGCGCGTGGCGCGCCCAACCGTGATGCCGTCACCTGACAGCCCAGCGGCGATCGCCGGGGCTTGGATCTGACAGACCTCGATCGCGGCCGGCACGCTGGTGGCCATCGCCTGTGTCAAGGCGGCGATCAGCGTTCGCTTGAGCTCTCCGATCGTCGCCTTGCCGCGCGCCAGTTCGGCGGCGCCGACTTCGGTCGCAGGGGCGCTCGCAGCGGTCGTGGAATCCTTCGAGCACGCCACCAACAGCATCAGCGTCGCGGTGATCGGTCTGAGGGAGCGGTGCATGCGCGCACTATGCCTCGAAACACAGAGGGCCTTCAGCGCTACGGACGCCGCTGGTCCTCGTGTTATGAGAATCCATGCGAATCACTCAAGGCTTCGTGCTGGTGCTCGGACTCTCGGTGTCGATCTCCACCGCCTTTGCGGGCGGCAAGGCCAAGCCCAAGGCGAAGGCCAAGGACGCGTGGATCGACGGCACGGTGAGCTACAAGTTCGCCGGTGTCGATCCGAAGTTCGCCACGCCCGAGGAGGCGTGCAAGGCCGGCGTCGACGATCTCGCGAAGCACGGCAACAAGAAGACGTTCGTCAGCGCCAAGGACGGCACGACGAGCACGTCGATGAGCTGCGCGGTCAAGGAAGCCGACGGCGGCGCGACGGATCTGACCAACGTCGTCTCGAAGCTGCTCGACTGCCCGGAGACCACGTCGCCGCGCAGCACCGACAACTCTGGCGAGTTCTCGAAGATGCGCTGCCACTGCGACGATGCGAAGGGCTGCCCGGCCCCGGCGAAGGCCGCTCCGGCCAAGCCTGCCGCCAAGAAGTGACGCTCGTCGCGGCACGCGTCGGGTAGGATCGCGGCATGTGGAAAGCCGCCGTGGTCGTGGTCGCGCTGTGCTCCGTCGCGTACGCGAAGGACCCGCCTGACACACAGGCGATCAAGGCGCTGATCGCGAGCGAGGCGGCCGCGCTGGAAGAGGGTGGGGATCCCACCGATGCCAAGGTGTTCACGAAGACGGCGCTGTCGTCAGCGCCCGATTCGGACATCTCGGGCAACGAGCATGGTGGGTTGCGCGGGATGATCTCCGGATACCTGCTCAAGGTGAAGCCGGGCAAGATCGCCGTCGGGTTCGCTCGCGACGGCGCCTCGGCGTGGGTCTCGTTCGACGCCACTTCGACGACCGCCTGCGACAGCTGCGAGGCCGCACCGGGCCCTCCGCTGCGGTCGAGCCAGCTCGTCGTCAAGGTCGGCACCGCGTGGCTGGTGGACACGAGCATCTGGACCATCGGCGTCGTCGACGCGAGGGTCAACAAGGACGCGAAGGCGGGGAAGCAGCGTGCGCTCGAGGCCGTGGTCGACGCCGACGAGGGCGATGCTTCGGTGCGCGCCGCGCTGACGGCACTGGTGACCAAGGGGTTCGATCCGGCGCTCGCGAAGAACAAGCAGCTGATCGGCATCGGCAGCGCACCCAAGGAGATCGTCGCGTTCACCAGCCTGGTGCCGTTCTTCAACAAGACCTGGGTCGGCAAGCTCGCGATCAAGGGGCCGGTGTGGGCGAGGCTCGCGCCGAGCGGCACCACCGCGGTGGCGATGGCCAACGTCTCGCTGACCAAGACCGAGGGCAAGGCGACGTTCGTGGTGCAGTTCCGCTGGTTCGTGGTGTTCGACAAGGACGCGGCCGGCGCGTGGCAGCCGGTCCACGTCCACTTCGCGGTGACCTGACGCCCCTACGGCCAAGCTGCACACGTAGACTGCGTTGATGAAGCGCGGGTGGTGGGGCGGGGGAGTCGTCGTGGTCATCGCGCTCGTGTTGACCTGGTACCTGCTGCATCGCCGCGGCGGTGGGGAGGATGCGGGGTCGGCCCCGTCAGCAGGATCGGGTTCGTCGTCGGGCCACATCGGAGCGCTGACCCCGATCGCCGCTCCCGCTGCGAACGAGGTGCCGCGCTGGTTCGCACAGGCGAACGTGCCGGCGAAGCGGATCGCGGGCATCGTGACGTTCCAGGGGGCGCGGGTCGCCGGGGTGGAGGTCCGCCTCACCTCGCGCCTCACGCGCGCGGGCCGCAGCCAGGAGGTCGTGCGCACCGATGCCACTGGCGCGTTCGATCTCGGAGCGCATCCCGCGGCGGTCTACACGGTGAGCTCCACCGCGGCGGATCGGGTCGGTGCGCAGCTCGAGATCGATCTCCGCGATCCCACGGCGAAGCCCGCTCCCGATGCCCTCGAGCTGAAGCTGCTCGCCTGCACGGCCTCGATCTCGGGCCACGTCTACGATTCCTCCGGCGGACCGATCGAGAAGGCCAAGATCGCGCTCGGTGGAAGCCGTGCCGTCACCGATGCCTCCGGTGCGTATCGCGTGTGCGCACGCCGGGAGGAAGCGCAGCTCCTCGTCGAGGCCGATGGGTATGCCGGCGTGCGCCTCTCGGTGGAGCCGGCGGGCGAGCTGGTGCGCGACGTCATCCTCGTCCCGGAGGCCGTGGTGGTCGGCCGCGTGATCCGCGCCGCCGACAGTGCGCCGGTCCCCGCGGCCACGGTCTACGTCATCCCGGTGTCCCCGGGGCAAGAGGGCCCAGCGGCGGTCACGGTCACCACGGATGCCGCGGGCCAGTTCCGGGCCGTGGGCGTGATGCCCGGGCCGATCATCGCGATGGCGACCGCCGACGGCCTCGGGACCGAGTCCGCGGTTCGCATCACCGTGCTCGTCGGGCAGACGACGCCCGAGATCACGATCCGCGTGTTCCCGACGCTCCGCGTGAGCGGCACCGTGCGCGGGGCCGGCAAGCCGATCGCCGGCGCCAAGGTGGAGGCCGCGACGCGCTCACCATCACGCCGCTCGGGGGATGCGATCACCCAGGCGGATGGCTCGTTCACGCTCGAGCAAGTGTGGCCCGGCGACAACATGTTCCTCGTGACGCCGTACGAGGTGGTCTCACCGACGACGATCCCGCTGAAGGCGGACCGTGACGGCGTGGTGATCGAGGTGGCGATGCTGGCGAAGATCCGCGGGCGAACCCTGCGCGGCGGTCAGCCGGCGCCGAACACGCACATCCAGGTCAACGGGCCCGAGCTCAACGCGAACATCGTCAGCGATGAGGCCGGCGCCTACGAGATCGGCGGCCTCCGCGCGGGCGCGTACAAGCTGCTCGGGTTCCACGACGGGCTGGGCGCGTTCGGTGGGCCACTCGCCGTGGTGGTCGCGGCCGCGGAGACCAAGGACGGCGCCGACATCGAGCTCGAGTTCGGGGCCACGATCAGCGGCACCATCGTCGATCAGAACGGCAAGCCCGCGTCGGGGGTGTTCATTCGCTATGCGCAACCGAACGGCGATCTCGGCGAGGCCACCACGGCGCTCGATGGCTCGTTCCGATGCGGCGCGCTGACGGGGAAGGCCGCGTACTCGCCCGCGGTGTTCCCCGTGCGCGGGCAATCACGCGCGTTTCACTGGGCCGGCGCGGCACCCGCCGCGATCCCGCTCGCGGATGGCACCTCCCACGTGGAGAACGTTCGTCTCGCGATCCTGCGCGATCACCTGAGCATCCGAGGCACCGTGGTGGACTCGGCCGGCGCGCCGGTGCCCGACGTGCGCGTGCGCGCGCAGCCGCTCGATCAACTCGGCACCCCGGAGTTCTCGAGCTGGCTCCCGCTGGCCTCGGCGGTCACCGACGTCGACGGCGCCTTCGCGATCGCGGATCTCCCCGGCGGGGCGTACGCCCTCCAGGCGCGCGGGGTGGACGGCGCCGAGGCGATCGTCCCCTCGGTCGAGGCCGGGACCTCGGGCGTCAAGATGGTGGTGCTGCGAACGGCGGGGATCGATGGCACGCTGGTTGGCTTCAGCGACGTGCCCCTGGTCTATGCCCAGAGTCGCAGCGACACGTCGCGGTTCATCGGGGCGCAGGTCGACGGCACGACGTTCCAGCTCCGTAATCTCGCCCCGGGGAGCTACATGCTGACGGCGCAGTCGCCGAACGAGGGCGATGCCACGCGCCTCGAGCTCGCGCCCGGGGCCACGGTGAAGGTCACGATGACGAGCCACGGCCGCGGCACGATCGCGGCACAGCTGGTGGCGTTCGGTGGCGTCGGCGGGATCCCGACCACCGCGGTCTGCCACGTCGTCGTTCGTGCCGGTGACGTCGCGGGGATCACGAACTGGGATCCTGCGACGGCGCCGCGTGCGAACGCGCAGGGCATCGTCACGTTCGACCCCGCACCGGCCGGCGACGTGTTCGTGCAGTGCTTCGATCAATCGGGCCGGTGGTCCGATGGCCAGGTCGCGACCACCGTCCCCGCCGCGGGGCGGGTCACGGTTCAGATCCCGCTGGTTCGATCCACGCTCGCCGAGGTCGCCGGGAACCCGGGCGAGGTCGGCATCGAGTTCGGCAGCCAGGCGGTGGGCGGCCTGATCGCCGCGGTCGTGAAGGACTCGGCGGCGGCGCGCGCCGGCATCGTCCCCGGCGATGCGATCGTCACGATCGATGGCGCCTCGGTCGCGGCCCTCACGCCCGGCGGCATCGCCTACTTGATCGGCAATCACCCGATCGGGACGACGGTCAAGGTCGGCATCCTGCACGGCGCCGCCACGCGCACCGAGACGCTCGCCGTGGCGTCACCACACTGAGCAGGTCAGGGCCCTGCGGCTACCGATCGAGCGCCGCCGCGGCCGCGCCGACGATGACCCTGACGTTGGCGACGGCGAACTCGAAGTCGATGTCGGCGAGCGCATCGGCGGTCGACCGCAGGCAGTGATAGTGCGTGTTCCGGAAGTTGGCCGTGTCGGTGATCATCAGCGCCGGAACATCGGCGTCCCAGAACGGTGCGTGGTCCGATCGCCGGAGCCCATCGATCGATCGCTTGAGCGGAGCGAGCAGGGAGATGTTCACGATCGGCAGGTGGATCTCGGTCGCCACCTCCTGCAGATCGGCGACGGCCGTGGTCGCGGACTCGTCGTTGACCACGAGCGCGAAGTCGCCGCGGTAGTCGTTCGCGGCGATCTGCGCGCCCGCATCCGGGAACACGGCCTCGAGCATCGGATCGGTCATCTGCGACATCGGCGCGCTGCTGCGATACCCGATCATCTCGAACACGAGCGCGAGCACGATCGACTCGCCGGCGGCCTTGGCGCGCGTGACGTACGCGCTGGAGCCGATCAGCCCGCGCTCCTCCTCGTCCCAGCACGCGACGACGAGCGTGCGATCGTGCGGTTGCAGCGAGAGCACGCGCGCGGCCTCGAGCACCCCCGCGACCCCGGTGCCGTTGTCGTCGGCCCCCGCGCAGTTCTGGACGCTGTCGTAGTGGGCCGAGACCACGACGCGCTCGGCGGGCTTCGTGGTGCCCGCACGGATCCCGATCACGTTGACGCCGGTGGTATAGGCGTGGCGCTCGACCTCGAAGCCGAGCGAGGCGAAGCGATCGGCGCACAGGTCCTGGATCTCCTGCCAGTGCGGTGTCTTCGGGCTGCGTGGCGCCGCGATCGTGGTGAGGTCGGCCTCGTAGCCGGCGCGTTCGACGAGCGACATCGGCGAGGGTGCCGGGTCCGAGCAGCCGACGGCGCCGGCGAGCGCGCAGAGGACGAGGCACTTCATCGCCGCAGTTCTAGCAAGGGCTACGCCCGATCGCGACGCTGCGGCGCGAAAGGCGTTAGAACCAGGGGATGTTTCGATGGAAGCGGGGCGCTCTCCACGGCCTGTTCGGGTTCGGGCTCGTGGTCGCGGGTGGGCTCGCGTTGTTCCTGGCGACCGATCCGGTCGACCCCGAGAAAGCCGGCGAGGGGGTGGGGCGGCTGTCGGTGTTCGGGTTCCTGGCCGGGCTCGGCATCAGCTACCTGGTGCAGACCAAGCGCAAGAAGGCCGCGCTTGGCGTGGTGCTCGCGCTGGTCGCGGGCATCGGAGCGATCGTGGCGGTGGTGGCCACCGCACCTCGAGCGAGGCCGCTGCGCGCGGCAGATCGAGCGCCGCTCGAGGAGCGCGTGGTCGACGGCCAGCCCCGATTGCGCCATCCAACGTTCGGCTTCTCGATCGCGCGCCCGCCCGCGGCGTACAAGCCGTCGGCGCAGATCACGGCGGCGATGGGCGCCGCGACGCAGGATCCAGGGACCGTGGTCTACGGCTATGCGGAGGATCCGCCGACCGGCGCGCTGGTGGTCACGCTGATGGCCGGCGCGGGCGGGTCACGCACGGACTTCACGCGCTCGATCGCCGGGATCCGACGTGGGCTCGCGGACTCGATGACGCAGCAGTTCGGCAGCGCAGCGAAGCTCGAGATCCTCCAGGACGATGTCACCGGCGACGACGCGCACCTCGAGGCCCACCTTCATGCGGTCGCGCAGGGCGTACACATCCAGGTGGTCGCGCACGCGATCCCGGCCGAGGCTGGGCACGCCGAGGCGATCGTGTCCGTGCTGGTGATCTCGCCCGATCCCGCGACGCTCGCCGACGTGCTGACCAGCTTCCAGCGCTGACCAGCAATCCACGCCAAACCTGCGCGTCTGTCGCGCTCGATCGTGCGCCGGGGTGCAGGTTCTGCGCCCCCGGAGACAACGTCGACGACACCACGCACACCTGTGGCTGCTGGGCGATGGCACGGTCCCTGCTGCCGCACCTGTGCGATGACTCCGAACCCCGTCGAGAGCACCCCGAACCAGGCCGCGATCGTCACCCAGATGAAGTTCGCGGCGACCGCCGATCAGGTCTGGCAACGGCTGATGTTCTACGAGCAGCTCGATCAGCGCCCACCGTTCCACCTCCGGATGCTGCTGCCCGTGCCGATCAAGACGATCGGCGACAAGTCGCACGTCGGAGACGAGGCGCGTTGCCTGTATGAAGGCGGCCACCTGATCAAGCGCGTGACCGAGATCAGGCCGAACAAGCGCTACGCGTTCGAGGTCACCGAGCAGGAGCTCGAGCTTGGCGGTGGGATGCGGCTGTCCGGTGGCGAGTACGTGCTCGAAGAGAGCTCGCCCGGCACGACGGAGGTCAAGCTGTCCACGCGCTACCAGAGCCCGCGCCAGCCGCGCTGGCTGTGGCAGCCGATCGAGGCAGCCGTGTGTCACTCGTTCCACCGCCACATCCTGCGCGCGATGCGCCGAAGCGTGGAGGCGGGTTAGCGATGGTGCCACGGCTGGTGATCCGCAGCGCGGTGGCGGGCGTGTGGCTCTACGAGGGGCTGTGGTGCAAGCTCCTCGGCAACGAGCCTCGGCAGCTCGAAGTGGTGCAGGCAGTGCCGGTGCTCGGGCCGCGGTTCGGCGCGATGTTCCTCAAGGTGCTCGGCACCGTCGAGGTGGGGATGGCGGCATGGGTGATGAGCGGGATCATGCCGATCATGTGCGCGTTGGCGCAGACCGCGCTGCTCGTGATGCTCAACGCGAACGGGATCCTGTGGTCGCGTCACCTGATCCACGATCCGGGCGGCATGCTGGTCAAGAACCTCGCGTTCCTGTGCCTCGCGTGGGTCTCGGCGGGGCTGCGATGAACCACACAGGCGCCACGGGCGCCACGTTATGGGAGCGCGGCCGGTTCGATGCGCGGCGCGGCCCCCACCAGGTGCTGTTCGGCCGCGTCTACGAAGATCCCGAGATCGAGCTCGGTGCGTTCGCGCCCCACAGCCGCGTGTTCTGCATCGCGTCGGCAGGCTGCACCGCGATCGCGCTCGCTCCACACCACGAGGTGGTCGCGGTGGATATCAACGAACACCAGCTCGCGTACGCCGCGCAGCGGATCGGCGGTGCGCCGGCGCGCGCGGGGACCGCAGAGCGGGTGATGAGCGTGGGCCGCGCGCTCGCACCACTCGTCGGCTGGTCGCACGCGCGGGTCGCCGAGTTCCTCGCGCTCGACGAGCCCGTGGCGCAGGCTGCGTACTGGCGCGACCACCTCGATACCCGAAGGTTCCGCACGGTCGTGGATGGCCTTCTGTCGCGGCCGCTCTTGCGCACGGTCTACGCCTCGCCGTTCCTCGCGTTCGTGCCCCCACACCTGGGCGCGGTGATGCGCGGCCGGTTGGCCCGCGGGTTCGCGCGTCATCCCAACCGCACCAATCCATACGCGCGCGGCCTGCTGCTCGGCGAGCTCCCCGACGACCACGTCCCACCGGCAACGGCGCGGCCCATCACCCTGGTCCACGCCGACGCGGCGAGCTATCTCGAGGGCGTGACGCCGGGGACGTTCGGCGGGTTCTCGCTGTCCAACATCCTCGACGGCGCCGACCCCGCGTATGCACGCCGGTTGTACGCCGCGGTCCACCGGGCCGCTGCGCCCGGGGCGAAGCTGGTCCGCCGCAGCTTCGGCGAGCCCGCCGTGCCGCCACCCGCCGACCACGATCGTGCGGCGGACGATCGAGCTCTCCTGTGGGGCATCGTCGAGGTCACCGACGCTCGGTTCGCATCGCCCGCTGGCTCGGCGTTCGGACGGTTCGTGGACAGCTGAATCACGCGCGGTCGGGTTGCGGCGCGCCCTTGGAGCGGAACCTCGCGAGCAGGTCGTCACCGAGGGCCTGCGCGGCCACCAGGGCCATCTCTCGATCGCCGTAGGTGTCCATCAGCTCCTCGTAGACCGCCTCGATGATCTCCCCGATCGAAATCTGGATGGTTCGCATGCGGCAGGTTCATCAAGCGCCGTGCCAGCGACGTGGGACCCGGCCGCCGAGTCATTTCGATCACATGATCGCCTCGGGCCGCGGGGGTGGCAGCTGGGGTGATCGGCAGGTGGCGACTCGAGTGATCAGCGCCGATGGGCGTACGGGCCCTGGCCCTCGTCCCGATCGCGACACGCTGATACGGTGCGGCGATGTCCGTTCACCTCGAGGCTCGCCCGGGCGACATCGCGCCGATCGTCCTTCTGCCCGGCGATCCGTTGCGCGCACAGTTCATCGCGGATCGGTTCCTCGAGGGCGTGGTCTGTCACAACCGGGTGCGCAACGCGCTCGGGTTCACGGGCACCTATCACGGCGTCCGCGTCTCGGTGCAGAGCACGGGGATGGGGATGCCGTCATGCGCGATCTACGTGCACGAGCTCCTCGCCGCCTATGGCGTGCGCGTGCTGGTGCGGATCGGGACCTGCGGTGCGATCCGCGCGGACCTGCAGACGCGCGACGTGATCCTCGCGCAGGCCGCAGCCACGGACTCGGCGATGTTCCGCCCAACGTTCGGAGGCGCCACGTTCGCTGCTGCCGCGAACTTCGACCTCCTGCATCGCGCGCACGCGCTCGCGACCGCACAGGGCAAGGCCGTGCGCGTCGGGACGGTGCTCACCAGCGATACGTTCTATCCGGACGAGGCCGTGGTCTCGACGTGGTGGTCGCCGTGGGCCGAGCATGGCGTGCTGGCGGCCGAGATGGAGACCGCGGCGCTGTACACACTCGCGCTCCGGCGCGGAGCCCGGGCCCTGTCGATCCTGACGGTGAGCGACAACCTGGTCACCGGCGAGCAGACCACGGCCGAGGAGCGACAGACCGGGTTTGGTGACATGGCCACGCTCGCCCTCTCGCTCGTCACCGAGCGATAACGGCTACGGGCAGACCGGCCAGCTCGACGAGCTCATCGCGCCCAGGTACGCGGCCTGCCAGATCTGCGCGGTCGAGATCGTGCCGCACGCCGTGACCACCGAGACGGTCATCACCGGGACGATCGTGCCGTTGCCCCCGTTGGTGCTGCAGTAGGTGGTGAGCCCGAACCACGCGGCCGTGACGAGGTTGTCCCACGAGAACATGCCGCCGCCGGTGTACTGGAGATTGGTGAGGGTCGAGTCGTTGGCGAAGTTCGCCTCGCCCACGGGGATCTGGGTGCCGTTCGAGAGATCGGTGACGTACCCGCTCCAGCCATAGCCGATGCCACCATACGAGCCCCCGCCGTAGGCCGTGTACGGGCCGCGGATCGCTGGCGTGAAGCTTCCGTTGAGGGGATCGATCGTGGTCAGGCCGCTCACGTAGAGGCTGCTGGCATCGATCCCGAGTGGCTCGAGGGGACACCGCGTGGTGCAGCCGAGCCGGCAGGTATCCGAATCGTTGAGGTTGCCGTCGTCGCAGCTCTCCGTGCACTGGACGATGCCGTCGCCGCACGGCGGGATCGAGCAATCGTTCTTGCAGCAATCGAGCTGGTTGGTGTTCCCGTCGTCGCAGGCCTCGTGCCCCACCCAGGTGAAGCCATCGCCGCACCGCGCCGGCTGGCAATCGTTCCCGCAGCCGTCGGTCTGGTTGCGGTTACCGTCGTCGCAGACCTCGTTGCCGCCCGCATAGACGAAGCCGTCGCCACAGGTGGCGGGCGCGCAGGTGTTGAGGCAGGCGTCATTGTTGTTGAAGTTGCCGTCGTCGCACTGCTCGCCGATGTCGATGATGCCGTCGCCACAGCGCTGGACCTTGCAGGTGGACTGACAGCCGTCGTGGCTCGCGACGTTGCCGTCATCGCACTCTTCGCCCGGGTCGCGGATGCCGTTGCCGCAGCTCTCGGTCGACGTGCAGTCGCGAGAGCAGCCATCGCCATCGGCGCGGTTGCCGTCATCGCAGGCCTCGCCGATGCTTGCGTTGACGATGTGATCGCCGCAGCGCGGCAGCCGACAATCGTGCTCGCAGGCGTCGCCATCGACACTGTTGCCGTCATCGCACTGCTCGAGCGCAACGAAGTCCACGTAGCCGTTGCCGCACATCTCGGTGGAGCGACAGTCGAACGAGCACGCATCGCCGCTCGATCGATTGCCATCATCGCAGAGCTCGCCGGGCTCCACGATCCCGTTGCCGCACGCCACGATCGTGCACGCGCCTCCCACACACTTGCCCGTGCTGGTGCCGATCAGGCAGTCATCGACCTCCTGCTTGTCGGAGCAGGCGTCGAGGGCGATCGTGGTGACGCAGCGGTCCTGGTCGGCGAGGCACACCGAGTCTGCCGGGCACATGTTGTCGCCACACGGCAGGAGATCGGGGCGCACGCAGCTCGTGATCGAGAGGACGCAGACCACCATCCAGACTCGAAACATCGCAGCCATGGTAACCGCAGGGCCCACGCGAACACGATGTGCGTTGGTGGGTGTGCTGGGCTCACAGCGCGGAGTGACGCGGCGGTGAGGTCAACCAGCGAGGCGTGCAGCGTCCTGCCGCACCGAAGCCACGAGCCTGCTCGCGGCCGCCGCGTCGGCGAACCGGATCACCACGCTGCCATCGGCAGCGCTGGCCGAGTGCAACGCGATCCCGAGCGCCGTGACGCCACGATCATCGCCGGCCCGCCTCAGCTTTCCGCGCGCTGTGCTGGTGCTCCACGTGCTCGGCGCCCGGATGCCGGCGATCTGCGCACCACCCTCGTTGATCTCGGTCATCTGGCCGAGATACCAGCGGCCATCGAAGTTGATCTCGACGGGGACGCGGACGGCGAGACGCTCGGACGCACGCTGCACCTGTCGGAGCTCCGCGGGGGCGGGGATCTGCGGCGCCCGGATCGGAATCGGGGGAGGGCGCGGTGGTGTGGCTCGAGGCGCCGTGGGCATCCCCTCGAAGCCGAAATCGAAGCGCGCATCGAGCTGTGGATCGATCGGTCGCTTCCGCATCTCGCGCAGGAAGGACTCGCGGAGCTTGCGCACCTGCGACAGGTCCTGCTGCAGGATCGTGGTCGCGAGCTGGCGGAGCTCGCGGAGATCGGGATCCCCAGGCGCGGCGTCGATGGCGAACGGGCGTCCGGTGTTCACGGAGTTGCGGACATGGATGTTCTGGGACACGCCGGCGGCGATCCCGACCTCGAGCCCGAGGCGCTCGCGGATCATCCGCTGGATCGCGAACAGCGCGTTGCGGTCGGCGGGGGTGTGCAACATGTTCCCGACGATCTGGGCGTTGAACTCCTGGAGCAGCATCCGGAAGCTCGCGACCAGCTCGGGCACCTCATCCTCGAGCATGCTGAAGAACGTGGACACGCGGTCCATCGTGCTACCGATCTCGAACGCATCATCGCCGAACGCCGCGGTGAGCTTCTCGCTCGCTCGCATCCCGACGATGGCGCGCTGGAACCGTCGGAACAGCGCCACCTTGAGGAACCCGTACCCGTTCTGGAGCGACGTGATCTCCGGCACCATCACCACGAGGCGCGTGTCGGCGGCGTTGAAGAAATCGATCGTATCGAGGTTCACCCCGGCGCCGACGTCGATCACCAGGCAGTCGGCGTCGAGCCGCCCGAGCTGTGACAGGAGGCGCTGCTTGCCCTCCGCGGTGGTGTGAGCGGACCCGAGCGCGCCCTCCGCCCCGCAGATCAGGCGCAGGCCGGCGACCGGGGTGGGGAGCGCGACCTCCTCGAGTGACGTGCTGCGCCCCGAGAGGAAGTCCTCCACGGTACGTCCAGGTCGCATGATGCCGAACATCGTGTGTAGGTTCGGCGCCCCTAGATCGGCGTCGAGCATCACGACCCGTGCACCCGATTTCGCGAGGGTCACGGCCAGGTTGGTCGAGATCAAGGACTTGCCTACGCCACCCTTGCCACCGCCCACCGCGACGATCCGACCGATCCGTCCTGGCGTGTCCATGTGCAGCAGGCCTCGTAGTCGACATCGACCACTCCCCGGAACTCTGAAGGCCTCGCGCGGCGGACGTCCGTAGTACGATCGCTCGTGATGCGCGTACCGGGTGTCATCGTGATCGCGCTCGCCGCGAGCGGTTGTCGGTTTGGCTTCGATGCGCTCGGAGAGGGGCCGGGCGATTCGTCGGTCGATGCCAGCGTGGATGGGACGTCGGGACCCGGGCACCTCGACATCACCGTGAGCGGTGCAGGGGCGGTCACCGGGCCCGGTGGTGTGGCCTGCGCCGGCTCGTGTGGTTACGACCTGCCCGGCGCGATCACGCTGACCGCGCAGGCCGGGCAAGGCTGGCAGCTCGATCACTTCAGCGCGCCCTGCGGTACCCAGCCGACCTGCACGGTGGACGCTGCGACCGCGGTGACGGCGACCTTCGTGCCCGCGCCGATCGTGGCCAATCGGGTGTTCGTCTCGTCGGGGGTCGCGCCGGCCACCGGCCTCGCGGCGAACGATACGTTTTGCAACCAGGCGGCCACCGCGGCCGGCATCGGCGGAACCTACGTGGCGTTCCTCTCGACGACGACGATCGACGCACGCTCGCGCCTGACCGGATCGCGTGGCTGGGTGCGGGTCGATGGCCTGCCCGTGGTCGATCTGCCGACCGCGCTCAACGATCCCTCGCTCGCTCGTCCGGTGCTCCTCGACGAGAACGGCGCGCCGTTCTCCGGTTTCGTGAACACGGGCTCGAACCCGGATGGCACCAAGCTGGCCGCGGTGTGCTCGAACTGGACCGTCAGCACTGGCACCGGGGGCGGTGGGATGGCCGAGGCCGCCTATCCATATGTCGTGTCCGGTGCGTCGTCGAACTGCGGCACCGGGCACGTGTACTGCTTCGAGACCGGAAAGACCGCGGCGGTCGAGCTGCACCCGCCGGCGTTCCCCGTCGGGCGCTACGTGTTCGTGACGTCGTCGCTGTTCGCGAGCAACACGGGACGCGCGGCGGCGGATGCGCAGTGTCAGGCCGATGCCACGAGTGCGGGACTGCCCGGCTCGTACGTGGCGATGATCGCGACCAGCACCGAATCGGTGACGACACACGTCGGCTCGCTCTCGGGCATCTGGCGCCGGCCCGATGGCATCGTGGTCACGCGCAAGGGGCTCGATCAGCCACCGCTCGATGCCGCCATCACGATGACTGCGGACGGTACGCCGAGCTCGCCGCAGCTGTACTACGGCGCGCCCAGCCTGACGGCCACGAGCGGCCCGAACGACAACTGCGTCAACTGGAGTACCTCGTCGGGCCCGGGCGTGGTCGCCTACAGCTACAACGTCAAGCTGTTCGGCGTGGCCGGCGTTGGGACCTCGATCTGCGGAGGCATCTTCAACCTCGCCTGCGCCCAGCTGCCCTGATCCAAGTGGCCTGAGCCAGTGGCACCCGTGGTTCGGGGTCTCGCGATACAGTTGCGCCGCAGTGCGGCTCGTCCACGTCACCACGGTCCCGATCTCGCTCGCGTTCCTCCTCCGACGAGATCCGCGGGCAGCGCCTGCAGGCCCAGACCCAGGCGCTGATCCTCGAGGCGCTTGGCCCGTGCGACGGGCTGCGCACGCTCGATGCCGGCTGTGGTTGGGGTCGGCTCACGCTCGCGCTGGCCACGCTCGGGGCGCGCGCGGTTGGCAACGATCTGATCGATGCGACGATCGAGGCGCTACGGCGCGAGCACCCGGGGGTGACCTGGGTGGCGGGGAGCTTCCTCGATCCCGCGGTGCTGGCCCCGCACGGTCCGTTCGATCGGATCCTGGCGGTGGAGTCGTTCCAGTGTGCCGGCCCGCCTGAGAGCTCGCTGCACGCGCTGTGGTCACACCTCGCGCCCGGTGGACGGCTCGTGGCGGTCATGCCGAACGCGGCGTGCCCGATCGTGCAGCGCGCCGTGGCGTCCCTCGCCGGGAACCTGTGGGCGATCACCCCGGAGGCGATGCAGGCCGAGCTTGCCGCGCTGCCCGGCCTCGCGCGGTATGCGATGCGAGGGCTGAGCTTCGGCGCGGACCAGTGGGTCTCGCCTTACGAGGTCAGCCCGTGGGCGGCAGATGCGGCGGCGTGGCCGCTGGCGAACCGGATGATGATCGTGGTCGAGCGCCGAAGCGCCTGACCGCATGACCGCCTGACCAGATCCACGCTCGGCGACCAGCGCGTTGCGTCGCCGACTGGACCAGGGGTTGCAACGTCAGCGGCTCATGAAGCCCAAGCTGAAGCGAGTCCTTCGAGGCGTCGTGATCGGCACCGTCGTCCTGGTCGGCGCGATCCAGCTCGTTCCGTACGGTCGGGGACACACCAACCCCCCGGTCGTTCGCGAGCCCACGTGGGATCGACCCGATACGCGGGCGCTGGCGGTGCGCGCGTGCTTCGACTGCCATAGCAACGAATCGGCGTGGCCCTGGTACTCGCATGTCGCGCCTGCCTCGTGGCTGGTGCAGAACCACGTCGATGAAGGTCGTGAGGTGCTCAACTTCTCGGACTGGTCACGGACGTACGAGGAGGCCGACGACGCAGCGAAGGTCGTGCTGGCCGGCGAGATGCCTCCGCGGAGCTACACGCTGATGCATCCGAGTGCGCGGCTGAGCGCGGCCGAGCAGCGGGCATTGGCGGACGGGCTGACGGCGACGATCGGAAACGCTTCACGCGACTGATCCGGTGCTCGCAGGATCTGCGGCGCGCGGCTCGTCGCGCGCAGGCAGTTCGCGTGCGGTGGTGCTCATGTGCGATCAGGAGCGGGCGTCGTCGGCCCTGATGGTGGCAGCGCCGGTGGCGCGATGTACTCGGCCGGCGGCTTGCCGCTGAGCGACTGCAAGAACACGACGATCGAGCCGACCTCCACGTCGGTCAACGTCTTTCCGAGCTGGAGCCGCGCCATCGTCTGGATCGCGGTCGGGAGGTCCTTGATCGAGCCGTCATGAAAGTACGGCGCCGTGTCGGCGATGTTGCGCAGGGACGGCACCTTGAAGAACATCCGGTCGGCTTCGTTCTTGGTCAGATCGAAGCGCCCTTGATCCTTCGTGTTCTCGTACGGCGTCATGAGCCCGAGCTTCATGTACATGGTCCCGCCGAGGAGCGGGCCGCTGTGGCAGTTGGCGCAGCCGGTCGAGACGAAGCGGGCCAGTCCGTCGCGCTCCGCCGGCACCAGCTGTTCGCGCTGACCTGCGAGGAACGTGTCGAACCGGGTCGGCGTCACGAGGCCGCGCTCGAAGGCTCCCACCGCGCGTCCGAAGTTGTCGTAGGTGATCGGATCCTTCTCGCCGGGGAACGCCTTCGCGAAGGCAGCTGTGTACCCGGGGATCGAGCGCAGGACGCGGAGCACGTAGAGCGGATCCGGCATCGCCATCTCGATCGGGTTCAGCACGGGCCCCTTGGCCTGCTCCTCTACATCCGCAGCCCGCCCGTCCCAGAACTGAGCGATCTGGCCGGCCGCGTTGAACACCGTCGGAGCGTTGCGCCCGCCGAGCTGTCCCTTGTGGCCCTTCGAGAACTGCTCTCCGTCAACGCCGCCCTTGTCGAGCAGGTGGCAACTGTTGCAGGACAGCTCCTGACCCTTGGATAGGCGAGGGTCGAAGTAGAGCATCCGACCCAGCGCGATCTTTGCGGGGGTGCCGACGCTGGTCGGCGATTCGAACCGGGACGGCAGTGGTTTGAACAAGGCGTCGAGCCGGGCCACGTCGAGAGTCGGAGCGACGGTGGCGACCGTCTCACGGGACGCTGGGCCGGTCGTCGTCGCTGTCGAGGGAGGTGGCTGCTTCTCCGGGCGCTCGCAGGCAGCGGACCACAGGACCAAGGCGCCGAGGACTGCACGAATTGGTGGAGACGACATGCCGGAACATCAAGCAAGGGGCGTGCCCCGGATCCCGTCAGCTGGTTCGAGCCGGAACCCACGACGTTCTGCTCCGCGCGCGCCGTACCCGCTTCACCGCCTCGAACCAGAGGATGCAGACAGCTCCTGCGCCGAGGCTGAGCAGCAGATCGTGGAGATCGAGCGCCGCGAAGTGGAACAGCTGGCGTGGATACGGCAGCGCGACCGCGAGGGTGAGGAAGACAACTGCGCCGAGGAGGACCCAGCGCACGGCGGCGTTGGGGACCCGCAGCATCGCCACGGCCGAGGCGCGCCACGAACGGTTCACCAGGATCACCATGATGAAGGCGACGACCAGCGTGACGAACGTCAGCGCGCGAGCCGCGTCGACCGTGTGGTTCGTGCGCCCGAGGAGGAACACCGCCAGACACACCCCGAGGATGCTGGCGCCCTGGAGCAGGGCGATGCCGAGCGTCTCCTTCGAGAACAGTCCCACGTCGCGTCTTCGCGGCGGTCGCTGCATGATGTCGGCCTCGGCTTGCTCGCCCTCGAAGACGAGGGTGCACGACGGGTCGATGATCAGCTGCAGGAACGCGATGTGGACCGGCAGGAGGAGGAGGGGCCAATCGGCGAAGAACACGGGCAGCATGGAGAGCCCGGCGATCGGCACGTGGACCGCGACGATGAACACCACCGCCTTCTTGATGTTGTCGTAGATCCTCCGGCCGAGTCGGATCGCATCGACGATCGACGAGAAGTCATCGTCGAGGAGCACCAGCGAAGCTGCTTCGCGAGCGACATCCGTGCCGCGTCCGCCCATCGCGATCCCGATGTGCGCGGCCTTGAGGGCCGGAGCGTCGTTGACGCCATCGCCGGTCATCGCCACGACCTCGTGGTTGGCCTTGAGCGCGATCACGATCCGCAGCTTCTGTTCGGGGACGACGCGGGCGAAGATCTGCACGTTCGCGACACGCTTCGCGAGCTCCTCGTCGGACATCCCGCGGAGATCCTCACCGGTGAGCACGGTGTCGCAATCGGTGATCCCCGCGCTGCGCGCGATGCTCTGAGCCGTGGCGGGGTAGTCGCCGGTGATCATCACGACCCGGACCCCGGCGGTCTGACACTCCCGGACGGCGGCGGGGACGGTGGGTCGCAGGGGATCTTCGAAGCCGAGGAGCCCCACCAGCTCGAGCTGGAGATCGTGCTGGTCGTCGGGCAGCTGCTCGAGGGGAGTCACGCCTTTCGCCACGGCGAGCACACGGAGGCCCTGCGACGCGAGGCTCTGGACCTCGCGGGCGAGCGCTGCGCGTTGCTCGGGGGCGAGGTGACAGAGATCCGCGACGGCCTCGGGGGCACCCTTCGTGGACACCATCGCCTCGCCGCCGGCCTCGGTGCTCCACGCGTGGCTCACCGCGAGCAGGCCCGGCGTGAGCGGGTACTCGCGGACCAGGACCCAGGTGGGATGCAGGTGCTCCGTGTCCTTGATCAGCCGCCCTCCTGCTTCGTGAAGTGCACGCTCCATCGGATCGAACGGATCTCGCCGGCTCGCGAGGATCGCGTGCTCGAGGAGGCCGTGGAGCTCCTCGGGCAGCTCCGGGAGGCCGGGGAGGTCCGTGGTGGAGCCACCGATCGCGAGGGTGCGCAGGCTCATCTGGTTCTGCGTCAGCGTGCCGGTCTTGTCGACGCACAGCACGGTGGCGGCGCCCAGCATCTCGATGGCAGGCATCTGTCGGGTGAGCACGCGGCTGCGCGACAGTCGCCACGCGCCGAGCGCGAGGAAGATGGTCAGCACGACGGGGAACTCCTCGGGGAGGATCGCCATCGCCATCGCGATCCCGGCGAGGAAGCCCTGCTTCCAGACCTCCGCGCCGCCACCACGGGTGAGCGCGAACACGACGACCACGACGGCGCAGGCGGCCAGGCCGACGACCGCGAGCACGCGCACGATGCGCCGCGTCTCGGTCTGGAGCAGCGTCGGCTCGGGCGTCGCTTGCTCGAGGGCCTTGCCGATCTTGCCGAGCTCCGTGCGAGCGCCCGTCGCGAGGATCTCGACGATCCCTTGGCCCGAGGTCACGAGCGTCCCGGAGAACACCGAGGGCAGGTCGTCTCCGCCAGGTTGGTCGAGGCGGTCGGCGTCGGTGGACGGGAGCTTGCGCACCGCGACGGACTCGCCCGTCAGCAGAGATTCGTCCACCACGAGGTGCAGCGCTTGGCGGAGCACGCCGTCGGCCGGGACCCGATCGCCTTCGACCACCACCACGAGATCGCCGCGCACCACCTCGTGCCCCGGGATGCGACGACGCTCGCCGTCTCGGATCACGAGGGCGCGCGGGCTCGAGAGGTCGCGGAGCGCCTCGAGTGCGTGCTCCGTGCGGCGCGCTTGGACGATCGTGATCGCCATGACCACGAACACGAACCCGAGCAGCATCAGCGCGTCGGCGGGCTCTCCGAGGAGGAGATAGACCAGCCCCGCGGCGACAAGCATGATGAACATCGGCTCGCGAACCACTTCGAACACGATGCCCAGCAAGCTCGACTTACGGTGGGCGGCGAGATCGTTCGGGCCATCCTCGGCCAGGCGCTCGCGGACGGTCACTGCGGAGAGTCCAGCGAGGCCCTGGAGCTGGAGAACGCTCGGTGCGACGCGCGCGCTCACCGAACGTGGTTCTAGACGCGTGGCATCGTCGATCTGTGGCGCTCCCATGGGTCGTGCTGTGGGAGAGCACGATGCGGGCCACGTCAGGATCCCGGTTCGGGCGCGGATTCCGCGCAAGGGTTGCGCCGGGAGGACGCGCTCAGCGGGTCACCGCGCGGGGCGCGGGCGTCGGGAGACGATCGTGTACGTGGCCATCGTGGACATCACGAAGATCGCGATCGCGAGCACCCCCACCGAGCTCGAGCTGACCGGATCGCTGCTCGGCCCGCGCCCCGAGGACACCATCGCGTGCATCGTGAACCAGGTGAGAACGGCGCCGATCGCCGCGGAGAGGGCGAGCCGGATGAGGCGCGGGCGAAAGTTGCGAAGATCGGTCGATCCGTCCATGTCTCAGGAGACAAGCCGTGCGGCGTGCGGTTGCGCGGGATGGAGCCACAGGTTTCCAGCACCTGGCGGGGCAGCCTCCGCTATGGTCCCGAGATGACGGTCCGTGTCCGATCCCTCGACCGCGTCGCGGACCGCCGTGGCGTGGAGGCGATCGATACGTCGTTCGAGACCACTTCGGTGTTCGATCTGGTGACCACGGAGCACAAGATCGAGCTGGTGGAGCGTGCGCTTCCGCAGCCGCTCACCAAGCGCTACTCGATCGCCGAGGTGTTCGCGGGCTGGGCACGTTGGGACACGGGGTGGGTGGCGGACGACGGCGGTGTGCGCGGCTTCGCGACGGTGGAGTACGAGCCATGGCACGGGCGTCTGGTGCTGTGGTTCCTCTACATCGCACCCGCGTGGCGGCGCCGCGGGGTAGGGCGCGCGTTGCTCGCGCAGGTGGAGGCGCACGGTCGCGAGGTCGGTGCCACGCACGTCTGGCTCGAGACCAGCAACGTCAACGTGCCAGGGCTCACGGCCTATGGCCGGCTCGGGTACGCGCTGTGCGGCGCCGATCGGCTGTACTACGGTGCCTACATGCCCGGCGAGACGGCGATCTACCTCGCGAAGATGCTGTGATGCGCGCCGCGGTGCTGTTCGTCGTGGTCTGTGCGTGTGGAGGCACCGATCCGCCCCCGGACGTGGTGCTGTTCTCGCGGACCACGGGCTATCGCCACGCCGACGCGATCAAGGCCGCACTCGCGGTCTTGCCGGCGCGGCTCGAGCACGACGGGCTGCACGTGCTGGCTACCGAGGATCCGCTCGCGCTGGAGGATCTCGGCACGGCACGCGTGGTGGTGTTCCTGTACACCACGGGCGACGACGTGCTCGACGCCGCGGGGAAGGCGGAACTCGAGCGCTTCGTCCGCGCCGGCGGCGGCTGGGTGGGCATTCACTCGGCCGCGGACACCGAGTACGCGTGGCCGTTCTATCAGGAGCTGGTGGTGGCGCCGTTCGCCTCGCACCCCGACGTTCAGGCCGCGACCGTCGACGTGATCGCGCCGGATCATCCGGTGATGGCGCCCGTGCCGACGCTGCGCTGGGAGGCCGACGACGAGTGGTACAACTTCGCCCGCGACGCGAGCACGGTGCCTGGGGTGGAGGTCCTCGCGAACCTCGACGAGACGACGTACGTCGGCGGCACGATGGGTGCGAGCCATCCGATCATCTGGGCACATGCGCGGCTCGGCGGGCGCGCGCTGTACTCGGAGATCGGGCACGTGGCGGCGCGGTGGAACGATCCCGTGTATCTCGCGCACGTGATGGCCGCGATCCGCTGGGTGATGCCGCCCTGATCGTGCGCGATCAGCTGCCCACGAGCTCGAGCCAGGCGAGGACCTCGCTCTCGGGCGGGGGCTCGAGCGGCCACAGCGTGACGACCTCGCGATGGATCATGCCGAACGAGGTGTGGACGAGCACGTAGCGCGGCGTGACGTTGACGCTGACCAGCAGCGCGGGCGACTCGATGGCTCGTCCGAGGGCGCGGGGCTGCGGAGGTGACGTGCTCGAGAGGTCCCACAGCACGATCTCACCTCGGCCGAACCCGGCGAGCCGCTGTCCGTCCTGCGACAGGTCCACGGCGGCGAACTCGCGAGGCTGCCCGAGCTGCGTGAGCCGATCGGCATCGACGACGTGAAGCCCCGTGGACCCGAGCACCACGAAGCGCGACGAGCCGGCGGGCAAGAGCGCCCAGGTCGGGTCGGGGACCAGCTCGGCGGTGCCGGGTGGGAGCGGGAGCGGCTTCCCGGTGGTCGTGTCGAGCACGACGCCTTTGGACGTCTCGGGCTTCACGTAGACCCGACGTCCGTCATCGCTGAGCACCCAGATCGCGTTCTGCCCCTGGGCGATGAACCGGGTCATGACGGTGTGCGCGCCGGTCAACAGGTCACACACGAAGGGCGTCCCGTCCGAGATCATGACCGCCGTTGGTGCGGCGCTCGCGATGCTGAGCAAGGTGGCGTCACCGCACGCCGGCGTCTCGTCGGGGAAGTGGTTGATCGTGGTGCTCACCGAGAACCGCTTGCCTCCTCGCCCGGCGAGATAGCCGGGATGGGGCCCCACGGACTCGATCTCGCCGTCGAGCCTCCAGAGCCAGCGCTCCGCGCCCTTGACGAGGTACGCCTCGGGGGCATCGAACGAGAGCAGCCGAACGCCTTCCGGAAGCGCGGCGCGCCGCGAAGGGGTGGTGGGCGTGGGGCTGCGCAGATCGTAGGCGCGGAGCTCGCGACCCTCGCGCATCACGAAGGCCTCGCGTTGGCCCCGGAACTCCTCGCCGGTGAGCGTGACGGGTCGCCGCGGCGTGGGCCACCAGATCCGCAGCTCCCGGCGATCGAGCACGGCCAGCGTGGTGCCGCTCCGGTTGGAGACGGCGAGCTCGCGCGAACCTTCGAGCCGCGAGGCCATGCCGAGGCCGAGGTCACGGATCTCGAGGTTCGAGGGCGACGTCGCGAGGAGCCGCGTGCCGGCGGCCTCGACCTCCAGCCGCTCGTTCCCGGGGGCGAACAGGTCGAGCAGCCGAAGCGCATTGGGGACGAGCGGATCGATATCGAGGACCTGCCAGCGCTGCGCGATCTGGATCGCGATCTCCGGCGCCTCTCCGTCGGAGACGGCCAGACGCGCGGCCGAGCCGGCGATCGCGATGCCGCGCGTCGTGTCTGTTGCGGGGTTCCACAGCTGGAGGGTGCGCCCCGCGGCGATCACGGCGTGTCGATCGGACAACGCGACGATCGCCTCGGTGGGCAAGGTGCGCCGGCGCCACGGGGTGGCGCTCTCCGGTTTGGCATCGAGCTCGTGGACCTCGAGCGTCCCTGCGTCGCGATCCACCACGAACGCATGGTGTGTGTACGGTGCGAACTCGATCTGGTCGGGTGCACCGAACGTCCAGACGCGGCCATCGAACGCGCGAACCCGGCTCGCGCCGAACTCGCGACACAGGACGAAGGCGATGTCCCAGCTCGCGGTGGTCACGAGATCGGGGCGTCGCGTTCGCTCGCAGCGCGTGCGATACACCCAGGGCCCACCGGCGAGCGGCGCCTCCATGATGCCGTCGGTGACCAGCGCCCGGATGCGCTGCGTGGCGTCATCGATGAACAGCTGGCGGAGCGCGGCAGGCGGGAGCGCGAGCACGAGATCCGCGATGCGGGCATGATCTCGCCCGACCTCGATCACGCGCACCTCGCGGGCCGTGGCCACGGCGATCCGGCGCTCGGTCGACGAGAACGCCAGGAGGGTCCCCGGAGCGGCGAGCTCGATCCGGCGCGTGAAGCCGAGGGATGCGGCGTCCCCGGCGATCGTCCGGGCCGCGGCGCTCGCGCGGGTCTCGGGATCGAGGGCGGCGATCGCACGGAGCCGCGCGCCCGGATCTTCGAGAGCGCGGATCTGCTCGAGCGTCGGGGGTGGGGTGGCGACGGGCTCGGCGACAGGTGTGTGGCGGCTCGTGATCCAGAGCGGGACGGCGATCGCGATCGCCACGACGGTTGCGCCAGCCACGATCCACGGCAGCCGGCGGCGTCGCTCGGGCAGTGCGAGCGCGGCGAGCAGCAACTCCATCGTCGCGAATCGCTCGGCGGGATCGGCGGCCAGCCCCCGACGGAGCGCGAGGTTGATCGTCTCGGGCACCTCCGCGCGCTTCGGCGGCCGGAACTCGCCGCGCTGCGCCGCGAGGGCACTGGCGAGCGCCGTCGACGGCTCCGCGAAGGGCAGCTCCCCGTGCAGCGCGTGCCACATCGACGCGCAGAACGCGAACTGGTCGGAGCGAGGATCGACGGTGCCGCCCTCGAACTGCTCCGGCGGCATGTACGCGATCGTGCCGTGGCCGCCGTCGCTCTCGCCGCCGGTGTGCGCGATGCCGAAATCGCCGACGCGCGGCCGGCCGTCCTTGCCGAGCAGCACGTTCGCCGGCTTGAAGTCCCGGTGGATCACGCCCGCGGCATGAGCGGCGGCGAGCCCGCGCCCGGCCTCCACGAACATCGCCAGGATCTCGCGCCACGGACGAGGGCGATCGGCCAGCCATCGCGCGAGGTCGATGGCCTCGAGGTACTCCATCGCGAGGAACAGCTGACCATCGTCATCGCCGAGCTCGTAGAGCGTGACGACGTTGGGGTGATTGACGCGGGCCATGGCACGCGCCTCCGCGACGAGGCGCTCTCGCTTCGCCGGGTCATCCGAGCGCAACAGCTTGAGCGCGACCTTGCGTCCCACCTTCGGATCGACGCCGAGCATGACCATGCCCTCACCGCCATGCCCCACCGTGCCCTCGATCTCGTACCGGCCGAGGGTGCGCCGCTCCGTGGGACTCGCAGGGGCCGTGTCGGGGGCAGGGCGCGGGGAGACCTCGCGTCCGCTACGCGCCTTCACCGTGGGCGCCGGCGGCAGCGTGCCCACCGCAGGTCGGGTGCTCGGCGTCGGCGCGCGGTTGGGCGTGGTCGGGCCCGGCTCGGCAGCCGGCGCGGTCGTGGGCGGGGCCGAGGGGCGCATGCCAGGTGCGAGCAGCGCGCCGAAGCTGCTCGCGGGGAGCGTGGCGGCCACGGCATCGAGAGCTGCGGCCATGTCCTCGGCGCTCGCGTAGCGGGCGTCCAGATCGTGGGCCATCGCGGTTTGGACGATCTTGTCGAGAGCGGCGGGCACACCGGTGATCGAGATCAGGCGCGGCGGAGCTTCTCGGTTCGCGAGCGCCTCGAGGACGCGGCCCTCGAACGGCCGCCGCTGCGCGATCGCCTCGAACAGCACCACGCCCATCGCATAGAGGTCGCTCCGCGCGTCGAGCGGCATCGCCTCGGCCTGCTCGGGGGACATGTAGCCCGGCGTGCCGATCGTGTGGCCCGTCAAGGTCAGCGACGAGCGCGCCTCGGCGAGCTTCGCGATCCCGAAGTCGAGGACCTTGATGTAGCCGGCGGTGGTGACGAACAGGTTCGCGGGCTTGAGATCGCGGTGGATGATCCCGGCGGCGTGCATCGCCCCGATCGCGCGGAGCGCCTCGGCGAGCCGCTCGCACACCGTGCCGAGCGGGAGCGAGCCTTGATCGTAGATCACGTCGGACAGCGGCACCCCGGTGAGGTGCTCCATGATCTGGTACGGGCGGCCGTCGGGGAGCACGCCCAGCGCGAGCACCTTGACGAGGCCCTCGTGCCGGACCCTGTTGGCGGTGCGCGCCTCCGCGATGAACCGCTCGGTGCTCTCGGCCTCGCCGACGAGGTCGCTGGCGAGCACCTTGATCGCGACCTCGGCATCGATCGACGGCTGGATCGCGCGGTACACGGCGCCCATGCCGCCGCGGCCGATCCGCTTGACCACGCGGTACCCGGCGATCTCGGAGCCGAGCAGGCCGTCGTCGCTCGCATCGGCGAGCTCGGTCCCGTCGCGCGTACACGCGCCACCCGCGCTGGTGGCGAGGCCGCAGGTCGAACAGACGTAGCGCGCAGCCGCCTGGTTCACGTGCGCTTCCGCGGACGATCGAGACCGAACTGGTTGAGCTTGTTGGTCAGCGTGCGCCGCGAGACCCCGAGGAGCTTCGCCGCCTCGGTCTGGTTGCCGTGCGTCTGTGCCAGCGCATCGATGATCGCCTGACGCTCGAGCGCCTCCGCCTGGACCCGCACGCCATCGAGCCCGCCGGCACCAGGCGCACCGCTCGACGGAGACGCGACGGCCGGGCGCTGCATGCGATCCTCCGGGAGGTGGTGCGCGTCGATCACGCCCTCGCACAGCAGCGTGGCGCGCTCGACCACGTTGCGGAGCTCGCGGACGTTGCCGGGCCAGCGATACGCGTGGAGCAGGGCCCGCGCCGCCGCCGAGACCGACGGCGCCGAGCGGCCGAGCCCCGCCGCCGTGCGCGCCGCGAACCTCGTGACCAGGGCATCGAGCTCGCCCATGCGCTCGCGGAGTGGCGGCACCTGGAGCGAGACACCCGCGAGCCGGAAGTACAGATCCTCCCGGAACCGGCCCGCGGCGATCGCATCGTCGAGATCGCGGTGCGTGGCGGCGATGAAGCGAACGTCGATCTTCTTGGACTTGACCGCGCCCACGCGGAGGATCTCGCGCTGCTCGATCACGCGGAGCAGCTTCGCCTGCGTCGCGGCGGGGAGCTCGCCGATCTCGTCGAGGAACACGCTGCCACCGTCGGCCTCTTCGAGCAGGCCGGTCTTGCTGGCGACCGCGCCCGTGAACGCCCCGCGCTCGTGGCCGAACAGCTCGCTCTCGAGCAGCTGCTCGGGGAGCGCCGCGCAGTTGAGCTTGACCAGCGGGTGCCGCGCCCGGGGCGAGCGCCGGTGGACCTCCTCGGCGATCAGCTCCTTGCCCACGCCGGTCTCGCCGAGGATCAGCACGCTGATCTCGCCGAGGGCCACCTTCTCGATCAACGCGAGCAGCGGCCGCATCGGGCCCATCGCCGACAGCACGGCCTCGCCGGGCGCGGCCTCGGCGTCGGGGCGCGCACCATCGAGCCGTGAGGCGATGGCCGTGGACAGCGCCCACGCATCGTGACCGTCCGCCGGGAACCGCACCGCGGCGACGCTGGCCTCGGGAATCGCCGCGCCGACCGCGCGGGAGATCGCCGCCACCTCGTCGGCGCCCGCATCGACGAGCAGCACCTCCCACTCGCCGGGTGCATAGGTGCCGATGACATCGACGTCGCGCACGCTCGCGACCAGGCGCTCGACCGCTGCCCCACCGCCACCATCACGGGTGCGGACCCGGAGCAAGCCGAACTGGGTCCCCGTCCGCGCCGCGCGCGTGCACTCCTCGGAGAGCCGAAGCTCGAAGTACCCGTGGCCCCACAGCGCGCGCTGACTGGCGACCGGGGTGTGCTGCTGGACCAGGACGCCGATCGATCCGACGGTCACGACCTCGTCGTAGCTGATCTCTCGCGGGGTGTTCGCGGCGATCCGCTCGCCGCGCACGGTGGTGCCGTTGCTGGAGCCGAGGTCCTCGACGGTCAGCCGGTCGGTGACCTGGAACCGGGCGTGCCGGCGGGACAGCGACGGATCATCGATCCGAACGTTGCAGCCGGGATCGCGGCCGATCACGACGACGCCGCTCGCCGGGATCACGTGCGTCGACGGCGACGCGCCGGCGATCACCACCAGGCGTGGGCGCCCCTTCGCCACCGCGAGCGAACGTGTCGCGGGCTCGTCGGGCCGGCCGCCGCGGCTGCGGGTCATCGAGGCGAGCGTACCGCAGGCGGCAGGCCCGTCGCGCGGGCTGAGGCTACGTCTCGATGACGTCGATCAACGGAGCGTCACGCCGTGCCGGGCGAGCAGCTCGCCTGACGCCGCGGCGAGCCCGGCGTCGGCATCGAGCAGGTCCACCTGCGCGCGCTCGATCCGGAGCCGGATCTCGCCTACCGAGGCCTGCCGGCGGAGCAGCTCGAAGGCGGTGGTATCGCCGCGCTCCCATCGCCCTTGCTCCGCGGCGAGATTCTGCTCGGCGAGCTCGCGCGCCCGGACCAGAGCGCTGCTCCGCTGGAGCGCCAGCGCGCGCCGGTTTCGCAGCACCTCGACCTCGGCCATCAGCTGCGCGGCCGCGTCCTCCCGGGCCACGCGGGCGGCGACCCAGCGCGCGCGAGCCCCGTCGACCTTCGCCCGTGATCCGCGATCGTCGAGAGGCGCACGGAGCGTGATCCCGGCCTGGAGCGACCATCCTCCGTAGCCGGCGGTGTCCTCGAAGGCATCGTGCATGCCGTCCCGCGCGGCCGAGAGCGCACCCGTGAGGGTCGCATCGATCCGCCACCGTGCCTCGTCCTCGGCCTGGAGGACCTCCGCGTGAGCGGCCTCCGCTCGGGAGTCGCCAACCCGGACGGTTGGTGCTGCCTCGGCGCTGACGAGCTCGGTGGCGGGGTGCTCGGGCGGCGAGGGAACGTCTCCGGCACGAAGCTCCGTGGTGGGTGTCGCTCCGAGCAGCCGCGACAGCTCGAGCGAGCGCTCGCCGATCGCACCGCGGACGATCAGCTCGTCCTCCCGCCGGCGAGCGACCTCCTCTTCGATCTCGGCGGCCGCGAGCCGTGGTCGGGCTCCGCGGGAGATCTCGGCCTCGACCTGGCGCAGCTGGAGCTCGGCGGCGGTCGTGGCGTCGTGGCGGATCTCCACCTCGCGCTGCGCGAGATAGAGCTGCCAGTAGGCGTGCTCCACGTCGCGGAGCACTCGTGCGGTCGTGGCGATCCTCTCGACGAACGCGGCGTCTCGCGTGGCGTCGAGCCGCTCGCGGAGGGCCGCTCCGACCCGGCGTCCACCCCACAACGGCTGACGGATGCTCGCCTCGAGGCGCGGGACGATCGTGCGCTCGGTGAGGTCGACCGCGGAGTGGCTCGTGGCGATGCGGGTCGTGACGACCTTCCGCTGCATCGATGCGGTGACGCGAGTCTCGGTGCCTGCCTCGAACGTCCTCGTGAGCGCCGCCGATCCACCGACGACGTCGGCCGCGCGTGGCTGGCTGAGCAGTGTGAACCGGGGCTGGTCACGCTGCCGCGCCCCGGAGGTCGAGAGCTCGAGCATCGTGGTGTACGTGCCGCGGAGCTCGTCGAGAGAGGCCTCCTCGCCCACCACCGCCAGCGTCGCCGTCGCGATCAGTGGGTTGTTCGCCGTCGCTTGAGCCACCGCGTCGTGGAGACGAATGCTGTGGCCATCGGCCTGCGCGGCCGATCCGGTGCCCACGAACAGCGCGCACGAGGTGAGGATGGGGGAGAGGCGCATCGTGATGAGGTGCTGCACTCCTCGCACCACCTCCACGGCAGCCGTCGTGTCCCACAGGACACCCACCGACCTCGCACTGCTCGTCGAGCGCATGCGATCTGCGCCTCGAGTGCACGGCCTCGTCGGGCGGCTCTCGAGAGTGGCCGCGAAGCGCGGATCTGTCGCGGCACGCCGGCTGCACTGAGCTCTGTCGTTCGCAACTCAACCAAAGGAGCAGGTATGACGCAGCAGAATGGTTCCGTTCAGTCGTTCGAGATGGTGTCCGAGCAGGAGATGATGGCGGTCGACGGTGGTGAGCTCTCGGGGTGGGGTTGGGCCGGTGGCTACGCCCTCGTCGTGGGCATGGCGTGTCCTCCGTGTGCCGGTGTTGCCGCAGGCGTCGGGCTCGCGCTGTTCGTCATCGATGCGATGACCGACTAAGCGCTGACCGCCCACGCCGCGAGAGATCGCGCGACACGCCCGGTCCCCACGTGGGGCCGGGCGTTCGTCGTTGCGCGCGCGCCGTGCAAACGCAAGAACACTCCGCAGAGCATGGCTCCACGGAGTGCGACGCAGTGGTCGAAGGCTGCTCAGGCGGCGCGCTTGCGAGGGCGCGCGATGCCGTGAACGTCGAGCTTGTTGAGCAGCGTGCGGCGCGAGATGCCGAGCACGTGGGCGGCGACCTTCTGATTGCCCGCAGCGCGTGCGAGGGCCGCGACGATCTGCTCGCGCTCAGCCGCGGCGGTCTGCGCGCGCAGCGCGGCGAGGCCCTCGACCGGAGCGGGGCGAGGCGGCGGCGGTGATTCGAGATGCGTCGCCGGCGTCGCTGGCCCGACGCTCGGCGACGAGCCGCGCGCGAGCTGCGTCTCGAGCACCACGTGCTCGGGTTCGATCGTGCCGCCGCCAGCGAGCAGGACCGCGCGCTCGATCACGTTGCGCAGCTCGCGGATGTTGCCGGGCCAGCGGTGGGCGTGGAGTGCGGAGAGCGCGTCGGGCGTGAAGGCCGGCGCTGGCTTCCCGAGGCCGGCGGCGGTGCGCTCCACGAACAGCTTCGCGAGGGCATCGAGCTCGCCCAGGCGCTCGCGGAGCGGAGGGATGGTCAGCGTGATGCCGTTGAGGCGGAAGTAGAGATCCTGGCGGAACCGGCCGTCGGCGATCTCGGCGCCGAGATCCTTGTGGGTGGCCGCGACGAACCGGACGTCGATCGGACGCGGCGCGAGCCCGCCCACGCGCATGACCTCGCGCTGCTCGATGACGCGCAGGAGCTTGACCTGGGTAGCCATCGGCAGCTCGCCGATCTCGTCGAGGAACACGGTGCCGCCCTGCGCGGTCTCGAGCAAGCCGACCTTGCACTGCACCGCGCCGGTGAACGCGCCCTTCTCGTAGCCGAACAGCTCGCTCTCGAGCAGGGTCTCGGAGAGCGCGGCGCAGTTGAGGCGAAGGAACGGGCGGTCCGCCCGAGGTGACCGCCGGTGTACGGCATCGGCGAGGACCTCCTTGCCCACGCCGGTCTCGCCGAGGATGAGCACGCTGATCGTGCCGCTGGCCACGAGATCGAGGAGCTGATGGACGCGCGCCATCGGGGACAGCGAGGGTGGCGGGGTGCCGCGCGCGGGCCGGGGGCCGCCGAACCGCTGTAGTGCGAGACCGACGTTGCCGACCTGGACGATCTCGTCGATCACGAGCCGGACTGGCTCGGCGCCGATCGCGACGCCGCGCACGGTGGTGCCGTTCGCGCTGCCGAGATCGCGGATCGTGATGCCCTCGGGCGTGATCGAGATCGCGGCGTGCCGGCGGGAGATCGCCGGATCGTCGATCGCGATCGCGCAGTCCGCGGCGCGGCCGATCACGAGCTCTCCGGTGACCGGCAGTGGGTAGCGGCGCAGCGCGTCTCCGAACACGGCGACGCACCAGCTGGGGGCGGCGATGCCGCGAGGGGAGGTGGCGATATCGAGGTAGCGGGTCATGTCAGCCTCCGAGGGAGAACGCCTGGTGCATGCGTCCGAGCAAGAGGGGGAGCAGGTGCTCGTGACCGGTGATCACTTCGACCATCCCGGTCATGCCGAGCTTGAGATCGCCGCGAAGCTCGTCGGTGCCGACGCGCTCGGCATCGAGATCGATCCGGATCGTGTAGACGAGCGCCTGGCCGCCGCCGGCGGAGATCGGCTCGGCGTCGGGGCTGATCTGGCGGATCGTCCCGGTCGCCACGCCGTAGCGCTGCCAGTCAAAGGCATCGAGCCGGATCCGTACGGGCATCCCAACGCGCAGGCGCGCCACATCGGCGACCTGCACCGCGGCATCCACCCGCAGCCCGGACTCGGGGGAGATCACGAACATCGCGTGGCCCGGCTGGACCACGTCGCCGGGCGTCACCGACACGGTGCCGATCACACCCGCGGTCTCCGCCTTGACCTGACCCTTCGCGATCTCGAGCTCGAGGTTGCCGAGGCGGCGCTCCGCGGCGGCGAGCTCCGAGGTCTGCTGCGACAGCTGCTGGGCGAGCTCCTCGCGCCGCACGGCGAAGTCGCGCTCGGCGAGCTCGAGCTGGCGCTGCAGCACGGCGGCCCGACCACCCGCGGCCGCCACGGTGGCCGCCTCGAGCTGGACACGCGCCTCGCCGAGCTTCGCGTCGGCCTGCTCGACCTGGCTGCGCGAGGCGGCGCCGTCGCGCTCGAGGGCGCGGAGCCGCTCGGCCTCGCGGGCGAGGGCGGCCACGGTGCCCTGGGCGAGCTTGATGTCCGCGGTGCGTCGCTGGCGCCCGCGGGATTCGTCGCGGAGCGCCTGGCCGAGCTCCGCGTGCCGCGCGGCCTGCGCGGCATCGAACTGGGCCGTCGCCAGCTCGCTCATCCGGCTCGCCGCCTCGCGGGCGTTGCGGGCGGCGTCGCGCGCCGCAGCGAGCCGCAGGCGATCGTTCTCGAGCTGCGAGGTGTCGATCGTCGCTAGCACCTCTCCGGCGGTGACGCGTTGCCCCTCGTGGACGCCCACGGTGGCCACGCGCCCGCCGGCGGCGGCGCTCACGCGCTCGCCCGAGCTGGCGCTGAACGCGAGCTGGGGAGCCGAGCGGGCGCGGACCCGGGCTGGCGCGCGCACCACGAGATCGGCCTCGGTCAACGCGGACCACACGACGACGGCGACGACGAGCGTCGCGAGTAGGACCACGGTGGCCGTCACGGCGAGCCGCGGGGCAGACGGGACCACGCGGCCGAGCGCGGTGCACTCGGCGATGGCGAACACGCGGTGGGTTCTCACGAGGCCTCCTTCAGGGTGCGCGGCGCGACGAGGCGCGGTGCGCGATGGTTGCAGGTGACCTCCACATCGCACTCGAGCTCGGGCTCGAGCTCCAGGGGCACGTTCGCGGGCGTGCCGAGCTGCGCCCGCCAGGCGGCGGCGTACTTGCCGTTCTTCAGGATCAGCTCGCGGTGCGAGCCGCGCTCCACCACCTTGCCGCGATGGAGCACGTAGATCAGGTCCGCGCTGCGCACCGTGGCGAGGCGGTGGGCGACGATCACGACGGTCTTGCCGTGGAGCACCGAATCGAGCGCGGTCTGCACCGCGGCCTCCGTGGTGGAATCGAGGTGACTCGTGGCCTCGTCGAGGAGCAGCAGATCGGGGCGCTTGAGCACCGCACGTGCGATCGCCACGCGCTGGCGCTGGCCACCCGAGAGCCCGGTGCCTCGGTCGCCGACGACGGTCTCGAGCCGCTCGGGGAGGGCGGCGATCACCTCCTCGAGGCCAGCGATCTTGATCGCCTCCAGCAGGTCCTCGGGTGAGGCGCCCGGCCGCGCGGCGAGGAGGTTCTCGCGCAGCGTGCCGGCGAACAGGAACGGATCCTGCGAGACCACCGCGATCCGCCCTCGCAGCGCATCGAGGCCGAGGTCGCGCACGTCCACGCCGTCGATGGTGATCCGCCCCTCGGTCGGGTCGTAGAGCCGCTGCAACAGCTTCAGCAGCGTCGTCTTGCCCGAGCCGCTCTCGCCCAGGAGGGCCACGCGCTTGCCGGCCGGGATGTCGAGGGAGACCTTGTCGAGCACCGCCGCGCGCGAGCCGTACTTGAACGTCACGTCCTCGAGCGCGATGCCCGTGAAGATGCCGTGGCAGGGCAGGCCCTTGTCGCGTCCCGGCTCGAGCTCGAGGTCCATCACCTGGTACAGGCGATCGAGCGCGACGATCGCATCCTCGAGGGCGAGGTGTGCCCCCGCGAGCCGCTCGAGAGGTTGCAGCAGGTACCCGAGCAGCGTGTAGAAGAACATCAGCTGCCCGATCGAGAGCTTGCCGTCGATCACGCGGTGGCCGCCGTACCAGAGCACCACCACACCGGCCGCGCCCATCAGGAGCGTGGCCGCGGTCTGCGTCGAGATGCCGAGCTTCTGCTGGCCGAACGCGCTGCCGAGCAGGTTCGCGAGCCGGATCTCACCCTCCTCGCGGCGCACGGGCTCGAGGCCGAGCGCCTTGATGGTCTCGATGCCGGAGACATCCTCCACGAGCTGCGATTGCACGCGCGCGGACTCCTCCATCACGGCGCGCGTACGCCGGCGTGCGGCCGGCTGGTGCACGAGCGAGCTGAGGACGAGCACGGGCACGAACAAGCTCGCGATCAGCGCGAGGCCGGTGTCCTGGAACCACAAGGCCACGAGCGCGAACGCGACCATGGCGGCATCGACGAGCAGCGACAGGGTGACACCGCTGATCGCATCGCGGACCTTCACCGCATCCTGGACGCGTGACAGGACATCGCCGGTCTGTCGCAGTTCGAAGAACCGCATCGGGAGCTGCAGCACGTGGCGGGTGTAGTCCGCCAGCAGATGAAACCCGGAGTGCCGCCCGGCGAACGCGATCAAGTACTGGCGCAGCGCGCCGAACGCCGCGCGGAACACGACCACGACGATCATGCCGATGCCGAGCGCATCGAGGAGGCTGGTCTGGTGCTGCACCAGCACGCCATCCACGAGGTGCTGCACGAACACCGAGGTGGAGAGCCCGAGTACGGTCATCAGCAGCGCGCACACGAACGCCTCGATCAGGAGGCCGCGCTGCCGCAGCACGAGCTGGAGGAACCGGGCTCCGGGCGTGGTGTCACCACCGGGCGTGAACTCGGGGGCGGGGCTGAGCAGCAGCGCATATCCCGTCCAGCTCGCGCAGAACGCCTCCTTGGTGCGCTTCTCGATCCCGAATGCGGGATCCGCGACGATCACCGCGTCCGCGAGCACGCGATGGATCACCACATAGTGTCCGAGGCCCTCGGGCGTGCGGACGTGCGCGATCGCGGGCAGCGGCACCGTGGAGAGCCCGGCCCAATCGCCCTTCACCGCGCGGCCCCGCAGGCCGAGTCGCTCTCCTCCCTTCAGGAGGCCGAGCAGGTTGGTGCCGATGCGGTCTGTCCCCGTGACATCGCGGAGCCGCTCGCGGCTGACCCGCAGCCCGTGGTGCAGCGCGATCGTCGCGAGCGCGGCGGGGCCGCAGTCTGATTGATCTCCCTGGCGAACACAGACGTAACGTCGAAACATGCGGCGGTTCCGTGCACTCGATGGACCACACCTTCACTTCGAGTGAAGGCCTTGATCCCGGACACTTGCAGCCGCGAGCGGTGCTCTTGGGAACCCGCCTTCCCAACCGGAGCGCACCTAGGTTCCCGATCTCCCCGGTTCGTGCGATGGACGCAGCCGCGGCGCGGGCTTGCGAGATCGCTCTGATGGCGCACCGGGTGCAGCCGTCGATCGCGCATGCCTCCCTCTCGATCGCTCTCCTTTGTCGGCGCCGCGATCCTGGCGACCGCGGCCACGGCCCACGCCGATCGCGGCCTCCTCTCGATCGGTGGCGGCGCCTCGACCCGCGGCCCGACCGCCGCCGCGTCACTCGCCTTCGATCTCACCGCGCTCTCGGTCTCGGCCCGCGTGGATCTGGCGGCGGAGGAGGGCGAGGTCATGGTCGGGCTCCGGCCGTACCTCGTCACCGCCGCGACGGTGTCCACCCGGTGGCAGCCCCACTGCCTCGCCGAACCAGGCCGGCGCTGCACCACGCAGGCGCTGGTGCGCGAGCCCGGCACCGCGAGCCGCGTGGTGCATCGCCTGACACCCGCAGCCGGGGTGCGGCGCTCGCTCGATCGCACGACCGTGCTCGCCGCGCTGCAGCTCCATCCGAGCGATGATCTGCTCGGCGATCGGATCGAGGTCGGCGTGACCGGCGTGGCCGCGGGGACCGATCGGATGTTCGTGCAACACGCCGGGTTCGTGCCGGGCTGGTTCCTGCGTGCACAGGTTCGCGTCTCTCACGTGGTGATCGGCGGCGAGCTCGGCGCCACGGGGATCGCGGGGCGCGGGGCCGATGGGGGCTATCGCCCGGATGCCTACGCCGTGGCGACCCTCGGCGTGGCGGTGGGGCTGTGAGGGCGCTGGTCCTGGCGTGCGTGGTCGCCACGGGCTGCGTCGACGAGTTCGACACCGACGTCTGGATCGTGCTCCCGACGGCGACCCCCACGTGCGCGACGCTCGGTGCAGGTCGCGCGATCGTCGATGTCGCGACGCGCGAGGGTGAACGGTTCTCGCTCGTGGCGCCCGCGTGTGGCGAGCAGCTGGAAGGACAGGAGTTCGCCGGCTATCACCTGGTGCTCGCGCGCGTGACGTCCGAGTATCACCGCCTCGTCGCGCGGATCGAGAACGTGGATGGGGACGTGATCGGCGAGATCGCGAAGCCGTTCGCCGGGGACGAGGTCCAGCTCCTCACCTTCGATCGGGCCGACCTTCCGAACTGGCCGAGTGCACATCTCGTGGTGACGGTCCCCGGCTGCGCGAACGGCGAGCTCACCGAGGTGGCCGTGATCGCCACACCCACCGGCGCGGACCGCCCCGCGTTCGAGGGGACCTTGCTGTGTACCCCCGACGCGACGATGGCACTCACCGTACCGCGCGGTCCGCTGACGATCCGTGCCACCGCGCAGCGCCTCGATGGCGGGTGCGTGATGGCGCAGCTCCAGACCTATGCCGCCGACGAGGCGACTCCTTCCCTGGTGTTCTCCACGAGGTGCCCATGATCCGCGCGTCGCTGACCTTCGCCATCCTGATCGCCGCCTGTGTGTCCCCACCCGCGCCGAACGTCGAGCAGCGCGGCGATGCCTGTGGTGGCACGGTCGCCGAGGTGCCGATCGTCGATTCGCCGCACGTTCCCTCGGGGACCAAGATCGTCTGGACGAGCAACCCGCCCACCAGTGGTCCCCACGATTCGCTGTGGGCGAAGTGGGATCGCTCGTATGCGGCGCTCGCGCGCGAGCACTGGCTCCACGATGCCGAGCACGGCGGCGTGGTGTTCCTCTACCGCTGTGATGTCGCGTGTCCCGAGATCGAGGCCGCGCTGATCGAGGTGGTCCGCGCGCTCCCCGACGATCCGCACTGCGCGATGCCTGTGCACCACCGCGCGCTGATCACCGCGGACCCGCTGCTCCCCGAGGACGGCATGGTCGCGGCGGTCGCGTGGGGTGTGGCCTACACCGCGTCGTGTGTCGACGCCGACTCGCTGCACGCGTTCTACCTGGAGCGGGTGGGGCGCGCCGGCGAGAACACCTGCGCGGACGGCATCTCGGCGTTCGGTGGCACGCCGCTGTACTGACGTATACTGGCCTCGATGGCTCGGCCTCGAAGCCCCGCGCGCCGCGAGTTCCTGATCCAGAGCGCGGCCGCGATCGCGGGCCTCGCGGTGGGTTGCGGGGACAACCGCACCCCGAGCGCCGGCCTGCGCCTCGGCGTGATCGGCGTGGGCCGCCAGGGCACGGGGCATCTCGACGAGCTGCTCAAGCGGAGCGACGTGCACGTGGTGGCCGTGGCTGATGTGGATGCAACGCACCTCGCCGCGGCGACCGCGCTGAGCCGCGATCTCGTCGCGTATCGTGACTATCGCGAGCTGCTCGCGCGCATCGATCTCGATGGTGTGGTGATCGCCACGCCGGATCACTGGCACGCGAGGACCGCGATCGATGCCGCCAACGCAGGGAAGCACGTGTACTGCGAGAAGCCGCTCACACTCACGCTCGCCGAGGGTCGCAAGATGGTCGACGCGGCGCGTGTGAACGGGATCGCGTTCCAGACCGGCAGCCAGCTCCGGTCGCTGCGGCAGTTCCAGCTCGCGTGCGAGATCGTGCGCAACGGGCGCATCGGGCAGCTGCTCTCGATCGAGACCGCGGTGTCGCCGGGGCCGTTCCAGGGAGGGCTGCCGGCAGCGCTGCCACAGCCCGCCACGCTCGATTGGGACCTGTGGCTTGGCCAGTGCCCCGAGGTCCCGTATCACCAGCTGCGCGCGGACTGGACGTTCCGCTACTTCCACGACTACGCGGGGGGCGCGATCACCGATCTCGGTGCGCACGAGCTCGACATCGCGCAGTGGGGTGCTGGGTACGAGCGCTCGGGCCCCACGAAGATCCGCGGCACCGCGACGTTCGCGCCGGGGAACTTCTTCGAGACGCCGACCACGTTCGATGTCACCTTCACCTACGACAACGGCGTCACCCTCCACCTGACCACCACCGACGGAGATTGGTCCGTCGAGTTCACGGGCACCGATGGCTGGATCCGCCTGATCGGGGCGACGCTCGAGGCGAGCCGCCCCGAGCTGCTCGACTACGTGCTGGGCTCCGGTGCCATCGTGCTCGCGACCACCACGGGGCACTACGAGAACTGGTTCGGTGCGATCGCGAACGGGACGGTCCCCGTGGCCGACGTCGAGATCGGTCATCGCACCGCTTCGATCTGCCACCTGGCGAACCTCGCGATCGAGCTCGGCCGCGAGCTGACGTGGGATCCGATCGCCGAGGCGTTCGTCGGCGACGCCGAGGCGGACGCGCGTCGCTCGCGGCCGCAGCGGGCGCCATGGACGGTGTAGGTCGTGAGCTGCGGGATGACAGCGTAGGCGCCGAGGTCCCTGAGGGACATCTCACGTGGCGAGTTCGTCAGGCGCCTACATTCGGCGATGGCTTTCCGACGAGCCGCGCGGTACCACGCCAGGGACCGCCGACGAGGTCGTGATGCCCACCGCACCCCATGCCCGAGGCGTTGTTCGATGACGCTCGACCTCGAGGCCGTGGCGCGGACGCTCGTCCAGGGCAGCTCCTCCGCCGAGGTGGCGGCCGAAACCGTGCGTTCGTGCGAGCAGCTCGTGGCGCACCTCGCCCGGGTGATCGGCGGGATCGGTGTCCGCACCCTCCTGACGCGCAGCTTCGTGCTCGCCAGCGCGCGATCGCCATGGCTCGCGTCCGAGGCCCTGAGGATCGACATCGGCAACGAATCGTGGGCCGAGCTGCGGGCCACGATCCTTCGCCAGGATCCCGTGGTCGCGCGGGCCGGGGTGATCGATCTGCTGACCACGTTCGTCGGTTTGCTCGCGAGGCTGATCGGCGACGGCCTCGTCGCGCGCCTGCTCCACGACGTGTGGCCGGCACAGGTTTCTACGGCTGTAAAGGAGACCACGTGAGCGAACGAGTCGAGATCCGCAAGCTAGCCAGCGGCGTGCCTGGCCTCGACGATGTCCTGGGCGGCGGAATCCCCGAGCTGTCGTTCAACCTGCTCGTGGGCGGCCCCGGCTCCGGGAAGACGACCCTCGCGCAGCAGATCATGTTCGCGACCGCGAGCCCGGAGCGGCCGGCGCTGTTCGTGACCATCCTCGGCGAGCCGCCGATCAAGATGCTCCGGTATCAGCAGCAGTTCGGCTTCTTCGAGCCGGAGAAGCTCACGAGCTGCGTGCGATACCTGCACCTGGGCGGCGAGCTCCTCGCCGACGGGCTCGAGAAGGTCCTCGCGACGATCGTTCGCGAGGTCGAGGCCACCAGCCCCAAGCTCGTGTTCATCGATTCGTTTCGCGCCGTGGTCAGGCGAGCGCGTGACGCGGGCCAGATGGAGCTGCAGAACTTCGTGCAGCGGCTCAGCCTCCACCTCACGGGCTGGGAGGCCACCACGTTCCTGATCGGCGAGTACGAGGCACCGGAATCGGACGGGAACCCGATCTTCACCGTCGCGGACGGGATCCTCTGGCTGTCGCAGGTCACGCAGCGCAACTCGGTGGTGCGGAAGGTCCAGGTCGTCAAGATGCGCGGGCAGGGACAGCTGCCCGGGCTGCACACCATGAAGGTCTCGAGCTCCGGGATCCGGGTGTACCCGCGGCTCCCGAACCCCGAGCGCGTGACGTCGAGCATCGCCGATCGTCAGATCCGTCGCCGGGTCGGGATCCCCGTGCTCGACGCCATGCTCGGGGGCGGGATCCCGGGCGGCTACTCCGTGCTGATCGTCGGACCCTCTGGCTCGGGCAAGACCATCCTCTCCACCCAGTTCATCCGCGAGGGCATCGCCCGCGGCGAGACCGGCGTGATCGCGGTGTTCGAGAAGCCCCCGGCGGAGTATCTGACCACGGCGCCGCACGCCGACGAGCTCGGCGAGCTCGTGGCGAAGGGCAAGCTCAAGGTGCTGTACCTGCGGCCGCTCGATCTCTCGATCGACGAGACCATGGAGGAGATCGCGACCGCCGTGCGCGCGATCGGCGCCACGCGCGTCGCGATCGATTCGCTCCCGGGCCTCGAGCTGGCGCTCGCGCCCTCGTTCCGGGAGGACTTCCGTGAATCGCTGTACCGGATGGTCGGCGCGCTCGTGTCGCTCGGCGTGACGGTGGTGATGACCGCGGAGCTGGTCGAGTCGTACACCGAGCTGCGGCTGAGCCCGCACGGGATCTCGTTCCTCACCGATGGGATCATCCTGCAGCGCTACGTCGAGCTGGAAGGCGCGCTCCGCCGGGTGGCGTGCGTGGTCAAGATGCGCGGCGTGGACCACCAGAAGGAGCTGAGGCTCTACGAGATCGGCGCCGAGGGCATCGCGATGGGCGAGGTGCTCACCAGCTATGCTGGCATCCTCACCGGAGCGCCTCGCCGTTCGGATCAACCTGCATGAGCGATCCCTCGGCTCGTTCGATCGTGCTCGTCGTCGACGATGACGCCGCCACGCGCGAGCTCGCCCACGCGAGCCTCACGGACGACGGGTACGAGATCGTGCTCGCCGACAGCGGTGAGGATGCGGCGAGCGCGTTCAAGCGGGTGCAGCCGCAGTGCATCCTGATCCACGCGTCGCCCACGGGCGCCGACGGGATCGCGACGTGTGCCGCGCTCCGGGCGCTCCCGGGTGGGGCGACCGTCGCGATCGTCTACGCCAGCACACTCGCCGAGGTGGGCACGTTCGAGCGCGCGGTCGGCGCGGGAGTCGATGACTTCGTGACGCTCCCATATCGTCCCACCGAGCTATCCGTGCGCGTCCGCAACGCACTGCGCCTGCGCCGCGTGGCCCGCGAACGCGACGAGCTCCACGATGGGATCAGGCGGCAGCGTGACGAGCTGCAGCGCTTCGAGCTCGACATGCGCGACGCGAATCAGAAGCTCGTGCTCGCCACGGTCCACGCCGACGAGCTGACCGACGTGGCGAATGCGGCGTGCGAGAGCGCCGCCGACAGCGAGGAGCGATTCCGGACGCTGGTCACCACGTCGTCGGCGCTGGTGTGGCACGCCGCCGCCGATGGGACCGTGGAGATCGATCGCGACGCGTGGGCACAGTTCACGGGGACGTGGGGGGTGGGGCGGGCGCGGGCTGGGAGAGATCGGTTCATCCGGCCGATCTCGATCGGGTGCGCGCGGCGTGGGCGTCGTCGGTGGCCGCGGGGAGCGCGTATCAGTGCCAGCTTCGCCTCCAGCGGCGTACCGGCGGCCATGCCTGGGTGCTGGCGCGCGCGGCGCCGATCGCGAGATCGGGGGTGGTCCGCGAATGGATCGGCATGATGACCGACATCACCGAGCGCGTGCGGGTGGACGAGGCGCGCGAGCGGTTCATCGGGATCCTCGGTCACGATCTGCGGTCACCGCTCGCGGCGATCCAGATGGGGGTGGAGATCCTCGCCGACCTGCCGAAGACCGACGCGACGATCCTCGAGCGCGTCGGCCGGAGCGCGAAGCGGATGGAGGCGATGATCCGTGATCTGCTCGACTTCACCCGCGGCCAGCTCGGTGACGGCATCCCGGTGTCGCCGCGGCCGTGCGATCTCGGGCGCCTGGCCACCGATGTCCTCGCAGAGATCCAGCAGGCCAACCCGGCGCGGGTGATGGGCCTGCGGCGCACGGGCGATCTTCGGGGGCAGTGGGATCCCGATCGGATCGAGCAGGTGCTCTCGAACCTCCTCGGCAACGCCGTCGCTCACGGAACGGGGCCGATCGATCTGGCCGTTCGAGACTCGGGAGAAGCCGTGGTGATGACGGTCCACAGCGAGGGCGCGCCGATCCCCAAACCCAAGCTCGCCACGCTGTTCGAGCCGTTCAGCGGCGTCGCGGCCGGGTCGAGTGGCCTCGGCCTCGGGCTGTTCATCGCGAGCGAGATCGTGCGCGCCCACCAGGGGACCCTCGCGGTGTCGTCGGCGGCCGGTGAGGGTACGACGTTCACGATCCGGTGGCCCCGGCGGCAGACCAGCGAGGTCCCGGCCGTGTTGCCGGATTGAGCTCACACCTCGTCGGTGCCGGTGTCGCTGCTCCCGATCGCCACGCCCTCTCGGGCGCGCGCGGCCAGGGCGCGATAGAGCTGGCGCATGCGAACGAGCTCGAGATCGGTGAGCTCCTCGAGGTCGAGGAGGCCGTCATGCGCACCCGCGGTGGCGCGGATCAGCTCGTCGAGCTTGAGCTGGACCGCGGCGCTGTCGCGGTTCTGGGTGTTCTGGATCAGGAACACCATGAGGAACGTCACGATCGTGGTGCTCGTGTTGATCACGAGCTGCCACGTATCGCTGAACTGGAACAGCGGGCCGGTGACGGCCCACGCCACGATCACCAGCGCGGCCACGACGAATGTCGACGCGTGACCTGCGATCTCTGACGTGCGGCTCGCGAAGCGGCGGAACGATCCCGCCGACTTCGCCACCGGAGTCACGAGGTCACGAGCGCGTCGCCGGAGGCTTCGGGCGATGCGTCGGTGCAGCCCTCGTCCGCGCTCGCGTCGATCGCAGCGATCGGCGGGGTGAGCGGGACGGCTCGCTCACCGATGTGCTTGTTCTGCTCGAGCCAGCGGTTCATGTCCGCAACGACGACGGCGGGGAGGTGCTCGAGATCTCCGCTGAGGAGGCCAGAGATCGTGCTGAGCGCCAGGGTGATGTCACCTCGTACGCCAGTCGCGGTCTCGGGCTGCGCCGCGAGCAGGGTCTCGAGCTCGAGCTTGCGCGTCTGGACACGCATGATCATCGGTTGACCGGCGGTCGCGTCCACACTGTTGATGTGGCGCGGGGTGGGATCGGAGAGGTCTTCGCTGCTGATCAGATTGGACATGCGCGATCCCCCGAGCACGCCGCATGCCGCCCGCATGGCTCTCATCCCGTGGCCTGGTACGGGCGGGGGCGGGCGATCGGCGACCCGATGTGCGATCGAGCGGGCGGATGGGCTCACATGAGCGCGCGAGCCGCTACGAGTTGACCTGATCGCCTCCGAAAGGCCCGCGGAGCGGGATGCCATCACGGCACGGAAGGTGCTCAGAGACTTCTCACCAGCAAGTAGCCCGATTCGGCAACTCGCTCACATGTTCCGCACGACGCGGAAGGGGTCATTTATGAAGTCATTCATCAAGCTTGCCGTCACTGCCGTCTCCCTGCTCACCGCCTCGACCGTCATGGCCGACGATGCGCCCGCCACCGGAACCAGCGCCACGCCGGCGCAGAACCCGGTCCCCGCGGACACCACCGGTACGCCCAACAAGAACGCCGCGCCGCAGGCCGCAGGCGAGGCGCTGCCGCCGTCGCAGTCCGATCACGACGAGCAGCCGGCCGTCGCCTCTCCGAACCTGCCGTCGGGCGGGCTCGTCAGCCAGGCCGGTGTCGGCGGGCTCGTGGGCTACGGCCGCGCGGGCGTGCTCGAGCTCGGCGGCTCCGCGGGCTTCCAGCTCGCCACCGACTATCGCGCCATGAACCTCTCGCCGACCGTCGGCTGGTTCGTCGCCGATAACCTCGAGCTCTCGCTGATCGGCACGATCGCGAACATCAAGGTCGTCGATGCGTCGTCCACGGTGTGGTCGGCCCTGATCGAGCCCTCGTATCACCTGCCGTTCAACCGCTCGATGTTCGGCTTCGTCGGCCTCGGCGTCGGCGCCTCCTACGTCAGCAAGCTCGGCACCGGCCTGGCGCTCGCGCCGCGCCTCGGCGCGAACTTCCTGGTGGGCCGCTCGGGCGTGCTGACGCCCTCGCTGAGCTACCAGTACACGTCGCAGGACGCGATGACGACCGACAACATCACGGTCGTCGCGGTCTCGAGCTCGATCCGGTTCAACGTCGGCTACACCGCGATGTGGTGAGCGACCCTGCTCTGGCGGACGTGCTAGGGTGGTCTGTTTTCGGCTCGAGAATTCCATGAACAAGGTCCTCATCGTCGACGACAGCAAGCTGATGCGCGAGATGGTCGCGGCCTGCTTGCAGCCGCTCGGTGAGGTCGAGTTCGTGTTCGCCGAGACCGGGCTGGAAGCGATCGAGCGGCTCGCCCTCGCGGGCTTCGATCTGGTGGTGCTCGATCTGGACATGCCCGATCTCGGTGGCCTCGAGGTCACCGAGTTCGTGCGCGCCCAGGACCGGCTCCGCGGCTTGCCGATCCTCATCGTCACCACGCGAGGCGACGCCGAGAGTCGAGCCAGGTTGATGGGGGCGGGCGCATCGAGCTTCCTCGCGAAGCCGTTCGAGCCTCAGGCGATCCTCGCCCAGGCACGCCAGCTCTTGCACGCGGAGCCACCTTCGGCGTGATCGAGCACGCGAAACCGTGAGCGATCGCATCGATCTCCAGGAGTTCGTGGGTGCGTTCATCGTGGAGGCGGAGGAGCTGGTTGGCTCCGCGAATGCCGCCCTCCTCGAAGTCGAGGCCGCGAACAACGAGGGGACATCGCGTCCTCGCGCGGTGCGCGATCTGTTCCGCACGCTCCACACGATCAAGGGGCTCGCGGGGATGGTCGGCGTCGATCCGATCGTCGAGATCGCGCACGCTCTCGAAGGCCTGGTGCGCGCCGCCGATCGATCCGGCGGCACGCTCGCGCGACCCTCCGTGGAGCTCGCGCTCCTCGCGGTGGCGGCGATGGCGGAGCGGGTCCGCGCGGTCGCCGAACGGTCGTTCGTGGCCGAGGCGCCACGAGCGCTGATCCTGGCGATCGAGGCGGCCGCGGCCAGCGCGTCGCTCGGCTCCGGGGTGCCATTGATCGTCCCGCTGGCGATCCCTGCGGAGTGGGACCGGCGGCTCTCGGCGAGCGAGCGCCAGCAGCTGATCCTCGCGCTGCAGAGCGGCGTGCCGGTGTGGACCTTGACGTTCACACCGAGCGAGGCCAACGCGGCGCGTGGCATCACGATCGCCACGGTCCGCGCGGGGCTCGGTGCGCTGGGCGAGATCGTCAAGGTCGTCCCGAGATCGATCGCGGCGAGCGCGGGCGTGAAGCTCGGGGTGGCGTTCGATCTGCTGCTCGTCAGCGCGGCCCCGCGGGCACAGCTCGCGGAGCTCGCGGCGACCACGCCGGCGCTGGTGGTGCCGATGGTGGTGCCGTTGCCAACCCCTGCCGCTCCGTCGGAGGATTCCGCTGCTCCGGCCATGACCACCGCGCCGGTGGCTCGCGCCGTGGTCCGCGTCGAGCTGTCTCGCCTCGATGATCTGCAGGATCAGCTGTCGCTGTTGATCGTCTCGCGGTTCCGGCTCGAGCGGGAGATCGCCGCGCTCGCGGAGCGTGGCTACGACGTGCGCGGCCTCGGCGAGGTGGTGCGGATCCAGGGGCGCCAGCTCCGCGATCTGCGCCGCGCGATCCTGCGGGCCCGCATGGTGCGCGTGGCCGAGGTCCTCGAGCCGCTGACGCTCCTGGTCCGCAGCCTCGCACGGAGCGGGCGACAGGCCGTTCGCCTCGAGATCGAAGCGCGCGACGTCGAGCTCGACAAGTCGGTTGCCGATCGGCTGCTGCCCGCGCTGATCCACCTGGTGCGCAACGCCGCCGATCACGGGATCGAGCCCGCGGAGCGCAGGGCTCAGCTCGGCAAGCCGAGCGCCGGCACGATCCGGGTCTCCTGCGCGGAGATCCCGGGCAACATCGTCGAGATCACCGTGCGCGACGATGGGCGCGGGATCGATCGCGCGGACATCGCGCGGCGCGCGGAGCACGCGATCTCCGACGATGCGGAGCTGCTCGCCGTGCTCACGGCGCCCGGATTTACCACGCGGGAGATCCCCACGACGACGAGCGGCCGCGGTCTCGGGATGGAGATCGTGCGCCGGATCGCGGTCGGAGATCTCGGCGGGGAGCTCTCGGTCACCAGCACCACCGATGTCGGGACGGCGTTCACGCTGCGTGTGCCCGTGACGATGGCCGTGATGGATGCGCTGTCGTTTCAATGCGGCACGCAAGCCTTCGTGGTCCCCGCCCTCGTGGTCGAGGAGATCATCGAGGTCCGGCCGTCGATCGCGATGATGGTGCACCGCGACCATGCGATCCCGCTGGTCTCCCTCGGCGCGATCCTCGCGATCGATGACGGCGCCTCGGCGCGCAAGGCGCTCGTGGTGCGACGCGCCGGTCAGGTCATCGCATTCACCGTGGATCGCGTGATCGGCCGGCAGGAAGTGGTGGTCCGCGCGATCGATGACCCGCTGGTCGCGATGCCGGGGATCGCCGGCGCCACGGATCTCGGGGACGGCCTCCCCACGCTGGTGCTGGATCTCAACGAGCTCGGGATCCTGGCCCGGGAGCGAGGCAGGGCATGACGACGCTCCACGTGACGTTCCGGGTCGGTAGCTCCGACTATGCGCTCCCGGCCTCGCAGGTGCTGCACCTCGAATCGTTCCAGACCGCGACGCCGGTCCCAGGTGCGCCAGCGCACGTCGCGGGGCTGGTGCAGGTCCGCGGCCGCGTGGTGCCGGTGGTCGATCTGCGCACGCGGTTCGGGCTCCCGGCGATCGAGCGCACGATCGACAACCGCGTGGTGATCGTGCAGGTCGGCGCCCGCGTCGCCGGGCTCCTCGTCGATAGCGCGCGGGAGGTCCTGCAGCTCGACGAGGCCACGTTCGAGAAGCCGCCGGAGGTGCTCGATCGCCACGGCGGTGGCTTCGTGACAGCCGTCGCGACGCTCGCGAAGCGCTTGTTCTTGTTGATCGACGTGCCCCGGATCATCGGTGAGGAGCCCAGCCATGGATAACGACGCAGACGACAACGATCTCACTGGCGGCACGGTCACCAACGAGGTGACCTCGCATCGCGTCGAGGAGATCGCGCGATCGCTCCAGGGGCACGACGGGCGTTCCGATCAGATCGAACGGGCGGCGGCCCGGTTGGCCACCAGTGGTGCCAACCAGACCACCGCGTCGGAGACCGCGAGCCTCGCGCTCGGCGGGATCGCGGAGAGCCTCGATGCCACCGCGTCCGCGACCGAGCAGCTCGCGCGTTCGCAATCAGCGGTGGCCACCAACACGCGCGAGACGCTGCACGCGCTCGACACCACCGCGAGCGGCCTCCAGGCGCTCGCCGTCTCGGTGGCCACCGTCCGCAAGGACTGCGAGTTGCTCGCGCGAGGCAGTGAATCCACGGCGACGGTGCTCGAACAGTCCGCGCGCTCGCTGCGCTCCACGGCCTCGAACGCCTCCAAGCTCACCGAGACCACCGAGCGCCTGGTCTCGGCGGTCACGCAGACCAGCCGGAGCGTCGCCGATACCGCGATGCGCGGGATGGAGAACGCGACGACGATCGAGGACGTCGCGGCCACCGTCGAGGAGATGGCCGTGGGCTCCGCGCGCCTGTCCACGGATTCGCACCACGTGGGCGAGCGGGTGACGTCCGTCGCGACCGGCTTCAAGACCCTGGTCGGCGCGCTCGAGGTCGTGGCCTCCGATACCAGCGACACCGCGACCTCGATCGAGGAGACGGCGGCCACGGCGGAGCAGCTCGCCCGCTCGTTCCGCGGCGTGACCGAGCTCGCCGGCATGCTCGAGGACGCCGCCACGGTGTCGGCGACCAGCCTCGGCTCGGTCGCCGCTTCGGTGGAGCAGGTCGCCGCCACGACCGAGAAGATGGCGATGGTGGTGGATGGCAATGCGGTCGCGATCGAGGAGCTCGCGCGCTCGGCGCAGGCGATCGCGCAATCGGGCCAGGAGGTCAGCGCGCTGGCCAGCTCGAGCGCCACCGCGGCCACGCAGCTCGATGCGGTGACCCGGAAGATCGTCAGCGTGGTGGAACAGACCCGCGCGACCTCGGCACGCGTGGCCGCGTCGGCGCGCGCGGGCGGGATCACGGTGGGGCGCTCGATCGGTGGCCTCGTCAAGATCCGCCAGGCGATGACGGTGGGCGCGGGCGTGATGAAGGACATGGGCCGGCGCGCCGAGGAGATCGGCGACATGGTCCAGGCGATCAACCTGATCGCCGATCGGACGAACCTGCTCTCGCTCAACGCGAGCATCGAGGCGGCGCGCGCCGGCGAGCATGGCCGCGGCTTCGCGGTGATCGCGGAGGAGGTGCGTGCGCTGGCCGATCGCGCGGCCGCCGCCGCGACCGATGTGGCGAAGGTCGTGCGCGGCCTCCAGGCCGCGGCGCGGGATGCCCTGACGGCGAGCTCCGAGGGCCTCCGCCTGGCCGACGAGGGCGCCGAGCTCGGTGAGGAGGCGCGCGGCGGGCTGCAGGCGATCCTCGAGGGTGTGGATCTCCTCGATGGCTCGATCCGGAACATCAGCACCGCGAGTGTCGATCAGATCAGCGTTGTGCAGACCGTGGCGAGCACCACCGCGCGCCTCGAGACCGAGAGCCGCACGATCGCGCGCGCGAGTATCGAGCAGACGCAGGCCACGCAGAACCTCGCGCGATCGGCCGGCGAGCTCCGCACGATGGGCAAGCAGACCCGCGATGCGACCGGCGATCAGGCGCGCGCCCTGCGCGAGCTCGTGAAGGGCAACCTCCAGCTCACCGCCACCGCGGAGAAGCTGACCCGCGCCACCGAGCAGCAGGCCACGGGCGCCACCGAGCTCGCGCGTGCGGCGGTCCAGATGCGCGCCACCACGGTGCGCACGTCCACGGCGCTCACCGAGCAGATCCGCGGCGTCGCGGGGATGTCTACGAGCGTTCACGAGATCGCCGGGGCGACCCAGCGCATGGTGCTCGGGATCGCGGAGCAGGCCAAGGGCTCGGCAGAGATCGCCCGCGCCATGGATGGTGCGCGCAAGCACGCCGTGCAGAATGCACGCGCGATCTCGGAGCAGGCGTTGGTGGCCAAGGAGCTGGAGGCCGGCATCCGCGACGTGTCGCGGTTGTCCTCCGAGATCACGACCGCCACGGCCGAGCACTCGTCCGGTGTCACCTCGCTGGTCAAGGATGCCGACGAGGTCCGCCGGATCGCCAAGCAGACGGCGCGAGCGGTGGGCGAGCAGGCGGAGTCGCTCGGCGTGCTCGCGGCCAACGCGTCGAAGCAGACGATCTCGCTCCAGGGCCTGGTCCAGACCACGGCGGAGCAGGCGGAGACCACCTCGCATGTCAACGAGGCGATGCGCTCGGTCCGCGGGCGTGCGCGCGAGATCAAGGCGGCGCTCGCGGCGCAGGCGAGGTCGGCGGCGACCACCGTCGAGGATATCGCGACCGTCGTTCGCGAGGCCGCGTCGCTCCGGGCATCGACGAGCGAGCAGGTGGACCTCCTCGGGGGCGTGGCGATGACGGGGAAGCTCGGTGATCCGACCGCCGTGGTGGAGCCCACGCCATGACCGCGCCCCGCATCGAGGACGGATGAGCCCGGGGTCGCAGCCATCGGTCTCGTCGCGGATGCTCATGGGCTTCGCGGAGCTCGTCGAGGAGAAGTGCGGCATACACTACCGCTCGGAGGATCGCGATCTGCTCGCGAGCAAGCTCGAAACGCAATCGCTGCGCGGCGGGTACGAGAGCCTGTTCACCTACTACGACCGGCTGCGCAACGACGATGCGGAGGGCGCGGAGCTGCGCGAGCTGATCGAGGCGCTCGTGATCCACGAGACCTACTTCTTCCGCGAGATGGCGCCGCTGCTCGAGCTGGTGGACGGCACGCTCGCCGGCATCGTGCAGTCGGGGCGGCGCGCCCGCGTGCTGTCGGCGGGTTGCTCGACGGGTGAAGAGCCGCTGACGCTCGCGATGCTGCTCGACGAGCGCGAGCTCCTGGATGGCGTGGAGCTGGTGGCGTGCGACGTGAGCACGAAGGCGATCGCACGAGCGCGGTCCGGAAAGTTCGGCCGGCGGGCGCTGCGCGATGACCACTCGCGGCCACTCGCCAGCCGGTACCTCACGACGAGCTACGATGGCGCGACGATCGACCCACGGCTGCACGCGGCCGTGCGGTTCGAGGTCGTCAACATCATCGACCCCGTGGCGCTCGCCACGCTCGGGACGTTCGACGCGATCCTGTGCCGCAACGTGCTGATCTACTTCGCCGATGACCGGGTGCTGCGGGTGGTAAACCTGCTGGCCAACTCCCTCCACACGTCGGGCCTCCTCGTGGTCGGCGTCGCCGAGTCGCTGCTCCGCTTCGGTACGCCGATGGTGTGCGAAGAGCAGCACGGCTCGTTCCTCTACAGGAAGCAGCGATGACGCGGCCGCGCGTGCTCGTGATCGATGACTCCCCGTTCGCGCGGAGCGTACTGACGCGCCTGATGCGCGCGAGCGGGGTCATCGACGTGGTCGGCGCCGCCGGCGATGGGGGCGATGGTCTCGAGCGGATCACGCGGCTCGATCCCGATGTGGTCACGCTCGATCTGACGATGCCCGGCGTCAACGGGCTCGAGGTCCTGCGGGTCCTCGCCGGGCGCAGGCGCCCGCGCGTGATCGCCGTCAGCATCTCCACGATCGACACCGAGATCGGCGCCGAAGCCCTGAGCCTCGGCGCGATCGACCTGATCTCGAAGCCGGCCGGCGGGGGGGCGGATCGCCTGCGCGAGATCGGCAAGGAGCTGGTCGCGAAGATCCTGGCCGCCGCCGAATCGCTGGTCAACCCGTCGCCGGTGGTGGTGGTGGCGCCTCCGGCGCTGGCCGCGGCGCCGGCGGTCTCGCTCAGGGCGGTCCCGGTCAAGCTGATCCTGATCGGGACCTCGACCGGTGGTCCGCAGGCGTTGACGCGGCTGCTCGCGGAGCTCCCGCGACCCTCGGCGCGCCGATCGCGATCGTGCTTCATATCCCCTCGGGGTACACGGAGGCGCTCGCACGGCGGCTCGACCACTCGTCACCGTTGCACGTGGTGGAGGCATCCGATGGTCTGGTGCTCGAGCCCGGGATGGCGGTGATCGCGCGCGGCGGGATGCACCTGATGATCGAGCGTGCCGACGCCTCGTTCGTGGCGCGCCTCTCGGGCCAGTCCGAACGGACGTACACGCCCTCCGTCGACGAGCTGTTCTCGAGCGGCGCGGCCGCGGGCGGCAGAACGGCGCTCGGCGTGATCCTGACCGGGATGGGGGACGACGGGCTCGCGGGGGCGCGCGACCTCGTGACCGCCGGAGGCGCACTCCTCACGCAGTCTGCACCGTCGTGCGTGGTCTACGGCATGCCCCGATGTGTCGACGAAGCCAAGCTCGGCGCCGTGAGCGTTCCCCTCGACGCGATGGCGGCGGAGATCGTGTCCCGTGTCTGATCGCCGGTCATCGTCTCGTGGCGCGCGTCCGCTGATCTGGATCGTGGACGACAGCCCCACCGAGGCGCTGATCGCGGAGCGGTCGCTAGGCTCGCGCTACGAGTTCGAGAAGTTCCTCGATGGCTCGCTGGTCGTCGAGCGCCTCGCGGCGGGCGCGGCGCAGCCGGATCTCTTGCTCCTCGATTGGGTGATGCCGGGGATGGCGGGGGACGAGGTGTGCCGGTTCCTGCGAACGGACCCTCGGACGATCGATCTGCCCATCATCCTGATCACGGCCTCGCGGATCGAGACGTCGGATGTCGCGCAGGGGCTCTCGAGCGGCGCGAATGACTATGTCGCGCGACCGTTCGCCACCGAGGAGCTGCGGGCGCGCGTCGATTCGGCGATCCGCGTCAGGCACCTGAGCGACCTCGCGCAGCAGGAGGGGCGCCGCCTGTCCACGATCAACCGGCTCGGGCGGGCGCTGTTCGAGGCCCGGACCGATATCCCGCGGATCCTCGCGGAGCTCGCGACCGCGCTGACGGTCAGCCTCTGTGATGGTTGCTCGATCCTGCTCCTGCCGGGAGCCGTGACGATCGCGCCGGTCACCCGGCACAACGCCGATCCCTCGGGCGAAGCGCTCGCCGCGATCTCCGCGATGACGGCGCCCGTGGTGCATGCCTTCGAGAGCGACGAGCAGGCGCGAGCCACGCTGTCGCCGGCCTACGCGAGCTACATCGGACGCTTCGGGCTCCGCGGCCTGGCGATCCTGCCGCTGTCCAAACGCGATCCTCTCCCCGGCATCGTGACGGTGACCCGCGAGGGTCGGTGCTGCCCGTTCGAGGATGACGACCTCGCGACGATCCAGACCTGCATCGAGTACGCGAGCCTCGCCGTGGAGAGCGCGTTGCGGTTCGAGGCCGAGCGCGCGGCCGAGCGAACGATCAGCGCCGAGCGCGAACGCACCGCGAGGTTTCAGGAGGAGATGCTCGGGATCGTGGGCCATGATCTCCGCGGCCCGCTGGGCGCGATCCTGATCGGCACCGAGATGCTCGCGGCGGAGAGAGATCCTGCCCATGCGTCGATCGTCATGCGGATCGATTCCTGCGCGAATCGAATGGTCCGCATGGTGGAGCAGCTCCTCGACATGACCCGCGCGCGCCTCGGCTCGGGGATCCCCGTGGTGCGACAGCGCGCGCAGCTGGTCTCCGTGATCCGCTCGGCGATCGACGAGATCTCGCTCGCACAGCCCGCGATCTCGTTCGAGCTGGTCGCCCCCGATGACGTGGTGGGGCAGTGGGATCCGGACCGCCTGGGGCAGGTGGTCTCGAACCTTCTCGGCAACGCAGTGCAGTACGGCCTACCCGGGGCGCCGATCGTCGTGAACGTGGACCGCGGGAACGGCCACGCGACGTTCACCGTCCACAACGCGCTCCGCGGTCCGCCAATCGCGCCCGAGGCGATCGCCAAGCTGTTCGAGCCCTATGTCCGCGGCAGCGACACCAAGCGCAACGGGAACGGGTTGGGGCTCGGGCTCTACATCGTCAGCGAGATCGTGCGCGCGCACGGTGGCACGATCGATGTCGAGTCCGTGTCCTCCGGGACGACGTTCCGCGTGGTGCTGCCGACCTCCGCGCCCCCCGCGGGGTGACGGCACCCGAACCGTGCGCGCGCCACCGAGCGCCGAGCGCGAGCGCACGGTCGTGAGGCAGCGTCGCCCGGCTCCGGCGGGGTGTTCGGCGTGGCCAGGACCTTGCACCACATGTGGGTTCTACCAACCCACAGGAGCACTGCCATGACTACCGACAACAAGGTCAACACCAAGATCGATCAGGCGGCGGACAAGCTGAAGATGGCCGCCGACAAGGTCGCCACCAAGGTCGCCGACGTGCGCGAGCACAGCGCCGAGCGCAAGGAGAACATGGGCGAGAAGGCCAAGGAGGTCGCCGCCTCGGCCGGCGAGAAGATCAAGGACGTGGCCCACACGGTGGGCAATGCGGTGAAGGACGTCGGCGCGAAGATCAAAGACAAGCTGACCTGATCGTCAGCGCGCAGGATCGGGGTCCGTCGTGCCCGCCGTGGGAACGACGGCGTCGGTCTCGTGCAGCCTGCGATAGAGCGAGCGCCGATCGATCCCCAGGATCCGAGCGGCGCTCGTCTTGTTGTTCTGCGTCGCTGCGAGCACCTGACGGATGTACCGGCGCTCGAGCTCTCCGAGCGTGATCAGCTCGTCGGGCGTGCCGGTGGCGGTGACCGCGCTCTCGACCTGGTGGCCGCGGATCTTCTCGGGCAGCTCGTCGATCGTGATCGTGGTCATCCCGCCGAGGGCGAGGGCTCGCTCGACGCAGTTCTGCAGCTCGCGGACGTTGCCGGGCCAGTCGTAGGCGACCAGCTTGCGCGTGGCCTCCTCGGAGATCTCCGGAACCGGCTTGCCGGCGCGCTCCGCGACCTTCTGCACGAAGTACGACATCAGGGCGCGCAGATCGCCGGGGCGCGAGCGCAGCGGCGGTACTGGGATCTGGACCACGTTGATCCGGTGGAACAGGTCTTCGCGGAACCGCTTCTCCTCGATCTCGAACTCGAGATCGCGATTGGTGGCGGTGATCAACCGGGCCCCGAACGACACCTCGGTGTCTCCGCCGACGGGCCGCAGGGTGCGCTCCTGGAGCACGCGCAGGAGCTTGACCTGCATCTCGAGGGGCATCTCGCCGATCTCGTCGAGGAACAGGGTGCCGTCGCCCGCCTGGACGAACAGGCCCTGGCGGGACTGGCGCGCGTCGGTGAACGCTCCGCGGACGTGGCCGAACAGCTCGCTCTCGAGGAGCGCCGGTGGCAGCGCGCCGCAGTTGATCGCGACGAAGGGATGGTGGCGACGCTCCGAGAGATCGTGGATCGCGCGTGCCACGAGCTCCTTGCCGGTACCACTCTCGCCGGTGATCAACACCGTCGCAGAGCTGTCCGCCACGCGCCGGACCAGTGACGTGACCTCACGGATCATCGGGCTGTCGCCGATGATCGTATCGATCGGTCGCGCCACCGCGACCTCGATCCGCAGCCGCTGCACCTCGCGGCGCAGGGTCTGGTAGGCCACGGCGCGCTGGATCGCCACCTCGAGGGTCGCGAGGCTGACGGGCTTGCTGATGAAGTCGTACGCGCCGGCGCGGATCGCCTCGACCGCGGTCTCCATGCTGCCCTGCGACGTGACCACGATCCCGAGCACCTCGGACTGCCGGTCACGGAGCCGGGAGACCAGCTCGAGACCCGACACCTCCGACAGGTGGACGTGGGCCACGACGATGTCGACGGGAGCGCGCTCGAGGTGGGCGAGGGCCTCGTTCGCGGAGTGGACCGAGGTGGCCTGGAACCCGCGGCGGGTCAGGCCCTCGGCGATCAGGCTCGCGAAGTCCACGTCCTGATCGACGACAAGGATCGAGGTCAAGCCAGCGTTCTACGCTGGGGACCTCACCGCGTCCATCCGCGAGCTGGGTCTCACCTGCACAACTCGGGTGGTGCGAGCGGGCCCGATCTTGCAGTCGCAGTGCCGGCAGCCATGCGTCACCACGTCTATCTCTCCCCCGGGATGTTCGGCTTTGGCCGCCTCGGCTCGTACAACTACTTCGCCCATGTCGAGCGCGAGCTCGGGCAGCGGTTCGCGGCAGCGGGCCACGAGCTCGTGGCGCACGTGATCGAGGATCTCCCCACCGCCTCGATCCGGCGCCGTGCGGTGCGGCTCGCTCAGGTGGTCATGCGCACGGCGGTGGGCGAGGGCCCGATCCACCTGCTCGGTCACTCGACGGGCGGCCTCGATGCCCGCCTGGTCGCCTCGCCCTCCACCCGCGGGATCCCGGGGGAGACGTTGACCTGGCTGCCCCGGCTCCGCTCGATCACGACGATGAACACTCCGCACTACGGCACGCCGCTCGCCAGCTTCTTCTCCACGTCGCGCGGGCAGCGTGCTCTCGCCGCGCTCTCGATGCTCACGGTCGCCGGGCTCACGCTGGGCGCCCAGCCGTTACGCGCGACGAGCGTGATCCTCGGCTTTCTGCGGCGCGGCGATCTCTCGATCCCGTTCAAGCTTCGCATGCTCGATCGCTCCGTGGAATCGCTGGTCGGCCTCGTCGACGACGCGCAGAGCCCGGAGCTGCGCACGTTCCTCCAGGCGATCGAGGACGATCAGGGTTCGATGATGCAGCTCAGCCCGGAGTCGATGGATCTCGTGGTCGCCGGGTTCGAGGATCGGCCGGGCGTGCGCTACCAGGCGACCGCGTCGATGGCGCCGAGCCCTGCACCACGCGGCTGGCTGGAGACGATCGGACGTCCCTGGCGCACGCTGTCGCTGTCGATGTTCTTCGCGCTCCACCACCTCACCGCGGTCACCGACCAGCGCTATCCGTGTTCCGCGGGACCGGTGGCTGACGCGGCCACCGAGGAGCGGCTCGCCCACGCGTTCGCGGCCGCGCCGAGCCCGGCCGACAACGATGGTGTGGTCCCGCTGCGCTCGCAGCTGTGGGGCACGCTGGTGTGGGCGGGCTTCGGAGACCACCTCGATGTGCTCGGGCACTACCGGGACGACCGCGACGATGTCCCCGCGGAGCTGCGCCACTCGGACTGGCTGACCAGCGGTTCGGCGTTCACCCACGTGCAGTTCGGCCAGCTGCTCGATGCGATCGCGGGCGGCATGCTCGCGGGTTGAGCCGGCGCCACGAACGTTCAAGTTCCCGAGGAGGGACGGGCACTTCGCAGGCCCATGTCACGCTCGCCGGGGGCGCGCGTTCTCCTTGCATGCCCTCTGTTCGTGCGCGCGGTCAGCTGCTCCCACTCGTCGGCGTGGTCGCCCTGGTTCTGTTCACCCTCGGCAACGCCGCCGCGAACCTGATCCCCGTGCACCGCCCGACCGCGGCCGACCTGCGTGCCGAGGAGCAGCGTGATCTGGTGGAGCAGCGCCGCGTGCGGCTCGCGGTCTTGCGGTCCGGCGGCACGGCCTGCGACGCGGCACACGCCCACGAGCTCGCACGGCTGCTCGTGATGGACGGCCAGTTTGCCGAGGTGCGCGCGTTCGGAGCCAGCTACGAGCAGCGCTGCGGTGACGACCCGGTGGTCCGTCACTGGAGCCTCGCGCCCGCGCCCCGCGCTCGGCGCTGAGTCGCGATCGCGGTCGTCAGATGTCGTCGAGCGCGGCGAGGGCGTGTGCGACCTCGGTGTCGTCGGAGCGCAGCGCGGCGGCCTGGTGCAGGCCGAGCGAGACCGCGGTGCGAGTCAGCGACGTGATCTCGAGCAGCCGCCCGAACAGCGCCGCGCGCTGCTCCTCGAGCTGGCGGAGCGTGTCGAGCCCGGCGAGCAGCTCGAGCCGAAGCGCGGGCTCCTCCTTGCGTGCGTCGCACCGCGCGAGCGCGCGGACGATCGCTCCCTCGTCGAGCGAGCTCAGCTGGTGATCGATCGCCTCGATCGCGGTGGCGGTGGTCCCCGCGAGCTCGACGAGGGGGCGCACCGGAGCCGTCACGCGCTCGGCATCTGCCTGGTCGGCGGCGGTCCCCGAGGACAGCGCGGCCTTCGCGTCGCACAGGCGCTGGACCAGCGATGCGAGCTCGTCGAGCCGCGCGCGCACGTCGGGCGACTTCGCGGCGGCGAGCACCGTGGCGATCGAGGCGACGAGCGCATCGCCGGCGGGGAGTGCCGCGGGCGTGGCGCGCAGAAGGCCGATCGCGATCCGCTTCGCCGCACGCCGCTGCTGCCGCCGGAGCACCCAGCCCGTGAGGCCGGTGGTGCCCGACATCACGAGGGCGAGGGCGCCGAGGGCGAGTCCAACACCGCCGGCGGCGATCGCCACGATCCCGGCGGTGCCGACGACGAGGGAGCCGAGGAGCATGCGGCGCGACGAGCGCTGGCTCGCGGCCGCCTGGCGTGGCGTGCGGGCGTGGACCTTGAAGCCGCCGGCCGCGAGGCGGGCGACCAGCGCCTTGCCGGTCTCGGGGGCGAGGTTCTCGATCAGGACGGCGGGCAGGGCGTGACGCTGGGCGAGCTCGGACTTGCTGTACATCCGGCGATCGCCGATCACGAAGTTGAGCTTCGGGACCTCCACCGCGATCGCCTCGAAGAACTCGTGCAGTGCGCCGACGAATGCCGCGTCCTCCTTCGCCTTCTCGAGCACGATCTGCACCGCGTCGGGATCGTCGGGCGCAGCGCGGTGGAACTGCACCGCCTGCTTGCCACACGCGAGGCACAGCCTCAGCCCCGCGCGCATCGGCGCATTGCAGGCCTGGCAGTTCACGCGCGTCACCACGAGGGCAACCTCGGTGCCGCGGCCTTGGAGCGCCTCCGCGACATCTCGCGCGGTCACCGGGCGGCGCTCGGGATCGTGCGCGAGGCAGCGCACCACGAGCGCCGCGAGCGCGGCCGGGATCTCGGGGCGCAGCGACGCGAGATCGGGGAGCGTGGTGCGGGCGCCGAGGAGCGACGCCTCGAACGGGACGCGGCCGGTGAGGGCGCGCCACAGCACGACGCCGAGGCTGTAGACGTCGGCGCGCGCGTCGACGATCGTGCCGAGTAGCGCCTCCGCGGACACGTACGGCGAGCTCTCGAGCAGGAGGCTCGAGGCGGTGCGCGAGGACAGGATCGCGAGCCGCGCGTGACCGACATCGGTGAACCACACGCGCCCGTCGGGTGCGATCACGATGCTGCGCGGATCGAGATCGCGGAGGATGGCGCCGGCGGCATGGAACGCCTGGATCGCGCTGGCGAGCCGCACACCGAGCTCGATCACCTCGTCGATCGGGAGGGGCGCGCGGCGCAGCAGCTGGTCGAGCGTGGTGCCCTCGGGATCGAGGCGAACACGCCACGGTGGGATCGCGTCGGGGGCGCGCGGATCGGGGAGCGGGCCGATCGCCAGCGTCGGCGCAAGAGGCGCTGCGGGCAGCGCCGCGAGCCGCTCCATGTCCGCCACCCAGCGGCGACGGAGGGCCGGATCGGCGGCGAGCTCGGCGACGAGCTGGGCGATCATGGCGCGCCTGCCATCCGGCAATTCGATCGGCCACGCGATCTCGTGGCGGAGACGCACCGGCTCACCGAGGACGCGCTGACCGACGACGGCTTGGGGTGGTGTGCTCACGCCAGCTCCTCGAGGGCCTCGATCTGCGCGCGCAGACCGTCGATGTCTGCGAGGGCCGCGCCGCGCGCTCTGGCCATCACCGCACGCGCGCGCATCGCATCGAGGAACGCGGTGACCTGGAGGATCTTGGCGGCCCAGCGATCTCGCGCATGCCAGCTCGCGCGCTTGGCCTCGTCGCCCGATCGGAGATCGTCGGCGGAGAGCGCGGCCTCGAGCTGATCGAGGCGTGACGAGGCGAGGGCCGCGAGATCGATCAGCTGCGCGAGCTGCGGCTCGAGCTCGGCCTGCTGTGCCGGCGTCGAGCGCTTCGCGCAGCGCGAGGGCGCGCTCGATCACGCCGCGCAGGGCATCGCGATGGCGCGCGGCCGCCATCGCGGGGACCACGGCAGCGACCCGGCCAAGTGCGGCCTCGAGGGTCGAAGGCAGCTCGGCGCGGGGCTTGCTGGTCTTCAGCTTGGCCACGGGACGCGCGGCCTGCCAGTAGCCACGCCAGATCGAGGACACCAGCACGACCGCGCCGCCGACGAGCATCATCGCCCCGGAGCTGCGGAACGCGAAGAACGTGCCGGTGGCGCCGATCGCGGCGACGCGCTTCGCCAGGATCCATCCCTTGGCGCGGATCCCCGCGAGTGACATGCGGCCACCGGTCAACGCCTCGGCCTCGAGCCCGAGGCCGCGCAGCGCGAGCACGAGGGCCGCCGCAGACGCCTCGTCGATCCCCACCACCAGCGCGAACGGGACGCGAGGCACCTCCTTGGTGAGCAGCGACGCATCGAGCCCGAGCGCCGGGTTCTTGGAGATCCACGCGAGCAGGCGCTGCCGGAGGGCAGCATCGAGCTTGGCGGCGGCCTCGCCGGGCCCGAGCACGAACACGGTCTTCGGCCCCGGCGTGGGCTCGACCTGCGCCGCTCCACAGGTGAAGCAGACGCGCACCATCGCGGGGCCCGCGGCGCCACAGCTCGCGCAGCTCCGCTCGCCCTCTCGGCCCTCTCGACCCTCTCGGCCTTGGGCGCCCAGGGTGGTGAGCGCCGTCGAGGTCGTGAGGTTCTCGAGCGCGGCGATCACCTCGGTCGCCGATTGCGGCCGATCCGTGGGCGACTTCGCGAGCAGCCACCGGATCACGCGGCGGAGGCCATCGGGGACGGTGTCGAGCGCGGGCAGCGGATCGCTGCGATGAGCTTGGAGCACGGCGAACGCGGTGGCACCGGAATAGGGTGGCGCGCCGGTGGCGAGCTCGCAGAGGATGCAGCCGAGCGCGTACAGATCGCTGCGGCCATCGGTGGCGAGCGGATCGATCGATTCGGGCGCCATGTAGTCCGGCGTCCCGGCGACGGCGAGCGCATCGGGATCGCTGGCGGCGAACGAGGCGGCACGCGCGAGCCCGAAGTCGGCGACCTTCGGCGTGCCATCCGCGGCGAGCAGGATGTTCGCCGGCTTGAGATCTCGATGTACGAGGCCGGCGCGATGCGCCTCCGCGAGCCCGGCGGCGATCCCCCGGCCCAGGGCGATCACCCGCTCCGGCGCGAGCGGCGCCTCGACAGCGATCAAGCGCGCGAGGTCGGATCCGGTGACCAGCTCCATGCGCAGCACGGCCTGCCCATCGACGTGCACGAGGCCGTGGACCGCGATCAGGTTGCCGTGGACCACGCCGGTCAACAGGCGTGCCTCGGCCTCGAACCGGCGACGGGCGCGCTCGTCGGTGTCCTGGCTGTGATGCAGGATCTTCCCGGCCCACACGCCCCCGTCGTCGTCGATCAGCTCGACGACCTTCCCGAGGGCACCGGAGCCGAGCTCGCGGCCAAGTCGATACTGCATCTCCAGGGATCAGCCTGCCTCGGATCTCCCCGGAGAGCCGGCCCAGCCGGCCGAAATCCTCGCCGGTCGATCGCGATGCAGGTGTCGACGCTGCCCCGGGGCGCGTGAGAAGCTGAGGCGATGCGCTTGGGGCTGATCTCGGTACTGGCGTGCGTCGCGTGCGGTGGTAGCAGCGGCGAGCCCGACGGCTCGATGGCCGGGGATGCGGCGGTCCCCGTCGCGCGCTGCGAGCGCCCCGCGCTCCACGACGTATCCGCGCCGACCGCCACGGTGGGCGATGGGACCCCGGCGAGCTGCACCGCCGCTGCCCTCCAGCAGGCCGCGAGTGCCGGTGGGACGATCGTGTTCAGCTGCGGTGCCGCGCCGCTGACGATCACCGTCGCCGCACCGATCACGTTCACCAAGGAGACGGTCCTCGACGGTGGCGGGCTCGTGACGCTGAGCGGTGGCGGGACCACGCGAATCCTCTACCTCGACTCGGACTACAACACGCCGACCCCACGGCTCGTGGTGCAGCGCTTGACCTTCAAGAGCGGCAGGAGCCCCGCCGCGGGTGCGGACACCGCGCAGGGTGGCGGTGCGATCTATCGCGATGGCGGGAGCCTCACCGTCCTCGACTCCGCGTTCGACGACAACCACGCGCCGGCGACCGGGCAAGACGTCGCCGGCGGTGCGATCTACGGCTTCGGCGGCGGTGACACGATCATCGTGGGATCGACGTTCACGAGCAACGGCGCGAGTGATGGCGGCGCGCTCGGGAGCCTCAATGGCGACCTCACGGTCATCAACAGCACGTTCACGGGAAACGCGGCGACCGGCACCGGTGGCAATCCGGGCAACGGTGGCTGTGGCGGGGCGCTGTACATGGATGGCCGCGACGAGGCGACGTCGCTGTGCGGGGTGACGATCCGCGGCAACACCGCGGGCGCGATCGGCGGCGGGTTCTTCCGCGTCTCCAACGATCACACCGGCTCGTTCGCGATGGATCGCTCCACCGTCGATGACAACCGCGTCACGTCGACCACGGATGGCAACGCCGGCGGGCTCTATCTCGAGGGGCTCACGCTCGCGATCACGTCGAGCACGATCTCCCGCAACCAGGCGTTCTACAACGGCGGCATCTGGATCAACACGTGCCAGGTGGAGATGACCAACGTGACGATCGCGGAGAACACCGCCACGGGGAGCAACGGTGGCGGCGTGTGGCTCGGTCACACCCCGACCGGCACGATGCGCAACTGCACGATCGCGAACAACCACGCCACCGCGATGGGCCAGGTCGCGGGCGGGATCTTCGGGGGCGGGCTGACGCTGGTGAACACGATCGTGGCGAACAACACGGCGATGTACACCCCGACCTGCGACGTGGCCCGGACGGGCGGCAGCGGGAACCTCCAGTGGCCCGCCGGTTCGGCCTGCACCACCGCGCCGCTGGTCGCCGATCCGATGCTCGGCACGCTCGCAGATCACGGAGGCGACGCCGAGACGCTCGTGCCCGCAGCGACGAGCCCTGCTCGTGGGATCGGCACCGGGTGTCCACCGACCGATCAGCTCGGCAAGCCGCGGCCGGAGCCGTGCACCGCGGGCGCCGTCGAAGCTCAGTGAGCGGGCGGGACGAGCGGCTCGAGGTACGCGGTGGTCACCGGGCGCGACACGAAGTCCGTGTAGTCGCGCGCGAGATCGTAGGTCCATGCGTTGTGAGGACGTTGGGTGATCACGGCGTCGTGCAGGCACCAGCCGGCGCCCGAGGCACATCCGCTGTGAGGCACCGAGACCTCGAACGCCGTACCGCCGGCCGCGTAGCTCGCAGCCAGGGCGATCGCGGTCGCGCTGTTGCGCGATCGGCCTGACGTCAACGTGGGATCGTTCGCATAGACGAACTCGATCGCGCCGAGGCTGGCCACGATCTCGTCAGTCAGACCGGCGCCGCCGCCGTCGAGGTTGGCGTAGGCGATCCGGGCGAGGAGGTCGGTGTTGCCGTTGGCAGCGAGCTGGGCGAACAGCTCGTGCGCGACGAACGTGCCGCTCGAGTGGGCGACGACATAGATCGGCGCGGTGTGGTCCGAGAGCGCGCCGAGATGAGCCCGGAGCGCCGTGTTGGCGATCTCTCTCGCTGCGTACGCCGCATCGGAGGGACCCTTGACGGCGTACACGTGACCGACGTCCGCGGCACCGAGCCTCGCATCGACGAGCTCGGTCGCCCAGGCCGCGCTGTACCCGAGCCGCGCCGAGTACCCGCCATATGCGATCAGGATCGCGTGACCGGCATTTACCTGCTGGTAGGCCACACCCAGCCCGAGCCCGGTCCACGCCGGGTCGAGCGGGCCATCGGCCTTGCCATCGTCGGAGAGCCCGTCGGGATCGGTGAGCTCCGCGTCGGGCTCGTTCGCGGCACACGCCCCGAGCGCAAGGGCCGCGAGGGCCGCGAGGATCGGTGCGAGACGGGGCATCGGGCAGGGGTACGTGCGAGACCCGCGCCAGCGCTGATCGGGGGGGACTCGGCAGTTACGCCGCCCACGACGGATCTCAGTGGGGCCCGGAGCCGCCACACGAGAGGGCGGTTCGTGCAGCGCGGTGCACAGTTGGTCCCAGCGGCTCAGCCGCCGCTGGCGGCGCGCAGCCACTTGGTCCGGGTATACGCAATACGGAACCCGCTGCGCTCCGCGTTGCGCTGCGACGCCGACCCGGGGCTCGTCAGCATCATCGCGAGGCGTGCGCCGCGCGCGTGGGCGGCGTCGAGCCGCGCGGCGAGCAACATCGACTGGGCTCCGAGGCCGCGCGCGGATGGGATCGTGCTCGCGCCGGCGAGCAACGCGATGCCATCGTGGATCCCGAGCGAGGCCGTCGCGAGCAGCGCACCTTCGCGCTCGACGAAGAAGTGCGTCATCGCCGCGTTCGCCGCACCCACCTCCGCGAGCGCTCGGATGAAGCCGCTGATCGCAGGATCGGCGGCCCAACCCGCGACCGAAGCCTCCACCCACGCCGCGCGGTGCGCCGCATCCAGCGTGCGCACGTGTAGCGGCCCGGTCTCGGGCGCCGCGTGCCGCCCGGTGAGTGGTTGCACGAGCACCGTGCTGTGCTCGATGGGACGGTAGCCGCGCTCGATCAGGAGCGCGAGGACTTCCACGCCCGCGAGCGGGGAGACCTCGTGTGCCGTGGGCGCCTGGCGCGACGTGAAGTAGTCCTCGATCGCCGCGAGGCTGTCGGGGGTCGCGGGGGTGAACATGCCGAGGCCGAACGTCTGGGTCATCGGCGAGTCCGCGCCGTCGAAGATCGCGTACGTCCCGCCGAAGTCGTGCCAGCTGGCCGGCACCCCGCTGACCTCGCGGCGCGCGCTGACGAACGAGGCGCAGATCGTCCCCTCCGCCCGCTCGAGCTTCTGGGACAGGGCGTGGTCCATGAACATCCCGAGGATCTAGCCGGTTTCTCCGCGCTTCGTCCGGCCGGGGGGCCGCCATGTGCGACCGCCACACGGGAGTGTGGTCGCACCCTGGCGATTTCTGCCGCGTCCCCCTCTACAGAACCCGCGAGGGGCCGATGTACGATGGGCTTGAGGGTGGAGATGGAGTTCGCGGGCGGTGCTGGGGATCCCTATCGGATCCTGTTCCAACAGAGCCCCAGGGGGGCCGCGCGGTGCCGGTTGCGCATCGAGGCGGGACGCGTGGTCGACGTGACGGTCGTGGATCAGAACGCAGCGTTCGTGGCGGTGGCCAGCCTCGTGCCGAGACTGTTCGACCTGCTGACCCGCGTGCGCGACCGGGGACAGTCCGAGATGCTCGCGCTGCGAGATGGTGCCCGGTCCCTCTCGATCTCGGCCTACCCTTCGGGCTCCGACGAGGCGATGATCCTCTTCGACGACATCACCGCGCGCGAGGAGCTGGAGCAGCGCTGGCGCGCATCGCAGGATCGGTTCGAGAAGGCCTTCCACGGTAACGGCGCCGCGATGGTGATCGCTCACCAGAGCGATCTACGGATCATCGACGTCAATCCACGGTGGCTCGAGATGTTCGGCGCCACGCGGTCCGAGGTGATCGGTCGCACGGCGTTCGATCTCGGCCTCATCGCGAAGGAGGCCGCCGCGAGACGGATCGCTCGCCACAAGGAGTTCGCCGCCGGTCACGAGGCCGAGCTCGGGCTGTTCACGCGGGCCGGCGTTCCGCTGACCGTGCTCGCGAGCGCGACGCCGATCGAGATCGCGGAGGGCCTGTGCACGCTCACCACGCTGATCGACATCACGGCGCGCAAGCACGCGGAGGAGGCGTTCGCGGTCGCGTTCAGCGCGAGCCCGGCGGGGATGCTCCTCGTGCACGCTGGGAACGACACGGTGGTGGCGGCCAACGATCGGCTGCTCGAGATGACCGGGCAGGTGCGTGCCGAGCTGATCGGGCTGCGGGTCAGCGACGCGGGCCTGATCGTCGAGCCCACGCGTCGCGATCTCCTGGCCGAGATCGGGCGCACGGGGCGCCTCGATGCCGTGGAGCTCCAGCTCGCGCGCAAGGGCGGGGAGGGCGTATGGACCCTGGCTTCCACCGAGATCGTCCGGATGCACGACAGCGTCTATCGCCTGACCGTGTTCACGGACATCAGCTCGCGCAAGCAGTTCGAGCGGCGGCTCCTGACCCAGGATGCGGTCGGTCGCTGCCTCGCGGAGCCCCTCGATCTCGAGACGGCTGTGCCGCGCGTGCTCGAGGTGCTCTGCCAGGGCGAGCGTTGGGACTTCGGTGCGATGTGGCTGCCGAGAGGCGCCGATGGCACGCCGTCCTGCGTCGGCACCTGGCACGCGGCGGCGGGGATGGAGGAGCTGGCATCGATCGCCTCCTCGACGGCGCCCGGGGGCGTCGCGGGCCTTCTCCGCCGGGTTCTCGACGGCGGAGAGGCGGAGGGTCACCCTCGATCCCGCGCGCGGGCCATACAGCGCGGCGGCGGTCGCCGCCGGCATGCAGGGCGCGATCGCGTTTCCGATCCTCCGAGGCGCGCAGGTGCTCGGCGTGGTCGGCATGGTAGGGAGCCATCGACAAGCCCCGCTCGAGTCCTCGGAGCGCACGCTGTTCGATTCCGTCGGGCGGATGCTCGGGCTGTTCGTCGAGCGCACGCGGGCGGAGGCCGCCCTGCGGGAGCTCAACACCGAGCTCGAGCGCCGGGTGTCCGAGCGGACCTCCGCGCTCGAGGCCAGCAATCGCGATCTCGAGGCCTTCACCTCCTCGGTCTCACATGATCTGCGCGCGCCGCTTCGCGCGATCGACGGGTTCTCCGCGATCCTCCTCGAGGACTTCGCCGCGGCACTGCCCGAGGATGCGCGGGAGCTGCTCGGCAACATCCGCGAGAGCGGCGAGCGGCTGCGCGACCTGATCGATGGGCTCCTCTCGTTCGCGCGGCTCGGTACGCATGGGTTGCGGCGCGCCCCTGTGGAGGTCGGCCCCCTCGTGCGATCGGTGCTGGACGAGCTGCTGTCCACGCGCGGCCTCGGCGATCGACTGGAGCTGCGGATCCTGCCGCTCGGCACCTGTGATGCGGATCCTTCACTCCTGCGGGCGGTGTGGACCAACCTGATCGACAACGCCCTCAAGTACTCGCGGGGGCGCGAACACATCGTGATCGAGATCGGGCGCGAGCTTCGCGACGAGGAGGTCATCTACTACGTGCGCGACAACGGGGTCGGCTTCGACATGGACTACGCACATCGGCTGTTCGGGGTGTTCCAGCGCCTGCACTCCGCGCGCGAGTTCGAGGGCACGGGGGTGGGACTCGCGAATGTTCGCCGCATCGTCGAACGCCATCACGGTCGCGTGGCAGCGACCTCGGAGCTGGGGCGTGGCAGCCGGTTCGAGTTCACGCTCGGCGCGGAACCCGATAACGTCGCCGCTCAATAGGGCTGGGACTGGAACGTGTCGACCACGAGCTGCGACACCGAGCGCCGGACGATCGCCAGCGCGTAGACCGCCGGGACGATCGAGCCGATCGCCGCCCCGAGCGCCGCGGGAGCGTCGAATGCCGTGGCGATCAACGTCGCGGCGCCGATCGAGACCACCTCGATCACGGCGACGCGCACCGCCTCGCGCCGGAGGTCGAGGTAGTAGAGCAGGAGCAGGCCGAGGAGGGTCAGCACCTGGAACGAAGCACCGACGAGCGACAGCCGGAACGCGAGGATCGTCGAGTCGGGGAGCTCGAGGGCATGAACCAGGCGGGGCGCGCCGATCAACGCGAGCGAGGTCACCACCAGCTGCACGACGGCAGCGCCACGCACCAGCCGGCCCGCCTCGGAGCGGACCGCGGCCGCACTCGCTTCGAGCTCGGCGAGGGCGGCCCCCGATTCGATGCCGCGGTAGTAGCGACGGAACACCGTGTAGAACGCGGTCTCGACCTGCACGTAGATCCATGCGAACGCGGGGACCACGGTGAACCACGCCAGCGCCGTGGCACTCGCCAGCATCGAGGCCTGCTCGGTGCCCCGGGTGAGCCACACGACGATCTTGTCGATCCACACCGCGGCCTGGACAGAGGCGGCCGAGATCGCGAGCAGCCGGTACTCGCGGAGGGCTGCGCGCAGGGCGCCGGCCGGGACCGCGGACTCGCCGCCCGGGAGGCTGCGCAGGATCTGGAGCAGCATGCCCACGAGGGCCACGCCCTGACCGAGGGTGAAGCCGATCAGGTAGCCACGGGCGCCGAGCCCTGCGGCGCGCTCGAGGGCGAGCGCCGCGAACACGCTGATCGCCGCGCCAGCCGCGAACGCGCCGAGGACGCCGGCCGGGGTGCTCATTCCACCACCCACCGAGAGCAGCAGCCACTGCGCCGCGACCACGGCGGTGAGCAGCGCGCCGGGGACTGCGATGTCGAGAGGAGGGCGGATCACGAGCATCGTGACGATGCCGACGGACAGAAACACGACGAGCGTGAACGTGAGCGCGCGTCGCAGAGGCACCGCGATCAGATCGAGGCGACGCTCGAACAGGCGATCAGCAGCGAACCGCGAGACCACGACGTGGATCGGCGCGGACAGCACGAGCGTGACCGCATAGGTCACCGTGATCACTTGCTCGACCACCGAGAACTCGGCGGCCACGTGCCCGCGCGCGAGGGCGCGCAGCGTGACCAGCACCGCCGTGGTCAGGAGCCACGGTGCGGAGGTCACCGCCACGCCCGTCAGGTAGGCCTGGAGCGTCGACCCGAGCGTGTCGCGCTCGAGCATGCGTTCGAGCTTCCATCCGATGCCGGCCATCAGCGCACCGCTGCCAGCTTCGTGTAGTAGCCGCGATAGGAATCGATCATCTGCGCCTTCGCGTAGCGAGCGCGGACGCGCGCGCGTCCCGCCTGGCCCATCTGGCGGCGGAGCTGTGCGCTGCGCGCGAGCTTGACCAGCGCGGCGGCGGTCTCCTCGGGGGCGGCGACGCCGGTGACGATGCCGGAGGGGCCGAGCGCGCGATCCTCGGGCTCGGTTCCCTCGAGCATCTCGCGGCACGCGCCGACGTCGCTCGAGATCACGGGGACGCCGGCCGCGTGTGCCTCGAGGATCACCAGGGGCTGGCCCTCGGAGAAGCTGGTGAGGACGCAGAGATCGAGGTTCGAATAGATCTCCGCGAGCTTCCGCGGTCCGACGAAGCGGATCTCCTCGGTGCGGCCGAGCATCTCCACGAGCTCGCGACACCGGATCGCATAGGCCGAGTCCTCCTCGGCGGGGCCGATGATCTCGATGTCGAGGGAGACCTCGCGGAGCGCGATGTCGCACGCCTTGACGAACGTGATCACGTCCTTGATCGGCACCACGCGGCCGACGAACCCGACCCGGATCGGGGCACCTGGTTCGCGCGGCTTGGCGGGCACCGCGGCGGCGATCAGCGCGTCGACATCGACCCCGTTGGGGACGATCGAGATCTTGTCCGCGGCGGCGCCGTCCTCGAGCTGCTTCCTGCGGTTGACGTCCGAGAGCGTGACGATCGCATCGGAGCGGTGATAGGCGATCTGCGAGAGCCGCGCGAAGAACGTGGACCACAGCTGCCGCAGCTGCGAGCTGGTCGCTGGCAGCCGAGGATCTGCACCCGCGCCCCCGCATCGTCCCAGGTCGCGCGCGCGAGCTCCATGTCCCGTTCGCGGGCGTAGATCCCGTGCTCGGTGAGCAGCATCGGTCGCTGCGCGCGATGGCTCGCCACCGCCGCGATCACGCCCGCATAGCCGGTGGACACGCTGTGATACACGCTCGCCGCGGGCGCCGGGTTCGCGAGCAACCGAAGGAGCGGCACGTGCATCGAGCGGAAGTGCCAGAAGAACGTCAGGAACGGCGCGGCGGGTGCGCGGACCAGGGCGATCTCCCGGATCACCTCGAACGCCTCGGCGCCGTGCAGCATCGCCTCGACCGAGAGGTCGGCTGCGGCCAGCCCGTCGAGCAGCGCGTCGTCGACGGTGGTCTCGAGGTGGAGGCGGCGGAGCGCGGCGAGGGTGCGCGAGGGCGTCGTGGCCTTCTGGCGCCGCATCGCGCGGATGCTGCGCTCGAGCTCGGCGCGGAGCACCGGCTCGGGGCTCTCGGCACCCTGGCAGTAGTGCTCGGCCAGCGTGGTGACGTTGGCGGGGAGCGTGTACCGAGGCTCGCCGTACGCTCCGGCCTTGGGGCCGATGTGGAGCAGGGCAAACCCGAGCTCGGGGAGGCCGCGCACGATGTCGTGGACCCACGACGACACGCCGCCGGGGACGTAGGGGTAGGTGCCCTCGAGAACGAGGCAGACGTCGGCGTGCCTGGGCGTGGCCTGGCTACGCGGTTCCACGCGACATCTCCGGGACGAGCTCGAACCGGCGCGCGGCATAGGCCGCCTCGCGGTAGAGCGCCCCGAGCTCGGTGTCCGCGGAGAGATCGAGATCCGGATCGGCGAGCAAGGCGAGGGCTTCGATGGCGCGATGCAGGGTCAGCTCGAGGCGCACGCGCGCGACGAGCAGCTCGCGGCCACGGATCGGCTCGAGCGCGACAGCGGCCTCGTGGTGGCGAGCGCCCTCGGCAGCGACGCGCCCGACCAGCTGGCCATCGACGACCCCGCTCGCGATCCCGGCGGAGAGCACGAGGAACGCGGCGGAGTGCGTGGCGTACGACGGGCTCGCGGTCGCGAGCGCCCGGGCGGCCGTGGCCTGCTGCTCGAACCGCGAGCTGATCTCCTCGAACGCGAGGGCGACCTCGACCGTGGCATCCCCGCGGCGCTGCGCGCGTGCCCAGCGGAGGATCGCGATGTCCTCGGCGGCGCCGCGGGCCTTGAGCTTGGACAGGGCCTGGCGCCGCGCCTCGACGTCCGTCGACGCCAGGGCCTCGCAGACCGGCATGCTGTGGGTGAGGCGGCGCGCGATCTCCGCGCCGTCGATCCGGATGGGGGTGGCGTGGGGATCGTGAAGCAGATCCGCCCCGCCGCGCCCGGCGATGATCGTCGAGAACGCGGCGGCGAGCGGGCCGAGCACCGGCACCACGACGCCGAGAGCGACGGCGAGCGGGCGACGGTGACGCTCGACGAGGCCGGCGGTCAACCCGGCGGCGGCGAGGTGGACGATCAGCGTGATCGCGAGGGCGCCGCGGGAGGCGGTGACGATCCACAGCGCCCAGTAGGCCGCCGACACGATCGCAGAGACGATCGCGAAGCCGAGGAGCTGCCGGTCACGTCGCGACATGCTTCGTCTCGACGCCGCGCTTGGCAGTGCCGGGAGCTGGGCCGGAGTCGACGACGACCGTGCGCGCGAGCGAGCCGGCGGCCCACCGCGCGATCGCGGTCAGGTCCTCGCGCACGGCGCTGGTCAGCTTCGGGAACGGCACGCGACGAAGTGCGAGCACGCCGATCCGGCGGCCGTTGGAGGCGATCAGTGGAGCGACCAGGTCGCTGTCGTCGGCGCGCACGCCCGGGACCTCGTGAGCGGCGACGGCGCGCGCACGCGTGAGGGCGGTGTGGGCCGTGAGATCGCGGAACAGGGCGGGGGGCCAGAACGTCTCGGCGCTCCATCGGCCGCGCGCGGTCAACGTGCGGAGGCGACCCGAGCCATCGAGGATCTGCACGAAGCCGGCGCCTGCACCCGTGCGCGCCATCGCGAGCTCGAGCGCGGCCTGGCCGGCGCCCGTGGGATCTGGATCATCCATGCGCGCCGCGACATCGGCGAGGAACACGAGCGAGGTCTCGCTGCGGTCGCAGCGATCGCGGAGTGCGAGCGCGGCCTCGCCGAGCTGGTCGGCCGCGGCCTCGGCGCGGGTTGCGCGGAGCTCGGCGGCGTCGAGGCGCTGAGCGAGGATCGCCTTGCGCCGCTCGTGGGCGGTGCCGACCACCGCGACGCCGACGGCGACGACCCAGATCGCGAGATCGCCGCCACGCGAGATCCGCGCGAGGGCGGCGGCGCCGGTGCCACCCGTGACCCACTCGGCGACGAGCAGCGAGCCGGTGAGTGCGGGGAGCGAGAGCAGGCCGCGTGCGCCATAGCGCGCCGCGAGGATCAGCGCGATCGCCCACACGGGATGCACCGACAGCGACGTCATCGACGGATCCTGGGGGCTCGCCACCAGGGCGAGGCACGCACCACCGATGGTGGACGCGATCAGCGCCCGACGAAGGTCAGAGATCGACATGGTACCCCATCCATCCCGTACGACGTTCGCCGGTCAGCGCCCCGGTGCTCTCCTTCGCGAGGTCGAACGAGAGCGTGAGGCGCGAGCGCGAGGTCGGAGCAATCCATAGCGATGCGCCAGCCTGCGAGAGGTAGAGCTCGCGCACCCAGTCACGTCCGCCGCCGAGCCGCGCCTCGAACGCGAGCCGGCCGTGCGCGACCGCCTTGCGTGCGACCACGGAGGCCACGTCGATCGAGGCGCGATCACCGAGCGTCATCCGGGCGTCGAACATCGGGTTGGTGTCGCCCCACAGCTCGTAGTGCCGGTACGACAGCACGGCCGAGTCCGCGAGGTAGGTCGCGTGGAGCAGCTCGTCATCGAGGGACTCGCCGGTGGCCTCGCTCGAGAAGTTCGTCCACAGCGCGAAGTCCGCGCCCGCCCAGGCGAGCGCCTGCTTCGAGGTCGGGGAGCCGCCCATGGTCTCCTCGAGCTGGAGGCGGCGCAGCTTGACGCCGGAATCGATCACGAGGCGGTTCGCGAGCGCCACGCCGAGCACATGGCCCGTCGCCGAATCGACGGTGCCACCTTCGAGGACCGCGCGCGGAGACTCGCGCCACACCGAGCCGAGCTCTGCATCGACGGCGAGCTGGAGGTGACCACCGAGCACGGTCGCGCCGGCCGTGCCGAACGCGCCGGGCTGAGGGCGCGAGTGGTGTGCCGCCGACGCGCCGGTGCCCTCGGAGAAATCGATCAGGCCGAGCTTCGCGCCGGCGATCGCGTGCGTGCTGCGGCCGCGGAGTGCGATCGCCGCGGACAGCTCGCCACCATAGCTGTCGCGCCCGTCTTTGGAGGCGCGCTCGTTCCACGCGCTGATCGCCACGTGGTGGGCGCGGCCGAACGGCACGGCGACGCCGGTGAAGGCACCGAGCGCGATCGCGCCCGGATCGCTCTTCGCGGTCATGCCCGCGGCGAGCTCGGGCGACATCCGGCGGTCGAGGCGATCGAGCGCACGGGACAGGCTGAGGTCGCTCGCGCCGCCGGGCGTGTTGCGAGCCTGGCGATACGCGGCGAGGGCGCCGGCCCAGTCGCCATCGCGCTCGAGTGCACGGCCGTAGTCGTGAACGGCGTCGGCGCGCTGGCCATCGCTCGCGAGCTGCTTGCGGAGCGCGAGCTCGCTGGCCGCATCGCCCTGGGCCTCCTCGATCCAGGCGAGCAGCTCCTGTGCTCGACGATGATCCGGCGAGGTCGCCAGGAACTTCCGCACCAGCTGTTCGGCGCGCGCCCAGTGGTGCGCGCTTGCGTGGAGCTCGACCTGTGCGAGCGCGGCCTCCACATCGGAGGCGTTCGTCGCGATCAAGGCGTCATAGATGCGATCTGCGCCGGCGAGATCGCCGAGGCGGCTATCGATCCGGGCGAGCCACAGCCGCGGCATCCGCTCGACCACATGGCTGGCGAGCTCGGTGCGGGCAAGCTCGTGCGCGGCGCGTGCCTCGCGGTTGCGACCGAGCGTCCACAGCGCCTCGCCGAGCAGATAGTGGAGCTCGGGGTCCGGGGTGTGGATCACTGCCGCCGCGCGCGTCAGCAGATCGGCGGCGGCGTCGAACTGTGCAAGCGCATGCGCGACTCGTCCCGCTTCGCGCAGGACATGTGGATCGTTGGGAGACGCGGCGACCAGCGCCGCATAGATCTCGCGTGCATCGGTGAACCGGCCTTCCGCGAGCGCGCGATCCGCAGCTGCGCGTGCATCCTGATCGCTGGCCGGTTGCGCGGACGCCGGGATCGCCGTGGCGATCAACGACGCGCATGCGATGGCGCGAACGAGCAGGGAGGAGGACGGACGAAACACGAGGACAAGCCGCCTACGCAACATCCGTTCCAGCCATGACGCAGCAGGTCACAACCAGGAATCAGACATTTGCGTACACTGAACTACCCCAGGAATAACCGAGAGGTGGCTTACAAATCTTCCAGTGGCGCCTCGACTAGCCAGTACGCGCTGTTTTCTCCAACTCATAGTTTCAATCAGTTGGCGGACGACGCAGCGTGGCACGAACCTGGCTGGGGCGAGCGCTATGCGTTTTTCCCTGATCAGCTCGGTCATCGGCTCGTTGCTCCTCTCCGCTTGCGCGGTGTCCACGGACGACGGCGATAGCCCGGGTCACGACCAGGTCCACATGGCGCCCGAGCTGCCTCGGCTGCCATCGAGCGAGCTGCCGCGCCTGCATCACGGCGCGATCGCGCGCACGGCGGCCCCCGCCAATACCGACGTGATGCCCGGCACCGCCGCGGCGATCGCCGTCGGCAACCGGCGCATCACGCAGAAGGTGTTGCTGCTCGGCGCGCAAGGCACCGAGCCCGCGTATCTCGCGGCGAAGTCCGCGCTCGATCGCATGGGCGTTCCCTATCGTGCGCTGATCGGCGCGAACGAGACCGTGACGCCCGCGCTCCTCAGTGATGGCGTCTCGACCTGTAATTACAGCGCGGTGATCGTCGGGACCTCGTCGCTCGGGTTCTTGAATCCGACGTCGGGGGCCTGGGAGTCCGCGCTCGCACCCGCCGAGTGGCAGGCGCTCGCCGACTTCGAGGCAGCGTGCAGCGCGCGCGAGGTGGTGTGGTACGGCTGGCCGGGCGCCGAGTTCGGGCTGGCTGCCGGACCCGCGTTCGATTCCAATGCCTCGGTCGACGCACGCCTCACGGCGACCGGCCAGGCCCTGTTCCGTCGCGTCAAGGACGCCGCGGTCATCCCGTACCGCCACTCGTATGGCTATCGCGCCGTGATCGCGGATCCCGCGACCACCACGCCACTCGTGCAGGCGACCGACGGCGGCGTGCTCGTGGCGACGCACACCTCACCGGACGGTCGCGAGACGCTGGTGTCCACCGTCGATGCGAGTCCGTACCTCACGCACTCGATCGTCCTCGAGTACGACTTCGTCCGCTGGGCGACCCGCGGGATGTTCGTCGGCAAGAAGCGCGCGTACCTCGCGCCGCAGATCGACGACATCTTCCTCGCCAACGACATGTGGTCGACGGCGCTCCACGCCAACGACCCCGCGACGCAGTTCCGCATCACGGGCACCGACCTGAGCTCGTTCGTGTCGTGGCAGACCGCGCGCAAGGCGTCGATGCCGACCGGCTCGACGTTCATGACCGACATGGCCTTCAACGGGTTCGGCACGGACACCACCGAGTACGCGGATACGTCGCTCCTCACCGCCGCGCGCGCCGCGGGCAACAAGCTCACGTGGCTCAACCACACCTGGGACCACGAGAACCTCGACGCCGTGACGCGCGCCGTCGCCAAGTCGGAGGTGCAGAAGAACTGCCAGCTCGCGAACCAGCTGCAGCTCTATGGGTTCAGCTGCAACGAGCTCGTGACCCCGGACATGTCGGGCCTCGGCAACGCCAACGCGATCCAGGGCCTGCTCGACGCCGGCGTGAAGTTCGTGGTCTCGGACACCTCGTACACGGTCGCGAATCGCCCGGCGAACCCCGGTGACAACCCGTCCTTCAACGTCGGTCGCTTCAACCCGATCAACTCGCGCCTCTATCAGATTCCCCGCCACCCGACGAGCATCTTCTACGATGTGTCCACGCCGGAGACCGAGGCCGACGAGTACAACAAGATCTATCGCGCGTACTACGGCTTCGACCTCAGCTACGAGCAGATCCTCGACAAGGACTCGGAGTTCGGCCTGTATTACCTGCTCCAGGGCGACATCGATCCGCTGATGTTCCACCAGGCGAACCTCCGCCGCTACAACCCGACCCAGACCGCGGCGCGCTCGCTGTACGGCGACTGGGTGGATGCCGTGCTCGCGAAGTACCTCGCGTACTTCGACGCGCCGATCCTCACCCTCGGCCAGGCCCAGATCGGCACGGCCATGCAGGACCGCGGCAAGTTCGATAGCTGCGGCCTGACCGCGACGGTCGTCGAGGCGAATGGCCAGCGCCGCCTCGAGCTGCGCACCTCCGCGGCGTGCAGCGTGCCGGTCACCGGCATCTCTGCCCAGGGCTACGGCCCCGTCGAGAACTACGGCGGTGAGCCGACGACCTCGGTCACGATGATCGCGAACACCGTCCGCTCGATCCTCCTCGGCTCGATCACGACGAGCACCGCCCCGGGTACCGGCGGTACCGGCGGCTTCGGCGGCTGAGTCGCCTACTGCGCGATCAGCGCGCCGGGGAGGCACGAGGCCGCGGGAGACGCCGTGCTCGGGCATGCCGGAGCGACGGTGTTGATCCGGATCCGTCCACCGCTCCCACCGCCACCGCTGCCGCCCTGGCCGTTGTTCACGAACGAGGCACCGTTCTGTGGACCCTGGCTGCCGGTCGCTCCCTTGCCGCCGACGCCCGCGCCCGAGGTCCCGCCATTGCCGCCATCGACGATCACGCCGCCGGTGATCGAGATCGTGGGTGCCTCGAGCAAGATCGTACCGCCCGCACCACCGCCGCCGCCGCCGTCGAACTGCGAGCTCCCGAACCCCGCGCCTCCGGCCGCGCGGATCGCACCCGCGACCGAGATCCGCCTGCGCGACGAGATCTGCAGCGCGCCACCACCGCCGCCGCCGGCCCACCCCTGCTGGACGTTGATCGTCCCGTCGCCTCCGGAGCCACCGCCGCTGCCGCCGGCGAGCGGGATCAGCAGATCGTTGCCGCACACGGCGCCACCGTTGCGGGCGTTCGCGCTGTGATCTCCACTCGAGCACCGGCCGTTACCGCCCCGCGCGCCGGCCGTATGGCTGCCGCCACCACCGCCACCACCGCCGATCCAGTGGCTGCTCGAGCCGTTGTTCTCGCCGCCTTCGCCGGGGCAGGGGCCGTGCCCCGTCGTCCCGTCGCCGCTGCTCAGATCGGAGCCATCGTAGCCGCCGGGTGCCCCACGCCCGCCCGTCACCGCGGAGGTCGCGGCGCCGCCGTCGAAGTCGATCGTCCCCTCGATCGTGACGTCGCCATCGACGATGAACGCGATCGCGGCTGCGGGCCCGCCCGACGCCGGCCGTCCGAGCCCTGCGCCGCCCGGCAACGTGAACGCGGACAGACAGAAGTACGCGACGCTCGGTGTGGTGCTGGTCAGCGTGGCCACCGCGTCGATCCGCACGACGGCCGGATCGCCGCAGTTCGGCTCACAATCGAGATGAACCCCGCCGGTGCTGCTCAGCAGGATCTTCGTGCCCGCGGCGGGTTCCAGCCGTGGCGCCGTGGGGCCGCAGGTCGCGACGCTGGTGATCGGGACGTTACTCGCGACCACGCACGCGTTCGCAGCACAGGTGAAGTCACAGGTCTGCGCCTGCGCCGGATCCCAGTGCGCATCGGCGCCGCAGGTCTCGCGCACGCGGCCGCTGCAGGCATGCTGCCCCGGCGTACAAGTCAGCGGCAGTCCGTCGCCGGGCGCGTCGATCGACGCATCGTCCCCCGCTGGGTTCGAGCCGGCCACCTGGAAGCCGCAACCGCCGAGCAACCAACTTGCGAGCAGGGTCCGAAGCACGAGGGCCGATAGTAGGTGGTCGCTCGCGACCGCTGCAATCAGAACATGCGCGTTCACCGGGGCGAATCCGCCTCGGATCCTTCGACCACCGGCCGCTCCTCGTCAGTTGAGATCCGAGGCCGTACCCTCGGGTGGGGGCTCGTCCGCGGTGGCACGTGCGCGGTCCGCGTTCGCCGAGTACAGCGTTCGCCGCTTGGCATCGGTCTCGCGCTCCGCGGCGCGCTCCCACAGCCGGCCGGCATCGCGCCATGCGCGCTCGTACGAGGACGCATCCTTGGCGGTCAGCGCCTTCTGCTCGGCGGCCTCAGCCTTCGCCACATGCGGGTTTCGTCCAAAGCTCATCGGGACCTCTGCCCGAAGGTATAGCCGGTCGCTCTGACCAGGCGAGTTCAGCGGGTACCTGTCATGCTGTGCGCATGAGACTTGCGATCGCCCTCGTCGCCGCCCTCCTCGCCGCGTGCGGCGGTGCTCAGGCCCCCACGCTGCAGGGGAGTCAGCAGGACACGGATCGCGATGGGGTCCGGGATATCGACGACAAGTGCGCCTACGATCCGGGACCGGGGACGCGCGACGGGTGCCCCGAGAAGGAGAGCACGATCACGGTCACCGGTGGCCAGGCGGATCGTCCCGACGCCAGCGTGGGGAGTGGCGGCAACGCGGGGAGCGCCGGGAGCGCTGGCAGCGCGGCGACGCCGTAGGACGGGTCAGCCCTCGAGCTTCTCGATGATCAGCGCGACGAACGCGCCCGCATCGAGGTCGCGATACGTGTAGCCGTCCTCGAACCACTCGACGACCGGGTCCTCTTGACCCTCCTTCATCTTCGCCGCGACCGCGGGACGATTGCTGATCGCCACGAGCCGGCCGAGCACGCCGTCCGAGGCCGGGTGGCTCGGTCCGTAGCGATGGCGGATCCACGTGAACAGCAGGTAGATGAGCGCGGGGTCCGCGTCTTCGACGAGGGAGATCGAATCCCCGCTCGACATCGTGCCCTCGGTGATTCCTTCGAGGATCCTCAGGGCCGCCTTGGTCTCTTGCTCGAACGCCATCGCATGATCTCCGGGGCTCGGACTACTTGGAGCGATACGAGAAGTACTGCTGGTGCATGCGGCGAAGAAAACCCTCGCCGATCAGGCAATACGCACTGCCGATCACCGCATCAATGCCGCAGTGCGGGCACAGCGCCGTCTGGTCCGCATCGACCCAGGTCTTGATCGTGGCGCTCGGGAAGATGCGAAAGCAGAAGAAGCATCCGCACTGATCGCTCGCCTCGACCTCGCTCCGATGCTTCGAGGCGTGGGTGTGAGCGACGGCGTACGGACTTGGTTTGGCTGGGATGGTCATGGTGCCGACGGGCGCACCGACGGAAGCGTACCTTAGCACCCCCGGCCATCACAGGCCTGCACCGTGAGGCGCTATCCGCGCGGACGACGGTACGAACCTTCGAACACGTTCTTCCACTCGCCGCCGCCACTCGCGCGCTCGGTGATCACGGTCAGCCGATTGAGGGCGACGGAGTAGCTGGTGCGCGTGGAGACGTCACCGACGGTCTCGACGAAGATCAGCTTGTCGCCCTCGGCGATGCCAACGGCCTGCTGGTTCGTGGTGCCGCTCGGGCTGCGGAACCACGACACGGTCAGTGCACCAGACTTGTCATCCTTGCAGAACACACCATGGGCGACCGCGACGGGGCGGTCAGGAGCGGTCTGGATGTAGTCGCACAGGAGAAAGCGCCCATCGAAGACGGTGTGGAACTCGAGACGTCCCGTCGCTTCGTAGCGCGCTTCGTCCTCGATGCGCTCCGTCCCCGACCACACACCTTCGAGCTTCTGCAATTCTGCTTGATACACGCGGGGGGGACCCTACCACGCCGCGATCGATCCGGCTCCCCCGATTGACATGCAGGATCAGTGCGCGGGCGCGGTGGGCTCGTCGAGCTGCAGCTCCCGGATCGCGTCCTGGAGTCGGCCTCGGGCGGCGGCGAGCGTCTCGCTCTTCGCCGTGATCTCCTTGGTCAACCTGTCGGAGTCCGTCGTGGTGGTCGCCAGGTTGCCGACGAGCTTCTTGCGCAGGTCGTCAGCGGTCTTCACCTTCTCGAGCGCGCGGATGCTCTCGCGGATCTCGTAGGACCGGGCCGAGACGTCGTCGAGCTTGCGACGTGCCGCGGTGATCTCGTCCTCGATCGCCCCCATCTCCTTGCGGAGGCGGATGGCCTCGCGCACCTGGTCGGCGATCCCGGGCGGCAGGCTCGAGCCCTCGACGTAGACCGTGAGATCTGCCGACCGGCTGTCGATCAGCTCGAACTGCCGGCGGCGGGGCTCGCGCTCCTCCACGACGAGCTCGCTCGTCTTCGCGGGGGTCAGGTTGACCGGGAGGAGATAGGTGTCGCCCTGATCGATCGTGCCCGGCGGCAGATCCTTCACGGTGTACCCGCGCGCCTTCACGTGGCGCAGGTAGATCCGACGCGCCGGCTGGCGGCCCGCGGCGATCGTATACGTCGTGGTCTTCACACCCGCGTTCTCCACGGTGAGCACGCCACGGTGAACGGCGACGATCCGCACGGGCCTCTCGACGTTCGTGCCGGCGAACGTGACCTGCGTGCCGTTGTCGAGGGCGTACGGGATCCACGCGGTCTCGTCGAGATCGAGCCGATCGAGCAGGCTATCGCCGACGAACGTGCCGCGCGCGAAGATCGCGATCGATCCCGGCTGCAGCGTGAAGCCACTGGTGTTGACGAGGCGCACGGCGCGGAACGGGTGGCGATCGCTGCCCGGCGCGTTGTCATCGGGACGCCACAGGTACGCATCCTCGGCGTTGATCGTCTTGTTGAGGATTGCGACCATCGTCGACGCGCCGTGGGCGACGCTGACCGGCGTGGCGATCTCGTAGCGGACGGCACCCGCGACCTCGACCGGCCGGGTCGACGTGCGGGCGCTGGCCTGCACCGTCTGCGGATCGATCGGAGGCGGCGAGCTCTTGCCGGTGGGGCGATCGGACTCGTCGTCCGCGCGCTTCAGGATCAGGAACGCGACGCGGCGGTTCTTGGCACGGGCTGCCTCGGTGGCGGCCTTGTCGATCGGCTGGGTCGCACCGTAGCCCTGGACCGTGAGGCGCGATGGGGGCACGCCCTTCGCCATCAGCGCCGCCTGCACGGCCGCAGCGCGGCGGGCGGAGATGCCGTAGCCATCTGCCTCGCTCCCATCGGCATGGCCCTGGATCTCGATGAGCTTGATGGTTGGATTGCCCATCAGGGTGGCGGCGATCGCATCGACGATCGGCATCGACTCGCGCTTCACGCCGTCCGAGCCCTTCGCGAAGTAGACCATGTCGAGGATCTCGATCGCCGAGTCGGTCACGACCACGCGCCCGCGATCGGGGCAGCCATCGTCGTCGTCGAACCCGTTGTAGGTCTCGGGCTCGTTGGGGCACTTGTCGCTGCGATCTGGGATCCGGTCCTTGTCGTTGTCGGGATCCGGGCAGCCGTCGTCGTCCTCGAAGCCGTCCTTGTCCTCCGGATCGTTCAGGCACAGGTCATCGACGTTGGCGATCTGGTCGTCGTCCTTGTCGCTGCCGCCGGCGCCGACCTTCTCGTTCTCCACCCGGCCCGTCACCACCGGCGAGACCAGCTTGCCGCTGACATCGGGCCGATCCACATAGGTCGGCGTGTGGAGATCGAGCGCGTACGACATCGGGGCTCCGGTCGCGAGCGTCAGCTTGATGTCGCGCCAGTCCTCTTGCGAGGCGTTGTCGATCTTCGCCCAGCCCTGCAGCAGGCCCGAGGGCTTGTCGGTGGTGTCGTCGAGAACGACGCGGTACGCCGCCTTCCATGTCGGGGTGGGGACGGCGTAGCTGACCGCCACATCATGCGCGCCGCCGCCGGTCATCTTCACGCCGAGCGTGATCTGCGTGTCCTTGTCGTGGAGCACCGGGACGTCCACCGTCGCGATGCCCGCGCCTTGGCGATCGATCACGGTCAGGGTCTTGATCACGTCGTCGAGCTCGTGACGGGAGAACGGGAGCAAGATCCGATCGCCCCCGACGTGGCCCGTGCGCTCGAAGTAGCCGATGCCGTTCTGATAGAGGATGACGCGCTGGAGCGTCATCCGGCGCGGTGGCGCCGACGAACACGCAGCCGCGAGGCAAGCACACACGACGAACCCGGATCGCATGGCGCCACCATACCGGAGACCTTGGCGCTACCGCGTGAAGTCCTGGATCAACTTCGTGGGCTGGTTCGGCGAAATCTTCACCGAGAACGTCCGCTTGAGCTTCTGCTGCGCGTTGGACAGGGTGATGGTGTGGGTCCCGGCGACCAGCGCGATCGAGCGCTGCGGCGTGACGAGGCGCGTGGCCTTGCCATCGATCGCGATCTCGCAGGGCGGCTTGCTCGAGACCATCAGCACGCCACCGGCTGCCGTCGTGGCCGCTGCCGGCGCGGCACCCGCTGGCTTGGTCTGGAACGGATCGATGAGGCTCGCCTTCGGTCGGGCCGGGGCGGGCTGCTTGTTCGGGCGGGGTTCAGCGGCGGCGACGGTCCTCGTCGGCTTTGACGCCTTCGTGGTCGTGCTCGCGTTGGTGTTGGTGTTGGTGTTGGTGCTGATGCCGGTGCGGTGGCGCGGGGCTTCGGGCTTCGCCTCGGGCTTCGCGCGGCGGGTAGCTTCGGGCGTTGTCGACAGATCGACGGCCAGCTCGTGCGTGTGCTGCGGGTCGACGTGCGTGACCTTGGTGGGGTAGTCGCGCATCGCCACGACGACGTCGTAGCTCTGGGTGGGATCGATCTCGGCGGTCACCGGCGTCTTGCCGATGATCGTGGCCTCGCCGTCGGCGATCAGGGTGACGACCGCGCCCGCGGGCTCGGACGTGATCGGCAGCTTCGCGAGCGGCGAGGTCTCCTCCGTGGCCGGCGGCGTCGGCGCAGCGGCACTCGGAGCCACGGCCTCGGTCGGAGCGGCGACCGGAGCGGCGACCGGAGCGGCGACCGGCGCGGCGACCGGAGCGGCGACCGGCGCGGGCGGCGTGACGACCGGCGGCGGCGCGGCGGCGATCGCGGGCGCCGGGGGCGCAGCGGCCGGCTCGGACGGTGCGTTCGGACCGCCGCGAAGACCCAGGAACAGCACGACCGAGACCACCACGGCGCCGACGGCGATCCCGGCGATCGCGGCGACGTTGCGCCGTCGCGGCTGCGCGAACGAGAGTGACTCGGTCTCGCCAAGATCTCCCGGCGATTCGGGTTCGAACAGGGAGAGCTCGGAGTCCTCCGTGATCGGCGGCGCGGTGATGTGGCGCAGATCGCCCGTGTACGTGGGCGCGGGTAGCGCAGGGAGAGCGGATGGC
>JADKKI010000015.1 GCA_016720595.1 Myxococcales bacterium
TGTCAGGCGCCACGTAAACTGACCCCCTCGCGCCACTAAAACTGACCCCTCCCGCTAGGAGGGTAAGCGATGGATCAGACAGCAGGAAATGGGAGAGCGACGCTCACGGTCCCGATGGTGGATCCTGAGATCGTGAAGCACCTGCGGGCGCTCAAGGCGCTCGGCTGGGGTACCAAGCGCATCGCTCGCGAGTTGGGCATCGCGCGTAACAGCGTGCGGCGCTATCTGCGCGAAGGCGCAGCCGCGGAGACGCAGACACGGCCCGGTGCGTGGACGCTCGATGCAGAGCAGCAGGTGGCCGCACGCGCGCTGCTCGACGGCCCGGCCGCCGGCAATGGCGTCGTCGTGCAGCGACTGCTCGCCGACGGCAGGTCGTCAGCGCCGTCCGGACGGTGCGGCGCGTGCTCGCGCCGCATCCGCCAGACCAAGCGCGCAGCCGAGCTCGCGACCGTACAGTTCGAGACCGCCTGGGCGCAGATGCAGATCGACTTCGGCGAGAAGTGGATCGTCATCGCGGGCGCGCGGACCAAGGTCCACATGTTCGTGGCCGTGCTCGGCTACTCGCGGCGGATCTTCGTGCGTGCCTCGTTGAGTCAGCGACAGGACGATTGGCGTGAGGGACTCGCCGGCGCGTTCGTACGCTTGGCGGCGTTATCACCCGCAAGATCCTGATCGATCGCGCGGGTGCGCTGGTCATCGGCGAAGACCGCGAGACCGGCACGGCTCGTGTTCACCCGGCGTTCGCCGCGTTCTGCAAGGACTGGGGCGTCGAGGTCTCGGCGTGTCGACCGTATCGAGCACGCACCAAAGGCAAGACCGAGTCGGGCGTCGGCTACGTGAAGCGCAATGCGATCGCGGGGCTCTCGTTCACGAGCTTCGCCGCGCTCGAGGCGCACCTCGCGGACTGGATCGTCGGCGCCGACCAGCGCATCCACGGCACGACTCACGAGCGTCCGTGCGATCGCTTCGATCGGGACGAGCGAGCCGCATTTCTGCCGTTGCCGTCATCGGTGATTCCAGTGCGCGAGCGCCGGATCAGCCGACGATAAGCTGCCACCGACTGCTGTCGGCATCGACACGATTCACTCACAGCGTCCCGCATCGCCTGGTGCGCTGCACGGTGGATGTACTCGTCAGGAGCTTGAGGAATTCGTGGTCTTCGATGGCCGCATCGAGGTCGCGCGTCACCGCCGGCACACGCGGGCGCATCGGCGTGACAAATCCACGCCACTGAGGGCATCTTCCGGCAGCGCGAGCGAGGCCGGGGTCATTGCCAGTTCGCCGATCGATCGCAGCCTCGTAGTTTACGCCGCCTGCATCGGAGGTGCGGCGTGACCGAGATCGTGAGAGCACGCGTCGAAGAGCGGCTGATCAAGCTCCGCCTCGGTGCCGTCGCGCAGCGGCTCGATGGGATCCTGTCGCAGGCCGCACGCACCGAGCCGACGTTTCTCGACTTCCTCGGCCCAGATCCTGACCGAGGACCGAGGCCAAGCAGAAGAAGCGCGTCGCCATACAGAAGGCATCAGATCAGCACTTCCCGACGGTGAAGACGCTCCGAAGGGATTTCGACTTCAAGTTGCAGCTCGGATCGATGGGAAGCTGGTGCCCGAGCTCGCGACGGACAGTTCATCGCGGGCGCCGAGAACATTCTGATATTCCGGCCGCCAGGCATCAGCAAGACGCCCCTCGCGATCGCGCTCGGCCCGCGCCGCCAAGTGGAAGCAGGGCATTCGGTGCTGTTCATGACCCGCTGACGTCGCTGCTAGCCGCACTCTCGCCAATGCCACAGAGTCGAAGGCTCGCCGACCAGATCGGCATTCTACGCCAAGCCAAGAAGCTGCTCATGGTCGGCGAAGCTCAGCTCTCACTCGAAGCAGACCGCCCGTGACTACTTCCAGCTCATCAGCCGCCGCTACAGCGAGGCAGCATGCTCATCACCACCAACCAGACCATCACGCAGTGGAGCCATATCTTCGGCGACGAGATGATCGCCTCAGCAGTCCTCGACCCGCCGTGCTCCACCACAGCCATGTCCTGGTGATCCAGGGCGACGAAAAGCTTCAGAAACTACGACAGAAACAGGCCCGCGGGCTTCTCGGCTCCGAACAAGACCAACCCACTGAACATGGGTGAGGTCAGAATTAGCCAGCGCGCGAGGTCAGTTCTTAATGGCGTTTGACAGGCGCGGCCCTCTCGCAATGACGCGGCCGAACCGTCGGTGCTCGCGCGGTGCCTCCAGGCCTGAGCGCGCGGCGCTCGCGGAAGGACCGGAGGGAAGCCCACCCGTCTGCACCACTGGATCACTGCGCTTCCACCGCGACGTCCGACGGCCGGACACGTGCGAGGACGGTGATCGAACTTCAGTCCCGGCGGGGACTGGATCGCGGTTCTCGACGAGAAATCGACCGATTCTCGCGTCGCCGTGTCGCTTTGTGCTTGACGGAAATTCGCGAGCGTCGGGAGTGCGCTCGACGTGGGCGCCGATCCTGTGGTCGAGGACGCGCTCTCGTGCGCGCTGCGCGAAGACGGCGCCATCGATCGATCGTCGTCGGGTCGCGGGCCCCCGGTGCGCGCAGAGCGCAGCAGAGAGCCTCCGAAACCCCGGTGGTAGAAGTGATCGTGCGCGTGACAACCCACGCGTGTAGGAGGTCGCCGTGTTCGATAGCGCTGCTACGCAGGAGTTTCAGACCCAGCTCGCCGATGCCTATGCAGTCACGTGCCGCGAGCGCGACTGGATCAAGCTGCACGAGGAGATCACGTCCGTCGGCAAACAGATCGTCTGTCTCGAGGCGCGCGAGGTCGAGCTGCTGCTCGAGGCCGAAGAGACCAAGCTCTACCGCCGCATGGGGTTCCCCACGATCTATGCGTACATCGAGGGCGTGCTGCAGCACTCGCATCACGTGGCGACCGAGCGAATGCGCGTGGCGCACGAGCTGATCGAGCTGCCGGGGATCGCCGAGCAGTTCCGGGCGGGGGAGCTGGCGTGGACCAGCGTGCGGGAGCTGACCCGCGTGGCGACGCGCAAGACCGAAGATGCCTGGCTCGATGCGGCTGAGGGCAAGCTCTCGACGGACGTCCAGCAGCTGGTGCGGGGGAAGGCCAAAGGCGACCTGCCGGGTGATCCGGCGGACCCGAAGAAGATCCGGCACCGCATCGTGCTCGACGGCATCTCCGAGGAGTCGATGATGCTGTTCAAGCTGGCCAAGAACACCGCGGCGGATGCGAAGGGCGGGACGTGCACCGACGACGAGCTTGTGCGTGCGCTCGCCGCCGGTGTGCTCGATCCGTCCGGGGGGACGCCGCAGGGCAAGCCCCGGCATCAGATCGCGACCACGACATGCCGCGCGTGCAAGCAAGCGCACCGTGTGGGCGCCGGGATGGAGGTCGGTGTCTCGGCCGCGGAGCTGGAGCGCGTGCGCTGCGACTCGGAGGACATCGGCGATCTCGAGCGCGAGGAGCCAGGACGCAAGCTGCAGAAGTCGATCCCCGATGCCACGCGCAGGAAGGTCTTCGTACGCGACAAGTGCCGATGCATCGTGCCCGGGTGTCGCTCCACCAGGTTCCTGGAGGTGCACCACATCAGGCCGCGCGCCGAGGGTGGAGGCCACGAGCTGACCAATGTCTGTGTCTTGTGCGACGCGCATCATCTCCAGCTCCACGAGGGTGTGATCGCGATCCGGGGCCTCGCGCCCGATCAGCTGGTGTTCGAGCTGCCGCTCGCGCACGGCGGAGGCTGAACAGGGATCAGTCCCTGCGGGGACTGGTGTGGTGGTCTCGGCGATCTGTGACAACTCCAGAGCTGAACGAAGAACGGCGCCATCCTCGGCGCCGGGCGTTCGACCCCGATCGCGGCTCGTGGAAATCCATCCCGTGTGTGCGCGAGCGCGCGGGTCGGACGGCGGGTCTAACCACGACCCAGCTCCGCGATAGCTCCACCGAGCCCGGCGTCCAGCCGAGCTGTACCGTGACGGTCGAGCGCGACGGTGTGGAGCAGCCCGTGCCGCTGGGCTCGGCGTACGGTCCGTGCTTCGAGGTGGCGGCCGATGCTGTCGCCTGCACTGGCACGAGCGATCACCTGCGGATCGTCGTCCACGATCCTTCCACCCGTCCGATCGCCATCGTCCGCGCGCGCAGCGAGGTTCCGTGAGTAGAGCCTGGCCGGAGATTCGCCGCCTCATCGAGCGGACGTCTGAGCGTTGACGTAGAGGTTGACGTTTGAGGTGGTCGTGATCGTGGACGTTGAGGGCGACGGCGGCGTGGACCTCGGCGTTCGGCCGTTGACGGTTCCGGAACAGGACGCCCGCTCGAGGTCACCGCCAAGATCCGCTCGGAGTTCGCGGATCCCGGAGCTCCGGTCTGCCTCCTCAGCCAGCGCTGACCGTGACGGTGATCGGCCGCACGTGATGGATCACGTACGCACCCGACAGCGGATCGTGCGCAACTGGCTGGGGCCGCCCGGCGGACGAGGTCGCTCGCGCGGCGAGCTGATACTCGCCTGCGTGGTCGGCGATCCACGTGCACTCCCACCGCGTCCACGAGTACGGGGCGTGCGGCCCGACAAGCTCGGCGTCGCGCCAGCTCGCGCCGCCATCGGTGGTCACCTCGACGCGCGCCACGGCATCGAGGCCCGCCCACGCCAGGCCGAACACGCGGTGGCGGCCAGGCGAGAGGACCGCGCCGCCCGCCGGCCGAGGATCTCGGACTTCACGACCATCGGGCCGATCGAGACCCGCTCGATCCCGGCGGCGGTCGCGCGTCGCACCGTGTAGTGCTCGGTCTGGTAGTAGCCCTCGAACGGCTTCGCGAGCACGCGGATCCGATGGAGCCACTTGACCGAGGCCACGCCGTACCAGCCCGGGACCAGCAGCCGCAGCGGGAAGCCGTGACTCGGCGTGAGCAGCTCGCCGTTCATCCGCGTCGCGAGCAGCGTGTCGGGGCGGAGCGCCACGTCGAGCGGGAGCGCGCGCTCGAACGCCATCGGCTCGGGATGATCGGGCTCGGTGCCGCGGTCCGCACCCTCGAACAGCACCTCGACCGCGTTCGGCTGGAGCCCGGCGCGCGCGAGCACGAGGTGGAGCGGCACGCCCGTCCATTCGGCGTGACCGACAGCGCCCGAGCCCCACTGCACGCCGGGCACCGGCTCCGCGAGCTGGGTCCGGCCGTTGCCGGCACACTCGATCGTCGCGAGCACGCTGCGCTCCTCGAGGAGCGCGAGCTCGTCCCAGCTCCAGGTCGCGGGGCGATCGACGCAGCCTTCGATCTGCAGGCGCCAGCTCGCGAGGTCGATGGCGGGGACCGGGAAGTGGTTGCGCACGAACATGAGCCGGGTCGGCGTGACCCAGCCGTGCAGGCGAGCGAGTGGCGTCTCGCTGTTCTCCGGAACCGCCGTGATGATCTTCCGCTCGTCGATGGTCACGTCGCGTCACCCTAAGCGAGGGCGCATCGCGCGTGCAATCGCCTCACGACCGGTTGCATCGCACGCTCGCCTGATCGACGCTGGGGCGTGCTGTTCGAACAGATCCGCAGTGGTGGCTGCCTGTCGTACCTGATCGGATGTGACAAGCGATGCGCGGCGATCCTCGTCGATCCACACCTCGACCAGATCGATCGGTACCTCGCGCTGACCTCCGACCGCGGGATGCGCGTGCACTACGTCGTGGAGACCCACACGCACGCCGATCACTTCTCCGCAGCGCGCGAGCTCGGACAGCGGCTCGATGCGCGCGTGGTGATGCACCGGCTGTCGGCCGCGCCGTTCGCGAGCGTGCGCGTCGATGACGGGGAATCCCTGCTGGTGGGCAACCTGCGTGTCCGCGTGCTCCACACGCCGGGCCACACCGAGGATTCGATGAGCCTCGTCTGCGAGGACCGCGTGCTCACCGGCGATACGCTGCTGATCGGAGGCACGGGGCGCACGGATCTGCCGACCGGTGATCCCGATGCGCTCTACGACAGCCTGTTCGGCAAGCTGCTCGGGCTCGGCGATGCGATGAAGGTCTACCCCGCGCACGACTACAAGGATCGGCAGTTCACGACGATCGGCGACGAGAAGGCCGCCAACCCGCGGCTCCAGCGCACCGATCGTGCGGAGTTCGTGGCGCTCATGCGCGGGCTCGATCTCAAGATGCCGGACCACCTCACCGAGGCCCTGCGGACCAACCGCTCCGGCGGCAAGACCGTGGCGCAGCTGATCGGCGAGGCGTCGAAGGAGATCTCGTTCATGGGGCTCGAGGAGGTGCGCACCCGCGTGGAGCAGGGCGAGCTGCTCGTGCTCGACGTGCGCGAGACCGACGCGTACGCCGCGGGCCACATCCCGAAGGCGCGCCACATCCCGCGCGGGCAACTCGAGCTGCGCGTCGACAAGGTGCTGCCCGATCCCAGCGCGCGCGTCGTCGTCTACTGCCAGTACGGCAAGATCTCCACGCTCGCTGCCGCCACGCTCCGCACGATGGGGTTCACGCGGGCGGTCGCGCTCGACGGTGGCTACGAGGCGTGGCGCAAGGCCGAGTTCCCCACCGAGACCGCGCCCGCGCCGGCGGCGTGATCGCGGCCGTTCACCAGCCCGAGCTGGCGCCGCCGCCGATCACCAGCCGCCGCCGCCGCCGCCGCCGCCGCCGCCGTTCACCAGCCCGAGCTGGCGCCGCCGCCGCTCCATCCACCACCGCCACTGCTGCTGCTGCTGCCACCTCCGCCACTCCAGCCGCTGCTGCTCGACGACCACGAGCTGCGCCGCGAGTTGTTCGAGCTCATCAGCACGATCGCCGCGATGTAGAGCACCCCGCCGATGATCAGGAGCACGCACCACAGGGTCTCGAGCCACACGGGGCGGTCGGGCTCCATCGCGTTCGCGGTGAGGGTGGCCCGCCGCGCGACGCGCATCCGCGCCCACAGGAACGCTCCGAGCAACAAGCCGCCGCCGCCGAGCAGCACGGCGATCAGCACCGACGAGTCCCGCTTCCGAGGCGGCGGCTCGTACGTGGGCTCGTACGCGGGCTGGGGCGCGACCTCGACGGCCGTGACGGGCGGCGTGACGGCCGGGTTCGGCTCGTCGACCTGCGGGTGCGGGCTCTCGAGATCCGCGGCGACCCCGCCGACGCCATTGCGGACCTCGGTGATCACCGCGCGGATGCCGCCGGTGTAGTCGCTCGAGCGGAGGTAGCCCTTGATGTTGTCGAGGATCGACTGTGCGCGCGCATCGGGGAACTTCGCGCGCAGCGGATCGGAGACCTCGAGGCGACTCTTGCGATCCTTGACCGCGAGCACGAACACCGCCGCCGGCGTGGTGCCGGTGGCCCAGCCCTTCGCACGCTTGCGCGCATAGGCCTCGATCGTCTGGCCCCCGGTCGAGTTGATGACGATCACCGCGAGGTCCACGCCCTGCGTGCGCAGCGTACGCAGCTCGTCCTCGAGTGCCGGCTCGTCTGCATCGGGCACGACCTTCGCGGCATCCTCGAGAGGGTGCTCCTGCGTGGCGCCGGCGTGCGCGACCACCGTCCACGCGGCGAGCAGCAGCGCGGCGAGCCACGCCTTCACGACGCGGCTCCATCGCCGAGCTCGTTGCCGTGACGGTCGGGCCCAGCGCAGCGCACGGTGAGGACGCGGCCGAGCGCGGCGATCGCGGCGCAGATCGTGGCGGTCTGATCGTCGTTGGCACCTGCCGCGAGCGCGTCGAACACGGGCTTCCAGGTGGCGGAGTCGCTGCCACCCTCGATGCCGGTGCCGGCCCACACGGCGGCCGCGCGATTGATCGTGGCGAGGTAGAGCAGGACGCCGGTGTGCTCGGCGGTCTTGTCGACACCGAGCTTGCCGAACAGCTTCGCGGCGCGCTTGAGCGGATCGCCGAAGGTGCGCGGCTCGACGTGCACCACGATCTCGCCACGGTGCCCGACCTCCGCGGCCTTGATCGCCTCCGAGATCCGCGTTCGATCCGCTGGGGTCAGGACGAGGCTACTCACCCACCGAGTGTAGTCGGGTTAGTTCTTCGCGTCGTCGTCGTCGTCGCTTCGCGGCGGCGGCGCGGCCTCGCGCTGCGCCGGCAGCTCGCGGGGTGGCAGCAGCTCGGGCTCGATATCGACGGGCGCGGCCATGAAGATCGCCGCATCGAGCTTCTTGAAGTCGCGCTTCTTGTACCAGCTCAGCGCGCGCTCGTTGTTCTCGGCGACCTCGAGGACGAGGTGGTTGAGGCCGTGCACGCGCGCGAGGTGCTGCAGCTGCTCCATCGCGAACGAGCCCACGCCGCGGCCGTGCCACTGCGGGTGCACGGCGAGCTCGTCGATGAACAGCGGCCGCATGTCGCGCTTCTCGAAGTAGCGCGGGTTGATCCAGTTGTCGGAGCCCGTGACCTCGTAGCTGCACTCGGCGTACGCCACGATGTCGCCATCGACCTCGAACAGGAGCTGCTCGATGCCCTCCTCCTCGTAGATCTCCTCGAACCGATTCCTCGAGCGCGGGCGCTGGTACTCGACCGTCTCGGCGTTGACGTCGCGGAACGACAGCTTGAGGAAGTCCCACACCCGTCCGATGTCGCGCCGGTTCATGTGGCGGACATTGATCAGCGGCTTGGGCTCCGCCTTCTTCTTGCGGCGCGCGGGCTTCTCGCCGTTGGCCGCTGGTTTGGCCGCCGGCTTGCCCGCTGCCTTCGCCGCCGGCTTGCCCGCTGACTGCGGACGTGCGACCTCGGACGCAGGCGAGGCTTGGCCCGCCGTCTTCCGTGGGGTGCGCTTGCGCGCCATCGCCCACAAGGAGAACCCACCAGTGGACCTCTCGGCAAGGTGCGCGGGCGGCTAACGCAGCGGATGTCCGGGTGTCCGACGGCCGGCGGACGCCGTGTCCGGGCGGCGGCCAAGTGGGGGCCAGGCGGCGTGTCCAATCGCGGTGTTACGAACGGCCTGGAGCGTGCATTGGCGCCACGGTATTCTAGGAGGCGCTGTGACCGATTCCGAGCTCACCCATTTCATCTTGCGCGAGATCCGCGATGAGATCCGGGCCGTCAACACGAACCTGTCTGCGAAGATCGACGGCACCAACCATCGGCTGGACGAGACCAACCATCGGCTGGACGAGACCAACCATCGGCTGGACGAGACCAACCATCGGCTGGACGAGACCAACCAGCGGCTGGAGGTCGTCGAGCACACGGTGAACGACGCGGCGACGCAGATCGTGCCGCTAAAGAGGGGACGCCGCCAAGGCGAACAGCTGAGCGGCTCGCTCACGAGCCGACGCGGGCCACCAGGGCCTTGGCTCGCTCCACGAACGCCGCCTTGTGGTGGCGATCGAACTCGGTCCAGGTCGAGAACGTCGTGGGATCGGTGACCCGGTCCACGAACACCTTGCCGAGCAGGTGATCGACCTCGTGCTGATAGGTCCCGGCCTTGAGCCCGTGGACGGTTTCGTCGATGTCGTTGCCGTGCCGGTCCCAGGCCTTGACGTGGACGTGGACCTGGCGCTGGACCATCGCTCGCAGATTCGGGACCGACAGGCAGCCCTCGTTGTTCTCGAACAGCTCGTCGCCGACCGGGGTCAGCACGGGGTTGACGAGGATGGTGAGGGGAATCGGCGGCTTGTACGGGTAGCGAGGGTTGTTGCGGACCTCGATCGCGCAGATCCGGACCGGCTCGTAGACCTGGATCGCGGCCAGGCCGGCGCCGTCGGCGTCCCGCATGGTCTCGATCAGGTCATCGATGAACGCCTGCATCGCCGGCGAGGCCAGCTGTTCGCGACTTACGTCACGTGCGGTCTGCCGCAGCACCGGGTGCCCGATCTGGGCGATCTTGCGGATGGCCATGCGGCGACTCTAGCAGGGCGCGAACGTGGGGTTACAGCCGCCGTGGGTCGCTGCCAGTGACACGAAGGTTTCCCAGCCGCGAACTTTGTGTATAACCGCCTATCTTCACAGAGGGGTTCCCATGCGTATGTCTCGCCTGTTTGTCCTTTCCATGCTGCTCGGTTCCGCGCTCGTTGCCTGTGGCGACGACGGCGGCAAGACCACGCCCGATGCCCCGAAGCAGATCGACGCGCCGACGGTCGATGCGCCGCCCGCGCTGACCGGCGGCCTCGGCAAGCTGTGCGGCACCGGCATGCCGATGTGCCCGACCGGCACCACCTGCTTCTCCAACGCGGCCGGTAAGGGCTTCTGCAGCCTGGTCTGCCACACCGCGGCCACGTTCATGACGAACGCGCAGAACATGTTCAACTTCCCGAACCTCGACGCGGATGCGGCGACGTGCGCGGCGCAGCGCGGCGCGGCCGAGGGCGTGCCGGAGTGCTTCCTCCAGACCAACCTCGCGCCCGCGCTGACCGGCACGCCGCCGAACACCGCGCCGAACACCACGTACACGTACGACGCGATCTGCGACCTCGACTGCACCAGCTCGGCGTGCCCGACCGGGTTCACCTGCAGCGCGCAGAAGGTCTGCCTCCCGACGTGATCTAAGCGGGCAGGTCCGCGCCGATCGCCTGTTCGATCGTCGCGAGCCCCGCCGCTCGGACCTTGGCTGCCAGCTCGCGCTGCAGCCGGCGCGGCCACGCGGGCCCGCCATAGATGAAGCCGGTGTAGCCCTGGATCAGGGTGGCGCCGGCGCGGATCCGTTGCCATGCGTCGTCGGCGGTCTCGATGCCGCCGACGGCGATCAGCAAAACCCGCGTGCCCACGCGTGCCCGCAATCTGCGGAGCACTACGAGCGAGCGCGCCTTGAGGGGCGCTCCCGAGAGGCCGCCGGCGCCGAGCGCCGTGACGTTGGCCTCTGGCGTGGCGAGGCCGGCGCGCGAGATCGTGGTGTTGGTGGCGATGATCCCGTCGAGGCCGAGCTCGAGCGCGAGGTCGGCGACGGCGTCGATGTCCTCATCGGCAAGATCGGGCGCGATCTTCACGAACAGTGGGATCTTGCGCAGCGGCGAGCCGCGATCACACGCCGCGCGCACGCCGGCCAGCAGCGGGCGGAGCTTGTCCACGGCCTGGAGATCGCGGAGGCCCGGCGTGTTCGGCGAGCTGACGTTGACCACGAGGTAGTCCGCGAGCGGGGCGAGCCGCTCCGCGCTCGCGGTGAAGTCCGCGAGGGCCTCGGCCTCGGCGACGCGCTTGGTCTTGCCGATGTTGACGCCGACCACGCCGCTGCGCTTGCGCACGAGGCGCTGCGCGGCTGCCGCGGCACCATCGTTGTTGAAGCCCATCCGGTTGACGAGCGCGCGATCGCGCGGGATCCGGAACAGCCGCGGCTTCGGATTGCCGGGCTGCGCCTCGGCGGTCACGGTGCCGACCTCGACGAAGCCAAACCCGAGCGCGAGCAGGGACTCGACGCCCTTGGCGTCCTTGTCGAACCCGGCGGCGAGGCCCAGCGGGCCGGGCAGCTCCTTGCCGAACGCGTGGACGCGCAGGGCAGGATCGCGTGGCGCATACCACCAGCGGACCAGCGCACCGAGGCCAGGCATCGCCACCAGCGCACGCAGCAGCACGAACGAGACCTTGTGCGTGCCCTCGGCGGGGAGCCGCTGGAGCACGAGCCAGTAGAACAAGCGGTACATCGCGCGCGCGCATCCTACCGTGCGCCCCACTGGTATGGTGCCGCGTGCCTGACTTCGCGTTCGCGACCTGCCTCCCCGGCGTGGAGCCCGCGATCAAGCTCGAGATCGAGCTCAACCGGCCCGATCTGAAGTTCGCGTTCTCGCGCCCGGGCCTTCTGACCTTCAAGTCGACCCAGGAGATCACCCCGGCGGATCCGCCAGGCTCGGTGTTCGCCCGGGTGTGGGGGCGCTCGATCGGCACGGTGGTCGATCCGAGCGCGGTCGCCGCGGAGATCGCAGCGCTCGGAGCCACCCGCGTGCACGCGTTCAGCCGCGATCTCGAGATCCCGGCCGATGTCGCGCGCTGGCAGGCGATCGGGCCCGGCGGTGCGGCGCAGGATGGCGAGCTGGTGGCGGATCTGATCGTGCCGCAAGGCGCCGCGACCGAGGAGGCGACGTGGCTCGGCCTGCATCGTCACGATCCGTCACGCCCGCCGCATGCCGGCGGGACGTTCGGTGTGGTGGTGCCACCGGATGCACCGTCCCGTGCGTTCGCCAAGATCGAAGAGGCGATCGCGTGGGCGCGGATCCCGATGGCGGCGGGGCAGGTCGCGCTCGAGATCGGCGCCGCACCCGGCGGTGCGGTGCTCGCCCTGGCGCGCCGTGGCCTCACGGTGTGGGGCGTCGACACCGGGGAGCTCGCCCCGAACGTGCTCGCCCTGCCGAACGTCCACCACCTCGCGAAGAAGGTCGGCGCCGTCCGCTGGGAGGAGCTCCCACCACGCGTCGACTGGCTGCTCGTCGACGTCAACCTCGCGCCGCAGGTGGCGCTCCACGAGATCGCGCGCCTGATGCCGAAGCTTCGGCCCACGCTGCGCGGCGCGGTGATCACGCTGAAGATGAACGACTGGAGCTTCGTCGCCGAGTTGCCGAAGCTGGTCGCCCGGATCCGCGAGCTCGGGCTGCCGGACGTGCGCCTCCGGCACCTCCCTTCCAACCGCCGCGAGGTCTGCGCGGTCGCGCTGCCCGGCGTGTCATGATCGAGGCATGCGGAGCCGGTTGGTCCCAGCGGTCATCGTCGCGGTCACCATCGCGTTCGTGTTCTCGATCCTGTCGCTGACCCATCCGGGGCGCGCGGAGGCATGCTCGTGCCAGGGGCCGGGCCCGGCGTGCGCGGAGCTGTTCCTGTCGACGGTGTTCGTCGGCAAGGTGACCAAGGTCGTGTCGAATCGCGGCTCGGACACCACCACGTTCGAGGTGGTGGAGACGCTGAACAGCACGTTCCCGTTGCCGAAGACCGTGACGATCACGCACGGCAACGATGGCAACGTCTGCGGGATCGCGTTCACGCAGGGCAAGACCTACGTCGTCTACAGCGGCGGCACCAGCGCCACGACCCTCGGGGTCGGCGCATGCACCAATACGCATCGCTACTCGAAGGACGATCCGGACGTGAAGCTCGCGCACGCGAAGGTCACCCGCACGACCGCGCTCGTCGAAGGGCGCGCCGTGGTCAGCCAGGGCAGCGATTCGAAGCCGCTCGCCGGAGTCGAGGTTCGCGCCGTGGGCACCAAGATCTCGGCCAGGAGCAACGCCGCGGGCGCGTTCACGCTCGAGGTGCCGCCCGGCGCCTACACCCTCGAGGTGCTCAACCAAGATCTTCGGATCTGGCAGGACCGCAAGGTCCAGTTCAACGTCCCGAGCCCCGCGGCGTGCGCACACCCGATCGTGATGGTCTCGTACGACGGTCGCGTCGAGGGCACCGTGACCGATACGGCCGGGGCGCCCGTCGTTGGTCTCGAGGTCCACGCGATCGCCAAGCGCGAGGGCGATCGCCACTGGCGGCTCTCGGCGAAGACCGATGCGACCGGCCACTACCTGATCCACGAGGTCCCGGCGGGCACGTTCCTCGTCGGGGTCTCGCTCCCGGACTACGGCGGCACCAGCCCGCAGTCCCCGCACCCCACGACCTACTACCCGGGAACACCCAGCCTCGCGAAGGCGAAGGCGCTCGCCACCAAGCAGGCCGGCCTGGTCGGAAGCATCGACTTCAAGGTCCCTGCGCCCACCAAGGTCGTCACGCTGAGCGGCACGGTCCGCGGCAAGAGCGGTGCGCCGCTCCCCGGCGTCGGCGTCACGATCATCCCCGCCGGGAGGAATCGCAGCACGGGCGGGAGCACCGATGCGAAGGGGAGCTATTCGATGCAGGAGCTGGCAGGCGAGGACGTGGTGATCCGCGCCTGCGCCGGGAGCCCGCAGGTGTGCGTCGAGGACAAGCGCAAGACCACCACGGATGCCGTGATCGATCTGCAGCTGCCCTGAGCGCCCGCTACCGCGCGAAGCTCATGATCGCGCTCGGCCGGTGCGGCCGGCGCTCGCGATCCTGATAGGCGCGCTCGAACTCCTCGAGCGTGTACCGCGCGCCGAGCGGCGGCGGCGGATCGATCTGGATGAACGCATTGTCGCGGATCCGGAGGGCGCGGATGCGCGCCAGCGTTGCATCGGGGTTGGTGGTCCCCTCGGTGCGGCCGAGCATCGCCACGGCGGCATCGAGGGCGCGCGGCGCCACCGGGATGCCGCTCTCGTCCTCGCTGCGGAACTCGCACGCCATCAGGGCGACGCGCGCGATGCCCCACGAAGGCGAGGTGATCGCGGACACCAGGGTCTCGAACCGCGCGGCCTCGAGATCGTTGCAGGCCTGGCGCTCCATCGAGCTCTCGGAGCTCGGGCGGATCGGCGGGGTCTGCTGCGCGACGATCCGGTCCATCGTCTCGATCAGCTCGGCGGCAAGCTCTCCGTTGGGGCCAAGCTCGGCGGCGGCCTTGGCGTACGGGTGCGCGTCGACGTGACGGCCCTGACCCGCGAGGGCGCGCGCCATCGCGTGGAGGCCCGCGAGCCGCGCCTCGCGCCCGCCGCCGTCGGCGATCAGCTGGTGCGCGATCTCCTCGCACTCGACGAACTCGCCCAGCCGGTAGAGGCTGGTCGCGAGCGAGATCGCGAGGCCCGGATCCTTGGCGCCCAGCGCGATCGCCTTCTTGCCGGCCTCGATGGCAACGGCATCATCGTTCGCGCGGCTCGCGGCGGAGGCGAGGGCGCCCCAATCGTCCGCGGTGCGGAACCGCCGCGAGGCGTAGCGCAGGACGGTGACCGCATCGACATCGCGGCCGGACTCGTAGAGCACGCGCCCGATCAGGCGGGGGGCATCGATCCGCTCGTGCTGGGACAGCACGCGGATCGCCTCGAGGCCACGACCGGTGCGGCCGAGCGCGACGGCGAGGCTCTGCGCGCGCTTCGCGTTGCCGGGCTCGACGGCCGAGGCCCAGCGCAGGTGCGCGATCGCCACGTCGAGCCGATCCTCCGAGGCGGCGGCGAGGCCGGATTCGAACGCGGCATCGCCGTTGATCGGGGTCTGGATCCCGGCGAGGCGCCACTTCGGCGTGAGCTCGGCGATCGCCGGTGAGCGCTCCTTGGCGGTGGCGGCCGTCATCCCGCGGCACGCGGCCATGAAGCCGTCGATCGGCCGGCCGGAGGCCATGAGGCCGTGCGCCACGCGCAGCCACGGCGCCGCGACGCCGGTCGGGTTCGACAGCGCCGCTAGCCAGTGGACGTCGAGCTGCGCCTGGGGCGGTGCGGCGGCCGCCGCCGCGGCAGACCACGCGAGCGGTACGCCACCGGCCTCGACGGCGCGGGTGCAGCGCGCGAACAGCATCGCCGCCGGCTCGTACTGCGAGGGATCCGTCGCGAGATCGTGGGCGAGCCGGAGCTCCCAGCCGATCCGCTCGTCGCCGCGCAGCAGGCGCTGGACGACGGGCATGCCGCCGATCATGCCCTCGAGGTAGCTGCCATGCTCCGCTTCGAGATCGAGCGCGCGCTCGATCCGCAGGAGCCAGGTGTCGAGGATCCACTCCTGCGCGCCGCCGAGCCAATCGACCATGCGCAACACCGCCTGGATCGCCTGGGGATCGATCTGGTAGCGCGAGCGGCGCACGAGGTGCAGCGCCTCGGTCGCGATGTGGCGATACGCGCCGGCGATCGGGGAGGGTGGGCCCGAGGTGGCGACCAGGTAGTGCGCGAGCGAGAGGCCGAGGGCGAGCACGGCGCCCGCCGCGTGCGCATCGCGATCGCGCGCCGGTGGGACGATCACCGTCCACCACTCCTGGGCGAGCTGATCGGCGGCGCGCAGCGATTCGTCGTCGGGCCACGCCAGGCGATTGAGGATCTGCGACGAGGTGCCCTGGACCGCGGGGAGGGCGCCGATCAGCTCGGCGATCCACAGCGGATCGATCGCGAGCTTGGTGCGCTCGCCGAGCGCGCGTCGCACGAGCGGGGTGTCGAGGTTGGGGACGAAGTCGGCGAGGTCGCGCGCCGCCATCTGGGCCAGGCGCAGCGCACCGCGCTCGAGCCGCCGCTCGATCACGCGCTCCCACTCGCTGGCCGGGCGGATCGCCGCGAGCCGGAACAGGCGGTTGATCTCGGCCTCGAGGCGGCTCTGGCTGCGTCGCAGCTGGACGATCTGGATCTGATCGAGGGCCTCGTCGAGGTCACCGTTCAGGATCAGCGCCTTCGCCGACGACAGCCGCGCCTTGCCGTCACCGAGCACGCCGATCCCGTCGAGCCCGGAGCACTGCCAGAACGCGACCTCGGCCTGTTCCATCCGCCCGGTGGCGACCAGCGCCTCGATCAGCATCCCGGCATCTTCGTCGTCGGTGATCCGGCCCTTGGTCATGCCCACGATCACGCGGCCCGGATCGCCGCGGTGGTGGCCCTCCCACGCGAAGGCGCGGGCGAGCAGGCCGGCGTCGGTCTTCCAGTGGGCGATCCGCTTCTGCGCCCAGGCGAAGGCCTCCTGCGTGCCGGGATCATCGGGGAGCCGGGCCATCGCCTCGTCGGCGAGCTCGATCGCTTCGGCGATCCGGCCGACATCGAGGTGCGCGAACGCGATCAACAGCGACGCGTGATGCGGTGCCTGCCAGTCATTCGCGGCCAGCTTGCCCGCCGCCGCGCGGTCGAGGATCTCGCGGCACCGATACTGCGCCTCGGCGAACGCCTGACCAGGGCGGCCGACCTGGCGCAGCCGGCGCACGCAATCGAGATGCGCGGCCCCCATCTGCGGAGCGGCGACGGTGGCGCGATCTGCCCAGCGATAGCTCTCCTCGCGCCGTGCATCGTCGGCGAGCTGGAGCGAGTAGTTGTGGCACGCGTACGGGTTCGCGGGCATCAGGCTCGCGGCGATGCCCTGATGGCGCACGCCCATGTTCTCCAAGACGCGCGTGTCCGCGAACGGCTCGCCCCAGATCGAGAGGTGCGGCTTGGCGTACATCGGCGCCTCCTCGACGAGCGGGAGGATCGCGCGGCGATCGGTGTCGCCGGCGAGCAGCCCGGTGACGTACGCGTTGCGGCGCGCGACCGGGTGCGTGGGATCGCGCCGCAGGATCTCGGCATCGAGGAGCCGCGCCTCGTCACGCGAGAGCTCGGCGAGCACGCGCAGGAACGGGATCGCGAGCCGCGGCGGCGCGGCGACCAGGCCGCCCGAGAGCTGGGCGAGATCCACGCCTTGCTGGAACATCGCGTCGACCTTGGCGAGCCGTTCGGCCGCGGTGCGCAGATCGTCGAGCGTGAAGTCGGCGAGCGCGTCCACGGCCGGCAAGCGCCGCGCGGACATCCACTGCGCGATGCACTGCCCGAGCTGCTGGGAGAGTGCGAGCTCGGGGCTCGACCGCCACTCCTCGATCGGCCCATACGGCCGGCGCGAGCGGAGCGATGGGGCCATCGGCCGCTTGGGATCGAACGACAGCTCGAACCACAGCACCTCGTGCCGCCGCGAGACGCGGAAGAACCAGTCCACGCTGTCCTCGATCTGCGGGTGGCGTGCATCGAGCAACCGCCCGGCGTCGTCGACCAGCCGCTCGTCATCGTGGTCGCCGAGCGTGACCATCCGGTGGCGGACCAGGTGATCGTAGACCAGCAGCGACAGCACGCGCGCGACGTACGGTTTCGCAGCCTCCAGCTCGGCCGGCACGTGGAGCGTGCTCGCGAGGAAGGTTGCGCGGTGCGGGTACGGCAGCGGCCCCATTGCCCACACAAAGAATACGGCAACCGCTCCGGCCCCGCTCGGATCGCGGGCTATCGAATACCGAGGGTGGCGGCGAGGCGATCGGCGTCGGCCTTGCGCCCGCACGCCGCCACGGCGCGCCACGCGATGAACAGGTGGGCGCGCAGCGGCGCCGCGAGGAGCGGATCGACCACGCGGCAGGCCTCGGCGGGATCCTTGGCCGCGAGCGCCGCCTCGACGACGAGGGCCCGCGCTTCGGGCGTGTCACGGTTCGCGAGGTTGGCCTGGGCGAGCGCCAGCGCCCGGATCGGGTCGGCGCCGGCCCCGAGATAGAACCGCGCCGCGTGGTCCGAGAACGCCTCCGGGAGCGCCGCCAGGTAGCGGTCCCAGGCCTGCTTGGCCTCCGCGGTCTTGCCGCCCAGGGCGAGCAGCTCCGGATGCGGGTTCTCGGCGAGCGCCGCGGTCACGAGCGCCGTGGGATCCTGGCCGGTGGCCGTCATCGCCCCGGCGAGGTGGACGATCGCCTCGAGGTAGCCGGGCATCCGTCGATGAGCCTCGGCGAACAGATCGCGGGCGCGCGCCATCTGGCCGGCCTGCTCGTGGAGCCGTCCCCACTGGAAGTACAGCCAGCCGTAGAGCACCGGCGAGTTGTCGTGGGCCGCGGCCGCCGCCTTCGGGATCAGCGCGATCGCGAGGTCGAGCTTGCCCCGGAGCGCGAGGTTGGCGGCGAGCTGGGTCAGGGTTTCGGGGCGGACCAGGATCCGCGCGGTGTCCTCGCGGAGCGTCGCCGCGAGCTCCGGGTGCCCGGTGGCCTCGTCGATCGTCGCGGCGAGCTCCTGCCAGTCTTTCGGCGCGAGCGGCTTGTAGTGCTCGAGTGCCGCGCGCGCGTCCGCGAACCGGTGCACGCGGGACAGCGCCTGCACGCGTGCCTTCCACGCCATCGGCTCGTCGGGCGCGGCCGCAATCCACACGGCGGTCACGTCGACGGCCTCGGTGAAGTCCTCGAGCGCCTGGGTGATCCCCGCGCGGCCGAGGAGGAGGTTGACGAACGACGCGCGATTCGCGAGGTCGGAACGGAGCCGCACCACCTCGCCATCGATCACGCGAAGCTCCGCCGCACCATCCGGGCTCGAAGGGAGCTTCGGAAGGTCCGACGGAGTCGCCACCGCAGGGGCCGGTGGCGGCGGTGCGGCGTGCTGGTCGTGATCACCGCGGCACCCTGCGAGCAGGGCGACGGCGACGACCAGCCGCTGCATCAGTGCGGAGCGCCGAGGTACGGGAACGTGTCGGTGATGTCGGTGTGGACCGGCGCGTTGTCGTGGATCCGGGGCGCGAAGCTGTTCGCGGCGTCGAAGCCACCAAGACCGGCCGCGAGCAGCGAGTAGCTCGTGTCGATCACGTCGTGAGCGAGCGTGCGACCGCCGCACTGGGTGTGCGCGACACCGCCGCCCGTGGCGACCTCGACCTCGAGAGAGAGGTAGAAGTTGCAGGTCAGCTTGGTGGTGTCGACGTACAGCTGATCGTCCGAAAGGACGGTGGCCAGCGTCACGTAGCCGGTGGTGTTGCTGTGGAGCGCCTGGTTACCGCAACCCCCGCCCGGGGCCCGTGGTGCCCGGGCGGCGTGGAGCCCTGATCCAGGGTGTCGAGGATCGCGAGCTGCTTGGCGAACTCGCCGCGCACGGTCTTGGGCGCCAGGGTGCCATCGGTGCCTGCGGCATCGAGGGTGGTCAGCGTCCAGGCGGCCGGATCGATCGCGTGGTTGTACGCGTCCTTCTTGGCCGTCTTCAGCGGGTTGTCGTCGATCAACGCGTTGAGCGCGGTGTTGACGGCCGGGCGACCCATGCGATCGATCACCGTACCGAGCGTCGGTGCGGCAGGGATCGGCGGGGCATCCATCTTGACGGGCGCGTCGTTCTTGACGCCGGCGTCGGGCGCCTTCTGGTTGTCACCACAGGCGACGAGGCCGGCGGCGACAGTGAGGGACACGATGATGTTGGTGAGGTTCTTCATGTTCGTGGTCCTCACGGCTTCGCGTGGGTGGAACCCCACACGCCCACGATGGTGTTACCGGTCGCGTTGACCAGGGTCTTGTCGACCTGAACGACGAGCGCCATCACGTTGAATGCCGCGAAGCAATCGATGTTCGTGGTGGAGCAGGCAGGCGATCCGGCGCCCGTGGTCTGCAGCGTGGTGAGCAGGCCGAGGATCGTGGCGATCGACAGCGCGCCGGTGCTCGGCAGGTTGTTCGGGCAGCCGTCCGCGGTGAACGTGAGCGCACCGACGTTGGTGTGCACGGCGTCGACGGCGTTGCGGAAGCCCTGCAGGTTGAAGAAGAACGGATCGGAGCGCCGGCCCGCGAACACCTTGAGCTTGCCATCGGCGCTGGTGAGGCCGGTGGCCGCGCTCGGATCGCCCTGGACGTACGCCGTGGTGGCGGTGCCGGTGACGACCCAGCACGAGACGTTGGTGTTCGAGACGAAGGTGCAGATCACCTTGGTCTCCGTGCCGCCTGCCTGGGCGACGGTCGCTTGCGGATCGCCAGCCTTGCTGGTGACGTGGAAGACGTACTGAACCGCGTCGGTGAAGGCGCGGGTCCCCGGATCTCCAGGGGACACCGTCATCGCCAGGTTGAGCTTGAGGGCATCCGGTGTCATCCATGTGTAGACATCGTTGATGTCCCCCATGGGGTTACCTGCAAGGGTGGCCGAATCGAGGTGATCGGCCGCGTGACTCTGAGTGGCGAGCAGCGCAGCCAGGCCCAGGCTGGCCACGCCTCCCGCAATAAGTGAAAGCTTCTTCAAGGTATTCCCTCCCTTTGTGGGGAAACTCTACGCCCGGAAAGATCCTCGGGAAAGCTTCTTCCCGGCCAACTTCCGCAGTCCTCACCCTCACCTGGGGTCGCTGGACCCGATGTATGAGTTGGCCTCCGAAACGGATCGCACACCGACGGATGATCAGCCTCGGAGAGCCTGTGATAGGCTTTTCGGACGGTGTGGGGCGTCACGAGACGCTTGTCACCAACCCTGGCAGCATCCGTCGCAGTTTGAAGATCGTCGAGGAGATCGTCCGTGGGAACGAAGCTCTACGTGGGCAACCTGAACTACAACACCACCGAAGCGTCGCTACGAGAAGCATTCGGAGCGAACGGCCGCGAGGTGGCAAGCGTGTCCATCATCATGGACCGCGAGACCGGAAGATCTCGAGGCTTTGCCTTCGTCGAGATGGCCACAGCCGAGGGCGCGACTGCTGCGCTCGCCGAGCTCGATGGTCACGAGATCGACGGGCGACAGCTCCGGATCAACGAAGCTCGCGAGCGTGAAGCGCGCGGCGCTGGCGGTCCGCGACCGTCGGGCGGCTACGGAGGCGGTGGCGGTGGCTATCGTCCTGGTGGTCCTCCCGGCGGCGGGGGCGGCTATGCCGGAGGAGGCGGCGGAGGCTATCGCCCGGGCGGTCCGCCCGCGGGTGGCGGCTTCGGCGGTCCTCCACGCACCGGCGGCTTCGGCGGTCCCCCGAGTGGTGGGAACGGCGGTCCTGCACCAACGGGCGAGCGCAAGCGCAAGTTCGACAAGGACAAGGACAAGGAGCGCGGTGGCGGCGGCGAGGATCGGAAGAAGAAGAAGCGCGGAGCGGATGACGACGGTTGGTAGGCGTTCTTCCTGACTGGATCGTCGCGCAGCTGCCCACGGGCTGCCGCTCGTCGATGATCTCGACGGGGATCGAGCGCATGCACGTCCTCGAATGGGGCCCGATCGATGGGCCCTCGGTGCTGCTCGTCCACGGCAACCCGACCTGGGGCTTTCTGTGGCGCAAGGTCGTGGCGGCGATCCGCGCGCGGCGCGGTGGGGACGAGCTGCGGCTGATCGTGCCAGACCTGATCGGCCTGGGGCTGTCGAGCAAGCCCGAGATCCCGGCGCACTCCCTCGAGCACCACGCGACCTGGCTCGGGCAGATGATCGATCAGGTGATCCCCGGGCCGCTGGTCCTGGCGGCGCAGGACTGGGGCGGACCGATCGGCCTGTTGGCCATGTCCGCGCGACGAACGCGGCTGCGCGGCCTCGTCCTCGGCAACACCGCGATCAGCCCGCCGGGGCCGCAGTTCAAGCCGACCTTGTTCCATCGGCTCTCCCAGCTGCCGCTGGTCAGCGACGTGCTGTTCCGCCGGCTCGGGTTCCCACTCGGCGTCCTGCACCGCACGCAGGGTGATCGCTCGAGCATCCGCGGCGAGGTCGCCCGGGCCTATCGCTGGCCGCTGCGCACCCGCGCCGAGCGCGCGGCCCCGCTGGCGCTCGCGCGCATGGTCCCCGATTCGGCCGAGGCGCATCCCTCGATCGCCGGGCTCCGGATCACGCACGAGCTGTTCGCCACCGCGCAGATCCCGATCTCGATGGTGTGGGGCGAGGCAGATCCGATCCTCGGCCGCGTGGTCACCCACCTGGCGCGGACGCGCCCCGACGCCAAGGTCACGCGCACGCCCGCCGGGCACTTCCTCCAGGAGGAGGTCCCCGAGCTGCTCGCCGACGCGATCGTCGATGTCTGTGCCCGGGCCTGAGCGCATCGCATGCAGAAGGAGAAGTTCACCGTCGCCGCCGACGAGGCGGGGCTCCGGCTCGATCAGGTCATCCCCAAGCACGTGGTCGGGCTGTCACGCCGCAAGGCGCGCGCCGTGATCGACGAGGGCGGCGTGTTCGTCGACAAGACGCGCGTCAAGGCGTGCGGCCGGCTGATGCGGCCCGGGCAGGTGATCGAGGTCAACATCGGCGGCGCGGTCGGGCGGACCGAGGCGCCACCCGCGCCGACGATCGTGTTCAGCGATCCGCACCTGATCATCGCGAACAAGCCCGCGGGCCTCGTCACCGCGCCCACACCCGAGAGTGATCGCGGCGATCTGCTCGATCAACTCGGGACCCAGTTCGGCGAGGTCTATCTCGTGCACCGCCTCGATCTGCCGACCAGCGGTCTGCTCGTGTTCGCGCGCACGCGCGAGGCCAACAAGCGGCTCGGCGAGCTGTTCAAGGTCCACGATGTGGAGCGCGAGTATCGCGCCGTGTGTGCGGGCGAGGTCACGGCGCAGACGATCGATCGTCCCGTCGATGGCAAGCGCGCGGTCACGCACCTCGGCGTGATCGAGCCGCTCGCCGGTGCCACGCTGGTCTCGGCCCGGCTCGAGACCGGCCGCACGCATCAGATCCGCGTGCACCTTGCCGGGCTCGGACACCCCGTGCTCGGCGATCACCAGCACGGCGGCGAGACCAGCCGCACGTTCGTACCTCGCGCACCGCGCCTCGCACTCCACGCCGCGGTGCTCGGCTTCGTGCATCCGATCACCCGCGAGCGCGTGCGGTTCGAGGCGCCGCTGCCCGACGAGCTCGCGCGCTGGATCGCGCGGCTCAGCCTACCGACTCGAACGTCCACGCCTTGACCACCGCTGCGCGGCCGGCGAGCTCGTCGAACACGCCGGTCATCGCGGGGACCTGCGCGAGCGCGTTCCACGCCTCGATCGAGGCCGCGGTGATCACGATCGAGAGATCCCATCGCGCGGCGGAGTCATCCGCGGGCAGCCCGACCACCCCGTCGGCGCCAGCAGTGATCAGCTGGGCGCGGATCATCTCCGCGAGCTCCGCGCGGGTCCCGACCTCGTCGTCGAGGAGCTTCACGAAGCAAAACCGCTGGATCACCCCGACGATCCTAGCAGCGCGCCTCGCCGCCTGCTGGCTAGTGCAACTCGAGTAGCCACCCCCTGGACGGGTTTCGACCGGCCAAGCACCAGTAGTTGCGCGACCGATCCTGGCGCAGCCATTGCTGAAGCCTGCCGCATGGCGTCACGAGTCTCGGTAATCGCGTTCATGGCGCTGATCGTCGCCCCGGCGGCTTTCGGCAGCGGCTGTGCCACCGAGGGGGACGAGGACGACGACGGGCCGGTGTGGTCGGACGGCAAGGCCGATAGCCAGACCTCGCTGTTCTACCGGACCATCGTCAGCACCGCGCAGTTCGAGTCGCTCGCGCTCAAGGACGGCGGGGTGGTGATCCAGGGCCCGTCGATGAAGTTCGTGATCGATCGCCGCAAGCCGTCGAGCCCGAAGATCTACTTCCAGAACGCCAACTACAAGGAGAGCGGTCGGACGCCGGAGTCCGCGCGCTACCACTACTACTTCAGCGAGGCGGTGCTCCCCGACTTCGCGGAGGACCTCGAGAGCTTCAACGCGCACACCTACGACGTGCAGGACAAGCGCTACGTCGCTGGGACGATCCAGACCTATCGCACCGACGCGAACGCCACGCCGAGCTACGGGATCCAGCTGTATCCCGAGGATGTCGCGAAGGATGGCGCGATCGTCACCGCGGTGACCGTGGTCAAGGGCGCCTTCAAGATCCCGAGCGTCAAGATGATGTTCGTCGCCACCGGGCCGCAGCAGACGCTGACCGCCACGAACAAGGCCAAGCTGACCACGCTCGGCGTGGGCAACACGACGATCGATGCCGTGCTCGGTGCGCTGAAGTTCCTGCCGCTGAACCTCGGCGAGGCCTGGGGCTACCTGCGGATCTTCCCGGCCAACCCGGATGACCTGACCCCGCTCGACATCGCGGTGCTCGACGAGCTGCCGCTCGACCTCGCCGTCGTCGGTGGCGTGATCACGAAGGCGTACCAGGATGCGAGCTCGCACGTGAACCTGAAGAGCAAGGAGCGCGGCACGCCCGACATGGTGCTGCGCGATGCCGGCCCGTCGAACGCCACGCTCAAGCCGTTCGCGAACAAGCCCGTCCACCTGATCGTCAAGTCGGATGGGTTCAAGCTCGAGGCCACCACCGACGCGATCATCCAGGCGAAGTTCAAGGAGCGCACGAACAAGCCGTGGACGCCCGTGGCCTACGTGCCGGAGACCCGGCTGTTCTCGTTCGCCGAGATGTGCCCGAGCAAGCCGGCGGACTGCATCACCGCACAGAAGAAGTTCGGCTCGAAGGCCGCGAACCTCGGCTTCTTGCAGCACAAGGCCGTGCTCGGCCGCACCACCGATGCGAACACGCCGAGCCAGCGCGCGGGCTACGACCTCGCGCCCGCGGGCCTCGGGATCCCGGTGACCTACTATCACGACTTCATCGCGTACGCGCCGAACGCCACGCTCCGCACCAAGCTCAGCGCGCTGATCGCGGCCGAGAAGACCGGCACGCTGTCGCCCGCGCAGCGGAGCACGATGTCCGCCGAGGTCCGCGCCGAGTTCTACAAGGCGCAGTTCCCGCCGGCCACGCTGGCCGCGATCAAGGGCAAGGTCGGCACCTCGCTGGTCGGGGTCGACCGCCTCAAGGTGAGGTCGAGCGCGAACGCGGAGGACCTGCCGAACTTTGACGGCGCGGGGCTCCACGATTCGTTCTCGGCGCGAGTCTCGAACACCGACAACGCGGGCAACACCTGTCAGGTCGTCGCCGGCACGGCTGGCGTGGACACCAAGCTCGAGGTCGAGCCGAAGACCGTGCAGTGCGCCGTCAAGGGCGTGTGGGCGAGCCTGTGGAACAAGCGCGCCATCGAGGAGCGCTCGTTCGCGCGCCTCGACCACGCCACCGTGGGCATGGGGATCGCGATCGTCGCGAAGTACGACGTCGAGTCGCCGGAGATCGCGAACTCCGTGCTGGTCACCCGGGTCATGAACAACGAGACCCTGTACGGCTACAGCTTCTCCTCGCAGCTGGGCGAGAATCTCGTCACCAACCCGACGCCGGGGACGTACTCGGAGAACGTGATCGCGGGCTTCATCGGGAACGGGGCGGCGCCGACGTTCACCGTCACGCGCTACGCGCTGCCGGTCGCGGGGCAGCCCAAGCTCACGCACCGCGTGTTGCCGGATGCGCAGATGGTCCAGATGCTCGATCTGACCAAGGCCGTCGAGACCGCGTACTGCAAGGCCAAGGTCGGCTACTACGCGAACTCGTGTGACCAGGTCACCGTCGATCCGTCGAAGCCGACCGCGCTCGATCTCGAGGTCAAGGTCCTCCAGAACGGTCACCTCGTGTTCAAGCAGGTCCGCGAGTTCGCGGGCCACTGATCAGGGCGCGAGGCGCTCGAGCAGGTAGGTCGGCGTGATCTTCGACGTGGCGTCCCAGCGCGAGACGCCCGCGAGGAGTGCCACCGCCATGCCGGCAGCGCGCGCGCCGGCGACATCGGTCTCGAGCTGATCGCCGATCATCACCGGGTTGGCCGCCCCGAGCAGGCGCTTGCCCTCGACGAACAGGTGGGGCTCGGGCTTGCCGAGGCGTTCGAACACCAGCGCACCGCCCGGGTAGCGCCGGCCGAGCGCGGCCTCGACGAGCAGCGCCATCGCGCCGGCGGTGAAGCCGAGCTCGCCGCCGCCCTTGGGATAGACCAGGTCGGGGTTCGGGAGGACGAGCCTGGGCCGGCGGCCGGCCTCGACGGCGCGCACGATCGCGGACAGCGCGAGCTCGATGCCATCGAGGAACGGGGTGCCCGCGTCATCGCAGATCGCGACGGCATCGACCTCGATGCCCGGCGTGAGCGCCACGGGCTCCCCGCCGCCCTGGATCACGTAGCGGTACGAGTCCTCGGTGCCGAGCACGAGCGTGCGCGCGCCGGCGAGGCCGTGGGTCCGGAAGTAGCCGGGGATCAGGCTCCCCGAGGTCACGATCCGCTCGGCGGGGATCGGCAGCCCCATGGCCGCGAACCGGCGCACGTACGTGGCTGGGGACCGCGAAGCATCGTTGGTGACGACCGCGTACGGAGTGCCGCGACGCAGGAGCTCGGCGATCAGTGGCGCGGCGTCGGGGAGGGCGCCGGCGCCATCGACCAGCACGCCATAGGCATCGAGCAGGAGCGCGTCGTGGGTGTCGAGCAGCTCGCCGACGGTGGTGGGGGTGGGAGCCACGGCAGGGTCATACACCGGTGCTATATCCGGGGCATGCGTCCGTACCTGGATCTCCTGCAGGACGTGCTCGCGCACGGCGAGCAGCGCACCGATCGTACCGGCACCGGGACGATCTCGCAGTTCGGCGCGCAGACCCGGTATGACCTGCGCGAGGGCTTTCCCCTGGTCACCACCAAGAAGGTCCTGTTCCCGGCGGTGGTCCGCGAGCTGATCTGGTTCCTCAAGGGCTCCACCAACATCCACGACGATCTCCACGCTCACACGCCGATCTGGGATGCGTGGGCCGACGAGCAGGGCAACCTCGGGCCGATCTATGGGGCGCAGTGGCGCAACTGGGGTGGAACGGGAGCCGGGAAAGGGATCGATCAGCTGAGCGAGGCGATCGCGACGATCAAGACCAACCCGATGTCCCGCCGGATCATCGTCAGCGCGTGGAACGTCGCGGCGCTGCCGCAGATGAAGCTGCCGCCGTGCCACGCGCTGTTCCAGTTCTACGTCGGAATGGAGCAGGACAAGCCGCGATGGCTGGATTGCCAGCTCTACCAGCGCTCCGCGGATCTCGCGCTCGGTGTGCCGTTCAACATCGCGAGCTATGCGCTGCTCACCGCGATGGTCGCGCAGGAGTGCGGGCTCACTCCGCGGCACTTCGTCCACACCCTCGGCGATGCCCACATCTACGGCAACCACCTCGAGGGCGTGAAGCTCCAGCTCACGCGGACGCCGCACCCGCTGCCGAAGCTCGTGCTGGCGAACAAGCCGGTGCTCGAGATGACGTTCGAGGACGTCGCCCTCGAGGGCTATCAGCACCATCCGTTCATCCGGTTTCCGGTCGCGGTCTAGTAGTAGGCTGCACCGGCGATGCAGCCCGAGATCGTCTTCGACGGCGCGGCCCGCCTGCTGGTGGTGCTGCACGCGATGGCGGCGATCGTGCTGGTCGGCGCGAGCACGCACCACGCCCTGATCGCGTTCGGGTATCTGCGCGGGCGCTACAAGGTCCGCCTCGGTCGGATCTATGCGGCGACGGTGGCAGTGGCCTATGGGATCACGTTCGTGCTCGGCCTCCTCGCGTACCCGAGCTTCCGCTACCACGTGCGCGGGCTGTATCTGGATCGCCATGAGGTCTGGGCCTCGAACCTGTTCGACACCAAGGAGAACTTCGCGGCGCTCGGGCTCCCGCTCGTGATCGCGGCGTTCGTGATGTCACGCGCGATGCAGCCGAAGGAGGACCGGGGCCTCGCGCGCGCCTATGCCGCGTTCGTGATCCTCGCGGCGGTGATCGTCTGGTTTGACGTGATCTCGGGCCTCGCGATCACGATGGCGAGGGGCGTGTGAAGAAGCAGGAGGCATTGTTCCTCGCGATGGCGGCGGGCACCATCGCGTTCGCGTTCGCCTTCATCGTGCCGATGCTCGCCTCGTCCCCGGTGGTCTGGTACTACCCGCTCGAGCACCGCTGGGCGCTCGAGGTCAAGCCGACCGGGCTCGCGATGGACTTCTACGGGCGGTTGCTCCAGGCGACGGCTGCGTGGGCCGCGATCGTGCTGATCACGCTGCCGATCGCGCGGCGGGTGAAGACGCTCTCGTTGCGCGTGGTGGGCCTCGTGACGGCGTGGACGGTCACCGCGGTGCTGCTCGTGATGCTGCACTACGCGTGGACCCTCCACTTCCGGCGGCCGATCCCCGAGCCCATCCCGACGTGGTACCAGCCCCGCTGACCTGCGCGTGATGTGCACGTCGCGGTCTGGTGTGCACGGTCGTGCATGATCGTGCCTTCCGGCGGGCGCGCTAGCCGGCGAACGCCAAGCTCGCGTGGTCCTTGGATCCGGCGGTGGCGCGCCAGCTGCACCACCCGCTGGCATGCGCCTCCTCCTCGCCCTGACGTTCGGTGTCTCGCTCACCACCCTCGCAACGACCGGGTGCGTCAGTGACGAGGCCGGCGAGGACACCGCGCCGATCGGCGGTGGCGATGGCAAGGCCGATGGGGACACCACCGGCACGGTGGCCGCCAAGTCCGGGCTGGTCCTGACCTCGACGATGAAGCTCGAGGACACGCGCGAGAGCGATCCGGCGAAGCGGTTCTCGACGATCACGCTGCGCGCGCGGGGCGTGGTCACCACCACGGCGACGGCCGATGGCGTGAAGCTGTCTGCCAAGCTGTGCGACATCACGCTGCCGATGGTGGGTGGCTACCAGCCGGAGCTCGACGCCGCGTTCGTCGCGAGCCTGCCACCACTCGTGATGAGCGGCGCGATCGTCGATGACACGCTCGTCACCGAGCCAGCGGCCCTCGTGCTCGGGGCGCGGCTCGCCGATTCGATCGCGAGCCCGCTGCCGGCTGCCACCAGCTCGCGGGTGCTCGATCAGGATGGCGACGGCAAGCCGGGCGTCAGCATCACCGTGCGCGGGTACGGCGACATCTATGCGGCGATGCGCGTGAAGCTCGACCTCGAGATGCCGCTCACCGGCATGACCACGACGACCGGCACGGCGACGATCGCGCTCGACCAGGCGGTGTACGGCGACGACATCTGGTTCTACGACGCCGCAGCCTCGGCGGCGCAGTCGGCGCAGTTCGTGAAGGTCAAGTCGGCGACCAACGTGGTCAAGCTGCGCCGCGGGAGCGCGAACTGCGCCGCTGTCCGCAGCGCGTTCCCGTGAGCGCTCGGCCGCTTGATGACAGCCGCTGGATCTACGGGCGCTCCCCAGCGGGGGGGGGCCCAAAACCCAAAGAGGGCAACCCGGAGCCGGTTTTGGGGGGGGGGGGCGGGGGGGCCGGGGCCCCCCCCGGGAGGGGGGGGGGGGGGAGGGGGGGGGGGGCGGGCCCGGGGCCCCCGCCCCCCCGAGCCGGGGTCCCCCCGGGGACCGGGGGGCCCGGGGGGGGGGGGGGGCGCCGGGCTCCCCGGGGGGGGCCGGGGGGGGCCCGGGCCGCCCCCCGGGCCGGGGGGCCCGGGCCCCCGGGGCCCCCGGGGGCGGGCGGCCCCCCGCGCGGCCCCGGCGCCCGGGGGGGGGGGGGGGGGGGGGGGGGGCCGTTAGACGAAGCCGAGCTGCGCGGCGAGCTGATCCACCGCAGCCTTCGCGGTGGCGAGATCGCAGTTCATCTGCTCGCGGTACTTCTTCACCGCCTCGAGCTTGTTGCCCGCGCGCAGCAGCTGCGCGACCTCGTCGAGCGGTGGCGCACCGGTGGGCGGCGTCAGGTTCAGGTGCTGGTACAGCGCCGCGAGCTGGCGCTCGAGCAGCGCGACCTTCTGCGTCAGCTGATTGAGGTGTGCACGTTCATCACGTTCCAGGCTCACTTGGGGACCTCCGCGAGGATGTCGAGAATGGGGTCGATCTTCGACGTGTCTGCGCACTTGGCCGTCGTCAGCAGCATGGCCTTGAAGCCCGCGTTGATCACGGCCTTGTCCTGCGCCGCCTCGGGTGCGGCGATCTCGGCGCCGAGTCGGGCGATCGCGCGGGCCTCCTCGACGAGGGGAGCGAGATCGGCGCCGAGCTTGGCGCAATCGCCTTCGTCGCGCTTGGCGAGCTCGCTCAGCTTGCCGAAGAACTCGGCGCGCTTGCCCAGGGCCAGCTCGGACTTCGTGGGCGGCGCGGGAGCCGGTGCGACCGGTGGTGCAGGGTCGGGAGCCGGCGTGGAGGGAGCTGTCGTCGCCCCTGGGGTAGCTCGCGTCGCCGTTGGCTCCGGCTTTGGAGCGGGCTTCGCGGCGTCGTCGGTCTTGCAGCCCACGACGAGCGCCATCGCGTTCGCGAGCAGCACGGTTCGCAGCACGAGTCGCATGGGGGCGAGCCTAACGCGCGAGCCGCTGGATCTGGTAGCGCAGGCCGCCGTCCTCGCCTTCGCACGCGCCGTCCCAGGCCGTGGCCGTGAGGCCCTTGGCGTCGAGATCGGGGATGTGCGTGTCGCAGCCGAACCGGCCCTGCACCCGGGTCAGGTAGACGTAACGAAGGGCAGCGTGATCGAACGCCTCGCGGAAGATCTGCGCGCCCCCGACCACGAACGTGGTCGCGATGTTCGCGGCAGTCGCGGCGGACGCGAGCGCCTCGTCGAGCGAACGCGCTGCGAGCACGCCGTCGGGCAGGAGCAGGACGCTCCGGCTGATCACGACATTGAGGCGCCGCGGGAGTGGCCGACCCTTGACCTCGGCGGACTCCCAGGTCTTGCGCCCCATGACGATCGCGTTGCGTGCGCCCTCGGGCGCCGCCGAGGTCACGCGCCTGAAGTGCGCGAGATCGCCCGACAGCTTGGGCCACGGCAGGCCGTTGACCCTGCCGATGCCCCACTCGAGATCTGCAGCGACGACGACATCGAAGCTCACGCGCGCACGCTAGCAGATCGTGTAGCCTCGCGGCGTGGCCACGGTGGTGTTCACGCAGAACCTCAAGCGACACGTCGAGTGTCCAACGGAGGCGGCCGAGGGTGAGACCGTGCGCGCCGTGCTCGAGGTCGTGTTCGCGAGCAATGCGCGGCTCCGCGGGTATGTCCTCGACGATCAGGGCACGCTCCGCCACCACATGATGGTGTTCGTCGATGGCGAGCCGATCACCGATCGCAAGAACCTCTCCGACCCCGTTCGCCCGGCGAGCGAGGTCTATGTCATGCAAGCACTGTCCGGAGGCTGATCCATGCACTCGCTCCTGATCTCGACCCGCAAGGGCCTGTTCGTCGCCGAGCCCAAGGCCGGCGTGTATGCGATCGATCGCGGTCACTTCGTCGGCGACAACCTGTCGCTCGCGATGGTCGATCCGCGTGACGGCGCCTGGTATGCGGCGCTCGACCACGGCCACTTCGGGGTCAAGCTGCACCGCTCCGACGACCGCGGCACCACCTGGACCGAGATCGCGGTCCCCACGTATCCGAAGCAGCCCGAGGGCGAGGTGCAGAAGAACTTCTTCGGCCTCGAGCTCAAGTGGACCACGCAGCTGATCTGGTCGCTCGCTCCGGCCCTCGATCGGGCGGGTGCGCTGTGGTGCGGCACGATCCCCGGCGGCCTGTTCCGCTCCGAGGATCGCGGCGCGAGCTGGCAGCTCGTGGAATCGCTGTGGTTCCACCCGGACCGCAAGAAGTGGGGCGGTGGCGGGCGCGATCACGCCGGGATCCACTCGATCTGCGTCGATCCGCGCGATCCGAAGACCGTCGCGATCGCGATCTCCACGGGCGGCATCTGGCGCACCCGTGACGCGGGCGCGACCTGGACCAACACCGCCGGCGGGATGCGGGCCGAGTACGTGCCGCCCGAGCTGATCCACGATGGGAACAGCCAGGACGTTCACTGCCTCGTCCAGTGCGCGACCACGCCGACCACGTTCTGGGTCCAGCACCACAATGGCATCTTCCTCTCGACCGACGACATGGCGACCTGGAAGGAGCTCGACAAGGCAGGCAGCCCGTCGGTGTTCGGGTTCCCCGTGGCCGTCGATCCGAAGGATCCCCGCACCGCGTGGTTTGTCCCCGCGATCAAGGACGAGAAGCGGATCCCCACCGAGGGCAAGCTCGTGGTCACGCGCACGCGCGACGGCGGCGCCTCGTTCGAGGTGCTCTCGCAGGGGCTGCCGAGCACGTTCGCGTACGATCTCGTGTATCGCCACGGTCTCGCCCTCGCGCCGGATGGCGCCCTCGCGTTCGGCTCGACCACGGGCAACGTGTTCGCCTCCACCGATCGGGGCGACAGCTGGGCCGTGGTCTCGAACTATCTGCCCCCCGTGTACGCCGTGACGTTCGCACCGTGACCACCGTCGCTGTCGTCACCGGAGCGGGGCGGGGGCTCGGGCGCAAGATCGCCGAACGCCTCGCACGCACCGGGCATCACGTGATCTGCACCGACATCGACGAGGGCGCCGCGCACGTCACCGCCGCGATCGTCGACGGTACCGGCCTCGCACAGGACGTGCGGGATCCGGACTCGCACCGCAGCGTCGCCCGGGTGGCCGCCGCGAAGGGCACGCTCGCCGTGTGGGTCAACAACGCGGGTGTGCTCGCCGTGGGCGACACCTGGGAGCTCGATGACGCCACGGTGCGCCGCATGGTGGAGGTCAACCTGCTGGGCGTGATCTGGGGCTGTCACGCCGCGATCGAGGCGATGGCGGCCGGCACGATCCTGAACATCGCCTCGATGTCCGCGATCGTCCCCACGCCTGGGCTGGCGGTCTACGGCGCGACCAAGCACGGTGTGCTCGGGTATTCGCTCTCGCTGGCCGCAGAGCTCCGTCGCGCGAAGCGGCCGGTCACCGTCAGCGCGCTCCTCCCCGATGCGATCGCGGGCGAGATGACCAGTGCCGTCGCCCACGACGCTGCCGCGAGCCTGTTGTTCTCGAACAAGCAGCTGTCGCTGGACGAGGTGGCGGATGCCGCCGCGTCGTTGGTCGCGCGCCCGCGGCTGGTCAAGACCATCCCCGCGTACCGCGCGGCGATGATCCACCTGCTGCGTCCGTTCCCGGCGCTCGGGTTGCCGCTCCTCGATCGGTTCGCGGCGATCGGCCGCAAGCGCCAGCAGCGCTAGCGATTCACGAGGGCGGCCTCGAGCTCGCCGAGCTGCGCGCGCTCGAGCCGGTCCTTGCGGAGCGCGACGAACTGCATCATCAGGCGATCGAGCTCGGCGAGCCGGTCCTCGACCGGGACCAGCTCCTCGCGGCTGTGCAGCTCGCCACGGAGCTTCTCGCACACGTAGTGGACGCACAGCCCGGGGCGATCGGCCGCCGACAGCGTGCAGCCGTGCGGGCCGCGAAACGCGCACCCCGGATGTTCGCCGCGAGGCGCGTTGAGGTCGCGCGGGCGTGTGCCTGCCTGAGCGAGCGCCGCGACCTCGTCGTCGTCGAACACGTCCGCGGTCACGCCGCTACAGCAGTCACCGCCGGCATAGGCGCCGCGGGGCCACGGCTTGCCGGTGGAGCACGTGTGGCACGAGGTCACCGCGGCGAGCTCGGCGGAGATCGCGATCTTGAGCTCGCGGATCGCCTTCGCGGTGGCGCGCTCCTCGTCGCCGGGCACCACGGCGTGCTCGGCCCGCACGCGGCGGCGTAGCGCGAGCAGCTCGTCGGCCCGCGAGGGCACCTGGCGGATCCGCAGCAACAGGCGCTCGGCGGCGATCAGCACCCGCGCACCGTAGCACCCCAGTCGCCGGGTTCGGCCAGAGCGAGATTCAAACAGGAAGTCAGGAATGACCTGGCCCCGCTTCGGACATCACCGTGATCGAAAGCCAGAGCCCCGAGTTCACCGAGCGGAGACCGTCCGGGATCGGGTGGGCGACGGGCTGGAACCTCGCCTGCGGTCGCTGCCTGCGGCTTCTCCGACGTCTCAATAGCCTCGCCACCTGACCCGTGTCCATTGAATCGGGGCCAGGCCAATGCTTTGCAAAGTCCGCTGCCTTGCTTCCTGGCTTCCTTGCTTTGACCTCTGATCACATTGCTCGGAGGCGGCGCAGATGCCGCTGGCGTTCTCCCGTGCACCTCTGATGGCTACGCGCCGCCGAACCGGCGCTGCAGCACGTGGGCGACCCGGCCGACGGTGCGCGGGGCGATCCGGCCGAGCGCGTGGATCGCCCAGGCATCGAGCCCCACGGGGCGCAGCACGGGGTTTTCGTGGACCGCCTCGACGATCGCCGCGGCGACGGTCTCGGGCGAGGTGCCGCGGTCCCGGAACGTGGAGAGGATCTCGAACCGGCGAGCGCTCATCGCGCCGGCCATCCGGCTGTCCTCGCACATCGCGGTCGCCACCATGCCCGGACAGATCGTGGACACGCCGATGCCATGGACCGCCAGCTCGGCGCGGAGCGCCTCGGAGAACCCGCGGATCGCGAACTTGCTCGCGACGTACGCGCTGACGTCGGGTGCCGCGTAGAGGCCGAGGATGCTGGACAGGTTGATGATCTGACCACCCGCGCCGGCGGCGACCATGTTCGGGAGGAAGAAGTGACAGCCATGCACGATCCCGCGGAGGTTCACGCCGAGCAGCCAGTCCCAGTCATCGAGCGAGGTCTCGAGGAACGGGCCGCCGACCGAGACGCCCGCGTTGTTGACCACGACGTGGGCGGCGGGGACCTCGCGGTGCACGTGCGCTGCGAACGCGGCCATCTGCGCGCGATCCGCGACGTCCACGCGATCGGCGAGCAGCGTGCGATCGCCGATCGCACGCGCCACGTCATCGAGGCGCGCCTGATCCACGTCGCACACCGCCAGGCGCGCACCGGCCCGCGCGAACGCGAGTGCCGTGGCGCGGCCGATGCCGCTGCCCGCACCCGTGACCACCACGACCTGGTCCACGAGCGCTCTCGTCACCTGCGCCGCTCCATCACCACGAGCGCACCCCGGTGCGGACCGACGGCCATGCCATTGCTGACGCCGCGCTCGGCCGCGGAGTCGGGGGCGCGCAGATCGGCCTGCGCGAGCACGGTGCTCATGATCGTTCGCAGCTGGAGCATGGCGAAGTCGGCGCCGAGGCACCGCCGCGCACCTCCACCGAACGGGTGATAGATCGCCGCCTCGGGCGTGGTCCAGGTGGTGCTCGCGTCGTCGAGGAACCGCTCGGGACGAAACACCTCGGGGTCAGCGAACAGGTCGGCGCGCATGTGCAGTGCCGCGATCGCCACGGAGATGTGGGTCCCGGTCGGGAGAGCGTGATCTCCGTGCTCGAACGGCTCCGCGAGCTCACGCACGACCTCGGCGATCACGGGTCGCTGGCGCATCGCCTCCATCAGCACGGCCGCGGGATAGCGGTCGTCGCGCCCAGGTTCGACGAGCTGTCCGAGCACGGCCGGGTGGCGGAGCACGCGCTCGAACGTCCACGCGAGCGTCGTCGCCACGTTCTCGTGGCCGGCGAAGATCAGGGTCATCAGCTGGTCGCGTAGCTCGCGATCGGTGGCGACGGTTCCATCGGGACGTGGGGCCACGAGGTGCGCGAGAGCGCCATCGTTGACGACCGTACCGGCGCGCCGCGCCGCGAGCTCGGCGTGGATGCACGCATCGATCGCCTGGGCCGTGCGCGCGGACTCGCCGATCAACCGCCACTTCGCGAGGCCGAAGGGCAGCGCCGCGAGCACGCTCTGCACCAGATCGCGGCTCTTGAGGCGGAGGATCAGTGGCCCGAGGGTCGCCACGCGCTCGTGCGCGCCCTCGCCGAACAGGACGCGCAGCATCACGCGCATCGCGAGCTGCTCGAAGCGCGGCCGGAGCGCGAACGGCCGCCCGACCGGCCAGCTCGCGACCTCGGAGGCGGTGAGCCGGGAGATCTCCTCGATCCACGGCTGCATCCGCGCGGAGGTCAGGGCCGGCGCGATCCAGCGCACCGCGCTCGCGTGCGGTTCGCCATCGAGGAGGGGGAGCCCCTGACCGAGCACCGGGGCGAGGAACGCGTGCGCCTCGCCGACGCTTCCGACCTCTCGGAACACCGCGCGCGCGGCGGTCGGCTCTGCGACGCACACCAGGTTGCCGCACGGGATCAGCTTGATCGTGAACCAGTCGCCGTACTTCCGATGGCACAGCCGGAGGTAGCCGTGCGGGTCCCGGTAATAGCGCATCGATTGGACGAGCGCCGGGCCCGACGGACCGGGCGGAAGTCTGGAGGACTGCCTCGATGAGAGGTTCCGCTGATTGCCCGCCGTCACCAAGATGGCAGATGCTACAGCGCTCGCACGCCACAGGGTAGGCGTGCTCCGCGACATGGACCGGCCAACAACGGCAACAACGGCAACACCAGCAAGCATGCGTCCACCGCGGGACGTGATGCCGCTGCGCTTGCTCGTGTTCCTCGCGTGGCGAGGTCTCCTGCAGAGCAGGTTGATCACGTGCCTCCTGTGTGCGGCCGTCGCGGGCGGGGTGGCGTTCCAGATCCCGAACGACGCGAACCTCCACGGCTACGACGACGAGATCATCGCGCAGGGCGTGGTGGTCGGCTCCGGCGATGTCCGCGTGCGGCCGCGCGAAGGCGCGCGGTTCCCGGAGGGCGATGCCCTCGCAGCTCGGATCGCCCGGCGTGACGGCGTGGTGGCCGCGGTGCCGGCGATCATGCTGCCAGGGGCGATCGGCAAGGGCAGCACGTTCAAGAGCGCCCTGATCGTGGCCGTCGATGGCGGCGCCTCGCGGGTTCCATTCGTGATCACCGAGGGGCGTGCCGTCGCCACCGGAGATGGCAGCTCGATCGTGGTCGGGAGCGCGCTCGCGAAGCGGATCGGCGTGGCCGTCGGCGAGGAGGTCCAGCTGCGCGTCGTGTTCGGCGCGGGCTGGGAGAGCATCGATCCCGAGAACGACGTGGGGCGGTACACGATGAAGGTCGTCGGCCTCGCCGCAGGGAGCTTCCTGGCGCCCGAGTCGATCGTCGTCGATCGCGCGTTCATGACCGGTGCGCTCGCCGAGCCGCACGCCGCTTCGGTGATCCTCGTCCACCTCGGCGACCACTTCGCAGCGCGCAGCACGGCGTCGGATCTCGAGCGCGACGAGCCCACGGCCTCGGCGGTGGCGTGGGCGGATGACTCCCCGTTTCTCGGCAGTGCGCTCGACGCGAGCGCCGCGATCGGCGTCCTGTCGCGCGCCATGATCGGCCTCGCCGTGTTGATCCCGGTGTGGGCGCTGCTCTACGTGCACGTGCTGCATCGCCAGCGCCAGATCGGTGTGATGGGAGCCATCGGCCTGTCGCGGCGCGAGGTGTTCGCGATCCACCTGATGCAGGCCGCCCTCGTCGGAGTCGTCGGGGTGATCGTCGGATGCGCCGTGGGCTATGCGCTCGTCGCGTGGTTCGCCCACCACCCGATCTTCCGGTCCACGGGGTTCGTGATCTTGCCGGTGGTCAGTGTCCAGTCGTTCGCGGTGCCCGCGCTGCTCGTGCTCGGCACCACGCTGCTCGCCGGCGTGTTCCCCGCGTGGCGAGCGTCGCGCCTCGATCCCGCGCGGATCCTGCGAGGCGGCGCGTGACCGCCGTGCTGCGCGCCGAGGGCGTGAGTCGATCGGTGGGCCCCCTGCCGATCGTGGTCGACGTCTCGCTCGAGGTCGCTGCGAGCGAGTGGGTCTCGCTGGTGGGTCCCTCGGGCTGCGGCAAGACCACGTTGCTGATGCTGCTCGGCCTGCTCGACACCCCGGATCGGGGCTCGGTGTGGCTCGACGGTGAGGCGGTCGCGGGGTGGTCGGCCGCGGCGCGTGCGCGTGCGCGGCTGTCGCGGATCGGGTTCGTGTTCCAGACCCAGAACCTGTTCGATCACCTGAGCGCACGCGACAACGTGGCGCTCCCCGCGTGGCGCGCATGCGGTTCGCGCCCCGAGGCCCTGCGCGCGGCCGACGCCCTGCTCGAGCGCTTCGGCCTCACGCACCGAGCCGCCACGCGCGCTGATCGACTGTCGACAGGCGAGGCCCAGCGGACGGCGATCGCGCGCGCGCTCGTCAACCGGCCGAAGCTCGTGTTCGCCGACGAACCGACGGGCAGCCTCGATTCTGCGAACACGGCGCTCGTGCTCGACGCGCTCGCCGAGGTCACGGCGGGCGGCGCCGCGCTCCTCGTGGCCACCCACGATGCAGGCGTCGCGGCGCGTGGGCGCCCGCTGATGATGAAGGATGGTCGGCTGGCTGAACCCACGAGAGGAGCACCATGATCGCGAACAGCCGAGGCATGGCGGGGCCGCTGCGCGTGCTGGTCACCGGCGCGTCGAGTGGGATCGGCGCGGCGATCGCACGCAACTACGCTCGCCGGGGTGCGCAGGTCGCCCTCCTCGCGCGCCGGCGCGAGCCGCTGGAGGAGGTGGCCGCGGCGTGCCGCGCCGACGGCGGCGAGGCCTCGGTGCTGGTCTGCGATGTGACCCAGAAGGCGGAGGTGGCGGCCGCCGTCGGAGCGCTCGCGGAGCAGTGGCCCCGGATCGATCGCGCGGTACTCAACGCCGGTGTGGCGTGGTCCGATGGCGCGCGCTCGTTCGCCGAGTGCTGCACCTCCGACGCGCAGAACGCGGCCGCCTTCGATGCCGGGACCGCGGCGGAGATCATGACCACCAACTATCTCGGTGCCGTGTACTTCCTCGAGCCCGTGCTCGCGTGGATGCGGCAGGGCAGTGGAGGTCGGATCGCGTTCACCGGCTCGATGGCCGCCGACGGCCTCCTGGAGCGCTCGGGACCGTACGTGGCGAGCAAGGCCGCGCTGCGCGCGCTGGTCGAGGGCATGCGTCCCGATGCGTGCGCGTTGAACATCGGGCTGACCTTGCTCGAGCCCGGCTTCGTCGAGACCGGGATGACCGAGGGCGTACGCTACCGGATGCCGTTCCTGATCTCCGCGGAGCGCGCCGCCGAGGCGTTCGTGCGTGGCATCGAGGACGGCAAGGATCGCGTTCGCGCGCCGTGGCAGATGTCGGCACTCGTCGGCGTGGCGCGGCTGGTTCCGGCGCCGCTCCGCGCACTCGGCGTGCGCTGGCTCGGGCGCGCGTCCGATCGGTGATCTCTCGCTTGGATCCGCCCGGGCTCCGTGCCTATCGTTCCCGGAGCCGCCGATGACCGACCTCGCCACACGGACCGCTGCCCTGATCCGCGAGCACCTCGCGGCGCCGCACGAACGGGTCCACGCCCAGACGTCGGCGCACCTCAACGGCAAGTTCGTCGAATCGCTCCACCTGCTCGGCTACCTGCGGGACTTCGTCTCGGCCCAGGGCATCGAGCTCGTCGATGCGCGCGGCCGCACGTACCTCGATTTCCTCGCCGGCTACGGCTCGGTGCCGCTCGGGCACAACCATCCCGCGGTGGCCGCCGCGGTCAAGGCGGCGATCGACGCGGCCGTTCCGCACTTCATCCTGATGGCGCCCGAGGCGCTGCCCGCCGCGCTCGCCGCCCGGATCGCTGCGCTCGCACCCGGCGAGCTGTCGATGTCGTTCTTCATGTCGAGCGGCTCGGAGGCGGTGGACGGCGCGCTCAAGCTCGCGCGTGCGGTGACGCGGCGCCCGCGGTTCGTCGCCGCGCAGCGCGGCTATCACGGCTCCACGTTCGGGGCGATGGCGGTCACGGGCGATCCTCGTCTCGAGATCTTCGAGCCGTTCGGGCCGCGCACCCTGGTGCCGTGGGGCGACGTGGGCGCGATCGAGGCTGCGCTCAAGAAGCGCGACGTCGCCGCGGTCATCCTGGAGCCGATCCAGGCCGAGGGCGGCGTCAACCTGCCACCACCGGGGTACCTCCGGGAGGTCGCACGGCTGTGCACGAAGTACGGGTCGCTGTTCATCCTCGACGAGGTGCAGACCGGGCTCGGGCGCACCGGGACCTGGTTCACCTGCGAGCACGAGGGTGTGGTGCCGGATGTCATGGTGCTCGCCAAGGCGCTGTCCGGAGGCCTCGTGCCGATCAGCGCGTACGTCACGCGGCCAGACCTGTGGCGCAAGGCGTACGGCACGCTGCAGAGCTGCGAGCTGCACTGCACCACCTATCGCGGGGGGCCGCTCGCCTGCGCCGCGGCGCTCGCCACGATCGAGGTGATCGACACGCTCGGCCTCGCGACCCGCGCACACACCCTCGGAGAGCAGCTCGGCCGTGGCCTCCGCGCCGCGACGGCAGGCCACCCGTTGGTGCGCGAGGTCCGCGGCCGCGGCCTGCTGTGGGGCATCGAGCTCGCCACCTCCAAGGATGGCGTGGCCGCGTCGTTGATCGCGCAGTGGCTCGTGGTCAACCTGCTCGAGAAGGGGATCGTGACCCAGGTGACCACGCTGTCGCAGAACGTGATCCGCGTCGAGCCACCGCTCACCGTCGAGCCTGCCCACCTCGATCAATTCGTGACCGCCCTGCGCGAGGTGCTCGCGACGCAGGCCACCGGCACCCTCGCGAGCCTCGTCGGCCTCGGGAAGCAGCTGATCAAGCAGCGGCTCGACGCCTGGAGGCCCTGAACGCCATGGGGAGCAGCCAGCTGGTGCGCGGAGGTCGCCTGCTCGCCGGCTTCGTCGCGAAGCGTCCGATCCACGCGATCGTGCAGGTCTCGAACCGCTGCAACCTGACCTGCGGCTTCTGTTCGTTCTGGGAGAACCCGGCGCGCAAGTCCGACGAGATGACGGTCGCGGACTTCGTCACGCTGAGCGGCAAGCTCGCGGCCGCCGGCTCGCTGGTGGTCTCGATCGAGGGTGGGGAGCCGACGCTGCGACCCGACATCGTGGACATCATCGCGGCGTTCGCCCGCCACCACCATCCGCTGATGTTCACGAATGGCTCGCGGATCACCCCGGAGCTCGCGCGGCGGCTGTGGGGCGCCGGGCTCGACACCTGCGGCGTCTCGATCGACTACCCCGACGAGCGCCACGACGTCTCCCGCGGCAAGGCCGGCACGTTCGAAGGGGCACGGCGCGCGCTCGACATCCTGCGCGACACCGCCCCGGACGGTGCGCGCCAGGTGTTCGTGATGAGTGTGCTCATGCACGACAACGCGGACGCGATGCGCGGGCTGCTCGAGCTCTCGCGCTCGCACGGGGTGCGGCATCAGATCACGCTGATCTCCACCGGCGGTGCGGCTCGCCACACGCGCGCGCAGTGGCTGCCGCCCGCGGGCATCGGCGCCCAGCTCGTCGCGCTCAAGCGCGAGTTCCCGCACTTCGTCAGCTTCAGCGGCTATCTCGAGGGCATCGACACCTTCCTCGCCGGCAACGTCCGCGGCTCGTGCTGGGCGGGCGAGCGGTTCCTCAACATCGATCACCTGGGCGATGTCTCGCCGTGCATCGAGAAGCTCCACCTGCGCGCGGGCAACCTGCTGCGCGAGCCGTGGAGCGTGGTGTCCGCGCGCCTCGCGGCTCTCGAGGAGCCCAAGCACTGCACCGATTGCTGGACCTCGTGTCGCGGCTTCGTCGAGGAGATGAGCGGCATGCCGCGGCTGCGCTCGTGGCGCGAGTTCCTCACCGACTTCGCGAGGAGGGCATGAGCGAGGTGAAGCTCGCAGCTCGCGTCGAAGCGAGGCTCGATGCGATCGTCGATCGCGTGGCGGGTGCGATCGCCGCGCCGATCGCACCGGTGCCACCCACCATCCAGGCCGAGATCGATGCGTTGTGGGGCGAGCGGCTCGGTGCGCTCGATCTGCCCGAGGTGCGCGAGGGCTTCCTCGCCGATGGCGAGCTGGTGGTGCTCCCGGAGCTGATCCCGGCCGCGTTCGTCGAGCGCGTGCTCGCCGAGATCGATGCCGCCGAGCCACGGCGTACGCGGATCCCGCTGGTCCGCTCTGCGCAGCACGTGGGCTGGCGCACGCTGCAACGGATCTCGCCCCGGTCCACGGCGCTGTATCGCTCACAGGTGTTCCTCGACTGGATGACTCAGCTGGTCGGCCGGCCGATGCAGGCCAAGGATCCCGCCGACGATCACGCCTGCGCGACCTACGAGTACACGCGGGCCGGCGATCACATGCGTCCGCACTACGATACCTGCGGCTGCGAGGATGGCGCGTCGTACACGCAGCTGCTGTCGCTTCACGATCGCTCGTCGCAGCGCCTGGTCGTCGATCTGCACACCCGCGGCGACCGGCCCGTGGAGCGGCGCTCGATCCAGACACCGCCCGGCACCCTGGTCGTGTTCTGTGGCTCCAAGGTCCTGCACAGCGTGACCCCCCTCGGCCCCGGCGAGCGCCGCGTGATCCTCTCGATGTCGTACGCCTCGGATCCCACGATGAAGCCGTGGAAGCGGCTGTTCGAGAACGTCAAGGATGCGCTGCTCTACTTCGGCCCGAGCGCGCTGGTTCGCGGGATCCGGTCGAGACCCGGCGCATGAAGCGAGCGTTGCAGCTCGCGACGTTCCCGCTCGTCATGGCCGCCTCGGTGCTCGTGGCGGCCGCGATGCTGGCGCGTGGCGCATCGCCGTTGCTCGTGATCGTGACGGTGCCCCCGGCCGCGGGCGCGATCATCATCGCGCTCGAGTGGGTGATCCCGTTCCGGCGCGAGTGGCTGCGCGACCACGGCGACTTTCGTACCGACTGCGTCCACATCGTGCTCTCGGCGTGGGCCGTGGAGTCACTTCCGCTCGTGGTCAACGGGGCGCTGGTCGCAGCCGCCGCGGCGGTCGCCGGCGGGCTCGGACGCGCGCCGTGGCCGGTCGAATGGCCGGTCGGCGTGCAGGTCGCGCTCGCGCTCGTCGTCAGCGAGCTGTTTCACTACGCGATCCACCGTGCCCTGCACCGGTTCGGTCCGCTGTGGAGGCTGCACGCGGTGCACCACAGCTCGACCCGCCTGTACTGGCTCAACGCCACGCGGGTCCATCCGCTCGAGGGCCTGTTCCACATCGCCACTGGCGCCACGGCGCTGGTGATCGTGGGCGTGCCGGCCGACGTGCTCACGATCCACACCGTGTTCCTCGCGGTGGCGCGCGTGTTCCAGCACGCGAACCTCGATCTGCGGCTCGGCCCGCTCAACTGGCTGTTCTCCACCCCCGAGGTCCATCGCTTCCATCACTCCACGGTGCGGGCCGAGGTCGAGGCGAACTACGGCACCGCGCTGCTCGTGTGGGACTGGGTGTTCGGCACGCGTCGCGCGACGCCCGCGGGTGGTGCGCCTGCACAGATCGGTGGCCCGACGATGCCGCCGGGCTGGTGGGCGCAGGTCAGCGCGCCGTTTCGTCGGACGGCCGGCTGAGCGGGCGGGGGGCCTTGTCCTCGGGGGCCTCGGGGTCCTCGGGCGGGACCACGCCGCGCAGGTTCGGATTGCGCGGCCACAGATAGCGCTCGCGGGGCACCGGCTTGTGCGGCGACAGCAGGGCTTCGACGACGAGCGGGTGGACGTGGGCGTCGGTGGCGATCCTCGCGTGCTCGGACGTGTTCACCCACCACGGACCGTCCGCTGACAGGCCGGGCGCCGCGGCCATCGTCGCCGCCGGCACCACGCCATCCCCGGGCTCGAAGGCGTACGGATAGCGCTCGGGATCGCCCTTGCAGCTCGCGCACGGGATCACCAGCGCACCATCGAGGATCACCGCGCGGGCGGCCGTGGGCCGGTGACGATCCGCGATCACGACCGAGGGTGGATGGGGCACGCGGGCGACCCGGAGGTGCTCGGCACGCGCGCGCGCGAGGTCGGCGGCGAGCTCCGGACGATCGTGGCCGGGCAGGCGCAACTCGCGCCACGTCCGCGGATCGAGGTGATCGAGCTCGAGGCGATCACCATGCGCGTCGACGAAGATCCGCTCGTCGGGATGCGGCAGCAGATCGAAGATCGACGGGCAACGGCGTTGCAGCGTGGGGCCATCGGGACGGACGCCGAAGATCTGGATGCCCTCGACGAGGTAGCCGAACCCACCGACGTTGCCGCGGTGCGGGGTGCCCAGATAGACCACGCGATGGATCGCGCCGATCGCGGGGCCCAGGACGAGATCCTCGTCCGGATCTCCGGCGAGGAAGCTGCGGATCACGTTGCCGCCGCTCGAGATCCCGATCAGGTCCACCTGAGCATCGCTCGCGCCGCGGATCCGCGCGAGGAGCCGAGCGAGCTCGCGGGCTCCCTCCGCGAGCGGCCTGCGCCAGTCGTAGGCGAGCACGAACAGGTCTTCGCCCTCCCGCGCACCGTAGATCCGCTCGAGATAGCGGACCAGGCCGCCGAGCACGTCGCGCTCGTAGAGCCGCGGCACCAGCGTGAACCCAGCGAGGTGCCCATCGGGCCGCGCGTCGGCGAGGGGACCGAGGGTCTGCCCGGCGGTGAACAGCAGGCGCGGGGTCGCTCCCCACATCGTGCGTCCACGGTCATCGACGAGGCGGACGCCCAGCACCGGCGGGACGACGACGATGGGGCGGCGAACCGCGTCCCGGGCACGCCGCGCCAGCTCGCGATGGACGTGCCCCGACGACCTCGCCGCCTCGAGCAGCCGATTCACCAGCACTCCCAGACCATAGCGCAAGCCTCGCGCGGATCGCCCGCCCGATCTGGCAACAACCATCCAGGTCGTCGCGATGTGGTGCGTGCGCCGTCGAGGATCGGTATCCTGGGCTCGTGAGTGCGCCGCGGATCGAGCATGGGGGAGAGGCGAGCGCTTCCTCATCGAGGCGTGCCGCATGAGCCCGGTCGCCATCGTCGGCGCGGCGGCGCTCAGTCCGCGTGGCCTGGGCTGGCGCGGGCTCGGCGATCGGGCGCAGTCCTGCGAGGCCACGCTGCTCGCAGCGACCCATCCCGACGTCCGTGGGTTCGAGGTCCCGGCGATCGCCGCGGACGACGATGTCCCGCCCAAGGTGTTGCGGCTGATGTCGCGCGCCGCGCGGTTCGCGGCGATCGTCGTGCGCGAGGCGATCCGCGACGCGGCCTGGACCGGGTGTGCGGGCGTGGGGTACTGGCTCGGCGTCGGCGCCTCCGGTGGGCCGCTGCACGAGCTGGTGGCGATGCTGCAGCTCGCGCGCGAGGGCGATCAGGTCTCGATGGAGCGGCTCGGCCGCGAGGGGCTGCTTGCCTCGAACCCGCTGCAGTCGTTCCAGGTGCTCAACAACTTCACGATGTGTCACGGCGCGATCCTCGAGGGGATCTCGGGTCCCAACGGTGCGCTGTTCTCCCGCGGTGCGGGCACCGTGCACGCACTCGCCGAGGCGATCTACGCGATCTCCGAAGGTGATTGCACCCGCGCGCTCGCCGGCGGCGCCGACACCGCCCTGCATCCCGTGACCTGGACCGAGCTCGTCCGCGATGGGTTCGCGGCGGGCGGCCTGGTCCCCTCCGAGGGCGCCGCGGTCCTCGCGCTCGCCGATGCAGCCACGAGCTCGGCTCCGCTCGCGCTGATCGAGCATGTGGGCGTCGGCGATCCCGCGCACGATCCGCCCGCGCCCGGGGGCGACGCTGACCTCGTGGTGATCGCACCGTGGGGCGAGCAAGCCCGAGAGCTGCTGCACGCGCGTGCCCGAGCGGGTGCAGGTGCACGCACGTGCGAGGTGATCGATGCCACGGCCGAGCTCGGCGAGGCGCTCGCCGCGACGCCGGCGCTGGCCTGGCTCGTCGCCCTCGATCGGATCGCCTCTGGTCGCGCGCGCTCCGCCCGCGTGCTCTCGCTCGGCCCCGATGGCGAGCTCGGCACCGTGGTGCTCCGAGGGCCCACGTGAGCGGCGTGGTGATCACGGGAGTCGGGGTCGCGAGCGCGTTCGGTCTCGGCGCGCGCGCGCTGCTCGATGGGCTCTCCGCCGGACGCTCGGCCGTCGGACCGATCCGTGGCTTCGATGCGCGGAGCTTCCCGACGCGAGTCGCGGCCGAGGTCCCGCTGTTCGGCGCGGAGCTCGAGAGTGCACTCCCCGCGCACGACCCCGCGTGGGACACCGATGGGCGGCTGCGCGATCGCAAGGTGGTGTTCGCGCTGCTCGCTGCGGCGGAGGCGTGGGCCCACGCCGGGTGTGGTGCAGACGAGCGCGGCGCGAGCCTCTCGATCGCGCTCGGGCTCGAGCAGGCCTTCCTCGCTGACTTCCTGCCGATCCTCGGCGACACCGGCCTGGACTGGTCAGCCGAGTCCAAGGCGTCGCTGCCGCACATCAGGTTCCGCTCGTCGGTCGATCTCGCCGCCACCTCCGTGCGCGCGCTGCTCGGCCTCGGTGGGCCCACGATCGTCCACGCCTCGGCATGCGCGGCGGGTGGGCTCGCCATCGCACACGCCGCGTCGCTGGTCACGCGCGGCGTCGCGCGCATCGTGCTGTGCGGCGGCTCCGATTCGATGATCAATCCGCTCGGCCTCGGCGGGATGTCGAGGATCGGTGCCCCCTCACCGCGCGCCGAGCCCGATGCGTGCCGTCCGTTCGATCGCCGGCGCGATGGCCTCGCGATCGGCGAGGGTGCGGCGATGTTCGTGGTGGAGGATGCGGATCGGGCGCGGGCTCGCGGCGCCCGCGCGCTGGCTCGCGTGGTCGGCTGGGGCAGCACGCAGGATGCGTATCGCGCCACCGCGCCGCGCCCCGATGGCTCCGCCGCGCGCGAGGCGATGACCAGGGCTCTCGCACGCGCCGGGCTCGTGCCCGCGGACATCGGGTACATCAACGCGCACGGCACCGGGACGCACCTCAACGATCCGTCGGAGGCGCGTGCGATCCGCGAGGCGATCGGAGCAGCGGTGCCGGTGAGCTCGATCAAGGGCGCGCTCGGTCACCTGATGGCGGCCTCGGGCGCGCTCGAGGCCGCGGCGTGCCTGCTACCGTTCGAGCGCGACGTCCTGCCGGGGACCGCGCATCATGCCGAGCTCGATCCCGAGTGCATGCTCGACGTCATCGGTCCGACCCCGCGCCGTGCGCACGTCGACCATGTGATGAGCAACTCGTTCGGGTTCGGCGGGCAAAACGTCTCGCTCGTGCTCGGCCGCCCTGTCAGTTGAGGAGCGCTTCTTCCTTGGAGTCGCCCTTGGCCGCGTCAGCCTTGACCGCATCGGCCTTGGGGCCTTCGGGCTTGGCGTCGGTCTTGGCGTCGGTCTTGGCGTCGGGCTTGGCGTCGGGCTTGGGCTCGTTGTGGGAGTCCGGCTTGAGCGCGCTCTGCGAGTCCGGCTTCAGCGAGTTCTCGGAGATCGGGAGCGGGATCCTGGGGTTACTGGCCTCGGCCTTCGCGGTGGCGGCGGCCTGCGCGAGGCGCTTCGCGTTGCGCTCGAAGATGAACTGCGTGATGTACGGGAAGCCGACGTGGATGCCGTTGAGCTTCGGCGCGATCGTCGCCTGCAGGCCAAACATGATCACGGCTGCGCGCTCGACGTAGAACCAGCCCTCCGGATACGCGATCGACTTCATCAGCTCGCGGAGCTCGTCCCGCTTCATCTCCGGATCGGCCAGCTGCTGGGCGGCAGCGGCGGTGTCGATCTTGCCGAAGTCGGTGATGTTGAGGTTCAGGAGCTTCTCGAAGTACTTGCGCACGGTGCGCTCGAGCAGCTCGCGATCGCCGTTCGGATCGATGAAGCCCATCGTGTTGATGCCCTGGACGACGAGGTCGTCCTTGCGGGTCATCAGGCCCTGGAGGATGTCGAACATGCCATCGGCGAGGTTGTCCGACAGCTCTGTGGCCGAGCCGAGGTCGAGCACGACGATCCGGACCTGACCCTCGGGGCCCTTCTGCACGAAGAAGTTTCCGGGGTGCGGATCGGCGTGGAAGAACCGATCGATGAACAGCTGCTTGTAGAACACCTTGGTCAGCTTGGTGGCGACATCGTACGGATCGAGCTCGAGCTTCTTGAGCGCGTCCTTCTTGGTGATCTTGACGCCATCCATGAACGACATCGTCATCACGGTGCGGCTGCAGAACTCGTGATGGACCTTGGGGAACAGGGTGTCTGGATCCCCGGCGAAGTTGGCCGCCATCCGCGCGATGCAGCGCGCCTCGTTCTCGAGATCGGTCTCGCGCTGGAGCATGTCTGCGAGCTGCTCGTGCACGCGGGAGATCTGCTGGATCGGGACGAAGTTCTTGTAGACCCCGAGCGCCCAGCCGAGGACCTTGAGGTCGATCTTGATGATCGTCGCGACGTTCGGATAGAGGATCTTCACCGCGAGGCGCTCGCCGGTGGGCGTGGTGGCCTCGTGGACCTGACCGAGGGAGGCCGCCGCGATCGGCTCCTCGGTGAACGTGGTGAAGCAGTCGTGCGGCTGCTTCTTGAACGACTTGACGAACGTCGCCTTGATCTTCTTGTACGACTGCGGCGGGACGTCGTCCTGCAGGCCCTCGAGCTCCTCGGTGTACTCGCGCGGCAAGAACGTCCCCATCACCGACAGGATCTGGCCGAGCTTGATGTACACGCCGCGCAGGCGCACGAAGCCGCCGTACATCCGACGAGCATTGCGGCGGTGGATCTTCTTCCACCGCTCCTTGGTGTCATAGCGAGCGCGCCACAGCCGCGCCCACGACACCTGCCACAGATAGCTGAGGAAGATGACCGCAAACACGCGCGTCGCGCGGAGGAGTCTAAGCGCCGCCCACATCAGTCCAAGCTCTCCCCGATGGTAGCATTCCGAGGGCGATCAACCCCGAGAAGCGATCCCGGGATCATTTCTGATCGCTGAGTGATCTCGAAAGGATCGCGCGCGATCGAGCCGGGATCTGTGCGCTGGTTGTCAGGGGCCGATCGTATATCTGCACGCGTCAAACGGGAGTCCAGGGCTAGTAGGTTAGCCTTGACGATGCCCTACCCGTAGCGTAAGGAAAGATTATGGCCAAGAAGCAGACTCGACGGAGCATCAGTGTGAGCCGCACGACCTACGAGCGGTTGAAGGCATTTTGCGAGGCCAACAACATCTCGATGAGCCAGCTCGTCGAGACCCGGGTCAACGATTTCCTCGGTGAAGGCGCCGTGGTCATTCAGATGCCGAACCCGAGCCCGAGCCCACGCCCGGCCGCCCCGTCGCCCCGCCCGATGTCGGGCCCGGCGCCGACCACCAGCAGCCCCCACAAGGTCGAGACCGCGCCCGCCCCGCGCCCGTCGAGCCCCGCGATCCCGATGACGTCGGCCGCGGCCCGCTTCGCCGTCGATCCGCCCCCGCCGATCATCAAGCCGAAGCAGCCGGACACCAACGCTCCGAAGCCGGCCGAGAAGCGTCCCGATCAGATCTTCACGTTCTAGTCGCTTCGTCGTCGGTCGTCTCGGTCATCTTCGAACGTCGCCCCCGCTCAGCGGTCCGGCGACGTTCGTCGTTTCGGGGTCCGAAAAATAGAACGGCCCCAGACAGCTGGGGCCGTTTGCTCATTCACGTACCCGAGCCCTGTCGAGCAGGGCACGAGGTTCATCCAGGGGTGTCTCCACCCTCAGATCGTGCTGGGGAAGGCTAAGTCTGCCCCCTCAGCGAGCTGGTGCGTTTACTTGGCATGTCTTCAGTCCTCCCCTGGCATGAGCCAGAGCCCAACACTCGCGGCCCGCCAGCCCCCCGCACCTGCAGAATTGCAGACACGGCGTTCAGGCAGCGGCTCCCGGGGTTGGGCCTTCGTAATGGGCACATCGGCCCGTTGCGAAGACCACACAGCAGATGTCCAGACGGTCATCGCGTTGTGTTCTCGGCGACGTGAGTCGCAAGACCATTGTAGTGGAAGTCGAACCGGTTCGCCAGGGGCGGGATTCACATGTGCTATGGAAGGCCGCCGCACCGATGACCACGCGCCCCACCAAGCAGCTCGAGACGTTCCCCAACCCCAAGCAGGGGCGCGACTATCACATCCAGTTCGATTGCCCGGAGTTCACCTGCTTGTGCCCGATGACGGGGCAGCCGGACTTCGCAACCATCCTGATCGACTACGTTCCGGATGCGCTGTGCGTGGAGCTCAAGAGCCTCAAGCTCTACCTGTGGAGCTACCGCAACGAGGGCGCGTTCCACGAGGCCGTGACCAATCAGATCACCGATGATCTGATCTCCGCGATTGCCCCGAGATCGATCACGGTGACTGGCAAGTTCTGGGTGCGCGGCGGCATCGCGACCAGCGTCGTCGTCACCCACACGAAGTCGACGTAGCGCGTCGACAGCTGGATCAGCCGGCCGCGCCGCCGCCGCCGCCGCCGCCGAACTGCCCGATCAGGTTCTGGACGAACCCGCCGATCTGGCTGCCCATCTGGGCGCCCTTGCCGTTGCCGCCGGTGAACTGATCGACGAGGCCGCCGATCTGGCCGCCGAGCGCGCCGGCATCGAGACCGCCCGTGGTCTGGGCGAGCTCGGTGGTGGTGAGGGTGGGGAGCTCGTGGCTGTGGTGAAGCATGGCCAGACGAGACTGCAGCGCGTGTGCCCACGCCGGTGCGAGCAGTTCCAGGCACATCGCCGGCGCACGCATGCCGCCCGCGGGTGACACGTGCACGCCGCGCGGCTCAGGCGCGCGTGAACAGCAGCTGGTGATCGCCGAGCGTGCGCTCCGCGAACGCGGCCTCGCTGAACGCGAGGTACATGAGCCAGGTGCGGATGAACGGCGTGTCGAAGCCGAGCGCGCGGACCTCGGGGAGCGCGGCGAGGAACCTCTCGCGCCAGGCACGGAGCGTGGGCGCGTACGACGGGCCGATGTCCTCGCCGCCCACGAGCGTGAGCCCCGCGGGGGTGCTGGTTCGCCGGATCACGTCGAGCGACGGGATGCACGAGCCGGGGAAGATGTACGTCTGCATCCAGTCCACGCGCGTGCGGTACGCCTCGAACCGATCGTCGGGCATCGTGATCGTCTGCACTGCGAGCCGGCCGCCCGGGGCGAGCGCGCGCGCGCACACCGCGAAGAACTGCGGCAGGTACTCGTACCCGACGGCCTCGAGCATCTCGATCGAGACGATCTTGTCGAACGTGCCCTCGAGCTCGCGATAGTCGCGGAACTGGATCGAGACCCGATCGGCGAGCCCGGCTGCTGCGACGCGCTCCGTGGCGAGCCGGTACTGGTCGCGCGACACCGTGATCGCGGTGACCTTGCAGCCGCGCGTCTGCGCCGCGTGGATCGCCATGCCGCCCCAGCCGCAGCCGATCTCGAGCAGGTGATCTCCGGGCGACAGCGCGAGCGCCTCGCACAGCCTCTCGAGCTTCGCGTGCTGGGCCTCGGCGAGCGTGAGCCTCGGCTCGGGCCAGTGCGCGCACGAGTACGCCATCGTCTCGGCATCGAGGAACAGGCGATAGAACTCGTTGCCGAGATCGTAGTGCGCGTGGATGTTGCGCTGGCTGCCGAGCCGGGTGTTGTGGGCACGCCGGTGGCGCCACAGCGAGCGCAGCTGCGCGATCCGCGTGAGCGGTGATTCCGCACCACGCGCGCTGGTGCCCCGCAGGAACACGCGCAGCACGGCCACCAGATCATCGCTCGACCACTCGCCGGCGGCGAACGCTTCGCCACCGCCCATCTCGCCGCGGAGCAGGAGGCGGAGGAACACGCGATCGTCGTGGATCCGCGCGGTGGCCTCCGCGGGGCCAGCTTCACCGATCCGGATCCGCTCGCCGGTGGGCAGCACGAGATCGAGGCGGCCACCGGCCCAGGTCGCGCGGAGCCGGGAGAGCAGCGCCCAGCGCACGAGCTGCCCGGCCGGCGCCACGAGGCGTGGCAACGGGACGATCAGCGGATGAGCGACGGCCGCGGTCAAGGGAGCACAACGTACTTCAAGGCATCACAGCGATCACCGGGAGTACGGACCAACCGGCCCAGGTGATCATCGCTGTGATGCCGGCCCCGGTGCGAGGTTACTCGGGCAGCGGACGATGATCGGGGCCGGGCCGGCGGTACGGGACGCCGAGCAGGCGCAGCCGCAGGGCCTCGAGGTGGATGAGGCCGATCACCTGGGCGGTCATCAGCGGATAGCGCACCGCGGCAGCCAGCAAGGCGCGGTCCGAGAGCGTGCGCCGCGATCCCGCGAGGTGAGCGACGAAGATCCGCTCGCCCTCCGGGGTGTCCACGTGCATCGTGATCGCGAGGGCCTCGCCATCGAGCGGCGCATCGAACCACAGCTCGTAGGTGCGCGGGCCGTGCAGGAACGGCGAGACGAACAGCTCGCGCTCGCAGCGAAACCCGATCCGCCGATCGTGGGAGGCGATCCGCTGAGCGGGTCCGAGTACGTAGCGAAACCGGCCGCCGTAGGTGTTGTTGACCTCGGCGATCACCGACGTCAGGGCTCCGGCCGCGTCGTAGCCGAGGAAGAAGCTCACCGGGTTGAACACGTAGCCGGCGATCCGCAGGTTGGTGACCAGGCGCGTGGTGGCGGGGAGGGCGATCTGGTGTGCCGTGAGGGCGGCGGCGTGTGCGGCGACGAGGCCTGCGGCCCCGCCCTCGTAGTCACCATCATGGAGCGCGTAGAGGTTCGGCCTGCCGTGCGAGAACAGCCGGAGCTCGCGATCGAGCGCGGGGAGCTCGGCGAGATCGATCGAGGCCATGAACACCGGGTACGTGAACTTCCGGCGCGCCAGGTGATCGCGCCGGGTGTGCACGAGGTCCCCGCGATAGAGCGCCGAGTGCCTCACGCCGGATGCTCCGGGTGTCGGTGCTCGTCGGCGAGCGCGCTGGCGGCGGCGGCGAGCCCGGCGCGCAGCCCGTCCTCGTGGAAGCCGAAGCCAAAGTGCGCGCCCGCGTAGTACGTGCGGAGGGCGCCACCGAGGCGGGGCAGCTCGGCCTGGGCAGCGAGCGCGCCGCGATCGAGCTGTGGGTGCGAGAACACCACCTCGTGGAGCACGTCGCGCGGGCGCGTGCGCGGGTTGAGGGTGACGAGGTACGGAGGATCGGCCGGCAGCCCCTGCAGGCGCGTCATCGAGTACGTCACCGCGACCAGCGCGGTGTCAGGATCGGCGACGTAGTTCCACGAGGCGTGCGCGGCGGGGCGTCGCGGCAAGAACGCGGGATCGCGGTGGAGCACGGTGGTGTTGTCGCTGTAGCGAAACGCGCCGAGCACGCGCCGCTCGTCTGCGGTGGGCTGCGCGAGCAGGGACAGGGCGGTATCGGCGTGGGTGGCGAGGATGATCCGATCGTAGCGGCGCTCGTGGCCCGCGGCCGTCACGGTGACGCCGTGTGGATCGCGGACCACGGACGTCACCGGCGTGGACAGCTCCAGGGTGAAGCGCCGCGTGTGCAGCTCGGCGAGCAGCGCGTCGACATAGCGCTGGCTGCCACCGACGATGGTGCGCCACGCCAGGGGACGTACCGTGCGGAGCATGCCGTGCTGATCGAGGAACCGAAGATAGGTCTCGGCGGGGAACTCGCCGCAGCGGTCCGGCGCGAGGGACCACAGCGCCGCGGCGAGCGGGATCAGGAACTGCTCGCGGAGCGCCGTGCTCGCACCCGTCTGGCGCGCATAGTCATCGAGCGAGAGCTGCGCCGTGACACCGGCCTCGAGATCGCGGCGCGCGCGGCGGAGGAACCGCACCACCTCGATCAGGAAGCGCCAGTGGCTGGGCGAGCGGAGCAGCCGGCGATCGGCGAACAGCGACGACAACCCGGCGCTGCCCCACTCGAGATCCTGGTGCGGCAGCGACACCGAGAACGACATCGTGGTGGGCCGGGTCGGGATCCCGAGCTCGCCGAGCATCCGGAACATCAGCGGATAGCGCTCGCGGTTACAGACGATGAAGCCCATGTCGACGGCGACACCGTCCCCCTCCCACGTGTAGACGTGGCCACCGGGGCGCGCGGCCGCCTCGAACAGCGTGACCTCGTGATCGCGTGCGAGGGCGCGTGCCGCTCCGAGGCCGGCGATGCCAGAGCCGACGATCGCGATCCTCACGAGCTCACCTGGGTGCGTCGTTTAGCACGTTGCCGCGGAACCGCACGGGCGTGGTCGGTGCGGTGCCGTGGGCGTCGCGCAGCTCGATCGAGAGGTCGAGCGTGGCGCCGCGGATCTGATCAGCCGCGGCGACCGTGAGCGGGATCAGGAGCTCGCGCGCCACCGCCTCGCCCTTGGCCAGGTGACCGACGTAGATCATCCGGCCGTCGACGGCCCGGGTCGGCGAGCTGACCTGACCGCGCAGCGCCCAGGTCTCGCCGGGGCCATCGTTCTTGAGCGGCAGCACGATGCGCAGCGCGGGACCCTCGGCGGTGGAGGTCAGGCTCGCGCGCAGCGTGCCGGCGACGATGCCGGGCACGAGGCGCAGCGGAGCGATCTTGGGATCGAAGTCCGCGTGCGCGAGGAAGTCGGGCGCGTGCGCAGCGAGCGCGGCGGCGTCGATCACGGTCTCGAGCGAGCGCGCACCACCGGGTGCGTCGAGGAGGGCGGAGAGGTCCCACGCGTTCACGGTGGTGGGCGCGAACGCATCGATCAAGGTGTACGGCGAGATCGAGAACGTGCCATCGGCGGCGACCGTGCCGTGGACCTCGATGCCGCGGATCGTCAAGGTCGCGCTCCGCGCGGGGAAGCCGCGGGCGCCACATGCGACGCTGGGCCCCGGAGCGCGCTCGGGGGCCGCGGCCTTGCCCGCGCGTACGTCCTTGTGGAGGCCGACCCACGGGCCGATCGCGAATGGCAGGCCCACCGCGAACAGGCCGAGCCCGCCGAACGTGACCGGATTGGCCGCGCCGTCCTTGCTCCCGATCCCGCCGATCGTCATCACACCGCCGACGCCGGTGGCGATCACGCCGACCACGAAGGTCGCGAGGTTCGGCCGGGTCTCGATCTCGACCACCGACGTCCTGTCGACCACCCGCTCGGACGGGCACTCGAGCGGCTCCACGAACCGCAGCGTGCCGGTCTCGGACACCACCAGCGTCGGGCGGCGCGCGATCGCACCCTCGGGGTGCGGGATCAGCTGCTCGGTCCCAGGGCGGGTGATCTCGTTCTGCGCGGTGACGTGACAGCCCAGCGAGGCCCCGAGGCCAACGAGGCCAGCGAGGCCGAACATCGCGATGCGCGCGAGCGCGAACGGGCGAGGCATGAAGCGCCGCCACGATATCATCGACGATCCGGGACGCGGTAGCGTCGGGCCGTGGAGGTCGATCTCGACGGTCATCCCGGGCTCCTTCAGCGACCCGCGAACGCGCGCTGGTTGCTCGTGCTCGCACATGGCGCGGGCGCGGGGATGCGTCACGCGTTTCTCCAGGCGATCGCCGACGCGCTCGAGGGCCGCCGCGTGGCGACGCTGCGCTGGGAGTTCCCGTTCATGGCGGCCGGCAAGGCGCGCCCGGATCGCCCGGAGGTCGCGGAGGCGGCGGTGCGAGCGGTGTGGCAGGCCGCGGCAGCGCAGCTTCCAGAGCTGCCCCGGTTCGCTGGTGGGAAGTCGTTCGGTGGGCGGATGACCTCGCGTGCACACGCGGCGCAGGCACTGCCCGACGTGCGCGGGCTCGTGTTCCTCGGGTTCCCGCTCCATCCGCCCGACAAGCCGGGGATCGAGCGGGCGGAGCACCTCGCCTCGGCGGGAGGGCCGCTGTTGTTCCTGCAGGGCACCCGTGACGAGCTCGCACCGCTCCCGCGCCTCCGGCCCGTGGTGACCAAGCTCGGCCGGCGCGCCACCCTCCACGTCGTCGACGGCGCGGATCACGGGTTCGATGTGCTGGTGCGCTCGGGGCGAACGTCGGCCGAGGTGATCGACGAGCTCGCGAACACGATCGCCGCCTGGATGGCGAAGCGCGCGCGGTGATAACGTCGGCGCGTGTGGACGAGCTACTCCGCGCGGCACGCGGCTCAGCTGATCGGCCTCCCGGAGTCCGCCGTGCGGAGCTGCATCCGCGATGGGCTGGTCGGCACGCCGGGCACGGTGCCGGCGCAGCTGTCGTTTCGCGATCTGTCGGCGCTCCGCACGGTGAAGGCGCTGGTCGATGCGGGGCTGTCGCTGCCGCGGGTACGCAAGGAGCTGGTCCGGATCCAGCAGCAGCTCCCGGCCGGCGTCTCCCTCGCCGAGCTCACCGTCGAGGCACGCGGTGGCACAGTGCAGCTGCGCGGGGCACCCGAGGTGAGTCCGCTGTCCGGGCAGCTCTCGCTCGCGTTCGAGGCGCCCACGCCGCCTGCACCGCCGCCGCCGGGCGAGCTTCGCGAGCTGCCGCGCGCCACCGACGCGCCGATCCCCGTCGCGGTCGCACCGGCCACCGCGGATCAGTGGCTCGCGCGTGCGATGGAGCTCGAGGAGCGTGATCCGGTCGCCGCGATCGACGCGTATCGGCGCTCGCTGCGGCTGCGGCCGGAGACCACCGAGGCCTGGATCAACCTCGGCCGGCTGTTCGCCGAGAGCGGGGATCCCGTGGCGGCCCACGATTGTTTCCGCAGCGCGCTCGAGCTCGATCCCGCCGACGCCACCGCGTACTACAACCTCGGCGTGATCGCGCAGGATGCGGGCAAGGAGGGCGATGCGATCGCGCTCTACCACCGCGCGCTCGAGCTCGATCCCCAGCTCGCCGAGGCGCACTACAACCTCGCCACGCTGTTCGATCAGTCTGGCGATTCGCGCTCGGCGATCCGCCACATCAACGAGTACCGGAAGCTGACGCGCTGAGCGCTCAGAACCCGAGCAGCCGGCCGCCCTGATACACGGCGAAGCTCACGACCCACGCGAGCACCGTCATGTATGCGAACAAGAACAGAGGCCAGCGGTAGCCGCCGGTCTCGCGCTTGACCACCGCGAGCGTGCTCATGCACTGGCAGGCGAGGGCGAAGAACACCATCAGCGACATCCCGACCAGCGGCGTGTACGCACGTGAGCCGTCGGCGTTCTTGGCCTGGCGCAGGGCGGTGCGGAGCGGCTCCGACGCCTCGTCTGCATCACCGCCGACGGCATAGACGATGCCGAGGGTCGAGATGAACACCTCGCGCGCGGCGAACGCACCGATGATGCCGACGCCGATCTTCCAATCGAAGCCGAGCGGCGCGATCACCGGCTCGATCGTGTGTCCGAGCCGCCCGCCGTAGCTCGACGCGAGGTGAACGGCCTGCCGCTCGTCATCGAGCACTCGCCTGGCCTCCTCGGTCGGGGCGCGCTCGATCAGCGCATCGTAGTCCGGCGAGCCGGCGGGCAGATCGCGCGGGAAGTAGAGCAGGGCCCAGAGCGCGATCGAGCAGCCGAGGATCACCGTGCCCGCCTCGCGGAGGAACACGCTCGACTTGCTCCACATCATGCGCAACACGTCGCGCCAGCGCGGCCAGCGGTACGGCGGCAGCTCGATCAGGAACGGCAGCCGCTTCGCCTTGAGCGGCTTCACCGTCTTCGACATCACCCAGGCCGCGATCAGCGCGGTCAGCACGCTGAACAGGTACATCCCCACCATCAGCAGGCCCTGGATCACGCGCGAGCCGGGGATCAGCGCGCCGATGATCAGGGTGTAGACGGGCAGCCGCGCCGAGCACGTCATCAGCGGCACCACCATCATGGTCAGGATGCGATCGCGCCGCCGCTCCATCGTCCGCGTCGCGAGGATCGCCGGCACGGCGCACGCGAAGCCCGAGAGCATCGGCACGAAGGCGCGCCCATGCAGGTTCATCGTCCGCATGATGCGGTCCATCAGATAGGCGACGCGTGCGAGGTAGCCACAGTCCTCGAGGAAGCCGAGGAACAGGAACAGCAGCAGGATCTGCGGCAGGAACACGAGCACCGAGCCGACACCGCCGATCACGCCATCGACGAGGAAGTCGGTGAAGATGCCGTCCCCGAGCAGGCCGTGCAGCTGTGCGCCGATGGCCTTGAACCCCTGATCGATCAGATCGATCACCGGGGACGACCACCAGAACAGCGACATGAACACGACGGCCATCACGGCGAGGAACGTGACGAAGCCGAGGCCGCGGTGGAGCAGGATCCGATCGATCCGCTCGGTGCGGCTGCGATCGACCTTGCGCAGGACCAGCTTCGGGATCTCGCGGTCGAGCCACGCCCAGCGACCGAGCACCGCCTCGTCGTCGGGGCCGCGCTCGATCGTGAGGCTGGTCGCCGCTGCCCGCAGCTCCGCCGGCACCACGAGCTCGTCGTCATCCGCGCCGGACCGCGGCTCGATGCAGGTCAGGGCCCACAGCGCGAGCGCATCGTCAGCGGCCGGCACGGCAGGCGCCGAGGAGCCGTACCGCGTCGCGGCGCACCACGCCGAGGGGAGCGCGCTCTTGATGTGATCGAGGTGGGCGCGCAGAGCCGAGGAGGGCGTCCACCGCCACACCGCCACGCGATCCTTGCGGAGCGCGCGGTCGATCGCGGCGACCAGATCCTTCAGGCCCAGCTTCGTACGGGCCGTGACCGCGACGACCTCGCACCCGAGGAGCGTGGCGAGCTTGCTCGGATCCGGAGCCGCGGTGTGGCTGGCGTTGGTGCCGCGCTGGGCCTCGTCCACCATCGTGAGCGCCACCACGCAGCGCGCGCCGAGCTCCTGGATCTGGGTCAGCAGATAGGCCGAGCGCGCGACCTGCGTGGCATCGAGACAGACGACGACGACGTCCGGCACCGGATCTCCATCGAGCCCGACCAGCGCATCGAGCGCGATCTGCTCCTCGGCGCTGCGCGCGTTGAGGCTGTACGTGCCCGGGAGATCGGTGAGGTCGGCGAGCTTGCCGGTGGGCAGCACGAGCTGACCGGTGCGGCGATCCACGGTGATGCCGGGGTAGTTCGAGACCTTCGCCGACGATCCGGTCAGCGCGTTGAACAACGTCGTCTTGCCGACGTTCGGGTTGCCCGCGAGGACGATCTGCGCCCGCTCGTTCGAGCGCGCCTGGCCCTTGCCGCCGGGCTCGCAGTGCGCGGCGCCCGTCGTTCCGGTCGTCGTTCCGGTCATCGATCGACCTGGATCTGCGCGGCCTCGGCGCGGCGGATCGACCACTGCCCGCCGCGGACCTCGATCTGCAACGGATCTCCGAGCGGGGCGATCGTCACCACGCGCACCTCGGTTCCGGGGACCAGGCCCATCTCGAGGAGCCGCCGGCGGAACGCGCGGGGACCGTCGACCGTACGGACCTTGGCGGTCTGGCCGAGCGAGATCTCCGCGAGCGTCAACACTTCAAAGGGTTATCATTTCTGAAAATCGTTTTCAATATCGAATCCGGCACCCTTCACCCTATGTGCCCGAGATCGCACGCAGTGACACCAAATGTCGCGCTCTCGAGGTCGGGTGCTACATTCGTAGTCGAGGGTTGATCGATGGACACTGCGCAAACCCTGCTGCTCAACCAGGGGTTCGAGCCAATCAAAGTCATCTCGTGGCAGCGCGCGATCACGCTGCTGTTCCTGGGCAAGGTGGAGGTCCTGGAGGAGTACGGCAAGGACATCCGGTCCGTGAACGTGATCATCAAGGTGCCCGCCGTGGTGCGCCTGCTCCGCGCGTTCCGTCGCCACGCGCGTCCGGTGAAGTTCTCGCGGGTGAACATCTACGCGCGCGACAACTACAAGTGCCAGTACTGCGCGAAGAAGGCCTCGATCAGCGAGCTGACGTACGACCACGTGGTGCCGCGCTCGCAGGGCGGGATGACCGAGTGGACCAACATCGTGACCTGCTGCTACCTGTGCAATCGCAAGAAGGGCGGGCGCACGCCGCGCGAAGCGGGGATGCACCTGCTCGCCACACCGGCCCAGCCGAACTGGGTGCCCGCCGTGGCGATCCGGATCTCGCTGCGCTCGATCCCCGATGCGTGGCGCGACTATCTGTACTGGACCGGCGAGCTCGATCGCGAGACGCCCGCGTAGCCCGGTCGGGGCTGCGAATTCCGCTATCGACGAAAAGGGGTCAGACCCCTTTTCCGATCTCGCGGCATCCAAGCGGCATGACCAGCCGGCGGATCGAGCTTCGCGCCGTCCTCGCGTGCGCTGCCGTCGTGACGATCTGGATCGGTGCGTGGCTGACGATCCAGCTGTTCGCGACGGCGTCACCGATGCCGCGCTCCGCGGTCGCGCTCGCGGCCGCGATCGATTGCGTGGCGACGGCGGGCCTCGCGATGTATGTGCTGGCGATCCGCGGCGGACGGCTGCCGCGCTGGGCGCTGGGCGTGACGCTGGCGACAGGCGTCGGCCTGGCCCGCGTGTTCCTGGCGCGCGTCGACGATCCAACGCGCGTCGTCACCGCGGCGATGATCTGCTTCGAGCTCGGCATGCTCGTGCTCCTGATCGTCCGCGGGCGTCGGATCCGTACGCACTGGCGATCGGAGCGCGCGGCGGGCCACTCGGCACTCGAGGCCCTGACGGCGGCGCTGGTGGCGGTCCGGATCCCCGCGCGGGTCGCCAGCGTGGTCGCCACCGAGCTGGTGCTGCTTGGCACCGTGGTCACCGGCTGGCGACGGCCGGTGGCGCGCCCCACGCGGTTCACCACGCATCGCGCGACCGGTTGGCCGCTCTATGCCGGCGTGTTGATCTTCCTCGTGCTCGTCGAGACCACGGTGCTCCACCTCGTGCTCGCGGCCTATGTCTCGGTGCTCGTCGCATGGCTGATGACGGCGATGTCCGTCTACAGCGCGCTGTGGCTCGTCGGCGACGTGCTCGCCCTTCGCCATGGTGGTGTGGTGATCGGCGAACGCGAGCTCGAGCTCCGGATCGGCGTGCGCTGGCGCGGCCGGATCCCGTGGGCCGCGATCGCCTCGATCGAGGAGGTGGACGGTGCGCCGGAGGGCGCGATCGATGCCTCGGTCCTCGGCGCGAATGTCGTGCTCCGGCTGCACGCGCCACACCCTCTGCTCGGGCTGTTCGGGCGACGGCGCGAGGGGACGGTGATCGCGCTGTCGATCGATGAGCGCGAGGCGTTCGTGGCCGCGGCGCGCGCAGCTACACTGCGCACATGACCGAGCTACGGCAGCTGCTGGCGAGCGTCCCCGAGGTCGTCGTGGCTCCGAGCGCGGCGATCGTCGACGGGATCGAAGCCTCGGTGGGCTACCTCGGCTCGGACGCGGCGCTGGACAGCATCGCCGACGACACCTACTGGCCGAAGTGGGACTCGCCGTGGTGGCACATGCTGCTGCTGTTCGAGCTCGGAGAGGCCGCGCGGATCCCCGAGCGTACGGTCACGCGGATGATCCAGGGCCTCGAGGCGCTGCCACTCAAGACGTTCCCGCTCCGCCCCGAGGAGCTCGCCGGCCTGGATCCACACACCGCCATCACGTGCCACTGCGCCCTCGGCTGCATGGTGCAGATCCTCGCCGCGTGCGGGGTCGAGGTCGACCGCGCGCTGCCGTGGGCGCGGCCGTGGTTCGTGCGCTACCAGATGAGCGACGGCGGCCTCAACTGCGACAGCGATGCTTACCTCGTCACCGACGAGTGCCCGAGCTCGATGGTGGGGACGGTCGCGCCACTCGAGGCGATGCTGCTCGGCGAGCCGGGGCGCTGGACCGCTCCCGAGCGCGCGTTCGTGGATCGCGCAGCGGCGTTCCTGATCGAGCGGCGGCTGATGCTCGGCTCACCCACCCGCCACAACGCGGAGGAGCGCGTGGCCGCGCCGACGTGGCTCGCACCGTGCTTCCCGCGGTTCTACTTCTATGACGTGCTCCGCGGCCTCACCGCGCTGGTGACCTGGGCCGAGCGCTGCGACACCTGGCTCCCCGCGGCCGCGATCGAGCCGGTGTGCACGCACCTCGTCACCACGTTCCCCGACGGCGCGATTCGGCTCGGGCGCGATGCCACGGCCGAGAGCATGACGCGGCTCCGGGCCGACGATGGCACCTGGACGCGGCGGGTGCCGGCCTCGCGGTTCCCACTGCTCGACGCCGTGAGCACGGTCGGCGCAGTCAGCGCGTCTGCCACCCGGCAGTGGGCGGGTACGCGCGCGGCGCTGCTCCGGCTGTTCGATGCCGGTCAGATCCGCGTGTAGGATCGCGGCACGTGCGGATCTGCTTCGTCTGCCTCGGGAACATCTGTCGCTCGCCGACGGCGGAGGGCGTGATGCTGCAGCTGGTCGCCGACGCGGGGCTCGCCGAGGTGATCTCGATCGACAGCGCGGGCACCGGCGCGTACCACGAAGGCGAGCTCCCCGATGCGCGCTCGCGTGCGGCGGCGCGGCGGCGCGGGCTCGAGCTGGTGTCGCGCGCGCGGCAGTTCACGAAGGCCGATCTCGATCGCTTCGAGCTGGTGATCGCGATGGACCAGCGGAACCTGCGCCACCTCCAGACCCTGGCCGGCACACGAACCGCGCCGGCGATCCGGCTCCTCCGCAGCTTCGATCCCACGGCACCGTCGGGGGCCGAGGTCCCCGATCCGTGGGCGGGCGGGGAGGCCGGCTTCGAGGAGGTGCTCGATCAGTGCGAGCGAGCGTGTGCCGGTCTGCTCGCGTACGCACGCGAGCAGCTCGGATGACGGGCGCGTGGCGCGCGGAGCTCGAGGCGGCGCTCGGGAAGGTCGCGCGGGTCTCGGCGGTCGCAGGCGGGGACATCAACGAGGCGCTGCGCGTCGATCTGGTGGATGGCTCGCGCGTGTTCGTGAAGACGCACGCAGCACCTCCGGTGGGGATGTACGCGGCGGAGGCCGCCGGGCTCGCCTGGCTGCGCGCGGGTCCTCTCCGCGTCCCCCGCGTGCTCGGTGTGGGCGGCTCGTTCCTCGCGCTCGAGTGGCTGGAGCTCGGCGGGCGAGGGCCGCACGCCGACGAGCAGCTGGGCCGCGGGCTCGCGCAGCTCCACGCGCTCGGCGCTCCCACGTTCGGGCTCGACCGCGGCAACTACCTCGCCACGATTCCGCAGGACAACACACCCGAGGTGGAGTTTTCGACGTTCTACATCGAGAGGCGACTGCGCCCGCTGATCGATCGGTTGCGGGATGTGGCGGGCGGGCCCGATCTCCACGCTCTCCTCGACGCGCTCGCCCAGCGGCGGGAGCGGTTCGGCCCACCCGAGCGGCCGGCGCGGCTCCACGGAGATCTGTGGTGGGGCAACGTCGCGTTCTGCGATGGTGCGCCCGTCCTGATCGATCCCGCCGTGTACGGCGGCCATCGCGAGATCGATCTCGCGATGCTCGCGCTGTTCGGCGGCGTCAGCGAACGGTTCGTCGCCGCCTATCACGAGGTGTGGCCGCTCGCCCCAGATTGGCGATCTCGGATCTCGCTGTGGCAGCTGTATCCGATCGCCGCGCACGCGGTGCTGTTCGGCGGCGGCTACACCTCACAGCTCGCCCGCCTACTCGGCGAGCTCGGGTAGACCCTCAGCTCACTTGGCCTTGGCGACCGAGTTGCCCTTGCCGTTGGTGGCCACGGCGGGCTTCTTGCCGGTCTTCGCCTTCTTCCACGTGATCTTGTTCTTGGTGCCGTTGATGTTGATCGCACCCACGGTGTCGGCCGTGATCGTGTTGCCGGCGCCGTTGACGTTCAGCTCGTCGACCTCGGCGACCGTGATCTTCACGCTGCCGCCGTTGACGTTGATCTGCTTGCACGCGCCGGTGAACGTATACGTGCCACCTCCGGTGGAGATGTTGACGGTCGGGTCGGCGGCACAGTCGTAGGTGGCGCCGGTGCCATCTTCGAAGTCCTTGTCGGCGAGCGCGACCGTGGGGACGAGGGCGAGGGCAAAGGTGAGGGCGAGTGCGAGTTTATTGGTCATGGGGCCTCCGGGCGGTGAGACGTAGAGGATGGAGCGAGCTTCACCGCCCGCGACATCACGTCGACATCATTCCACGGTGAGGTGGGGTGGTCGCCACTGGCGGAGCGCGATAAGCAACCGGCATGGCCGATGCCCGCGATGTGATCTGCGCCGCTGCCCGCGCCCTCGCCACCCGCGCGATCGAGGCCGCCCGGGTGCTGACCAGCAACGGCGCGGCGATCGACGACCACCAGGTCATCGTCGAGCGGGTCGCCTATGCGGCCACCGAGGCGCGCGTGATCGAGGCGCTGGTTCATGCGCCGGCTGGGCTGGCTGACGTGGCCCTGGTCGCGGCGGCCGAGCTCGCGGCCCAGATCCCCCACCGCCTGGCGCCCGTCGCTCGGCTCCTCGGACTCGGCGCCCTGACCTACGACGCAGACGCCACCGCGGCGATCGAGGCGAGCCAGGAGCCAACTGCCGTCGAGGCGATCGGCGCCGCCGCGATCACGAATCAGGGGCGGTTCCCGTGGCCGCTCGACGAGGTCCTCACCGAGGTCCGCGCCAATGTCCGTGCGTTCGCCGAGCGTGAGGTGCTGCCCCACGCCGAGCGGATCCACCACCACGACGAGCTGATCCCGGAGCGGTTCATCACCGAGATGGGCAAGGCGGGTTACTTCGGCCTCGCGATCCCCGAGAAGTACGGCGGCCACGAGCTCGGCAACCTCGCGATGATCCTCACCACGGAGGAGCTGTCGCGTGCGTCGCTCGCTGCGGCGGGATCGCTCATCACCCGCCCCGAGATCCTCGCGAAGGCGCTGCTCGCGGGCGGCACCGAGGAGCAGAAGCAGACCTGGCTGCCGAGGCTCGCCGCCGCCGAGGTGATGGCGGCGATCTCCGTCACCGAGCCCAACGTCGGATCGGACGTCGCGAGCGTCGCCTGCCGCGCGGAGCGGGTGCCCGGTGGCTTCGCGATCACGGGCCCCAAGGCGTGGTGCACGTTCGCGGGCCGCGCCGACGTGATCGCGCTGCTCGCCCGCACCGACGCCGATCTGTCCAAGGGGTCGCGCGGGCTGACCTTGTTCATCGTCGACAAGCCGAGGTTCCCCGGGCACGCGTTCGAGGTCGCGCAGCCGGGCGGTGGCACGCTCTCGGGCAAGGCCGATCGCACCCCGGGCTACCGCGGCATGCACTCGTTCACGCTCGCGTTCGAGAACTGGTTCGTGCCCGATGCGCAGGTGGTCGGGGGCGAGGCGGGGATCGGGCGCGGGTTCGCGCTCCAGATGGCGGGGTTCGCCGCCGGTCGGCTCCAGACCGGTGGTCGGGCCTGTGGGCTCACGCAGGCCGCGGTCGAGCACACCGCCCGGTACGTCGCCGAGCGCAAGCAGTTCGGGCGTCCGATCGGGGACTACGGGCTCACCCGCTATCACCTCGGTCGGATGGCGAGCCGGCTGGTGGCGGCGCGGTGCATCACCTACGCCGCCGCACAGGCGATGGATGGGGACGAGCGCGCGGCCGCGCCCCTCGCTGCGATGGCCAAATTGTTCAGCTGTGACGTGGCGGTGGAGGTCACCCAGCTGGGGCAGCTGCTCCACGGTGGGTGGGGGTACGCCGAGGAGTATCCGATCAGCCGGTTCGTGGCGGACGCCCAGGTCCTGCCGATCTTCGAAGGGGTCAAGCCGATCCTCACCCTCAAGGTCATCGGTCGGTCGATCCTGGCGATGTGATCAGATCGGCGCCGCTACCCCAACGCCTACCCGACGGCTATTTCCAATTCATGTCAGCACCTTCTATGATGGCGCACCATGAGAAAGCGCCTCGCGTGGCTAGGGGTAGCCACGCTGACGATGATCTTTGCGACGTCCTCCGCCTGGGCGGGTGATCCGCTCAAGCCGTACGTCGTGTTCATCCTGGATACGTCAGGGTCGATGACGGACGTCACCGGATCAGGCCCTCCCAGTTGCGGTGGTGCTGACAACAAGCTCAACCACGCGCGCTGCGCGATCGATCGGATCGTCAACAGCTACGGCGACATGGTGTTCGCGCTCGGCCGGTTCCGGATGTCGATGAGCGGAACCACCACCGCGAACACCTTTCCAACTGGCTGCACGTCGACGCAGGCCGAGTGCTCCGCCGACGAGGATCGTTTCGAGCTGCTCACTCCACTCGTCGACGGCGCCAACAACTTCGCCGCCGACTGGACGAACTTCAGCGGCAACCGCTGCACCGCACCGTCGGCGTTCCCCCCGCCCGCCGGCGAGGATCCAGAGATCTGGCGCGCGGCTGGCAATACGCCCATCGAGGGCTCGCTCCGCGGCACGCGGCGCTACTACCAGGGCCAGCAGAGCTTCGTGAACAACGACACCACCGGCGGCGCCGGGTCGACGACGATCTGGCCGAACGGCACGGTGGGCTTCGATCCGATCGGCACGGATCCGCTCAGGAACGCCTTCCTCCCCCAGCCGTCGGCGAACGCCGCGACCTGCAACTCGGACCCGGCCACCTGCAACGCCGCGGTCGGCTGCACCGGCACCAACTGCTGCTGCGCCGAGCAGTGCCGCCCCTACGTCGTCATCATGCTCACCGACGGTGACGAGACCTGCACCGGCACGCCGGCCAATGGCGCCGCATCGTTGCTCACGACGCCCTATCCGATCATGGCGAACGGCACCGCGCTGACCGGCTTCAAGAACTACCGCATCGAGACCCGTCCGATCGGGTTCGGCAGCCGCTCGGTGATCCGGAGATCGAGGCGATCGCCCACGCCGGCGGCGCCGTCGACATCGCGGGCGTCAACGAGGGCTTCTACGCCAACGACGAGGCCGGCCTCCAGCTCGCGATCAGCGCCATCCTCGCGGACGCGATCAAGACCGAGACCTGCAACAACCTCGACGACGACTGCGACTCGAACATCGACGAGGACTTCCCGGGCAAGGCCGCGGCCTGCAACAACGGTCGCCAGGGCAAATGCCGGGTCACCGGCGCGAACGTGTGCCGCACCGATGGCACCGGTCTGTCGTGCAACTCCGGCCAGACGGCGTGCAACGGCCTCTCGGCCGGCAACGCGTGCAACGTGGTCAACGCCGCCGGCGCCACCGTCACCGGCAGCTGCATCGCGAGCCCCTCGGGCCTGCTGTGCGATCCCACGGCCGCGGGCACCCCCGGCAACCCGAACAACGAAGTGCCGTTCGGCTGCAACAACATCGACGACGACTGCGATGGCGTGGTCGACGAGAACGTCGCGGGCTGCAACTGCATCCCGCTCGGCGAGATCTGCAACGGCCTCGACGACGACTGCGACGGCACGCCCGATGACGGCGTCCCGCCGCTGCCGTGCGGCACCGGCACCTGCCTCGGCAACCGGCCGTGCGTCGGTGGCGCGGGCTGCAACCCGAGCGTGACCTGCACGGGCGCGAACTGCTGCTACGGCGCGTGCACCGCGGCCACGCCGACCACCGAGGTCTGCGACGGGCTCGACAACAACTGCGATGGCAACGCCGATGGCTTCACGCAGGCGTGCTCGAACATGAACACCGGCTTCCCGGCGTTCGATCCGAAGAACAACCCGGGCGGCGTCCACACGCCGATGTCAGGCTGCGAGGCGCTCGGCCCGGCGAAGTGCATCTGCCACCCCGGCATCCGGACCTGCCCGCTCAATGGCGGCGGCACCTTCGGGTCGTGCACCAACGAGCAGCAGCCGCGGACGGAGATCTGCAACGGCCTCGATGACGACTGCGATGGCCTCGTCGACGAGACGCCCTCGATCACCTGCACCAACGACAGCCAGTGCGCCGCATCGCCGCTGACGCCGAGCTGTGACAACCCGTCGGGCATGGCGAACATGGGCACCTGCCAGCCGCCGGACTGCTCGTCGGGCTGTGGTGTGGGCCAGCTGATCTGCGTGAACGGCATGCAGCAGTGCAACGGCACGCCCTCGCCGAACGACGACACCTGCAACGGGATCGACGACAACTGCAACGGCCAGGTCGACGAGGGCTGGCAGTGCACCGATCCGGACGGCCCGGACAACATCCTCGGCAACGCGGACGACTGCCCGTGTACGTCGCCCACGATCTGCAACGGCAAGCAGAGCTGCAAGAACGGCGGCGTGGTGTGCGAAGGCGATCCCGTCGGCCAGGAGAGCTGCAACTGCCTCGACGACAACTGCAACGGCCAGGTCGACGAAGGCACGCTGTGCGCGGCGGGTGCGTCGTGCACCAACTGCCAGTGCGCGTTCCCGTGCAGCCAGTCGGAGTTCCCGTGCCCGATGGGCAAGACCTGCATCGGCAACTTCTGTCTCGCCGATCCGTGCTTCAACGTGAACTGCCCCGCGGTGCCTGGCGACAAGCAGGTGTGCAAGCCGAAGCCGGGCAACCCGAACGATCACGTCTGCGTGTCGGCCTGTGATCCGCTCGTCATCACCTGCAGCCAACCGGGCACGATCTGCTTCTTGCCCACCGGCGAGTGCAAGCCGGATGACTGCACCACGTTCCCGAGCCGCTGCACCGCGAACCAGAACTGCGTCAACGGGGCGTGCGTGACGAACCTGTGCCAGGGCGTCAACTGCCCGACGGACCAGTACTGCGTCGCCGGTCAGTGCGTGGCGAGCTGCGCCGATGTCGATTGCCCCACCGGTCAGCGCTGCCGGCTCGGTGTGTGCGAGACCGACCCGTGCGGCAAGCCGTGTCCGTTCGGACAGGTCTGCCACGACGACACCGGGAAGTGCGTCGACGATCCGTGCCAGTTCGTGACCTGTCCGGTGGGTCAGTACTGCAATGCCAACAACGGCGGCATGTGCGAGGACGATGCGTGCGTGGGCACCACGTGCCCCAACGCGAGCGAGGTCTGCAAGGGCGGCACCTGCTACGACCCGAACGACTTCCTGCCCGACGCGGGCATGGAGCAGCACGTCACCACCGGTGGTGGTGGTGGCTGTAACGCGGGTGGCGGCGCCAGCGGCGCGATGCTGCTCGGCCTGATGGTCGCGGGGCTCGCCTCGCGCCGCCGTCGGCGTGCAGGAGGTGCCTCGTGAGTTACCAGGGGAGCTGGACCATGCGTGCGCTCGCCGCGCTCGTGCTGATCGGGAGCTCGGCGCTGCACCTGTCGTGCAACGTCAACGAGTACTGCCTCAACTGCGCCAAGGGCGGCGATGGCGGCGCGGATGACGCGAACGATGGCGGGGATGGAGGTGGCGACGATGCCGACAGCGGCGACGGCGGCACCTGCGTCAACACCGGCACCGAGGTCTGCGACAACAAGGACAACGACTGCGACGGCATGGTCGACGAGGGCCCGCTGCCCACGGTCGGCGATCAGTGCCAGAACCAGATGGGCGAGTGCGCGGGCGGCGTGAAGCAGTGCACCAACGGCACGATCACCTGCACCAAGCCGCCGATGCCCGAGATCTGCGACCTCAAGGACAACGACTGCAACGGCACCCCGGACGACGGTGATCCGGGTGGCGGCGCGGTGTGCGGCACGAGCGTCGGCGAGTGCGTGGCCGGCACCAACCACTGCGTGAGCGGCACGATCCAGTGCGTGGGCTCGGTCGGCACGGTCGGCGGGCAGACGGAGGTCTGCAACAACCGCGATGACGACTGCGACGGCATGTTCGACGAGGGCATCGGCGTGATCGGCGCGTGCGCCACCGGCACCAACACCGGTGAGTGCAACATCGGCAACCTGATGTGCGTCGGCGGTACCCCCACCTGCGTCGGCGCGATCGGGCCCTCGCAGGAGGTCTGCGACGCGCTCGATCAGGACTGCGACGGCAACCCGACCAACGGCTTCAACCTCAACACCGATCCGTCGAACTGCGGCGCCTGCGGCAACGTCTGCAACCTGAGCGCTCAGCACGCGTTCGCGGGCTGCGGCGGAAGTCCGGCGGCCTGCACGATCGCTGCGTGCCAGACGGGCTACTACAACAACAACGGCGTGGTGGCCGACGGCTGCGAGTTCGGGCCGTGCACGTTCACCGGCCCCGAGGTCTGCGACGGCATCGACAACGACTGCAACCCCGCGACCAACGAGGCGACGATCACGCCGCCCGCGAACCTCTGCCTCAACGTCGGCGAGTGCTTCAACGCGCACACCTCGGCGTGTACGGGCGGCGGCTTCAAGTGCACGTACACCGATCCGGACGTCTCCCAGACCGGCGGCGTGATCCAGCCCGAGACCCTGTGCGACGGCAAGGACAACGACTGCGACGGCAAGATCGATGAAGGTCAGCCGAACCTCGGCCAGGCGTGCAGCAACGGCGGCGTTGGCGATTGCCGGAGCTCGGGCACGTTCCAGTGCGACGCCCTGAACCTCAACGGTCCGGCGACCTGCGTGTTCACCACGATCGGCCCGGGCATGTCGGCGTTCGAGACCTGCGATGGTCGCGACAACAACTGCAACGGCCAGACCGACGAGGGTGGCAGCACTGGCAGCCTCGCCGGTCAGGAGTGGGTCAACATCCCGAACACCACGCCCGCGACGCAGATCATGAAGTACGAGGCCTCGCGCCCGGACTCCGGCGCGGTCAACCCCGGCACGATCCAGAACCTCGCGTGCTCCAAGCAGGGCGTGCAGCCGTGGACCAACGTCAACTATCCCACCGCGGTGGCCGCGTGCACCTCGGTCGGTGCGCGCCTGTGCACCGAGTCCGAGTGGCAGCAGATGTGCGCGCCGCCGGCCGCCTACCCGGTGGCGGGCCCGGCGACCACCAACGTCTCCGACTTCACGTTCATCGAGGCGGAGGACGCGTTCGCCAACACCACGATCGGTGGCGCCACGCGGGCGTGGACCAAGATCGCACCGCTCGCCTTCCAGGGCGTGACCGCGATGCAGGTCCCCGACAACGGGTTCTCGCAGCTGGTCGCCGCGAACGCCCTCGCCCAGTCGTCGCGCCTCGACTTCCAGCTCACGCTGGCGAATGCCACGGCGTATCGGGTCTGGCTGCGCATGCGCTCGCTAGCGCCGAGCGCGACCACGATCGGGGCGCCAACCACGGCAGCCGCGGGCCTCGCGCCCGCGTCGGCCGCAGCGACGGCGGTCGGTGATCTGATCGTGGTCACCACGTGGACCCCGACCACCACCAACGGCATCCCGACCCACACGCTCCAGGCCGGGTTCACCGAGATCATCACGCAGACCCTCGACGACGGGAACAACGACGGTCGGCTCTCGGTGGCCTACAAGGTCGCGACCGTCGCTGGCACGCAGACCTACCAGGCGTACACGTCGACGGGCGCCACCAATGTCACGGGCATCGTGGTGCTCCGCGCCGGCACGTACGACATCAACAACATCGTGTCCGTCGGCAGCAGCACCACCAACGCGAATGCTCCGGACCCGGCGGCGGTGACGCTCAACGGAACGATGACCGTCCTGGCGTTCGGCGGCTGGAACCTCACCGCCAACGTGGACGTCACGGTCGGCGCACCGGCCAACGGCTTCGCGAAGCAGTACGATGTCGTGGGCGCCGCGACCACGGAGCTGTCGGCGGCAATCGGCAGCGCCGCCAACCCGGGCGCGTTCACCGACAGCACCAACAGCGTGACCGGCGCCGCCGCGATCACGATCGGCATCGGGGCGAACAACGGCAACTCTGTGTGGGTTGGCCTCAATCCCGGTGCCACGGCGGGCGCCGCGAACGCGACCTCGATGGCGACCGCGACCAACGATCAGTGGCAGTGGGTGGTGAGCCCCGCGCTGACCAGCGGGGCGGCCGGCACGCACACGTTCTCGATCTACCTGCGACAGGACGGCGTGATCGTCGACACCATCGCGGTGAGCCGGTCGGGCTCGACGACGGCGGGGCCGACCTTCGACGATGCGTGGGCGTACCAGAACAGCCCGCGCACCGCGCAGCCGACCACGTGCAACGCCGACGACTACGACACCGATCCGATCACCGCGGGTGATCAGGACGGGATCCTGCCGACCGGCACGCTCGGGAGCTGCTTCGCGAACAAGGCGGGCGCCGACGATGCGTTCGACATGACGGGCAATGTGAAGGAGTGGGCGCTCGCCCGGACCGCGGGCCAGAACCCACTGCGTGGTGGCGCTTCGAACAACGAGGTCGCAGGCACCACGTGCGGGCTGAACTTCACCCTGGCGAACGACACGTTCTTCTTCCCGAACGTCGGGTTCCGCTGCTGTAGATAGCGGCGTGGATCCTGCTCCGTCCCACTGCGCGCGCTGCTTGCTCCAGCAGCGCGCGTGTCTGTGCGCGCAGATCCCGACGGTGCCGACCGAGACGCAGATCATCATCGTGCGGCATCACCGAGAGGCCCATCGGTCCTCGAACTCGGGGCGGATGGCGCACTACGCACTCCCCAACAGCGTGCTGGTGGACCACGGCGGTGGTGGCCCGACCGTGATCCCACCGCTCGACGGAGCGTGGGTCCTCTACCCGGGCGGCGCACCGTTGACCGCCGCCCCGAGCCCGCCGCCGCGCCAGCTCGTGGTCCTCGACGCGACCTGGTCCCAGGCGCGAAAGATGTTCCACAAGCTCGGCGCGCTCCGTGGCCTGCCGCTGCTCTCGCTCCCCGTGTTACCCGTCCCGGCGGCCCGGCTGCGAGCTTCACCGGGCCCGGGCCAGGTCTCGACCATCGAGGCGATCGCCGCCGCGTTGCGCCTCCTGGAGGGCGAACCCGCGGCTGCGGCCCTGGAGGCCCTGTTCGCCGCGATGGTTGCAAGGGCCGTGGAGGCCGGTCGGCGCCCCGTGGGCGGCGCTTCCTAGGCCCGGCGATTGCCTGGACCGGCTGCGATCGCCTACCCTTGGGCCGTGGGTGCGACGCGTCAAAGCCGCGCCGGGATACCGATCTCGGTCAAGCTGATCCTCGCGACCTCGCTCGTGGTGGCGGCGGCTGTCGGCACGTCCACGTGGTTCGGCCAGAAGTCGATCGCCGAGCTGACCGACACCCAGATCACGGTGCGTCGCCAGAGCGGCGAGCACTCGATCATTCGCGAGTCCGAGCTCGTGGTCCAGGCGGTCGCCACCGGCGTGGCCTTGCCGCTGGCCAACAGCCAGTACGCCGACCTCCAGCCGCTGCTCGACGCCGCGATCCAGGAGGACAAGCGGAGCGGCGACAACCGCGTGCAGTGGCTGGTGGTCACCGATGCCACCGGCGCCGTGGTCGCGCAGACCGCGGGAGCCCCACCCAAGGACAAGGTCGCCGAGCTCGAGCGACGCCTCGCCGATGGGATCAAGAGTGGTGACGTGGTCCACGCCCAGGCGGGCGCGCCCACCGATTGGGTCTACGGCGCACCGGTCAAGCTCGGTGGGAATGCGCTCGGCGCGCTGCGGATCGGCGTCTCGACCGCGGGCCTCGCCAAGGAGCTGCAGACCTCGCTCGCGGAGTCCGAGGAGCGCGCCGCGGCCTCGCGGGTGCGCGTGCTGCTGGTGTCGTTGGTGGTGCTGATGATCGGCATCGTGCTCGCGGCGCTGCAGGGCGTGCAGCTCGCACGGCCGATCAAGGCGCTGACGCAGCAGGCGGCCCGGATCGCCGGGGGTGACCTCCGCGCGCTGTGCCCGAGAACCGGCGCGACGAGCTCGGTGTCCTCGCGCGGACGTTCAACAAGATGGCCGACGAGATCCGCCACCTGCTCGTCGAGCAGGCCCAGAAGGCCTCGCTCGAGAAGGAGATGTCGCTCGCGCGGCAGGTCCAGCAAGCGATGCTCCCGCCGCAGACGCTCGACCAGCACGGCAACCTCAAGGTCGTCGGGTACTGCATGCCCGCCTCGAGCTGCGGTGGCGACTGGTGGACGTATCGCAAGCTGTCGAACGGACGGATGCTGCTGGTGGTCGGCGACGCGACCGGCCACGGCATCCACTCGGCGATGATCGCGGCGACCGCGCGCGGCGCTGTCGAAGCGCTCTCGGGGATCGACGAGCGGCTGCTCACGCCCGAGCAGGTGCTCCGCGCGATCGATTCGGCGATCCGCCAGGTCGGCGATCACAACGTGATGATGACCGCGTTCGCCGCGGTGTTCGATTCGTCCAACGGCATCCTCCACTATGCGAACGCCGGGCAGAACTTCCCGTACGTGATCAAGCTCGGCGCCACGCGGCTGCTCGAGGACGCGAGCATCATCGCCGCCAGCGGCAACCCGCTCGGAGATCGCAGCATCGCCGTGGAGATCCGCCGCGGCTCGCTCCAGATGCGGCCGGGCGATCTGTTCGTGTGCTTCACCGATGGCGTGGTCGAGCGAGCGAACCCGGCGGGCAAGCTGTTCGGCGATCGCCGGCTGCGCAACACGCTGACCGGGCAGCCGCTGCCGGACTCCGATGCCCTGGTCACGCTGCGCGACCGCCTGGTCACCACCCTCGAGACCTACGGCGAGGGCTCCGCGGCCGAGGACGACCTCACGTTCGTGCTGTGCCAGTTCGATCCACCGGTGAGCCGCCCGCAGGTCGCAGGGCGCGGAGCTGCATGACAGGTCTCGTGCGACGAGCGTTCGTGCTCGCCGTCGGGTTCGCCACCGTCCTTGCTCCGGGTCCCGCCCGTGCCGACGGGCCCGTGGTCGATGTCGCAGACCTGCCCCCACTGCCGCCGGCCGAGGATGCGCCCTCGAGCTCCGCGACGGTGCTCGCCGCCGCGACCGCGGAGGAGGATGTCGTCGTCGGTGCCGCCAAGCGCGAGCAGAGCCTCGGCAACGTGGCCTCGGCCGTCACGGTGATCACGGCCGATCGGATCCGCCGCTTCGGCTATCGCACCGTCGCCGAGGCGCTCGCGGGCGTCGCCGGCGTGTACATCCAGGACACCCGGCTGACCAGCTCCGTGGGGATCCGCGGCCTCCTGATCCCGGGCGGGTTCAACAGCCGTGTCCTCGTGCTCGTCGATGGCGCGACGGTCAACGAGGCGTGGGGCGCGTTCGGCGGCGTCGGCTTCGATGGCCTGGTCTCGATCGATGACATCGCGCGCATCGAGGTGATCCGCGGTCCGGTCGGTGCGGTGTACGGCACCAACGCGTTCTTCGCGATCCTCAACATCGTGACGCGCGGTGCGCTCGAGGGCTCCAAGGCGTGGGGACGGATCGGGATCAACTCGATCAACGGCGCGGTCGGCACCGCCGGGTTCGCGCAGGGCGGAGTCAACCAGCAGATCCGGGGCTCGGTGCTCGTGATGAGCCGGATCGGCGAGTCGTCGACGATCCCCGCGATCAGCTCGTCTCCGCTCGAGGGCGACGGCGCGAACACCGTGATCGCCGCCGTGGTCGGCACGCACGGTGGCAGCTTCGGTCAGGTCCGCGCCTATCGCAGCAAGCGCGATTCGCCGTTCGCGCCGTACGACAGCGATCCCGTGAACGATCCAGCGTACTCGCTGTTCAACTACCAGCTGCTCGTCGAGGGCGGCCACACGCGCGAGCTGTCCAAGCGGCTGTCAGCCTCGGGACGTGGGTACCTGAACCTCTATCGCTACGCCGATCGCATCTACAACACGTCCGACGTGTTCCTCGACTACGGCGATGCCAAGACGATCGGCGCCGAGGTCCGCGGTCGATACGAGCTGCGGGCCGATGGCAAGCTCGGGATCACGGCCGGCGTCGAGGCGAACTACAACATCACCAAGAGCCGCGCCTTCACCGACGGCATGGAGGCCAGCGGCGTGGTGGTGCCGCTCGACTTCGACACCGAGGGTGTCTACTCCGAGCTCGATGGCCAACCGACCGCGTGGCTCGGCTTCACCGGCGGGCTCCGGTTCGATCGTCGCCACATCCCCTCGAACGGCCTTCCCGCCAGCGATCCCGACGTCCGGGAGGCGAAGACCACGACGCGCCTCTCGCCGCGGGCTGCCGTGTTCCTCGCGAAGAAGGAGGAGTACGGCGCGAAGCTCCTGTACGCGGAGGGCTTCCGCAACCCGAGCGCGTTCGAGGGCTACTTCAAGGACGACGTCGACTTCTCCGCGAACCCCAACATCCGGCCCGAGACGATCCGGAGCTTCGAGGCCGTGCTGTGGGCGCGGCCGGCGATCGGGCTGTCGACCCGGCTCTCGGGGTTCTACTGGGATGCCCGCGATGTGGTCGAGCAGCTGCCAGATCCGATGAACCCGGCGAGGCTGCAGTTCCAGAACGTCGGGCGCTACATCAGCCAGGGCGTCGAGGTCGAGGCGACCTATCGCAACAGCGCGGGCTGGTACGGGTTCGGTGGCGCGACGCTCGCGCGCGTGGGCAGCGGCAGCACGGGCGGTAAGGTCGCGTTCGGCGACGTCGTGGACGCGCCGGCGGTGACGGCGACGGCGGGCGCCTCGACGCCGAAGCTGTTCGATCGCGCGCATCTGTCCGGAGAGCTCGTGTTCCTGAGCTCGCGCCACACGCGCCCCGACGACACCGGGACCCCGCTGACCTCCAAGGCGTGGGCGAGCGTCGACCTCACCGTCTACGTCCCTGACGTCCGGGGCTTCGATCTAACGGCGGGCGTGCGGAACCTGATCGGCCGCCGCGACGAGATCCCGGCGCCGGGCGACTACGACCGGTTCCCCGATCCGGCGACGACGATCACGGTGCCGAAGATCCCTGGCGAGGGCAGGGAGTTCTTCATCAAGGTGGGGTATTCGCACTAGGAGCCTGATCGCGGTCACGCTCTTCCTCGGCGTCGGTGCGGCACACGCAGATGGCCCGGGTGTGGAGGTCGATGATCTGCCGCCGCTGCCCGCGGCCGAGGATGCGCCGTCGAGCTCCGCGACGGTGCTCGCGGCGGCGTCCGCGGAGGAGGATGTGGTGGTCGGCGCCGCGAAGCGCGAGCAGAGCCTGGGGAACGTGGCCTCGGCGGTCACCGTGATCTCCGGCGACCGGATCCGGCGGTTCGGTTACCGCACGATCGGCGAAGCCGTCGCGAGCGTGGCCGGCGTGTACCTCGTCGACAATCGCCTGAGCTACTCGGTCGGCGTGCGCGGGCTCCAGATCCCGGGCGACTTCAACACGCGACTGCTCGTCCTCGTGGATGGCGCGAGCATCAACGAGGCGTGGGGCGCGTTCGCCGGGCTGGGGTTCGATGCGATCGTCTCCGTCGAGGACATCGCCCGCATCGAGGTGATCCGCGGCCCGGTGTCGTCGGTCTACGGCACCAACGCGTTCTTCGGGATCATCAACATCGTCACCCGCAGCGCCTCGGAGACCCCGCGGGCCTGGGCGCGTGCCGCGCTGAACTCGATCCAGGGCGTGGTCACGAGCACGGGCTTCGCGGTCGGCGGCCTGCACCAGCAAGTTCGCGGCTCGATCCACTTCGCCAACCGGATCGGCGAGACGCTCGCGGCCGCGATCCCCGACGGCCAGCGTCTGACGTCGGATGGCTCGCGCTCGTTCATCGCCGGCATGGTCGCCTCCTCGGGCGGGAGCTTCGCGCAGGTCCGCGCGTCCCACTACAGCCGCGAATCGCCGTTCGCGCCGTACGACGTCAATCCGCTGATCAAGCCGTACGAGCAGTGGGATACCCAGCTCCTCGTCGAGGGCGGCCACACGCGCGAGGTGTCCAAGCGCCTCACGGTGGCGGGCCGCGTGTACACGAACCTCTACAAGTTCAGCGATACCTCGCCGCCCTACGAGCCCACCACCGGCTATGCGCTCGACACCACCGGCGAAGCGCAGGTGTTCGGAGGCGAGGTGCGCGGGCGCTACGAGCTGGTGGTCCCCGATCGGCTCGGCGTCACCGCGGGGACCGAGGCGAGCTATGACCGCACCCGGTCGACGGCGACCTCGGTGGGCGATCCCAGCTCCCCGCCGAGGACGATCCCGCGGATCTACAACCTCGAGGGCGTGTACAGCGAGGTCGATGGCCAGCCGCTGCCGTGGCTCGGCTTCACCGGCGGCCTGCGGTTCGATCGCAACTCGAAGCTCGAAGACCGGCTCAGCCCGCGTGCGGCGCTGTTCGTGGCCGAGCCCGAGGAGTACGGGCTGAAGCTCCTCTACGCCGAGGGGTTCCGCAACGCGAGCGCCTTCGAGGGCTCGTTCGAGGACGGCTCGGACTTCGTCGCGAATCCGAACATCAAGGCGGAGACGATCCGGAGCTTCGAGACGGTGGTGTGGGCCAAGCCGGCGCCCGGCCTCTCGGCGCGGATCTCGGGCTTCTACTGGGACGCCAGCCGGATCATCGAGACCGCCCCGGACGATGTCGACCCGACCAAGCTGCAGTTCCAGAACGTGACCCGCTACGTCTCGTCAGGTGCCGAGGCCGAGGTCTCGTTCCGCAATCGCGATGGCTGGTACGCGTTCGGCGGCGCGGCGTACACGCACGTCGGCACCGAGGACGCCACGGGGAGCGTGGTCTACGGGACGGTCCCGAATGCGCCCGCGATCACGGCGAGTGGTGGGATCTCCACGCCGCGGCTGTGGGGGAAGGCGCATGTCTCCGCCGAGGCGATCGTGCTCGGCCCGCGACCGACGCGGCCCGACGGCAATGGCGACCCCTCACCGCGATCACCTGCGTGGGTGGGCGCGAACCTGACGATCTACGTTCCGGACGTCCGCGGCTTCGACGTGACCGCGGGAGCGCGCAACCTGATCGGCACACGCGACCAGATCCCCGCCCCCGGCGACTACGACCGCGCCATGCCCGATGTGCTCACCGTGCCTCGTGTCCCCGGCGAAGGGAGAGAGCTCTATGTCAAGGTTGGCTATGCGTACTGGGGCCTGGGCTTCGAGGAGGGGGGGCGGGGGCCGGCCCCGGGGGGGGGGGGCGCTCGCCTGGGTCGGGGCCGCTCTCCAGATTCAAACCAAGGGAGGCCGGGAAAAGGGGGGGGGGGGATGGGGCCCGGCCCCCCGGGGGGGGGGGGGGGGGGGGGGGGGGGGGGGGGGGGGGGGGGGGGGGGGAGGGGGGGGGGGAGGGGGGGGGGGGGAGGGGGGGGGGGGCGGGGGCGCGCCGCCGAGAACCGGGGCGGGGCGGCGGGCCCGGGGGGGGGCCGGGGGGGGGGGGGCGCCCGCCCGCCGGGGGGGCCCCCCCGCGGGGGGGGGGGGGGGGGGGGGGGGGGGGGGGGCGGCAGGTCGGGGCCGGCCCCCGCCCCCCCGCGGCCTGGGTTTGGGCCTGGCCCCCGCCCGCCCGCGGGGGGGGGGGGGGGGGGGGGGGCCCGGGGGGGGCGGGGGGGGGGGGGGGGTACGTGGCTCAGGTGGCTGCTCGCAGCCGTGCTGGCGGTCGCGGGCGTCGCGAGCCTGCCGGCCCCAGCGCACGCGCAACGCCCCAACCAAGGCGAAGACGAGAGCGCGGCCCTGGTCGGGGAAGGGCGCGCGGCGCTCAAGAAGGGTGCGCTCGACGATGCGGCGAAGGCGCTCGATCAGGCGATCGCGCTGAACCCGCGACGTGTCGAGGCGTACGTGCTGCGGTCCGCGGTGTACGCGGCACGCAAGGAGTACAAGCAGGGCATCGAGCTGATGCGGCGTGCGCAGGTGCTCGCGCCCAACGACGAGGAGGTGCTGACCGCACTCGGTTCGCAGCTCGTCCTCGCCGGCGACGGCACCGCCGGCGTGCCGATCCTGCAGCAGGTCACGAAGAAGAACCCCGATCGCTACGATGCGCAGCTGCTCCTCGGCCACTTCTGGCACGACACGGGGAAGTGGCCGGATGCGATCACGGCGTTCGAGGCGTACTTCGCGCACCGGCCCGCGGCGCTCGAGAAGGAGGACGGTCGGCACCAGGTGGATCTCGCCGATGCGTACCTTCGCTACCGCCAGCCCGCGAAGGCGCTGACCTTGTTCAAGCGCGCGGCCGAGACCCGGCGTACGGATCTGCGCGCGCGGATCGGCGTGGCCTGGGCGACCGCGGCGATCGATTGCAAGCGCGCCCGCTCGCTGATCCGCGAGCTCGAGCCGTTCGCCGATACGCACCCCGAGGTGTGGCTCGTCGATGGGCAGTGCGCGCTCGCCCTCGGCGACACCACCTCGGCGCTCGAGCGCGGACGTCGCTACCTCGAGAAGGCGCCGAACGGCAGCGCCGCCGGGCACGCGCTCGTTGGCGAGGCGCATGCCACACGCGGAAACCTGCCGGAGGCGCGCAAGGAGCTCGAGACTGCGATGAAGCTGGAGCCCGCGCGCCGCCGCTGGTCGGTGCGGTTCGCATACGTGCTGCGGCGGGCGAACGAGCCCAAGGGTGCGCTCGCGGTGCTCGAGAAGCTCGGTCCCCCGCCTACGCCGGGCATCGATCCGGACTGGTGGGCCGAGCTCGGCGAGGCGCTGCTCGCGAACAACGATGCGGCGGCCGCGGCGCAGCGGTTGATGCCGATCGTCGGCGAGCTCCCCGGCGATGCCACGATCCGGACGATCGCCGGTGCCGCCCAGCTCGGCTCGGGGCAGGCCGACGCCGCGATCAAGACGCTCGGCGACGCGGAGGCCATCATCAGCCTGCCGCGCTCGCGCAAGCTGCTCGTCGATGCGCTGACCACCGTCGCGGCAGCCAAGCTCACGGCCAACGACGCGGCCGGGGCCGAGCCGCTCCTGGCGCGCGCGGATCAGCTCGAGGGCACGCCACTGGTGTGGCGGAACCTCGGCGTGGCCCGGCTCGCTCTCGGGAAGCCCTCGGATGCGGTGATCGTGCTCGACAAGGCGATCAAGAGCGATCCGAGCGGGATCTCACTGATGCTCGCGGCGCGGGCGCACGCCCTCGCGGGCGATCTCACCGGTGCGCGCCCCCTCTACGAGAAGGCGCTCGCCACCGAGAAGGACGGCGCGATCGAGGTCGCCATCGACTGGGCCGCGTCGGAGGTCAACGGTGGAGATCCGCTGCTCGCCGTCGCCGCCCTCGAGAAGACCGCGGGTGCCGCCAAGTCCGGTGCGCTCGCACAGCGGCACAAGGCCGCGCTGGCCGTGGCTCGGCACGCCGCGGGGATCGCCGCGCTCAAGGCCGGCAACGGTGCCAAGGCCGTGGAGCTGTTGCGCGCGTCGTCGGCCGCCGATCCGGCGCTCTCCACGCGGTGTGATCTCGCGCTCGCCGCCGTGGTCGTGGGCGAGCAGGGTGCTGCGCTCGCGGCGTTGAAGGCGGTCAGCGGCCAGAGCTGCCCGTTCCCGCCACCCGCAGATACGCAGGCCGCGCCGATCCTCAGCGCGTTCACCGAGGGTCGTAACGCCAAGCGCGCGAGCAAGGCGCTCGATCGGCTGACCGCGCTCGCGGGCAAGTCGAGTGGGCCCGCCGCGGTGCTGCTCAATACGGCGATCCGCGTGGTCGCCCTCGAAGCCGCGCAGGACGCGTATCGCTCGGGGCAGATGGCGCAGGCGCGCAAGTACCTGACCGCTGCGCGTACGTCGAACTCGCGGGTCGGCATCGACGAGCTAGCGCACAACCTCGCCGTCCTCGATCTCGCCGATGGCAACCTGGACTCGGCGATCGCGCAGCTCGATCGCGTGTCGGGAAAGCTCCCCGAAGCGCTGGTCAACCTCGGCATCGCGTACGAGCGCAAGGGCGATCCGGTGAAGGCGCTCGATGCGTGGCGCCGCGCTCGCAAGGCAGGCGTGCGGTTCGCGCCGCTCGCGGACTGGATCGAGGCCAAGGAGCGGATCTATGGGGAGGCGCCATGAGCCGCTTCCTCGTCACGGCCATGCTGGTACTCGCGCTGGCCAGCGGTGCGCGCGCGGACACCATCACCGTGGGCGTCTATGCGCCGAGCGAGCCGTTCCCGTCGACGGCCGCGCGCGTCGAGCTCGCGAAGCGACTCGGCGACCATCTCGGCACCGCGCTCGGCGGCACGGGCGTGGGCCGCGTCTACGCCCGCGCGGGTGACTTCTCCTCGGCCGTCAAGAAGGGCGAGGTCACGGTGGCCGTCGTCGATGCCACCTACCTGGCAGGAGCGGGCGGTGGGTACACCGTGATCGCCGCGGCCACCCGCGCGGGAGATGCCACGCACAGCTGGCAGCTCGTGGCCCGCGGTGCGGACAAGATCGGCCAGCTCAAGGGCAAGCGCGTGCTCGTCCCCTCGGTCGGAGGCCGCGAGGGCGAGTTCGTCCTCAACGTCCTGTTCGGCGGCGAGGTGGGCAAGGACTTCTTCGGGAAGATCGAGGCCGCACCGGACACCGCGTCGACGCTCGCCGCGCTCGGGCTCGGAAAGGCCGACGCCGCCGTGGTGCCGGCGAGCGTGGAGCTCCCGGGCGGGGTCACCACCGTGCTCGCGCTGCCGCAGCTCTCGGGCCCGGTGCTCGTGGCCTATGGGTCGGTGACCGCGGCGCAGCGGCAGGCGCTCGCCGCCGCAGCGCTCGCGTTCAAGGGGGATGGCACGATCGGTGGCTTCAAGGGGGCGGACGGCGATGCGGTGAAGTCGATCGCGCGGCGGTTCTCCGTCCCGGTCAAGCGCGGTCCCCACGCGGTGCCCGCGGTGCGCGTGGTCGTCGGTGATCTCGTGGAGGGGCGGACGTTCACGATCGAGCGGACGCCGGCGACGGCCTTCGCGCTCGCCCCGTCGACGCGGTAAGGTCGTGGCGTGACCTACGCCGCGACCTACCCCGAGCACCTCGCCTATCTCCAGCGCGGCTACGAGGCAGCGCTCGCGACCCATGGCTTCGATGCGGTGATCCTGTGCAGCGGCGCGGCCACCATGAAGAGCCGGTTCGACGACCAGGCGTGGCCGCTCGCACCCACGCCGGCGTACGCGCACTGGTGCCCGCTGCCGGAGCCCGACACGTTCGTCGTGGTGCGCCCGGGCAAGCGGCCGCAGCTCGTGCGCACGATCGTCGACGACTACTGGGAGACCCCGGCGCCGCCCGAGAGCGATCACTTCTGGGCCGGCTTCGACGTGATCGAGGTCAAGCCGGGCCTCGCCGGTGATGCGCTGCCCGGCGGCAGGGTCGCGGTGATCACGCGCGATCAAGGGACGTCGCCGCCCGGCACCGTCAATCCCACCGCGCTGATCGCCACGCTCGATCTGTTGCGCACCAAGAAGACCGCGTACGAGATCGCGTGCCTCGCCGCGGCCAGCCGTCGCGCGGCGATCGGTCACAAGGCCGTCGCCGAGCTGTTCGCAGCTGGCACACCGTCGGAGCTCGAGCTCCACCTCGCGTACCTCCAGGCGTCGGAGCAGGACGATGCGGCCGCGCCGTACAAGAACATCGTCGCCCTCGGGGCGCACTCGGCGATCCTTCACTACGTGGCGTACCAGCGCGAGAAGGTCTCCGGTGACACCTCGTTCCTGATCGATGCCGGCGCGAAGGTCCTTGGCTACGGCAGCGACATCACGCGGACCTACGTGCGCGGCACCGGCAGTGGTGCCACGCGGTTCCGCGAGCTGCTCCAGCACATGGACGCCGTGCAGAAGGACCTGTGTCGGCGGATCCGTCCCGGGATGCCGTACGAGGATCTCCACGACGAGGCGCATCGCCTGCTCGCCGTGGCCTTGCGCGAGCTCGGCATCGGTCGCGGCAGTGCGCAGGAGCTCGTGGAGCGCGGCATCACGCGCGCGCTGTTCCCGCACGGCCTGGGCCACTCGCTCGGCATCACGGTGCACGATGCCGGCCTGAAGCCACGCCCGCCGCGCCCCGAGAACAAGTTCCTGCGCAACACGTCGGTGATCGAGGTGGGGCAGGTGTTCACGATCGAGCCGGGCATCTACGTGATCGATGGGCTGCTCGGCCCGCTGCAGGGCGACGATCGGCGCGACCTGCTCGACTGGTCCGCGATCGCCGACCTTCGCCACTTCGGCGGGATCCGGATCGAGGACAACGTCGTCGTGGAGACCTCCGGTATCCGCAACCTGACGCGCGAAGCATTCGCGGCCGCCTGACCCCAAACGAGGTATAAACCAGCGGCCATGGGTCGTTGTTCTGTTGTCGCCTCGGTCGTCTGTGCGCTGTGTCTCCTCGTCGCCTGCCAGCGCACCGAGGACGTCAAGAAGATCTCCACCACGGCGAGCACGCTCGGGAAGCAGAGCGGATCCGGATCTGCCGCGCCGGTCGCGATGCCGGCCACGAAGACCGAGCAGCTGACCCCGCCGCTCGATCTGGCGAATCCGCCGATCGATGCGATCAAGACCAGCTCGGGGCTGATCTACAAGAAGCTGACGAAGGTCGCGGGCACCGTGATGCCCAAGCGCAACGACACCGTGCTGATCAACTACACGGGCTGGCGCCAGGCCACCGGCGAGACGTTCTTCTCCAACCGCGGCAAGGGCCAGCCGATGCCGCTGCAGCTCTCGAACACCGCGCCCGGCTTCACCGAGGCGATGCAGCTGGTCGGCAAGGGTGAGAAGGCGATGCTGTGGCTGCCGCCCGAGATCGGGTACAAGGGCGGGCCGCCGGCGGGCACCAAGCCCGAGACCTTGGTCTACGAGGTCGAGGTGACGGATGTCGTCGCCGCGCCAGCGATTCCCGACGACGTCGCCGGCCCACCGCCGACCGCGCCGAAGCTGAAGTCGGGCCTGTCATACCTCGTGGTCCGCGCGGGCACGGGCAAGGACAAGGCGCGCTACTTCGACACGGTGACCTTCAACTACTCGGCCTGGGATGCGACCGGGCGGATGTTCGATTCCACCGAGATGCGCAAGCGCCCGGCCACCGTGCCGCCATATCGCCAGACCGCGGTGCTCGAGGAGATCCTGACCTCGATGATCGCCGGCGAGCGACGCCGCGTGTGGATCCCGTCGGAGAAGATGCTCCAGAGCGGCAAGCCGTTGCCGGGGATGCCCGAGGGCTGCTGACCTACGAGGTCGAGATGATCACGATCGCGCCGGGCAAGGAGCCGCCGCCCACGCCGAGCGATGTGGCCAAGCCGCCGGCCGAGGCGAAGCTCACCCCGAAGGGCGTGGCGTATCGCGTGCTCAAGGCAGGGAAGGGTGGGGCGCACCCCACGCTGATGGACAAGGTGAAGGTCAACTACACCGGGTGGACCACCGATGGCCGGATGTTCGACTCGTCGGTGATCAAGGGCGAGCCGGCGGAGTTCTCGCTGGGCGGCGTGATGTCCGGCTGGACCGAGGCGCTACCGGTGATGTCGCCCGGGGACAAGGTCCGGTTCTGGATCCCCGACGAGCTGGCCTACAAGGGCGCCCCCGGCCGACCGCAGGGCATGCTGGTGTTCGACATCGAGCTCCTCGAGATCAAGGCGCCGCCCCCAGCGCCGCCCGTCGAGGCGCAGGATCCACACGCCGCGGGTGGTCCGCCTGCTCCGACCACGCCGTGAGCGATCCGGCGGGCGCGGCCGCGGCCTGGGGCTGGGAGGGAGCGCAGCTCGCCCCGCTGGCCGGAGGCCTGATCAACCAGACCTATGTGGTGCGTGACGGTGAGGCACCGATCGCGGTGCTGCAGCGCATCCACCCGATCTTCGCGGGCGAGGTCAACCTCGATCTCGAGGCGGTCACCGCGCACCTCGCCGCGCGGGGCATGATCACGCCGCGGCTGATCCACACCCGCGCCGGGGAGGCGTGGCTCGTGCACGAGGGGCGGGTGTGGCGCGCCCTCACGTGGGTCCCTGGCGTGAGCGTGGCGAGGGTGCCGGATCCGAGCTGGGCGGAGGCCGGCGGCGAGCTGCTCGGCAGGTTCCATCGCGCGGTCGCAGATCTGACGCACGACTATCGGTTCGCGCGCGCGGGCGTACACGACACCGCCGCGCACCTCGCGCGGCTCGCCGAGGCGGTCGCGGGCGGAGGGGAGGCCGAGTGGATCGATCTCGGGCGCGAGATCGCGGGCGAGGCAGGCGCGCTGCCGCCGCTGCCGGTGACCGCGCCGCGCCACTGCCACGGGGATCTGAAGATCTCGAACCTGCTGTTCGCCGAGCATCCGCTGCGCGGCGTCTGCCTCGTGGATCTCGACACGCTCGGGCGGAGCACGATCGCGTTCGAGCTCGGGGATGCGATGCGCTCGTGGTGCAACCCGCACGGCGAGGATGCCGGCGGCGTGCGGTTCGATCTCGAGATCTTCGCCGCTGCGGTTCGCGGGTTTCGCGGGGTCGCCGATGCCCTGCTCACCGATGACGAGCGGACCTCGATCGTGATCGGCGCGGAGACCGTGAGCCTCGAGCTCGCGGCGCGGTTCGCGGTGGACGTGTTCCGCGACGAGTACTTTGGCTGGGATGCGGCGCGGTTCCCCTCGCGTCGTGCACACAACCTCGTGCGTGCGCGGGGGCAGCTCGCGCTGTCACGTGCGATCCGCGCGGCGCGCGCCGATGCGCTGGCGGTGGTGCACGGGCGATGACCGCGGTGCCCAGTCCGCAGGCGGATGACGAGCTGGTGCGCCGGGCGATCCACGCGCGCGGCGATGCGGCGGCGATCGGGGCGATGATCCACGGCGCGCTCGCCGCGATCGCGATCCTGCTGATGCTCGCGGGCGGCGAGGTGCTACCCTTCGCGCTGGGCGGTGCGGGCCTCGGCACGGTAGCGATCTGGCTCGGCGTGATGTCCCGGCGGCGGCGTGATGGCCGGTCCGCGCCCCTGCGCGCCCTCCTGCACGAACCGGCGAAGGTCCAGGCGGTGACCATCGTGGACGAGGAATCGGGCCTCCAGGTGCGGATCACCGCGGGTGGCGCAACCGACTTCGTGTGCCCGCCCGGGGGGCCACACGCAGGGATCACCGAGCTGGTCGCCATGCTGCAGCGGCGGTGCCCCCAGGCGCCGGTCGTCGATCGACGGTGAGGCCGGCGGTCCTCGACGGGTGCGCCGGCGGTTAGCCGGAACCATCGGAACCCCTTCGCCTGGAGCCGATCATGCGCTCTAATCAGGACATGCGCTTCCGTGGGTCGGCGATCCTCGCCGGCAGCCTGCTCCTCGCCACCGCGACCGCGCAGGCCGTGGTCCCGCGCTCCAGCGCCGGCGCCGGGGGAAGCACGACCGGTGCCCGCCTCACCGCCGACACCCTGACCGCGCTGCCCGCGGCCAAGGTCGGCAAGCCGCTGCGGACCTATGCCGACGTCCGCTGGGCACAGGTCCCGAGCGCGGCATGGGCGACGCTGGTGAGCCGCCTCGGTGGCCACTGGCGCGCCGCCTACGATCGCGCGACCGGCGTGCCCTCGCGGATCTGGGGCTCGGGGTTCGCTGCGCCCGGGGCCAACGCCTCCGCCGTGATCGGCGAGACCTATGCGCGGATGCTGCTCGCGGATCACCTCGCCCTCCTCGCGCCGGGTGCGAGCGTCGCCGACTTCGTGCTGGTCTCGAACCACTCCGACGGCGAGATCCGCTCGATCGGCTTCGCGCAGGAGCTCGCCGGGCGCCGCGTGGTGGGAGGTCAGGTCAGCTTCCGGTTCAAGCGCGATCGGTTGATCGCGATCGGTAGCGAGGCGCTGCCCGACGTCACCGTGGAGGTCCCGACCACGCGGATGTCACGCGCACGGTTCGCGGAGCATGCGAAGACGGCGCTCCGGCTCGCGGTGGCACTGCCCGCCGCGCCCGTGACCGACGCCGGCGCCGAGGTCGTGTTGCCGCTGGTCTCCGACGATGCCGTGCTCGGGTACCGGATCGCGCATCCGCTGACGATCGACGGCGGCGCGGACGGCAACTATCTCGCGTATGCCGATGTGGCCACGGGCGAGATCCTCGCCGTGCGCCAGCGCAACGCGTATGCGACCGGCACGGTGCGCTACCGCGGCGTCGATCGACACCCCGGCAATCCGCGCATCGATCGGCCCGCGCCCAACGCGCACGTCATGATCGCGGGCGCGCCGGCCACCACGGCCGCGGATGGGCTCGTGAGCTGGGGCGCGGATGCGGCGCAGACCCTGACCACCGCGGTGACGGGTGACTTCGTGGAGGTGGTCAACCAGGCCGCGGGCGGAGCGATCGCGTTCGCGGATCTCGCCCTCTCGCCCGGTGGCCTCGTCGTGTGGGACGCCTCGGGCGCCGTCGAGGACGATGCGCAGGTCCAGGTCTATCTCTCGACGAACCTCGTCAAGGACTTCGTCCGCACGCAGCTCGATCCGGGGATGCACACGCTCGACGAATCGATCACCGCGAACGTCAACATCGCGCAGGACTGCAACGCGTTCTTCGATGGCCGCGCGATCAACTTCTTCCACGCGAGCGCCAAGTGCCAGAACACCGGCCTGCTCCAGGATGTGGTGTTTCACGAGTTCGGCCACGCGCTGCACGCCAACGAGATCATCGACGGGGTGGGCTCGTTCGACGGCGCGATGAGCGAGGGCGCCGCAGACTTCCTCGCCGGCAGCATCACCGGCGATCCGGCGATGGGGCGCGGCTTCTTCTACTCGAACGATCCGCTGCGCAACCTCGATCCCTTGATCGAGGAGGCCCGCTGGCCCGAGGACGTGCAGGAGATCCACCACACCGGCCTGATCTACGGCGGGGCGCTGTGGGACCTGCGCAAGGCGCTGATCGCCGAGCTCGGCCAGGCCGAGGGGATCCGCGTGGTCCAGAAGCTGTACATCGGCACGCTGCGCCGCTCGACCAGCATTCCCACCAGCTTGATCGAGGCGCTCGTCGAGGACGACGATGATGGCGATCTCGAGAACGGGACGCCGCACGAGTGCACGATCCGCAAGGCGTTCGGGCGCCACGGCCTGCGCACGGCGACCGGCGTGCTGTCGGCGCCGGGTGCGCTCGCGGAGCAGGCGGCCTCCACGCTGGTGCGCGTGGACCTCTCCGGGCTCTCCGATCGCTGCGAGGGCGATGGCATCGACGGCGTGACGATCGTGTGGAAGCCCGACGGCGCGGCACCCGAGGCGGGCGGTGCACTCCCCGCGACCAAGGCCGATCGCACCACGTACTGGGCGCAGCTGCCGCTCGTGATCGATGGCTCGGTGCAGTACAAGGCGCGCGTCCAGTTCAACGACCAGTCCGTGCTGACGCTCGCCGATAACCTCGCCGACCCGTACTACCAGCTCTATCAGGGCCACACGATCCCGCTGTACTGCACGACCTTCGAGGACGGCGATCCGCTGGCGATGGGCTGGACCACCGGCTCCTCGAAGGAGGAGTCACCGTGGGCGTGGGGCGAAGCGATGGGCGGCGCCACCGATCCGAAGGTCGCGTACTCCGGCTCGCACTTCCTCGCGCAAGAGCTCGGCGGCAACTACAAGCCCGGCCGCACCACCTGGGTGCAGATGCCGACGATCGACGTGGGCCGGTGGTCCGACGTGCGGCTCCAGTACCGCCGCTGGCTCGCCGCCGAGGACAGCCACTTCGACAAGGCGCGCATCCTGCTCGACGGCAAGGAGGTCTGGATCAACTCGACCCAGAACATCGGCGACTCGAGCTCGACTCACCACATCGATCGCGAGTGGCGGTTCCACGACGTGCCGCTCTCCGGCAAGGCGCCGGGCCACGTGTTCGACGTGCGCTGGGAGCTGACCTCCGACGAGGGCCTGAACCTCGGCGGCTGGCAGCTCGACGACGTCTGCGTGGTCGCCAACGTGAACTCGATCTGCGGCGACGGCGTGAAGTCCCCGACCGAGGGTTGCGACGAGGGCAAGGACAACCAGGACCTCCCCGGCAAGTGCCGGACGTACTGTCAGCCGCCCAGCTGCGGCGACGAGATCGTGGATATCAACGAGGAGTGCGACCACGGCGTCGCCGGTGATGGCACCTGCACCCCGGCGTGCACGCTGATCACGATCCCGGATCTCGGCGGCTGTTGCTCGACCGGCGGTGGCGCCGGTGGCTCGCTCGCGCTCGGTGCGCTGGTCGGCGGGCTGGTGCTCGTGCCGTGGCGTCGTCGCCGCCGTCGCTGACTCAGGCCGCTGCAGCCTGGGCGCGGCGTGTGGGCCCGGCGATCGGGATCCGGATCTGGAACGTCGTGCCCACGCCGACGGTCGACTCGAAGGTCAGTGATCCGCCGTGGCGATCGACCACGATCGATCGCGAGATGGCGAGGCCCTGACCGGTTCCACGCCCGACCTCCTTGGTCGTGAAGAAGGCGTCGAAGATCCGCTCCCGATGCGACTCGGGGATGCCGGCGCCGGTATCGGAGACCTCCACGATCACGTCCCCTCCATCGACGCGGGTGGCGATGCGGAGCGTACCGCGCTTGCCTGGGCGATCCTCCATCGCCTGCGCGGCGTTGACGATCAGGTTCAGGAACACCTGGTTCAGCTCGCTGCCGAAGCACACCACGGGTGGGGTCGCGGCGAACTCCGTCACGACGTCGGCGACCATGCGATACGCGCCGGCGGTGACCTCGAGCGCGTTGCCCAGGGCGCGGGTGAGGTCCACTGCGGTGGCCTCGCGCGGCCCGGGATGAGCGAGCTCCTTCATCGCGCGGACGATCTTCGCGATCCGCGCCACGCCGCCGGTCAGGCTCTCGAGCGACTCCGGGATCGCAGTGGCAAGGTAGGTGAGATCTGCACTGGCAGCCAGGCCCTCGAGCTGCCCCACGAGCGGCGCGGTCGCCTCCGTGCGCGCACTCGACGCGGCGGCGAGCATCGCGGTCCCCATCGCCACGAGCTCGCCCACGCTGTCCTGCAGGAACGACAGGTTGTCGCCGACGTACTGGATCGGTGTGTTGATCTCGTGGGCGATCCCCGCCGCGAGTTGCCCCACGGCCTCGAGCTTCTGCGCGAGGCGCAGCCCGACCTCCATCCGCGCGCGCTCTTGCATCTGCTCCGCGAGCAGCGTGTTCGCCTGCTGGAGCTCGTGGGTGCGCGATGCGACCGAGGTCTCGAGCTCGTCGATCTGTGCGCGGAGCCGCCTCGCGAGCGTCCACTTGGTGGCGAGGGCATGGGCGCACTGGACGACCTCGATCGTGTCGAACGGCTTCTTCAGGATCAGCAGCGAGTCCGAGGTGCCCACGCGTGCGCGCACCTCGCTCCACGAGCAGTCCGAGTGGGCGGAGCAGATCACGATCTGGATCCGTGGATCGACGCGCCAGATCCGCTCGATCGTCTCGACACCGTCCCAGCCGGGCGGCATCCGCATGTCCACGAACGCGAGCGCGAACGGGCGATCGACGGCGTTCGCGGCCTCCACGAGGCGCAGCGCCTCTTCGCCCTGGGTGGCCGAGACGAGCTCGTACGAGGCGGTCTCGGCCGCGGTTGGCGTCGGCGCATCGAACAGCAGCGCCTCGATCTCGTCGAGCGAGGCCGAGGTCGGATCCGCGGGCGCGAGGATCTTCCGGAAGTCCTCGTGGATCGCCGGGTTGTCGTCGACGAGCAGGATCCGGATCTCAGTTCTGGACGACATCACCTCTCCTGGGTTGTGCCGGGAGCTCGAGCGTGAAGGTCGCGCCTGCGCCCGCCCCATCGCTCGCCACGGCGAGCCTGCCTCCGAGCTCTCGTGCCGCGTTCGCGCTCGCGTGCAGCCCGAACCCATGTCCGCTCGGCTTGGTGGTGAAGCCGTGCCGGAAGATCTTCTCGAGGTTCTCGGCGGGGATCCCGATCCCGGTGTCGGTGATGGCGACCGAGGCACCGCCGGAGGTCTTGCGGATGCGCACCGTCAGGCGAGGTCGCCCATCGGCGACCTCCTTCAGGGCATGCCGCGAGTTCGAGATCAGGTTGATCAGGATCTGGAGCACCTTGTGCCGGTCGCTCACGACGATCGCGCCGTCCTCGTAGTCCTTCACGATCTCGATGCCGTGCTTCGCGAACGAGGACTCGCCCATGCGCAGGGCGTCGTCGACCAGCCCGGCGAGGTTGATCGCGTCGTCGAGCTCCGAGGGGCGCGCATACGATTGCTGCATCGCCACGATCGACTTGATGTGATCGACGTTGCGGGTGACGGAGGCGAGCTCGGTCAAGACGCTCGCGTTGTCCTCGGCCAGCCGCTTCGAGACCGAGCTCAGGTATCCCGGGAGGATCCGGCCCTTGTCGGTCTCGAGGAACGCCGGGAGTCCGCCGGGGAAGCCATCGAACAGCTCGACGGACTTCGACAGCGCGGCGGTTCGGGAGCTTCGCACGCGCTCGCCGATCACGGACACCGACACGTTCAGGCTGTTGAGCACGTTGCCCACGTTGTGGAGGACGCCCGTGGCGATCTCGGCCATGCCGGCCATCCGCGACACCGAGAGCAGCTCGCGCTGCATGTCCTCGGTGCGGGCCGCGTCCTGCTCGCGCGCCAGCTCGCGTCTCTCCAGCTCCGCGGTCATCTGGTTGAGGTAGTCACGCAGGTCGCGAAGCTCTCCGGGAGGTGAGATCACGAGCCGATCGTGCAAGGCGCCGCCGGCGACCTTCCTCGAGAAGTCCATCATCGCGCGGATCGGGGACACGAACGATCTGGCGAACACGATCGAGTACCCGAGGGCCACGAGCCACAGCAACGTGACGCCGACCCCCAGCCGTCGCGCCCACCGATCGAGGCTGGCGAACCGATCGGTGCTGAACACGACCGCGACCGTGCCGAGGTTCACGCCCTCGAGGCTGACCGGCGCCCACGTCGAGATGCCCTCCGCGCCGACCACCGCTGTATTCGCGGGGCCGGAGAACACATCCGTCGGCGGTGCCGTGCCCCGCGCGGCGAAGAGGGCGCCGTGGACATCGCGCACCACCACATAGCTGAAGTCCGGGTCGGCCTCGATCCTCGCGAGCGAATCCGCCATCAGCTTCGGATCCTCGGCGGCGAGGGGAACGTCGAGATCCGCGCTCAGGACGCGCGCGACGCCCTCGGTCTTGTCGCGCAACAGGCCCTCCAGGACCGGCAGGACCGAGCGCTCGAACGACCAGAACGCGAGGGCGAACAGCACCCCGAACACCACGAGCTGGCTGGTGCTGAACAGGAACAGGCGATGCCGCAGCTTCATGGATGCGCTTGAGGGTTCGGCCGTTCGCGCCGGACATCGACTCACGATCCACCCGACCCCGGTCGATACAGGTCTGTATGGAGCACTCGGCGTCAGGGTTTCTCGCAGGCGGGAGCTGTAGGTGATGACACCACGCATCCTGTTCGTCGATGACGATGCCGACGTGCTCCGCGGGCTGACCAAGGCCCTGCGTAAGCAGCGCGAGCGCTGGGACATGGTGTTCGCCGTCGGCGGCCCCGCAGCACTCGAGGAGGTACGCCGCGCCACCTTCGATGTGGTGGTCACCGACATGAGGATGCCCGAGATCGACGGGGCGGCGCTCCTGCTCGAGGTTCGCGACCACGCCCCGACGACGTTCCGGATGATCCTCTCCGGGTTCTCGGACCAACGCTCGGTCACCCGGGCGCTGCCCGTGGCCCACCAGTTCCTCGACAAGCCGTGCGAGCTGAAGATGTTGATCGAGGTGGTCGATCGCGCCTGCGCCCTCCGCGCGCTGTTCGTGAGCGATCCGTTGCGTGCGGTATTCGAGCGCGTCGCGCGCTATGCCTCACCTGCGGTGCTCGAAGGCGAGGGCGGGCCGGAGCGCACGGCTCGGATCGTTCGGCTCGCGACATCGGTGTTCCTGGGGACCGAGCAGTCCATGCGATCGAGTCCGGATCCATCGTCCCCGATCGGGCGCGAGCTCCGCGCGGCGCTCGCGCTGGCCTCGGCAGCGCATCGGGCGATCGGGCAGCCGATCGCGGGGCTGTCCTTCGAGGAGCTCCAGCGGCACTCGCGCGAGATCGCCGAGCGTGCCCAGCGCAGCGTGGAGGACCCGACGACTGCCGCCGAGGCGTTCACTGCGGGGCTCGTGCACGATCTCGGCAAGGCGGTGATCGCGGTCGCGTTGCCCGAGGAGCACGCCGCGATCGTGCAAGGCCTCGCGCAGGCGGGCGCCCGGCGCTCCGAGGTGGAGCGTGCGGTGCTCGGGACGTCCCACGCGGAGATCGGCGCGTACCTGCTGGTGCTGTGGGGGCTCCCGCTCTCGGTGATCGAGGCCGTGGCCCTGCACGGAAGCGCCATCAGGCCGACGAACGCCGTCTCGATGGCTCTCGACGCGGCTCACGCGCGATAGGCACTGGATTCCCGATCGATCCGGTCGATCCGGGAAGCATGGCAGTGCAGGCTTCGATGACTCCGCGATGGTTCGTCGCGTTCGTGGTGACCAGCGCGCTCGCGGGCTGCCTCTCCGATCCCGGGACCACCTGTGGTCCGCTCATGCACTACGCGAGCGAGCTCGGCGTGTGCGTGTGCGATGACCACGCGGTCGCTCACGCCGGTGGCTGCAAGGTCTGCGCGGACGACGAGATCGTGGTCGGGGACACCTGCGGGTGCGCGCCCGGTCAGCTCAAGGATGGCCAGGGCGTGTGTGCGCAAGCCCTGGGCCTCGGCTCACCGTGCGATGTCGCGAGCGCGTGTACCAACGCTACCTATAACTACTGTGCCGTCCGCGGTGCCAGCGGCGCGTGTACCAGCCGGTGCGCTGTCGACGCCGAGTGTCCCGCGAGCTACGTGTGCGCCGATTGGGAGGCGATCCCCTCTTGCCGCACGTTCACCGGCTATGGCGCCACGTGCGCGGGTCCGTCGGAGTGCGCCAGCTACGACGCGAGCTTCTGCGCCCAGGGCCACTGCGTGGTGCAGGGCTGCACGGTCGGAACGGACGACTGTCCGCGCGATACCGCGTGCTGTGACTTCTCGACGTATGGCCTCGGTACCCTCTGCGTGCCGGCGGGGGCATGCTCGTGATGCGCCGGATCCTGCCTTGCGCGCTGCATCATGCACCGATCACGCGGGCGCAGGCGCCGACCCCGCGCCGGTCTGCCGCCGAGCCTGCGCCGCCTGCCGCCGATCCGCCCCACCTGCGGCCGAGCCGACCACCTGCGGCCGAGCCAAGCACCCGCACCCGCCGCTGATGCTCCATCCGCCACTTTGCCGGTAGCCGTCGCTGCGCCACCGGCCGCGGCGCAGAGCGCGCCCGTCGAGGATCTCGGTCTCGCTGGGCTCGAGCTCGATCCGGCACCCGCCGACGAACACCTCAACCTGTATGGCTTCGCAGACGTCACGTGGCGTGCGCTGCTGATCCCGCGCACGAGCGTGGGTGCGAACTACTTTCCGAAGGAGAACACGTTCCTCGTCGGCAACGTGAACCTGTACGCCACGAAGAAGCTGTCGCGGCGCTGGCGATCGCTGCTCGAGGTGCGGTTCCTGTACGCACCGATCAAGCCGACCGCCGATGGCACCTACCAGTCGACCACGGCCCCGGATCCTGCGGATCTCGAGAGGCCGATCCAGTGGGGCGGCATCTCGATCGAGCGCGTGTACCTCGAGTACGAGATCAACCAGTGGCTGACGATCCAGGCCGGCAGCTTCCTCACCCCCTACGGGATCTGGAACGTCGACCATGGCTCTCCGACGATCATCCCGGTGACCCGCCCGTACATCATCGGCGAGAGTCTGTTTCCGCAGCAGCAGACCGGCCTGCACCTCTATGGCAAGCGTCCCGTGGGGAACTACCAGCTCAAGTACGACGCGACGCTCACCAACGGCCGCGGCACGTTCGCGGCGGTGCGCGACTTCGATGACAACAAGGCGATCGGCGGCCGGCTCGAGCTGGAGGCACCCTGGCTCGATGGTGTCCGCCTCGGCATCTCCGGCTATCTCGGGCGGTTCACGGATCGCCCGGCCGATGTGATCGTCGTCGATCCCGCTGGCAAGCTCGTGAATACGACGCCGCCCGGCACCAGCTACGACGAGCGCGCGTGGGGCCTCGATCTACTCGCGCATCGCGGCCCGCTCCACATCCAGGCGGAGCTAGTCGGAAACGATCGTCACTATCGGACCGGGGCGCGCGCGATCGCGCGTGGTGGGTTCGCACCCGACGGCAGGTACGTCGGCGCGTACGCGCTCGTCGGCTACCGGCTCGACCGGTGGTGGCAGATGATGCCGTTCGTGGAGCTCGAGGTGGATCGGATGCGGTCGAGCCCCGAGCTCGGGGAGGATCCCGTGGCGGTCCAGGCTACCGGCGGCCTCAACTTTCGCCCCGATCCGAGCGTCGCGCTCAAGCTCGAGTACGTGGAGGCGCAGATCGATGCGCCGATCACCAAGCTGACGTTTCGCGCCCTCATGACCCAGGCCTCGTGGGCGTTCTGATGCGGGCCCCGAGCTCGATGTTCGCGACCCTCGCAGCCCTGACGGCGCTCGCAGGCGCGCCACGCACGGCGACGGGCGAGCGGCCCACACGCGCACTCGTCGTCGTGGTCGCCAAGGGTTCCAAGGTGAAGAGCCTGACCCGCGCCGAGCTTCGCCGCTGCTTCTCCGCGGAGGCCGTGGTGATCGCGGACGCGCGGCTGATCCCGTTCAACTATCCACCGGGCACCCCGGAGCGCATCGCCTTCGACCGCGCCGTGCTCGGGATGTCCGAGGAGGAAGCGGGGCGATTCTGGGTGGACCGCAAGATCCGTGGCGACAGTCCAGCGCCGCGCTCGTTGCCCTCCGTGCTGCACGTGACGAAGGTCGTCGCGAAATTTCCAAACGCGATCTCCTACGTGCCGAGCGATCAGCTCACCGCGGACCTCGTCCCGGTGGCGATCGATGGTGTGCTGCCGTCGGCCTCGTCGTACCCGATCCGGCTCAGGTGAGAGGTCAGCGGCGGTCGCCCTGATCGACCCAGCCATCCCCGTTGCGGTCCATCCGACGGAGGCCCTGCTGCACGCGCGGCGGCAGCTCGCCGGGGCCGACGTTGCCGTCGTGATCGAGATCGTACTTCTGGATCAGCTTCTGTCGCCCGTTGCCACCGCGCTGGCCGCGCTGGCCGCGCTGGCCGCCCTGGCTGAACCGCTTCGCGAGCTGGCGCAGTGCCCGCGCGGCCTGCCGGCGCTCGCGACCTTCGAGCCGGCCATCGCCGTTCGCATCGAACCGCTGGACCAGCAACTGGCGGAGCTGCGCTCCCCGGCGGCCGCGCTGACCGCCGCGCCGGGGGCCCTGCACCGGTGCCTGGGGTGGCGCCTGCTCGTAGGAACCCTCGGGGGCGGAGCCGGCGTAGGGATCGGAGAGGTCATCGGCGGCCGCGAGCTGGGTGCCTCCGAGCAGCCCGGCAAGGACGAACGTGAGGAGCTTCATGGGGAGGAAGACTCGGCCCGGGCAGCGAAGTTAAGGCCCGCCCGTGCCGCTCCCGATGGCGTGCGCTACGACAACATGTGCGAGGGCAATCCGCTGGCGCGCGGATGCATGTGGCGGTCGCGGGGAACCCCCACGCTGCTCGCCTATCTCGAGCCATCGCGAGTACCGTACGGGCATGCCACGCGCTCGTCGGGTCTTGGTCGCTGTCCTGATCGTCCTCACGCAGGGCTGCGGCTCGCCGGCGGGGACCGGCGTCAGGAGCAAGCCGACGGCCGCGCAGGGTGCCTCGCTGCCTGCGATGCTCGGGTTCGTGCCGGCGGATGCGCCGTACGTCATCGCTTCGCTCGATCCGCTCGAGCGCAGCGAGGTCGCGAAGGTCGTGGAGGTGCTCGGTGGTGCGTTCGTTGGCGCGCTGGAGAGCAGCGCCCAGTCAGACACCACGACCGCGTCGTTTCTTGCCGCGATCCGCGCCGAGCTCGGCGGGCCGTGGACCCCCGAACGTCACGAGGCCCTCGGGTTCTCGGCGACGCCGCGGTTCGTGCTCTATGGACTCGGGCTGATGCCCGTGCTCCGCATCGAGCTCGCGAACGCGACCGCCGCACTTGCCACGATCGAGCGCGTCGCCGTGCGGATGAAGGTGACGCTCCCTCCGATGGAGACCCGCGGCGCGGCCCGGTTCTGGCGGACCGGAAAGAAGGGTGACCTGGTGGTCGCGATCGCTGGCGGCGAGCTCGTGATCGCGGCAGGCCCACGCAAGAGCCTCGACGGCGTCCTCGATCTCGCGCTCGGGCTTCGCAAGCCCACCGACAGCATGGCCGACGGCGCCCGCCTCGTGACCGCGATGAAGCGGCACGGGCTCGGTTCGCACCTGATCGGCAGTGTCGATCTGAGGCGTGTGATCGACGAGCTGGTGGCGAGCTCCGCCCCCATGTCCCCCGCGTGCCGCGGGAAGGTGGAGGCCCTGGCCACGCAGCTCCCACGCGTCACGCTCGGCCACCGGCGCGGCACCGAGAACGCGATCACCGCCGGGCTGTTCCTCGAGCTGGGTGGCGATCTCCTGAGCAACGCGCGCGAGCTGCCCGTGCAAGCGACCGGCGTGGCGAGCCTGCTGCGCGGGCCGTCGATCCTGACGATGGCCGGAGGCCTCGACCTCGCGGCGCTGGGACGCCTCGGGCACGATCTCGCCGAGCGCATGCGCCAGCTCGGCGAGGTCTGCGGCAAGGAGGAGCTCCGCGACGTCGCCGACAAGGTCGATGCGAAGCTCGCCGTGCTGACCACCGGGATCGTGCCTGCGCTGACCAGCTTCGCGATCGCGCTCTACGCGTTCGAGCCGGGGGCTGATGCCAAGGACATCCCGAAGCGACTCGACGGCGTGGTGCTCGTGAGTGCAACCGACGCGACGGGCGTGTTCGCGCAGCTCGTGGCAGTCGCTCCCAAGCTCGGCGCGCTCGGGCTCGCGCCCGATGGCGAGCTGCACGAGATCCTCGCCGGGAAGCTCCCGCTCCCATTCCCGCTCTATGCGGGGGTCGGCGGGTCCTCGATGATCGTCGCCGCAGGTGCCGAGGCGCGCGGGCGCGCGGAGACCGCGCTGGCCGACACCGTGATGCAGCCGGTGCCGTTCCTGACGATGGACTACGACTACGCGAAGTTCGACGAGCTCCAGCGCGCGCTTGGCGTCAGCACCACCCAGGCCGACCCGGGCACGTATCAGCGGCTCGTGCGCTCGTTCGGGCGCGGTCGGATGACGGTCGCGCTGGAGGACGACAGCCTCGCGGTGTGGACGATGATCGAATTGAAGTGAGGTACGGCGGTCGAGGTCGCGTTGTGACGAGTCGGTCGTTCGTTCGGTCCGCTCACGGACACGGATCCGCGAGCGGCCCCGGGGCGGGCACGGTCGGGATGCCGTCGCGGACGTAGGACTCGAGGAAGCAGCCGTACTGGTGCTTCACCTCGTCGAGCTGCCGATAGAGGTAGTGCGGATCGACGATGCCGTCGCCGTTGTACTGCACGACCACGCGGGTCTTGCCGCTCCGGTTCCCCTTGACCGGGTAGGTCGCGAGGCCGGCGAGCTGGTCGGTGGCGAGGGCATGCTGCATCGACGGCCAGATCTCCGGCCCCACCTGCTGGTTGCCATACGCGAGGGCGGCGGCGTCGTAGATGTCGATCGGGAAGTAGCTATCGCCCTTGCCGACGGGCTCGTAGACGTGACGTGCGGTGGATCCGGCGAGCGGGCGACGGGCGAGGCGCGCCATGTAGACCATCGGCTCGGCGATCTCCCAGCCGAGCGCCATGGCGTCGAGGCCGGGGTGGACGAACAGCAGGGTCGAGTCATCCACGCCGAGGGCAGTACCGAGGAGGGCGCGGGCGCCCGGGATGATCGCGGTCTCGAGGATCATCAGGTTCCAGAACCCACCCGCGCCGGTGGGGACCAGCGCGCCGAACCGCGGCTCGACGGCGCCGATCATGTTCGTGTACATGCCGCCCATCGACTGGCCGCCGGCCATCAGCTGCGCCGGATCGAAGTGGTGCGCCGCGCCACCGGTGGGGGCGGGGAGGCCGCAGCCGGCGACGACGGACTGCGGGATCTGGAGTGCGAGCAGCGCATCGAGGAGCAAGCGCTGTTCGATCACGCCCTGCTGGAACGTGTAGGGGAACGCCGAGAGGTTGTTGATGTTGAGGTACGAGTAGTCCGAGGCGCCGGGGAACCGCTCCGGGTTCACCGGGAGCGCGGCCGCGGCAGCAGCGATCCCGTGGAGGGCGGCGACGTAGCCCGGGCCCTTGCCGGGCTCCGGCTCGTCGGCGGGCGTGGGCGAGTGGCCGAGATCCACGAGACCCGAGCTGACACCGCCCGAGCCGTGGAAGAACTGGTAGAGCGGCCAGCCGGCGGCGGGCATCGCGGCCTTGGGGAGCGTGATCCGTAGCGGGATCGTGAGGTCGCTCTGCTTCGCGGGGACGTCGTTCGCGTCCACGACGAACCTGCCGTCGATGTCGAATGGCTGCGTCCCCTTCTGGAACTGCGGCATCGTGATCGTGCCGCGCAGCTCGCAGAAGCCATCGTGGGTGGCGCCGCCGAACAGCGCGAGGTTGTCGATCGTCGGGTGATAGGTCGTGCGCAGGTGGTCCGAGCGATCCTTCGCGCGGGCGACTTCATCGCCTGTGGTGAACACGGTGGCGACCAGCACGTCGTCGAAGGGGATGCCGTTCGCGTCGAGGGCATCCCGCAGCGGCTGGTACTGCGCGAGCGCCGCTGCGCCGCGCGGGGTGGAAGGGGCCTTGCCTTCGGCGAGGCGCGCGAACGCCGGGGCTGGCTCGAAACCTGGGGCGAACGCCGAGCGCACCACGAGCGCGTACTGCGTGTGGCCGCGTAGCACGATGCCCGGGCGCGGCGCGAACGCCACGAGATCGCTTGGCACGTAGGGATCCACCGGCAAGGTCGCCGCGACGAGGGGATACGCGGTGCCGAGCTCGGGCGATGCGGCATCGATGTCGACGAGGGTCACGCTCGGATCGCCGGGCGCGATGACGTCGGTGATCACGTGCTCGGGCACCGGCTGGGTGAACCGCACGTAGACCACGGGCATCATCGGCCAGCCGCGACGGTCGTTGGCCACCGAGAGCAGCGCGTTCAGGATCGGGACGCTCCGCGGGTTCGGAAAGCCGGTGAGGTCCGGCGCGCCCGAGGCCGCGAGGCGAACGTCCGAGGGGAACGGGAAGTCCCAGAACGTCTGGGGCATATCGATCGGGCCCGCGAGCTCGAAGTACGCCGTCTTCCCGGGCGCGTCGTCCCCCCCGCACCCGCCCGAGCCGACAGTGCCACCGAGGCCGAGGGCGATCACGAGCGGGTACAACCAGCGCATGCGCCGAGTGTACGGGATCACCCGCTGACGGTGGTGCGCGCCTTGCGGCGGCGGGGCGGCGTGCGTGCGGTGGATCTCACCCGCGCCAGCACGGAGGCGGCGAGGGTCTCGTCGTCCTCGATGAACGGGACGTTGATGTTCTCGAACATCGTGCGATCGCGGGAGGTGTTGGAGCCGATCACCGCGAGCTGAGCGTGCTGCTCGATCTCGAGGCCGCGCACGTACATGATCAGCTCGAGGGCGTTCATCACACCGGTCAGCCCGCCGTCGATGAACACCAGATCGGGGTGATCGCGGTTGAGCTTGTGAGCGGCATCGGTGCCTTCGCTCGCGATCTCGACGTGGGCGGCCGAGTGCGCCCGCCTGGCGAGGCTCCACAGCCATCGGGCGCGCGCGGTGTCGTCGTCGATGATCAGGACCCGGAGCGTGCGCGAGTGGGTGCCCACGCGATCGCGGATCGCATCGATCTGCGACAGGACCTCGGCGGCGGACGGCGGGCGCTGCGAGGGGTGCTTCGAGAGCAGCCACTCGACGAGGTCCGAGAGATCACCCGGGAGATCGGTGCGCAGGTCCGCGAGGCGCGGTGGAGGCTCGTGCGCGTGACCCTTCAGCTCGATCTCGTGATCCTCGTTCTCGAACGGCGGTGCGCCGCGCGCCATCTCGATCGCGATGCAGCCGAGGCCGTACAGATCGATCATCGCGGCGGCGGCCGGGTTCGAGGGCGCCACCTCGCCGCGCACCACCTCGGGGGCGAGGATCTGCCCGTGCGGGCCGAAGGCCGGGACCTGCGAGAGTGAGAGCCGGCCGAGCACCAGGCGTCCGCCCGCACCGATCAGGACGGTGGAGCCCGAGATATCGCCGATCGCGATCCCGGCCTCGTGGGCGGAGACCACCGCGGCAGTGATCCCGCGGAGCCTCGCGAGGTAGTCCTCCACCGACATCGGCACCGCGAGCAGTGCGCCGAGCAGGGTCCCGGTGATGCGCTCGCCCACGATGTACTCGACACCCTGGTGCGTGCCCATCCCGTAGATCGCCGCGGCGCACTCCGCGCGGACGGCACCGCACCGGCGGGCCTCGAAGATCATCGAAGGGTGACCGGGGTCTCGCCACGCCAGCTTGAGCGCGACGAGGCGATCGAGCAGGGTGTCCTTCGCTTCGAACACGATGCCGTCATCGGTGCGCGTGATCTCGTCGCGCACCGCGTAGCACGTGCCGACCAGATCTCCGTGCACCACGATCGGCGTGCTGCTGTCTCGGAACCCCGGTAGATCCTCGGTCACGTCGACCATTCTTGCACGCGGCGGCCTACGTTTCGAGCAGGCGCCACATGTACCAGGAGGCGATCGTGCGGAACGGGCGCCACGGCGCGGCGAGCTTCACCATGCGATCCGCCTCGGGCAGCTTGCGCAGGCCAAAGTGCCGCTGCATCCCCTTCTTGATCCCGAGGTCCCCGACGGGGAGCACGTCGGGCCGCGCGAGGAAGAACATCAGGAACATGTCCACCGACCACGGCCCGATGCCACGGACGGAGAGCAGCATCTCGGCGACCTCCTCGTCGGAGAGCTTGCGGAGCTTCTGGGGCACCACCTTGCCCTCGAGCACGTGGCGCGCGAGGTCCTTGATCGCCGCGGCCTTGGCGCCCGAGAGGCCGACGCCACGGAGCGCCGTGTCCTCGGTGGCGAGCAGCACGGCCGGAGCCGGGAACTTCGCCTTGGGATAGAGCGCCACGAACCGGCCCCAGATCGTGTCGGCGGCCTTGCCCGAGAGCTGCTGCGAGACGATCGCGCGCGCCAGCGACTGCACGGGATCCTTGCGCGGCGAGATCGTTGGTGGGCCGTGGCGTTCGATCGCGGCGGCCAGGCGCGGATCCGCAGCGCGGAGGTGTGTGAGTGCCGGGGTCCAGTCGGTCGGCATCCCACGAGTCTACGCTACAGCGACATCAGCACGGCGCCGCCGGCGACGAACGCGGCGCCGATCATCTCGGTGCGGTGAGGCCGCTCGCCGATCGTCCAGGCGAGCCCGGCCGCGAACAGCACCGAGGTGTTGCGCAAGGTCAGCACGTAGCCGGAGCCGCCGCGGGCGAGTGCCTCCATCAGGATCAGGAACGAGCCGCCGCACACCACGCCCATCAGCGTGACCCGCGCGGCGCGGGCCTTGACCACGCGAACCAGGGACCTGCGCCCTTCGCCGCCGATCCGCACGATGCTGATCACCGCCGAGAGGCCGAGCGAGACCGCGAACGTCGCCGAGGGGTTGCCGCCCGAGAGCAGCGCCGCCTTGTACGCCAGGTGGTAGCCGGCGATCGACGCCGCGCACGCTGCCGCCCAGGCGATACCGGCTCGATGGGCTCGGTTCCCGCCGGCCGTGGAGCCGAGGCTCGAGAGGCCGAGGCCGAGGAGCACGAGCGTGCTGCCGAGCGTGGAGGCCCAGGTGGCCAGCTCGCCGAACAGCACGATCGACAGGGGCCACACCACGAGCACGGCGCCGCCACGCGACACCGTATAGACCGCACCGAGCCGCCCGAGCTCGAGTGCTCTGGCCAGCGTCGTGAAGTACACGGCCTCGGCGAGCCCGGCGGCGAGGGTCCAGCCGAGCGCCTCGGCGGTGGCGAACGGGATGGCGCCGGCGATCCAGCGCCCGGCCGCGATCGCGCACGCGAACAGCGCGGCGATCGTGATCGCACCGACCAGGCCCTTGTCCTTGTCCGGCTCCACGCGGAGCAGCGCGTTCCAGCCTGCATGCAGGAACGCGGACAGGAGGACGAGCGCGACGATCACGAGCGCTCGCAGGGTAGCGCGCCGGGCGCGAGCTGTGTCAGCTGTCGCGCTGCGCCCAGAACGTGCTGAGCGCGGGCCACAGCCGGGTGGCTGCCTTGCGCGAGACCACGGCGCCGACGTGGCCGCCGCGATCGACGAGGATCTGCTTGTCCTTCGCGCCGACCAGATCGATCAGCGGCTGCGCGCAGGCGACGGGCACGATGTGATCGTCGGTGAACGCGATCGCGAGCACGGGGCAGGTGATCCGCGACAGCTCCGCGCGCTGTCCGAGCACGGTGAACTCGCCGCTGATCAGGCGATTCTGCCGGTACAGCTCCTCGATGTACCGCTCGTAGCAGGCGCCTGGGAACGCGACGTTGTCGCCGCCCCAGTGCTCGGTGGCGAGGAAGCCGTCGAGGAACTCGTCGTCCCAGGCGCGATCCAGCACCGCCACCGCCTTGGACGCCTTGAGCGTGGGCCGGAGCATGCTGAACGACGCCTGCATCAGCTGGTGCGGCACGTTGCCGAACGCCGAGATCAGCGCGGCCACGTCGAACGTGGGCACGTTGGTCCACAGCGCCATGATCCCGCCGTGCGCGAAGTCGATCGGCGCGGCGAGCGCGGTCAGCGAGGCGACGCGCTCGGGGAACGCGGCGACGTACGCGGTGGCGAGCGTCCCGCCGAGGCAGTAGCCGAGCACGTGCGCCGAGCCCGAGCGCTCCGCGGCGATCCGCAGCGCACGGCCGAGGTAGCGCCCCCCGATGTCGTCCCAGGTCAGGAACCGATCCTCGGCGCCGGGGGTGCCCCAGTCGATGCAGAACACCTCGTGGCCCTGCGCCACCAGCCACTCGATCAGCGAGCGCTCCGGCCCGAGATCGAGGATGTACCAGCGGTTGATCAGCGACGGCACCATCAGGATCGGCGTCGTGAACTTCCGGATGGCAGGCGAGAACTTGAGCAGGCGCCACTTGTTCTCGGTCCACACCACGGTGTGCGGCGTCTGCCCGACCTTCGGCGTGAAGCCGCGCGGAGCGCGACGCAGCAGCGCCGCGATCGAATCCAGCGGGGACTTCTTCGGAGGCATCATGCGTACAGCGCCTCGAACCGATCGCGCAGCCGCTCGTACACCGCCTTGCGGCGCAGCTTGAGCGAGGACGTGAGCAGCCCGTTCTCCACGGTCAGCGGCCCGTCCGCGATGAAGTGGCGCTTGATGCTCTCGTAGCGCGCGAGCTCCTTGTTGATGTCGTCGACGCGCGCGGCGACCAGGCGCTGGTGCTCCTCGGCGGGGAGCTCGCTGTCCGCGCGCACCCAGATCGCGGCGACCAGGTACGGCCGCGCATCGCCATACACGACGACTCGCTCGATCACGGGATCGTCCACGAACCGGGCCTCGATGTTCGCGGGCGGGATGTTCTTGCCGCCGGCGGTGACGAGGATGTCCTTCTTGCGATCGATGATCTGCAGGAAGCCATCTTCGGTCCAGCGGCCGATGTCGCCGGTGCAGAACCAGCCATCCTCGGTGAACGCGGCCGCGGTGGCGCCCGGATCCTTGAAGTACCCGGCGAACACGTTGGGGCCCCGCGCGAGGATCTCGCCATCGTCGGCGAGCTTGAGCTCCACGGACGGGAGGATCTTGCCGACGGTGTCGAACCGGAAGGCGCCCGGGCGATTGAGGGTCAAGGTCGGCGAGGTCTCGGTCAGGCCGTAGCCCTCGATGATCAACACGCCCGAGGCGTGCAGCAGCTCCTTGATCTCGACCTTGAGGCCGGCGCCGCCCGAGAGGCAGAACCGGAGCCTGCCGCCGGTCACGCGGCGGAGCGCATCACTACGGGCCTCCGCGGTGTTGGGACCCGCTTGAATCGCGCGGGCGATCTTCTCCCAGTACGCGGGCACGCTGAAGAACACCTGGGGCGCCACCTCGGGCAGGAGATCGAGCACGTCGTGCGGCGAGGCGAGGTACGTCTCGTAGCCGAGCGCATTGCCGATGCACAGCTCGCCGAAGCCGAAGATGTGGCTCATCGGCAGCCACAGCAGATCGCGATCACCCTCGGCGAGGAGCGGCGCGTTGCACTGCATCCAGTCCGCGCCGTTGGCGCCGACGTTGCGGTGGGTGAGCGGCACGCCCTTGGGGTTGCCCGAGGTGCCGCTCGTGTACAGCATCTGCGCCGGGGCATCGAGATCGATCGCGCCGAGGCGGGCGTCGACCAGCGTGGGGGCGGCGGCATCGCGCGCGGAGGCGGCGCGGATGGAGGCCTCGCTGCCGATCGGTGCGTCGGCCGGCCAGCTCGCGCCCTCGAGGGCGACCACCTCGATCGCGTGGGTCAGCTTGGCGCGGGCCTTGTCGAGCCGGGCGAGCTGCTCGGCGCCTGCCACGAACACGAAGCGACACTCGGCGTGCTCGAGGATGTACGCGACCTGATCCGGCGTGGAGGCCGGATAGATCGGGACGAACACGGCGCCGGCGGTCTGCGCGCCGAGCGCGGCGCTCGCCCACGCCACGGAGTTCTGCGCGAAGATCGCGATCCGATCTCCAGCCTCGACCTCGTGCTCGATCAGCCAGCGTGCGACGCCGCGGATCTGCAGGGCGAACTGACCCCAGGTCACGGGCACCCACGCGCTCCCCGTGCGCACCTGGAACCGCACGCGGTGGCGGTGGGTGGCGAGGCGCTCGAACACCGCGCGCGGTGCTGCCTTGATCTCGAGCAGGTGGCTGACGTCTTCCATGGCTAGCTCCGGAGCTTCTCTTCGAGATCGTAGAGGCGACTCTCGAGCTGGTTGAGCTTGTGGAGCGAGCGCTCCTGATCGCGACGGGTGGGCAGGCCGATCATCGACCACCACGCGGACATCGCCTTGTCGGCCTGCGCCTTGGTCTTCATCGCGGCGGTCAGCACCGCACCCGCGGGCCCGAGCACGCCGGGATTGGAGAGCATCTTCTCCATGTACTGCGACGTGGCTTGCTCCCACGCATTGAAGCCGTTCTTCCACAGGTTCCAGATCATGGTGTCTCTCCCAGGGCAAAGCGCCTCAGATAGGCAGCGGTCATAAAATCGGCGGCGGGCTCGTCGACGCGGCTCTCCGCGCGCGCGATCTCGCCGAAGCACTCGAACAGGAAGATCGTGTTGCGGCGCGTGACCACCGGCGTGCCCGTGGACGGCTTGCGGGTGACCAGCGTGCGCGCGCGCAGCACCGGCGAGAACCGCACGTAGGGCACGTCCACGCGGCCATCGCCGGTGATGTCGACGTCCACCTGGTCGGTGCCGATGAACGGGAGGCCGGCGACGATGCCGTCGGGGATCTGGGCGATCGTCGTGTACGCATCCCCATCGGTGACCGGGAGCCGCAGCACGGCGATCGGTTGCGCGTAGCGCACGAGGGTCTTGCCGGCGGAGGGCGCGGGCTCGTGCGAGGCGGTGCCGTCGAGCCACAGCGCCTGATCGTCCTGGTGGTAGATGCCATCGAGGCCGCCGCCACCATCCACGACGAACTGGCCGCCGGGGAACTGCGGCGCGAACCACTGGCCCTTGAGCTCCACGGGGCCGAGCGCGACGATCACGTCGTCCGCGCGCTCCTCGGAGAGATCCCAGAGCTTGCTGGTACCGCCGGTGTTGATCGTGCGCGTGACACCCGCGGGCGAGGCGTAGTACGCGACCGTGGCGCCATAGGCGATCGGCAGCTCGTCGGCGGTGATCTGCCCGTCGCGGTTGGGCACGCAGGACGGCAACGTCGGCGCCGGCTCGGGCTGGACGGTCTGGTTGACGCCGCAGGCGGCGAGCCCGACGAGCCCGAGAGCGAGGCGAGAAGAGAGGTAGGGAGAGGTCTTCATCAGAACACGAACCAGATCCGACCACGCACCGCGTGCGCGGCGGTGGCATCGAGTGTGGTGTTGTCGAACGCGGCGCCCGGGAGCAGGAGGCCGTACGCGAGGGAGATCGCGAAGCCATCCCGGGAGGTGAAGCGCAGCTCGGGATCGAGCTCGACGCCGAGGGCGCGCGCGCCGCTCGGGGTCGAGGTCGCCTCGACGGCCCACGAGGCGATCAGCGCGGCGATCGCCTCGAACTTGCCGGTACCCGCGGACAGCAGCGTGGTCTTGACGTGCGGCCGCACGTAGATCGCATCGGTGACGGTGCCGATGATCTCGCGGAACAGGATCTGATCGATCCGGAAGTCCGGGTTGAACCGGAAGTTGTCGACGGTGTGATCGCGCGGCAGGTTCGCCTGGGGGCCATCGAACGCACCGGGCAGCGGTGCGGCCTCGCCGATCTTGGGGAAGGCGCCGAAGCCGGGGGCGCTGTCACCGCTGGCATAACCGCCGTCGAGCCCGAGGCTGCTGGCGCCGAGCAGCCACTCGGTCTGAAGTGCGAAGCCGAGCTGATCGGAGGTCACCGGGATCGAGATCTCGGTGCCGGGGATCAGCGAAGGTTGCTCGATCCGCGCGTGGGCATAGGCGAGCTCCGCCTCGATCCGCACGGCGGCGTTCGTGATCCGCAGCCAGCCGCCCGTCGTGGTGGCGGAGAACCCACGGGCGACGAGATCGTCGGCGGTGAACGTGGCCGGCGGCGTGGCGGTGGGGAGATAGCTCGCGGGGACGTCGCGATCCTGCGAGCGGTGCGCGAGGTACGCGCCGTACTCGACGGTGATCCGGCCGGCCGCGGCGCGGCGGGCGAGGGCCGCGGGCGAGTGCGTGCGCAGGACGGCGAGGGTCAGCCCGGAGACGCCATCGGTGGGCTCGAGGGCGATCGCGTGACCGCCATCGCGGCTGCGCGTGAACGGGCCGCGCGAGGTCACATCCCACGCCACGGCGAGGAGGTGGCCGAACAGCGGGGAGACGAACGCCACGCGATCGGCGGCATCGCCCCGGTCGCAGTCATCGCAATCGCCGCTGTTCGCGGTGATGCCGAGGCCGAACTGCGAGCCCATGCGGCCAGCGGCGAGGATCCCGAACGGCGTCAGCACCTCGCCCCACGCGCGCTTGACCACGACCTGGGTGGGGCGCTGGCCATAGCTGGTGGCGGGCGAGCCGTTCGACAGCTCCGGATCACCGCCGAGCGCCACGTTGTCGAGCCAGTCGACGCGCGCCTTGACGGCCACGCCCACACCGGGCGCATAGACCGCGAGATCGGTGCGAGCGCGGACGTCGCCGGTGTCGAGCTTCTGCCCGCCGCCGAGCGGCACCGGGAACACCGGCTGCCCGCGCGAATCGAGGCCGCGATCCAGATCGAGGTTGAACAGGCCGGCCTCGCGGAGCCGGAGGGCGCCGTGGATCACCACCTGCGTGTGCTCGCGCGCGGCCGCGTAGCGCCGGGGCGTGAGCTCGGCGCCGAGCGCCGCGAGGTCCGCGCCGATCGGCAGCTCGAACGGCGAGGGTGCCGCCGCGGGAGGCGTGAGCGTGAGCGGTGTGGTCAGCGATCCAGATCCGCCGCCGGCCGCGCCCTCGTCGATCGTGAGACTGCGGGGTCCGCCACCAGCGCCGCGACCACCACCTCCGTCAGCGCCGCCGCCACCACCGCTGCCATTGCCGCGACCACCGCCCGGGTTACCGCCGCCGTCACTGCCTCCGTCACCGCTGCTTCCAGTCGATCCGGGCTCGCCATGGGGGTCCTTGTTCGGGCTCGGGGTGGGAGCCGGCGTGGTCGTATCGCTGGTCGAATCCTTTGCGAGGAAGGCGACGAGATCACGCGTCGAGGGGTTGTGCGCCTCGACCATCGGCAGATGGCCGCAGCGTGGATAGACCTTGAGCTCGGCATCCGCGAGCTCGGCCGCGAGGCGCTGCCCGAACCGGAGCGGCGTGACCTCGTCGTTCTCGCCCCACAGGAGCAGCACGGGCCGCGTGAACGCGCGAAGCGCCTCGTGCAGCTTGCCGAAATGGTGGTGGCGCGCGGCGGCGAGCGCGGCGGCCGTGGTGCCCGGCCGATCGAGCTCGGACTCGACGTGATCGACGCGCGCCTGGGTGACCCAGCGATCGTCGTAGTACGCGAGGGGGACCCGGTCCTCCATCCGCTCGGTGTAGTACAGGCCGAACAGCGCGTCGCCGAGGCCGGGCTTCTCTGCCCAGCGGAAGAAGCTCGGGACCTGATCGTCGTAGACGTAGGCATCGTAGAGCGCCACGCGCCGCACGCGATCCTGGTGTGCGGTCGCCATCTCGAGCGCCACCGACGAGCCCCACGAGTGACCGACGATCGCGACATCTTCGACGCCGAGCTTGTCGAGCACGGCCCACGCGAGCTTGGCCTGCGCGGCCGGGCTGTAGTCACCGTCGGGGCGGCTGGTCCAGCCGAAGCCCTTGAGATCGATCGCGATCACGCGGTGGCCCACGGCGAGCGACGGGATCACCGACAGCCAGCTATCGCTCGACGCAGAGAACCCGTGGATCAGCACGACGGCGGGGCCGGAGCCGGCCTCGCGGTAGCGGACGTGGATGCCGTCGACATCGACGAAGGTGGCGTCGGCAGGCGCGCCGGGGAGGGCGCCGCTGTGGAAGCGCGGGCAGCCCGCAAGGAGAAGCGCGAGGAGGAGCGCGGTGAAGGCGGCGAGCGCCGGCGCGAGCTTCACGGGACGATCCTCTTGACCTCCGCCGGGTCAGCGAACTCGGCGGACGTCTCGAAGTCCTGCGATGCGACCGTGGCCACCGAGCCGTAGCACTCGGCGGTCCACGCGAACTGGCGCTTGGTGAGCAGCGTGGACAGGCCCGCGGTGCGCGTGAGATCGGTGGCGGTGCGCAGCACCGGGAATTCGCCGTACGGCGTCTTCATCGTGCCGACCTGATCGACCAGCGACACGTACTTCTCGGTGTACGCGACGATCGCGCCCTGGGCGGTGCCCGACACCGTGCTCGTCGACATCCACGAGCCACCCGCCGCGAGTGGCAGCGCGAGGATCTTGACCGCCGGGGCGTACGCGAGCTCGGTGCGGAACGTACCCGCTGCCGGCGACACCACGCCGAGCAGCGTGACCTGTGCGGCATCGACGTGGAACACGCCGAGCAGATCGGACGACGACGACAGCGGCGCCGCATACGTGGCGGTGGGGAAGCTCGCGGCCCACCACTCGCCGGTAGGCGCGAGCAGCGTGAGCGGCTTGTCCGTATCGTTCGCGAGCTGCGCGGTGAGATCCCAGCTGCGCATGCCGGAGCCAGACGCGGTCCCGGTGGTGTCGAACGTGGGGTTGGTGGCGATCCGGAACTTCGCCATCTTGCCGGCGACCAGCGGCAGCTCGGACACCGTGATCATCCCGTCGTGGTTCGGCGTGCACAGGCCGCTGGTGCCATCGCCCGGGGCGTCGCTGCCGACCGCAGCATCGACGTCCGCCGCGCCGCAGGTGCCATCGGCCTTGCAGAAGTGCGAGGGGCACTCGAGGTCGGTCGTGCACGGGGTCCCGCCGCTGTCACCGCAGGCCGCCACGAACATGCTGCAGAGCAACATGAACCGGCCGGCTCGGGGGCTGAACATGGCGGCACGCTACGACCGTGGCCCGGGGCTGTCAACTGCTGTTTTGCGACGCAGCAAAAATCCCGCTTGCGGTGCAGCAACGGCGCTTGTTAGGGTGCGGGCGTGGCGGCCCCTGTCCTGGTCAAGAAGTACGGCAACCGCCGGCTGTACGACACTGGTGACAGCAAGTACGTGACGCTCGACGAGCTCGCCGCGAAGATCCGCGCTGGCCACGACATCCGCGTCGTCGATGCCAACACCAACGAGGATCTGACCCAGGCGACCCTGACGCAGCTGGTGCTCGAGACCGGCCACGCCTCGCGGTTCCTGCCGGTCCAGCTGCTGCTGCAGATGATCCGGCTCTCGGATGACTCCCTGGCGGAGTTCTTCAGCCGGTACGTCACGGGAGCGCTCGATCTGTACCTGCAGGCCAAGCGCGGCGTGCAGACGCTGTCGGCGTACAACCCGCTGACGCAGATCCCGGCGGCCGCCACCGACGCCCTCGCGCGGATGTGGATGAGTAACCCGTTCGGCGGTGCCGGCGGGTTTCCGCAGCCGTACGGCGGCTATCCGCAGCAGCCACAGCCAACGCAGAACTTCGCGCCCGCGCCGCCGCCCGGCTATGCGCCCGGTCCGCCCGGTCCGCCAGGTGCGCCGCCAGGTCATCCGGACGACGAGGTCAACGAGCCGAGCGGCAACGCAGATCGCAACAGCGACGTGGCGATGATGCGGCGCGAGCTCGACGAGCTGAAGCAGGCGATCCGCGATGGCCTCGGGGCGAAGCCCGCCAAGCCGCCGCGCAAGAAGAAGCCCGTCTAGGGCTCAGCTCGAGGCACGGACGAGCGTGAGCTTCACGCCCGTGGCCTCGCACTTCTCGCCCGGGTGGTTCGACGAGCCGACGGCGTAGCTGCCGGTCCCGGTCCCGTTACCGCCGGCGAACGTGATCGTCGCGCGCACTGGCGGGGACTTGATCTCGAACTGGCACTGGGACGTCGACGCGATCACGAGCTTGGTCGGCCAGTACACGCCGAGCTGGCCGTTCTCGATCTCGAGCTTCATCTGATCGAGCAGGTTCTTCGGCACGGCCTCGAGCATCGAGCGACAGAACACCTCGTCCTGGCCGACGACGGTCAGCTTCGCCGAGGACAGATCGAACGCGACGTCATAGACCCCAGGCGGCATGCACGCAGCGCCGCCCGGCTCGTAGAGCTGGGTCGCGGGCGTGGTGCCGCGGCCGGTCGGGTCGGTGTTGGCGACCGCGGGCTTGGCGTCGGGGGCGTCGCCCTCGGCGAGCTTGGGATACGTGCGCTGCGTCGTCGACTTGTGACAGCCAAGGACCATGACCGAGACCAGGATCGAGGTCAGCGCGAGTCGATGCATCCCGCCGAGCGTAGCGCGATCAGTCGACCCAATCCTTCTTGATCGACTTGCTCGCGAACACGAACAGGATCGACGACACGACGTAGAAGCCGAGGCCCGTGTAGATGGCGTAGCGCAGGGACTCGTCGCCGTACGTGGGGCGGAGCGCATCGGACACCGCGCCGAAGTAGTAGTAGCCGACCGCGATCCCGAGCAGGTTGTTGATCAGGAGGAACATCGCGGACGCCGTGGTCCGCATGTGGGCTGGCACCAGGTGCTGCACGGCGGTGAGGATCGGGCCGAGCCACATGAGGTTCAGCGCGGTGGGGATGAGGAACAGCGGGAACGCGAAGTAGAGCGACGAGCTGTTGACCGCGAGGAAGAAGCACGGCATCGCGATCATGAAGGCGATCGCCGGGATCAAGGGATACGCGGAGCGGTTCCTCGCGCCGAACTTGTCGGCCACCACGCCGCCTCCGACGATGCCGAAGCAGCCGCCGAAGAACGTGATCGCGCCGTAGAACCACGACGTGTCGGTGAGCGTCAGGTGCATGCTGCGGGTGAAGAACTGCGGCAGCCAGAACGCGATGCCATAGCCGCAGATCGAGGACGCCGCCGCGCCGAACGCCATCAGCCAGAACGTGCGCTTGCGCACGACCACGCGGAACACGTCGAGGAATGCGGGCGGGGCGACCTTGGCCACGGGCTTCCCGGTGGCATCGAGCCCACCGCGGGCCGGATCCTTGACGGTGGCGCGCAGGAGCGGCGCGAGCAGGAGGCCAGCGCTGCCGACGATCAGGAACGCATAACGCCAGTTGATGTGTGCCGCGATCAGGCCGCCGAACAGGATGCCGCAGCCGCTGCCGATCGGGATGCCGAGCGAATAGACCGAGAGGGCGCGGGCGCGCTGCTCCTTCGGGAAGTAGTCGCCGATCAGCGAGTACGAGGGCGCCACGCCGCCCGCCTCGCCGATCCCAACGCCCACGCGCGCCAGGAACAGCTGCCAGAAGTTGGTGGCGAGGCCACACACCGCCGTGAACGCACTCCACACGCCGAGGGCGTACGCGATGATCCGGCGGCGGCTCGAGCGATCGGCGAGCCAAGCGATCGGGATGCCGAGCGTGGAGTAGAGGACTGCGAACGCGAGGCCACCCATCAGGCCGAGCTGACCATCGGTGAGGTGGAGCTCGGCCTTGATCGGTCCGGCGAGGATCCCGAGGATCTGCCGGTCGAGGAAGTTCATCGTGTAGACGATCACGAGGATCCCCAGCACGTAGTAGCGGTACGCGCGTGACGGAGCTGGCTGGTTCATCGTCCCCACCTCGAGGCTAAGCGACACGTCGGGCGCCTTCGTCATGGCCGATCGGATAACGCACGCTCGTACTGCGATGCAAGAGAGAAATATTGCGCTCACACAATCGAAGTCACGGAATCAGCTACTTGGAGGTGTTCTGGCCAGTCTGGAAATGCTGCATTGCAACAAATCGCCATTGACAGGGCTCCACGCGGTCCTTAGGGTGGCGCTCAGAAAGGAACTTCCCAATGGCCACCACCCCCGAGACCAAGACCACTTCCGCAGCTCCCTCCGCTCCCCAGTTCGCATCGTTCGATCCGATGGCGATGTGGCAGCAGGGCCAGGCCGCGTTCACCAAGATGATGAACGACTCGCTCGCCCGCTGGCAGGCGTTCGGCGACCAGTACGCGTCGATCGAGTCGCAGGTCACCACCCACGCGCAGGCCGCCGTCACCAACTGGGCGCAGCTCGCGAAGGACGCGATCGCGTACGGCACGCAGCTGTCCGCCGAGGCGCGCAAGCTGACGGCCGAGACCGCGAAGAAGATGGGCGTTTGAGTTTGGGGACGGTTTCAACTTGAGCAACTTGCGATCGGCAACCGCGCGAGATCACTGAGCGCGCGATCTCAGACGTCGCCCGCGACCCAGTGGAGGCCGGACAGGCCGGCGGGGCGGGGGGGGCCGGGGGGGGGGGGCCGGGGGGGGGGCGGGGGGGGGGGGGCCGGCGGGGGGGGGGGGGGGGGGGGGGCGCCCCCGGGGGCCGGGGGGGGGGGGGGGGGGGGGGGGGGGGGGGGCGGGGGGGGGGGGGGGGGGGGGGCCCGGGGCCCCCCCGGGGCGGGGCGCTATCATCCCAAGGCGCGGGTCAGCTCGCGAACAGATCGTGCATCGTGACCAGCTCGTAGCCCGCACCGTGCAGGGCGGAGACGATGCGGGGCAGGGCGTTGAGCGTCCACTGCTGGCCCTCGTGGAACAGCAGCACGTCGCCACCCGAGACCTTGCCCGGCGAGCAGCGCTCCGCGAGCACCGCGGGATCTCGCTCGCCGTAGTCCTCGGAGTCGACCGACCACAGCGCCACGGTGTAGCGCGCGGCGAGCAGTGACACGATCGACGCGGTGTCGAGCGAGCCGTGTGGCGGGCGCACCCACGGGCGACCGCTGATCTGACCACCGAGGGCCTCCTCGGTCTGTGCGCACTGCTGGAGCAGCTGCTTGCGCGTGAGCTCGGTGAACCGGGTGTGATCGTAGCCGTGGCTCGCGATCTGATGCCCGCGCCGCAGGTAGTCCCGCACGTCGTCGGGGCGGTTCTTCGCGGCCTCGCCGAGGAGGAAGAACGTGGCGGGCACGCCGAGGTCGTCGAGCACGTCGAGGTACTGGCCCGTCATGTCGTCGGGGCCATCGTCGAACGTCAGGGCGACGCGCTTGCTGGCGGCGGGGCCTCGGCGCAGCAGGCCCGGAACGCGGTCGAACATGACCTGCTTGATCCGGGCGCGCAGCGATGGAGCCATCCCATCCTGGGTACAAGGTTTCGCCGACCGCGACAAGGCGGAGACCGCTGTGTGTTCGGCGCTCTCACCTACATCCGAGCGCCGCCGCGGCACCGTGCGGATGGGCACGGTCCGGTCGGCGTTCACACTTTGCAATGGATTATTCGAGGTGGTCCCACGGTCTCTCCATGTGCCGTTCGTCTCGAAAGGTTGTCATGCGAGCCCCCGTGGTGGTCCTGGTCCTGGCTGCGTTCACAGCTCCCTGCCGCCGCGGCCACGCGCCCGCGCACCGTGTTCCTCGAGCGGGGTGGCGCGGTCGTCGATCGCAACGGCAGTGAGGTGACGATCCCGCGGTTCGGGGGCGGTGACCGGGTGTGGGCCGCCACCGTGGCGTGCGTCAAGGAGCGGTTCGCGCCGTTCCAGCTCGAGATCGTCGATCGACGCCCCGCCGGCGGCGAGTTCATCACCGCCGTGGTCGGCGGCAAGGCCTCGCTGCTCGGGTTGAACAACGCCACCACCAACGGCGTCGGACCCTATGACGGCAACGTGCTGCCCGATGCGACGGTGCACGTGTTCTCGCAGGTCGGGACCGGCGAGCGCGATGTCGCGAACCTGTGCGCGGTGACGCTCCACGAGGTGGGCCACGCGCTCGGGCTCGATCACGAGTACAAGTGCGGCGATGTGATGAGCTACTTCAACGACGAGTGTGGTCCGCAGCAGTTCCTCGATGTCGACGCGCCGTGCGGTGAAGACTCGGAGCGGGCGTGCGGGAGCGGCAAGCCGACGCAGAACAGCTATCGTCGGCTCGCGCAGCTGGTGGGACTCAAGCCCGGCGCCGAGCCGCCGCCGGCGCCGCGCGAGGAACCCGCGGAGGCCAGCGACGACAGCGACGGCAGCGACGACGCCACCGCCGAGGACGACTCGCAGGACGACGTCGATGCGGCGGTCGAGGGCGATGACACCTCGGCGACGCCGGCGTTCGAGGGTGCGGCCGAGGAGCAGGATGAGGGCGAGGACGTCGTCTCCGCCGATGCCGATGCCGATGCCGATGCCGACGCCGACGCCGACGCCGATGCCGATGCCGATGCCGAGATCGTCGCGCCGGCCGAACCGCGCCACACGTGCGGGGAACACCACGGCTCGCGGTAGGGTGGGGCGTGCTGCGCCTCGTTCGCCCCGGGCCCGATCGCGTCGTCCGCTTCCTCGCCGCGCAGCGCTCGCTCGCCGTGACCTATGACGGCGTGGGGGCCACCGAGGGCGGGGAGCCGCCCGCGGGGTTCGAGCACGATCACAATCGCCAGCTCCTCGGGCACGGCGCGCAGACGTTCGAGCACGCGAAGGCCGCGATCCGCGGCTGGCGCATGTTCCCGGCGCCGTGGACCGCGATCGAGCCCGACACCACGCCGATCACGAAGGACGAGGTGGTGGCCGTGCACGTCCGGATCCTCGGCCTGTGGTGGTGCAACGCCGCGCGGATCGTCTACACGATCGATCAACCGCGCCGGTTCGGGTTCGCGTACGGCACCCTGCCGGCACACGCCGAGCGCGGCGAGGAGCGGTTCTTGGTGGAGTGGCTCCCCGACGACAGCGTCTGGTACGACCTGCGTGCGTTCTCGCAGCCGCGCCACCTGCTCGCGCGGCTCGCGTTCCCGTTGACCCGTGCGTACCAGCGCAGGTTCGCGCGCGCGTCGAAGGCCGCGATGGAGCGCGCGGCTCGGGCCTACTGACAGGTGTCGAGCGAATAGTCGCCGCAGAAGATGCCGGTGCATGGCGCGCCGCACTCGCCGCTCGTGCAATCCGAGTCGCTCCAGCACGCCTTCCCGCTCGCGCAGCTGCCGCACTGGCTGCCGCAGTCGACGTCGGTCTCGAACCCGTCACGCACGCCATCGAAGCACGTCGGCGCGGCGCACGTGCCGTTGCACTCGTGGCTCTCGCAATCGGCGGCCGAGGTACACGAGCCTCCGGTCGAACACGGCGCGCACGAGCCGCCGCAGTCGAGATCGGTCTCGTCGCCGTCGAGCGTGCGGTCGAAGCACGTGACGGCCGGCGTCGTGCACGTCCCTGCGTCGCACGGCGCGAGGTGGACCCCGAATCCGATCGAGAGCACCTTGGTGCCAGACAGCTCGAGGTCGGGAGTCATCAACGCGCCGATCAGGGTGTTGTGGGCGAACTCCTCCTGCGTGATCACGAAGTCGTGCGGCTGTGTGTCGATCAACCGGAAGAACGCGACGTGATCGCTCGGATGCGTGGCGATCATCTGGTCGACACCCGCGAACGCTGCCGGGATCGCGTCGGGGATGCCACCACGAACCTTCGCATCGAAACCGCCGCGGCCATCGGCGGTGAGATCGAGCTGCGCGCCGAGCAGCTCGACCACGCTCGGGTCCGCATCGGCGAAGATCGGGAGGTGCGCGATCAGCGCTCCGTTCGAGGTGGTCCGGAACACGCCGTCCACGATCTCCCCGCCGACCAGCTCCGACACGTCGCCATCACGCCCGAAGTACCGGATGCCCACCGTGGGATCGTTCTCGAGATCATCGGCGATGATCTCGACGGACGAGGCGAGCACGCGTGATCCGATCATGTCCGCGCCATGCTTGGTGACGTCGCCAAAGCTCGACAAGGTCCCGATCACCATGCCGAGCTGATTGTCGACCACGCGGTCCCCGTTGAGATCCCCGCCATAGGCCCGCGCCTCGGTGTTGTTGTGCGGCACGCTGATCGAATCGACGACGAACCTCCGGACCGGGCCGGTGTAGTGGATCTCCGCGGGTTCGGACACGCAGCCAACGACGAGGACCAGGCAGCAGATGCGGTACATGCAGCGACATTCAGCACGGAGGGTGCCAGGTCCGACCACTGCAAGTGCCTGAAATCTCGGCGACCAGGTCGCGTCAGGTTCAGCGTCTGCCAGCCCTCCGCGACACGGCTGTCCTGGCAGACGTCAGCTGTAGTGGTCGCGGTAGGTGTCGCGGAGCTCGGTCTTCTTGAACTTGCCGGCGCTGGTCCGTGGGATCGCCTCGACGAACACCACGGCATCCGGGAGCCAGAACTTCGCGAACTTCGGCGCGAGGTGATCGCGGAGCTCGTCGGCGGTGACCGTGGCGCCCGGCTTCAGCACCACGACGGCCAGCGGGCGCTCGCTCCACTTGGCGTGCGGCACGCCGACCACCGCGGCCTCCTTGACGGCCGGGTGACCCATCAGTGAGTTCTCGAGCTCCTGCGACGAGATCCACTCGCCGCCACTCTTGATCTGATCCGCAACGCGATCGGTGAGCTGGATGAAGCCGTGCTCGTCGATCCGCGCGACATCCCCGGTGCGGAACCAGCCATCGGCGGTCCACCGCTCCGGCGAGTGGCCGCCCGCATAGCGCGCCGCGATCCACGGGCCGCGCACCATCAACTCGCCGGTGGTCTTGTCATCGGCGGGGACGTCACCCGCATCGTTGCGGATGCACAGATCCACGAGCGGCGTGGGCGTGCCTTGCTTCGCGCGCAGCCGGTACCGCGTGTCCTCGTCGGCGCCCGCGAGGTGAGGTGGTACGCGCGAGACGGTGCCGACCGGAGAGGTCTCGGTCATGCCCCAGGCGTGGATCAGCGTCATGCCCAGGCGATCGAAGTCTCGGATCATCTGCTCGGGCGCAGCGGAGCCACCCACGATCATGCGGAGCCCCGGCTGGAGCTGCCACTTGCCTGGGTTGGCATCGAGCGCCTCGCGGATGCCGAGCCAGATCGTCGGCACGCCGGCGCCGACCGTGACCTTCTCGTTCTGGAACAGCTCGAGCAGGTTCGCGGCGTCGAGGTGGGGCCCGGGGAACACCAGCTTCGCGCCGACCAGCGCGCACGCGTACGGCAGGCCCCACGCATTGACGTGGAACATCGGCACCACGGGGAGCAGCGTGTCGGCGCGGGAGAGCCCGAGCGAGTCCGGGATGACCTCGACGATCGAGTGGAGGATGGTCGAGCGGTGGCTGTAGACCACGCCCTTGGGCTTGCCGGTGGTGCCGCTCGTGTAGCAGACGGCGAGCGCATCGGTCTCCGCGAGCTTCGGCAGGGCCGTCGAGGCCGGCGCGGACTCGAGGAACCGCTCGTACGGTTCATGCGTTCCCGGCGCACCCACCACGATCACGCGCTCGAACTTCGCTCCGGCAGCGACCACCTTGTCGAACAAGGGGAGCAAGCAGTCATCGACGATCACGTAGCGATCGCCCGCATCGTTGGCGATGTACGCGATCTCGTCGGGATGCAGCCGGAGGTTCAGCGTGTGGGTCGCCGCGCCTGCGAGCGGGATCCCGAAGTAGCACTCGAGGTGCTCGCTGTGGTTCCACATCAGGGTGGCCACGCGATCTCCGCGCCCGATGCCGGCATGCACCAGCGCGCGCGCGAGCTTCCGGGCCCGTGCCGCGACCGCTCCATAGGTGGTGCGGGTGATGCTCTTGTCGGGCCGGCGGGACACCACCTCGGTCCCCCGCATCCAGCGCTCGGCGCGATCCACCACGAGGTCGATCGTCAGCGGCACGTCCATCATCGTGGCGGTCTCGTTGGCCATGGAGCCGACACTATCCCAGCAGCAGGCCGAACCCGGCGATTGCAGGGCGGGATGTCGGCCCGGGGTTACGTCGCCTGCGGTCGGCGAACCGCATCCAGACGGCAGCGTTCGCGGAGTGATCTCCAGTGGATAACCCCGCGTCTTGTCAGCGCCGCGGTCTCGGTACGGAGGGTGCACAGGTCGACGCCCGGACGGAGAAGGCGCACATGACGTGCGGCCAGTCCGAAGGAGCAGTCATGTCGATCACGAAGCTGACCCCCCACTGGGGAGCGCCGGTAGTATCCGGGCGCGCGTCCCACGATCTCGGTCAAGTCCGGCCGTACGTACCGCCGCCGCGGATCCTCGTCGGGCTGCTCACGGGGGATGGAGAGCTCGCACGGCGAGATCGCGAGCTCGAGCAGCGCCGCGACCGCTGATCAGCGCCGCTCGCCGCGGACGGCGCGTTCCACGATCGGTGGGCGCGCCGTGCGCAGCGGCGTCGGCTGCTGCGCCATCGCGATCGAGATCGTACCGGCCGGGAGGTACGCACCGATCTCGCTCCACCAGTACAGATCCCGATCGAGGATCGGGAGCGCGCTGGTGTACGAGTCGTCGGGGAGCGTGACGATCTGTACCGTCGGCCCGGCCCACACCGAGCCACTCGACAGGTTCAGCATCGCGAGGCTGGCCGGCAGCTTCGGGTACGTGACCTCGGTCAGCGAGCCCGGGCCGTACGCGCTCCACGTGACGTCCGCACTACCGAGCGTGAGCTTGGCCTGCACCGCCACGATGTCGGCGCCGGCGAGGTTCTCGCTCGTCCACTGCACGCGGTCGATGGACGTCGTCGGGGCGGTGACCGAGGGTCCGAGGAGCGCGAGATCGAACCGCCGGTTTCCGAACGGCTGATCGACGTGCTCGATCGTCAGCCTTCCGGATGCGTTGTTCCCGTCGTCAAACCAGGTCCCGAATGTCGAGCCCGGCACTATCGGCGGGCCATCGAGCACCACCTGCGCAGCCCCCGAGACGACCTCGCTCGAGTCGCCATCGATCACGATCGCATCCGCCGCGGTCGCGCCGGGCAGCGCGAACACGCCCCACACGTTCGTGATCGAGGCGGGCAGGCCGTCGTACTGGATCGCGTACTTCTCGTTGTCGAGCCAGGCGCTGGTCGGCGTGGTCATCCCGCCGCTGGTCAGCGTGACATCGCCGAGTGGCATCCACGACCACGGATCGCCGGAGCTGAGCGCCTGCGCGTAGAGCGGCACTGTCGCGCCCGCGCAGACCGTCGCGAACTTGAACGTCGCGGTCGTGCCCACGCTCGCCGCCTGCTCCGAATCCACGCACTGGCCCGGGCCGCGGACCCGGCTGTCCGTGATCATCATGTCGGTGAACGCGGGCAGGTTCGCCGTCATCGTCGCGGTGGTCTTGACCGGCACCGCGCGGCCACCCACCGTCAGGTCGAGGTCGCCGTTCAGGTGGGTGAACGAATACAGGAGCCACCGCGTCGCGCCGAGATCGGGTGCGGGCCGCGCGATGTGGATCTCGGACGACCCCGCGATCGACACCGACACGGTGCCGCTCGCCAAGGTCTGCGCCGTGGTCGTGGCGCCACCCGGCTCGATCACGATCACGTACGCACCCGCGATCGGCTGCCCCGCGGCGGTCTCGCCCTCTTCTCCGAGCACCGTGACCCGAGCCGTCCCGGGTGTCGCGACCTCGGCGTCTGCCATCACGCCACCATCCGCCGATGGCGTGACGTCGGAAAACCCGAACCGACACGCCGACAGCGTCAGCAGCAGCAGACCCAGACCTCTCATCACCTCCAGGGTAAGCCGTAACCCAGACCACTTTCTACGTGGGTACGGCTCCTACCCTGGAGCCAGCCAGCCGTGGCGGCTGGCTACTTGTTCTTCAGGAGCTCTTCCTTGGCCTTCTTGGCCTTGGCGATCAGCTCCTCGCCGATGTTCGACGGGACCTCGGCATAGCGCGAGAACTCCATCGTGAACTCGCACTTGCCCTGCGTCGCGGAGCGCAGCGGGGTCGAGAACGAGAACATGTCGGCCAGCGGGACCTCGGCGTCGACGCGCGCGTTGCCGTCTTCCTCGGTCGATCCCTGGACGATGCCGCGGCGCTGCATGAGCAGCGACAGCATGTTGCCCGAGAACTCCGCGGGACCTTCGAGCGAGACCTTCATGATCGGCTCGAGGATCTTCGGCTTCGCGCGCGGGAAGAACTCGCGGAACGCACCGCGGGCAGCTTCCTGGAACGCGTTGTCGCTCGAATCGACCGCGTGGGCCGCGCCATCCGTGAGGGCGACGCGGAGGCCGACGACCGGCACGCCGAGGCGCGGGCTCTTCGCGATCATCGACTTGAAGCCCTTCTCGCAGGAGGGGATGAACTCGCGCGGGATCGACCCGCCCTTGATCTCGTCCTCGAACTCGAAGTCGCCATCGAACGGCTCGGCGTAGCCGACCACCTTGCCGTACTGGCCGGAGCCGCCGGTCTGCTTCTTGTGCACGTAGTTGAACTCGACCTTGGCGCCGATGGTCTCGCGGTACGCGACCTGCGGCGGCGAGGTGATGACCTCGGCCTTGTACTCGCGCTTCATGCGCTCGATGTAGACGTCGAGGTGGAGCTCGCCCATGCCGGCGATGATGGTCTCGTTCGACTCGGGATCGACGTAGCACTGGAAGGTCGGGTCTTCCTTGGTGAACCGGTTGAGCGCCTTGCTCATCTGGATCTCCGCGCCCGAATCCTTCGGCTTGATCGCGACCGAGATCACCGGCTTGGCGACGAACATCGAGGTCATCGCATAGTTGACCGTCCCGTCCGTGAACGTGTCGCCGGAGTTGCAGTCGACGCCGAACAGCGCGCAGATGTCGCCCGCGCTGGCCTCGCTGATGTCTTCCTTGTCGTCGGAGTGCATGCGCACGAGCCGGCCGACCTTGACCTTCTTGCCGTTGCGCGAGTTGACGATGAACTCGTCCTTGCGCACGGTGCCCGAGTACAGGCGGATGTACGTCAGCTGGCCATAGCGGCCATCCTCGAGCTTGAACGCGAGCATGACGAGTGGCTGATTCGGATCGCACGGGAGGACGATCGGGGTCTCTTCCTTGTCGAGATCGAGGGCGATGTTCTCGACCTCGCGCGGCTCGGGCAGGAACGAGCAGACGCCGTCGAGCAGCAGCTGGACAGCCTTGTTGCCGAGCGCCGAGCCGCACATGACCGGCGTGGCCTTGAGCGCGATCGTCGAGTCGCGCAGGCACTTGCGGAGGAGCTCGGGGGTGACCTTGTCCTCGAGCATCGCCTCGGTGAGCTCGTCGTTGACCATCGAGAGCTGGTCGAGCAGCTCCTCGCGCATCTTGTCGCACAGCTCTTTGAGGGTGCCGCCGTGGCCGTGCGACGAGAGCGGGTGCAGGCCTTCCGGGATCGGGCCGCGCTCGATCTGCTCGCCGTTGTCGCCATGGAACGTGTACGCGACCATCTCGATCAGGTCGACCACGCCCTCGAGCTTGTCCTCGACGCCGATCGGACACTGGATCATGACCGGGTGAAGCTTCAGCTTGTCGCGGAGCTGATCGCGGACGCGGAACGGGTTCGCGCCGGTGCGGTCGAGCTTGTTGACGAACGCGATGCGGGGGACCTTGTACCGGCGCATCTGGCGATCGACCGTGTACGACTGCGACTGCACGCCGGCGACGCCGCACAGCACCATGATGGCGCCGTCGAGCACGCGGAGCGAGCGCTCGACCTCGACCGTGAAGTCGACGTGTCCTGGGGTGTCGATGATGTTGATGTGGTGCTGCACCTTGTGGGGCGAGCCCGGGACCGGCATGACGGCCTTGGCCTTCGGGTCGGGCGGCCACTGGCAGAACGTCGCGGCGGACTGGATGGTGATGCCGCGCTCGCGCTCGAGCTCCATCGAATCCATCTTGGCGCCGACACCGTCCTTGCCCTTGACCTCGTGGATCGCGTGGATCCGGGCCGTGTAGTAGAGGATGCGCTCGGTCAGCGTGGTCTTGCCACTATCGATGTGAGCCGAGATTCCGATATTGCGGACTTTGGACAGGTCGGTGAACACGTGGACGTTCTCCAGTAAATGCGCGGGATTGCTACCTTGACCACGTCACCAATGCAAGTGCGGACTGGGAACGAGTGTCCCCGTCGTGGTGTCACAGCATTTCAGGAGTTTGGGCGGACCGCCTACGGCTCGCGGGCTACCCTTGAGCATCCCCTTGGAGTGTCTCGACGATAACGCCGTCAGCGAGTTCGTGTCGGGGGCGTTGGCCCAGACCGCGCTGCTGAAGGTCGAGGGCCACCTGGCGGGCTGCCGGGACTGTCGGGCGCTGGTCGCGGCCATGGCCCAGGATGCGGCGCTCGACTCCAACGTGGAGACCGTCAAGCACGAGAAGCTGTCGGCCTCGCAGGTCACGCACCTGCCCAACCGGACGCTGTCGATCGGCGATCGGGTAGGGCGGTACCTGGTGCTGCAGACGCTCGGCACCGGCGGCATGGGCGTGGTGTTCGCCGCCTACGATCCCCAGCTCGATCGCAAGGTCGCGCTCAAGCTCCTGCGCTCGGGCCTGCAGCTCGCCACCAAGGATGCGCAGAAGCGGCTCCGCCGCGAGGCCCAGGCGATCGCCCAGCTGTCCAACCCCAACGTCGTCGGCGTCTACGACGTCGGCACCACGGACGATGGGGATCTGTACATCGCCATGGAGTTCGTCGAGGGCGAGACCCTGACCGCGTGGCTCAAGAGCTATCCGCGATCGTGGCGCGAGATCATCGAGGTGTTCCTGCAGGCGGCGAAGGGCCTGGTCGCCGCGCACGGCGTGGGCCTCCTGCACCGCGACTTCAAGCCCGACAACGTCCTGGTCGGCGGCGACGGGCGCGTCCGCGTCACCGATTTCGGGCTCGCGCGCTCGCTGCTGCTCATCGACGAGGAGTCCGCGCGCGGCCAGACGCCGTCGCTGCCCACGGCGCTCAACGCCGCGCTCACGGCCACGGGCACCGTGCTCGGCACGCCGCGCTACATGCCGCCCGAGCAGCTCGCCGGGCCCGACATCGACGCGCGGGCCGATCAGTTCAGCTTCTGCGTGGCGCTCTACGAGGCGCTCTACGGCCAGCACCCGCTCGCGGGGAACACCAGCGTGGCGATGTACGAGAAGGGGGAGCCCGCGCTGCCTCCGCCCGACGGCACCAAGGTCCCGACCTCGATCGGACGCGCGGTCTCGCGCGGGCTCGAGCGCGATCGCGCCAAGCGGTTCCCGGGGATGTCGCAGCTGATGAGCGAGCTGTCCCCGCCGACTCCGAAGCTCAGTCCGCGGATCGCGGTCGCGGCCGGGACAGCGTTTCTCGCACTCGGTGCTGCGGCGGCCACGATCATGTACGCGCAGAAGGAGCCAGCTCGCCGGCCGCCACCCGAGGCCGATCCCGGCACCACGGGCCAGCTGATCCAGACCATCAACGAGCTCAAGGAGGACGTGAAGCGGCTCAACCGCGAGCGCACGATCCTGCTCGAACGACTGCAGAACCCGCCGTCGGACGTCACCCAGCTCCGGCGCGAGCTCGAGCAGAAGGATCAGCAGATCAAGCAGCTGGTCGAGCGGATCACGGTGCTCAATGCACCCGCGGTCAAGGTGCCGGTCAAGCAGCCGCCCTCGCAGTCGTTCCGGGTGACGAGCGCGATCAACGAGGCCGAGCACGATCTCGATGGCTGCTTCGACGAGTGGAGCGAGCGGCGGGACGAGGCGGGCAACCTGCATCTCGAGGCGAACTTGATGGTGCGGCTCACCGTCCAGCCCGATGGGGTGGCGCACTCGTCGGTGGCCACCGGCGAGCCGTCCCCCTCGCTCCGCTGGTGCGTGGAGCAGGCGATCGGGCGGATCAAGTTCCCACCGGGCCCCGAGCAGCTCGAGCTCGAGGTCGGCGTGGGCTGGTCGCAGGGGATGATGAACCTGTCCCCGCGCGTCGTGGGGCATCGGACCGTGTCGGGCACCACCATCGACCTCCATTGAGGCCGACGTCCGAGGGTTTATGTTCTATCCTGATCGTGGATGTTCGTCTCGCGCGTGCCGCTCGCGGCGCTCCTGATCGCTTCGAGCGCGGCGGCGGCGCCAGGGCGCCGGGTCACCGTCGACGTGCCTCCGGTGGCCACGCCTGCGGGGCCGCTCTCGCACACGATCGTGCTCGAGCGCTGCACGGGCAACTGCACCGTGACCAACGGTGGGACCAACGCGATCGGGATGATGTCCTCGATCCCGCAAGGAACCGGGCCGTTCACGATCCGCGAGTTCAAGGACAGCATGGGCCAGACCGGGGTCGCGGCCGATGCGGAGTGGAACGCGATCGTCACCTGCGTGCGCGAGGTCTACTCGCCCTTCGACGTGACCGTGACCGACACGCGCCCGGTCGGTGGGACGACGTATCACCTGGCGATCGTCGCCGGCGTCCCGCAGGAGGCCGGCCTCCCGGCGGACATCCTCGGGATCGCACCGCTGGCGGGCGACTGCTCCGCACAGGACAACGTGATCTCGTTCTCGTTCGCGAACACGCACCCCACCACCAGCCGCGTGCTCAACATCTGCTGGACGGTCGCGCAGGAGAGCGCCCACGCGTTCGGCCTCGATCACGAGTTCATGTTCTTCGACGGGAAGTCGAGCTGTAGCGATCCGATGACCTATCGGATGGACTGCGGCGGCCAGCGGTTCTTCCGCAACAAGGGCGCCCAGTGCGGGGAGTTCGCCGCCAAGCCGGCCTGCAAGTGCACGCCGAGCCAGAACTCGCACGCCAAGCTGCTCGAGGTGTTCGGCCCCGGCACGCCGATCACGCCGCCGCCCACGTCGGTGATCACGTTCCCACAGCCCGATGCGACCGCGCTCGGCGCCTCGGTCGGGGCCCGCGCCGGATCTCAGCGCGGGATCACCAAGGTCGAGCTGCTGATCAACGGCTTCGTGTGGGCCACCGTGCCCGGTGCCGCGATCGGGGGCAACGGTCAGCCCAACCCCGGCGACTACCAGATCAGCGTCCCGGCGAGCGTCCCGAAGAGCATCGTCGACCTCGTGGTGCGCGCCACCGATGATCTCGGAACGTCCACCGACTCGGCCCAGATCACGGTCACCAACGGGGCACCATGCACGGACGCCTCGGTTTGCGCGGAGTTCCAGAACTGCGAGAACGGCCGCTGCCTGTGGGACCCTCCGATCGGCGAGCTCGGTGACGAGTGCAAGTACACCGAGTTCTGCAAGAGCAATCTTTGCGTCGATACGTCGGCCGGGAAGCTGTGCTCGGAGCCGTGCGAGCCTGGCAGTGACTCATGTCCCATGGACCTCGCATGCGTGCAGGCCAGCCCGGGGGCCGGCGTGTGTCTACCCAAGGGCGATGCGGGCTGCTGCGAGACCGGCACGGGAGGCGCGAGTCCGTGGATCCACGGTGGGTTCGCGGCGCTCGTGATCGGGCTCGTGGGGAGGCGTCGCAGATCGGGTTCGCGCATGGTTGGACGATGTCAGCGCTCCTCGCCCGGAGCGTGACGAATCCTGCTGACGGCCGCGCGCGTCCTGTAGTAATCCCGCCTCATGAATCGCTGGCTTACGCTTGCTGTCGCGGCCTGTACGGTCATGGGTGTTCGGACGGCTTCGGCCGACAAGAGCCAGGTCAAGCTGATGACCCACATGCTGCCGTACGAGCTGCCGCCGCTCGCGGCGGGTGCGCTCGCCGGCGGGACGATCTACCTGAACCGCTGCGTCGGCGGCTGCACCGTCCGCCCTGGCATGGACAACGCCGCAACGGACACGTCCTCGATCGTCAACGCGCAGAAGACCCTCCCCGAGTACACGGGCTTCACCACCGGCGAGTGGGAGAACGTCGTCCAGTGCGTGAAGGAGGTCTACTCGCCCTTCAACGTCAAGGTCGTCGATGTGCGGCCGGCCGCGGGCATCATCCACGAGGAGATCATGGTCGGCGGCAGCCCTGATGACCTCGGCCTCCCGGCCGGCGTCGGCGGGATCGCCAGCATCGCCCCGGGCTGTTCGCCGAACGCGCAGGGCGTGTCGTTCGCGTTCACCTCGTCGATCAACGTGTTCGCGGCCGAGGCCGGCGGCAGCCGCGTCAACGGCCTGTGCTGGATCATCGCGCAGGAGACCGCCCACAACTTCGGTCTCGATCACGAGTACGAGTTCGTCGAGGACGGCCGCTCGGCGTGCAACGATCCGATGACCTATCGCGCCGATTGCGGTGGCCAGAAGTTCTATCGCAACAAGATCGCCAAGGTCGGCTCCACCGCGATCTGCGGCACCGACGGCAACCCTGCGAACGCGTGCTTCTGCGGCGGCAACCAGAACTCGCACGGCAAGCTGCTCGACGTGTTCGGCGCCGGTACCTCGCTGATCCCCGCGCCCACGGTCTCCGTGGCGTTCCCCGCGGCGGGCGCCGCGCTCGGCGCCACCGTGCAGGCGATGTCGGGCTCCAAGCGCGGCGTCGAGAGGCTGGAGCTGTATCTGAACGGCTGGAAGTGGGCCACCTCCAAGGGCGCCGTGTTCGGCGCGCAGGGCCAGCCCAACCCGTCGCTCTCTCAGTTCGCGGTGCCCTCGGAGCTCCCGAACAGCACGTACGACATCGTCATCAAGGCCTACGATGACCTCGGCGTTGTCGGCACCTCGCCGATGGTGACGGTGAACAAGGGCGGGGCGTGCGCGAGCGCGGACACCTGCCTCGCGGGGCAGAAGTGCGAGAACGGTCGCTGCTTCTGGGATCCGGCGGTCGGCGAGATCGGCGACGCCTGCACCTACGGCCAGTACTGCCTCAGCGGCATCTGCCAGGGCTCGGCCACCGAGAAGATCTGCACGCAGGACTGCATCCCGGGCGGCACCGACGCCTGCCCCGCGGACATGAACCTGACCTGCACCGAGACCACGCCGGGCAAGGGCGTGTGCTTCTTCAAGCCGGACGACAGCGGCTGCTGCAGCGTGGGCGAGCGCTCCAACGCCTGGCTGCCGGGTGCGTTCGGCACGGCGCTGTTCGGGCTGTTCGTGCTCCGCCGCCGCCGGCGCGCGTGATCTTGCGGCTCACTATCTTTCTGCCTGTCGTTCCGCGCACGGGACGCTAGCCTTCGCCATGTTCGCGCTTCGCAAAAGGAGGCTCTCGTGATCGCCCGTCTCGCAACGTTGACCGTCCTCGCGCTCACGACCAACGCCTTCGCCGACGTCGCCGGCCGCCTCGAGCCCGGCCAGGGCGAGCGCGTGTTCCTGCCGCCGAGCGAGGATCCGGGGCTGGGTGAAGGCGTGTCCCACGCGGGCACGGTCTCCAAGATCATCTACCTCGAGCGCTGCAAGGGGGGGTGCCTGATCACCAAGGGCGGCCTCGACGACGCGCTCACGCTGCACTCGACGATCCCCAAGGGCAACGCGACCGAGTTCACGCTGGCCGAGTTCGAAAACTCCGCGGGCCAGACCGGCGCCGCCGCAGATGCGGAGTGGGCCGAGGTCGTCAAGTGCGTGCGCGAGGTGTACTCGCCGTTCGCCGCGGTGATCACCGACGTCAAGCCGGTCGGCACCAGCTACCACGTCAACGTCGTCGCGGGCGTCGCGCCGGATCTCGGGCTGTCGTCGAGCATCCTCGGGATCTCGCCAGGCGTGTCGTGCGCGCCGGTCGACAACCGGATCACGTACACGTTCGCGAACGCGCAGGGCGGCACGGGCCGCAACCGCGTCAACCACCTGTGCTGGACGATCGCGCAGGAGACGGCGCACACGTACAGCCTCGATCACTCGTACGCGTTCTCCGATCAGTCTTCGGCCTGCAATGATCCGATGACCTACCGCAGCGATTGCGGCGGGCAGAAGTTCTTCCGCAACGACGGCGCCACCTGCGGCGAGTACCAACCCAGGCCGTGCGATTGCGGCGCGAGCCAGAACGCCCACCTCACGCTGCTCGCCACGTTCGGCCCCGGGACGCCGCTGACCGCGCCACCGACGCTGAGCGTGACGCAGCCGGCCCCGAACGCGCAGATCGCTGCGAGCACCGCGGTGATCGCCACGGCGTACTCGCAGCGCGGCGTGAAGACCCTCGAGCTATGGCTCAACGGCTACAAGTGGGGCACCGCGAAGGGCGCCGGCTTCGGTGCTGATGGCCAGCCCGAGAGCTCGTACTCGATCCCGATCCCCGCCGCCGTACCCGATGGCGTGATCGACATCGTGGTCAAGGCGAAGGACGACATCGATGCCACCACCACGTCGCCGACATTGACCGTCACCAAGGGCGCCCCGTGCGTCACCGAGGCGAGCTGCGCCGCCGGTCAGCAGTGCGCGAACGGTCGCTGCTTCTGGGATGCGCCGGTTGGCGTACTCGGCGACGAGTGCACGTACGCGCAGTACTGTCTCTCGGGCGTCTGTCAGGGCACGGCCGACAAGCAGATCTGCACCGAGCAGTGCATCGTCGGCGTGGCCGATAGCTGCTCCGATCCCGCCGCCTACGAGTGCCTCGAGACCAGCCCCGGCAAGGGCGTGTGCTGGCCCAAGGGCGAGGACACCGGCAACTGCCTCGGCTGTGCGACCTCCGGGCCCGGGGGGGCGGCCGCCGCCCCGTTCGCCTTCTTCGCGTTCGGCCTCGCGTTCGTGCTCCGCCGCCGCCGCCGCTGATAAGCTAGGAGGGCATGCGCAGCCTCCCTTCTGTGGTGACCTCGTCCGTGATTGCGTTCGTGCTCGCGACCTCCGGCCTGGCCCCACGGGTGGCCGCGGCCGACACGGGAGCGCCCACGGGCGTCTCGCAGCTGATGATCCTCGAGCCGGGGGACGCCAGCTACAAGCTGTTCCACGGCGCGGTGTGGCTCGATGCCGACAAGGCGACCACCAACTATCGGTGGGGTGGGCTGCAGTGCAAGGGCCGCGAGCTCTCCGACACCAGCATCCAGCTGCTGTTCGCCGCGTTCCGCTCCGAGTACCAGGTGGCGGTCGAGTACGTGGTCAGCGAGTACAAGGGCAAGCAGTTCCGCTGCCTGACGGGCTTCACGATCACGAAGAGTTAGCCGCGGTTGCGGGGCCTCGCACGACGCCTGTCGAGCGTCGTCGATTCGTTGTCGATTCGGGCCCGCGCCGTTCGACCCATGGGTGAACGTCCCCTTCTAGGAGCACACGCGATGCAATACCTCTGCTTGATCTATGACGCCGAGCGAGCCTGGACCGACATGCCCGAGGCCGCGCGCACGAAGATGTTCGGCGAGTACGGCGCCTTCACGCAGGACATCAAGAGCTCGGGTCACTTCCGGGCCGGTGAGGCTCTGCAGCCGACCAGCATGGCGACCACCGTGCGCGTTCGCGATGGGAAGACCACGACGACGGATGGGCCGTTCGCCGAGACCCGCGAGCAGCTCGGCGGGTTCTATCTGATCGAGGCCAAGGATCTCGACGAGGCGACCGCGATCGCGGCGCGGATCCCCAGCGCGCGGATCGGATCGATCGAGGTCCGTCCGATCATGAACCACACGCCGTGACAGCGTAAGCTCGGCGCGATGCCGAGCACGCAGGAGGCGATCGCGGCCGTGTTTCGCGCCGAGCGCGCACGCGTGCTCGCGACCACGATCCGCGTGACCAACGGCGACTTCGAGCTCGCCGAGGAGGCGGTGCAGGATGCGTTCACGGCGGCGCTCGAGGCGTGGCAGGGCGGGATCCCCGTGGAGCCGCGCGGCTGGCTCGTGCTCGCCGCGCGCAACAAGGCGGTCGACACGATCCGGCGCCGGATCAAGCTCCGGGAGATCGTCGCCGCCGAGCCTCCGACCGAGGCCACGGTGAGCGCCGAGCTCGTCGCGGTCCCCGACGATCGGCTGCGGCTGATCTTCACGTGCTGTCACCCGGCACTGGCGCCCGAGGCGCAGATCGCGCTGACCTTGCGGACGCTCGGCGGGCTGACCACCGAGGAGATCGCGCGTGCGTTCCTCGCGGCACCGGCCACGATGGCGCAGCGCCTGGTGCGCGCGAAGACCAAGATCCGCGATGCGCGGATCCCGTACGAGGTCCCGGAGGCGTCGCAGCTCCCCGAGCGTACCGAGGCGGTGATGACCGTGATCTACCTCGTGTTCAACGAGGGCTACGCGGCCACGGCGGGGGAGGACTGGATCCGTCGCGACCTGTGCCAGGAGGCGATCCGCCTCGCGCGGCTGCTCGTGGAGCTGCTCACCCCGGGGCTCGTGCCCCTCGCGGCCGAGGCGCAGGGCCTGCTCGCGCTGATGCTGCTCCACGATTCACGCCGCGATGCGCGCACCGATACCGCGGGCGATCTCGTGCTGCTCGAGGATCAGGATCGCGCTCGCTGGGATCGCGCCCAGATCGACGAGGCGCTGGCGCTGGTGCCTGTGGCGCTCCGGGGTGGTCCGGGCCGCTACGCACTGCAGGCCGCGATCGGGGCGCTCCACGCGAGCGCCGCGCGCGCGGCGGACACCGACTGGCCGCAGATCGCCGCCCTGTTCGAGGAGCTCGCGCGCCGGCAGCCGACGCCGGTCGTCGCGCTGAACCACGCGGTCGCGATCGCGATGGCGCGCGGCCCCGCCGAGGGCCTGCCACGGATCGAGGCGCTACGCGGCGAGCTCGCCGAGTATCACTTGTGGCACGCCGCGCGCGCGGATCTGCTGCGCCGCCTCGGACGCACGGCCGAGGCCGGCGCGGCGTATCGCGAGGCCCTGGTCCACGTCGGCTCCGAGCCCGAGCGCAGGTTCCTCGAGCGCCGGATCGCCGAGCTCTCGGCCTGAACCGCCAAGACGTTCGGGGCCCGGATTCTTGAACCGCCAAACGTCGCGCCCCTGAGTTTAAACCGCCAAGCCCGCCAAGGACGCCAGGTCGGAGAGTTTTCTTGCCCGTCGCGAGCCCCGCCCAAGGACGCGAGCCCTCCCCGCGTGGCCGAGCCGTTGCTTCGGCCGAGCCGCTGCTTCATGGCCAGCGCTGTTCATGCCACGCAGGGCCGAGCCGCATCGCCCGGCCTGTTCGCGGCCGAGCCGCTCGTTCGTGGCCGAGCCGCTACTTCGTGGCCGAGCCGCTGTCGCTGCCGGCGGGCGCGGCCGGGGCCGGGGCGTTCTTGCCCACGGCGATCGTCGCGGGGCCGATCGTGTCGCGCGCGGTGATCGCGCACTTCCGGGTGATCTCGGCGTCGGTCTGGCTGGCGCCGCCCTTCACCTGGAGGATGCACTTCGTATCGGCGTCGAAGAACCGGTACACGTAGACATCGAACGCGCCGACCGCCACGGTCTGGCGGCACGCGTAGCTGCCCATCGAGTCGTCGTCGGTCTCCTTGCGGGTCGCGCACTTCTTGCGGAACCGATCGGGGTCCTCGATCGTCCAGCAGTACGCGGTGACGTTGCAGATCTCGTCGCCGGGGATCACGCCGAGCCGGCCTTCCTTCTTGAGCTTGGCCTGCTGCTCGGCATCGGTGAGCTTCTTGCCGCCGCGGATCAGCGAGCACGACGCCGCCGCCTCGGGCTCGTTCTTGCCCATGTCCCGGACCGTCATCGGCTCGACCTCGCCGATCGCGGTCTGGTACGCGGGGAGATCGAGCAGCTGCTCGCACGGGATGTGGGTCTCGCCGGGGACGGGCGGGGCCATCTTCTTGGCGGGCTCGCCCCGCGCCTCTCTGGCCTTCTGCTCGGCCTCGGCGGCCTTCCGCGCCTCCTCGGCACCGGCGTTCTCGCCCTTCGAGCAGGCGGCAAGCAGGGTTACGGCAGAAGCGACGATCGCAATGGCAGCTCGCATGATCGCCACGAAACCTAACACGAGCCTGGCCGATAGGCCCCGGATGCGACCGCACCACACCAAGAACAAGGGCGACCTCGGCATCCTGTATGCCCAGCTGGACCTGGCGAAGATCAGCGTGCGTGGAGTTCCAGCAGGTTCGTCGACGGGACTTGAGGAACCGCGAGAGGTGCGGCAGAGTGCCCGCTCCGACGGAGCGTCCGTCTTGCGCCCATAGTTCAGTTGGATCAGAACACCAACCTTCTAAGTTGGGAGCCGCAGGTTCGAGTCCTGCTGGGCGCACGTAGCTGGCACGACGGCTGCTGATGCAGTGGTCGTGACCGCGCAACCTCGCCTGACACCGCTCCTGGGCGGGGGCGCCGACGAGCGCGCGCGCACGGTGGAGCCGGCGCGCACGGGGTGGGGCCCGATCCGGTTCGTGCGCCAGCTCGCCCGCGCGGTCTACGACGACAACATCGACGACGTCGGCGCGATGATGGCGTACTACGCCGTCCTCGCGCTGTTCCCGATGCTGGTGTTCGTGGTGACGATCGCACTGCTCGTGATCGATCCGGCGACCGTGCATCAGGGCGTGCTGATCGCGACCTCCGCGATGCCCGAGTCGCTCCGCGTCATGATCTCGCAGCAGGTCACCGCCCTGATCGAGCACGCCGACGCCGGGTTCGCGATCGGTGGCGCGCTGTTTGCGCTGTGGGGCGCATCTCGCGGCGCCGCGGCGCTGTGCGGTGCGCTCAACGGGATCCTCGGCAAGCAGGAGACCCGCGGGTTCTTCCATCGCCAGGCCACGGCGATCGCGCTGACCTTCGCCGTCGCGCTGCTGATCGTGCTCGCGCTCGGCCTGCTCGTGGTCGGCCCGCTGCTCGGGCACTACGTCGCTGATCGGCTCGGCCTCGGCGACGCCTTCGATCTGGCGTGGGGCATCGGCCACTGGATCGGCGCGGGCATGCTGGTCATGCTGGTGTGGGCGCTGCTCTACAAGTTCCTGCCGAACACGGATGCGCCACTGCGGGTGTTCACGCCGGGTGCGTTCGTGGGCGTCATGCTGTGGCTCGGGATCTCGTACCTGTTCGGGCTCTACCTCGCGCAGGTCAGCAGCTACGAGACGACCTACGGGGCGCTCGGCGGGGCGATCGCGTTCCTGACCTGGCTGTGGCTCTCCAACATCGCGCTCCTGTTCGGGGCGGAGTTCAACGACGTGCTGGCGGACTTCCGTAAGGACCGGAGCGCCGCCGCCGCCCTGCTCGCCGACGAGCACGAACAGCCGCCCGCGTGAACGTCTCCGACAGGTAGGCGAGAAATCCGTGTGGTCCCCCATACGGAGGGTACGTGACGGGCTCCACGCGCCGATCTTTCTCGTCGACCTTCCGTAGACGCCGGCTCGCCCAACCCGATCGGGTGTGGCTATACTGCGCGCTGCTTCGACTAACCGGAGAGATGCATGCAAAACAAGTTCTTGGCCTGGCTCGTACCCAGCCTCCTGATCGGTGCAACTGGCTGCCCTGACATCAAGGTCGACCCCGGGGAGGGCGTCGGCGATATGCCCGCCGAGGGCCCGATCGTCGAGTTCGATCCGTCGGCCAAGATCCTGCCGTTCCCGAACAACCTCGTGCTCGATCCGGCGACCGGCAAGGTCAACCTGCCCGAGCAGTGCAACGAGAGCGCGACCACCGCGGCGATCCGCACCAAGGCGCTCAACACGCTCGACGGCTTCGGCACGTTCGAGCTGCCGATGCAGGTCACGTTCACCGAGGCGGTCGACGAGGCCAGCCTGGTCGGCAAGGTCGTGCTGTACAAGCGCGCGACCGGCACCACCGCGGTCGACCCGCTGACCGCGATGGCCATCCCGCTCAAGCTGATCAAGAGCACCACGATCCGGTACGCCAACTCGACGAACATCAAGGCCTGCACCGATCCCAAGATGATCGACTCGGTCGTGATGGTGCCGCTGGTGCCGCTCGATCAGAAGTCGACCTACGTCGCGGCGATCCTCAAGGGCGTGAAGACTGCCTCGGGCGCCGACTACGGTGCCTCGTTCACTTGGTCGCTGATCCGCCAGGAGCAGGACCCGGTCACCCTCGCAGACGCGAGCTGCAACCCGGCGACGGGCAGCTGCGCGATCGGCTCGGATGAGACCCCGCTCGAGCCCAACGATCCCGAGGATCTGAACGCCAACGGCATCAGCGATCAGCTCGAGAAGCTCAACGGCATCGATCTGCTGTGGAAGGCGCACAACAAGGCGCTGACCTTCCTCGCCGGCACGTCGCACGCCCGCGAGGACATCCTGGTCGCGTGGGAGTTCAACACCCAGACCGTCACGGATCCGCTGGATCCCACGGTCACGGGGAGCCTCGCGTCGAAGATCGACATGGCGCCGGTGTTCGGCGTCGCCACCCAGCTGCCCGGTGGCGTCACCGCCGAGCAGTTCCTGCAGTCCCGGCTCCCGGCCGGCTCGTGCAGCGCAGACGGCGGCTCGCTGCCGTGCAACGCGGTCGGCGACATCGTCGGTGGCCTGCTCAACACCAACAACTACCAGGTCGATCAGCCCGCCAAGGTGACGACCGGCTCCACCAACCCGAACTTTGGCGGCCCGATCCCCGGCGGCTTCAGCGACCCGGTCAATCCGACCAAGGTCGGCGATCGCGGCATCGCGATGCTCGGCTTGGTCCGGGTGCACCGCCTTGCCCGGCGACGACCGTGCCTGTGGGTGGCTGGCCCGGTGATCATCTTCGGTCACGGCCTCGGCAGCTCGAAGACCACGCTCGTCGCGATCGGCTCGCAGTTCGCGGCCGCGGGATACGCGTCGGTGGCGATCGACTTCGTCGCCCACGACAGCCGCGCCGTCCGGATCTCCACCGACGCCGCGATCGGCTGCGCGGACTCCGGCACTCCGGCCGCAGCGCCTCCGCCCACCTCGTTCCCGCAGTGCTACGCGCCGTTCCTGTCGTCGGACCTCGGCGCCACGCGTGACAACATCCGCCAGAGCGTGCTCGACCTCCAGGAGCTGGTCGGTGGTCTCAAGGGCTGCGGCACCACGGCGTGCGGCCCGCTCAAGATCGACGTCAACAACATCTCGTACGTCGGCATCTCGCTCGGCGGCATCATGGGCTCGACCGCGGTCGCCGCGAACCCCGGCTTCCGGTCGGCCGTGCTCAACGTCCCGGGCGTTGGCTGGGCCGACATCCTCGAGAACTCGCAGACCAACGGGATCAAGTGCCCGCTCGTCGACGCCCTCATCGATGCCAAGATCCTCACCGGCGAGAAGTGGAACCCGAGCGTGACGCCGAACACCGGCCTGTGCACCACGGATGCGTGGAAGGCCCAGCCGGGGTACGCGTCATTCGCCGCGATCGGTCGCTGGGTGCTCGACCCGGCCGATGGCGCGAACTTCACGCGCAAGCTCGCCACCCGCAAGATCCTGATCCAGGAGGTCGTCGGTGACCTCACGGTGCCGAACATCGCCACCAACAACGAGGCCGCACTCGTGGGCCTGACCGGGATGATGGCCGACGCGGCGGGCGCTCCGCCGATCGCCCCGTCCGCGGCGATCACCACCGCGCCGACGACGAACAAGTTCGTGAAGTACATGAACCTCGCGCCCAACGCGGGCGTGGGCTTCCCGGGCAACACCTTCGAGCACCCGTCGCTCCTGCGTCCGGCGCCGTCGCCCGGCACCACCACGGTCGGCAGCGACGGTCGCCTCGGCACCGCGCGGCTTCAGACCGACGCGATCACCTTCCTCGTCCTCAACAAGGCCAACTGATCATGCGTACCCTCAGCAAGACTTTGTTCCTGGTCGTAGGCATGACCGGTGCCGCGTCCGCCAACGGCTTCTACATCAACGAGCACGACGCGAAGGTCACCGGCCGCGGCGGTGCCTCGACGGCCACCGACACCGATCCGTCCTCGATCGTCTACAACCCCGGCGGCCTCGCGGTCGGCGAGGGCACGTCGTTCTCGATCGGCGCGTCGCTGATCGCAGCGCAGGCGTCGTACACGGACACCAACAACCTGAAGACCGACACCAACGCGCCGCCGGCCGTGCTGCCGCAGGTGTTCGTCGCCCACCGCATCAACAAGATGTTCGCGGTCGGCATCGGGTTCCACCTGCCGTTCGGTCTCGCCGTCTCGTGGCCGGATAGCTCGCCGCAGGCCGACGTGGTGACCAAGCAGGACCTGCGTACGTACTTCATCACGCCGGCGGTCGGCGTGAACCTCGACAAGCAGGTGCCGGGGCTCTCGATCGGCGCGGGACTCGATCTCGTGCCGTCCACGGTCAAGCTGGAGTCGAACCTCTACTTCGGCACCGAGCAGGGCACGGCCACGCTGGGTGGCACCGCGTTCGGCATCGGCGGCCGGTTCGGCATCATGTACCGCCCGCCGGCGCAGAAGAAGCTGTCGTTCGGCCTCGCCTACCGCAGCCAGATCAACCTGGACTTCACGGGCACCGGCGACTTCGACATGGCGGCGCCGTATCGCTCGCAGCTGCCGCCCGATGGCGACATCTCGACGACGCTGACGCTGCCGATGTCGATCTCGGGCGGCGTGGCGTTCCGGCCGAACGAGAAGATCGAGGTCGAGCTCAATGCGGTGTGGATCAACTGGGCGAAGTTCAAGACGATCGACATCACGCTCGCCGATGACTCGCACACGGTGCAGGCGCAGAACTACAAGAACACCGTGACGCTGCGGCTCGGTGGCGAGTACAAGATCAACGACAAGGCCGCCGTCCGCGCCGGCTACATCTACGATCCCACGCCCGTCCCGTCGACCACGCTGTCTGCGCGGCTTCCGGACATCGACCGGCACGACGTCACCGTCGGTGGTAGCTACAAGATCAACAAGAACCTCGATGCGCACCTGGCGGCGCTCCTGGTGATCCCGGGCACCAACGAGTCGAGCAACGCCGACCCGTACATGCCGATCCACAAGGGCACGTACGACGTCACCGCGTTCGTCGCGTCGCTCGGGCTCGCCGGTCGGTTCGGAAACTGATCGAACCCGCGCTCACCTGACCACGGCCGCCCACCTCGGGCGGCCGTCTTCGTTTGTGGCCGGTGCGCCCAGGAGACGTCAGACCAGCACGGGTTCGATCAGCTCGATCTTGCGCCACGCGCCGGTCCGGAACCTGAGCGCGAACGCCGTGGCGAGCAGCGCCATGTACGCCGCGAGGCACAGCATGGCGCCCAGCGGTCCGCCGTTCCACCGCGTGACCACGAGGAACGCGGAGGGCATGAACACCGCCCACGCGAGGAGGAGGCGCGCGGTGGCGATCCACGCCGTGTCGCCGGCCGCGCGCAGCGTCTCGGAGAGGGTCATCGCCATGGCATCGAACACCTGCCACGCCGCGCTCAGCGCGAGCATGCCGGTGCCGATCGCGACCAGGTTCCCGGACTTCCCGGGCTCTTCGAACAGCGATAGCACTCGCGCCGGCGCGACCAGGTAGAGCGCGCCGGTGACGCCCATCCAGACCCCAGTGCACGCGAGCGTGATCTTGACCTGGGGCCACACCGCATCCCGATCGCCGCGGCCGATCGCCTGCCCGGCGAGGATCGCGCCTGCCGACGCGAGCCCGAACGCGGGCATGAACGAGATCGAGTTCACGGCGATCACCACGTTGAGCGCCGCGACGGTCTCGTCCCCGAGGCTGGCGAGCACGCCGTTGACGAACAGCTGGAACGCCGCGAACTCGAGGAACCAGTTGAGCCCGTTGGGGAGACCGAACTTGATCACGCGGCGCAGCTCCGCAATCGAGAGCCCGAGCTTGCCCGCAGGCCGCGGCGCGCCACCCCAGCCGCGCCAGAACGCGATCGCCACGAACGCGAAGCCGGCCCAGGTGGCGATCACGCTGCTCCACGCCGCACCGGCCACCCCGAGCGCGGGCGCGCCGAGGTGGCCATCGATCAGGATCCAGTTGAACGCCACCGCGAGCACCATCGAGATCAGGCCCGCCACCATCTGCATCCAGGTGACGCCGAGCCCGCCGTACCAGTTGCCGAGCGCCTCGACGCCCACCGCGGCACCGACGGACAGCACCCGGATCTCCATGTACCCGCTCATCTCCGAGCGCACGCCCTCCGAGTAGCCGGTGAGCGACAGCGCGGGCTCGATCAGCGGGATCAGGAGGACGGAGACCACGGCGGCGATCGCGGCGATCGCGAGCCCGTACCACGCGTAGCGCGGGGCGTCCTCGCGCGTGCCGCGGCCGACCAGCTGCGACACGAAGCTCTGCACGATGAACACCGTGCCCATCGGCAGGATGATGAAGCCCACCACGTTGAGGCCGCCGGTCGCGGTGGCCGCGAGGGCGCCCGAGCCGAGGTGCTTGACCTGGAGCGCGTCCGCGAACGTGATCACGGCCTGCGTGGCGCGCGCGAGGACCATCGGCAGGGCCAGCGCGAGCAGGAGCTTGAGGCGCGCGGCCACCGTCATGGGTCGGACACCATGCGGTCTCGGAAGGAGTCGTGCAAGGATCTACAGGTGGCGAAGTCGACCAAGGTGCTGCTCGAGCTCGATGGGCACGAGGTCACCGTGTCGAACCCGGAGAAGCTGTACTTCCCGAAGGCAGGGATCACGAAGCTCGAGCTCGTGCAGTACTACCTGGCGGTCGCCGAGGGCGCGCTGCGCGGGGTGGCGAGGCGGCCGATGATCCTGAAGCGGTTCGTCGGAGGGATCGAGGAGGAGCCGTTCTATCAGAAGCGCGCACCGGTCAAGCGCCCGGACTGGGTGGAGGTCGCCACGTTCACGTTCCCCTCGGGCCGGCACGCCGACGAGATCGCGGTGAGCACGCGCGCGCAGCTCGTGTACGTGGTGAACCTCGGGTGTGTGGACCTCAATCCGCACGCCGTGCGCAAAGAGGACATGGATCGGCCCGACGAGCTCCGGATCGATCTCGACCCGGTGCCCGGCGTCGGCTGGCCGCAGATCATCGAGGTGGCGCGGGTGGCGCGCGACGTGCTGGAGGAGCACGGCCTGGTCGGCTGGCCGAAGACCAGCGGCTCGAGAGGCGTCCATATCTGGGCGAGGATCGCACCGCGCTGGCCGTTCGCTCAGGTCCGGCGCGCGGGGCTCGCCTTCGCGCGCGAGGTCGAGCGTCGCGCACCTGGGATCGCCACGGCGAAGTGGTGGAAGGAGGAGCGGAGCGGCGTGTTCCTCGACTACAACCAGAATGCGCGGGATCGCACCACGGCGAGTGCGTACTCGGTGCGCGCCAAGGACGACGCGCGCGTCTCCATGCCGCTCCCGTGGGACGAGCTGTTCGTGTGCGATCCCGCGGCGTACACGCTCCGCACCGTGCCCGCGATGTTCGCCGCGCGCGGGGATGCGCACGCCGGGATCGATGCGGCCGTGGGATCGATCGATTCGCTGCTCGAGCTCGCAGCGCGGCAGGAGCTGGGCGGGGAGCGCGATGCGCCGTGGCCGCCGCACTACGCCAAGGGCGAAGACGAGGCGCCGCGGGTGGCACCATCGCGGGCCCGAGCGACAAGCGCCGCCCCGAAGCCCGCGGGCAAGCGCACGCCCAAGCACCCGGTGATCACGATCGCGAACGCGAAGCAGAAGGCCGATGCGCTGGCGGCCCTCGAGCGCTGGAAGCAGCGGTACCCGAGCATCGCCGCGCAGCTGGCGGCGGAGGACGTGCTGATCGACACCAATCGCGGGCGCGCGACCGCCTGGTATCGGGTGCGGGTGAACCTCAAGAACGTTCCCGCCGCGGAGCACCCACCGCCCGAGCCGCCGGATCCGGACTACGACTGGAAGACCGAGTGGACGGGTGGCTCCTGATCCCTGACGCCCGAGGACTTCCTCACCCGCCGTCCCCGGGCGTATGATCGAGGCGTGATGCGCAGGGCAGTGGTCGCTGCGGTGCTTGCGGGCCTGGTGGCGGTCGCGGGCGCGCAGCCCAAGGATCCCGCCGCGGCCCAGGCGGCGTTCGCCGAGGGCCAGCAGCGCTATGCCGCCGGGGAGTACCTGATCGCCGCCGACAGGTTCGAGGCTGCGTACGCCCTGGATCCCGATCCGGTGTACCTGTTCAACAGCGCGCAGGCGTACCGCTTTGGCAATGCGTGCGCGAAGGCCGTGGCCACCTACCAGCGGTTTCTCGACGCGGCTCCCCAGGCGCCGAACGTCGCCAAGGTTCGGCAGTACATGGCTCAATCGGAGGACTGCGCCAAGCAGCAGGCCGCTGCGCAGAGCCCACCCCCGTTGGTGCCGGATCCAATCGTGACGCCGCCGCCACCTCCTCCGACCCACCCCACGAGTGATCCGGGCCGCGCGAAGCGCCTCGTCGGGCTCGGCCTCGGCGGCGTGGGCGTCGTGGTGCTCGGGGTGGCCGGGTACTACTCGTACAAGAGCTTCGACTACGCGAGCCAGCGCGAGGAGCTCTGCAACGGCTGCATGTGGTCCGACGCCTTTACGACGCGGCAGAACCAGCTGAACTCCAAAGGGGAGACCGCCGAGACGGTCGCGCGGATCACCCTGGTGGCGGGCGGGGTCGCGCTGCTCGGGGGCGTGGGGTTGTATCTGTGGGGGCGCAGCGACGCCGCCGAGCACCCGACGGTGACCGTCGTTCCGACCGGGACCGGCGCGATGGCCGTCGGCGCCTTCGCGTTCTGAGCGGGCGTAGCTCCTGTGTAGGTGCGGCGCCCCTCGCGCCGGGCCCCGCGCCCCTCGCGCCCGTCGGGCCCCTCTGGCGGCAAGCTCCTGTCGGATCTGACAAACCCGACACGCTATACTGGGAGCGCTTGGATCCCGTGACTCCCAGCAAGCGTCGTGGTCTGCCTGTCCAGGACGACCACACCGACGTGAGCTCGCCACCTGCGCCCTGGGATGGAACCCCGGACGATGACGTGGACGATGCGCAGGCCGAGCCCGCACGCCAGACCGCACCGACCGCGGCCCACACGCCGATCGACGAGTACGACCTGGCCTCGGGGACCAAGCTGGGCGAGTACCAGATCGAGGCGAAGATCGGGCAGGGCGGCATGGGGGTGGTGTTCTCCGCGGTCCACCCGCTGATCGGCAAGCGCGCCGCGATCAAGATCCTGAAGAAGGAGCTGTGCGCCGACCCGCACACGGTGGAGCGCTTCATCGACGAGGCGCGCGTCGTGAACCAGATCGGGCACCCGAACATCGTCGACGTGTTCGCGTTTGGCGAGATGCCCGACGGCCGCAGCTACTTCGTGATGGAGTGGCTCAAGGGCGAGACCCTGCGCGAGCGGATCGCGAAGGGGCCGTTGCCGCTCGCCGAGGTCTGCCGGCTGGTCCGGCTGCTCGCCCGCGCGCTCGAGGCCGCGCACGAGCTGGGCGTGATCCATCGCGATCTCAAGCCCGACAACGTGTTCCTCGTCGAGCGGCGTGACGAGCTCGCGAACGTGAAGCTGCTGGATTTTGGCATCGCCAAGCTCGCGCACAGCGACCACCGCGTGGAGAAGACCGCGACCGGTGCGATCGTCGGGACGCCGCAGTACATCGCGCCCGAGCAGGCCAAGGGGTATGCGATCGATCAGCGCGCCGACATCTATGCACTCGGCGGCATGGTGTTCGAGATGCTCACCGGCCGGCCGCCGTTCGTGGCCGACAACGCGATGGAGATGGTCGCCAAGCACCTGATGGAGACCCCGGTGCGAGCCTCGACGCTCGTCCCCGACGTGCCGCCCGAGCTCGACGAGCTCGTGTTCGAGATGCTCGCGAAGCAGCCCGAGGGCCGGCCGTCGCTGGTCAGGGTCTGCGAGGTCCTCGAGCGGACGCGTGATCGCGCCTCGGGGCCGGCGGCCTTCGAGTCGGGCCCGATCCGTCGCCCGGGCACGGAGGTCCCTATCGCGGTGGTCGCCCCGGAGCGCTCCGCACCGGTGGCGCGGGTCACCGAGCCACCGAGCTCTGATCGCTCGGAGCCGAGCGATCGGCTGAGCGATCGGCTGAGCGATCGGCTGAGCGATCGGCCGTCGTTCAGCGGTGCGCCCGTGGCGCCGGTGAGCCGCCCGGCGTTCGACGCGGTGGTGTCCCAGGCCGAGGCGATTCCGGATCTACGACGTTCGCGTGCGCTGTGGATCGCGATCGCCGGCGTGCCGATCGCCGCGCTGCTCGCCTTCCTGATCGTCCGCTCGTTCGGCGGATCGGCCGACGAGCCGGCGCCGCAGGAGCCGTCGCGGGTCGAGGTCGGCGCCCAAGAGGTGGTCCCGCCCGCAGTGACCGAGCCCGCGGTGACCGAGCCCTCGGTGACCAAGCCCGCGGTGACCAAGCCCGCGGTGACCAAGCCCGCGGTGACCGAGCCCGCGGTGACCAAGCCCGCGGTGACCAAGCCCGCGGTGACCAAGCCCGCGGTGACCAAGCCCGCGGTGACCAAGCCCGCGGTGACCAAGCCCGAGGTCAAGAAGCCCGACGTGAAGAACGTTGCTGTGGTGCCCACGGTCAAACGTCCGGAGCCCCCCGCGAAGGCGCGTCTGCGGCTGACGATCCTCGGAGGCGGGGCGAGCCCCGACATCAAGATCGATGGCGCCGCCTCGAGCGCGGACGCGATGGTGACGCCGGGCGCGCACACGGTGGAGATCAAGGCCAAGGGCATGGTTCCGCAGCGCTTCACCGTCGACGTCGGTAAGGGCGGGATGGTCCGGCGCGTCGCCCTCGTGCCCGTGGTGGTGGAGGATGGATCGGAGATCCTGCAGCCAGGTCAGCTCGAGAGCGGCACCCCTAAGCGCCGAAGATCTCGCTGAGCAAGAACGGCGGCGTCTCCTCGAGCTGATCGTATCGGCACTCGGTGTACGGCTTGTCGGGCCGCCAGCGCTGGAAGTGCGTCGCGTGCCGGAACCGGGTGCCTTGCATGTGGTCGTAGGACACCTCGGCGACGAGGCCGAGCTGGATCGGCTCCCACGACAGATCCTTGCCGCGATTCCACCGGCTGGTGGCACCGGGCAGGCGCTGCGCGGTCTCCGCCTCCTGGAACTCGGCCCATTCCCGCCATGGATGAACCTCGCGCGCGCCCTCGGTCAGCGGCTTGAGCTTCTCGGCGAGGTTCGCGCGCTCGGTCTGCTTGAACGACGACGCGACACCGACGTGGTGGAGCTTGCCTTCTGCGTCGTGGAGGCCGAGCAGCAGCGAGCCGACCAGCGTGCCCTTGCCGCCCTTGTACCAGCGGAACCCGGCCACCACGCAGTCGGCGGTGCGCTGGTGCTTGATCTTCAGCATCGCGCGCTTGCCGGGCTGGTACGTGCCGGTCTCCGGCTTGGCCATCACGCCGTCGAGGCCCGCGCCCTCGAAGTCCTCGAACCAGGCGCGCGCGAGGGCGCGATCGCGCGTGGCGGGCGTGATGTGCACCGGCGGCTTGCTCGCAGCGAGGGCGAGCTCGAGGCGGCGCCGGCGCTCGGCCTGTGGCTGGGCGCGGAGATCCTCGTCGCCGAACGCGAGCAGATCCCACGCGACGAACGACGACGGCTTCTCCTCGGCGAGCATCTTCACGCGTGACGCCGCGGGGTGGATCCGCAGGAGCAAGGCGTCGAAGTCGAGGTGTCCCCCGGTGGCGATCACGATCTCGCCGTCGAGCACGCAGCGGTCGGGGAGCTCACGGCGCAGCGAGACCTCGAGCTCGGGGAAGTACCTGCCGAGCGGCTTCTCGTCGCGGCTCTGCAGATAGAGCTCGTCGCCGCTCTTCCAGACGAGCGCGCGGAACCCATCCCACTTGGGCTCGAAGATCCAGCCCTCGCCCTCGGGGAGATCGCTCGAGAGCTTCGCGAGCATCGGCGGAACCGGCGGCTGAAACGGCGACTGCAGCGGCACGCTCGGCACGGTACACTGGACGGCATGCGGGCGCTGCCGATCGTGATGATGACCGTGCTCGGTGCAGCAGGGACGGCCGTCGCGGATCGCGAGCTGTGCGCGCCGGGCGCGAAGTTCCATGGCGCGGCGCTCGATCTCGACGTCAAGAACGCGGACATCAAGGACGTGTTCCGGCTGCTCGCCGACGTCGGCAAGGTCAACCTGGTGATGGCCGACACGGTGAACGGCAAGGTGACGCTCCGGCTCAAGCGCGTGCCGTGGGATCAGATCGCGTGCAGCGTCGCCGCGTTGAACAAGCTCAGGATCGTGGTCCAGGACTCGATCCTGATGATCGAGCGACGCTCGGAAACCAAGTAGGTCCCAGATGCGCAGGCAGGTTCGTTCGTTGGTCACCTCGCTCCTCGGGCCGTGCCTCGCGTGTGGCGTAGCCGCGGCCTCTCCGCAACGCGATGTCGATGGCGACGGCTTCGATGACGCCGCGCTCGATCATCACCTGCTCTATTTCGGCAGCGCCAAGGGCCCGGTCGCGGGCACCGCGCCGGCCTCTCCGAGAGCGACGCCGACCGAGCCCGTGCTGTTCTTCGCCCTCGAGGTGGTGGGCGACGTCAACGGCGATGGCTTCGCCGACGTGGTGCTCGGAGATCCGGGCTGCCCACCCTACGCGGACGACATGCCGGAGTGCGCAGCCGGCAGCGCGTACCTGTTCCTCGGCGGACCCAAGCGGCTCGCGGCGAAGCCCGCGCAGACCCTGACCGCGAAGGCGAAGAACACGCACTTCGGCATGGAGGTGATCGCCGTCGGTGACCTCGATGGCGACAAGCTCGCGGACGTCGCGATCCCCGATGCCACGGGTGTCCACCTCTATCGTGGGACCAAGACGGGGCTCGCCTCGACTCCGATCGATCTCCCCGCGGCACACATCCAGCCGATCGGCGATCTCGATCGCGATGGCAAGGCGGACTTGCTCGCGATCACCCCGCAGGCCGCGACGATCTATTACGCGGGTGATCCGAAGCGCACGTTCTCGATCCCGCTCGGGGGGGACGCCGAGTTCTACGGCAGCGCCAGCTCGGGCGACTTCGATGGCGATGGGTTCGGCGACCTCGCGATCACGGTCGAGCCCGCGTCCCCGACCGGGAGCCAGGTCGCGAACGACGTGCTGATCTATCGCGGTAGCGCGAAGGGGCTCGTCACCAAGACCAAGGTCAGGTTCACCCGCGATCACGTGCGCGCCGAGTTCGGTGGCGCGTTCGCGGCCGTCGGCGATCTGGATGGCGACAAGCGCGACGACCTCGTGATCGTGGCGACCTGCGGGGACTTCGATGCGAAGGCGAGCTCGTGCAAGGGCGGCACCGCCTACGTCTATCTCGGCGGCCCGAAGGGGCTGGTCGGCAAGCCCGTCGCGGCGCTCGCCCCGAAGCGGACGAACTTCACCGTCACGGGCACCGCACTGACGGCCCTCGGCGACAGTGATGGCGACAAGCGCCCGGACTTCGCCTTCGGCAGCTACGTGTTCCGCGGGGCGAAGGGTGGCGTCGCGAGCACCACCCCGCCCTCGCTGTAGCGATCAGCTGCGGAGCGGAAGTGGCTCGCCGGCGGCGACGAACTGCATCGAGACCGAGTTCAGGCAGTAGCGCAGATGCGTGGGCGCGGGACCGTCATCGAACACGTGCCCGAGGTGCGCATCGCAGCGCTTGCAGCGGATCTCGACGCGTCGCATGCCGTGACTGACGTCGCTGATCTCCGTGACGTGCTCGGTGTCGAACGGCTTCCAGAAGCTCGGCCAGCCCGTGCCCGACTCGAACTTCGCAGCGGACTCGAACAACGGCAGGCCGCACAGGCGGCACGTGTAGACGCCGGCCTGCTTGTTGTCGAGGAACAGGCCGCAGAACGGGCGCTCGGTGCCCTGGTGGAGGATCACGTGCTTCTCCTCGGGGGTGAAGCTGTCGGCGAGCGCGACGACCCTCTCGGGGGCCAGAGGCGTGAGATCGAAGCCGGTGCGTGAGGTGCTCATGGGCCATGCATACGCCGGATCGGCCGCGCGGGTTACTCCTCCGCTACGGATCAACGCCGGATCGAGGTCGGCAAGTTGGCGCCGGTGACGCCGGTTCCGAGCGCGCCGTGGATGTTGGAGCCCCAGCAGTACAGCGCACCCTTCTTGGTCCGCGCGCACGCGAAGCCCGAACCAACGGCGACCTCCTCGAACTCGTCCTCCTCGAGGGAGACGTCGATCTTGCGCGGGATCACGACCGGCGAGGCGGTGACGGGACCCGCGCCGACCGCACCGCGTCGATGATCTCCCCAGCACGAGACCTCACCGCCGCACACCGCGCACGCGACGGCGTCCCCGACGCTGACCTGCGTGCAGCCGGTGAGGTTCGGGAGCGCCGTCGCCTTGAACACCGAAGCGAGCGGCCGGCCGGTGGTCCCGTCGAGGACCCCGGCGACGCCGTTGCGGTTGCGGCCCCAACACTCGATGGTGCCGTTGGGCTCGGTGATGCCGCATGCAGGGCCGCCGCTGCTGTTGCTCCCGTAGCCCAGGCTGATCGCGCGGTAATGACGCCCCGTGCGGGTCAGCGGACCCGCACCGCAGTCGGCCGGGCAGCTCGCAAAGGTCTCCCCCGCGTCGCACGCTCCGTTCGGGCAGGTCGCCGCACAGCCGGAGCAGTCCTGCGCGCACGTCTCGCAACCCTCGCCCGCATCACAGATGGCGTTGCCACACGTGCTGGGACGGTTGCCGTTGCCGTACTGGCCGAACTGGTTGGGGCCGAAGCAGGAGAGCTGCTGCGTGGCGTCGAGGGCACAGCCAAACCCCGCGGTGTACCCGGGCCCCACCGAGCCCGAGATCGCGATCGCGGTCATCGCATCGAGCTCGGCGATGTGACCCAGGGGCTGCTGGTTGTTGATCACGGCGCCCCAGCACTGCGTCTGCCCCGCCTGGGTGGCGCAGCTCCCGTTGCCCCGGATCGGGAACAGCTTCGTCCACGGGCCGGGCACCTCGGCGGGCGCAGGGCCAAGGCTCGCGGCAGCGAGCTGGTACAGCGAGTCATCGCCCCAGCACCACAGCGAATCACCGAGAGCGCAGGTGTGGTTGAAGCCGAGGTTCAGCTCGCGCACCCCGGTGGCGAACCGCAACGGCGTGGGCACGCTGACGTCGCAGGCGAGGTCGGGCAGCGATCCACAGGGCACGTTCTGATTTCCCGAGGCCACCCCGGCCACCTGGCCGGCGACCGTGGAGCCCCAGCACAGGAGCTGGTCTTCGGCGAGGCCGCACATGTGCGACGACCCGGCGGCGAGCTTGGTGAAGTGGTGGTCACCGCGCACCGCGACAGGCTTCGCGGACAACGTCGTCGCGCCCTGCGCGAGCTGCCCGAGCTGGTTCGACCCCCAGCACTTCACGTCGCCCGCGATCACCGCGCAGGCGAGATCGAGATCCGCGGTGTCGGTGCCGGAGTCATCGATGTTGGTGTTGGGCGCGACGCTCAGCTCGGTGGCTCCGACCGTCACGCGCGAGAACGTTCGCTGCGAGCTCCACACACCGTTGCCCATCCCGCCGCTCGACGAGCTGCCCCAGCACCACACCTCGTCGGCGCGCAGGCCGCACAACATCTGCTCCGCGGCCACCACCTTGGTCCAACCCGTGAGCAAGGTCGCCTCGGTCGGTGTCACCACGTTGCCGGTGTTCGTGACCACCAGCGGATCGCCGACCTGCGCCGAACCGTTGAGCCCCCAGCACAGCAGGCGACCATCGCTCGTCGTGGCGCACGTGGAGTACCCGGCGGCCGCGACCGAGGTCGGCGGGGAGGGGAGGTTGATCTGGATCGGCGTCGTGCTCGCGGTGGTGGTGCCATCGCCGAGCTCGCCGGTGTCGTTGCCGCCCCAGCACCAGAGGCCCGCCGTGGGTGAGATCGCGCAGGCATGGCTGCGCGGCAGCTTGCCGCCGTCGAGCGCATAGCCGATCGAGACCGCGGTCCAGTCGGCGATCGTCGTGGTGACCGCCGAGGGCAATGGCGCATCGACGGTCCCGCCGTTGCCGAGCACGCCCTTGTCGCCGGCGCCCCAGCAGTACAGCTTGCCATCGGCGATCCCGCACGTGGTCTGGTAGCCGGTCGCGACCGCGCTCCAGCTCGCGGGGGTGCCAGGGATCTCGATCGTCAATGGCTCGCGCACGTCGCCGAGGACTGCACCCGAGACCTGACCACGATCGTTGGCCCCCCAGCAGCTGAGCTCGCCCGCGTGGATCCCGCAGGTCTGCCCCCCGCCGGTGGTCAGGGTCTGCCACGTCGTGGTGCCGATCAGCGTCGCGCGCGTGTACCCGGCGGCATCCGTCGCATCGATCTGGTGACGCGCGTTGGTGCCCCAGCACCACAGACGATCGCGCCCGTCGAGCGCACAGGCATATCCACCACCCGCGCTGACCTGGCGAAACTCCGGTGCGCAGTCCTCGTCACCGCCTGCGCAGTAGCCGTTCTTGCACGAGAGATCTCCCGGGCACGTATCGGTGCACAGGATCACGCACGGGGTGGAGGGCTCCGGGCCCGCATAGCATCCGCCCGCGAGGGCGAGGCCCGCCGCGCAGACGTACCGGAGCACGAGCCCTCGGCGCATTCCCCCAGTGTACTCCCATGGACCGGGGTTCAGCGGGGTGGTGTTGCGACCACGGTGACGGGAAGGTTTGCGGCGGTGCCCCCGTTGCCCAGGCCGGCGTGCCCATCGAGACCCCAGCAGTACGCATGGCCTGCGGTGCTCCGCGCACAGCTGAAGTCCGTCCCCGAGGCGAGCTCGATCCAGGGATCGCCCTCGAGCACGAGATCGATCATCCGGGGGAGGGTCACCGGTGCCGTCGGGAGCGGCAGCGAGCCGAGCTGGCCATGCTGCCCATCACCCCAGCACCAGATCTTTCCATCACACAGGGCGCACGCGTGTGAGGTCCCGGCCGTGACTGCCGTACAGCCACCGAGCCCGGGGAGCACGTGCGGGTCGAACGTGGGATCGAGCAGCATCGTCGACGTCGGCTGGACCGCGCCGGTCTGACCGCGCGGGTTTGCACCCCAGCACGCGACGGCGAGGTCCGGCTGCACGCCGCACGCGAACGCGCCATACGCGGAGACCGCGAGGGCCGTGTAAATCGGCTTGAGCGGCGTGAGGAGCCCGCTGCCGCAGTCCGCCGGGCAGCTCGCCTGCGTCTCGTTGGGGTTGCAGTTGGTATCGCCGCAGGTGCCGGTCATCGGCGTGCCGAACTGGCCACGGGTCGCCTCTCCCCGGCACGCGAGCTTGTCCATCGCATCGCGGACGCACATCGTCCGCTCCCCGACGGCGATCTGCTTCACGTTGTCGAGCGCGAGATCACGGGTGGGCATCGCGTGCGAGACCAGCGCCGCACCCCAGCACCAGGTCTCGCCGCCACCAGGGGTCGCGCACTGCCCGGTGCGCCCGGTCGGCAGGAGCTTGGTCCAGGCCCGCCCGCCGGGCTGGGCGATCGTGCGCCGGATCGGTCCGGGCGCTGGCGTCCCGAGCTCACTCGAGCCGTTGCTGCCCCAGCAGGAGATCACGTCGTTCGCGAGCGCGCAGGTGTGGCCCGTTCCGGTCGCCACGTCATCGACGCTGGTGAGGAACGTGATCGCCTTCGGTGTCCCGATGTCGCAATCGAGGCCGGCCATGCACGGCGTACGCGGTGACGCGGCCCCCGTGCTCATTGCGGCGGGCGCGCCGACCAGCGTCGAGCCCCAGCAGTACAAGGTCTCGTTCTCGATCCCGCACGCGTGCGAGTCGCCGACGGCGAGGGTATCGAACAGGTGACCACCCGCGATCTCGGTGGGCGTGACCGCCATGGTCGCGGCACTGGTGCCGAGCTGGCCAAACCGGTTGTCGCCCCAGCACATGACATCGGGGCCGACGAGCGCACACGCCAGCTCCGCGGATAGGCTGCGGCCGCCCGTGATCACGTCCGTGGTGTAGTTCCATCCGATGGAGATCCCACTCGCGCCCGTGGTGACCTTCGCCCACCGCTTGGTCTCGGTCCAGACGCCGTTGCCGAGGCCACCGTTGTCCTCACTGCCCCAGCAGTAGACCGCGTCGCCCGCGAGGCCGCAGAACTTGCTGGCATCTCCGTGGATCTCCGTCCAGCCCGAGACGTTGGTGGCGAGCGAGGGCGTGTTCGTGGACGTCGTCACCGTCTGGTTGTTCTCGCCGAGCTCGCCGTAGTAGTTGCTGCCCCAGCAGGACAGCTTGCCATCGGCCATCGCGGCACAGCTGGCGCTCTCGGCCACCGCGATCGCTCGCGCAGCGCCGGAGAGCGCGACGATCGGCACCGGCTCGTCGCCCTGCGTCGCCGCCGGCCCGACCTGACCGTACGCGCTGTAGCCCCAGCACAGCACACCGGCGGCGGTCGAGATCCCGCACGAGTGGTTGATGCCGACCGCGATCGCGGCCCAGTCCGTGAGGCCGGTCATCACGGGCGTCGGCTCCTGGATATCGCGGTACTGCATGCCGTTGCCGAGGCCGAGCGAGCCGTGCGCATCGGCGCCCCAGCAGTACAGCGTGCCCGCTCCGATCGCACAGGTCGCCGCTGTCGAGAGCGAGACGGCGGTCCAGGTCGTGGGGCCATCCGTGATCACGATCTCGAACGGGTTCACGACATCACCGCTCACGGGGCCGACCTGCGCGTGATCGTTCTGGCCCCAGCAGTACAGGCGACCTTCGCTGATCCCGCACACGTGGCCACCACCACCCTCGATCACCGACCACGGACCGCCGGCGATCCGGGTGGCGAGCGGATACTGGAGCTGGTCCCCCGCGTCGATCACGTGGTGCTGGTTGTCGCCCCAGCACCAGAGCGCGCCGAGATCATCGATCGCGCAGGCGAAGCCGGTCCCGGCCGTGACCTGCGTGAACGACGGGCGACAGACCTGACCCGGCTCGACGCAGTAGCCACCGGAGCAGGTGAGATCACCGGGGCACTCATCGGTGCAGGTGATCGCGCATGGCTCGAGCCCGGAGGGGGCCTCGTAGCACGCAGCCACGAGGACCAAACAGCAGAGCCCCCATGCTCGCATCGCTTACATTGTAGCCCGAGCGGCCACCTCGTGAACAGCGCGGGTATCGTCCTGGCCTGTGTGGTTCGTGCACACGTAGTAAGCTGGTAGTCCGTGGCAGACGCTCCAGATGACGGTGTGGGAGAGGACGAGGCGCCTGCCTCGGAGCCGCCGCCGTTGCGTCGCACCGGGCCGATGCTCAAGCGCCGGATCACGCGGCCGAGCTTCATGCTGGATCTGGTGGAGGGCAGTCCGGTTGGCGAGTACGAGGTCCAGGCGCAGATCGGTGAAGGCGCGATGGGCACCGTGTACTCCGCGATCCACCCGCTGATCGGCAAGATCGTCGCGATCAAGGTCTTGAAGCCCGAGCTGTGCGCGAACCAGGCCTCGATCGATCGGTTCGTGCAGGAGGCGCACTCGGTCAACCGGATCGGTCACCCCAACATCGTCGACGTGTTCTCGCTGGGCGAGCTGCCCGACGGGCGCGCCTACTTCGTGATGGAGTTCCTGAGGGGCGAGGACCTCAAGGCGCGCCTCGCCCGCGGACCCGTCACGGTCGCCGATGCGTGCGACATCCTCGATGGCGTGGCACGCGCACTCGATGCGGCGCACTCCAAGGACATCGTCCACCGCGACCTCAAGCCCGACAACGTCTTCCTCCATCAGGTGGAGGGCGGACCGATGATGGTCAAGCTGCTCGATTTTGGCATCGCGAAGCTGATGCGCTCGCAGATGAAGATGGAGAAGACGCAGACCGGCAACATGCTCGGGACCCCGCGATACATCTCGCCCGAGCAGGCGCGTGGCATCGACGTCGACCATCGCGCGGACATCTACTCGCTCGGGGTGATCGCGTACGAGATGCTCGCCGGGCGCCCGCCGTTCCAGGGGGAGACCGCGATGGATCTCGTGGTCAAGCACCTGTCCGATCCGGCGCCACCGCTGTCACTGTTCGCGCGTGTACCCAAGCTGCTCGAGCAGTGCGTGATGCGCATGCTCGAGAAGGATCCGGCCGATCGCCCGTCTCTCGAGGTGGTGCGGCAGATCCTGGTCGAGCCCACGCGGCGGTTCGCCACCCTCCCGAAGGGGTTCGCGGGGAGGCGCCGCAAGGCGCCGTGGATCTTCGTCGGCGGGGCGATCGCCGCGCTCGGCATCGGCGTCTTGACCTGGAAGCTCGTGGCCGGCGGTGGAGCGAAGGCTGCCGAGCCGCTCGCGGTCGCACCTCCGCCCGCGCCGATCGCTGCACCGGTGGTGACCGCGCCACCGCCCAAGGACGACACCGTCGCGCCCGTCGTGCCGTCGGTGATCGAGACGCAGGGCACGTTGTTCGTGAACGTCACAGGTGCCAAGACCGCGGTGGTCGTCGTCGATGGCAAGGAGTACGGGCGCGGGGAGTCGGTCAAGGTCGACCTCGATCCCGGTGGTCACGACATCGAGGTCCGCGTCGCCGGTCGCCCGCCGACGCTGCAGCACGTGGAGATCGAGGCGGGCGCCAGCAACACGCTCGCGCTCGTGGTGCCGGCCGAGCCCACGCGGCCGCCGATCCGCACGGTGCGCACCACGCGCCCGGCGCCGCCGATCAAGAAGCCGCCGGTGGATGATGATGACCTGATGCGACCCAAAGGACGGAAGGGCAAGTGAGCCGGTACCTCGTGATCACGTGCGTGCTCGCCGGAGCCACAGTGCCCGCGGTGCCTGCCCTCGCCGGGGACAAGATCGCACCGGCCGTGCAGTCCAAGGCCGACGTGCTGTTCGAGAAGGCACAGGGCTTCTACACCGCGGGCCAGTACCAGGCGGCGATCCCGCTGTTCCAGGAGGCCTACGACCTGGTCCACGATCCCGTGTATCTGTTCAACATCGCGCAGAGCTATCGCAAGGTGCTCGACTGCGAGCAGGCCTCCGAGTTCTACACGCGCTACCTCGCCGCCGCGACCGACGCCGATCCGAAGCAGCGCGAGAAGGTCACCGGCTGGCTCCGCGAGCTTCAGCCCTGCGTCGAGCAGCGGCAGCAGGAGCACGACGCGGTCAAGCGCGCCCAGGAGCAGGAGCAGGAGCGAGCGCGCCAGGCGCAGGAGCTCGAGCGGCAGCGAGCGAGCAAGGCACCGGCGACGGCGCGCGTGGATCACGGCAGGTCGCTGCGGATCGCCGGGCTCGCAGTCGGCGCGGTCGGCGTGGTTGGCGTCGGCGTGGGCGTGCTGTATTCGATCCGCGGTCGCAGCTTGCGCAACGAGCTCGCCGACAGCTGCCGCATGGGCTGCGACTGGACGGATCCAGATCTGCGCGCCAAGGACAGCGACGGCCAGCGCGCCAACACCGTGTCCGCGATCGGGTGGATCGGCGGTGGTGTCGCGGTGCTGGCCGGCGCGGGGCTCTACCTGTGGGGACGGTCGAAGGTCGAGACCCTCCAGGTCACCCCGTCAGCGACGGGCGCCACGGTCTCGGCCCGTCTGTCTTTCTAGGACAGACGATCGCTCAGAAGCCGACGGTCGCCGAGGCGTGGAAGCCAGGCTGGTAGTACGCGGGGTCATACGAGCCCTGGTCGTACGAGCCCTGGTCGTAGCTCTCCTCGTAGTAGTTCTGGTCGACGTCGTAGTGACCGGGGAGCCAGCTCCACTCGTAGCCCGTCCAGCTCCAGCTGCCGGCGATCCAGATGTAGCCGGGGACCGCGTCGTAGTTCTCGACGACCAGCGCCGGGCGGCGGTAGTAGTCGCGATAGCGGACGTTGATCACCGGGCGCACGTACGGACGATAGGTCCCGCCCGTGAAGTAGAACCGGTTGTTGCGGAACGTCGGGCGCTGCCGCTCGACGCGGACCGTGCGGGTCCCACGCGAGCCACGGTCGTTGTTCCGCCAGCCGCGGTTGTCGTTGCGGTTGTCGCGGACCTGCGGACGACGGTTGTCCTCGCGGTGGTCACGGACTTCTCCACGACCGCCACGCCAGTTGTTGTCCCGACGATCCGCGAGAGCGACGCCACCGGACAGGCCCAGGGCGATGGCAGTGAGAGTGATGATTCGGCGCATGCCCAGGGATGGAGCATCCGGCGTGCCGACTCGCGCTCTAGCAGTTCAAGGTACTTGCAGGGCGAAAACAGCACCCTCTGCGAATTCTGCAGTCACAGTCCTGCAGGACCCGCAGGTTACTCCACGCCGTACTTCTTGAGCCGGTCGTAGAGGGTCCGCTCGCCGATCCCCAGCTGCTCGGCCGCCTTGCGACGATTGCCGCCGACCACCTCGAGCGCATGGAGGATCGCCTCCTTCTCGAGCTCGGCCAGCGGACGGACCTCCGCGCTCGCGGCCAGGGCGGGCGCCGGCTTGGACGAGGCGTCCTCCAGCCAGATGTGGCTCTCGTCGATCGAATCGCCGTCCGCGAGGATCGCCGCGCGCTCGAGCGTGTTCGCGAGCTCGCGCACGTTGCCGCGCCAGCTCGCAGCCGACAGGCGCTTCTCCGCCGCGGGGGTCAGCCGCGGGAGCGAGCGCTTGAGATCCCGCGCGATCCGCTCGAGCAGGTGCCGCGCGAGCGGGAGCACGTCGGCCGGACGCTCGCGCAGCGGCGGGAGCTTGATCGGGAACACCGCGAGCCGGTGATAGAGGTCCTCACGGAACCGGCCATCATCGATCATCGCGCGGAGATCGCGGTTGGTGGCGGCGACCCAGCGCACGTCGACCTCGAGTGTGCGGCTGCCGCCCACGCGCTCGAACCGGCGCTCCTGGAGCACGCGGAGGAGCTTGGCCTGCAGCTCGAGCTTGAGCTCGCCGACCTCGTCGAGGAAGAACGTGCCGCCATCGGCCAGCTCGAGGCGGCCGCGCTTGCGCTCCGTGGCGCCGGTGAACGCGCCCTTCTCGTGGCCGAACAGCTCGCTCTCGAGCAGCGTATCGGTCAGCGCGGCGCAGTTGATCGCCATGAACGGCTTGGTCGCGCGCGGGCTCTTGGCGTGGATGGTGCGCGCAGCCACCTCCTTGCCGGTGCCGCTCTCGCCGAGCAGCAGCACCGTGGCGTTGGTGCGCGCCACCTTCTCGATCGCCTCGACCACCGGGTTCATCGCGGGATCGCCATAGGTCAGCGGCGGACCCGACAGCGACTCGATGTGACGCTCGGTGCCATCGACGCGATCCTTCAGGCCACGGCGCTCCACGGCGCGCGCCACGAGCAGGCGCAGCTCGTCGGGGCCAGAGATCGGCTTCTGGAGGTACTCGAAGGCGCCGAGCTTCATCGCCTCGACGGCGTTGTCGACCGTGCCGTGCGCGGTCATGACGATCACCTCGACCTCGGGCTGCTCGGCGCGGACCTTGCGCAGCAGCGACATGCCGTCCATGCCCGGCATCTTGAGATCGGTCAGGAGGAGATCGAACCCGCGCTCCTCGAGGATCTTCGCGGCCTCCTTGCCATCCTTCGCGGCGACCACCGTGTGCTCGTCGAGCTCGAGGGTGTCCGTGATGAACTCGCGCAGCCCAGCTTCGTCGTCGGCGACAAGGATGCGTGCCATATCAGGACTCCGGGATCTCGGCGCGAAACAGCGCGCCACCGCTCGGTGCAGACAGGACCGAGAGCGTACCCCCATGCGACTCCACGACGCGACGGGCGACGGCAAGTCCGAGGCCGGTTCCTTGCGTCTTCCCGGTGTGGAACGGCTCGAAGATGCGCTCGCGGTCCTCCACGGGCACGCCGGGGCCGTGGTCGGAGACCTCGATCACCAGGCGCTCGCCCTCGGTGCGCACCGTGGCCACGACCGGAGCGCCTGCCGCGACGGCGTTGTCGACCAGGTTGACCACGACCTCGCGGATCCGGCCGGCATCGAGCGGCCAGGTCGCCGGGGCGCGCGTCGTGTCCACGCTGATCTCGCCGGGGATGCTGCTCGCGGCCTCGCGGACGATCGCGCCCGGGTCCACGGGCTCGCGCCGGATCGCGCCGGTCCGCACGAAGTGGAGCAGGTCGTTGGTCAGCTGCTCCAGCCGGACCGCCTCGTCCACCACGCGCTCGGCCTTGGTGCGCGGCTTGTCCCCCTCCGGGAGGATCTTCGCCAGCATCTGCGACAGCAGCTGCGCGTTGCCCTTCAGCGACGCGAGCGGGTTCTTGATCTCGTGAGCGAGCACCGCGGACATCTCGCCCAGGTGCGCGAGGCGGCGCTCTCGCTCGCGCGTCCGCTCGTCGGCATTGCGCCGCGCTTCGCGCCGCACCAGCACGATCGCCACGCCGAGCAGGCTGGCCGCCGCGAGCGCCCCGATGCCGAGCGTCCAGGCGGCGGTGCCGCGGAGCTCGTTCGCTTGCACGGGCTCGATCTCGACGACGAACCGCGGCGTGCGTCCGCCCGCCTTCATCCGGCGGAACGCGCGCACCGTCAGGCGGATCCGCCCGTCGATCTCCTGCATCGCGCGGTTTGGCGAGGTGGACTCGTCGACCTCATCTCCGATCGCCTGGCCCGCGGACGCGACGATGTTGCCGCGGCCCTCGACCATCCCGATGTAGCGCAGGCCCTCATCTGCATGGTCGGCCAGGATCGCCGCGAGGTTCTCGGACGACGGCGCCGCGTCGAGATCGGCGATGTCCGCGCGGACCGCCTGCTCGATCGCCAGGGCCTGGCCGCGGCGCACCGCGTCCGAGGCGTTGAGCACCGACGAGCGCGTCGACCACACCGTCGCCAGCAGCGCGACGCCAATCAACACGAACGTCGCCACGACGGACCACCCGGCGAGTGGCGTCGTGGCGCGAGGGGGAGGCATCGCCGGCAGCATAGCGCCTCCGCTGGCTCAGGGCTGGCCGCGGTCACCACCGCGATCTCGGCCGCGATCACCGCCGCGATCACCGCCGCGGTCATCGTCGCGATCTCGGCCTCGATCACCGCCGTGGTCACCGCCACGACCGCCCCGCATCTTCCCGCGACCCATCCGGCCCTGGTGGTGGCGCCCCGCCTTGAACTCCTCGATCGAGAGCAGGCCGTTGCGGTCCGTGTCGAGCTTCGCGAACTGCTTCAGCGCGCGCGCATCCTGCATCGCCTGCTTCTCCGTAGCGTCGAGCTTGCCGTCCTTGTTCGAGTCGAACTTGGCGAGCACCTCGGCCTTGTGGACCTGGCGGTCGAGCTGGGTCCCACCACCACGCCCTTGTGCGCCGGCGATTCCGGCCGCGCCACCGACGAGCACCGCCGCCGTGACGAACGCGATCTTGATCTTCTTCAACATCTGGATGACCTCCTTGGTCTGATGGGAGCCATCGCAAGCTGCGTGCCGCACGCAACTACGTGGATGCATTCGCGCGGCTCGCGCGTTGCGCTGCGGAACCCGCAGCACGCGCTGCAGAACCCGCCGCTACCTCTCCATCAGCGGAGGTCGGCGCCGTCGACGATCTTGTCGGTGGCGGGATCTTCGCCAAGGCGGATCAGCGCGGACGCGAGCACATCGCCAGTGGTCGAGCGAAACCTGTCGCGCAGCTTCTTGCCGCCGAACACACCCGCCACCGCGAGCAGCCCATCGCCGACGACCGCGGCGGTCTTCTCGCCGATCCGGCTCTCGTCGCGCTCGCCCGTGATGATCGAGGGGCGCGCGATCACGTACGGCACGCCCGAGGAGATCACCACCTGTTCGGCCTTGCCGCGCGCAGACAGGTACGCCGAGCGCGCCTTCGGATCTGCGCCGACGCTCGACAGATAGACGATCCGGGGCCGGGTCTCCGAGCGCTTCACCGCATCCACCGCGAGCTGCGTCAGGCCGAGATCGATCTTCTCGTAGATGTCGCCTTCGACCGCCTCGGCCTTGGCCTTGCCACGTGTGGTGCCGATCAGGATGTACAGCTGACCAGCCCCGGCGGCGAACAGCGCCTTGAACCGAGCGGCGAGCTGCGCGACATCCCACGGCGTGGTGTCGACGGTGGCGCCTTGTTCGCCGAACGTGGTCTGCCAGTCGGCGAGCTTGCTCGAATCCGGCCGCACGTGGGCGATCGGGGCCGCACCGCGGACACACAGCTGACGCACCACCTCGCGCCCGACGAAGCCCGTGGCGCCGAGGACGAACGCGGTCACAGCTTCGCCAGGGCAGCCTGCATGCGCGCCTTGAGCGGCTCGACCACGGCGGGATCCTTGATGTTGATCACCGGCTCGGTGTCGTACTGCTCGTAGAACACGCTGTCCTTGGCCTCGGCCGGCACGCCGAGCGCCTCGCGGATGCGCTTGAAGTCCGGGATGAACGCGCGATCGATCAGCGGCACGACCGTGCCCGTGATCGTGCCGGTGAGGCCGCAGATGTAGATCAGGACGTTCTTCGGGTTGAAGCCGCCCTTCGCCAGGCCGAGCCGCTGCTCGAGATCGTCGAGCCGCGCGCCCTCGAAGAACGCCTCGACGCGGCCGGTGTCGCCCTTCCAGTCCTGGGCTTCCTTCGGCCGGCTGACCGTGCCCCAGTACTTGAGGCCGTTGGTCTCGACGTACTTCATCAGCTCGTCGCGGTAGCCGAGGTCGGCCGGGTACGACGCACCGTGGAGGAGCACGTACTTCGAGAGGTCCGCCTTCGGGTTCCGCCGCAGCTCGCTGCGCACCATGCTCACGAAGGGCGCGGACCCGGTGCCGGCGGCGACCAGGACCTTGATCCGAGGATCGTCGAGACCGACGGTGTCCTTGATCGTGAACACGCCCGCGGCCACGGGGCGCATGTACATGCGATCCCCGGCCTTGAGCTTCCACAGGAGGTGGGTCAGCGGGTTCTCGGACTCGGGCTTCGAGACGAAGCGCACGTAGAACTCGATCGGCCCGTCATCCTCGGGAGCCGAGGCGATCGACATCGACCGGCGGACCGAGCCGAGCTCCGTCTTCTCCTGGTTGTTCGCGCCGAGCACACAGTACTGGCCGGGGGTGAACCACGGCCGCTCGGTGGGCGGGGCGTCGGGGAGAATCCGGAACAAGGTCAGCGCGTCGGTGACATCGACGCGCTCGACGAGCGTTGCGTTGTACTCGAGGGGCTTCGCCATGCGGGCCCGACGCTAACATGGTCAGCGCATCGAGGTCTTCTCGAGGCGCTTGGCATCGTGCAGCGCCTTCCAGGCCTCCGCGCGGGAGTCCTCGAGCCGACCCATCGCCTTGTTCGCGTCGTCGTGGCGCTGCTCCCAGGTCGCGGCCTCGACGCCCTCGAGCCCCTGGATCAAATTCCCCGCCTCGTCGAGCCGCATCTGGAAGATCTGCAGCTTCTCGTTGACCTTGGCGCGGTCCGCCTCGACGATCGGGTAGCCCGACGCGAACGAGATGATGAGCATCGGCTGCTGCGCCATGACGGCGTGCACACCGCGCAGGGTGGCGAGCCGCACCATCCGCATGTGGGCGAACTCGCCCTGCGCGGCACCGAGCTTCTTGGCCTGCTCGCCCACATCCTTGGCTTCGTCCGCGATGTCGCCCGCATTGTCGCGCGCCTTCTCGCTGAGGTGATCGCGGCGATCCTTCGCGGTCTCCACCACATCGCGCGTCTGGCTGCGCAGGTCCTTGGTGCCATCGTTGACACGCTCGGCGGCACGATCCGACTCCTTGCCGGTCTTGTCCTTGTTGCAGGCCGCGGGGGCCACGAGCAGCGCCGCCGCGAGGAACACGTTACGAAATCCATGCAGGTTGGTCATCAGCGATTCTCCTTGGTGGTGACGAGTGCACGCGATGTGCCGCGATCGCCGATGACGACGAGCGCGGCGTATCCCGCATGCTTCCATTCGAGGTCGAGCACGTCGTGCGAACGCTTCCTCAGCGCGCCGGTCGCCGGATCTCGGGTCACCACGGTGCCGTCGGCGGGGTTCAACGCCACGACGACCTCGTAGTGATGCAGGTTGTTGCGCTGATCGAACGGCAGCACGAGCCCGACCAGCACCGGGTGGTGGTTCGCGAGCTCGTGCGCGAGATCGGCGAACGTCCCCTTCACGGCATACGCCTCGAGCCCACGCGCTCGCGCGACGTCGCGTAGCCGGCCGAGCTTGACGCCCTCGCTCGTCGGCGGCACCGCGTGCGCGAGCTCGGGGAGCGACCACGTCTGCCCCCACGCGCCCGCGACCATCGCGAGCGCCGCGAGCCCGCAGTCCTGGCGCTGCGCCTGGACGATCACGGGCGTGGGCGCCGCGCGGAGCCAGGCCGCAGGGATGTCGCCGGCGCCGATGGTGGTCGCCCCACCGGTATAGGCGAGGCGGCACGCACCGAGCGTGACGACCATGGTGAGCGCGACGAGCGTGCGCATCCCGGACCTAGATCAGCAGGAGGATGATCAACAGCACGAGCAGCGCGCCGCCGGAGATGCCGATGATCACGACGCTCCCACCCTGGTAGTCCGCGACCTGCTTGTCACGAGCCTCCCGGCTGGCGTAGTCGCGACCATCGTCGGTCGCCTCGACCGGGGCCGTCGCGGCCTTCGGTGACGTGGGCTCGACCTGAGCGGACGAGACCGGTGGGGATGCGGTGGCGATGGCCGGCGCGGTAGCGAGCGCCAGAACAACAGCGAGCGCGAGCGGGCGAGAGAGCGACATGACAACCTCCGTTATGTTCGGAGGTAGAGCAAGCAGTGGACCAGCGCCGATCCGCGGCCCTGCTGGGGGCGATCGCCGCCGAACAGGGCGCGGGCGCGGGATCCTCGCAAGCGTCCGCGCGTGGCGGCGCAGCGTGCGCCTGCGCGCGGGCTATTCCGGGCGACGGAGCAGGAGGGCCTTGAACTCGTGCGGGACCAGGCCCATCAGCCGATCCTCGACGCGATCCCAGCGCAGCTCGCCGATCCGCGCGATCTCGAGCTTGGTGCCGACCGTGCTCGCCAGGAGCTCGGGCGTGTACCCGAGCTTCGGCAGCTCGAGCCCAACGCTCGCCGCCAGAGCATGCAACGCACGGAAGTGGCTGCGCGTGGTGGCGAGGCCCTTCTGATCGCGATCGAAGTCGAGGAGATCGATCACGAACTCGATGTTGCCCTCGAGCCCCGCGCCCTTCGCGGCCTGGTGGAGCTGCCCGAAGTGGGTGGAGAACTCGGGGTGATCGAGGTGCGTGGACAGCTTCGGCCACGCCGAGAGATCGCCGAACTCGGTGACCACGGCGTTCCCGCCCGGCGCGAGCCAGCCCGCGATCCGCTCGATCAGCTCGAACGCCCCGGTCATCAGGTAGAACGGCTCCGGCGCATCGTCGAGGTTGACGTTGCGATCGGCCGCGACCTTCGAGAACGCGCGGAGCTTGTCGCGATCCACGTTGCCCTGATCCGCATCGAGGCCGAGATCCGCGCGCGTGAGCTGCCGCGCCGGGAGATCCCCGGCCATCTCGTTGGACAGGATCAGATCGAAGCTCGCGGCCGGCAGATCGACGGTCAGCACGTCGCCCAGAATCCAGGTCGCCGCCTTCGCGCCCACGCGCTCCTGCTGCGCCTTCGCGAGCGCCGGGGCGAGCTCGACGATCGTGTACTCGACGGTGCGGCCCGCATCCGACAGCGCCGCGAGCGCATCGCGCGCGACATAGCCCAGGCCGGCGCCGATCTCGAGCACGCGGACGCGCCCCTCCGGGACCTTGCCGCGGGCGATCAGCACGTCGATCAGCTTCTGCCCGTACGTGCGGCCGCGGAGCACCGGGTGCGGGATCCGCAGCAAGTGGGAGAGCGTGGTCTCCTGGTGATCGAACTGCGCGTCGGCGTCGGTGACGTCTTCCTTGTAGTACTCGGTGGGCGAGATCATGTTCATGCTCGCCCGCGGATCGCCGGCCACCGCCTCGCGAGAGCCCGGCGGCCGCGTGCCGACCTTCCACGTCGCGTACGGCATCGTCGAGGTCAGGTACGCGGGCGCCATCGCGGGCCGCTTCGCATACACCGACCACGGCATCATCGAGAGCTTCAGCGCCTGCACGTCGGAGTGCACGAGCTTCTTCACCAGCGAGAGGATCTTGGTGTTGTCGTGGTGGTGCCGCAGCTCGATCAGCCGCTTGTTCCCATCGAACGCGTCCCAGATCGCCGTCTCCGCCGCATCGAGGAGGATCTGCTGCACCGGGCGATCGCCCCACGCGGTCCAGAACGTGAGCCGATCGTCCTTGCGCTGCCAGACGTTCCACTTGCCGTGGATCGGGATGTACGCCCAGATCGCCTCGAGCTCGTCATCCGCGGGATCGACGAGCACCGCGTGGCCCGCGAGCGTCTCCACGAACTGCGCGGGATCCCCATCGCCGAACCGCCCCTGGTACTTCGCGATCGTCTCCTGGGTCGAGACGCCGTCGGAGAACGCCTCGATCATCTCGGCGATGTCGGGGCTCATCTCCATCAGGTAGCCGTAGAGGTCGTGGAACAGATACACGGCGCCCATGTGACCGAACCACGAGATGTAACGCGACTTGCGCAGGCGAGCCGGGATGGGCGGAGCGGACGACATGCCCGTTGGTATCACTTATGCGTATGCTCGCGCCCGATGACCCACGCGATCGTGCCGTACCTGTTCGAGACCGAGGAGCACGCGGCCATCCGGGCGAGGGCCAGGCGGTTCGCGCAGACCCACATCGCCCCCCACAGCGCGGCGTGGGAGGAGGACGAGGAGTTCCCCATCGAGTTGTACCGGACCGCGTGCGCCGCCGGCGTGGCGGGACTCGGGTACCCGGAGGCCGTGGGCGGGCAGGGCGGCGACCTCGGCCACATCCTCGCGGGGAGCGAGGAGATGCTGCTCGCGGGCCGCTCGGTGGGAACGCTGGTCGGGCTCGGGAGCCACGGCATCGCACTGCCGCCGATCGTGCGGTTCGGGACCCCCGAGCAGCAGCGCGCCTTCGTGCGGCCGTGCCTCGAGGAGGGCAAGATCTCCGCCCTCGCGATCACCGAGCCGGGCGGCGGCAGCGATGTGGCCTCGCTGGCGACCAAGGCGGTGCGCGACGGCGATCACTACGTGGTCACCGGCGCCAAGACGTTCATCACCTCCGGCACCCGCGCCCACTTCGTGACCACCGCGGTGCGGACCGGCGGCCCCGGGCACGGCGGCGTGTCCCTGCTCGTGATCGAGGCGGGCACGCCCGGCTTCACCGTCGGAAAGAAGCTGAAGAAGACCGGCTGGTGGGCGAGCGACACCGCCGAGCTTCACTTCGATGGCTGCCGCGTCCCGGTGGCGAACCGGATCGGCCCCGAGAACGGCGCGTTCCCGATGATCATGATGAACTTCGCGAACGAGCGCCTCATGCTCGCGGGGCAGTGCGTGGCGATCGCGGAGCTCGCCTATCGCGAGGCGATCGCCTACGCGCGCGAGCGCCACGCCTTCGGCAAGGCGCTGACCGGGTTCCAGGTCACGCGCCACAAGCTCGCAGACATGGCCACGCGGATCGCGGCGGCGCGCGCGCTGACCGGCGAGTGCGTGCAGCGCGTGCTGCGCCCGGGCGGCGAGCTGGCGGCCACCGGCCTCGCGGCGATGGCGAAGAACACCGCGACGGACATGTGCAGCTACGTGTGCGATCAGGCCGTGCAGCTGCACGGCGGCTATGGCTACATGCGCGAGACGCTCGTCGAGCGGCTGTATCGCGACGCGCGCCTGTACCCGATCGGCGGCGGCACGCGCGAGATCATGAACGAGGTGATCGCGAAGACCGAGGGGACCAGCCGGGAGCGCCGCGCGCGGGGGGCGGCCGGCGCCGGGCCCGGCGTCCAGGCCAGTTCGCCGGGGGGGGGGGGGCGCAACCTCCGGAGCGCAGCGACCTGGTCGACGGATCGATGGCGAACTCTCGCCGTTACTTCGCGCAGGCGGCCCGCCTCCCACCATGGCGGCGGGCGCAGTCTGACTGCGAGCCGGGTCACCGGCCGGCCCCCGACCCCGGCGCGCTCGGGCGTCCGCGCGCGCGAGGTCCTTGCCGCACGCATGCGCGCTGCTTCGTGCAGCTCTGGAGTTGTCAGAGATCGCTGCGCCAGTCCCTGCAGGGACTGATCGTCGTTCAGTCCCTGCAGTGCGCGAGCGGCAGCTCGAACACCAGGTTGTCCGGCGCCGTGCCGCGGATCGCGATCACGCCCTCGTGAAGCTGGAGGTGGTGCGCGTCGCACAAGACGGTGAGCTGCCACAGCTCGTGCCCTCCACCCTCGGAGCGCGGTCTGATGTGATGCGCCTCCAGGAACCTGGTGGAGCGACACCCAGGCACCGTGCACCGATGCTTGTCGCGCACGAAGACCTTGCGGCGCGTGGCCGCCGGGATCGACTTCTGCAGCTTGCGCCCGGGTTCCTCCCGTTCGAGATCGCCGATGTCCTCCGAGTCGCATCGCACCCGCTCGAGCTCCTGCGGTGAGACCGCGATCTCCATCCCGGCGCCGACGCGGTGCGCTTGCTTGCACGAGCGGCAGGTCGTCGTGGCGATCTGATGCCGCGGCTTGCTCGGCGCATCACCGGACGGTTCGAGCATCGCCGCAGCGAGCGCGCGCACCAGCTCGTCATCGGTGCAGCTCGCGCCCTTCGCATCCGCCGCGGCGTTCCGCGCCTGCTTGAACAGCATCATCGCCTCTTCCGAGAGGCCCTCGAGCACGATGCGATACCGGATCTTCTTCGGATCCACCGGATCCCCGGGCAGGTCGCCCTTGGACTTCCCGCGCACCAGCTGCTGGACCTCCGTCGAGATCTTGCCTTCGGCGGCATCCAGCCATGCGTCTTCGGTCTTGCTCGTCGCCACGCGTGTCAGCTCACGGACGCTGGTCCACGCCAGCTCGCCCGCGCGGAACTGCTCGGCGATCCCCGGTAGCTCGAGCAGCTCGTGAGCCACGCGCATCCGCTCCGTGGCCACGTGATGCGAGTGCTGCAGCACGCTCTCGATGTACGCATAGATCGTCGGGAACCCCATCCGCCGGTAGAGCTTGGTCTCCTCGGCCTCGAGCAGCAGATCGACCTCGCGCGCCTCGAGGCAGACGATCTGCTTGCCGACCGAGGTGATCTCTTCGTGCAGCTTGATCCAGTCCCGCTCGCGGCACGTGACCGCGTACGCATCGGCGAGCTGCGATTGAAACTCGTCCGTGGCAGCGCTGTCGAACACGACGACCTCCTACACGCGTGGGTGGTCACGCGCACGATCACTTCTATCACTGGGTTTTCGGAGGCTCTGAGCTGCGCTGTGCGCGCGATCGAGGCCCAAATCCCGACGAAGAGCGATCGAGACGACGTTCGTCGCGCAGCGCGCACGAGAGAGCGTTCTCGACAACGAAATCGCGTTCCTCGTCGGGCGAGCACGCGATGCACGCCGAGATCCGTCAAGCGGAAAGTTGAGAAAGTTGAGAAATGCGCACGCACTCGACATCAACGTGACGTCGCGTTGTCATCGAGGCCTCGGGTCACCACAGTCCCCGCGGGGCTCGAAGCGCGATCACGGCACCGGCCGCGGATCCCGCCGCCGAACGTCGCGATGCGCGGCGCACCGACCAACCGTGCGAGCGCGCGCCTCGGTCCGGAGCTGCTGCGAGCGCGCGCTCAGGTCGGGAGGCTCCGCGCGTGCACCGAGGCCCAGGTGCAGCGGCTCACGTTCTGGTTGAGGTCGACCCGCGCCAGTCCCCGCGGGGCTTGAAGCGCGATCACTTCACCTGTCGAGTGCCGCCGTACCTGGCGATGCGCGGCGCACCGACCAACCATGCGAGCGCCCCCCTCGGTCCGGAGCTGCTGCGAGCGCCGCGCGCTCAGGTCCGGAGGCTCCACGCACCGGGGCCAGACACCTTCTGGTCGAGGTCGACCCGCGCCAGTCCCCGCAGGGCTTGAAGCGCGATAGCCGCACCCGCCGCCGAATGTGGCGATGCACAGCGCACCGACCAACCAGCCCGATCGGGCGGGCTCGGCGGGCCCGGAGTCCCGCAGGGCGAAGCGCGAGCCGCGCCCCCAACGTCCAGGCGCCCCGACGCGAGCGCCCCGCGCTCAGGTCCGGCGGCTCACGTTCGGGCCGGCCCTTTGGTCGAGGTCGACCCGCGCCAGTCCCCGCAGGGCTTGATGCGCGATCACTCCACCTGTCGACTGCCGCCGTATGTCGCGATGCACAGCGCACCGACCAACCGTGCGAGCGCCCCCCTCGGTCCGGAGCTGCTGCGAGCGCCGCGCGCTCAGGTCCGGAGGCTCCACGCGTGCACCGGGGCCAGACACCTTCTGGTCGAGGTCGACCCGCGCCAGTCCCGCAGGGCTTGAAGCGCGATAGCCGAACCCGCCGCGGATCCCACCGCCGGACGTCGCGATGTGCGGCGCACCGACCAACCATGCGCGCGCTCAGGTCCGGCGTCATCACGTCTGGTCGAGGCCCGCGCGGCTTGAAGCGCGATCTCTGCAGGTGATCCGCCCGATCCGCAGCTGCTGCGAGCGCCGCGCAGTCAGATCCGAGGACGCCGCACGTCCACCGAGACCAACACGCCAACGAGAAGTAGACTGAGAGCGGTTCGGACGATCCCGACGTGAGCTCGATCGCGGAAGCCGCATGTCGTTCCTGAATCCCAACAGCGAATTCGCCGACTACCAGACGCTCCATTCGTTCAACCTGGAGCGACAGGTCGCAGAGCTCCAGAAGTCCCGAGCTTCGAAGCTGACGATCAACTCGGCGACCGGTTTCGCGCTCGGCTCGATCGACGTCGTTCGACGGCTCCCATGGCTCACACACCTGATGGTGGTCATGGACGACGACATCGACTGGTCGCCCATCCTCGACCTCCGCGACCTCGAATCGCTGAAGGTGACATCGCCGATCCCGATCGACCTGTCACGACTCCCGCGGCTCTCCACGTACTTCGGCGTGTGGAATCCACAACAGCGAGTGAGCGCCTGCAGGAACCTCGAGGTTGCTGTCGTCGATCGGGTGCGCGGAGTCGACCTGAGCTACTTCTCGACATGTCACCGGCTCGAGACGCTGGTGCTGTCCCAGCCAGCGATCGCGTCGCTCGACGGCCTGAGGAACGAGCGGTTGCTCGAGCTCAGGGTGATGTGCACGAGGTCGCGGCTCTCCCTGACGGGAATCGGAGGAGCGCCCAACCTCGTGTTCGTCGAGATCTCGGACTGTCCCGGCATCGAACATCCCGAGGTACTGGCCGAACTCGAAGAGCTGTACGAACTCCGCCTGAACAACGTCAAGAAGCTCGAGTCCATCGGCTTCGTCAGAGGGATGAAGAACCTCCGTGGGTTCCGGTTTGTAGGCACGACGGTCGTCGATGGCGATCTGTCTCCACTCCTGGACCTCACGTTCGTTGGCTTTGACAACAAGAAGCACTATTCGCTGAAGGAGAAGCAGCTAGACGAGCTACTGCGTGCTCGAGGCGGTGGAGCGGTGGTTCGTCCTGGCGACTACGCGCCGCACGCACGGATGATCGATACAAGGATGGACGAAGTGCGGAACAAGCTCGCGCCGCCCGCGAGCCAGGGGAGCGAGACGCCGGACCAAGGTTGATCGTCAAGGTGCCGCGCCGAGAGCCCGCAGCGCCCGCGTGCTCTGCTCTTCGTTGCCGTTGGTCACGCAGCTGCCGCAAGGGCGTCGGGCCTCGGCGCGCCGCGTTCTCGCGGAACCCGACGCCGATCCGTGGTGTCCAACCGGCCGTGCGCGCCTGGCCCCTCGTCCTGCTCGCCGCTTGCGGCGGTGCTCATCGCGGACCGGTGGCGACCGTGGTGGCTCCGTCCGCGCCAAAGCCGCCCGCGCTCCACTCCCCGCCAGCACCGCCGGTCGATCCTCCGCCCATCCCGGCGTTCCCGGCGCTCGCTCGTCCCGGGGAGCTGACGATGCTGGTGGTCGATCAAGGGCCGCCTCGCTGCGAGACCTGGACGGTGGATCCGGACCACCACCGCCTGACCCACACGAACAGCACAGCGGGCGCGACCACCACACGGGTGCTCGAGCTCCACGCCGAAGGCAAGCAGCTCGTGTTCGACGGCTTCAGCACGGAGACCGGGGAGGAGGCGAGCTCGACCACGTGCTCCACGAAGCTCGAAGCGCGCGAGACCGACACCGCGATCATCGGCGACCGGCTCCACTGGTTCCGCGATGGCGCGGCGTGCGCGGCCGCGCTGAAGGACCACACAGCGCTCGCCACCTCCCTCGACTGCAAGCTCGACGTCGAGGTCCCGGCGCAGGTGCAGCGCAAGGCGAGGCTGCGCTTCGAGAAGCTGCTCGCGCAGGGTGGGGTGGTCCACACGATCGTCGAAGGGCCGCGCGGTGACACCTGTCGCCCCGTGCGAGTCCGTCACTACGGGGCGCGCGGCGTGCTCGAGGGTGCGTTCGAGTACGACGAGGTCCGCGACGATGGCGTGCGCGGGGTGACCAGCCTCGACTACCAGATGCAGCCCGGCGGCGAGCAGATCGTCCTGCTCGGTCCGGGCACCACCTGGCGAGATGGCAGTGGCTCCGCGCTCGGGTGTGGCAACGAGGCGCAGGTCCAGCTCGGTGATGGCTTCGTGACGCTCGCCGAGCCGCTGTACTTCTCGGCCGCGGCCTGCCGTGCGGCGATCACGACCGCCGCTGCCCGCGAGCGGTGGTTCCCGGCACCGGCCGGCGACGACGAAGTGGCGACCGGGCCCAGCTCGCTCGGCACGCCGAACCTCGGCGGCTGCTGAGCCGCGCTACCGGCCGGGCTTGAACCGCACGTGCAGGTGATCGGTGTGGTGCGGCCAGTGCCGCACGATGCCGACCAGCGCGTCCTTGCCGCGCGGATACTGGAAGATCGCCTCGAGGTCCGCCTCGGGCGTGCCGCGGCCGCGCGCGAACTTGTACAGCCGCGCCTGCACCTCGTAGTCGAGGAAGATCATCTGCACGCCGGTGTCGAGGTCTGCGCTCCGGGTGAACGAGGTCAGCAGCGCCCACGTCGCCTGGAGATCGAGGTCCGCGTTGGCCGCGACGAACGTATCCGGATAGCCTTCGGGCGCCCGGCGGAAGTAGAACCCGACGTCGACATCGAGCCCCGACTGGTGCGAGTGGTGATCGCCGATCTTGCCGCCGCCGCGCTGCGAGAGATCGCCGATCGCGAGCGTGTGGACCTCGGGGTACAGCGCGCGGACCTCGGCGATCGCGTGGGTCAGGTGATCGACGACGTGGCTCGCGCCATACGAGCGCTGAGGGCGGCGGAGCTGATAGCCATCGCCGCGCGGCATCGCCTCGCCGTTGAGCAGCTTGCCGTTCCACGGCTGGCCGAGGCTCTCGGTCGGGCCGTCGTCGTCGCTGGCGGGCTCGACGACGTCGTCGGCGCGCCGGGTCTTGACCACGCTCGCCCCGTCGATCACGGCGAGCGCCTTCTCGGCCTTGTCGTCGAGGTCGTCGTCTCGGTCGCGATCGCGTGCACGCACGCGGACGCGCTGCTTCGCGCGGGCGCCCACGTTGCACGAGGGCACGGTGACCACGGTGCCCGCCCGGACCAGCGTGGTCTTCAGGTTGTTTGCCTTCAGCACGGCCTCGGTGGAGCAGCCGTAGACCTTCGCGACGTGCTCGAGCGTCTCCCCGCGCTGCACGATGTGCCGGCCCGCGAAGGCTGGGGTCGCGAGGAGGCAGATCACGAACAGCCGGCGCACGCCCCGATGATCGCGTGGGGCCCGCGGCCGGGGCCAGTTTCTGACGCCGGGGGGGGGGGGCCGGGGGGGGGGGGGGGGGGGGGGGGGGGGGGGGGGGGGGGGGGGGGGGGGGGGGGGGGGGGGGGGGGGTTGGCCGGCTTTGAACCCAGCGCGTCAGGTCAGCTGGCCGAGCACCGTGGCGAGATCCGCCTCGGGGAGCCGGGAGTTGTTGGTCAGCGCGATCGTCGCCTCGTCCTTGTCGCCCTCGGTGGCCTCGAGGTACGGGGCGAAGCACTTCGGATGCAGGTAGCCCGCGCCGGTCTGCACCGCCGCGCCCACCTCGATCTCGCGCTCGACAGCGACGCGGAACGAATCCTTCTCGATCGCCTCGCGGCACTGGATGCACTTGGCGCGGCCGGTGGGCGCGCGGTCGACGTACGGAAACCCGCCCGGCTTCGCGTTGCCCTTCTTGATCGCATCGGCCATGGCCACATCGAGCTCGGCGCGGTTGGCCACCGGGCCGACATAGGCCTTGAGCGCGTCCTCGAGCTCGACGGGGAGCTTGCCCGCGGCGCACAGGAGGTGGTGCCACTGCATGCTCGGCGTGTCGCCGAACGAGTTCGCGGCCTCGATGCCGAGACGCAGCTCGCCCTTGTCGATGGTCTTCTTGCAGGTCCGGCAGCTCGCGCGCCCTGACTTCGCTTCCTCGATGTGGTTCGCCATCGGCGCGAATCTAGTACATTCGCCGCGATGGCAGGCGCCGAACAGTCGTATCCGGTGATCGTAACGAAGGTCGATCGCAGGAACCCCGAGTTCCGCGAGAACGACGCGGCGAACCGGGTCGCCCTCACCAAGCTCGCGGCCGCGCACGCGGAGGCCACGATCGGCGGTGGCGAGAAGTACACGAGCCGGCACAAGGCCGCGGGCAAGCTGCTGCCGCGCGAGCGCGTGGAGCTGCTGCTCGATCGGGACTCGTACTTCCTCGAGCTGTGCGCGCTCGCCGGCAAAGACGTCCCCGGGCACACCACGGGCGCTACGATGATCGGCGGCATCGGGCGGGTCTCGGGCGTGGAGTGCCTGATCACCGCGAGCGAATCCACCGTCAAGGGCGGCGCGATCAGCGAGATGAGCGCCTGGAAGTCCGGTCGGCTCAGCGACATCGCGGAGCACAACCGGCTGCCTTCGATCTCGATGATCGAGAGCGCGGGCGCGGATCTGCCCAACCAGTCGAAGATCTTCGTTCCGGGTGGGCGTGGCTTCCGCGATCTGACGCGCCGCTCGGAGCAGAAGATCCCCACGATCTGCCTCGTGTTCGGCAGCTCCACCGCGGGCGGCGCGTACATCCCCGGGATGTCCGACTACACCGTGATGGTGGAGAAGCAGGCGCAGGTCTATCTCGCCGGCCCGCCGCTCGTGAAGATGGCCACCGGCGAGGACACCAACCACGAGGATCTCGGCGGCGCCGAGATGCACTCGCGGATCTCCGGCGTCTCGGACTACCTCGCGCGCGACGAGCGTGATGCGCTCCGGCTCGGCCGCGAGATCGTCGCGCACCTGAACTGGCGCAAGGGCGCTCACCCGCTGCCACGCCCGATCGAGGAGCCGCGCTATCCGGCCGAGGATCTCCTGGGCATCGCGTCACCCGACGTGAAGGTCCCGTTCGATGCGCGCGAGGTGATCGCGCGGATCGTCGATGGCTCGCGGTTCTCCGAGTTCAAGCCGCTCTATGGCTCGACGCTGGTGTGCGGCTGGGCGCACCTCCACGGGTTCCCGGTCGGCATCCTCGCGAACAACGGCGTGCTGCTGTCCGAGAGCTCGCAGAAGGGCGCGCAGTTCATCGAGCTGTGCAACCAGTCCGACGTGCCGCTCCTGTTCCTGCAGAACATCACCGGCTTCATGGTCGGCAAGAAGGTGGAGCAGGAGGGCATCATCAAGCACGGCGCCAAGCTCATCAACGCCGTCTCGAACTCCACGGTGCCTGCGATCACGATCATGACGGGCGCGAGCTACGGCGCCGGCAACTATGCGATGTGCGGCCGCGCCTATGCGCCGCGGTTCCTGTTCACCTGGCCCAACCACCGGATCGCGGTGATGGGCGGCAAGCAGCTCGCGGGCGTGCTCGACATCATCCAGCGCGACGCGGCCGCCAAGCGCGGCGAGACGGTAGACGAGCAGAAGCTGAACGTCATGAAGGCGATGACCGAGGCGATGATCGACAAGGAGAGCGACCCGTACTTCGCCACGGCGCGGATGTGGGATGACGGGATCATCGATCCCCGGGACACCCGTACGGTGGTCGCGATCGCGTTGTCGGCGGCTTATTCCAGGCCTTTCGAGGGCACCACCAGCTGGGGCGTGTTCCGGCACTGAGCGACGGCCTGCCCGCACGTACGATCCGGGTTGCGATCGCGGGAATTCGACTCACGCTCTGGTTGTAGGAAGCCGGTGGCGGAAGCGCGTGAAGACGTTCGCCGAGTCGGAGCGGTGGTCGCGGGCGTGTTGTGCGCCAGCGGCCAGCCCGATCCCGAGGCGATCGCGCGTGCCAATGCGGGGTTATCGGCGCTCGGCCGTCCGCCGCTGATCGATGGCGATCTCTGCGGTGAGACTCCCGAGACCCTGGCGCCGCTGATCCCCGCCGCGCTGCGGCCGGGGCTGCTCGAGCTGCTCCACGCGATCGCGGGAGACGAGCCGATCCGGCGCCGCCTCGCCGACGCCTACGCCGGGCTGTGGCACGCGCCTGCGGCCGAGGCCGCCGAAGCGAGCACTGTCACGAAGTCACACGCCGGCTCTCCGGTCGTGCGCTGGTTGATCGGAGACCTCCCACGCCATCAGGCGGGGCGTGGTCGCAAGGAGGACGACATGGTCGATGGCAACGGTCCGTATCGCGAGGTCCAAACCGCCGAGGCTGCTCCTGCCACGCGCACGCCGCTCCGGCAGCGGGTGGAGCGGATCCGCGCCGAGTACCTCCAGGTCGTGGAGGCCGTCGAGTCCGTGATCATCGGCAAGCGAGACGTGATCGAGCGCGTGCTCACCGCGATGGCGGCGCGCGGCCACGTGCTGCTCGTCGACGTGCCGGGGGTGGGCAAGACCCAGCTGTGCAAGGCGATCGCGGCGGTGATCGAGACGCGGTTCGGCCGGATCCAGTTCACGCCCGATCTGCTGCCGATGGACATCACGGGCGCCAACGTGTTCGATCCGCGCGACAAGCAGTTCTACTTCCGCCCCGGGCCGATCTTCACGCACGTCCTGCTCGCCGACGAGATCAATCGCGCCACGCCGAAGACGCAGTCCGCGCTGCTCGAGGTGATGGAGGAGCGCTGCGTCACCGTGGACGGCGTGACCCACCAGCTCGAGGAGCCGTTCCAGGTGCTGGCCACGATGAACCCGATCGATCACCAGGGCACGTTCGAGCTGCCCGCGGCGCAGATCGATCGCTTCATGGTGATGCTCGACATCGGCTATCCCTCGGCGGAGGACGAGGTCTCGATCCTCGACTACCACCTCGGCGCCACCTCGCCGCTCGCCGCCTTGCGGCCCGTGATCTCGCGCGCCGCGTTCCTCGAGTGGCGGGACACGGTCACGCAGATCCACGTCACCCCGGAGCTCAAGCGCACCGCCGTGGACTACATCCACCGCCTCCGCCGCGGCGCCGACGAGGGTCAGACGATCAGCCCGCGCGCCACGCTCGCGTGGGTTCGTGCCTCGCAGTCCCGCGCGATGCTCTCGGGGCGCGAGTTCGTGACGATCGAGGATCTCCTCCACGTCGCCCCGGACGTGCTGCGGCACCGGCTGTGGACCGATGCGGCCACGGTGCGCGAGCGGCTGCGCGCCGTCGCGGTCACCGGAGCGCGCTGATGTTCTCGGCGCGGTTGCTCCGGATCTCGTCGCTGATCCTGCCCGTGGGCCTGGCCGGCATGCTCGCCGTGCGGGTGGACCGGGAGCCGATCCTGCACGCGGTGGCTCCGGTGCTCGTGATGCTGTGGATCTTCATGATCGGGACGTTGGTGATGCGGTTCATCGAGGGGCGCGAGCATCGCGGCCCGAGCTCCACCTCGCACTGGGAGCACGTCGACGTGCTGACCGCCGGCGGTGCGGCGCTGTCGTGGCTCGCGGCGGGCGCGCTGATCGGGGCGAGGCTCACCGGCTGGGCGAGCCTGAGCGTGATCGGCATCCTCGGCTTCGGCCTCGTGTTCACGACCGTGGCGTGGACCACGATCATGGCCGGTGGTCTCGATCGGTGGCGCAAGGCGGTGATCGCGCGCGCGATCCTCCCCGAGGTCGCGGTCGAGGGCGACGAGCTCCGCGAGGAGCTGCGGCTGACCAACGTGGAGATCCCGATCGGGATGCGCCTGTTCGTGACCGGGCAGCCGATGCGCCACGGCCCGGTCACGCGGTACGCGATCGGCGCCGAGAGCACGAAGGCCGAGCTCCGCCTCGAGAGCGCGCTCGGGCCTGCCCGCCGCGGCGAGCATCACGCGCCTCCGCTCGCGCTGTGGCTCGGGGATGTGCTCGGCCTGTCGCGCACACCGGCCGTGCGCCGCGCAGAGACCACGTTCACGATCCTCCCGCGGCCCGGCGTGGTCGAGGGTGCGCAGCGGTTGCTCGATCTCGGGGGTGATGATGCCCTCGCGCGGCCGGCACACAAGCTGCCCACCGAGGGCACGTTCCGGATCCGTGCGTATGTGCCGGGAGATGACACGCGGCGCATCCACTGGGTGCGATCCTCGCAGCAGGACGAGCTGATCGTCCGCCTCCCGGACGAGCTGCCTCCCGCGGCGCCGTTCGTGCGCATCGTCCTCGACAACGAGCTGTTCGGCACCGAGACCCTGACCACCCGCGCTCCCGATAATCTGCTCGATGCGCTGGTCCGGGTCTGGCTCGGTGTCGGTCGCGCGCTGAGCGAGTCCGGTACCCGCGTCACGCTGGTCACCGCGCTCGCGCACGACGGCACGATGAAGAGCGTGGAGCGCAAGCTGCGCGCGCGATCGTCGCGCGATGATCAGCGGCTCGGTGCCCGCGTCGCGTGGCAGGCCACGGTCCCGCTCGAGACCCTCGTCGGCCGAGGCAACGTTCGCCAGATCGTGATCTCGAGCCGGCCGCGGCGCGTGGACACGACCGCCGACCTCGTGTGGGTGGTGGTGCCCGAGCTCGCGTGGACCTCGTGCGAGGATCTGGTGCGCACCGAGAGCGGCCTGACGCACGGGTTCCCGTCGGGGAGCGCCGAGAATCGCGGAGGCCGGCGCAGGCGCGAGCAGGAGCGGCTCGAGCGGCAGTGGCACGACCGCAACGTGTTCAGCCAGGTCGCGTGCTGGGCCGATTGGCGCAGCTACTCCGGGCACCACGTCGCGCGGCCCGTCGGTGGCCAAAGCGATGGCGGCCGCATCGCGCTGGCGGTGATCCCGTGAAGCGCCTGCATCTCGCGGCCAACGTGATGCTCGTGTACTGGGTGATGCTGATCGGCGGGTTCGCGCTGTTCACGTTCCAGCGGCTCGCGGATGCGGCGACGCTGCAGGGCGTGTGGCTCGGCCTGCTCGCGGGCACGGTGACCGGGCACGTCCTCGCACTCCGCGACGTACGCTGGGGGGCGTCGTTCGTCACGATCCTCCTCGCGGCGTGCTGGCTCGTGGCGATCGTGCCGCCGGACGTCGCCGGCCCGCTGTTCTCCAAGGTGTTCGTCGCCGCGGGGCTGTGCGCGTTCTGGAGTCTCGGCGACCGCGGCGCCCTGGTCGCGTTCTGGTTCCCGACGATGATCTGGATGCTGTCGATCCTCGATCGCACCAGCGGCGCCGCGCTCCCCGATCAGACCGGCGTGGTGCTGCTCGGCGCGCTCGGCCTCATGTTCGTGGTGTTCCTGCGCGCACGAGAGACGCGGCGGATCCAGCTGTGGCGCACCGTGGGGTTCACCCCAATCGCCACCGCGAAGCCGGCCACCGTGCTCAAGGAGCATCCGGGCGGGCAGCTCGCGCGCGCGAGCTGGTCCGTGTTCGTGGCGGCGACCGCGTTCGGTCTCACCGCGTGGCTCGCGCCGCAGCTGTGGCAGACCGAGGGCGGAAGCGCCGGTCCCGTCGCGATCAGCGCTCCTGCGCGGGCGGGTCTGCCGTGCTGCCCGCGGTCCGACACCGTGATCACGCAGCGCTCGCGCGTGAAGGAGTACCTCGATCTCGGCCGCGGTCATGACGCCGTGGATCCCGACGCCGCGCCGCGCCCCGGACTGGACTGCCAGATCTGCAACGGCCCGCGCGGCGCGCTCGCCGAAGATGCGGTGTCCGGATCGTACGGCGATCCGATCATCGTCGCCGGCACGCCGATCGAGCCGGGGCAGATCGTCGCCGGCACCGACACCACCAGCACGCCGGGCTGGACCCGGACCACGACGGCCGAGGGCACCACGACCTGGACGCGGACGTCGTACCCCGACACCTATGCGCCGGCCACCGAGGCGCCGAGCGTCACGGGAACCGGCGAGCTCGCGCCGATGCCGACGTGGACGCCGACCCCGACCCCGACCCCGACTGCGATGCCGACCCCGACCCCGACTGCGACCCCGACTCCGACGCCGACCCCGACTCCGACCCCGACGCCGACCCCGACTCCGACGGCGATGCCGACGCCGACGCCGACGCCGACGCCGACGCCGACCCCACCGACCCCGAGCCCGACGCCGGCGCCGACCGTCACGGCTCCGCCTCCGCCCGCGGCCTCGGCGATGCCGAGCGAGCCCGCGTCGTCGATCGCGCCGCACGAGCCCACGCGGGCGCTCGGCGGCTCGCTGCTGCGCTGGGTGATGATCCTGCTCGCGTGCGCGGTCGTGGTGCAGCTCGTCGCGTTCGCGCTGCGGCCGCTGCGCCGCTCCCTCACGCTGCGGCACCTGCGGCGGCCGTTCTGGACCGAGACGGTCGATCAGCGGGTCTCGAACTCGTGGCAGCTCGCGCTCGTCGGCCTGCGCGACGCCGGCTGGCGGGTGACGTCGAGCGAAGGGCCCCGCGAGTTCGCGCAACGCACGCAGATCGAGGGGCTCGAGCGCTGCGCGACGATCCTCGAGCGCGCGCGACACGGGCTCGGGGTCGATGCCACGGATCTCGCGGAGATGAGCGCCTCGGCCGATGCCGCGTATCGCTCGGCCCGCGCTCCCCTCGGGCCGATGTCCCGGGCGGCCGCCGCAGTGCGCTGGCCTCTGACGTGAGCTGTGGGCCCGGGCTATAGACCCGGCCCCGCGCTCGGGCGTTACTACCCGGGATGAACAAGCTAGGGGTCTGTCTCGGCGCAGCCGCGTGCATCGCGGTCGCCAGTGCGGGAGCCGCGCACGCGTTCTGCGGCTTCTACGTGAGTGGTTCGGGCGCGAAGCTGTCCAACGATGCGACCCAGGTCGTGTTGATGCGCGAGGGCACACGCACCGTGCTGTCGATGCAGAACGACTACAAGGGTCCGCTCGAGGACTTCGCGATGGTCGTGCCGGTGCCGGTCGTCCTCAAGGAGGCCGACGTCAAGACGCTGCCGCGCACCGTGTTCTCGAACACCGACTCGCTCGGCTCGCCGCGGCTCGTCGAGTACTGGGAGGAGGATCCGTGTCCTGATCCGCGGCCGCGGACCGCGATGGCGAGCCGCGCGTACGGCGCCAGCATGGAGATGGCGGACGACAAGTCGGCCGAGCCGATGAAGAAGCAGACGGTCAAGATCGAGGCGAAGTTCGATGTCGCCGAGTACAAGATCCTGATCCTCTCGGCCACCGAGGCCGCGGGCCTCGAGACCTGGCTCAACCAGAACGGCTACAAGATCCCGAAGGACGCCGAGCCCCTGTTGCGGCCGTACGTCGAGGCCGGGAGCAAGTTCTTCGTCGCGAAGGTCGATCCGAAGAAGGTGACGATGGAGGGCAACCACGCCGCCCTCTCGCCGCTGCGGTTCCACTACGACAGCGAGGACTTCGCGCTGCCGATCCGCCTCGGCATGGCGAACAGCTCGGGCAAGCAGGACCTGATCGTCAACATCATCTCCGCCGACAAGCGCTACGAGGTCGCGAACTACAAGAACGTGTTCATCCCGACCAACTTCGACGTCAAGCCCGCCGTGAAGACCCGGTTCGCCGAGTTCTACGCGGCGCTGTTCGACAAGACCATCGAGGCGAACCCGGGCGCGGTGGTCACCGAGTACGCGTGGACCGCGGTGCCGAACTACCACTGCGATCCGTGCACCGACGCCGACATCTCGAACCCCGATCTGATGACGCTCGGCGGCGACATCGTCGGTGGCCAGATCGCGAGCGGCAACTTCGTGCTGACGCGCCTCCACGCCCGCTACGGCAAGGGCGACATGAAGGACGACCTGCGGTTCCGCGAGGGCAAGCCGGTCACCGGTGGCCGCGAGCAGTGGAGCAAGCAGGGCCTCGAGTACGGCGCCGCGCCGTCGACGCAGAACTTCTTCCAGGCCCGCTATGCCGTGCGCCACTGGTGGACGGGCCCGGTCAAGTGCAAGAACCCGCAGCGCGGCGTGTGGGGCGGTCCGCCGGACGGCAACTACCAGCCGACGCTCGCGGCCGGCAAGCTCGCGTTCGCGCCGCGCGGCAAGCTCGCCGTTGCGTCCATGGTCAACCGCGACCTCTGGGAGATCGGCCTCAAGCGCCAGCGCACCGCGCCGGCCCCCGCGCCCGGTCCGACGGCCACGCCGCCGAAGCCGAGCGGCGTCAAGGCGATGGGCTTCGGCGCGCTCGGCACGCTGCTGCTCCTCGGCCTCGGCGTGACGATCGCGCGCCGCCGCCGCGTCTGAGCACGGAACAGGGGTCTGACCCCTGTTCCAGCCTCACGGGCAGGTCGCGATCTCCTTGGTGGTCGTGATGCTCGGAGCGCCGGTCGGTGGGACCGAGATCCACACCACCTTCCACGCCTCCTCGTGCCACACGGCGGCGATGGTCTTGGCGTCGACGCGGGCAGCCTGCAGACCGAGGAGGACGCCGTCGGCGAGCTGCAGCGTACCGAGCTGCTTCGCCGTCACTGGATCGAGGACCGTGAGGATCGCGTCGGAGTCGTCGGGGATGATCGCGACCCGCTTGGCGTCGAGCGCGAGCGGCTTGCCGGCCGGGAACCAGTCTCCCTTGGTGGCTCCGCTCGCGTCGATGACGGCGGCCATGGCGCACGGCCCGGCGCAGTCGGCCCAGTTGGCGATCAGTAGATCTCCTGCGACGTCGACGCCCGTACTGCCGGGCGGTACGTCGGACCTCTTCGCGTACTCGCGTGGCGGCGTGAGCACCAGCGCCTTGTCATCACGAACGCTCCACGGCTTGCCTTGGATCACCACGACCTCGAGGTTCGTGGTCGGATGCGGGACGGCGTCGCGGTCGAAGCTTCCGCCGCCTTCGCCGTTCTTCGTGTCCACACCAGCGATCGCGGCGGTGAGGTTCTTGCCGAGCTTGACGCACGTCTTACCCATGCATGCCGACAGCTTCCCACCCTTGCCGCGGACCTTGGCAGCGGGCGCCGGTGCCGAGGCCGCGGGTGGGCGGACCTTGCGTGGCCCACGCTTCGAAGAGACGGCGATGCAGCGCTCCGGCTTGTCGTCCTCGATGAAGCACGTGATCACATCGGCGCCCACCGCAGCGACGCGGAACGTGTTCGCGGATGACGGCACGCAGAGCGGTGCCGGCTTCCCGGCAGGCTGCGCGAGCGCGAGGCTGGCCGGCGCGAGGATCGACAACACGAGCCCGAGCTTCATCTGGCGCTGGTAACACGCAGCACGGTGCCATGCACTGCAATCTTGGCGCGCCGCAGGCCGACCCCGGTGGGGTACGGTCCCAGCCGTGGCTGATTGGTGGAACAAGCTCTGGCGCAAGGGCAAGGAGGGAGGTCGCGGGGGCAGGGAGGGGGTGGCGCCTGGGATCCGTTCGGCGTCGAGCTCCTGATTCGATCACGCAGACCGATGGCGAGTCGGTCGCAGCTTTGGGGGCCTTGCCATCGTCCCGCATGTTGTGCGATCCGGTTGCCATGCGGGTCTCCCTCAAGGCCTGCTGTTAGGTATGGAATGTTGGGCGGTGGGTCGGAGAGCGACCCTCGTCATATGGTATGGCGGCCTCAGATCTTTGGAGCAGTCCCTCAGGCGTTCGTGGTTGCTGCGTTGCGCGCTGCGCGAGAGCTGCTGTGCACGGTGCGGCGATGTCGGCAGCCGCTCTGTGCCTTCCCGATGTTCGGCAAGATCATCTTCTGCGCGCAGTCGGCACGCATTCCGCATCTCCGGTCAGATTACGGGAGGACCTCGAGGCACCGTCGCCAGCGGGGGATCGCGCTGCACGGGTTGTTCGCGGCGAAAAGCGCTAGGTTCCGCCGGTGTGAAGGCATGTTAGGGTTCGGTTCGGGGGGGGTGTCGCTGGGAATGGATTCGACGGGGGTGGGGTGCGTTGGCCGTGGAGGGAGTCACTGGAGCCACGGGCGGCCACGCCGCTAGTGGCGCGCTGGCACCTGCGGGCAAGGGATGGAGCGGGCGGACCTTGGCGTCACAGGCGCGCGCTCGATATCGCGAAGCGCGAGGGCAAGGCCGACGTCGTCGCCTGGCTCGTGAGCCAGCGCTAGTGGCTAGCAAGGTAGCGAACCATGGCAGGTCACATCTACATCCACTGCCGATCGGCAGAGATGATCACGTACGGCCGGATCATCCGGCTGATGGCCGAGGGCTACTTCGGCTCCTCCACGCACGTCAATCCGCCCAACCGAGGCGAGGCCTCGGCGCGCACCGACTGGACCAGCTTCGAGATCTTCTGGGCCGGCAAGGATCACCGCCCGATCTACGTCGAGCGGATCACCGATCCGAAGCTGCTGGAGGCCCTCGCGACCGAGGTCGCGGAGAAGTTCGAGGACAACAAGGTCGAGGACAAGCACGGCATCGTCGCGCGCGTCCGCGCGTCTCGCCAGACGTTCCACTTCGAGTACGGCGAGCTGACGGAGGTCGCGTGGGAGATGCTCGACGACGCCGAGATGCATCTCGCGACGCACCTCGACGGCATCATCGAGTCGATCGAAGGCTTCTGGACCGAGGAGCTCGATCCGCTCGTCGCCTGGAAGCCAGAGAAGTAAGACCAGCGCGTCAGGGGACCGCGCAGACCTCGGAGCGGATCAGGAACCGTACGCCATCGGGCGCCTCGATCGAGAACCCGGCGCCGCGGCCGGGCACGAGGTCGAGCGTGAGCTGCGTGTGCTTCCACAGCTCGTACTGATCGCCGCCCATGTAGAACGGCTGGCCGCCGACCTCGCCGAGCAGCACGTCGCGCGCGCCGAGGAGGAACTCGCCGCGCTGGTAGCACATCGGGGCGCTGCCATCGCAGCAGCCGCCCGATTGATGGAACATCAACGGTCCGAACCGCGCGACCAGGTCGGCGATCTTGGCGAGCGCAGACGTGGTCGCGTCGATCATCTCAGAAGAAGCCCATCGGCTTCGGATCGTAGCTGACCAGGAGGTTCTTGGTCTGCTGGTAGTGGTCGAGCATCATCTTGTGATTCTCGCGCCCGATGCCCGAGTGCTTGTACCCGCCGAACGCCGCGTGCGCCGGGTACAGGTGGTAGCAGTTCGTCCACACGCGACCGGCCTCGATCGCCCGGCCGGCGCGGAACGCGGTGTTGGTGTCGCGGGTCCACACGCCGGCGCCGAGGCCGTACAGCGTGTCGTTGGCCACGGAGATCGCGTCGTCGAAGCCGTCGAAGCTGGTCACCGAGACCACCGGTCCGAAGATCTCCTCCTGGAAGATCCGCATGCGGTTGGTGCCTTCGAAGATCGTCGGCGCGACGTAGTAGCCCTCCTCGAGGCCGTCGCCGAGGCGGACGCGCTCGCCGCCGGTGCGGAGCTTCGCGCCCTCCTTCTTGCCGATGTCGATGTACGACAGGATCTTCTCGAGCTGATCGTTCGAGGCCTGCGCGCCGAGCATCGTGTCGGTGTCGAGCGGGTCGCCTTGCTTGATCCGCTTGGTGCGCTCCGTGGCCAGCTCGAGGAACGCGCCGTAGATCTTCTTGTCGATCAGGGCGCGCGAGGGGCAGGTGCAGACCTCGCCCTGGTTGAGCGCGAACATCGTGAAGCCCTCGAGGGCCTTCTGTCGGAAGTCGTCGTCCTTGTCGAGCACATCGCCGAAGAACACGTTCGGGGACTTGCCGCCGAGCTCGAGCGTGACCGGGATCAGGTTCTCCGAGGCGTACTGCATGATCAGGCGACCGGTCGTGGTCTCGCCGGTGAAGGCGCACTTGGCGATCCGCCGGTTCTGCGCGAGCGGCTTGCCCGCCTCGATGCCGAAGCCGTTGATGATGTTGAGGACGCCGGGCGGCAGCAGGTGACCCACGAGCTTTGCCCACAGCAGGATCGTCGCCGGGGTCTGCTCGGCGGGCTTGAGCACCACGCAGTTGCCGGCCGCGAGGGCAGGGGCGAGCTTCCAGGCGGCCATCAGCAGCGGGAAGTTCCACGGGATGATCTGCGCGACCACGCCGAGCGGCTCCTTGAAGTGATAGGCGACGGTGTTCTCGTCGAGCTCGGCGAGCGAGCCTTCTTCGGCGCGCAGGCAGCCCGCGAAGTAGCGGAAGTGATCGATGGCGAGCGGGACATCGGCGGCGAGGGTCTCGCGGATGGGCTTGCCGTTGTCCCAGCTCTCCGAGACCGCGAGCAGCTCGAGGTTCTGCTCCATGATGTCGGCGATCTTGTTGAGGATCAGCGCGCGCGCGCCGGGCGCGGTCTTGCCCCACGCCCGCTTGGCGCCGTGCGCGGCGTCGAGCGCCTTCTCGACGTCCTCCGCCGTCGAGCGCGCGACCTCCATGAACGCTCGGCCCGTGACGGGCGAGAGGTTCTCGAAGTACTGGCCTTTGACGGGAGCGACGAACTCTCCGCCGATGAAGTTGCCGTAGCGAGACTCGAAGTTGACCTTCGCTCCCGGCGTGTTGGGTCGTGCGTAGCGCATGTGGTGCTCTCCTTGGCCGGTCCCTCGTGCAAGGGGGCCGCCACCACGCCAGGTCTGCGGACTCCCGGTGCCGCGCCGCGTCGAGGTGGAGCGAAACGAGACAGCTTGTTTCGCTACAATGACTCGCCCTGGGACGATGGGCGCTTGCGCTGGACCGTCGAGGCGCCCACGCTCCGAGGGTGAGCGAGCTCCTGATCCTGCCGGACGTTGGAGCGACCGCCTGGGATCTGTTCCAGGCCGGCGGCGTGCCGCAGGTCGAGGGCGAGTTACTCGCATGCTGGACCCGCGCGCGCGCCCTGGGCGCACCGATCGAAGGTGCTCGGCTCGAAGATCACCTGCTCCGCGGCGATGCGCTGCGGCTCCACGCTGGCCACGTCGAGCTGGTCGCCGCGATCGGTGACGCGGTCCTCGATCGCGCCACCGCCCGGGTCGCCGACCGTGACTTCCTGCTCCTGCTCGCGGATGCCGACGGTGTGGTCGTCAACACGCGCGGAGGGGGCGGCTTCGAGGAGACGGCGCGGGCGCTGCGCTTGATCGAGGGTGCCTCGTGGAGCGAGCGCGATCGTGGAACCAACGCGATCGGTACCGCCGCGGCGGCCAATCGCGCGGTCGCCGTCCACGGGCATGCCCACTTCGGCCACAGCTATCGCGACCTGGTCTGCTATGCGGCGCCGATCCGCGGCATCGATGGCACCCCGATCGCGGTGCTCGATGCCACGGCTCATCTCGCGAGCGCCGACGAGAACGTGCGCCAGGTGATCCTCCGCGCGGCCACCGCGCTCGAGGAGCTGCTGCGGCTCCAGGCCTATGCGGCCGCCGGGGTGTCGATCACCCGCGTGCTCGGCCGGAGCGTCGAGAGGATGCGCGATCCCGCGCTGGTGATCGAAGCACCGGGACGGATCCTCCGCGGCAACCCCGCCGCGGCCGCCGTCTGTCACGGCGAGCTCGCGGGCCGCGAACCGGAAGGCGTTCTGGGCCTCACCTGGCCGGCGCTGGTCGCCGAGGCCCTGGCGCCCACGGTGGGCGGGATCCCCGTCGAGCTCGGACGGCCCGAAGATCGTCGCGCGTATCGCCTTCGAGTCGAGCCGATCGCCGCACCCGGCGGCGCCGTGATCGCGGTGATGGTGGTGCTCGAGCCCGGTCGCCTCGCACCGCGCACCCTCGCCGCGGTCGCCACGCGCACGGTCGGGCCGGTCGAGGATGCGTTCTCGCCGATCTTCGCCGAGGATGCCGCCGTCCAGAGTGCGATCGCCTGGAGCCGCCGGCTCGCCACCAGCGAACTCCCGGTGATGCTGCTCGCGGAGACCGGCGCGGGCAAGGAGCTGTTCGCGCGCGCGCTCCACCTCGCGAGCGCTCGCGCTGCCGGCCCGCTCCACGCGATCAACTGCGGCGCGCTTGCCTCGTCGCTGCTCGAGACGGAGCTGTTCGGGTATGCCCCGGGCGCGTTCACCGGCGCCGAGCGCGGTGGGCGCACCGGGCTGTTTCACGCCGCGCGGGGCGGCACGCTGTTCCTCGACGAGGTCGCGGAGATGTCGCCCGCGATGCAGGCGACCCTGCTGCGGGTGATCGAGACCAACACGTTCCGTCGCGTCGGAGACACGCGCCTCGAGCGCACCGATGTCCGTGTGATCTGCGCGACCTGCCGTGATCTCGCCGCGATGGTCGAGGCCGGCACGTTCCGCCAGGACCTCTACTACCGCCTGAAGGGCGCTACGGTGCGGATCCCGGCGCTGCGCGAGCGCACCGATGTGCTCGCCCTGGCCGCACACCTCCTCGGCCCGGGCGCGGTGCTGGCGCCGGCCGCCGCCATCGCGATCGCGCGCCACGGCTGGCCGGGCAACGTGCGCGAGCTCAAGTCCACGCTCGCGGTCGCGCAGCTCCAGGCCGACGGCGCGGCGTGGATCGAGCTCGAACACCTGCCGCCGGAGCTCGCGGCTGTCTCGGCGCCCTCGGCCACCGGCGCACTGGACGTCATGGAGCGCGAGACGCTCCACAAGGTGATCGCCGAGTCCGCCGGCAACCTCAGCGTGGCGGCGCGCCGCCTCGGGATCGCGCGGAGCACGCTGTACCGCATGCTGCGCCGCCACCGTTCCACATGATCCGCCGGTGAGGTAGCGTCGGGGGCCGTGCGAGCCATCGACAAGGTCCTGATTGCGAACCGCGGAGAGATCGCCCTGCGCGTGATGCGTACGTGCAAGGCGATGGGCATCGCGACCGTCGCGGTGTTCTCCGATGCCGATGCCGACGCGCCGTACGTGCGGTTCGCAGACGAGGCGGTCCGGATCGGCCCCGCGCCCGCCCGCGAGAGCTATCTGGTGATCAACGCGCTGCTCGACGCGGCGCGGGTCACCGGCGCGAGCGCGATCCACCCGGGGTACGGCTTCCTGTCCGAGAACGCGGCGTTCGCCGACGCGGTGACCGAGGCGGGCCTCGTGTTCATCGGCCCGCCGGCCTCCGTGATCGGCAAGCTCGGCAGCAAGCAGCAGGCGAAGCGGATCGCGAAGGCCGCGGGTGTACCCACGGTCCCCGGCTACGAGGGTGATGATCAATCGGCGAGCGCGCTGCTGGCGGCGAGCAAGACGATCGGCTATCCGCTGCTCGTCAAGGCGAGCGCGGGTGGCGGCGGCAAGGGCATGCGGATCGTCCGCGCCGAGGCCGAGCTCGCCGAGGCGCTCGAGCGTGCGCGCGGCGAGGCGCTGTCCGCGTTCGGCGACGACACGCTGCTGCTCGAGAAGTACGTCGAGCGGCCGCGGCACATCGAGATCCAGATCCTCGGCGATCAGCACGGCAAGGTCGTGCACGTGTGGGAGCGCGAGTGCTCGATCCAGCGCCGCCACCAGAAGGTGATCGAGGAGGCGCCATCGGTGGCGCTCGATGCCGCGAAGCGCGCGGCGATGGGCAAGGCGGCGGTCGAGCTCGGCGTGGCCGTCGGGTACGTCGGCGCGGGCACCGTGGAGTTCATCGCGGACCAGGCCGGGAACTTCTACTTCCTCGAGGTCAACACGCGGCTCCAGGTGGAGCACCCGGTGACGGAGCTGACCACGGGGCTCGATCTGGTGCGCGAGCAGATCCGGATCGCGCGCGGTGAGCCGCTCGGGTACGACGCAGCACCTCCCCAGCGCGGCGCCGCGATCGAGGTGCGGCTGTGCGCCGAGGATCCCGAGCGCGACTACCTGCCCACCACCGGGACCTTGTATGCGGTGGACGTCCCCAGCACGATCCGCGCGGACCTCGGCGTCACGGCCGGCACCGAGATCGGGATCCACTACGATTCGATGCTCGGCAAGCTGATCGCGTACGCGCCCACCCGGCGCGAGGCGGCCCAGGTGCTGCGCCGCGCGCTCGACGAGCTGTGGATCCCCGGGCTCGTCACCAACCGCGAGCACCTCGCCCGGATCCTCGCGCACCCGGCGTTCCTCGCCGGCGAGCTCGACACGCACTTCCTCGAGCGGCACGCGGGCGAGCTCGCCGCGCGGATGCCGGGGCTCGATCGCGTGCGGGTCGCGGTGGTCGCGCTCACGCTCCACGGCATCGCCACGCGGCGAGCCGAGATCCCGGGCACGCCGCTCGCGCCCACGGGCTGGCGGAACGTTCACGTCGCCGATCAGCAGGTCACGTACACGTACGGCGAGGCCAACAGCGAGGTCGCGCTCGGTTATCGCCCCACCCCCGAAGGTGGCATCGCGTTCGCGCTCGGCGGCAAGACGACGATCGTGAGCCGGTTCGGGCTCGAGGGCGATCGGCTGTGGTTCGTCGAGGGCGGCGGCCATCGCCGCACGGCGCGCATCGCGGTGCATGGCGCACGTGCGTGGGTGCAGTCCGAGGGGCTGACCCTCGCGCTCACCGAGCTGCCTCGGTTCCCCGAGCTGGTCGCGCGCGTGGTGGAAGGCGGCCTGATCGCGCCGATGCCGGGCAAGGTGGTCCGCGTGCTCGTCGATGCGGGCCAGGAGGTCGCGGCCGGCGCCGCGCTCGTGGTGCTCGAGGCGATGAAGATGGAGCACACCGTCCGCGCCACGGCCGCGGGGACCGTGCGCGCGCTCCACGTCGCGGTCGGTGATCAGGTCGACACCGATCGGCTGCTCGCGGTCGTGACGGCCTGACCGGCGGTGCGTGCGCTCGGCTCGCTGTCCTGGTTGTCGTGGCTGATCTCGCTGTCGTGGCTGGTCGCCGCGTGTAGCTCGCACGAGGCCGCACACACGCCGCCGCCGCGTCAGATGCCGGTGGTCGCGGTCCGCGACGCGGCGATCGACGCCGCGATGGTTCCGGATCCCACGCTGCGCCTGCCCGACGGTGTGGCGCCGCTCGGCTATGCACTGCGGCTCGAGCTCGATCCCGCCCAGCCCGGGTTCCGCGGCGAGGTGGACATCCGGATCCGCGTGGCGGCGCCGACGCGGAAGCTGTGGCTCCACGCGGGCGACCTGACGATCACCGCGGCGACGTTCCGCGAGCACGATCGCGATGGCGCCATCGTCGCCGGGGACAAGCACCCGCACGAGCTGTTGCCCCTCGAGCTCGATCGCGTGGTGGGGCCCGGAGAGCTCGAGGTGCACCTCGCGTACACCGGCAACGCCGTGCGCGATCAGGAGGGCCTGTTCCGCCAGCGCCAGGGTGGCCAGTGGTTCCTGTTCTCGCAGGCCGAGGCCGCGTTCGCGCGGCAGATCGTGCCGTGCTTCGACGAGCCACGGTTCAAGGTGCCGTGGCGCGTCACGCTGACCGTGCCGGGCGATCAGATCGCGCTCGGCAATGCCCCGGTGGCGCAGGACACCAAGCTCCCCGACGGGAGGCACGAGGTGCGGTTCGACGAGATCGCCGCGCTGCCCAGCTACCTGCTCGCGGTGGCGGTCGGGCCGTTCGAGATCGTCGATGGCGGCACGGTTGGCCGGGCCAAGATCCCGTTCCGGGTCGCGGTGGCACGAGGTGCGCGCACGCGGGCTGCGTTCGCGGTGACCACCACGGCGAAGCTGGTGGCGGCTCTCGAGGATTACTTCGATCAACCCATCCCGCTCGCGAAGCTCGACTTCGTGGCCGTGCCCGAGCTGTTCGGCGCGATGGAGCACCCGGGCCTCGTGACCTTCGAGTCGACGATCCTCCTCGGCGAGGGCGATGACGCGGAGTATCGCCAGCGCTACCTCCGGGTCGCCGCACACGAGCTGGCGCATCAGTGGACGGGCAACCTCGTGACCCCGGCGTGGTGGGACGAGCTGTGGCTCTCGGAGTCGTTCGCCACGTTCCTCGGCGACAAGGTGGCCGCGGATCTCGGCGGCTTCGACGACGCGCCGCTCCGCACGCAGCTCGATCGCGAGGATGCGCTGGCCGCCGATGCGGAGGCCCGTCCGCGTGCGCTGCGCCGCGCGATCGCCGACGGTGATGATCTCGACGAGACGTTCGATGCGATCGCCTACGAGAAGGGGGCGGCGGTGCTCGCGATGTTCGAGCGCCACCTCGGCGAGGGCGCGCTGCGGTCGGCGCTGCGCGCGTACGTGACGGCGCATGCTGGCGGCTCGGTGACCACCGGCGATCTGGTCGCGGCGGTCACGCAGGTCTCATCGCCCGCGATGGGGCAGGCGCTCGCCTCGTACGTCGAGCATACGGGCACGCCGATCGTGGAGCTCGCGCTCGATTGCTCGGGGCCCGCGGCGAAGCTGGTCGCGCACGCACGCGCTGGGGTGCAGATCCCGATCTGCGTGCGCTACCCGGGACCGAGCGGGGGCGGGCGGGCATGCGGGCTCGCCGCTGATCGGACCGAGCTCGCGCTGCCAGGGGCGACCGGGTGCCCGGCGTGGATCGTCGGGAACGACGACGGGCGCGGCTACTATCAGATCGGCACCGCGCCGGGCTCCGCGGTGGAGCTTCCAACGGCGCCGCTCGCGAGCATCACACCGGCGGAGCGCCTCGCGCACGGGGATGATCTCGCGGGCGCGATCGCGCGTGGCGAGCTCGCGATGCCGGCGGCTCTGGCCGCGTTGACCGCCCTGGCGAGCAGCGCCGATCCGTACGTCCAGCTCGCCGCGACCCGGGTGGCGAGCGCGCTCGATCCGCTGGTCACGGACGCGGCGCGTCCACGGTGGACGGCCTGGCTCGCGGCGCGGTTCGCTCCGCGCCTCGGGGCCAGCGCGCTGCTCGCGCCGGGCAAGCCCGTGGAACACGTGCTGCGCGATGCGCTGCTCGCGCTGATCCCCGCCGAGCAGCTCCCGCCCGCGACGATCCGGCGTGCACGCGCGGCGCTCGAGCGTGTACTCGCGAGCCGGGATCCCGATCTGGGTGCGCTGTCCCTCGCGCTCTCGCTCGCGGCACCGAGCGGAGGCCCGGCATTGTTCACGCGGGTGCTCGCGCGCGCGACCAAGGCCACCGATCCGGCCCTCGCCGCGGCGCTGGTCGAGGGGCTCGGTGGCTTCGGTCCCGCGCTCGCCGATCGCGTGGTCGCGGTGGTGGTCGATCGCACCGCCGAGCCGGCGGCGGCCCTCGCGGCGCTGGCGACGCTGTTCGCGCGGGCGGGCACCCGCGCGGCGGCGTGGCAAGCGGTGCATCCCCAGCTCGGGGCACTGTTCAAGCGGCTCGGTCCGCCGGAGCTCCTCACGCTGCTCCAGGCGCTCGAGGGCGTGTGCGATGCCGCGATCCGGGACACGCTCGCCGCCGAGCTCGCCCCCCACGTGACCGAGATCCTCGACGGGCGCGTCAGCGTGGACCGGCTGCTCGCCGGGATCGACCGCTGCGTGGCCCGCCGCGCCGCGGCTGGAGACCTGACCTCCGGATTGCCGTCGCTGCGCCGATGATCCACCGACGGTTCAAGTCGCTGGCCGATGTCCAAGTCAACCTTCCTCATCTGACTTGCATTGGTGCTAGGTTCCGTCGCGATGCGTTCGCTCCCGGTCGCGGCCTTCTCGCTGCGCGGCTCGCTGGTGATCGGCACGGACTCCGGCGAGTGGCTGTCGCTCGATGCCGGTGACAGCCTCGCCCCGATCGCCTCGACGGGCCCGATCAGCGATGCCGTCGAGCATGGTGATGGCACGCTGTCCGTGGCGTGCTGGGTGCCCGTGCTCAAGCAGCTCCGCGGCGGCACGTGGACCGAGCTCGTCCTCAGCGCCCCCGCCACCGCGCTCGCGGTCACGCCGCGCGGCCTCGTGATCGCGGACACCACCGGCGGGCTCTCGCTCCTCGCGGGGAGCTCGCGCGTCCCGGTGCAGGAGCTGACGTCACCCGAGCCGATCCTCGGCCTGGTCACCGTCGATGACGGCCTGGTGGTGCTGGGTGCGAGCGGCTCGGTCGAGGTCACCTCGTGGCCAGGCTCCGAAGGTGGGCTCGTGCCGGTGCACACCGGCTCGATCGGTCGCGCACATGCCATCTTCCCCGGGCTCCGCCACGGGACCGCCGTGGTCGCCGGTGCGCGCGGGGTGGGGGTGCTCGAGCGGCAGCGCCTGGTCTCGGTCACCACGGACCTCGGAGATCGGATCTCGGGCGTGGCGGTGTTCGGCGAGCGCGGGCGGGCCTTCCTGTACGCCGACAGTGGCGAGGCCTGGATCGTCGACGAGGGGCTGGCGCGACCGGCACGCGTGCGACTCGGGGACGCGAAGGTGGCGGGCGCGGCCCCGGGCACCGACGGCACCGTCCTGGCCTGGACCACCGATGGCGTGCTCCACGTGGTCGGCCACGATGGTGCGAGCTGGCGGATCACCGAAGGTGGCGTGGTGCTCGCACTCCCCGAGCCGAACCAGATCCGCGGGTCGATCGCCATCCACTGGTCGGCCACGGGGGGAACCCGGGTGACCCGAGGGCACGTCGCGTGGAATTGATCCGCCCGGAAACGCAGCGAGTGCCTGCGACTCCCGCGCCCCGGCCTCCGTCCGGACCCCGAGAGCCCTCGTGGAGCTGAGTCGTATCAACTGGTCGGCCGCGGCGGTCGAGCTCGCCGACGAGCACCACCGCACCGGCACGCCCCGGGCGCGGCGGGCGCTGGCCGCGGTGTCGAGCCTGCGTGGCCGATTCTCGGATGACTTCACCGTGGCCGTGGCGTCCACCGTCCGCGCCGTCGAGCTCGAGCCCCTCGATCCGATGCACCGGGTCCGCGACGCGCTGGCTCGGCTCCGGTTCGGCGACATCGATGGTGCGATCGCGCGCCTCGATGCCCTCGCCGAGGGCGTGGCAGATCTTCCCCTCGTGCTCGTGATCAAGGCGCTCGCCACCGCCCGGCGCGGGGAGCCACGCACGGCGCGCAACATCGCCGATCGTGCGCTGCAGGTGGATGCGAAGCATGCGGGTGCGAAGTTCCTCCACACCGAGACCAACCTCGCCGCGCAGGCGAAGGGCGGCCTCGACAAGCTCGCCGAGCTGCCCAAAGGCCCCGCATACGATGCCGCCTGGGCGGATCTCCTGGCGAAGCTCGCGATCACGCGCCCGAACGAGCAGCGTGCGGTGGCGGCGCAGCTCGAGCGCGGGGTGATCACCAAGGGCTCTCGCGCGGATTCGCTCGCGCGCACCATCATCGCGTGGGCGGATGCGAAGTCAGACGAGCTCGTGACCATCGTCCTCGCCCAGCCCAAGGATTCGCGCGCCGAGCAGGTGGCGCTCGGGCTGCTCGGGATCGAGCTCGAGAGCGATGCGACCAAGGCGGTCAAGGTGCTGCAGGGGCTCCACGCGCGTGGCCCCGATCGTCCCGCGATCCGGCGTGCGCTGGTCTCTGCCTTGACCCGACTCGCCGTCGAGGAGGCCGCCGCCGAGCGGTTCGCGCAGGCGGTGCGCGTGATCCAGATCTGCATCGATCTCGAGCCGCACGAGGCGGTGCACCACCAGAACCGGGCCGCCTTGTTCACGCTGCTGGGCGAGCACGAGGCCTCGCTCGATGCGTGGGCGGAGCTCGATCGTCATCACTATCGCCTCGCGCTGCTCGGGCGAATGGATGCGGCGGCCACCCGGCGTTACGGCGCACCGCACCGGATGTTCTCGCAGGCGGCGCGCCTCTCCGGGCGCAGCGGCGTGTTCCTCGTCGAGGAGACCAAGAAGGGCGCGATCACCGAGCGCGAGCTCGTGGTCAACCAGGAGATCATCGACCGGGATCCCGAGCAGCTGAGGCAGTGGCTGCACCACACGCGCGCCGCGCTGATCTGGGGCTTCGCCGGCCTCGGGAGCTCGCGCGATCGCGTGCTGCTCGCGCCGCCCGCGCCCGCCGTGGCCGAGGCCCGCGCCGAGGCACTGTGCGCGCTCTCGCGGTCGCTCGCCGTGCTGGTGCCGGATGAGGGCGAGCGCCTGGCCGACAAGCTGTCCGCACGGTTCCGCGCGGCGGCCCAGGGTGCGGCAATGCGCTACGCGGTGGCCGAGCCCGATGCGGACACACTCGCCGTGCACCGCCATGCCGTGGAGACCTATGCGGAGCTCGCGCTGCTCTGCCTGCGCTGGGAGCCCGATCCGGGCAAGCGCGCGCTGTTCGACGAGGTGCTCGAGACAGTGCGCGCGGTGTCGACGCTGTTCGACGAGCGCGTCCTCGACGGCGTGCTGACCGAGCGCCGCGATGGGCCGCCGACGGCGCTGGGCTTCCTCGATTCGATCATGCGCGTGGTGCTCGAGGTCCGCGAGCGCGAGGTCCACCTCGATCCCTCGCAGCGCCGCCGGCTGGCCAACGTGCTGACGGGGAACCTGCGGGTCAATCTCATCGAGCGCCGCGCCGTGGAGGCCCAGAGCGAGCTGTCGCGGCACGAGATCGAGGGCCTCGTCGAGCAGCTCGATCTCGCGCGCAAGGACGATCCCGAGAGCGCGAAGCTCGAGTACTGGGCCGCGCACCTCCTGATGGTCGGGGACTTTCTCGACGAGGCAGTGGAGGCGGTCGGCGCGTTCCACAAGGTGACCAAGGGCGATCACCCGCTCGCCTCCCGGATCGAGCGGATCCAGGAGCTGATCGACGAGAAGAAGCAGCACGGCAAGGGCAAGCAGCGCCAGGGCGGCGTGGGCGGTGGGCTCGTGAGCTCGCGCGATGATCGCGATATCGCGATGCGCGAGGCCGAGCTCGAGGCGCAGCCGACCTCGATGCACCTGTACACCGAGCTGTGCCACGAGCTCGCGCTCGCCGATCGCTGGCGCGATGCGCACGCCTGGGCCGCCCGTGCCCTCGCGCGCTGCTTGACGCCGGCAGGGCAGGTCCGCGCCCGCGAGCTCGCGCTCGAGCTGGCCGGCCTCGAGACGCTCGGCAAGGCGGACCCGGGCGCGATGGCGAGCTTCATCGCCGGCGCGCGCGCGTCGGCCGTGCCCGCGTTCGAGAAGCTGCCGAACACCACCAGCGATGCGGCCCTCGAGTACGTCCGCGGCCTCTCGCTGCTCGCCGCCGATCGTCGCAAGGATGCGCAGGCCGCGTTCGTGCTCGCGCTCCAGCGCTGTACGCGCGGCATCTTCCTGGCCGTGCTGCGGCCCCTCGCACAGGACGTGGAGACCGCGGTGCTCGAGGCCGCGAAGAAGGACATCGATACGGCGCTCGCCGAGGGCCGGATCCGCGATGCGTTCGAACGGATCGCGGAGCGGATGTCCACGGTCTCGCGCCCGGAGCCGTACCTGCTCGAGCTCGCGCGCTCCCAGCTGTCCGCGCTGCTGCCCACGATCGGCACGGGAGAGGCCCCGATCGCGCCGCCGCCGATCCGGGTCGACGCGCCGTGGAAGGCGGATCTGGCCGCGGCCCTCGGGGCGCGCGACACCGCCGTGCGGATCCGCCTCCTCGCCGAGCTCGCCGCCAAGGTCCACGAGCCGAGCGCGCGCGAGGCGACGGGGCTGATCCGGAAGCTCGATGATCTCGACGAGCAGCTCGGGCTCGCCGCGGCGCTGGAGCAATCCACGAAGCGCGCCTCCGCCGGCGATACGGTGGGCGCCCTCGAGGTGCTCGGCGATCTCGGCCCGGCGGGCGATCGCAGCGCGCGGGTCCTGCGCCAGCGCGCGATCCTGCTGCTCAAGCTCGATCGGTTCGACGACTCCGACGCCGAGATCGGCAAGCTGGCCCAGCTCCCCGAGCCGCTCGCTCGTGAGTTCGCGGGCCGCTACCCAGGGCTCGTGTTCCGGCAACGGATCGCGAGCGCCTCGGCGCTGGTTCGCGGCAAGGAGTTCGCGCGCGCGAAGCTGCTCCTCGAGGCCTGCGTGCCCGCGGCGGCCGATCAGGAGGTCGAGCTCGCGTACTGCCGCGGCTACTGCGCGGCGGCCGAGGGCTATCGCGCTCACCAGGAGGGCGATCGCCTCGCCGCGAAGCGGCTGCTGCTCGAGGCGCTCGGTCACGTGGAGGGCAAGCTCGGTGAGGCGCGCACGCTCCGGCACGAGCGCCTGCTCGAGCTCTACGGCAAGCTCGAGGCCGACATCGGCATCGTCGAAGGGACGCACGGATGAGCGCCACACGCCCACGCCCGAAAACGCGCCTCGCGATCGATCCCGACAACGCCTATGCGCGGCTCGGGGTCTCGCCGCTCGCCTCGATCGACGAGATCAAGAAGCTGCTCTCCGACAAGCGCGGCAAGGCGATGGCGGCGCGCCGCGCGAAGGGCCAGGCGGCCGTCGGCGAGGAGGAGACCGAGATCATCGAGCTCCAGGCGATCGAGAAGGAGATCGGCTCTCCGGCCGCTCGCGCCGCGCACGATCGCGAGCACCCGCAGAACGCCCTGCTCACCGTGCAGCCCGCGCCGCGCGACAAGGCGTTCGATCCGCAGCGGGTCGCCTCGCTCGTGACCTCGTGGCTCGTCGAGGAGCTCGGCCCCGAGGCGCTGCTCCTGCACCCCGATGCCTACTGGCTGTGGATCCCGGGCGGCCTCGACCCGGAGCTCGCGGCCCAGCTGCAGCCGTTCGCCGGCGCGGCACCAACCCCACAGATCCGTTCGGACCTCGACACGCTTCCTACTCTGGAGTGAGCAATGGCGGAATATCACAAGGTCATCGGCATCGATCTCGGCACCACGTACTCGGTCGTGGCCGCGTACAACTACGCGAAGAGCGACGTCAAGGTCATCCCGAACCGACAGAACGAGCCGACCACACCGTCCGTCGTCTACATCGGGCCGAACGGGCAGGTCAGCGTGGGGAAGGCCGCGAAGGAGAAGATGTCCCGCGAGCCCGGGAACGTGATCTTCGAGGTCAAGCGCATCATGGGCGCGCGCAACCCGCTCGGGGCCAAGGCGATGGCCCGCGCGGGTGGCCGCGATCTCGATCCCGAGTTTGTCTCGGCCTGCATCCTGAAGGAGCTCAAGGCCGCGGCGGAGAAGATGATCGGCGAGCCGATCCACGACGCGGTGATCACCGTGCCGGCGTACTTCAAGGAGCCGCAGAAGAACGCCACGGTCGAGGCCGCAAAGATCGCGCGCCTGAACCCGCTGGCGATCATCAACGAGCCCACGGCCGCGGCCGTCGCCTATGGCCTCGACAAGGGCGAGCCGCAGACGTTCGTGGTGTACGACTTCGGCGGCGGCACGTTCGATGTGTCGGTCGTCCGGATCGAGGACGAGCGCACGGCCACGGTGCTCGGCACCGGCGGTGACGCGCACCTCGGCGGCGGCGACATCGATCAACAGATCGTGGACTGGGCGCTGCGCAAGATGCGCGAACAGCACGGCAAGGACTTCAGCCAGGACGCGAAGCTGATCGGCAAGCTGCGGCTGCGCGCCGAGCAGGTGAAGATCAACCTGTGCAACGAGGGCCAGCCGCAGGAGCTGGTGCTCGAGAACCCCACCGCCGGGATCGACGAGATCAACTACACGCTGACGCCGAGCGAGTTCGAGCTGATGATCAAGCCGATCATCGACAAGACGATGCGCCAGTGCGACATCGCGATCGAGAGCGCGGGGAAGACCTCCGACCTCAGGCACGACGAGGTCGATGCGTTCGTGCTCGTCGGTGGATCGTCGAAGATCCCCGCGGTCGCGAAGATGCTGCGCGATCGCTACAAGAAGAGCGTCAAGAGCGATCTCAACCCCGACGAGATCGTGGCGATGGGCGCGGCGCGGTTCGCCGCCTCGTTCACGCCGAGCCTGGCGCCGGAGATCAGCGATGCCGCGCCGCGCGTGGATTCGAGTGTCACGGTGTCCGCGGAGCTCGCGAACACCAACATCAAGGACGTGGTCAGCCACACGCTGGGCATCGGCCTGATCGACGACATCTACGACTCGCTGATCCCGAAGGATCACGTGATCCCGCACCGGGTGACCCGCGGCGGCTACACCACGGCGCGCGACAACCAGACGAGCATCTTCGTGCCCGTGTTCCAGGGCGACAATCCCAAGGCGTCGCAGAACAGTCAGATCGGCACGGTGGTCATCGATGGCCTCGCGCCGGAGCCCAAGGGTACGCACCAGTTCCAGATCACGTTCGCGCTCGATGCCAACGGCATCTTCGATGGCTCGATCACGCACGTCCAGAAGGGGACCGTCACGCCGATCAAGCTCGATCGCGCGGACGTGGGCCTGACGCAGAAGAAGCGCGTGGAGCTCGCCGCGGTGCTCGAGGCCGGGCAGCTACCGCCGGCGCCTGGCTCGCCGCAGCCGAGCACGGGGAGCGGCCCCACTTCGTCCGCGCCGGCCGGCGGCGGGATGGGCGCTGGTGATCCCGTGGATGCGCTCGTCGATCAGGCGAGCGAGCTGATGTCGACGCTACCGGCGGACCGCCAGCGCGAGATGCGCGATGCGATCACCAAGGTGATCCAGGCGCGCGCCTCGGGCATCAACGTGGCCGGTGCGGTGGCGACGTTGACCGCCCTCGTGATGCGCAGCCGGAACTGACGCGTGCGGGCGGTCCCGGCGATCGCCGCGCTGATCCTGGCAGTGCCAACCGTGGCGCATGCCGAGCGCGCGGTGACCGGGACCGTGGTCGATGACGCCACGGGGATGCCAGTGCCGGGAGCGCTGGTCGCGATCGGCGCGCACGAGGCCGCCACCGACGACGACGGGCAGTTCCGGGTGACCGACGTGCCGTTCGGACGGATCGACGTGGTGGTGATCGCGGATGGCTACCGCGCGTACTTTGGCTCGGCGCGCGTGGGCGCCGCGCTCGCGGTGCGGCTCGAGGCCGAGGGGGGCGGGGGAGAGGTGATCCACGTCAGTGGTCGAGTGCCGAGCGGCGCACCGCTGCACCTCGACACGCAGGCGATCCGGAACCAGCCGGGCGCAGGCAACGACGTGCTCCGCGCGCTGCAGAGCCTGCCGGGGGTGGCGCGCACGCCGTTCGGCCTCGGCGGTCTCGCGCTGCGCGGCACGGCGCCACGTGACACCAAGGTCTACCTCGATGGGATCGAGGTGCCGCTGCTCTATCACTTCGGCGGCATCGCCTCGTTCCTCCCCACGGGCGCCGTCGACGAGGTCACGCTCGAGCCGGGCGGGGCGAGCGTGCGCTACGGGCGCGGGCTCGGTGGCGTCGCGGTGGTCACCTCGCGCACGGGGCGGCACGATCGCTGGCGCGCGGGCGGCGAGATCAGCCTGCTCCACGCGGCCGCGCTCGCGGAGGGGCCGGGGCCGCTCAAGGGCGGATGGTTGATCGGCGCGCGCCGCTCGTACTTCGATGCGCTCGAGGAGGCCGCGGGCCTCGATCTCTCGCTCGCGCCGCGCTACGCGGATGCGCAGCTGCGCTGGGAGTCCGGCGACGGGCGGTGGATGGCGATCCTGTTCGCCTCCGACGACAAGCTGCGCCTGCTGCACGATCCGAACGATTCGAGCGCGGGCGGGGTCAACACGAGCAGCGTCAAGTCGTTCACGTACACCTCGCGGTTCGCGCGGCTCGGGGTGCGGTATCGCGCGGTGCGCGGGGCGACATCCCTGACGATCCTGCCCTCGTTCGGGATCGATGATGTCAACGCACGCGCGAACCACGAGGACATCGACAAGGGCATGCATCGCACGACCGTGCCGCTGTCGCTGCGCGGCGAGGTGGCGACCGCACTCGCCGGCGGCACGCTCGCGTTCGGTTTCGACGGGGGCTGGCAGCGCCACTCGTACGACATGATCAACACGCCGCCGCCGAGCCCGATGGATCCCTCGCCCGACATGGTGGTGCATCGCTCGCTCTCGCGCTGGGCGGCCGATGCCGGCGCGTGGGTCGAGCAATCGTGGTTCCTCGCGGGCGAGCGGATCGAGCTACGGCCCGGGCTGCGCGGCGATCACTTCGGACTCTCCGATCAGTGGACGCTCGATCCGCGCCTGCTGGTCACCGAGGCGCTGCCGGGCGGCCTGACGCTGACCCAGTCGATCGGGCGCTACCACGCGCCTCCGCTCGTCACCGACTTCGATCCGATCTTCGGCGATCGCGTGATGCTCGGCTCGTCCGCGACCCAGGTGGCGGTCGGCCTCAAGGCGATCGTCGGCGACGACAAGGAGATCTCGGCCACCACCTACTACCAGGACCTCGAGGAGCTGCCCGTCGATGCGATCAGCTCCGCCACGCCGACCTCCGCGAACGGCGGCACGGAATCGGGTGGGCTCCTCGGGATCAGCCGCGAGCTCGTGGACACGCAGTTCGGCTCGTACAGCTATCGCGAGGCGATCGGCTCGGGGCACACCTATGGGCTCGAGCTGATCGCGCGCCGCAACGTGGGCCGGTGGACCGGATGGGTGGCGTACACCTACGCCCGGTCATATCGCCAGAACCCGGCCAAGGACGACGTGGTGCACCCGTACGTCCTCGATCAGCCGCACTCGCTCACCGTCGTCGGCACCACGGCGATCGGCGCGCACTGGCGGATCGGCGGCCGGGTGCGCTACACGACCGGAAATCCGTTCACGCCGGTGGCGGCCGCGTACCTCGATGCGAGCGGGGACTGGGTCGCGGTCGATGGGAAGCTGCTGTCGCAGCGGTTGCCGGACTTCTTCCAGCTCGATCTCCGGATCGATCGCTCGTGGCGCCGCGCGTCGGGCGTGTGGAACCTCTACATCGACCTCCAGAACGTGATCAACCGCAAGAACCCCGAGGGCGTGACGTACAGCTCGGACTATGCGCGGCGGAGCTACACCAACGGCCTGCCGATCTTCCCCTCGATCGGCGTGGAGCTGATCCCGTGAGGGCGAGCATCGTCGGCGCTGTGGTCGCTGCGTGTTCAGGATGCGGCGATCAGCTCGAGCGTGACGTGGTGGACGATGCGGTGAGCGGCGCGCAGCTCAAGGTCGAGTGGACGTTCTATGGCGATGGCTCGCGCCAGCCCGCGCCGGGCGCGTACTACGACATCGAGCTCGCGGCGCGCTGCTCGGCGACCCGCTGGGCCGACGGGAAGGATCGCTGTGCACCGGCGGCAGACCCGGCGTTCTATGTGGATGCCGCCTGCGAAGCGCTCGTGGGGCGTGGCGATTCGATCGAGAAGCCGCGGTTCTTCCTCGGCTACGACCAGATCGGCGGCGAGCGGCTGCCGGCGCGGCTGTATCGCGCGGGGCCGCCGGTCGAGCCGGTGGCGCAGATCTACGAGAAGATCGATGGCACGTGCCAGGGGCCGTTCTCGAACACCACGCAGCTCCCGTACTACGACCTGATCGACGAGATCCGCGCCACGGATCTGGTGGCGCTCGAGGAGCGTGAGGTCGGCGCGGCGGATGCGCGGATCGGCCTGCGCGTCCTCGAAGGGGAGGATGGATCGCACGTGCCGCTCGGCCTTCACGACCGCGTGCTCGATGCTCCGTGTCGCGCGGTCGATCGCCCCGATGGTGCGGTCTGCGAGCCGGAGGTCCGTGTGGCGTACCAGTACCTCGATCCCGCCTGCGAGCTCCCGGCGATCATCGTGTTCGAGGGGAGCCCGGTGCCCGCCGTGGTCACCCGCGGCGACGCCACCGGCTGCCCGACCTACTTCGGGCTCGGCCCGCCGAGCGCAGGTCCGGTCTACCAGCGCGCGGGTGCCGCGTGCGCCGGCATCGCGCTCGGTCCGAACGAACGCGCGTACCCGCTCGGCGCCCCGCTCGCGCTCGCCGCGCTCGAGCGCAGCGTGGAGGACGTGGCCGGACCTCGGCTTCAGCGGATCGCCCTGGCGGCCGGCGCGCTGCGGTTCTACGACGAGCACATGTTCGACACCGCGACGCGCGGCGCGTGCTCCCGCACCACGCTCGGCGATGCGGAGCGCTGTCTCCCAGACCCACTCGCGCCGGCGCGGATCCTGTTCTCCGCGGGCTGCGCGCTCGAGGTACCGATCGTCGAGCTGCGCGAGCCGACGTGCGCGCCCGTAGCGTTCGCGATCACGAGCACCAACCTCGAGCCGGAGCTCCACGCGATCGGCGATCGCATCACCACGCCGCTGTTCACCGGGAGCCCGGGAGCCTGCTCGCCGTACACCCCGCAGGCCGGGACGTCCATGCGTGCGCTGGGGCCGGCGCTCCCCGCGGACACGTTCGTCGGCGGTCACGTCGCGGGGGAGCGATGAGGCACGCGCTCGCGGGGTTGCTGCTGGTGCCGCTGCTCGCCGGCTGCGGGGACGGCTCGACGGCGCCGCGGCTCGACGGTGCCACGCCCGCCTACGGCCCGCTGATCGGAGGGACGCGGATCGTGCTCGCGGGTGCGGGCTTCGACGACGACGCGCGGGTGCTGATCGGAGGCCGCGAGGCGCCGCTCGCGCACGCGATCGACGACGCGACGCTCGAAGTCGTGATCCCCCCGAGCGATCGCCCGGGCGATGCCGAGGTGGTGGTACTCGGCCGCGCCGGCACCGCGACCGCCGGCCACCTGTTCCACTACAGCGCGCCGCCCGTGATCGATGCCGTGACCCCCGACGAGGTGGTGGCCTCGTCGAGCTCGACGCGGATGACCGTGACCGGCGCCGGCTTCGTCGACGACGGGGCAGGGGAGGTGCGGATCCTCGTCGATGGTGTGCTCGCCGCGGACGTCGAGGTCGAGAGCGACACGCGGCTGACGTTCGCCGCGCCGCCGGGCATCCCGCTCGTGCGCCCCGACGTCGCGGTGGTGGATCAGCGCGGCACGGGCACGCGGCCGCGCGGCTTCCGCTATCGGCCATCCGGCCGCGGCGGGATGTTGCTGTTCGGGCGGTTCGGCGAGGCGTTCGCCACGTTCTTCGATCCGCTCGACGGCACCACCCTCCAGATCCCGCGCGCGCCGACCGCCGCGATCTTCTCCGCGATCGTCGTCGATGATCGCGGCGACTACTGGGGTGTCGACCGCAGCCGCAGCTTCGGGCGCATCGACATGCGCACCCAGACGCTCGAGGCGCCGGTGGCGCTCGGCGTGCTGCTCCCGGCGATGGTGCGCGTCGGCGACCAGCTCTACGCGATCGATCGGCTGTCCCGCCGGATCGGTCGTCTCGATCGCGCGACCGGTGTGTTCACGCCGCTCGGCACCACCGTGCTGACGTGCTGCGGCTCGTACGGCCTCGCGTTCGACGGTGTGACCCTGTGGTTCACCCAGCGCTCCGCCACGGGCACCGCGATCAACTCGATCGATCCGGTCACCGGCGCCGTCGGCACCCCCGTCGAGCTGACCGGCGTGCCGGGGCTGCACATCGAGGAGATGCGCTGGCGCGGCGGCGTGCTCTATGCCTCGAACACGAACGCCACGCTGGTCACCATCGATCCGAGTACCGGCGCCGTCACCACCCTTCCCGTGGTGGTCGAGCGGGCGAACGCGATGGAGATCATCGAGTAGCTCTGATCGCGTACACTCCAGCGCCGATGGGGACGACGAACGTCACGACGCACGTCCGGCTCCCGCTCGGCGAGCTGACGGAGCTCGACGGCGGGCGGGTCCGGGTGGTGATGCCGCACAACGCGCGCACTCGCGGGCTCGTGCAATCGATCGTCGAGCGCCTCGACGGTGTGGCGGCCGAGTGGTTCTGGGTGCCGAGCCACGTCGACGAGATGGGCTCCGAGCTGATCCTCGACTATGCGCTCGAGCGCGAGCACCACCTGAGCTTCGCGGCCGCGCTGCCCCGGTTCGCGGCGAAGCCGGCGGTGCACCTGCCGGAGCTCGTGGAGCTCGCGCGGTACCTCGAGGCCTGCACGCGGCTCCTCGAGCGGATCCAGGTCACGGCGCTGATCTCGCCCGTGAGCCTGCGGTACGCGCCGGATCGCGATGATGGCGCCTGGCGGCTGATGGTGGTCCCGCTCGTTGATGCCGGCGTCGGGGAGTGGGGGCAGGCGGGGCAGGACGCCTGGCTGTGGACGCCTGCGCGCACGCTCCTCGGCAAGGGCGCGCCGAACGCGGGGGCCTATGCGATCGGCGTGATGCTGTGCTCGGCGCTGCTCGGGGACATGTTCCCGGCGCATGTGGCGGGGAGCCTGCGGTTCAAGCGTGCGTTGCGCGGCTGGCTCGGCTCGCCCAGATCCATCCCGGCCGCGGTGCGAGCGGCGCTCCCGGAGAGCTTCGCCGACGAGGCCGCCACCCTCGCGGCGCTCGCGGTGGCGCTGGTCGAGCCGTCTCCGCCGAGTGACTGGCAGCAGCAACTGCAGCAGCTCGGCGAGCAGCTCGGGCCGTACCGCACGGCGGTGCGCTGGGAATACGAGGGGAAGATCGAGATCGCGCGCGGGATCCTCGAGAGGTTCGCGGCCAGTGCGCCCAAGCAGCACGTGCCGTGGGACGTGCTGTCGCGCCTGCGCGGTCGCGATCAGGACTACGGCGGTGCCCTGCAGGCGGCGATCGACGCGGTGACCACCGGCGAGGAAGGTGTCCGCGAGCTCGCGGCGGTCACGCGCCGGCTCGCACACTCGCGGCCGCCCGAGGAGTGCCGGCCGATGATCGAGAAGGCGGTGGCGGCCGTCGATGCGCTGGGCTCCCGGCTCGGCGATCTTGGCCGCCTCCACTTCGCGCACATCGAGGCGCGCTACCTCGGCAAGCTCGAGGATGCGCTGCGACGCCTCCATCCCCCCGCGGCCACGCCGTGGGACAACGTGCTCCGCGGGGTGATCCTGGCGCGGGTCCACGCGGGGCGGAGCGAGTGGGCTCACGCGGCGCGGGTGTGCAAGGAGGCTCGCACCACGACCCAGGCGATGGAGCTGGGGGGCGGCAACCTCGGGCAGTACGCCATCGCGTACCTCGACTACCTCGATGGGGTCGCGCACTACGGTGCGACCAGCCTCTACAACGATCCCGGGTACCTGGCCGATGCGTTTTCGCGGATTACCTCGTCTTTGGATGCGACTGGGAAGGTGTGCGACGCGTCCGACCCCTTGATCGAGGCAAACGTGCACTGGCTCCACTGGATCGGCGACCTCGCCAACAAGCTCGACGTGCCTGAGGCGAAGGCAATCCGGACCGGGATCGCGGCCTATCTCTCGGCCTCGGGATTGTCGAAGCGGATCTCCGAGCACCAACGCCGCGAGGCGCCGCCACTCGTGTGGTACGACGCTAGCCGCTTGCTCGCACTCTCGGGGGCGCCTTAGGTCATGACGGCGATGGTCATCTGGTTCCTGGCGGTGGTCGGGGTGGTGCTCGCCGCCCTCTCGACCCGCGCGTATCTGCTCGAGCGCCGTGAAGGCCTCGCGCGATCGACCCTGCGCTGTGCCCTCAGCATCGGCATCGCGCTCGGCATCCTGGCGATGGGCGTCTACGAGACCGTGCTGAACAAGCCGGCCGCGGCGACCCACGCCGAGGCCCCGGTCACGCCGGCGGCTCACGATGCGGCCACCAAGGCGCAGATCGAGGCGCTGACCAAGGAGATCGCGAAGCTCGAGGATCAGCTCGCGAGCAAGCGCTCCGATCTCGAGAAGCTCGATCCCACGCTGGCCGCACCGGAGGAGCCGAGCGCGCCATCGCAGTGGCCGCTGATGATCGCGATCTCCCTGGTGCTGTTCGCGTTCGGCGCGCTCGCCCTGGGCGATCTCCAGACGTTGATCCCGCGCAAGCGCACCGCCGCCGCGACGCCCGAGGCTCCCGAGCAGGTCCCCGGATCTCCGGAGGCGCTCAACAAGCCCGAGCCGGCGAGCCTGGCGGCGTTCACCGCCCACGCCAACGCCGGTCGCTACAAGGCGGCGCTCGCGATGGCCGCCCGGATGTCCGTCGAGCAGCTGCACAAGCTCGAGGTGCTCGACTTCCTGTTCCTCCGCGCATTCTGCTCGGTGATGGCCGTCGCCGCGCCCGAGGACGGCGCCCAGGTGACGCACCAGGATCGCACCGACAAGCTCGCCACGGCGCAGAAGGATCTCGCCAGCATGCTCGAGCTCGCGCCGCACAGCGCCGAGGCTCAGTGGCTGTCGGGATACGTCAAGGCGCGTGCCGGCGAGTGGCAGGCCGCGCTCGACACCATGCGCGCCGCGAAGGCCGGGCTCGACGCGAATCACGGCAGCGAGGTCAACGAGAGCGTGTGCCTGCTGATGCTCGCCGAGGCCAAGCTCGCCACCGCCGACAACGCAGGTGCCACCAAGCTGTTCGACGAGGTCACCCAGCTCGGCGTGCTCGCCGGCCAGATCCCGGTGGCGCTGGTCACCCATCGGATCCTGACCGTGCGCGAGGCGATCCGCGCCGGCAAGTTCGCCGAGGCCGCCGAGGGCATCGCCCGGATCCGCCAGGTCGAGGGGCTCGACGAGACCGCCCAGCGTGCCGCGACGGTGGCGTGCGACGTGTACGACGTCGCGATCCACTACCGCTCGGGCGAGCTCGAGCAATCCCTCGCCGCGGCGCGTGCGTTCATGGGCCGCTGGCTCCCCGCGCAGCTCCCCGATGTGGAGGATCAGGCCGCCGACGAGTTCCTGCTGCCCGCGATCGACAAGGCGGCGCTCGCCCTGCCGAACGATCTGTATCGCGGCCTGTTCTTCCTCGAGGCCGTGGTCCGCGTGGAGCTCGCCTCGCGCAAGGGCCAGGCGCTCCCGCCCGACGAGGTCGATGCGATCGCCACGGCGCTGCTCCGCGCCCTCCAGTTCCAGCCGCGCCACCGCGAGGTGCTCGCCGCGCTCGGTGCGCTCTACCTCGCCTACAAGAAGGATCGTACGGAGAAGGCCCTCGCGTGGCTCGATGCGGCGCTCACGATGGGCGTCCGCAGCCCCCGCGCGCGCGGCCTCCTCGCCGAGGCCCGCCGCGCCGAGCAGGAGCGCAAGGAGCTGCTGCAGATGTTCCGCTCGGCCTCCGCGAAGTTCCTCTCGGATCCCGCGGTCGGCGTCAGCGTGCGCAAGGCCCTGATCGAGGAGCTTGGCCGGTTCGACGAGTTCCGCCCGGTGGTGCTCGATCTCCAGGAGTCCGGCGCCCTCGAGGCCGCACCCTCGGGTGAGATCACGGTGACCGCGTTGCGCGAGCGCGCCGCGTTCGTCGGCGGCATCGCCTCGGAGGTCGTGCGGCGCGCCGAGCCCGCCGCGGTCGCGAAGCTCGCCGATATCCACCGCGAGCTGACCTCGCTCGCGAACAACGTCGAGACCTCGAGCACGCGGATCGCGGCGCTCGAGCGTCAGGTGATGGAACAGCTCGGACGGATCGTCCTCAGGTAAGCCATGGCCGACCAACCCAACGAGAAAGGCGCCGCGATGCGCCGCGCGCTCCTCGGCAAGCTGCCGCCGCTCGAGTACCACGGCACGTCCGTGCTCGAGGCCTTGAAGCTCGACGAGGGCTCGGACCTCCGCGGCGCGATCGAGCTCGATGTCGATGCGTTCCTCACCCCGCTGGAGCTGACCACGCGGCGCCTGGGCGGGACGGGCCGGTGACCGACACGGTTCTCTCCGGCTGTGACAACTGCGGATCGCCCTACGATGCGTCCGCGATCGTGTGTCCGTTCTGCCGCTCGCCGCGCGGGCTCGCGGGCCTCGCGCGCAGCCCGGGGCACCTGGGCGACGACAATCGGCTCGATCGGATCGTCACCGAGAACCTGCTCGCCCGCTCCGATGCCGGGATCGAGGACCTGCTCGCGCGCGATCTCGCGGGGCCGCTATCGCCGGGCGATCTGCGCGACGCGCTGGTCCGCGTCGACGAGCGCAATGATCCGAGCGTGGCGGATCTCGAGAACTCGCTCGCGCTCGAGTCCGCGATCGCCGTCGATGGCATCACGCTCGCCGATCTGATCGACAAGAGCGGCAGCGATCTCAAGATCATCAAGCGCGGGCTGACGTTCCTCAAGAACCGGCGCTGGGCCGAGGCGCTCGAGTGGTGGACGCTGCACCGCGAGAACCTGTCCCCCACGCAGGAGCGCCTGTCCCTCCTGCTCCTGCTGATGGAAGGCTTCACCCACCGCCTCGCGGGCGACCATCGCCGCGCGGCTGACGTCCATGCTCGGATCGTCGCGCATCCGCTGTTCCGGCGGATGCGAGGCCTCGAGCGCAAGTGAGGGAACGTATGCACCGGATGCGTAGACCGCTGAACATCGTCGTCGCGACCTGGACGTTGACGCTCCTCCTTGCCGGGACCGCCTCGGCGGAGCCGCGCTACAGCCAGGAGCTCGATAGCTACACGCTCGGGCGGGCGAAGACGGAGCTGCGGGACCTCGCGAAGCGCGAAGGGATCGAGGCGGAGACCGCCGACCTGCTGCTGAAGATCGATGTGTTCGCGACCTCGAACGACACCGGGTGCCCGGGCGTCGATGTCGACATCATCAACGCGACCAAGCGCACGATCTGGAACGTCGAGGCGAAGGTCGAGCAGAAGGAGGGCACCAAGGATCGCAAGGACCTGATCCACCTCCCGTACATGCTCGCGAACACCAAGGTCCGGATCACGGTCGACTGTCTTCAGGACTACTCGTATCGCAGCCGCTACGACTACTCGGGCGGCGGCGGCATCTCGCTCAACTACTCGGCGCAGGGCAGCAAGACGCTCGACGATGCCCTCCCGCTGATGCTCGAGCAGCGCGTGGACTACCTGCCGCTCGGCTCGTCGATCTCGCCGAGCGCAGAGGGCCGGGGCACGCTGCTGGCCGCGGCGCTCGAGATGGATGATCCGGCCGTGGCCAAGGAGCTCGTGCAGGGGATCGCGCGCACCGGCGTGGGCCGCAAGGAGCTGGGCGATGCGATCGCCGACAACGGCACCGGCGCGATCGCCGACGAGGTCGTCACGGCGATGTCGAAGCTTCCACCCGCGCAGCAGGCGCAGCTCGCGCGCACGCTGCTCGCCTCCGAGGTGGCGCTGCGCTGGAAGGACAAGCTGATGCCGATGATCGATCGGCAGCTGTGCGTGGGGAACCGCGCCGAGGTGGTGGGCCTGTGGATCCAGGCCCAGGGCAGCGATGGCATCCCGGTGGAGGAGTTCCGCGCGCGGATCTCCGACAAGTGCAAGCCGACCAAGGCCGATGGCCCGGGCATCACCGCCGCGCTCGAGAAGGAGCCGAAGCGTGCGGGCGCCACGCTCGATGCCGTGGACGACGAGCTATTCGCCAGCGCGGTCGCTGCGTGGGCGAAGGTCCGCGCCCCGGCCACGTCGGAGTCGTTGATGGCGTACCTCCAGGACGGCCAGAAGCCCGAGCGGTTCGATGCCGCGGTCAAGACCGTGGGCGCCCACAGCATGGCCGCCGCGATCGAGGCGATCATCGGGAGCCCCGAGGGCCCTGCGGCCACGCACAAGGCGGAGTGGATCGTGGCGGCGTTCGCGAAGCTGCCGCCCGAGGAGCTCGATCTCAACGTCACCACGGTCACGCGCGCCATGGTGTCCGGAGGCGTTCGCTCGTCGCCGATGCGCGATGCGATCAAGGGCCTCGCGAAGCTGGCGCCCAAGGCGGCCGAGGATGTGATGGTCACGCAGGCCAATCAGCACTCCAAAGTATTCGACGCCGAGAAGCTCCAGTCCGCTGGGCTCGACATGGCCGAGTTCCTCGCCTTCAACGCGAACCTTCCGGACTGCACGGCGACGATCGAGACGCTCACCGACTGCGCCGACAAGATCGCCACGTACAAGGACAAGTCCGGCGAGGGCGCTCTCAAGAAGCAGGCGAAGCTCGCGGTCAAGCCGGAGTTCCTGACCTCGGTCCGCGAGCTCACCACGAAGGTGTCGAGCCCGAAGGACCTGATCCCGGTCGCGGGCGCTCTCGGTGCCGCGGGCTTCGACACGGGGTTCATCGCCGATCGCGCGTGTCGCGACGCCGAGGATGCCGTGCGGTTCGATGGCAGCCCCGATGCGGCCCTCGAGCTCGCCGCCAAGATCTCTCCCGATGCGCCATGCATCACGGCGGTCAACGACAAGATCAAGGGCAAGGCGCGCAAGGCCGTGATGATGGGGATCCTCGGGATCCTCTGCCTGATCGTGCCGATCGTCGTCGGTGGCTTTCTCGTGAAGCGCCGGTGGAAGAAGCTGCAGAAGGATCTGCCGCCCGAGGCCAAGGAGGACGTGCAGGCCGGTATGAAGCTCGACGATCGCCTCGGTCCGAGCGGCCTGGGGCGCCAGCTCTCGGGCGCGATCGCCGATGCCAGCAGGGAGCTCGCAGGCTCGCCCGCGGCGCACAGCCTCTCCGCGCTCGATGACTCGGTGATCAACGCCGCCAGCGCCACCGTGCGGCGTGCGGTGAAGTCCGCCGATGCGGCCACGCTCCTGATCAAGCGCCCGGCGGGCGAGGGCCCGTATCGCAACGCGGCGGGGGAGGCGGTCTACGTGGTCGTGTTGCCCGTGCGGCACGCGCGCCCTCAGGTCGTGCAGCGGTACCTCAGCGCGCCGTGGCCCGAACACCTCGCCCAGATCCAGAAGGCGGCGGGGATGCCCGTGCTCGCGCTCGTCATCCTGTGCGGCCCCGATGCGGCCGAGGCGTCGTTGCTCGTCGGTTACTCCGATGGCGCGCGCATCTCGGATCCCGAGGCGCTGCTCGATGCCAAGGAGGCGCGCGACCGCGGCGCCAACAAGTTCCGTTCCGTGATGACCCTGGCCACCTCGGCCGCGATCCCTGCCCCCGTCACCAAGGCAGCCTGAACCATGTCGACCATCGACTACGGCATCGACCTCGGCACCACGAACTCCGCCCTCGCCCGCCAGGAGGGCCGCACGCAGCGCTTGCTGCCCGGCGCCGATGGCGATCCGCTGCTGCCCTCCGCGATCCAGGTGCTCGCGACGGGCGAGATCATCGTCGGTGCGCGCGCCCGGGCGATGCTCGACGCGGATCCGGCGAACACCACGATCGAGTTCAAGCGGCTGATGGGCACGGGCGAGAAGAAGCGGTTCCCGGCCTCGGGCCGCGAGTACACGCCCGAGGAGCTCTCGGCCGAGATCCTGCGCTCGCTCGCCTCGCGCGCCACGGCCGTCGATGGCGAGCCGCCGCGCGCGGCGGTGATCACGATCCCGGCGATGTTCCAGCTGCCGCAGTGCGATGCCACCCGGCGCGCCGCGGCGCTCGCGGGAATCGATCACGCCCCGCTCCTCCAGGAGCCGATCGCGGCCGCGATCGCGCACTCCGGCACCGGCGAGGTCCGCGAGGGCTCGTGGCTGGTCTACGACCTCGGCGGCGGCACGTTCGATATCTCGCTCGTGCGTTGCAAGGATGGCCGGCTCCAGGTCATCGATCACGATGGCGACAACCACCTGGGCGGGCGCGACTTCGATCGCGCGATCGCGCGCAAGGCCACGGACCTGATCCGCGCCGAGGGCAAGCTCGGGGACTTCAAGCGTACGGATCGCGCCAACGAGGCGGCGTACGCGAAGATCAAGGTCGAGTCCGAGCGCGTGCGGCTCGCGCTGTCCACAGCGGATGCCGCGACGTTCTCGATCCCGGATCTCGGCAAGGGCGCGCAGGTCGCGTTCGAGCTCTCGCGCGACGAGCTCGAGGAGCTGCTGCTGCCGCTGATCGAGCGCACCACGGCCCTGTGCAGCAAGTTGCTCAAGCGCAACCGCGTCGAGGCGGCCGAGCTGTCGGGGCTGGTCATGGTCGGCGGTCCCACCCTGACGCCGTGCGTGGCGCGGCAGATCCACTTCGATGTCGGCGTCGAGGCCAAGCACTACGTCGATCCGATGACGATCGTCGCCCGTGGCGCGGCGCTGTTCGCCTCGACGCAGCGGATCCCGGCTGGGATGCGCAAGAAGCGGGTGGGTGCGGCGATCGAGCTTCACCTCGAGTACGAGGCGATGACCACCGATCCGTCGCCGCTGATCGTCGGCAAGGTGACCTCGCCGATGCCGCCGCCGCCGGGCCTCAAGATCACCGTCGAGCGCGACGATGGTCAGTTCCGCGCGCCGCTCTCGCCGGTGCAGCCGAACGGCGCGTTCGCCGTGGACCTCCGCCTCACACCATCGCAGCTCAACGTGTTCAAGGTCGGCGCCGTCGATGGCATGGGCAATCCGCTCGCGGTGGAGCCCGATACGATCAAGATGCTGCACGGCTTCTCGATCGCGCGGCCGCCGCTGTCGCAGTCGGTGGGCATCATGCTCGCGAACAACAACGTGCACTGGTACCTGCGCAAGGGCGTGGTGCTGCCGGCGCGGCAGACCATGACGCACTCGACCACGGTGTCGCTCAAGCGCGGCCAGTCCGGCGAGGCGATCCACGTCCCGCTCGTTCAGGGCGAGAGCACGCGCGCCGATCGCAACAAGGTGATCGGCGTGCTCCACATCCACGCGGACAAGATCACGCGCGATCTGCCGGAGGGCAGCACCGTCGAGGTCACGCTCGGCGTCGATGAATCGGCGCAGACCACGGGCCGCGCGTACGTGCCGGCGCTCGATCAGTGGTTCGAGGAGGTGGTGCGCTTCGATCTCGAGACCAAGCCCGCGGGAGATGTCACCCGCGCGCTCTCTGATCAGAAGGATCGCCTGAAGAAGCTCGAAGAGATGGCCGATCAGCTCGACGAAGAGGATGTCTCCAGCGTCAGCGAGGAGAAGAACGATTCGCGGATCGCCGAGGTCGAGGCGCTGCTCGAGGAGGGCGATCGCGATTCGATCGATCTCGCCGATCAGATGGTGCGCATGATGTCGCAGGATCTCGACCACGCCGAGGATGGCGGGAAGAAGAACCGGCTGATCGGCGAGCTCGAGGAGCTGCGCGGTCGGGCGACCGAGGTGATCGAAGCGGATGGCGAGCCGGGCGACAAGCGCCAGCTCGCCACGCTGCTCGTCGAGGCCGACAAGGCGCTCGCCCGCGGCGATCTCGATCTCGTGGAGAGCAAGATCGATGACATCCGCTCGCTCAACTTGACGGTGATGACGCGCCAGCCGTGGTTCTGGGAGGGGTACCTCGCGTACCTCCTCAAGGAGGCCGAGCGGCTGGGCCTGATGGACATGACGCGCAAGCAGTTCGAGCGCGGCGTGCAGGCGATCCAGCGCAAGGACTATCACGAGGTCCCCGGCGTCTGCCGCGAGATCGTCTCGATGTTCCCCTCCGAGGAGCGCGAGCGCGTGTCCTCGGCCATTCGCTCGGACGTGAAGTGAGGACGCGATGACCGCAGCCATCGACATGTCAGCGACCGATTCCGACCGCGCCCGCGCCGGCCTGCGCTCGCCGGGCCTCAGCCAGTTTCGCAAGACGCCGTTCCGGCTCCTGCGGCTGCCGACGAACGCCACCGCGAAGCAGGCGGTGTGGCAGTGCGACAAGGCGCTCGCGCGCGCTCGCGTGGGGATGTCGCTCCCCGATCCGGATCCGGTGCCGTGGCTCCCGCCCGGGGACGAGATCGAGATCCAGGAGGCCGCGCAGACCATGGAGAGCCCGCTCGCTCGCCTGGTGGAGCAGCTCCTGTGGTTCGACGTGATCGACGACGCCGACGGCGGCGCGCTGCTCGCTGCACTGACCAGCGCGGATGGCACCGCGCTGCGGACCTATCTGAACCTCCAGCGCGAGGGCGCCTCGATGGCGCACCAGCTGAACCAGGCGAACCTGCGCCTGCTGCTCGGCTTCTCGTCGCTGCGCGACCTGGGGCCGACGATCGTCGCGGCGCAGAGCGCGGCGGCTGCGGCGGCGCTGGCCTGGCAGGATCGGGCCGGCCTGTCGACGGTCGAGGATCCGCACAAGGTGGTCCGCGCGACCGGAGCGCTGCTCGGTAACCAGGCGGTGTGGGCGTGGCTCCTCGGCGAGGGTGTGACCCGGTGGGGCGAGCTCCTCGCCAACCCGCTGTTCGCGGATCACGTGCGCGCGCGGATCTCCGCGCTCGGCGACGAGCTGCTCGGGGCGGATGACACCGAGGCGGTGATCACGGCGCTCCGCACGCGTCTGGCCGATCTGATCGTCGGCGAGACCAAGACCGAGATGGCGCAGGGCCGCGTCGGCAACGTCGCGCACCTGTCGTCCCTCGCCGGCAAGAGCAAGATCGATGCGGAGACCTGGCTGGTGGCGTTCCGTCCGCTGAAGACGCAGTTCCAGTCCGAGCTCGCGGAGCTCGCGCCGGATGCCGAGACCGGCAACGGCCTGGTCGAGGACGTGGCGGCGTACCTCGATCGCCTCGGATCGCTGGCCGCGCGCTGGCGCCCGCTCGACGAGGCGCAGCTGCTCGGGCTCTCGGCGCTGATCGACGAGGCCGTGGGCGAGGCATTCGGTAAGCTCCGCGGGATCGCGCGCGAGAAGCAGCTCGAGGCGCGGTTCAAGGAGGTGATCGACAAGGTCGGTGCGATCGCGCACTCGAGCTCGATCAAGGAGCGCGTGAAGGCCTATCACGAGCGTCTCGCCGACGTGCAGAAGGCGATGTGCCACTTCTGCGGCAAGCGCGAGCTCGAGGCCTCGTCGTGCGCGTCGGTCAGCTCGCAGATGGAGACCGGCCGCGAGTACTACGGCAACACCACGCGCATCAGCTACCAGGTCGGCGCACGGCCGGTCGCGCGATGCCCGCGGTGCGCCACGATGCATGGCTACGTGCGCAACGTCGGATCGATCGCGTTCTGGACGCTGTCGACGTCGGTGGTCCTGTTCGGTCTGATCCACCCGGCCACCTGGTTCAAGACGGTGTCGATGGGCGTCGGGTTCGTCCTGGTGTGCGTCGGCGTGCTGGCAGCCTGGGGCGGTGGGTTCATCGCCCGCGAGGTCGCGGCGAGCCGGATCACCCCCAAGGGCGAGCGCAAGTTCGGCGAGTACCACAGCTCCACGGCCGTCGAGGGCCTGCGCGCGGATGGCTTCGTCTCGATGAAATATGACTTCCGGCCCAATGCGTGGGAACTCGTCAACAAGCACGGTGTCAAAGCGCGCCACGGCGGCGGCGATGGCGCCGAAGTGCTGAAGACCTTGTTCTATATCGGCCTGTTCATCGCGGCGGTGGCGCTCAAGGTCTGCGCGCGCAGCCACTGAGATCTCGCATCATCGCCACGCAACCGGGCGGCCAGGCCCCGTGTCCCTCCGGACATGGGCGCAGCTCTTGGCACGGACGACAAAGGCTCGGTCAACGTCGAGCTCAACATCATTCCGTTCATCGATCTGATGAGCTGTCTCACCGCATTCCTGCTGGTGACCGCAGTCTGGGTGAACATCGCGAAGCTCGACGTCAAGACGGCGGGCCGCGCGCGCGATCAGGTGGCCACTCCACCGGAGGATCCGGAGCTCAGCGTGCTGATCCAGGCCGACGAGATCTGGATCGGCGTCTCGCGGGTCAATGACTACGAGCGGATCCCCAAGACGGCCTCGGGCTACGACTGGGCGAAGTTCGAGGAGCTGCTCAAGGTGCACAAGAGCTCCGCGTTCTTCTCCGACAAGTCGAACATCCAGATCGCGGCGGAGTCCACGCGGAGCGAGCCGGTGTCCTATCAGCAGATCGTGATGGCGATGGATGTGGCGGTAAAGGTCGGGTTCGCCGACGTCGGGCTCTCGGATCCCGAGGGCCTGGCCGCGCGCCCGAACCTCTGATTGTCTATGATGCGGGGATGCGCGCTGCACGGTTCGCTCTGATCGCTCTGATCGCCCTCCTGGCCGCGTGCGGCGGCAAGGGCGACCACTACACGTTGCCCTCGGCCAGCACGGATGCCGATGGCGACGGCGTGCCCGACGACGAGGACCGCTGCCTCGGCCAGGCCGAGGACAAGAACGGCGTGCGCGATTGGGATGGGTGTCCCGAGCAGGGCGAGGTGGCGGTGGGTGCTCCGCCCGAGGCGCCGGCCCCGGCCCCGGCCCGCGGCGACCGCGATGGCGATGGGAACCGCGATGCGACCGACAACTGCCCGGACGATCCCGAGGACTTCGACGGCTTCGACGACGGCGACGGGTGCCCCGATCCCGACAACGACCGGGACGGTGTCGCCGACACCGACGACCTCTGCCCGATGGAGCCCGAGGACAAGGACGGTTTTCAGGACTCCGACGGCTGTCCCGATCCGGACAACGACGGCGACGGGATCGCCGACGCCAACGACAAGTGCCCGAACGAGCCCGAGGCGAAGAACGGCTTCGAGGACGACGACGGATGCCCGGATCGGCCCACGCGGCCCGATCGCGATGGCGACATGATCCCCGACGATCTCGACAAGTGCCCCGACGCCAAGGAGACCTGGAACTCGTTCCAGGACTTCGACGGGTGCCCCGATACGGTGCCGGCACCGCCACCGCGCCCACCGCGCCCGACCAAGCCCGCCGATCGCGACAAGGACGGGATCCCGGATGCCCGCGACCGGTGCCCCGACGAGCCCGAGACCGTCAACGGCCTCAAGGACGGGGACGGCTGTCCGGACTGAGCGTCCAGACCTTGGCGCCCGAGGCGGTCTCGATCTTGGCTTCGAGGTCCTTGCCGGCGCAGTGGAACATCATCGTGCCCGCGAGCCGGAACGTCGGCGTCATGCCCTTGTAGGTGCAGGCGAAGCGCGCGGTGCCACTGCTATCGCAGGTCAGCTCGCCCTCGCAGCGCGGCTGCTTCCCGGCGGCGCTGGTATCGACGAACGCGTAGCTGCCGCAGCTGCCCGCCTGCGGGTGGAACGTGATCCGCAGATCGTCACCGGAGGCGAAGTCGCCGCTGCAGCTCGTGGTGATCGAGACCAGCTCGATGTCCGCGAGCCACGCTTCGCCCTTCTCGCTGGTGAGCTTGGCCGGGATCCAGAACCGCGTGGTGTCGCCCGGCGACATCAGCTGGAACGCTTCCCGCATGCCGGGCTGGGTCATGCTGAGGACGTAGGTCTCGGCGGGGCGACCGATGTTCGAGCTGAGGAGCTCGTGGTTCCGGACCCGCCACATCTTGTAGTTCACGGTCACGCTGTCGCCGGAGGCCGCGTGCGTGTTCGCCACATCGGCGCTCGTGCGCTTGAGGAGCAGGTAGTGGAGCCCGCTGGCGGTGACCTCGGCGAACGACGGTGGCTCCTCGAAGTTCGCGGGGAACTCCCGGTCCTCGAGGTTCCACACCGCGCTGCCCGAGCCTGCCGCCCACGGATCGGGCTTGGTGGGCTGTGGGGTGCTCGCGTCGGGAGTCACGGTGGCGACCGGTGCTCCGGCATCGGCGCTCGGTGACTTCGGTGACTCGTTGTTGTGACGGATGGCGAGGAACACCGCGACCCCACCGAGCGCGGCGGCGGCGACGACCAGGCCGAGCACGAGGCCGAGCTTGCTCGAGCTCGGCGGCGGCGTTGCGGCCGGCATCCGCTGCGACGCTCGCTCCTGCGCCGTGATCTGCGCGGCGACCTCGAGGGGTGGGATCGACACCTCGCCGCGAAGGGCTGCGGCCATCTCCGCGCAGCTGGCGAACCTCGCCGCGGGATCGGTCTTCATCGCGCGCTGGATCACGGCGGCGATCACCGGATCGATCTTGTCGAACCGGCGCTCGGGTGCCTCGTAGCGCCCGTTGACGATGTTCTCCATCACGTCGTAGTCGCTGTCTCCACCGAACGGGATCTCGCCGGTGGCCAGCTCGTACAGCATCACGCCGAGCGAGAACACGTCGGAGCGCGCGGTCACGTCCTTCGCGCGGCGGATCTGCTCGGGGCTCGAGTACGAGAGCGTGCCCATCCGCGCGCCGCCGTGCGTGGACTTCTTCCCGCCCTTGCCGGGCTCGGCCGTGAGGACCTTGGCGATCCCGAAATCCGTGACCTTCGGGATCAGGATCCCGCCCTTGCGCGCGAGCAACACGTTGGCCGGTTTGAGATCGCGATGGATGATGCCGGCGGCGTGCGCGTAGCCCACGGCATCGAGCACGCCGAGCATGATCCGCTTGAGCTCGGCGGGCTGGCCCTTGAGCTCCGCGAGCTTACCTTCGAGGCCCGGCCCTTCCACGAGCTCCATCACCAGCGCGGCGTGCTCCGCGGTCGCGACGATGTTCGTGACCTTCACGATGTTCTCGTGATCGAGGTGCTTGGCCTGGATCTTCGCCTCGTCGAGGAACCGCTTGCGCGCCTCGGGGTTCGCGCGATAGCTCGGATCGAGGACCTTGATCGCGTGCACGGTCTCGAGGATCGAGTGCCGCGCGCGATACACCTTCGCCATCCCGCCTTCGCCGAGTACGCCTTCGATCTCGTAGTCCCCGATCCGGGTCGGCGCGGGCTCGTCGCTCATCACTCGACCTTCGTGATCCGGATCCGCTGGATCGCGAGCGGGGTCTCTGGATGATCACTGTGGTCGCGTGCCACGCGCGACAGCTTGCGCAGCACGTCGAGCTCGGCGCAGGTGCCGATGATCGTCTCGGTGCCGTCCAGGCGCTTCGCCTCCTCGACGAGGAGCACCAGCTCACCGCCGTTGGTGGCCGGGCCGCGGCTGGCCATCGCGAGCGTGCCGGGGACGTGGGTCAGGTCGTTGGTCTCGTCTGCGAACAGGTAGCCGGGGTCGCTCGGCTCCTCGATCGACGTCGCCGGACGCCCGATCTGGATCACGAACTCGGGGATCACCCGGTAGATCGCGGTGCCATCGTAGTACGGCGAGTTGCGACGGATCGCACCGGCGCGATCGCGCCACGGCTTGATGCCGCTCGCCAGGCCCACAAAGTTCGCGACGGCGAGGGGCGCCTTGTCGGGAGCGAGGCGGCAGTGCAGCGTGCCGAGCGAAGTCTCGATCTGGGCGGTCAGCTCGCCCGCTCCGAGCCCGAGCTCCTTGCGATACACGGCGAGGTCGTCGGCGCGTGGTGGGCGGACCTCGTCCTCGGTGTCATCGCCGCCCGGCTTGACCACGAACAGCACCACGCCGATCGCGAGGAGCCCCGCGAGTGCGAGCCACACGGCGAGGTTGGTGGATGACTTCGGTGGCGTGAACGAAGGTGGCTCGTGCGGAACCGCCGCCGGCGCACGCGGCCCGGAGGACGTGACGCCCGCGCGTCCCCGCAGCGCGTCCGCCATCTCGGCACACGATTGATAGCGATCGGCCGGATCGGCGGCCAGCGCCTTCTCGATCACGGGGACGAACGCGGGATCGATCCGGGGTTCTTGTCCGCGGGCGGCGGGAACCGGCCGTGGACGATCTTCTCCATCACCTCGAAGTCGTCGACACCATCGAACGGCACCGCGCCGGTGGCCAGCTCGTAGAGCATCGCGCCGAGCGAGAAGATGTCCGAGCGCGGCGTGACGTCCTTCGCGCGGCGGATCTGCTCGGGGCTCATGTAGCTGAGCGTCCCCATCCGCGCGCCCGCGTGCGTGGACTTCTTCGAGATCCGGCTCGGATCCGCGTTGACCTTGGCGATCCCGAAGTCCGTGACCTTCGGGATGCGCTTGGCGCCCGCGAGCAGCACGTTGGCGGGCTTGAGATCGCGGTGGACGATCCCGGCGGCGTGCGCGTGGCCCACCGCATCGAGGACGCTCAGCATGATCCTCCGGACCTCGCCCGGATCGTTGACCACCGACGCTGCGTACGTCTCGAGACTTCCGCCCTCGACCAGCTCCATCACCAGCGCCGCGTACTCGGAGGTGGCGACGATGTTCGTGACCTTGACGATCCCTGGATGGTCGAGGTGCTTGGCCTGGATCCGCGCCTCGTCGAGGAACCGTTGCCGCGCATCCGCGTTGGTCCGCAGCTCGGCGTCGAGGACCTTGATCGCGTGGAGCGTGTCGAGGAGGGCATGGCGCGCGCGATAGACCTTCGCCATCCCGCCCTCGCCGAGCTCGGCCTCGATCTCGTAGTCCCCTACACGGGTTCCGCCCGCCAGCATCACCCGGCACGCTACGTGAGTTGAGGGCGCCATTTCAACCATCCAGGCGCGGACAACCCCGCGACGTTCTTACCTGATCGTTTGCTGCACCACCTCGTGTTCAGGATTCGGAGCTCTGCCCGCATGCACGTCCCAAAACATCCCGGGCTGCATCGTGGTCTCGGTCGAGAGCGCCGTGGTAACGTGCCGGGGAATATGGGGATTCGGCACGGCTGTGGGCGCGGTCGGTGGGCGCTCGTGTGCGCGCTACTCGGGGTTTCGTTGGCGAGTGGCAGCGCCTCGGCAAGCGCGTGGTCGACGGCGAGCAAGGTGGTGCCAGGTGGGCTCGCGGTCGTGATCAGCGTCGATCTCGTCGCGGTGAAGAAGTCGCCGCTCGGGCCCATGCTCCGCGAGCTGCTGAAGAAGCCGTTCGGTGAGGTGCTGAGCGAGGTCCCGGCCAAGTGCGGCACCGATCCGTACGAGCGGCTGAGCTCGATGGTGATCGCCCTCGACGAGCAGGGCGACGGCGCCGTGTTCGTGGAGCTCCGCGGTGGCTCGATGGACGAGGCGGTGAGCTGCCTGCGCAAGGTGATCACCCACAGCGACGTCAGCGTGAGGACCACGGACACCCGCATCGAGATCGAGGAGGATGGCCGCACCGAGCTCGCCATCGGGTGGCGTGGCAACACCGCGATCATCCCGCTGCACCACATGCGCGTGGAGGGCGAGGAGCGCGGCGGAGCCATCCTCGATCGCATGACCAAGGGCGGCGGCGTGGCCAAGGATGCGATCCTGATCCGCGGCCTCCGCGATCTGGATACGAGTGCCGCGATCTGGGGCATCGTCGGCGAGCGTCAGGACTGGACCGGCGACAGCTTCCGCAACCCGCGCTCCTCGTCGCGGGCGCGGAGCGAGCGCACGCTCGTCGCGCAGGACGCGCCGGTCGAGCCGGCCGGCGACGACAAGGTCGTGTTCCCGCGCGACGACGAGGATCGTCGCGCCACGATGCTCTATGCGGTGGGGCAGCTGACGCTCGGCGGCTCCTCGCGGCTGACCGTGAAGGGCTACTTCAAGGCCGACGCGGACTGGGTGAAGTCCGGCGTCGAGCGGATCGCCCACAAGGATCTCGAGGAGGTGCTCGGGCCGCGCGCGGGCGCGATCGAGGTCTCCGTGTCAGGACCGAGGGTGACCGCCACCCTCGGGCTCGACGACCGTGCGCTCGGCGACATCGTCTCCAAGCTGGTGAACTAGGGGCCCCATGAACTGTCCGTCTTGCAAGCGACCGAACGCCGAAGGCATCGACTTCTGCGACTTCTGCGGCACTCCGCTCGGGTCGGCTCCCGCCGGCAAGCGGAAGACCGAGATGGAGGGCGGCCCAGTGGCCAAGCACAAGACCGAGATGGCGGCGGATCCGCTCGATCCGTTCGCTCCGCGTGCCGGTGGTGGTGGTGGTAGCGCCAAGCCCGCCGCGGCCGCGGCCGCCCCGGCCGCATCGACCTCGCCCGCAGCTGCGCAGGGCAAGCGCAAGACGATGTTCGACGGGCCCGCGGCCAGCGCCAATCCCTCCGATCCGTTCGCGCCACCCGATCCGGCGGCGAAGAAGGCGCACGACAAGGGCGCGGGGCGACGCATCGTGGGCTTCCTCGTGACGTTCGACCGGTCCGCCGAGGGCGCGTACTGGGTGATCCGCGAGGGTCGCAACACGATCGGTCGCGACGAGGACTGCGACATCGTGATCGAGGGCGACGAGATGGTGTCGAGCACGCACGCCGTGTTGCTGTGGCGCAACGGCCGCACGATCGTCGACGACGAGAAGTCCCAGAACGGCACGTTCCTCAACGAGGCCGACGTGATGGAGAAGACCGACCTCAAGGATGGCGATGTGATCCGCCTCGGTCGTACGCAGCTGATGTGCCGGCTGCTCGACCAGGCGAAGGTCAGCGCGCTGTGGAAGCCGGCGGGTTCGTGAGGTCGCGCCTCGCGTTCGCGCTCGGGGCGATCGCCTGGGCCTCGGTCGCGCATGCGCAGCCGAGCCAGGATGGTGGGCTGCACGTCGAGATGGTGTCGAGCCCGTCGCCGGGATCGATCCAGGTCTTGCTCTCTGCCGATCTCAAGCACGACAAGCCGATCGGACCGAGCCCGGCCGCGAAGGATTTCACGCTGTGGCTTGGCGGCGGCGCCGCGCCCGGTCTCGCCGTCGCGCGCAACGGCGGGCGAGGCAAGCCGCTGACCACCGTGGTGCTGTTCGACGAGAGCGCCTCGTACAAGTCCGGTCATGGCGCCAAGGTCGCGCTCCCCGCGATCTTCGAATACGGCAAGGACGCGGGCACCGACGAGCTCGCACTCGTGGTGTTCTCGCTCGACACCAAGGTGTTCCCGATCCACGTCGGCCCGGCCGACTTCATGACCGATCTCACGAGCGTCGGGAAGCGCAAGCCCGGCCAGGCGACGAGCGTGACGATCGGGCTCGCCGCCGCGATCGAGCTCGCCGCCAAGGAAGGCGAGCCCGGGCTCCGCGAGGTGATCGTATTCACCGATGCCGGCGACGAGGCCGACGTCGACAAGGCGGTGTGGGCGAAGATCATCACGCAGGCCAAGGAGGCCGGCGTGCGCGTGAGTGTGGTGCTGCCCACCGATGACAAGAAGCCCGGGGGCACGAGCCACGAGAACTGGGTCACGACGACGACGAACCTCAACCGGATCGTCACCGAGACGGCGGGGACCTACCTGACCTCGTGGGATCCGGTGCCGATCGCCGCCGCCCTCCGCGACGCGCGGACGCGCGTGAAGAGCTGGCTCGTGCTCGATGCGAAGCTGTGCGGCGCGCACAGCGGCCAGCCCGTCGATGCGCGCGTCGAGTACGTGCCGAATGCGAAGCGCGAGGCCTGGAGCGCCGGGGCGCAGCTCGCCGCGGCGGCGTGGGCGCCTGGCTCCGATGCGCCGTGTCCGTCGCTGTGCAAGACACCGTGCGATCCATGGGCCGAGTGCATCGCGGGCACCTGTCAGGCGCGGGCGTGTACGAGTGATGGCGCCTGCCCGGGCGGCGCCGTGTGCCTCTCGGGCAAGTGCGACAAGCCGTGCAGCGAAGCCTGCGGCGGGTGGCAGGAGTGCAAGGGCGGTTCGTGCGTGGCGCGCACGTGCGCGGGAGACGAATCGTGTGGCGCGGGCTCGCTGTGCAAGGACGGCACGTGTACCCGGCCCAAGGCGAAGAGCTCGCTCCTGATCTGGCTCCTCGCGGGCGCCGGCGCCGTCCTCCTGATCGCCGCACTGTTCGTGCTGCTGCGCAAGAAGCCGCCGCCGCCGGTGGTCGAGGTGGCGCCGCTGCCCGAGCCGTTGCCGCCCGAGCCCGTGATCGAGCGGACGAGCGCTTCGGTGGATCTCGATCCTCTCCCGGAGACCCACCTCGTCGCGATCGGCGGCTGGGCCACGCCCGGCGAGCGCTGGCGGCTGCACAAGCGCAAGACCATCGCGGGTGGATCGGATGATCCGGCCGACGGTGTGGATCTGCGGTTCCCGGTGAAGCAGATCTCGAGCCGCCACGCTCAGTTCGAGCTGTTCCCCTCGGGTGATCTCTGGATCGTCGATCTCGCCTCGACCAACGGCACGTTCGTCAACGGCAAGAAGCTCGCCGCCAAGGAGCGTACGAAGCTCGCGATCGGTGACCAGGTGAAGCTGTCGCAGAACCTGATCCTCGTCGTCGAGCGCCCGGGCGCGAGCACGAGTGACGACGACGAGGCTCCCGCGGCCAAGCCGGCGGAGGCCTCGGCTGCGGCGCCGGCCGAGCCCGAGAAGAAGGCCAAGCAGAAGACCAAGTTCGATCCGGGGAACCGCTAGCGATGGCGAGCCCGGCGTACACGTTCCAGTCGGTGACCGATGTCGGTCGGGGCCGCGAGCAGAACGAGGATGCGTACGGCGAGCTCGACGCCGCGGGCGGCGAGCTCCTCGTGGTGTGCGATGGCATGGGCGGTCACGAGTCTGGAGAGGTGGCGAGCCGGATCGCGGTCGATGCGATCATGCAGATCTTCCAGAACTCGCCCGCGAGCGATCCGGCGGAGCGCCTGAAGAACGGCTTCCTCGTCGCGAACCAGCGGATCCTCGCGCACGCCGACAAGGCCGGGCTCGATGGCATGGGCACCACGGCAGTCGCGGCGTTCGTGCGCGACGGCGAGGCGTGGATCGGGCACGTGGGCGATAGCCGCTGCTATCACCTGCGCGGCGGGACCGTGCTGTGGCGCACCTCCGATCACACGCGCGTGCAGAAGATGATCGAGCGCGGGATCCTGACGCCGGAGCAGGCCAAGACGCACGAGGATGCGAACGTGGTCACCCGGGCACTCGGCTTCGCACGGGGCGAGGAGCAGCCGGAGCCGGACATCGCCTCGGGGCGCGAGCTGCGCGATGGCGATCTGCTGCTGCTGTGCTCCGACGGGCTCTACGATCTGGTCAAGGACGAGGAGATCGCCGAGCTCGGCAGCGAAGATCCACCGGCCGAGGCAGCGCAGCGCCTGGTCGATCTCGCGAACCGCCGCGGCGGTCACGACAACATCACGGTCACGATCGTCCGCTGGGGCGAGAGCGCCGCCAAGAAGGGCGGCCCGCGCAAGACCGATCTCGACGAGCCGGGGCCCGGGGCCAGCGCGATGAAGACGACGGACGTCGCGAAGAGCGCGGCGGCGGCGCGCGCGATCGTGGCGAAGGAGCGGGCGAAGGAGGCGGCGGCAGCCACGGAGGCTCCGGATCCACGCTCGAAGAAGGCGGCGGGGCTGATCATCGGCGGCCTCGTGCTCGTGGGGATCGCGGCGGCGGTGTTCTTCCTCACGCGTGGCGGCGGCGATGATCCGAAGCCCGCGGCGCGGGATGCAGGCACCACCAGTCCCTCGGGCACGAGCGATGCCGGCGGTCAGGATGCGACGGCAGGGAGCGCCGCGACCACCGACGGTGGCGCGGTGACCGCGCCGGTGTGGGATTCGCCCGCCAAGGGTGGCGGTGGCGGCAGCGGCAAGAAGGGTTCGGGCTCGGCATCGGGCTCGGCCTCGGGGTCGGCATCGGGGTCGGCATCGGGCTCGGCATCGGGGTCGGCATCGGGCTCGGCATCTGGCTCCGCCGCGGGCACGGGGCCCGGCTCGGGTGCCGGGTTCGCCACCAAGCTCGGCGCCGGCAAGGGTTCAAACGCCGCCGCGGGTTCGGGCTCGAGCGCGGGCTCGGGCTCCGCCACGAAGCCAGCGGTGCCGACGACGACACCGGTTCCGACGACGAAGCCGGTGCCGACGACGACACCTGTACCGACGACGACACCGGTGCCGACGACGACGCCGGTGCCGACGACGACGCCGGTCCCGGGCACCAAGCCGGTTCCGGCGACCACGCCCGCACCTGTGACCAAGCCGGCGCCGGTGACCACGCCCGCACCCGTGACCACGCCCGCGCCCGTGACCAAGCCCGCGCCTGGGACCAAGACCGCGCCGCCCGTCACCACACCGTCGATCTCGCCGCCCGGCATGACGCCACCGAAGGGGAGCTCCACGCGATGAGGCGCCACCACGCAGCGATCGCGTGCTTGCTCGTCGCGATCGGCAACGCCCCGGTCGCGCGCGCTGACAACGCCGACAACAAGACCTGGTGCGCCTCGGGGTTCGACGAGGGACCGTCCTACGGATCGAGCGGCGCCGATCGCACGCAGACCGATTCGTGTGCCCGCTACCTCGGCGTCAAGGCGTCGTGGCACCAGCACGGCTTCGTCGCGAAGGGTGGCATCTGCTACTCGTGCTGGGACGAGGAAGACTCTACGTGCGAGACCAAGTCGGGGAGCCAGGGCTTCAGCTACCTGACCGCGAACAGCTGCGCGAGCACGCCGCGCGCCACGCCCGACAAGGGCGGCGTGTACTTCGGCGCGAACCCGCTGCCGCCACCGCCGCCACCACCGCTGCCGCCGCCGCCACCACCGCCGCCGCCACCGAAGGTCGATCCGGATACCGGGGTCACGGCGCCACCACCACCACCACCCCCACCGCCGCCGCCGCCGCCGCCGTACGTGCCACCGCCGCCGCCGGCACCGGTCGCGCTGCCACCACCACCACCACCGAAGCCCACCGACTACGACGGCCTGGTCGCGAAGATCGCGCCGGGGCCGTACGCGGTGAACACGCCGATCCGGATCGAGGGCGGAGCGAAGACCACGCAGGGCGGCAAGCCGCGCAAGGTCCTGCGCGGAGACTTCGTGATCGTCGCGCCCGATGGCAAGGAGGTCTCGCGCATCCACGGCACCCGCAAGAACGGCGTGCTGTTCGCCAACGTCACGATCCCGCAGGGCGGGCAGGTCACGATCCGGTTCGAACCCAAGGCGGTCGCCGCGTACGGTGAGGTGCCGAGGACGATCACGCCAGGCACGCAGGCGATCCAGGTCGCGGGCTGCCGCGTCGAGGCGCGGCTCGATGGGCCCAGTTCGGGCGAGATCCTGGTCGCCGATGCCCCCACCAGGCTGGCGGGGCACTTCGTCGATGCGGGCGCCAAGCCCACCGCGCCCGCGGGCGTCAACGCCTTCTTCGTGGTCCAGGTCGGCGAGGACAAGGAGCAGAAGCTCCCGGCCACGCTCGATGCCACGGGCAACGCCACGGGGACGATCACGATCCCGCGGCCGAAGGCCGACAGCGAGGAGGTCCACGTCAGCCTGATCGCCGAGGGTGGGGCAGGGGACATCTGTCCCTCGGCGACGGTCGACGCGAAGATCACCTCGCTCGGCGTGGGCATCGAGATCAAGCCGGATCGCCAGTGCTACGCCGGCAAGCCGTGCGCGGTGACCGCCAGCTTCAAGCTGCCGGCGGATCCCAAGGCGCGCGCGAACGGTGAGGCCTTCATCAAGTCCACCGCGATGAAGCTGACCGCGCGCGCCGGTGGCGTGCCGGGCCCGCTCGCCACCGACAAGCTCGGGATGCTCGACGCGATCTGGAAGGGCACGATCGTCCCCGGCGATGCAGGCGAGGTCCACCTCGAGGCCGCGGCCGAGGCAAACGGCTGGTCGGTCAAGGACCAGACGTCGATCACCGTGCTCGAGCCGATCGAGCTGCACTTGAAGGGGCCGCTCGATCTCGGCACCGTTCCCGCCGGGACCAAGGCCAACACGAAGTGCGTCGATCTCGACTTCAGCACGTCGCGGGGCGTGCTCTACCAGCGCTTCAAGCTCACGGCCACGCGCCCCTCGGGCTGCGAGAGTTATCCCGTGATCTTCGATGCGGCCAGCGGCGTCGGCTTCGCGCTGCACGGTGAGGGCGTGGAGACCGAGATCCTCGATTCGAAGGCCGTCACGATCTGCCTCGCGGCGGTGCCGCGGTGTTCCGGCGAGTCCCCGGATCCCGCCGTTCTCACGGTGACGGCGAGCTCGCCCGACTTCCCCGATCAGAAGGCGACGATCGACATCACGTGGAAGGTCACGGGGCGGAACCTGCTCGCGTGCTGGTGGTGGCTCGTCGCCGCGATCGGTGGCGGCCTGTTCGTGATCTTCCTCGGGTATGGCTTCGTGCGCCCGTTCCGGTTCGCGATCGACGATCAGGTCCAGCTCGCCAGCAAGCGCGAGCAGCTGTCGCGCGCGGTGGGGCGCCGGTTGCGCGAGCTGCCGGGTGGCCGCCCGGGCTGGTACCGGTCCGCCGCGGTCGGCCTGCTCGAGAACGGTCAGGCGACCACCAAGGTCGATCAGGCCGTGGTGCAGCTCCACGCGCGCAAGGGCGAGGTCATCATCCGGAGCCGCGGCGGCCTGGAGCGCGTGAGCCCGCAGACCAAGAAGCTCGAGCCGGTACCCGAGGCTGCGACCAAGGACGGCCACAACGCCTCCAAGAACACGGTCTACGCGGCCGGCAACCTGTTCTTCCAGATCAAATGACCCGCACGCTGTTCCACATCCTCGTCGTCGTCTCCGTGCTGCTCGCGGCGCGGCCGGCTGCTGCCGACACCGAGTGGGTGCTGATGCTCGATAACTCGAACTCGATGGACGACGGCGCGACCGACACCCAGACCGGCGCGACGCTGCCACCCAACGATCCGGATCGGCTCGCCGTGCTCGCCACGCTGGTGTTCCGCGCCCTGATGGGACCGCAGGACAAGCTGACGATCCTGACGTTCGACGATCATCAGCCCGGCATCTTCAAGCCGGTGGCGAACGATCCGAAGAGCGTGCGTGACCTGGTGTTCGATACCCAGACGTTCGTCGTCGGGCCGCTGTCGCAGGCTCGCAAGATCCTCGACGCCTCGACGGCCTCCCGGCGGATCCTGCTGTTCGCGACCGATGGCGCACCGTCCCCGGAGACCAAGGGTGCGCAGCCGATCACCGCTCCCGAGGCGCGCCAGCTGCTCGGCCTCGATCCGGGCCCCGGCAAGTTCGAGGTCGTCGCGCTCGCGCTGAGCCAGCAGGCGCAGGGCTACGTGAACAGCATGGAGCAGTTCCTGAAGCCGCTCGGCCGCTACGAGTTCGTCTCGGACCCCGCCAAGCTGGTGGCCGCGTTCACCACCGTCTATGCGGACTCGATCCGCTCGAGGCCCGAGACCGGGCACCTCGCGCCGGGCGAGACCTACAAGTTCACCGTCGGCAAGTACGTCACCGACGTGTTCGTCGGCATCGCGACGGAGCGGCTGACCGGGCCGTTCACCACCACGCTCACGATGGACGGCGCACCGGTGACGGAGGTCGATGCGGGCGATGCCGGCTGCAAGAAGCCGCCGTGTCACGCGTACCAGGTGTTCCGCACGTCGCACGATCCGGACCGATCATCCGAGCTCGTGCTCCAGCTGCCGGCGAGCGCGCGCGGCGCGGTCAACTTCGGCACGATCATGAAGTACGATCTGACGGCCGATGTGGTGTCCGCACCGCAGAAGATCAAGGTCGGCGAGTCTCTCGAGGTGATCGCGCGGATCACCTGGAAGGGCAAGACGTTCAACGATCCGGCGTTCTTCAAGGCCGATGGGTTCACCGCGGTGCTGGCGCTCGGCGACGTCGAGGTGCCGATGACCGCGCGCGATGACGGCAGCTTCGTCGGCAAGCTGACGGTTGCCGGCGAGCCACGCACCGATCGGATCTCGGCGCGGTTCAAGAACCAGTGGAACAGCCTCGCCGATAGCCGCGAGATCACGGTCGATGCGTGGGCGCCGCTCGACCTCAAGGTCGCCGCCGTCGATTTCGGCAGCTGGACGGGCGAGCGCAAGGCGAGCTCGCGCTGCATCGACATCGACCTCAAGGGCTCGACCAACGCCGACAAGGTCGCGATCGAGGCGATCGCGGAGGGGCTCGGCAATGGCTACGAGCTCGACGTGGCGCATCCCGTGGTCGTCAAGGATGGGAAGTTCTCCGCGTGCCTGGTGGCGCCGGGCTGCTGTTCCGAGCCGCCGAAGGGCGCCACGCTGATGGTGCGCGGCATCGATCCGCACTACCACCCGACGGCGGTCAAGGTCCCGATGGCCTACCAGGTCGCGCCCACGCCGTTCCTGGCCTGCTGGTGGCCGTACATCGCCGGGGCGATCGGCAGCGTCATGCTCCTGATCATCGTGATCGGGTTCGTCCGGCCGCGGGACTTCGACAAGGAGGACGTGATCCGCCTCGCGAAGACCGAGCAGGCGCTGACCCGCGCGGGTGGGCGCCGATCCGGGACCTGCCTGGTGGCAAGCGCGGCTTCTATCGCAACGCGCGCGTCGCCTTCGATGGGGGCGGGAATGCCGTCAGGGCGACCTCGGGCGTGTCGGTGGTCCTGCGCGCGGCGAAGGGCGATCCCCAGGTGACGATCACCGGGGGGCTCGAGGAGAAGGATCCGCGCACTCGGAAGTTCCAGCCGGTCGATTCCTCGAAGGGACCGATCTATCTTCGACGAGGGATTGTCTACAAGTCCGGCGAGTTCGTGTTCCGTCTTGGCTAGCTGCTGCACTGCATTGAAGGAGACGTCATGGGTATCCTGCGCGCCGACCGCCTTTCACCGACGATCTTCCTGGGCCTTGGAGGCTCGGGCTGCAAGGCGGTCAACATGCTGTCGGGGAAGATCCGGCGGCACCCGAACTATCCCAAGTTCAAGGACCTGATCCACGTCGTCGGCATCGACACGAACAAGGCCGACCTTCACACGATGAAGCACATCCCGGACTCGAACCGGTTCCTCGTGTCCGCGTTCGATCGGCGATCGTACGTCCAGCGCAAGCGCGGCAAGCAGGAGCTGGCCGAGGACAAGATGCTGACGCAGTGGGTGCACCCGGACTATCAGTTCCGCGATGCGCAGGGCGCGGGCGCCGGGCAGATCCGCGTCGAGAGCCGGCTCGGCATCTACTACAACCTCGAGGAGGATCGCGCGGGCATCATGCGGTCGTTCAAGCGCATCCTCGATGCGATGTCGCGGCCGGATAACCCGTTCCGCGACAACGAGGACCGGGTGATCAACGTGATGATCTACGCCTCGGTCGCCGGTGGCACCGGCTCGGGCGGCTTCCTCCCGATGTCGTACCTGCTGCAGGATCTGGTCAAGGACCACGGCTGGGGCCGGCCGAACATCGTCGGGACGCTGATGCTGCCGTCGGTGTTCACCGCCGATGTGGAGCAGGCGCTGATCGCGGACATCAACGCGAACGGCTACGCCGCGCTCAAGGAGCTCGAGTACCTGACCAAGCTCGGCTACGAGGGCTCGATCGATCAGGTCGAGTTCCACTACAACCCGGCCAACCGGGAGCGGATCCACGCCCACAACCGCCCGTTCGCGCTGACCTACCTGATCGACAAGCCGAACGAGATCTCCGTCGAGCGGTACGTCAACGCGGTGTCGGATTCGGCGTTCCTCCAGCTGTTCTCGCCGATCATCGGCGCGCAGGCCGGCGAGTACGACAACTACGACAAGCACCAGAAGTCGCTCGCGCTCGGCAACTTCAGCGTGCACTACGGCAGCTTCGGCGCCGCCGTGCTCGTCCTGCCGCGCGCCGATATCGTGTTCTACGCGTCGCTGCGCTGGGTGGGCCGCGTGCTCGAGACCTACCTGGTCTCCGGTAAGGATGATGCGTTCCGCGTTCCCTACGACGACCCGAAGTTCCAGCGCCTCGCGCGCGACGAGCAGGATCGGATCGTCGATGACAAGTTCAACGGGTACGTCGAGCACGTGGCCCGCCTCGAGGAGGATCAGCAGGAGAAGGGCGTGTACTCCGCGATCGTCGCGCAGAAGTCCACGGATGGCGCCACGCTGCGCCAGACCCTGACCCGCCGGTTCGCCGAGATGTTCAACACGCTCGACGAGCAGATCCAGATCGCCCCGTTCGATCCGCTCCAGGTCCACGAGGGCAACACGTCGCTGTCGCGCCCGATCGAGAACCTCCGTCGTGACAGCGCCGCGAGCCGCAACAAGGTGATGTCGTTCCTCGATTCGCAGATCGCGGATCTCAAGAGCGGCCGCCTGTTCAGCGAGTTCTTCCGCCAGAACAGCGTGGGCCCGCTCGCACAGCGGTACTTCCTGATCCGGCTCAAGCGCGAGGGCTTCCTGACCCCGTTCGAGGACGCGGCCGATGGCCTGTTCCTCCAGGAGCTCAAGGAGAACGCCTTCGATCTCGATCGCGATCACGTGACGCGCGAGTTCGGCGAGCTCGAGAAGCGCCTGCGCGAGACCTCGAAGAAGGGCTTCCTCGGCTCCGTGCTCTCGCGCGAGAACAAGGAGTTCGATCAGGTCCGCCGCAAGACCCAGGATTGGTTCACGCAGGTCGAGTCCGGGCAGCGCGATTTCCAGAAGGCCGCGTTCTGGCAGCGCTATCACGAGGAGCTGCAGCGGGCGATCGAGATCCGGCTCTCGCAGTTCCGCGCCGTCAGCGCGGTCTCCGACGAGGTGGCGCGCAACGTGGCGCAGGAGGCGGAGAAGCTCCGCATCGATCCGGCGGCGGCGCGCGGCGACGCCAGCGATGCCGGCGCGTTCTATCTCGACTCCGAGGTCATGCGTGACGATCGCGCGGGCCAGCGCCTGTGGAACCGGCTGTTCGCGCACAAGCTCGACAAGAGCGCGTACTTCGACGAGGGGCGGATCTTCGACGCGATCACGGCGGCGTTCGCCCCGGCCGTGGGCCAGGACGGCCGCGTGCGCGCCAAGGATGCGATGGAGATCGTGAAGGACCTGCGCGAGAAGCTCGAGGCGCAGGCCAAGGACACCTACGACCGCGTGTTCGCGGAGATGGGCTTCGATCTGCGCACCGCGCTCGAGATGGAGGCGCGGTACGTGCTCACGCCCGATGCGAAGCCCTCCGACGAGAAGGCGATCGAGTCCGTGCGCGCGAGCGACGTGCAGAACCACATCGCGGACAAGCTCCGCCGCGTCGTGGATCAGTGCGTGCTGCTCGCCGCGATCGACAAGACCAAGCGCGACGATCCGAGTGTGGTGCCCGCGGACGTGTTCTACGTCGGTTGCGCGCCCCGGTACTCCGGCGACGAGGCCACGAGCCTGCGGCAGCTGATCAAGGGCGCCGCCAGCGGCGTGGACTTCATCGATGGCTGGGGCGAGGAGGACATGATCGTGTTCTACCGGGCGCTGCTCGGCGTGCCGATCTACTTCTTCAAGCGCGTGAACGACGAGCTCTACAACTCGTACAAGACGGTCAAGGCCAAGCCGAACCGCAGCTACCCGCTCCACATCGAAGCGGCGTGGGAGGACGGCATCCCGAACCTCGATCCGAAGGAGATGCGCGAGGCCGAGGAGAAGCGGCGTGCCGAGGAGGCGGCCAACAAGACGGCCGGCGAGCGCGATTCGCGGATCTGGGGCTTCGTGCTCTCGACGCTCGCGTCGAGCGTGCAGAAGAACGGCGAGGGCGGCTACGACTGGGTGATGGGCTCGATCAAGAAGAAGCTCGGCATCGATCGCGCGGCCTCGTTCACGGCGTTCTGGAACCTCGATTCGTCCCTGCGCGACGATCTGGTCGACAACGGGGTGAAGCTCGAGAAGGAGAAGATGGCGAGCGCGGTGGGCCGGCGCTCGTTCCGCGGCGAGGTGGAGACCTACCTGGCGAACCTCAAGGAGGCGTTCGCGGCGGCCTACGCCGACGAGAACGAGGGCGCGGTGCGGTACCTCAAGGAAGAGAAGCGCGTCGTCGAGGAGAAGCTCGCGGCGCTCCCGGCCGCGACGTAACAGCAGCGCGTGCCCACCTACCTCACCACCGTCGGCCGCTTCGGCGCGGCGATCGCAGACCGGCTCGCCGCCGATCCGCCTTCGCCCGCGTTCGCGGTGTATCGCGTGCGCGGGCCGCAGGATCTGGCGGACGGTGAGCGGGCGCACGTGCTGCCGCGCTATCGCGACGCGATGATCGCGGAGCTCGGTCCGCTGCTCCGCGCCGCAGCGACCTCGGGCGATGGCAGTGGCGGCCGGCTCGACCTCGTGCTGATCGCGGACGTCGCCGAGGTCGGCGGACCGATCGTCGCCGCGCTCGCGCAGGTGATGAGCGAGGTGCTCGCCGAGAAGTTCGCGGTGATGTTCCCCACCGACACGCCGGCCGAGCAGCGTGGCGTGGGGCTTGTCGTCGTGCTGGCCACGCCGGCGTTCGATCGCTCCGAGGGTGGCACCAAGGCGATCGAGGCGATCGCGGGCCTGGAGGCCTGGCACCACGGCGGACCGCCGAGCCCGATCCTGAACCGCATCCTCGTGCTGCCCCGGCAGAACGAGGTGATGCCGCTTTCGGCGGAGGACGTGGAGCGCGCTGTGTCGCTGTTCGTCTCCGCGGCGTTCCGCGCCGGCCTCCGCGATACCGATCAGTTCCGTAGCCGCCTCGGGCCGCCACGCGATCCGGACCGCCTCGTCGATGCATTCGCGGTCGCGGCCGCGGATGTCGACGTGCCTCACCTGATCAAGGCCTTCGGCTGGCGCTCGAGCCTCGCGGCGCTCGCCCGCCTCGCGGCGCAGTGCGAGGGCAAGGGCTCGCCGCACGTGCCCGAGCTCGATGTCGATGGCTGGCTCGGACCGCTGCACAACGAGCCGCCGGCGACCACGCTGACGGCGAAGGCGGGCAATGCCTCGCCGAGCGAGCTCGATGCGCTGGTGCGCGCGGTCGACGTGGCGGAGGGCGATGCGGTGGCGCGCGCGCGCCGCGCGGTGCACGACGTCGTCGACACCCGGCTCGGTGGCGACGAGGCGCTCGTCGCGTACGCCGCCGTCCAGCAAGGGCTCGCCCGCGCGGCGGAGCACGCCCGCGCCGCCGCGAAGCCGATCGGTGCGTGGATCCCTTCGGCGGAGACCGTCGCCCAGGCCGAGGCCGAGGATGCCGCCGAGGCGGTCGCGGAGACCGCGGCCCCCCCTGTGGAGCAGGCCTCCGTCACGCCGCCGTCGCCGGTGCTCACCGGGCTCCTGCTCGGGCTGTGCGCGGGCGCGGCGACCGCCGCGATCACCGCCGTGGCCTCGCTGCGCGCGACCGCGACCGGCGGCGGTGGCGGCGCGAAGGTCGTGGCGGCCGCGAGCCCGGTGGGGGCGGACGCCACGATGTCCCTGATCTGGGGCGCGATCGCCGCCGCGGTGATCGCCGCGGCCTGGATCGGGCTGGCCAAGCTCGTCGCGAAGAAGCATCAGGACGACGCCGATGAGGCGAAGCAGCAGGTGGTGACGCCGCGCGCGGCCCGCAACCGCCGCCGCGTCGCCGCGCTCGAGGCCGCCCTCGCGGTGCGCCGCCGCCGCGCCGCGCGCGCCGCCGAGATCACGATCACCGATGAGCGCCAGCGCCTCGAGGCGATGCATGGCGCCGTCCTCGCCGCCGGCGCGAGCGCTCGCGCGCACCTCGCCGATCTGGGTGTGACTCCGGCCGATGATCCCGCGGGCGATGACTACGCCCGCGTGTGGGACGCGGAGACCCCGCTCCACCTCGCGCTGCTCCCCACGGGAGAGCTCGCCCGGCTGTGGGAGCGCAGCCGCACCGTGCGCGAAGACGATGTGTGGGCCGCGCGCCTGCTCGCGAAGGCGTGGCCACAGGGTGGGCACCGCGATGATCTCCCGTTCGCCAGCGCCGGCAGCTGGGAGCAGCTCGGCCGCGATCAGCACGCGATGCTCGCCGAGACCGGCGCGTTCGAGTGGCCGGAGCTCGGCCCCGCGATCCAGACCCAGATCCAGCGCCTGCTCGCCACCGCGCCGGGCGCGCTCGGCCTCGGCGTTCGCCCCCGCAACGCCGAGGGCACACCGGAGACGTTGCACGATGCGCGCGAGCTCTTGATCGTGGTCCCGCCCGAGGGCCGCGCCGCGGTGGACCGCGCGCTGTCGACCCAGCCGATCGGCGATGCCCGCGTGATGACCGGGCCGCGCGGCATGTCGCGGGTGCTGATCCTGCGCACGGCGGGCGCGATGTCGACCGCAGCGCTCGCGCGAGGCGCGCGATGAACCTGCTCGCACCCCTCGCCTGGTTGCCGCTGCTCGCCGTGGGCCTCGTGGTCGCGCGTCAGCTCACGAAGTCGTGGTCGCGCGCGCTCGGTGGTGCCCGGCTCGCCGCGCCGATCCTGCTCGCCGTGTGGATCCTGATCCGGCTGTTCGATTTCCTCGCGAAGGGCGGCGGCCCGCTGAAGTGGACCGCGGTCTCGGCGGCCAACACCGCCACGGCCGAGCCGTTCGCCGATGCGACGTTGCGGCTGTCGGTGGGCGCGGGCCTGATCCTCGCCGCGGCGACGATCGCGGTGGCGAAGCTCAAGAAGGCGCCGCCCGCGAAGGTCACGTTCGGCGTGATCGCGGCGGCGCTCGCGGGGCTGTGCGGGCTGCTCGTCGCGGGCACGTTCGCCGCCGGGCCGCTGCCGTTCGCCACCGCGCTGCCCGTGGATCTCGCCGCGTTCATCCCGGCGCTCGCCGGTGCGATCGCGCTCGGCCTCGCCGCGCCGGCGGAGCGCGCGAAGCTCCCCGTCGCGGCGCCGACCGCACCCGTGGCCGTGGCCGTGCGCGCACGCCGCGAGGTCACGCCGCCGCAGACCGAGGCAGAGGCGCGGCTCAAGAAGGCCGGGCTGCTCGGGCCCGCCGCGTTCACCGCACCCGTGAAGGGCTCGGTCGAGCTCGCGACCGGCGCGGACGAGATCGATCGCGTGTGGGACGCATGCGGCGGCGCCGGCTCCGCACCGCAGGCGCTGCGCCGCGGGCTCGAGGCGGGCGCGAACACGGGCGTCCTGATCGCCGACCTCCCGGTCCCCACCGAGGAGGCGCTGATCGATGCGGCCGCGCTGGCCACGATGTTCGATGCGCGCCGCGTGCTGGTGATCGCGGAGGATGCGCGCGCGACGCGAGATCGGATCGTCGGACGCGCGGCCACGCTCGGCGGATGGCGCGCCGGCATCACCGTGGCAGGCGAGGGCGAGCTCGCGACCGCCGCGGCAGCGGGGCAGGCGCCCGCGCTGATCGTGCTGTCACCGCGGGATCTCGGCGGCAAGGCGCTCGGCGTGACCTCGCCCGATGGCGCGTCGTGGGTCGGCGTCGTGGATCGCGTGATCCTGGTCGGCGTGGATCAGCTCGCGCCGATCGCCTCCACGCACGCCGCGTTCTCGCTGCGGCGCCTTCGCCTCGCGCTCGATCGCACCCGTGCGCGCGCATCGTGGCTCGCCACCGGTGCCGCCGGGCCGGAGACCGCGAAGTACCTCGAGCTCGCCACGCTCGCGCGGTTCGAGCTGCTCGGCCTCGGCGCCGCGTGGACCGCGCGCACCTCGGTGCACGTGCGCGCCGGCGGCGATTCCACGGCCGAGCTGACCACCGCGGCGCAGGCGATCGGCAACCTGCCGGCGATCGCGATCGAGGATGCGCTCGCCGAGCTGCGCACCGGCGGGGCGCGCGTCACGCAGGCGCCCGGGTGGCGCGGCGCGGTGGCCCTCGCGCGCCTCGAGGATCGGCAGCTCGCGGGCCTCTATCGCGCGCGCACGCAGCTCGCACATCGCCTGCCGGGCAACTCGTACAGCGGCGTGTGGTGGGTGGATGACTCGCCGCTCTCGCGGTTCCTCCTCCGCGAGGGCGTGCTCGCCGGGCTCGCGCAGCAGGACGAGCTGCCCGCCGCGCGCCCGGTCGTCGGCCTCGGGAATCAGTTCCTCGCCGCCGCTCACCTCGAGGCCGCGCTCGCCGAGGGAGCGCCCGATGCGGAGGCGCTGCGCTGGGCGTTCGGCGATGGCGCAGTCGATGGCTTGCTCTCGGCGCGGCCCGAGATCCTCACCGGCGCTCGCCGCGCTCGGTGGGACGCCGATGCGCACGTCGTGGTCGCCACGCCGGTGCTCTCGCTCGGAGCGAACGCCTGGTCCGATCCGCGGCGCGACACGGTGACCGCCAATGCGATCGAGGTGAAGAGCTCGGTCGATGGCTCGGTGGTCGCGCGCGTGGATCGCCGCACGGCGCCCACGCGGATGTACCCGCACCGCGTGTTCCGTTCGCGTGGTGCGCTGTGGCAGGTCCCGGCGGGTCCGATGGGCGCGTCGATCACGGCCTCGCCCGCGCCCGCGGGCGAGACGCCCTCGTCCCCGGAGCTCGAGGTCGAGCTCGGCAAGGCCGAATGGATCGCGCGGCCCGAGCAGCACACCGCGGGCAAGCTGAAGTTCGCGCGCGCCGTGGCCAAGGTCGCGATCACCGAGCGCGTGACCGGTGCGATCGCACGCGGTGCCGCCGCCGCGGGCGTGCGCTACGCCCCGGTGACCGCCGAGTACGGCACGGTCGCCCTCGTCGTGCTGTTCGAGAAGGTGCCGTCGCGCAAGGCGTTGCGCCACGCGGGCCGGCTCGCCGCGGACCTGGTGCCTGCGCACGTGCGTGTCGAGCGCGATGACCTCGAGCTGGTGGTCGCGCATGATGGCCTCGCCGGCGTGGCGCGCCCGGCGCTGGTGTTCCTCGATCGTCACCCGGATGGCATCGGCCTCGCGGATGCGCTCGATCCGGGCACCGTGCACGATCTCCTGCGCTGGACCTGGGGCGTGCTCTATCGCTGCCCGTGCGTGGATGGCTGCGCCGCGTGTACGCCCGCGGATGTCCTCGCGGCGGGGCCCGACAAGGTCGGCGCGCTCAAGCTGCTCGGCGGGTAGCGCGGCGCCGGCGGCCGAGCACGAGCGCCGCCGCGACCAGCCACATCGCACCGACCGAGCCGCCGCCCGTGCTGCAGCCGCCGTCGTCGGCCTGCGCCGGCTCGTCGTCGGCCGGGAGGTCATCGCCCTTGCCGCCGCGCACGGTGCGATAGAGGAACTTCATGCGGCGGATCTGGCCGGGGCTGAACGTGCCGCGGCAGCCCTGGCCGTAGCCCATGATGTTGTCGATCGGATCCTCGCCCGGATCATCGGGGCAGGTGTCGGTGTGCGCGGCGCACAGGTGATGACCGGAGGCCTGCGTCGGCGTATCGCGGATCAGATCGCCATGCCCGAGCTGACCGCACCCGAGCTCGAACGTGTGGAGCAGGCCCATCCAGTGCCCGACCTCGTGCACCGGCACCAGCGGATCGGAGAACCCGCCCTTGGCCGGGTAGTAGCGCAGCACCACGTGATCACCGCGGCGCAGCGCCGGGTTGACGAGGAACTCCGCCCAGCCGGTGACGTTGGTGTCCGTGCGAGAGCCGACGATGTAGATGTTGAGGTTGCGCCGCCCGCCGACCTGCGCTGCGTCCCACAGCGCCTTCTCCTCGCTGCTGTTCTGGACCAGGTGATACGTCGCGTCGTCGGTGGTGAGGTAGTCGATCTTCGCGAGGTCGAACTGGAACGGGATGTCCTGTGCGGCGAACTCGGCGTTGAGGACATCGAGCGTGATCGCGCGCGCACGCGCGACCGGGAGGTCGCCTTCGCCCTGCGGCGCCTTGCGCACCACGTGGAGATACACCGGCACGTGATAGATCACCGCGGCGTCCTCGTCGGCCTTCGCGTCCTCGACCTCGCTCGCGTGCTCGATCGCCGCGCGCGCCTCGGCGGACAGCTCGGTCGGACCACACGGGTCCTCGTCGGCGTGGGCCGTGGAGCCCATGGAGCCCATGATCAGGGTCGCCAGCAGGACGAGTCCGGTGCGCATGGCCCGCAGAGGAGCAACCCCCGCGCCACCCGCGAGCGGCCTCGAAGCCCTCTCCACGGGCTCGCCACGGGTGCTCGCCCGGCCAGCGATCTTGCCGTGGCGGCTCGACTATCTAGATGGAATCGGCCATCCGATAGAACCGGCCACGATCGGCGTTCGTCAGCCGAACCGCGCCGCGTGCCACGCGGGCAGCTCGGCGAGCGACGCGAACACCGCGTCCGCGTGGGCCAGCGCCTCGGCCGGATCGGCACCCGTCGCGACGGCGCACACGGTGGCGCCGCACGCCCGCGCCGCGGCGATGTCGTGGATCGTATCGCCGACCACGATGACCTCGCGGATCTCGCCACCCGCGCGCTCCGCACGCCCGCGCTCGGCGGCGCGCGCCACCAGCTCCGCGCGCACGTGCGAATCGCAGCCATAGCCACCGAACGCGAACCAGCGCTCGAGCCGGGCGGCGCCGAGCTTGGCCGCCGCCCCCTCGCGCACATTGCCGGTGGCGACGCCGAGCACCACCTCGGGCCGCTCGGCGAGGAACGCGAGCGTCTCGAGCACGCCGCCGAGCACCTCCACCGGGTGCGTGGCGAGCAGCGCGCGGAGCTTCGGCAGGTACGCGTGCAGGAACGCCGCATGCTCGTCCGCCGTGGCGCGGCGCCCGAGCCGCGCGAGATAGATCTCGTCCACGATCTGCGGATCGGTCTTGCCGCCGTAGCGGATCCCCTCGCTCGCGTTCGCGATCCCGTGGTGCTCCGCGAACACGGCATCGAACGCCACGCGGCCCGAGCCGTGCGCGTGCAGCAGCGTGCCGTCGATGTCGAACAGGTAGACGACGTGCACGTTACTTGTGGCCGGACTTCTTCTTCGCGGGCGCCGGGGCGTTTTGCGATCCGATCCTTCGACGGCGTGGCGACGAACAGCTTGAAGCGGAGATCGATCCAGTGATTCTCGGTGAGATAGTAGGGCTTGAGGGTCGCCGCGGTGAGCGGCTTCAGGTGGGCGCCATCGCCCTGGATCTCGGAGTCGTAGAGGTAGAGGGCCCCGTCCTGGTTCGCGATCAGGATCTGGTGCTCGCCGACATTTCCGTCGGGCTTCGGGAACGACCATTCGGCGATGAACTGCTCGCCGACGGCCAGCGTCCCGGCCCACTCCAGCAGGCGTGCTGGGGTCAGGCACGTTCCGGCCTGCACCGCCTCGAGGTGCTTGGTGTCGTCCTCCTGCAGGCCGAACGACGAGTTGTTCGCCCCCGACGAATCCTCGGCGATCGTCAGATCGTGCAGCCCTTCCTGGAGCCACGACAGATCTCCGTACGTCGCGGTCTTCGCGCTGATCACACCGGCGCAGCGGGCGATCACGGCGCTCGCGGCGATCTGCCGAGGCGTGAGCTTGCCCTTCTTCTTCAGTCGAGCACTGACCTCGGCCTCGAAGTTGATCGCCCAGGTCGCGGTATCGGTCGGGCCCTTGAAGATGTGCGCGGCGAGGCTGCTCGCGAACGTGCAGCGATCGCCATCGCTGTCGGTGCCCGCGATCTGATCGTACTGCCCGAGCGCCTTGTTGACCTGGAGCGGGTCCCAGCCCGTGGCCGTCCACGGCAGAGCGCCGTTGGCGGCAGGCGCCGTCAGATCCGTCTTGTGCGCCGCGCCCGTCGAGAGCAGCTCGCGGTCCTTCACGTCCGCCGTGTGGTCGGCGGTGTTGGCCTCGTAGAGCGCCTGCGTGACCACATCGTTGCCGAACCGCTTCTGCGCCACCAGCACGATCGCGCGCACGTACCCGGGCGCGTACTTGAGCGCCGCGATCACGTCGTCCTTGCCCTTCGCGCCCTCGAGCAGCTGATGGGCGAGGTCCATCGCGCTGTCGCCGGTGCCGTAGGTCTTCTCGCCCTTGCTCGACTGAGGATCGCCCCCCTCGTACTCCCGCTTCTTCAGGTCGGCCTCGGTCGTCATCACGTCATCTTACGATCGGACCCTGGGCGATGTCCCCAGCCGTGATCTCGATCGCTCCCGCGACCCGATAGCCGACCGGAGGGGGGGGCGCCGCTCGGGCAGCGCGCGATGCTCACGCCTGGTGCTCGTCGGTGCCGTGGGCCGTGCTCCTCCCGGCATCGGTTCGTGCGTCGTCGGGTCGGCTGACCTGGGTGAGGATCTCTGCGCGACAAGCCGACGCCCCGCCGCGCGCTCCAGCTCGGCGCGGGTCTCGTCGCCGGCTCAGCGGGCGCGGGTGGATCCTGCCGTCGCGGGGTCGTCGTGGGCAGGGCCCCGGCGGCCGAGAGGGCGGGACCGGTTGGTTCCGGAGACGACGTGGTGGCCTGGCGAAAGTGCGCCCACGGGCCCACCTCCGTCGCCGCCTGCGTGGTTGCGCGTGCTGGCGCTCACGGGCTGCGCAAGGCGCCGCCAGCGTCGCAAGGGCTCGCGGACCGACGAGGCCAGCCCAAGGTCTGCCTCGGAGGAGGTGGCCTGCGGCCCCGGGGCCCTCCGCCGGCGGCCTGCCACCGGCCGCCCGCGGGCCCGGGGCGGGGGGCGGGCCCCAGGGGGGCGCCGGCCGACCTACCTGGTGGACTCGGCGAACAACTTCCTCAGCTTCGATCCGCGCCTCCTCCCCGATGATCCGATCCGCGTGATCGGCAGGCTGACGTGCGAGGGCGGGAGCGGCAGCCCGTTCTCGATGTCGGTCGATCGCTCCGGCATCGCGTGGGTGACCTATGACGACGGCGAGATGTTCAAGGTCGACATCGCCGATGCGCACTGCGAGCCCTCGGGCTACGTCGCCCACGCGAGCGGCTCGACCACGTTCGGCATGGGCTTCGCCACCGACACACCCGGCTCCGACAGCGAGCACCTGTACATCGCCGCCGACGATGCCTCGAACGCCCTGCACGCGATCGACACCGCGCACGATGTGGTGCCGCGCCGCGTGGGCACGATCCAGCCGGCCGCCAACCCGAACCCCGAGCTCACCGGCGGCAGCGACGCGCGGCTGTACGGCTTCTTCCCGGAGTCCGCGGGCGTGGCCTTCGTGCAGGAGATCGATCGCGCGAGCGGCAATGCCCTCGGGCCACGCTGGCCCCTCGGCACCACGCCGCTCGGCGACGTGGGCGCCTATGCGTTCGCGCAGTGGGCCGGCGTGTTCTACATCTTCGTCACCACCGTCGACGGCGGCTTCGATCTGAACTCCACGGTGCGCACGCTCGATCGCGCGACCGGCACCTACCAGACCATCCGCGAGCACCTCCCGTTCCGGATCACCGGCGCCGGTGTCTCGACCTGCGCACCCGAGCGCGACGCGAAGAGCCCGTAGGCGGGCGTCCTCAGGCGGCCGGCGGCAAGATCTCGGCGACCGCGACGCGCACGGTTGGCAGCTCGACCGGCACGAGCACGCGCTCGCGCCCCACGTGCTCGATCCGGCGATACCCGGCCTCGCTCGGGCCGGTGTGGACGATCACCTCGCCATGGGCGACGTCGACCACCCAGTACTCGGGGACGCCCGTCTCGGCGTAGAGCTGCGCCTTCAACCTGCGATCGATCGCGAGCGAGGAGAACGACACCTCGATCACGAGTAGCGCCCGCTCCGGGTGTGCGTCGGCTCGCAGCTCGGAGACCACGGCGAGGTCGGGCTCCGGCATCGAGTACTCGCTCGCAGCGAACGGCAGCTGCGGGCGCACCGTGGCCAGATCGCCGAGCGCGAGGATCAGGACCTTGTTGAGGCGCGCGATCGAGAACGCGTGCTCCGTCCCCTGCGGGCTCATCTGGACGACCTGTCCGTAGAGCAGCTCGACCTTCTCGTTGTCGAACGCACCCGACGCGGCGAGCAGCTCGTACTCGCGCCGGCGCAGCGGCCGGATCGGAAGCCCGGCGGCGTGCGGCGTGTTCTCGGTCCCGGCCATCTGCGACATGATACCTCCAACATCCGCGCACGCCGTGCGATCTGCGTGCCGCGGCCAACCCCGCGATTCTCCATCGCCGAGCGGCATCGCGCGTCCGGGTGTCGGCCAGCACGGCTGGCTCTCGGACGGACGCCGGACGCTCAGCGGCGCGGGAAGCCGTCGAACAGGTACCCGCGATCCACGCCGAGATCGATCAGCCGCACCGCGCAGTTGTGCGGATTGGTCTCCGCCTCGAACCACTCCGGCGAGAAGTGGCACCACATCATCACGAACGCGCGCAGCGTGACCCCGTGGCAGA
>JADKKI010000016.1 GCA_016720595.1 Myxococcales bacterium
GGCTCGGCGCGCCGGATCAGATCGTGATCGACGTGGTCGGACAGGTCCCACGGCTGCGCGGCGGAGAACCGACGAGCACCCGGGACCGGCGGCGCGAGGACCGCGGAGAGATCGAGCAGCTTCGCCTTGCCGTGGGTCACCGTCTTCGCGCGGAGCAGCTCCACGGCGCCGACGATCTCGTCGAGCGAGCGCGCGCCCAATCGCGCGAGGTGCGCGCGGACGCCCTCGGCCACGAACATGAAGTACGCGATGACGTCCTCGGGCTTGCCGGTGAACTTCTCGCGCAGCGCCGGATCCTGCGTCGCGATCCCCACCGAACACGTGTTGAGGTGGCACTTGCGCAGCATGATGCAGCCGGTCGCGATCAGCGACGCGGTGGCCATCCCGAACTCCTCGCCGCCGAGGAGGGCCGCGATGATCACGTCACGCGAGGTGCGGAGTCCGCCATCGACCTGGACCCGCACGCGATCTCGCAGCCCGTTCGCGACGAGGACCTGCTGGGTCTCCGCGAGGCCGAGCTCCCACGGCAGGCCTGCACGCTTGATGCTGGCGAGTGGAGCCGCGCCGGTGCCGCCCTCGTAGCCCGCGATCACGACGGCGCCTGCGCGCGCCTTGGCCACGCCCGCGGCGATCGTCCCCACGCCGACCTCACTGACCAGCTTGACGCTGATCCGCGCGGTGGGGTTCACCGCCGAGAGGTCGTAGATCAGCTGCGCGAGATCCTCGATCGAGTAGATGTCGTGGTGCGGTGGTGGCGAGATCAGCGTCACCCCGGGCGTGGAGCAGCGCACGCGCGCGATCCGCTCGTCGACCTTGTTGCCGGGGAGCTGGCCGCCTTCGCCGGGCTTCGCGCCCTGCGCGACCTTGATCTGCAGATCGTCCGCGTTGACCAGGTAGTGCGTGGTGACCCCGAACCTGCCGGACGCGACCTGCTTGATCGCGCTGCGCCGCGAATCGCCGTTGTCGTCGAGCTCGTAGCGATGCGGCTCCTCGCCACCTTCGCCCGAGTTCGATTTCGCGCCGAGGCGGTTCATCGCGATCGCGAGCGTCTCGTGCGCCTCGGCGCTGATCGAGCCGAACGACATCGCGCCCGTCACGAACCGCTTGACGATCGAGCTCGCCGCCTCCACCTCGTCGAGCGGGACCGGGGTGCGCCCCGGATCGAGCTCGAACAGGCCGCGCAGCGTGACCAGCGCGGCATCCTCGTCGTCGCACAGCTGCTCGAACTCGGCGTAGCGCGCGGCATCGTTGGTGCGGACCGCCGCCTGCAGCGTGCCGATCGTCGCCGGATTCCACTTGTGCGGCTCGCCTCGGCGCCTCCACTGGTACTGGCCACCGACGGGGAGATCGTCGGCGATCGCCTGCGCCGCGGCCCCGTAGCCGCGATCGTGCCGCACCAGCGCCTCGCGGCCGAGCTCGGTGAGGCCGACGCCGCCGATCCGCGACGGCGTGCCGGTGAAGTGACGCTCCACCATCGCGCCATCGAGGCCGACCGCCTCGAACAGCTGCGCACCGCGATAGCTCTGCACGGTGGAGATGCCCATCTTGGACATCACCTTGAGCAGGCCCTCGTCGATCGCGTGCAGGAACCGCGCGATCGCGGCCTCGGGCGGCCCCGGGACCCGGCCCTGCGCGACCAGATCGCGGACCAGGTCGAGAGCGAGGTACGGGTTGACCGCCGCGGCGCCGAAGCCGATCAGCAGCGCCACGTCGTGGACCTCGCGGACATCCGCGGTCTCGACCACCAGGCCGGCCTGCATGCGCGTGCCCTCGCGAACCAGGTGCTGCTGCACGGCCGACAGTGCGAGCACCGCAGGGATCGCGACGTGCGCCGCATCGACGCCGCGGTCGCTGAGGATCAGGACGTTGTTGCCATCATCGATCGCGAGCTCGGCGGCGCGGCGCAGCCGGGCGATCGCCGCGGCGAGACCATCGTCGCCATCGGCGATCGGATACACCATCGAGAGCGTGATCGGCTCGAACACGCCCTCGTGGATGGCGCGGATCTTCGCGAGGTCCGCGTTGTCGATCGTCGGCCCGCGCAGACGGAGCTGGTGGCACTGCTCCGGGGTCTCGTCGAACGTGTTGCCATCGGGACCCATCGTGGTCTCGAGCGACATCACGAGCGCCTCGCGGATCGGATCCACGGGCGGATTGGTGACCTGGGCGAACAGCTGGTGGAAGTACGCGCCGAGGTTCGGGGCCTGCTCGCTCAGCACCGCGAGCGGCGTGTCGGTGCCCATCGAGCCCGTGGGCTCCTTGCCCGTGATCGCCATCGGCTCGATCACGAGATCTCGATCCTCGTCGGTGTACCCGTGCGCACGCGCGAGCCGGTACAGCTCGTCGCCCGTGATCACCGCCGGGGCCGGGCCGTCCTCGAGCTCGCTCATCTCGAACACGTTCTTGTCGAGCCACTTGCGGTAGGGGAACCGGCCGGCGACATCGCGCTTGAGCTCGGCGTCGTCGACGATCCGGCCCTCCACCGTGTCGACCACGAACATCATCCCGGGCTGCAGGCGGCCCTTCGTGCGCACACGCTCCGGCGGGACGTCGATCACGCCGGTCTCGGACGCGAGGATCACGCGGTCATCGGTGGTGATCGTCCAGCGCGCCGGGCGCAGGCCGTTCCGATCCAGGGTGGCGCCGACGAGCTGACCGTCCGAGAACACGATCGCGGCAGGACCATCCCACGGCTCCACGAGCGAGGACGCATAGCGATAGAACGCCTTGCGATCCTCGTCGACGCCGCTGCCGGCCTCCCAGGCCTCGGGGATCATCATCATCATCGAGTGGGGCAGGGTCCGCCCACCGAGCGTCAGCAGCTCGACCATGTTGTCGAACTGCGCCGAATCGCTCTTGCCCGGCACGATGATCGGGAACAGCCGCTCGAGCCCGCCGTGGAACTTCGCGCTCTTCAGCTGGCTGCGCCGAGCCTGCATCCAGTTGCCGTTGCCGCGCAGCGTGTTGATCTCGCCGTTGTGCGCGATGTAGCGGAACGGCTGCGCGAGATCCCAGGTCGGGAACGTGTTGGTCGAGAATCGCGAGTGCACCACCGCGATCGCGCTGACCATCTCGGGGGCGCGCAGATCGGGGAAGAACAGCGGGAGCTGCCGCGGCAGCAGCAGGCCCTTGTAGACGATGGTCTCGGTCGACAGCGACGCGATGTGGAAGTACCCGTGCGGATCGGCGCCGCGCTCGCGGATCCGGTTCTCGGCGAGCTTGCGGATCACGTACAGCGTCCGCTCCCATGCGCTCGGCGGGACGCGGCGCATGCGCACGAAGATCTGGCGGAACACCGGCATCACGCCCGCCGCGACCGTCCCGACATGACCGGGGCCCGCGTCCACGGGCACGTCCCGCCAGCCGAGCACGCGCTGGCCCTCTTCCTTGATCACATCCTCGAGCACCTGCTCGCACGCCACGCGTTGGAACGGATCCGGCGGCAAGAACACCTGGCCCACGGCGAACCGCCGGCCGCTCGCGAGCTCGTAGCCCAGGCGCGCGACCTCGGCGCGGAAGAATCGATCCGGGAGCTGGATCAGGATGCCCGCGCCATCACCGGTCTCGGGATCCGCACCGCAAGCCGCGCGATGCGACAGCCGCCGCAGGATCTCGAGCCCATCATCGATGATGCTGCGCGACCGGTGGCCCTTGATGTCGGCGACAAACCCGACGCCGCAGGCGTCTTTCTCGAAGCTCGGATCGTGCAGCGTGGTCACGGCGTTCTCCCGACGAAGACCTGCACCTTAACGCATTGCGTCAGCCGGCGCCAGGGACCACGTTGAAGAGATCGGATCGCCCGGTTCAGCAGCCGTCGTAGACGTAGGCCCCGTTGCCCGGCGTCACGAGGTTGCGATCACGGAGCACGATCGAGAGGCCGGGGAAGGCCGTGCAGCCCTTGTTGAAGTCCGCGCGCACGTACTCGATCACGAGCACGTGATCGCCGTAGCCGTCCCGGTAGGTCTGGCACTCGTCGAACGTGTTGCACTCCTCGGCGACCGCGAAGTCGGTGGCCAGCTCGGCGGCGCGTGTGACGATCTCCGCCGAGTTCTTCTGTGCGATCGCCATGCCCGCCGCATGGGCGCGCCCCGAGAACAGCGCCATCGCGGCGACGGCGTGATCTGCGGTCAGGCGGCCACCCGAGCGCGAATAAGAGTCGAGGTTGTCGATCTCGACGGCGTCGAACCCGGCGGTGTGGCAGCCGTCGATCCAGCCGCCGACGATCGCGGCGACGGCGGTGCGCTTCGCCGGCGTGCTGACGTCGATCAGCATCTCGTTCCAGTCGGTGTCGATGATCGGATTGCCGCCGCCATCGCGCAGGATCAGGTCCGCGTGCTGCGTCTGCCACTCGCTGGCCTCGCCGGGCTGGATCTGGAAGCCGTTGACGTAGCAGATGTTGTAGAGGCCACTCGCGGGGCTCTCCGTGCGATCGCGCGACACGATCTTCACCGTGCTCGCGGGCGGATAGGCACCGCCGAGCTGGTAATCGAGGCCGGCGTTGACCGGAGGCAAGGCCAGGCCCGCCGTCCCGTCGCCACCCGAGCTGCCGTCCCCATGCGCGTCCTTGATCGAGCTCCCGCTCGAGCCGCAGGCGGCACATCCGATCACCACGACGATCCAGGCTCGCACGGGCCCAGCCTAGCACCGCCCCCCTCAAGTTGGCGACGAGAGACGTTCGTCACGAGCGGTGGGTCATGCGAGGCTCCGCCGGGACCGTGGCGGATTCACCAGCACGCAGCGACGCGGGCGCCCCCGCAGGTGCTCCCCGCGATCGGGTCCTGAGTGCGATCCAGGTGCTGCGCGCGCTCGCTGCGTGGAGCATCGTCGGCCAGCACTACTGCCTGATCTTTCCGGTCGAGCACCCCTCGTGGTGGCGGCAGGGCTTCCTCGTCCACGGCTCGGTCGGCGTCGACGTGTTCTTCATCATCAGCGGCTTCGTGATGGCGCTCGGCGCGATGGATCCCGCCACCACCCCGCGCAGCTTCATCGCCAAGCGCCTCGGGCGCCTGGTGCCCGCGTACTGGCTGTACACGCTCGTGATCGCGGCGGTGATCACGTACGCCCCGCAGGTGCTCCCGAACCAGGGCTGCTCGCCGGAGTTCCTCGTCAAGACGCTGCTGTTCGTGCCCGCCCAGAACCCGAGCGGGATCGGCCTCTACCCGGTCAACACCGTGGGATGGACGCTCAACCTCGAGGTGCTGTTCTACGTGCTCGTCGCGCTGTCGCTGTTCACCGCGCTCCCGCGCCGCTGGCTGTGGATCCTCGCGGGCCTCGCCGTGGTGCAGATGCTGCTCTCACCGCTCGGCATCGTGACGCCGTTCTATGGCACCCCGCTGATCTACGAGTTCGCGATGGGCCTGGTGCTCGCGCACCTGTGGAAGGCCGGCGTGCTGCGCGGTCCGGCGTGGCAGTTCGCCGGGCTCGCCGTGCTCGGCCTGGTGCTCCTCCTCCGCGCACCGACCCTGGACAACACCCGCGTCATCGATTGCGGCGTGCCCGCGTTCCTCCTGGTCGCCGGCTGCATCGGCTGCGAGCGGTACTTCCAGCGGCTCCGCCTCCTCGAGCGGATGGGCGATCACTCGTACTCCGTGTACCTGATCCACCCGACGATCCTGTTCGTCGGCTGGTACGCCTATCGCGAGACGCACATCAAGCACGTGTTCCCGTTCGTGTGCATCGCGGCGATCGCGATCCTCGGCGCCGCGAGCTACCACTTCGTGGAGCGACCGGTCGGCCGCTGGCTGACCCGCCTGCTCTCGGCGCGCGCGCGCTGACGGCGCTGCGCTCGGCGGCATATCATCCGCGCATGAAGCGCTGTCTGCTGGTCTCGTTCGTGTCGCTCGCCTCGCTCGTGATCGCGTGCGGCGGCAAGGCCGTGCCGATCACCGCCAGTCCTCCTCCGCCGACGGCGCCGGTGCTGGTCGCCAGCGGGGACTGGCAGCTGTCGCCGAGCGAGCCGTTTCGAGGCAAGCAGGACGATCTCGCGTTCGCCTCGCCCACGCGTGGCTTCTACGGCAACGGCGACGGCAAGATCTTCCGCACCGACGACGGCGGCGCCACGTGGCAGAAGGTGTTCGAGCAGAAGGGCACGTTCGTCCGCGCCGTGGGCTTCCTCGATGCGCAGCGCGGGTTCGCGGGCAACCTCGGGCCCGATGCGTTCCCGGGCGTGACCGACACGCAGCTCCTGTACCGCACCGACGATGGCGGCGCGACCTGGAAGCCGGTGGTGCTCCCCGACGTCGAGGGCGCGCGCGGCGTGTGCGCGATCGACATCCTCGCGGTCGATGCCGTCAACATGGGGCACCGGCTGCACAAGGAGCTCGTGCACGTGGGTGGGCGCGTGGGTGGCCCGGCGTCGCTGTTCCGCTCCGATGACGGCGGCACCACCTGGAGCCGCCTCGCACTGCCGCCGCAGGTCGCGATGATCCTCGACGTCCACTTCCTCGATCCGTCGACGGGCTTCGTGTTCGCCGGCAGCGATCCCGATGTCACGAAGTCCCACGGCCTGATCGCCCGCACCACCGATGCCGGCCGTACATGGAAGATCGTCTACGAATCACAGCGTCCGTTCGAGCTGATGTGGAAGGCGTCGTTTCCCTCGCGCATGGTCGGGTACGCGACCTTGCAGAACTATTCGTCGGAGGCCGCGCAGGATCCGGAGGCGCACGTGACCGGCGATCCGAAGCGGCACGTGGTCAAGACCGTCGATGGCGGCGCCACCTGGCAGGAGCTCGCGCTGGTCGACGATCCGAAGGTCCAGGAGCTCGGCGTCGGCTTCGTCGACGAGCTCCACGGCTGGGTCGGCGCGATGCCGAACGGCTTCGAGACCCTCGACGGTGGCGCGACCTGGAAGCCCGTCCTGTCGATGCCGAAGGCGACCAACAAGCTGCGGATCGTGCGCGACGGTGATCGGGCCGAGGTCTGGGCGATCGGCCTCGACGTGCGCCACCTGTCGCTCGCGTGCCGAAGCGTTGACGGGCGGAGACTTCTCATCAAGTCCGCTGCCTTGCTTCCTCGCTTCCTTGGTTTGATCTCCGAGCAATGCGTGGACGTGGACCAGTCGATCACGGTGGGGGCGCGACGTCGTGGCCGATCCACAGCTCGGTCGAGACCACGGCGGCGGCGCGGTCCGCGGCCAGGAGCGCGAGCTCCGGATCGGCGCGGTAGGCCTCCCATCCCGCCGTCGATGCGAACCCGACCACGTGGAGCTCGCGATGGTGCTCGCTCGGCTCTGCGAGCTCGATCACGCGCTCGATCGCACCGCCGTGTCGCCGCATGATCGCCTGGGCCGCGCGCTCGAAGGCGTGGAACGTCGCGAGCTCGGCGCGGCGCACGGTGAGCAGGGCGACGATCGTCATGGCTTGGCCACCAGCTCGGTGACCAGATCTGCGGCGGCGAGGTAGCTGACCCCGTCGGTGGTCGGCTGTCCGCGCTCGAAGGCGAAGCCGGCGCTGCCCTTCGGGAGCACGAGATCGTCGCGGAGCACCGCGAACCAGGTCGGCGCATCGGCGGGCGGGATCGCGGACAGCGTCCCATCGTCGCCCGCGGCCGTGGCCAGGCGCGACAGGCGGGTGACGGTGCTCTCGCCGTCGCGGCGGCGATACTGCGTGATCGAACCCGAGCGCTCGCGGATGTAGACCAGGTTCGCGCGCGCGATCGCGTGGATGCTGGCCACGTCCCACACCGTCGGCCGCGCGAGCTCGCGCGCACGGGGCCGCACGGCCGTCGAGACCGAGGGCAGCCGAGGATCGAGCGGCACCAGCAGGTCGGCGAGGCCGCGATCGATCACCGCGCGCGCGTAGTGGCGTCGTGCCTCGGCGCGCACCACGAGCTCCGCGCGCACCGCATCCACGATCGAGGCGATCGCCTCGGGCCGCAGCGGCGCGCGCCGATCGGGCGCGCCCCACGCGCGGAGCGTGGGCCCTCGCCGCTGGAACACGCGGCGCGGCCACGGTGCTGTACGCCGTGCGACGTGGCTCCCGAGCGTGAGCAGCGTCGCCGGCGCCGCGCGCGTCATCGCGTACTGGATCGTCCGCAGCACGGTGCCGACCGCATCGGGCTGGCGCGCCTGGGCCACGCGCAGCAGGTGATCGGCGCGGCGCAGCAGCTCGCCGGGCCGCGTGGCGAGGCGCTCGCACACCGCCCGTGCATCACCGGAGCGCAGCCCATCCTCGACCACGCCACTCCACGAGGTGACGCGGACGGCATCGTCCTCGATCCGCAGCGACGCGGTCTGGTTGACCTGCGCCTGGAGTGTGGGCCCGAACGTGGCGCCCGCGACGGCGGTGCCGCGCACCACCGCGAACGCGAGCGCGGCGTTCGGGAGGCGCTTCGCATGCTCGTACGGATGGAGGCGCTCGCCGACGCGCTTCCACAGGCCCGGGTGCCGTCGGATGTCCTCGACGAGGGGCTCGGGGGCCAGCGTGTCGAGCGCCTCGAGCACGATCCGGCGCAGCGGGCGCGCGATCGCTCCGAGCCGGCCTGGCCTGGTCAGACCCGGGTCGCCGCCCATGAGCACCAGCGCGACGCGCAGGACGTCGGTCGCCGTCCGCAGGTGGTCGGCCGTCGCGCGGCGGATCGCGTGCCGATCGGGTGAGATCATCCACAACCGGGCGATCGCGATCGCCATCGTCTCGCGCACGGCGATCTTCCGAGGCAGCCAGATCGCCGCCTTGGGCCCGAGTGTGTCGATCACGGCCTCGATCTCGGCGCGATCCTCGGCGGACAACGTCGTGGTGCGCGCGATCAGCGCCTCGAACCGCGCCCGCGCCGTGCCGAGCAGATCGAACGCGAGGTGGAGCAGGCGGAGCTGGCCATCGTGCTGGGTGACCCGCTCCTCGGGCGGGCAGCTGAGCCCCGTCATGAACGGCTCGCCGATCGCGATCCTCCGGTGACAGATCGGGCAGCCCGCGAAGCTACCGCTCGCCCAGCACGTGGTGCACACGAGGTGACCGCACGGATCGAGCGCGCGGACGGCCTTGTGCTCCCCGCACCACGGACACGGCTGATCCGCGCGGGTCGACAGCCAGGTGCCCACGCGGCGCAGGAACAGCGTCGGAGGGTCGCCGGGCGTCGCCTTGGGAAAGCCGCGGAACAGCGGGACCTGCGGGCGCTGCGCACCGAGCGTCTTGCCGAGCGTGTCGACCATCCACGTCCGCAGCTCCTGGATCGCCTGGTTCGGCATCCGGCGGATCGTGATCGCCAGATCGAGGCTCATCACGAAGCCGAGCTGCGCGAGCTCGTCCTCGAACTTCTCGACATCCCCGTCCCGGCTCGGCCGCGTCGCCGCGCCCGCAGCGACGTCCGGATCGAGGACGACGACCTGCGTGCGCGCGAGGAGCAGCGTGCGAATCGCGTCCATCGGGTGGGGCCAGCGCGGAAGAGGTGGGCGGAGAGTGGATGCGCTACCGGTGAAGGAGAAAGCGCACCCGGAGCCGCCCAGCTCCAGGGTAGCACGCTCCCTATTCGAGGATCAGCGCGGCATCTGACGCCACGGTGTACTCGTGGCCCGCGGCGGAGTCGCGCACCTGGGAGTAGATCCAGCCGTCGGAGCGAAAGTGCGGGAACAGCGCGTACTGGCCGGGCGCCATGTTGGTGATCCGGATCGGCACGCCGGTGCGCAGGTCCATCAGGTAGACGTTCGCCGCACCCTGCGTCAGGTAGGCGGCGAACGCGGGATCCGTGGAGCTGGTGAAGCCGAGCTCCACGGCATCGGCCGCCGTGACGTAGTGGTGGTACGCGATCCACCGCTCGTCGTACGAGAACCCGGGCTTGCCACCCGAGATGCAGTAGCGCGCGATCTCCGGCGTGGAGATCTCGTAGGTCGCGCCGATCAGCTGCGCGTTGACCTTCCGCAGCACGTAGCCGATCTGCCGATCACCGGGGCCGGAGACCCGGCCGATCGTGAGCTTCGCGGACGGGGACAGCACGGTGTCGCCCTCGAACGGCGTGTCGACGTTGACCGTGGTGCGCGGTGCGTACTGCGTGCCGTTCCAGATCATCGGCGTGAACGACGAGTACCCGTTCGAGCCGAAGTTGGTGTCCGGATCGCCGTGCGTCGGCGCCTTGCCGCCGTCGTCGGAGACGAACTCGCTGTCGATCGCGAAGTAGTCGCCGCCGGCGCCGAGCTGCTGCCCGACGTGCTGGTACAGGCCGATCTGCGTGATCTTGCGGCAGGCGGCCTCGTTCATCGTGATGCTCGCGGGGTTCGACGTCAGCACGCTCATCCCGCAGGTGTTCTTGGGGCCGCCCTGGAACACGAAGCCCGAGCCATCGGGGAAGAACGCCGGATCGTAGGCGGTGTTGATCCCCACCAGCACGTCACGCTGGAGATCGATGACGTACGAGCCTGCGACGTTGGCCACGCCGTGCGCCACGAACCGGCCATCGGGCGAGCTGCGCGTCCAGTACGAGCTGACGTAGGTCACATCCTTGAGCACGCGCGCCTGGCCGCGGCCGGCCACGTCCCAGGTGGCGCCGAACGCCGTCGACGAGGCCAGCGGGATCGACTGCAGACAGTTCTTCGGATCGGTCTCCGCGCCGCACCCGAACATCGCCATCTGGTTCATCGCGTTGACCTTGCGCCAGCTGGTGGTCGCCTGCGCCGCGACGTGCGCGGGCACCTCGCTCGAGATGCCCGGCTCGCACGAGCTCGGCGGCGGATCGGTGACGAGCGTCTGCTCGAGCCAAGGCAGGCCGCGCACGTACCACTCGGCGACGATGTCGAACTGTGGCTGGGTCAGCGGCACCACGCCGTTCTTCGGCATCCCGGCCTCGGCCTGGAACTGTGCGAGCTGCGCCGCCGATTGGTCGCCGTACGCCATCTGGAACGTGTAGGCGAACCAGGGGAGGCGCGCTGCGGTGGCGTAGATGCCGACCTTCTTGGTCTCGAAGTCCGAGTCGGGCAACGTCGGCATCGCGCGCAGGCAATCGATCATCTGGCGCGCGGAGGCCTGCGTCGACACCGACAGATCGGTGAGGCACGAGGTCATCGTGGTGTCCGAGAGCGCCCGCCAGTAGCGCAGGTGCTGCTTGGTCATCCCGTGGCAGCCACTGCACGAGGCTGGGTTCGTGCCGCTGACCTGCGCGCCGAGGATCTGCAGCGCTTGCACCGCGAGCTGATCGTCGGGCAACGCGACCGGGTTGCGAAACACCGGCGCCACCGGTGCATCGATCGGCGCGTCCTCGGGACCCGCATCCACGGGCGTGGACGAGCCACCACCGCATCCGAGCACGAGGGCCCCGAAGGCCCCGAAGGCAACCAGCAGCGCGGCGGATCTCATCGGGTCGCATCAAAGCCTAACCGGGTTTCCCCGTCGCCCGTTGAGTGATGCGATGCACTAACCACAGGTGAGCGCGACCCGCCTCACTGCACCATCACGGGCGACATCACGGGCGACACCCCGTGTAAGTCCCCGCGATGTCGAGCGTTGGTGTAGATTCGCGGCACTTGAAGGAATTCGGGGAGATGGCCGTCCAACCCCCCAAAGGAGAGCCTCACATGACTCGTACGTCACTCATCGTCGCCTTCGGTCTCGCCCTGTCGGCAGGGATCGCCGCGCCCGGTTGCGCGGTTCGTGGTTCTGGATATGTCGGAGTGTCCTCGACCCCGGTCGTCTACCAGGAGCCCCCGCAGCCGCAGGTCGAGCAGGTCTCGACGCGCCCGGGCCACCTCTGGGTGCGCGGCCGCTGGGACTGGCAGAACGGCCAGTGGCAGTGGATCGGCGGGCACTGGGAGCGCGAGCGCGCTGGCTATGCCTGGAACGAGGGTCGCTGGGAGCGCCGCGGGAACTCGTGGCACTGGATCGATGGCACCTGGGGTGCGTCGGGCACCGTGATGGTGAACGACGGCGGCGGCGCGAACGGCTGGCAGCCGAACACGCAGGGCCCGGCCAACGGCGGCGCACCGCCGGCCGACAACAATCCCCCGAACAACGGCGGCTGGCAGCCCAACACGCATGGTCCCGCGAACGGTGGCGCGCCTCCGGCGGTCGGCGGCGGGATGTATCCCACGGTGGCTCCGCCGCCGATGCGCGTCGAGAACTATGGCGCGGCGCGCTCGGGCTTCACCTGGGTGTCCGGGCGCTGGGCGTGGCGCAGTGGCAACTGGGCCTGGGAAGATGGTCACTGGGAGCGCGAGCGCGCGAACCAGATGTGGGTCGCCGGCCGCTGGGAGCTGCAGGGCAACTACTACGTCTGGGTCGAGGGTCGCTGGGATCGCCAGGCGCCGCAGCCGCAGGGCCCGGTCGTTCGCGATCACCGCTAGAGCGCGTCGAGATCGCTGCGCATGATCGCCCCGCCGTCGACGTAGTAGACGAAGCCGGCGGCGATCGCACCCGCGGTCGTCGGCAAGTGGCCGACGATCGACGCCGCCCCGCCCGAGCGCGAGGCGGTGAGCAGCGCGTCGCCTTCCTGCCAGTAGAACGACGCTTCGTCCGCAAAGAACACCGTGACCGCACCGATCGCGGGGAGGGCCACGGTGGGCTCGCCGGTCAGCGGCACCGCGACGAGGATCGCGCGGGTCGCCGTCGTGGCACCAGCCGCGCGCTCCTCGACGAGCCAGCTCGCGCCGCGATCATCGGCCGCGACCAGGCGCCCGACGTAGGTCGCGTTCGCCGCACCACCGCCCGGGAACCGATCGGCGAACTCGCGCGAGCCAGCGAGCGCGGTCGCGGCATCGGTCGCGCGATCCACGCGGAACAGCCGGCGCTCGGTCGTGGCCTCGGCCTCGACGAAGATGCTGCCCGTGGTCGGAAGGACGCGATTGCTCAGGTCGACGTGGGGCAGGCTCACGACGTGGACCGCCGGTCCGGGCTTGCCCCACGACACCGTCGCGCGCGCCGTCCACACCGGGGTCTCGTCGCTCGCCTCGCCGAGTGCATCGGTGTTGGTGACCTCGAGCTTGGACGATGTCGTCGTGAGGCCCGTGCGGAGGACCGCGCTCGAGGTCTCGAGCAGCACGTGATCGCGGACCTGGACCATCGGCCCTGCCGCGGCGCCGAGCGAGGTCGGCATCGCGACGGGGAGCTGATCGAGCGACGCGCCCTCGACGACCGTCGCTCCCGTGCTCGACTTCGTCGACCAGTACAGCGTGTGCGCATCGCCCCCGAGCAAGGTCACCGTGCCGGTGGTCGACTCGACGACGATCTCGCCCACGGGGCCGTCGTCGGTGCCGCACGCCGAGAGGGCCAGCCACGGGACGAGCAGGGCGGTGGTCAGGGAGCGCATCGGGGAAGACATGTGCAACGCGAGCGCCAGCTCTGGGGGTCGGCCGTCGTTGCCGTTCCGGGCGGTTGGCGGCGGGCGGGGTGGCTACTCGAGTGGCCGGCTCGTCGGGCACGAGCTCACGCCGGTCAGTCGACGGTCACCGCGAGGGTCTGGGTCGCGATGCCGCCACGCGCATCGCGCAGCACGATCCAGATCCAGGCGGTCCCCGCGGCGGGCGTGTGCCACGTGGTGGCGACCTCGGTCGCGAGATCGTCTTCGCCCACGGCGCTCGCATCGACCGGCAGCGTGCCTCCGGTCGCGAACCACGACACGCGCATCGCCTCGCGGCGGACGACGAGCGCCTGCGCCACCGGATCGAAGTACAGGTAGCTCTCGGCGGCCGCGGCGGGCCACGCCGCGCGCAACGTGACATCGCTGTCCGCGGGGACGTGATCGAGCGCGAACGGCTCGAGCGTGGGGTTCGTGTTGGCGACGTAGCGCTGGTCGTAGTCGAACGCCACGTCGAACGGCGCGCGGCCGAGCTTGCAGGTGATCCGGGCGAGGCCGAACGCGAGCAGGCCGTCCGCGGTCATCCGCACGGGCTGGTAGTACCCGCCGGTGGCGTCCGGATCGCGCGACCGAAAGTCCGTGCCCGGCGGCGTGTCGGGGCCGAAGCGGAGACAACCGTCGGCAGGGAGCGTGCCCATCGCGGTCGGGCCGGTGCCGAGGGCGAGAAGCTGATCCTCGCCGAGGCAGCCATCGGAGACCGCGTTGTCCTCGGTCGGAGGCTTGGGCGCGCCGCAGAACGCCCAGGTCGGCGCCGTGGTCACCGGGCCGTCGGGGCTCGCGATCAGCGCATGAAAAGTCACGGGCGCGCGGGGCTTGGCCTCGGCGGGCTCTCCGATCACGGCGAGCACGCGCGGCTCGTTCACGATCGCGAGGCGCTGATCGAGCCCGTCGTCGCACGCACCGAGCGCGAGGCCGAACACCGCCGTCGCTCCCGTCGCTCGGATCGTCGCTCGCGTCATCGCTCGATCCTCAGGCCCGCGAGCGCGAGCAGCGGCAGCGAGGTCAGATACCCCTTGGTCGAGAAGTCGGCGCTGTAGATGATCTCCTCGGCGTTCGCGCGGCCGGTGAGGTTCTGGACCTCGAGGTAGACCGCGGCGCGCATCGCGGCGATCGCGAACCGTCGCTCGCCGCGCAGATCGGCGGCGAAGAACGTCGGCAGGCGCGCGCCGTTGTGCGGGCCTCGGATCGGCTGGAACCGCCCCGAGCGGCTGTCGAAGTATGCGCCGAGCACGTCGGTGCGCGGCTCGCCGGTGGACACGCGCACGCGCCCGCCGATCGTCCACGGTCCGTGCTCCCAGCCGCCCGCGGCGATCAGGCCGTGCGTCTGATCGTGATCGAACAGACGCCGCACCTGCGAAGCGGCGTCCTTGCGCGTGCTCCGCGACAGCGCATACGACAGCCACCCGGTCAGCCCACGCCAGCCGACGACACGCGCCGTGACCTGGACGCCCAGCACCCGGCCGGTGCCGCCCTGGGTCAGCGCCTCCGCGAGCGGTGGTGTCACCGCGAGGTCGCGCGCGACGAGATCATCGAGCCAGCGCGCGTAGCCGGCGGCCTCGATCGCGAACGGCGCATGCCGCCACTGCCCGCCCGCGGTGACGTGCCACGCGCGCTCGAGCCCGAGCGTGGGCGTGCCGAACACCGCGCTCGCATCGCTCGCGGCGCGGGCCTGGTGATACCGGCCGGCGTCGATCCGCAGCTGCGCGGCGCTGGACAGGCGCACCTGGACCGAGCCGCGCGGATCCTGGGTGAACAAGATCTGCTGCGCGCCGATGCCGGGCGTGGTGCCGACCCGCGGCGTCAACCGGCTCGCATCGAGCAGCCAGCCATCGAACCGCCCACCGAGAGTCGCGGTGACGCGGCCCGCGCGGAGATCGAGCGCGCCGTGCCCCGCGAGATCGAGCGTGGTGGCGGTCCATCGATCGGAGGCCACGTCATCACCGGGCGGCTGGCCGAAGATGTGGAGGTCACCCTCGCGCGCGGGGATCGTGAGCGAGCCGGTGCGCTCGAGGTTCGCGCGCTCGGCATCGAGATCGCCGCCGAGCGTGAGCGTCAGCGCCTCCGACAGCCTCGCTTGCTGCACGCCGCGCGCACCGCCGACCCACGCTGCATTCGCGTGGCGCGCGGGGATCATGCCGAACCGGTAGTCGTCGCTCGTGCGCTCGCGCCCGAACCACACGGTCCCGGCCTCGAAGCCCGTGGCGCGCTCGCGGCGCAGCGTGACCTGCGCGCGCACCCAGCGCTGATCGATCTGCTCGCGGACCTCGGTGGCCGGATCCGTGGAGGCGAGCGTGCGATCGAGGGCGTCGAGTGATCCGAGCACCCAGCCGATCACGGTCACCTGCGCGGACAGCTTGCCGCGTGCCACCAGCTGCGCATCGGTCCAGCGCGGTAGCGGGGCATTCGGGGCGAGCTCGGCGGGATCGGTGACCGCGCCGATCGCGCGATCGAGCCAGCTCTGCCGCACCGCCGCGGCCACCGTGATCGGCCCGAGCCGCTGCTTGCCCACGAGGCTGCCGTCGAGCACGTCGAGCTGGGCGCGCCAGGTGGGGATCCGATCCGAGCCCGGGTCATCGATCCCGAGATCGATCACACCGCCGATCGCCCGGCCGCGATCCGGCCCGAACGCGGCCGGCGTGAGCTTGATGTCGCCGATCAGATCGTTGCCCACCGCGGAGCGATAGCCGCCAAGGTGATACAGCGCGGGCACCGGCACGCCATCGACGAACACGCGGGTGTCGCGCGGCGCCGCGCCCCACACGACGATCTCCGCCGAGCCTGCGGGCGGGCGCGCCACCGCGGGCAGCGACTGCACGATCTTGCCAGCATCACCACCGCCGGGCACCGAGCGCGCGGTCCGCGCATCGACCTTGGTCTCGCCCGGCGCCGTGGGCGCGATGTCGGTGATCTCGATCCGCTCGCCGCTCGCCTCGTCGGCGGCCTCGACCTCGATCACGAGCTCGGCATCACCGGTCAGGGCGAGCGGCTGCCGGTGGGTGCGGAGCCACGCCGCGGTGATCTCGATCGTGTAGCGGCCGCGGGGCAGGGCGAGGGAGAACTCGCCGGCGTCGTCGGTGGCGGCCAGCTCGTTGCCGACGGTGATCACCGCGCCGGCGACGGGCGCCTTCGTGGCACGATCGATCACTCGGCCCTTCAGCGTGGCGATCGCCTGCGCCTGCGCGGCCGCGGCGGCGGCGACCACGATCACCACCGCCGCGAGCGACCTCACAGCGAGAACCGGAGCGCGAGCACGCCGGATCCCGCGCCGTGACCGGCCAGCGTGTCCTCCGGCGCCGCGAACCCGCGCGCCGCGCCGATCAGCTCGCCGCCCCGGTACGCTGCGACGTACCACGGGGCCCCGGGGGCGCCGCACATCGCGCGCGCATCGACCCGCACCACGTACGCACCGGCCGGCGGTGGCACGGTCCAGATCACGTTCTCGGTGGGACGCCCGTCACGCCGGCACGCCTTGTTGCCGTCGTGATCGAGGATGCCGTGCCGTTCGAACTCGAGCGGATCCACCGGCACGCCGGGCTCCGGCGGCGGCATCGAGTTCGGCTTGTCGGACCACACCTCGCCTCCGTCCGCGTCGACGACGTGGAGATCGAGATCCGCGGTCCCCTCCCACACCAGCGCGATCACGAGCTCGCCCGCGGGCGGCTCGGCCTCGTCGGCGACCAGCAGCGCGGTCGCGGGCGCCCCGAAGTGGCCGCGCGCATCGGCCGCCGCGACCTTCAGCGTGAATGGCCCGGGTGGGAGGCCGTCGCGCACGCCGAACAGCGCCGTCGCGAGCGGGAAGCCGGGTGCGGAGAGATCGGGCGGGCTCGCGGGCACCAGCCAGGTGCCGTCGTACCCCTCGATCCCGAACACCGCCGCGCGCGCATCTGCGGCGAGCGTGCCCGTGGCCTTCTCGCCCACGCGCTCGATCACGACGTTCGGATGCCGGGTGGTCAGCGCGAGCGCCTCCGGGCCGCCCTCGTCGGCGGGGAACGCGCCGGGGCGATACTGCGCGCCGGAGATCGCGAGGACCGCGTCGAGGCCAGGATCCGAGCTCGCAGCATCGCACGCGCCGAGTGCCGAGCCGATCGCGATCGCGATCAACGGGCGCATTAGAAGCCCACCTGCGCGCGGAACGTCAGGCGATCTGCGGACCGCGTGATCGGCTGGCCGTTGTCATCGCGGCCGAACGGATTGCGCTCGTGATCGTACTGACCGATCAGCCGCGCATCGTGCCAGCGGCCCGCGGCCATCACCGACCACGTGGAGAACACCTTGTGCTCGCCGACGATCGCGGCGCCCAGCCGCTCGGTGACATCGCGATCGGCGTCGTAGCGGTCGTAGCGCACACCCGCCTGCGCGTGCGCGCCGAGATCCTGCACCACGCCAAGCGAGAGCCCGAGCTCGCGGAACTCGCGCGAGGCCGCGATCGGATCGGCGTAGATCAGGCCGCGATCGAGGTTCTGCGCGAGCGCACCCTCGACGAACGCCGTGCCGTTGCCGAGCCGGCACAGGCACCAGTGGACCTGGAGATCCACGCCGAGCGCGTTGCGATCGAAGCTCTGCGAGGGCGTCGACGTCTGCCCGGGGACGATCTGGAGCTCCGTGGTCTGCACCCGCCCGTCCTGGTTCTCGTCCACCCACTGCAGCTCGTCCTTGGTCGCGGGCGTGCCCGGGTGCAGCCCGCTGCCCGCGAGCGCCGACGCGCCGACCTCGACGCGCAGCTTGCGCGGACCTTCGATCTCCGCGCCGATCCGCCCGACCAGATCGTGGCTCGCGCTTGGATCCTTGCCCTTCCACTGGGTGTCGCCCACCGGCGCACCATTCATCATCGCGAGCGACCACCGCGCGATGCCATGCGCGCCCTGCGCCATCACGCCGGCGTCGTAGTTGCCAGGGACCAGCGCGCGGGCGAACGCGGGCGGCTCGAGGAACGCCTTGTCGCGCTCGCTCGCGGGGACCTCGACACCGAACGGCGTCTTGAACAGGCCCGCGGTGAGGGTCACGAGCGGGCGCGCATCTCCCGTGCGCTGGTAGCGCCAGCCGACGTTGCCCGCCACGATCCGCGCCGCGGGGCCATCGGTGGTGTTGCCGTCGAGCTCGAGCGCGGCCGTCAGCGCATCCTTGTGGGCCTCGATGCGGAGCCGCCCGCGACGGACGAGCACGCGCTCGGTGTTGAGCGGGGCGCCAGCGGGGGACAGCTGGTCGACGGAGTCCGCGCTGTACGCGATCGCATCGGCCTGCACATAGCCCGTTACGTCGAGCTGCCAGCCATGACGCGTCACCACCGGCCGCAGCCCAGCGGGGTCAGCGGCCGCGGGCGCCGCCGCCACCGCGATCACGGCGGTAGCGCTGGCAACGAGCCATCCGCGTGCTGGAGTGGCGGATGCGTGTCCTTGAAGATCTCCTGGGCGTTTGTGCACGCGTTGATGATCTGTTCGTGAGTGGTGGGAGTACCGGCGAAGCAAGCCGTGGTCGAAGCGTCGACCGCGGCGTCGACCACAGGGTGGGCATCGTGGACGGGCGGCTGCGTACCATCGTCACCGCAGGAGGCGCCGAGCGCCATCAACGCCACGCTGAAAATCACGACCTTCATCACTGCACCTCGCAGAAGCCGTCGCGGCAGGTGCCCGACGTGCATGGTTGGCTCGCCGAGCAGGTGGCACAGCTCGACGACTGCACGAGGCTCTCGTACTTGCACACGCAGCTCTCGGCCGGCTTGTAGATCGACAGCGGACCGCCCTCGAACGAGCGGGTCACGCCCATCGCGCAGTCGGGGACCAGGCCCACAGCGGCCACCGAATCGAGCGGGGCGAAGTTCGGCGCGGGCGTCACGGTCTTGCCGGTGACGAGGTCCACCACGTACCGCGCATCGGCCTTCACGGGGACGCTGCTGCCATCGACGGTGTCCATCCACACCGTCGGCGACCACACGGTGTAGTGACCATCGCGCACGTTCTGCTTGTCGCGCGCGGTGGACGTGGAGTCCGGAAAGTACGCGGCGCGCTGACCCTTGGCGCGGAACGCGAGGATCCGGAGCGAGTTGCGCAGGCCATCCGCCACCTCGACGCCGAGGATCCCGATCGCCTTCTCAGGAGACGTCGAGGTCTGGAGCGCGGAGACCACGGCCGGCGAGCCATCGAACCGCTGGCCCTTCCACTTGTCCGCCGGGACCGAGATGTTCGCGCCCCACGCGAGCAGCGTGCTCTTGGTGACGGTCCTGATGAACATCTGCGCCTCGTCGATCCATGGCGTGATCATGCCGGCGGCGCCGAACCCGAACACGAAGTACGCCTCCTCGTAGGTGATCGCGAGCTGCGACGACGCGACCGGCACCGCCATCACGTAGGCCTGCACCGGACCCTGCTGCAAGTGCACGCTGGCGGGTGGGGTCTCGGTGGTGCACGCGCTGTTGAGCAGGGCGGAGTTCGCGATGTCGGGCACCACGCCCCCGGTCGGCGCCGTGCAGGTCAGGGTGGCGGAGGCTGGCGTCCAGGCCGAGTTCTCGGCGATCGACGGCACGTACTGCATGTTCCCGGTGATCGGGACCCGCGTGTAGATCGCCTGGATGTTGGTGCAGGAGCCCGAGGTCACGAACACCAGGGTGATCGGCTTGGGTGCGTTGTCGCGGAGCGCGCGCCCGAGCCGCTTCATGAGGTTCAGCTGCGTGTCGCCGACCTGCAGGTAGATCGGGTTCGGCAGCTGATCGCACGGAGCCGCGGCGGCCGACCGCGCGAGCGTGACCAGCAGGAGCAAAGGCAGCAGTCGGCGCATCGGTTCCCTCCTGAAGCAAGGCGAGTGCCTCGCTCCCGTCGGTCCAGCTTGTTACAGCCGCCCGGCACTCCTGGTTACAGGCGCGTTACCCGTCCCCGATCGACGTTACAGCTCGATGATCTCGTGACAGCGCGACGTCATCCGGCTGGGGGCATCGTGACCCGCGTGGGGGCGCGAGGCTTCAGTGGGGGACGCTACAGCGCGATGACGGCGGAGTAACGGGGATGTTACCGGCGTCGCGTCCAGCGCGAGGCGGTCTGGACGCACGTGGTGGAGCGCGATGAATGTCGAGACGCGGATCCTGTTCGCGGATGCCGAGCGCGCGGTTCGCGACGGTGAGCTCGCCACGGCACGCGCATGCTTCGTCGAGGCCGCCGAGCACGCCGCAGCGGTCCAGCTCTGGCGCGGCGCGCTGCGCTGCTACCGCCACGCACTCGAGCTCGACCTCACCGATCGCGACGTGATCGAGCGGATCGGCCGGCTGCCGTCGCGAGTGCTATCCGGACGCGGCTGGGACACCTACCGGCGCGCGCTCGACAGTCATCCGAGCTGGCCTCGGTTCGGCTGCCGGACCGCACGGATCGTGAGCGGTGATCTCGGCGCGGTGATCGGGTGCGCCGGCGTGGGGCCCGTGCTCGAGCTGATCATGAGCGAGCCCGATCTCGTGGAGACCAGGCCCGATGCGCGGTTCACTGGGATGCCGAGCGGGATGGCGCTGGTGATCCTGCGCCGCGCGCTGTGGCCCACGCCGCGCGAGGTAGAACGGCTGATGTCGGTGCGCGTGATGTTCGATGTGCGCGAGCGCGTGCGGCTGGACGAGCTCGGAGACTGGGAGCCATCGTGGGACCGCGGGAGCTAGGGAGCCAGGGAGCTAGGGGGCGGAGGGCGGAAGCGGGCGCCGTGTGGCGAGCGCCGCTGTGAAACCGCGGCGCTTGCGGAAAGCTCCGACGCGAGGCGACTTCGCGACCGCTATCGTCCGCCGCCGCCCTGCGAGGCACGACCGACGTCGTAGAGCGCGTACGAGCTGTGCGTTTGTGGACAGCCGCGCCAAGGAAGGGCGCGCCTGACCACAAGCCGCACAGCACGAGCCCAATACCAGCGCACCGTCATCCCGGTCGGCATGCATCGAGATGACTTAGGGGATGCCGCGACGGCGCGATGGCGCGTCGACACCTCCTCCGGACCTGAGCGCGCACTCGCGGAGGCTCGGGATGAGGGGCGAATCGAAGGCGCCGTACCGCGTCACGATCGTCGCTGCCAACACTCATCGGTAGCCGACATCGCGCATGATCGTCGTTCAGTCCCGTCGGGGACTGGGAACGCGTCGTCCGACGAGAAATCCCGGACCTGAGCGCCAGCGCCGGACACTCGGGACGGGCGTTGACGTTGACGTTGAGGTTGACGTGGTCGTGGACGTTCGACGGCGACGGCGGCGTGGACGTCGGCGGATCGGGTACACCGCGCGACCCGGACCGACCGTGCATGCGCGTCGCCTCCGGACCTGAACGCGCGGCGCTCGCAGTAGCTCCGGACGAGGGCGAGTCGTTCGAGCACTGGAGGTGACCCGCGGCGCCGCCGTGCCGAAGTGCGTGCGGTCGCATGATCGTCGTTCAGTCCCGTCGGGGACTGGGAACGCGTCGTCGATGAGCAATCCACGGACCTGAGCGCCAGCGCTGGACGATCCGTCCGGCGTTGACGTTGAGGTTGACGTGGTCGTGGTCGTGGTCGTTCGACGGCGACGGCGGCGTGGACGTCGGCGGATCGGCGGGTTCCAGACGGGACATCGCGCGACCCGGACCAACCGTGCACGCGCATCGCCTCCGGACCTGAACGCGCGGCGCTCGCAGCAGCTCCGGACGAGGGCGAGTCGCTCGAGCATTGGAGGTGATCCCACTGCGTTGCCGTCCGGATCCCGGACGTACCGGCGGTCGCATGGTGTCGGTTCCGTCCCGTCGGGAACTGGACCTGCTCGGGATCGCGATCTCGATGAGGAATCGTGGGCTCGTCTGTCGCTATTCTGATTTCGTGCTTGACTGAATTCGGCGTGCGTCGCGCGCGCCTCCGACGAAGACCGCGATTTCATCATTCAGAGCGCGTTCACATGCGCGCTGCGCGAAGAAGCTGCATTCGATCGATCGTCGTCGGGCCGCGGGCCTCCAGTGCGCGCACAGCGCAGCTCAGAGCCTCCGAAAACCCGGTGATAGAAGTGATCGTGCGCGTGACAACCCACGCGTGTAGGAGGTCGTCGTGTTCGACAGTGCTGCCACGCAAGAGTTTCAGACCCAGCTCGCGGATGCCTATGCGGTCGCGTGCCGCGAGCGGGACTGGATCAAGCTGCACGAGGAGATCACCTCGGTCGGCAAGCAGATCGTGTGTCTCGAGGCGCGCGAGGTCGAGCTGCTGCTCGAGGCCGAGGAGACCAAGCTCTACCGGCGGATGGGGTTCCCGACGATCTATGCGTACATCGAGAGCGTGCTGCAGCACTCGCACCACGTGGCGACCGAGCGTATGCGGGTGGCACACGAGCTGCTCGAGCTGCCGGGGATCGCCGAACAGTTCCGCGCGGGCGAGCTGGCGTGGACCAGCGTGCGAGAGCTGACCCGCGTGGCGACGACGAAGACCGAGGAGGCGTGGCTCGATGCCGCCGAGGGCAAGCTCTCGACGGACGTCCAGCAGCTGGTGCGCGGCAAGTCCAAGGGCGACCTGCCGGGGGATCCCGTCGACCCGAAGAAGATCCGCCACCGCATCGTGCTCGACGGCATCTCCGAGGAGTCGATGATGCTGTTCAATCAGGCGCGGAACGCCGCGGCGGATGCGAAGGGCGCGACCTGCACCGATGACGAGCTGGTGCGTGCGCTGGCCGCCGGTGTGCTCGAGCCGTCGGTCAGTGTGCCGCCGGGAAAGCCCCGGCATCAGATCGCGACGACGACCTGCCGCGTGTGCAAGCAGGCGCACCGCGTGGGGGCCGGGATGGCGTTCGCGGTCTCGGTGCAGGAGCTGGAGCGCGTGCGCTGCGATTCCGAGGACATCGGCGATCTCGAGCGCGAGGAGCCTGGGCGCAAGCTGCAGAAGTCGATCCCCGATGCCACGCGCAGGAAGGTCTTCGTGCGCGACAAGTGTCGATGCATCGTGCCCGGGTGTCGCTCCACGCGGTTCCTGGAGGCGCACCACATCAGGCCGCGCGCCGAGGGTGGAGGCCACGAGCTCCGAAATCTTGCCCTGCTCTGCGACGCCCATCATCTCCAGCTCCACGAGGGTGTGATCGCGATCCGGGGCTTCGCGCCCGATCAGCTGGTGTTCGAGCTCCCGCTCGCGCACCGCGGGGACTGAACGGCGATCAGTCCCCGCGGGGACTGCAACCCTCGTTGACAACTCCATAGCTGAACGAAGTGGCGCCGCCGCGATCGCGGCTCGTGCGATCACATCCCGGTAGGCGTGGGCGCGGCTGGTGTTGGTGCCGAGCTCCCGCTCGCGCACGGCGGGGACTGAACGGTGATCAGTCCCTGCGGGGACTGCGCGGAGATCTGTGACAACTCCAGAGCTGAACGAAGTCGATCGCGGCTCGTGCGATCGGGGTGGGGAGTGAACGGGGGGCGGGGCTGGGCCGCTCGTGTGTGCTCGGGGGCGTGCTCGTGCTCGTGCTCGTGCTCGTGCTCGTGCTCGTGCTCGTGCTCGTGCTCGTGCTCGTGCTCGTGCTCGTGCTCGTGCTCGTGCTCGTGCTCGCAACTCGCGATCGTGTGCTCGCTCACATCGCGCACCACGGGCTTGACCAGCGTGTTACCGCAACGATGTCGCTGATCCGGCGAGCATGGTTCGATGACCTACGCTCCGCTCCTGTTCGCGCGCGTCGCTGCGCTCTCCGCCTGCAAGGGGCTCGGGCCCGCCCGACGCCGCACCGATCGACGCGCCGAGCGGGGGCGATGGTGCCACCATCGACAGTGCGATCGATGCACCCGCGAACGTGTGCACGGGCTTGCTCTATGACTCGTGCACGACGAACGCGCAGTGCGCGTCGAACAACTGCAAGCTGTTCAACGGCGCCGCGCTGCAGATCTGCACGCAGGCGTGCAGCGCGAGCGTGCCGTGCCCGGCGCAGAATGGCGTGGCGGTGGCGTGCAACAACATGGGTGTGTGCCGCCCCAACGCCGCGAACACCTGCACGCCCCCGTGAGCCGCGCGGCTACTTCGCGAGCATGACGAGCGCGGCGGCGGCCTCGACCCGCACCACGCCCGAGGAATCGGCGAGCGCGGCGACCAGGCCCGGCGTCACCGCGTGCGCGCCGTGGTGCGCGGCGGCCGCTGCGGCGCGCTGCTCCGGCGTGCGCTTGGCGTCGTGCACGAACGTGTTCAGCGCGTCGAGGCCACGCGCGTCGCCTTGCTCGGCGAGGTCGCTGGCGGCTTGCAGCTCGAGCTCCGGCGTGGCGAGCGCGGCGGCGAACACGGTGGCGGCGGTGGCCTTGTCACCACCGTGCGCGAGCACGCGCGCGGCGGCGATCCGTACGCCGAGCTCCTTGTCGGCGAGGAGCGTGCGGGCGAGCTCGAGCGCCGCGGCCTTGCCGAGGGCGCGCTGGGCGACGTTCGCGGCGCCCGCGCGGATCGTCCAGCCCTCGGCGGCGAGCGCCTTGTCGAGTGCCTGCTTCGCGAGCGGCTTGCTCTTGAGCGCGATCGCGGCCTCGACGGCGACCATGGGATCGGGCTCGGTCTCCGCGATCTGCTGGAGGCGATCCGGGCGCTTCGCGGCCTCGATCAGATCGATCGCGGCGATCCGCACGGCGAGCGCCTTGTCCTTGAGCGCGGCGGTTCCAAGCGACTCGAGGTTCCCCACGCCGATCCGCGCGAGGGCCGTGGCCGCGGCGGCGCGCACGGACTCGTCCGGATCCGCCTTGAGGTGACGGGTCAGCACGGCGACCGCATCGGCGTCCTTGATCTGGCCGAGCCAGCGCGCGGCGACGCGGCGCACGCGGGCGTCCTTGTCGGTGGCCGCCTTCTCGAGATCGCCGGCGAGGAGCTTGCCGATCTTCTTGGCCACGCCGTCGAGAGCGATCCGGCGCGCTTCGGGCTCCTCGGACTGCATCATGTCACTCGCGACCTGCGGCGCCTGGGGATAGGCCTTGAGCACCGCGACGGCGGCAGCGGCGGCGACGCGATCGTCCTCGTCGGTCATCCGCTCGGCGACCTGCTCCGCGAGGGCCTCGATCTCGGCGGCCTGCACGGCCTGGATCGCGGCGATCTTGAGCTTCGCCGAGGGCGAGGCGATCGCCTGGCCGAGCGTCGCGATCGCGAGATCACGCAGCAGCTCCTTGTCGTCGTCGGGGCGGTGCGTGCGATACGCGGTGTACGCCTTGACCACGCCATCGCCGTCGCCCTGCGCGAGCGCGGCGCGGATCCGCATGCCCCACAGCCCATCGTCGCCGGGGTGACTCGCGAGCCCCTCATCGGCCGCCCGCGCGGCGCCCGCGTAGTCGCCCGCCTCGTAGAGCGAGACTGATCGCTTGGCGTGATTGGCGCAGCCGAAGAGGGTGGTGGAGATTACGAGGCTGGCGAGGACTGATGCGAGGCGGCGCATGGCTGACTCCGTGATTGTGCCCGGGAAACTGCGGGACACCGAGACACTGTGCCCGTTGCCTCGGGTTTGGTTACGGCCCCAGGCCGTCGAGCGCCCGATGGCGCACAGATCGCGCAATCGCTCTGACCTTCAACCACTTGTTACGAAAAAGCATTGTGCGCCCGAGGCGGGCTCAGTTATAGCCACCGTCGCATCGAGGGGGTGCTCATGAGGTCGACTTCGTTCGTTCTCGCGTGTGTGCTGGCACTCGCCGGTTGTGATGGCGGCAAGGATGCCCCCTCGCATCCCGATGCGCCCGCGGCCGACGCGTACTTCTCCAACTGCGGTCACCCCGGTGATCTCGGCAACGAGATGGGCGTCGGGAAGTTCTGCGCGTCCCTCTCGGACTGCTCGACGAGCCAGAGCGCCCCGCTGTGCTCGAGCCTCGGCGACAACACCACGCACTTCTGCACGCACACCTGTACGTCGACCAGCCCAGCCGGTGCGTGCGGGACCGCTGCCGAGTGCACCTGCAACGCGAGCAATCAATGCGGCTGTACGCCGTCGGTCTGCCTCTGACTCACGAAGGGATGCCACGATGAACAAGCTCACCGGCGCAGTACTCGGCATGTCGCTCGTCTCGGCCGTCGTCGGCTGCGGGACCGATACCGGCACGCTGCCCGACGGCCCCGAGATCCTCCCGAACCTCGTGATCCCCGCGGCGCCGGAGCACGGGCTCCAGGTGATCACGCCGATCGTGCGAGGCCTCGCGCCCGGATCCGATCACGAGATCTGCACGTGGACCGATGCCGTCGTCGGCGACACCGCGGTCGACGTCAAGTCGACGGTCGGCTTCCAGACCGAGCCCGGTCACCACATCGTCGTCTACTACACGATGGAGAAGCAGGAGCCCGGCCTCCAGCGCGAGTGCACCGACACCGACATGGTGTCGTTCCGCATCGTCACCGGCAACGGCAAGGAGGGCGAGCCCACCGAGGCGCCGGGTAACCTCGTCTACCGGATCCCGCCGCACGCGCAGGTCGTGATCAACCACCACTACCTGAACGCCACCGACGAGGTGATGGATGGGCAGTCGGCGATCAACATCAACTTCGCGCCCGAGGGCGGCACGTACGTCCCGTCGGGCTCGACGGCGTTCCTCAACTCGGGCCTCGTCGTCGCGCAGGGCATCACCACGCAGAAGCAGAGCTGCGTGGTCGATCGCGACATGAAGCTGTGGTTCCTGATCCCGCACATGCACCGGTGGGGAAAGCACATCTCCGTCGACATCACCCACGCCGACACCAAGACCAACATGTTCGACACGGTGTGGGACGAGTCGTTCACGTTCCACCCGCCCGAGAAGAAGCTCGATCCCGCCGCGCCGATGATGCTGCACGCCGGCGACACGCTCGAGACCACGTGCGAGTGGGACAACAACACCGGGCACGACCTCAACTTCGGGTTCGAGATGTGCGTGACCTACGGCCAGTTCATCGACGAGAACAACCAGGGCAGCTGGGCGTGCGACGACGGTCACTGGACCGACTTCTGAACCAAGGCTGCGGTCTCGCGGCGGATGGGCGTGGAGTGTGAGCGAGCCATTCTACCAGCGTCTACTGAAGCTCCAGAGCCACACGGATCCCGCGGGTCTCGTGGAGGAAGCGTTGGGGCTGATCGTCGAGACTAGCCGGGCACGGCTGGCCTACCTCGAGCTGTACGCCGATAGTGAGCCGACACCGAGGTTCTGGAGAGGGCACGGCCTGAGCACTTCGACGCTCGAAGAGATCCGCAGCCGTCTGTCCACTGGCGTCATCAGCTCCGCGATCGCCGAGGGCGAGACGATCTCGACGCCATCAGCGCGCATGGATAGCCGCTTCAAGGACCTGGAGAGCGTCAGGCAGAACGAGATCGACGCCGTGTTGTGTGCGCCCGTTGGCGACCAACTTCCGGTTGGAGTTCTCTACCTCCAGGGACGGAGCGAGCCCGGCGCATTCTCCAACAGCGACCAAGATCAAGTGGAGGCGCTCTGCCTGCAGGTAGCGCACGTCGCGGGCAGGTTGCTCGGACTCTCGCTGGAAGAGGAGACCAAGCGCTTCGTCCACGGTAGAGCGCGCGAAGTACTGGTCAAGCACGACGGCAATCTGACCGCCGCCGCCCGCGAGCTCGGGATCGGGCGCGCCTGGCTACGAACGATCCTGCGTCGAAAGTAGAGCATCGCGGGAGCGGATCCGATCGGATCCACCGTTGTGCGGCGGAGTGGATCCGATCGGATCCACCGTCGAGGAAATCCACTCTAGCCACAAAGACTGGCTTGCAAACCAATTGCGAACTCTCTAACACCGGAGGAGTGATCGTGCGGTCGCGCCGGGGGCGCGACCTGCTGACCTTCTCGCGGGAGCGCGAGCAAGTGTTGCGTCCCTTTCGCTGGAGAGATCCATGGCCAAGTCTTTGCTGATCGCCACATGCATCGCGTTCGTGCTGCTGCTGTTCGCCGCGACCTCGCGGAGTGACGTCGCCGATCCGAGCGCGGGCCTCGATGCCGAGTCGGTTGCGGCGCCGATCACGCCGAGGCCTGGGAGCGAAGCACCGCCGCGAGATCCGTTCACGCCCTATGGCGTCGGCGGCTCTCAGGCCGAGTGGCGCTACGAGGATCTCACCGACGAGGAGAAGGAGGTTGCGGATCGCGGCCACGAGACCGAGGCGTGGGGCGCCACGCACGAGGTCTGGGAGCACGCACTCCAGGAGCGCAGCCGGGGTGCGCGCGCGGAGATCGCGGGCCGGCAGCTCGGCGTCCAGGACCTGTCGAGCCTCGGGGTGCTGCCGTGATCCGCTCGCTGCTCGTCGGAACCGCCGTGCTCGTGCTGACCGCGTGCACGGGTGACGAGGCACCGGAGCGGCCGTCGCAGGTGGCCCAGCTCGGTGGCCTGAGCTTCGAGGTGCCGGCGGACTGGCATCACATCGAGCTCGGACGTCAGGGCGCGACGGTGTCGATGTGGTCGCCCGACGGACCGAATCCCCGGAAGGAGACCATCACCATCGTGCGGGGCGATCAGCCCATCGTCGCCGGCTTCCGCGACGGGACCGGGGTGCAAAACGTGCTCGAGCGAGCGCAGGGCACGCTGCCAGGCGCCCGCCTCTCCGCGGTTCGCACGATCACGACGGCCCAGGGCCTCTCCGGTGCGCGGCTCGAGGTCGACTTCGCACCGCTCGAACCCGCGCAGATCTACCACCGCATTCACGTCGTGCTCGCCGACGGCGCGGGCTTCGTCAACGTCCTGTACACCGCGAAGGATCCGGATCCTTCGACGGATGTCATGGACCTCGTGCTCGGCAGTCTTCGCCGTGGGGAGGGCTAGATCATGCGCACCGCAACCGCCGTGTTGGTCGGCCTCCTCCTCACGGCCACAACCCAGATCGCGGGCGCCGCCGAGATATGCGGTAACGGAATTGACGACGACAGCGACGGACTCTCAGACGAGGGTTGCTACCCCGCGCTGACCACGGGGCAGTGCGAATCACCGCTGTCGTGCTCGGACACCGGGATGATCAGCCCGGCGACCGGCTCGCTCCGCTACTCGGTTCCGCCCGACGTGATGCCCCAGGTTCCCGTCGGGAGTGGCATTGGACTCAGGCGATTTTACACGAGCATGTACGAGCCGGGCGCCGGGGCCCCCGCGTACCGCACGGCGATGGGCAACCGCTGGCAGCACACGTACATGACGTGGCTGACCAAGACCGGCGTGGCGCCGACGAGCACGCTCGTGCTGCACACCAATCGCGGTCAGGATGTGCGCGCGGTGTACGCGAGCACCGCCGGCGGCTGGGACCTGTACACGCTGCAGACCGGCACGCACGTCGAGTACCTCCGGCAGCGCGTGGCAGCGCCGAACGAGTTCCAGCTCCGGATGCTGAGTGGCGACACGATGGTCTACAACAGCGCGGGTCGTCTGACCGAGGTGTGGGACACGTTGGCCAGCCCGAACAAGGTGTTGATCGCCTACGACGTGAATGGCCAGGTCTCGACGGTGACCGATGCCTCGGGGCGGCGGCGGCTGATGTTCACGTATACGAGCGGGCGGCTGACCACGCTGCAGTTTCAGCTGCTGGTCTCCATCGACTGGCTGATCGTGCACACCACGACGTATGCCTACACGAGCGGGAACCTGACGACGGTGACGATCGGCGGCGCGCTGGCGCAGACCAATGTCTATACCGGGGGCTACCTCACGCAGATCAAGGACGCGGCGAACAACAGCATGGTCGCATTTTCGTACGACGCCGCGACCGCTGGCAAGGTCGTTCGTGTCGACACGACGCGCGGGATGGTGGGGTACGAGTTCAACTCGGCGCGCGCGACCTGCTCGGGCAAGACCGTTCTCTACTTCAATCGCGGCAACGCGACGAGCTGCAACCTCGACGCGGACTGCGGCACGGGGTTCCTCTGCGGTGGCAAGACCGGGGCGGGCGCGACCGGCGTGTGCTTCCGCGGCGCGCGCTGCCTCACGATCTCGAGCCCGAGCGAGGACGTGGTCACCGCGGTGAGCGCGCTCGGCCCGCCGGGCGAGGCCTGCGAAGGCGCGTGTACCGAGGTCGCGCAGTACATCTGGAACACCGGCGCGGGTGTGCTGGATCTGGGGGCCACGCAGGATCCGTCGGGGAACTATCGCGCGAGCGCGTTCAACGCGAACGGTCTGCCGACCCAGGTCAGCTACGGCGATCCGGACGCCAACCCCACCAACGGGAACGGCGCCCGCCAGGTGTTCCTGAATTACGGCAACCCGGCGTTCCCGGGCAAGGTGACCTCGATCCGCCGCAAGAGCGACGTGCTGCCCGACGCTCCGCAGTGCACCGCTGTCGCCGGGAACTGCGCGGTGACCGCGTACACCTACAACGCTGACGGCAAGCTGAGTCAGGTCCAGGACTCCGGCGGCACGCTCGACGCAACCGGGACCGTCGTCAACTACAGCTACACCACGACGAACAGCTATGACGTGAAGGGCCGGCTCACGCAGATCGACGGGCCGCTCGCCGGCAGCGACGATCTCACCGTGCTCGAGTACTGGTCCTCGACCGATCCGCTGAAGGACGGCTTCCTGCAGAACTTCAAGCGCAAGAAGGATGCGTCGAGCTTCGTGACGACCTCGTCGCTGGCCTACGATTTCTGGGGCAACCCGACCGCGCTGCTCAACGCCGACACCGATGCCACGCACGCGACCGGCACGGTCTCGTGTCAGACCTTCGACGCCGCGCGCGGGTACCTCACGCAGCGTCGCGAGGCGATGGTCGGGCAGGCGGACTGCACCTCGTCCAACGCGGCCGACCTGACGACGTCCTGGCTCCGCGACTCCGCGCTGCGCCTCACCAAGCTCACGCGGCCCGACGGCTCGTGCATGTTCTACGAATACGACACCAAGGGCCGCCTCGCGCGGACCAAGCGGCGTGACGATTGCCTCGCCGGCTCGTCGGGAGATCGGCAAGAATACACGTATGACACGGAGGGCCTGCTGACCAAGGTCGAGACCTTCAACTCCGCGAGCGTGGTGACACGGCGGCAGGAGATGACCTACCTCGACGGACGGCAGCTCGAGAAGATGATCAACCCGGTGAACACCAGCAAGTGGACCGGCATCGTCTACGATCCGCGCGGCCTGGTCAGCGAGGTCAACGTGCCGGACGGCGCGGGCGGCAACCTCAGCAAGACCACGTGGGCGTACAACGCGGACTCGCGCGTCACCGCGGAGAACCGGTTCACGCTGGGGACGGCCTTCAACACGTGGAACCTGCTGTTCGACTGGATCGGCAACCAACGCCAGGTCACCGACGGCGATCCAACGGTCACGCAGTCCGTCCGCGACGACCTCGGCCGGATGGTCAAGCTGGTGTCGCCGGACTCCCTGATCGACACGCGGCCGGTCTACGACGCGGCCTCGCGCCGCGCGAACCTCGTCGACTCGACGGGCACCCACGCGTTCACGTTCGACCACCTCGGCCGCCCGCTCGAGGCCGACTATGCCGGCTCCTGCGGCGGCTCGACTCCAGCGCCGGAGATCCAGCGCGTGTATGACGCGCCGCCCGTGGCGTGTCCGATCGCGGGCGGCTGCAATCGCGTGGGAGGCCGTCTCGCCTACGTGAAGGCACGGATGATGTGCTCGCCGGGTCTGGGCACGGACTGGAGCCTGGATCAGGAGACGTTCTATTCTTATGACGACGCCGGCCGCGTGATCCGCGAGTACATCCGCGACGACAGCGGGCGAATCGCCGTGCAGCAGTTCGCGTGGACCAAGAACGGCGAGCTCGCGCAGATCACCACGCCCTCGACCGCGGTGCTCGGCTGGACGTTCGGCTCGGCGGCCAGCAACTCGGACACCGATCGGATCACCGGCCAGTGGCGCACTGCCGCCGGCACGCTGGTCACCGACACCGTGCTCTGGGAGCCATACGGGCCGCTCAAGCAGTACAACCAGAAGAACCTCGTCGCGACCGTTGGTCTGCGCACGCGGATCACCCGCAACCTCGCCTACCGGATGACCGGGATCTACGTGGAGAACAAGACCTCGACCTCGACGTTCCACAGCGTGGTCCTCACCGAGGATGCCAAGGGTCGCGTCACCGCCCGCGACTACACCCCGAACGCGGGCGGCGTGCAGGACTCGTTCTTCCTCTACGACCAGCAAGATCGCGTGCTGTGCGAGACGACGAACCTGGTGACGAGCTGCCCGCGCTCCGTCGATCCGACCATCAAGAACAGCCATTACAAGTCGCCCGAGTTCACCGCGTCCGGCGACTGGCGCGGCGTGCTGCGGCCGATCCCCGGCAGCACCGGCCAGGTCAACGAGTTCAACCCCGCGGGCTACGCGGGCCAGCACCGCGTGACGATGGTCCGGCAGAGTGCCGGCACGCCCGTGCTCGGCGACACGAACTTCACGTTCGACAATGACGGCACGCGCGTTGGCGAGAACAACTACGGCATGACGCACGAGGGCCGCGGTCACACCTTCGACTATCGCCACAACCTCGTCTACACGATCTCCGAGGCGAAGCTCGCGGGTGTCTGGGATTGGCTCGAGACGGTCAGTGCGTTCGACGCGCAGAATCGCCGAGTCTACAAGTCAGTGCACAGCCTCAATGGCAACAAGACTGCCACGTGGTTCTTCTACTACGATCCTTCGGATCGATTGACCGAGGTTCGCTACACGCCGGACACGGCCACGCCGACCCTCTACTCGGTGTTCCAGCTGTTCTGGCTGCAGGATCGCCTCGTGGCGTACTGGCAGACCGACTATCCCTCGGTCACCACCACGAAGCGCTATGTCGGCACCGACGAGAGCGGCCGGCCGATCGACATGATGAGCTGGCCGGCGGGCGGCGACGCGGCGCGCGTGTGGGCCGTCAACCCGAGCGCCTGGGGCTTCGACACCAACCTGGTCGGCCCGACCGTCTATCAGCCGGTGCTGTTCGCCGGGCAGTACCAGGACCCCGAGACCACGGCGTATCTCGACGACGGCGTGACCGTGCATCGACCGGGATTGGCGCTGAACGGCTTCAGGACCTACGATCCGTTTGTGGGCGGATACGTGCAGGTCGATCCGTGGGTGCCTGAGACCTGGAGCAGCTACGGTTACTGCACGGCCGATCCTGTAGGCCACGAGGACCGAGACGGAAGATTCGTACGTGGCGATGGCAACGTGTTCCACGGTTGTGGCGATTTCGCACCGTGCAGGCCAGAGGAGACCCCGATCTTCTCAGGGGACCCGTGGACAGGTGATCTTGGTTTCTGGGATCCGTGGCGGGATGGATGGGGCGGAGGCTGGGGGGGCGGCGGCGGCGGCGGCGGCGGCGGTGGCGGCCTGGCGGCGGTGGCGGGCCCGCCACCCCACCAGACGAGCCCCCGCCCACGTGCGACGATTGCATGAAGGACTGCGCGCAATCGTTTTGGGTCGGCGTTGCCGGCATCCCGCCTCACCGTGGAGTACTTGAAACCTGTGGGGTTTTTCCCGTCTTCGGTGGAGGAAGTCAAGACGTGCCGTGTGACCCCGATGAACAAGCGGCAGCGGACGCTGAAGCACTGAACGAGTACTATGGTCGCAGATCGCAGGCTTGGAGCTTCACGAGTAGTTGCTGGGAGAGTTGCCGAGGATCCTTCTCCAACTGTTGGTAGGAGCGAAACGATGGCGAGAAACACCGTGCGTGCGTTCCAAGTACTATTGCTCAGCGTTGGCGCCGTAGCATCAGCGGAGACCTCTAGAGCAGTCCCGCGGTCAGGGGCATACTCGCTTCGACTTGTTGCCGTACGCTCGACGGAAACGTCCAATGAGGCAGGAGACAAGCAGCCCACATGCGGCGACGAGGGCCGTGCCGCGTTCGACTCGATCTCACAACTCACACTGGTGTTCAACGCGGCCAAGGGAACAGCCGTTGTAAACGGCGAGGAATGGACGGTTCTCAAGGGGCGAACGCGAACGGTTGCAGCCAAGCAGTTGACGAAGTGCACATCCTTTTCGCTGGGGCTGCGGAGCCAAGAGTCGGGGGCCACCGGACTGCTCCTTTACGTTTCGAGATGCCCGGAGCGGACTGCGTGTGCCAGTGTCGCCGACTACAGTGGAACTTTCAGCTCCCAATAGAGCAGGCCATCGCGATCGTCTCGATAGTCTGCAGTTCTCATCCTGCGCCCCTTGCCGCGGCGAACTCGGCGGCTTTTGGCTTCCGCAGCATGGAGGGCTGACGTTTACGAGCACATGGACCTCGACCTGATGTTTTGCGGCGAGCAGCGTCCCGGAATCTGCATCCGCGGACACAGCGTGACCGGGCGTCGACCTACATCACAACGTGGTTCTTGACCGCGGCCAGCCGTCGGCAACCGAGGAGCCTGGCCGTGTTACAACGCCGCTCGTGATCAGCGGCTTCCTGTTCGACCTCGACGGCACCCTCGTCGATTCGGAGCGCGAGAGCGGCGAGGCGATGGCCCGCGCGCTGCTCGAAGGGCAGGGCCTCGCGATCGAGCAGGCCGACAAGGACAGCGTGATCGGCCACTCGTGGGTGGCGATCTTCGACAGGCTGTCCCGCCGCTATCCGCAGCTGTCGTGGACCCGCGACGAGCTGATCGCCGCCACGGCCCACAAGCGGGACGAGGTGTTCGCCGAGCTCGGGGTCACCGTGTTGCCGGGCGCCCGCGAGGTGATGCGGTGGACGCGCACGCGGCCGCGCGCGCTGGTCACCGGGAGCTCGCGCGTGGAGGTCACGCAGGTGCTGCCGCTGATCAGCCCCGATGCGGTGTTCGACGTGATCTTCGCGGCCGAGGACGTGCCGCGCAGCAAGCCCGCACCGGATGGCTATCGCGCGGCGATGGCGCACCTGGGCCTCCTGCCGCACGAGTGCGTGGTGATCGAGGACTCGGTCGCCGGGATCGCCGCTGGGCGCGCCGCGGGCTGCCTGGTGATCGCGGTCAAGGCGGGGAACTTCGGAGGCTGGGATCAATCGGGCGCGCACCGCCTGCTCGAGAGCCTCGAGGAGTTCACCCCCTCCCTCATCGACGAGCTGGCCAAGCTCGACCCGCGGGACTATGGTTCGCCGATGGGCTCCGGGTCCGTCCCATGAAGCTGCCCGCGAAGGCGACGATCTACGAGGTTGGTCCGCGCGATGGCCTCCAGAACGAGGCGCGCCAGGTCCCCACCGTGGACAAGCTGAAGTTCATCGATGCGCTGGTCTCCGCGGGGATCCGGGACATCGAGATCACGAGCTTCGTCTCGCCCAAGTGGATCCCGCAGCTCGCCGATGCCGCCGAGGTCGCGCGCGGCGTGCAACGGCCGGCGAACGTGCGGATGAGCGCCCTGGTCCCCAATCGCCGTGGGCTCGACACCGCGCTGGCCTCCGGGATGCGCGAGGTCGCGGTGTTCCTGTCGGCGTCCGAGACGCACAACAAGAAGAACGTGAACAAGACGATCGCGGAGACGCTGGCTGCGTTCGACGAGGTGATCCCCGTCGCGCGCGCGGCCAACGTCTCGGTCCGCGCGTATGTCTCCACGGTCTATGGCTGCCCGTACGAGGGCGATGTCGATCCCGAGCGGTCGGTCGCGCTGACGGGGCAGCTCCGCGACATGGGCGTGTACCAGGTCTCGCTCGGCGACACGATCGGCGTCGCGAATCCGCGCCAGGTCGAGGACGTGCTGTCCCGCGTGCTCGCCAAGCACCCGCCCGAGACGGTGGCGATGCACTTCCACGACACGCAGGGCACCGCGCTGGCGAACTGTCTGGTTGGGCTGCAGATGGGGATCACGACGATCGATGCCGCGGCCGGCGGGCTCGGCGGTTGCCCGTACGCACCGGGGGCCTCCGGCAACCTCGCCACCGAGGACGTCGTCGCGATGCTGCACTCGATGGGCGTCGAGACCGGGATCGATCTCGACAAGCTCACCGAGGCCTCGCGCACCGCGGCCACGTTCGTGGGCCACGAGCTGCCCTCGAAGTACCTGAAGGCGCACCTCGGCAAGCAGGCGCGCGCGCGGCGCCAGGCCGAACGCACCAGCTAGAGACGGTGCTACGTTCCGGCGCATGTCGGAACACATCCTCGTCGAGCGGAGAGGCACCACGGTCTGGATCACGTTGAACCGGCCGGAGGCGCGCAACGCGCTCTCGCGCGCGGTGAACCTGCGCCTCGCCGAGCTGGCGAACGAGCTCGAGCACGATCCCACCGTGCGCGCCGTGGTGATCATGGGCGCGGGGGACAAGGCGTTCTGTGCGGGCGCGGATCTCAAGGAGCGCAAGGGCATCCCGGCTGCGGAGTCGGCGCCGTACATCAACGCGATCTCCACCGCGATCAACGAGATCGCGGCGATCCGCAAGCCGACGATCGCGGCGATGAACGGCTCGGCGTATGGCGGCGGGCTCGAGCTCGCGATGGCGTGTGACTTCCGGATCGCCGTCGAGGGCTGCGAGGTCGGGCTCACCGAGGTGCGGCTCGGCATCATGCCGGGTGCGGGCGGGACGCAGCGGTTGCCGCGCCTGATCGGCGAGGCGCGCGCGAAGGAGATGATCATGCTCGGGCGGCGGATCCCGATCGCACGCGCGTACGAGATCGGCCTCGTCCACCAGGTCGTGCCCGTGGGGCAGCTCCACGCGGCGGTCGAAGGGATCCTGACCGAGCTGTCGGGGTGCGCTCCGCTCTCGGTCATCCACGCCAAGAGCGCCCTCGAGCGCGGCGCCAACCTGCCGCTGGATCAGGGCCTCGAGATCGAGCAGCAGTGCTACGAGGTGACGCTCTACAGTGAGGACCGTGACGAGGGTCTCGCCGCGTTCGCCGCCGGTCGGCCCCCGGTCTATCAGGGCCGCTAAGCAGGGGCGGTAGCCGCACCGGATAGGCCGAAACCTGCACAGTGGCGCTGGAGAGCGCCGACCTGGGGGACCAGGCTCCGATGAGGTATCTGTGCGTCGATCCTCGGGGGGGCAGAGACCACGACCGTCACCTCGATCCAGGATCTTGCACGTGACGCGCAATTCCTCCAGATGGCCTGCCGGGTGCAATGACCCCACGTCATGCCCGCCATCGACCGCCTGATGAAGAAACTGGGGTACGTGAAGCTGTCCAGCTACGGGCTGGTGCTGACCCCGGAAGGTCGGGTGTTGTCGATGCGTCCCGCGGCCCTGGATGATGGTCTGGGGCACCGGATCGTCGGCTGGCAGGACGGGGATCTGGCCGCGATGGAGCTCGACAAGTGGGAGCCCGCCCGGCCGGCACCCAAGGCTGCCGTGGCAACCCGAGTGGCCGCCTCCCCACCGCAGCTCCCGACCCGCCCATTCTCCGCGGCGCCGAGCGCGATCCCGGGCATGGTGGTGCGCGAGACCTCGTTGCCGATCACGGTCGCCCAGGTCCCGACGATCAAGCAGCCCGCCCCGGCGCCGATGACCGCGCGTGCTCCGATTGTGGCACCCGAGCCGGTTGTCGAGGAAGATGACTGGGAATGGACGATCGCGATCGCGCGGGCGAGGGCAGCGGCGGACGAGGCGGAGCTCGCAGCAGCGGCACCGCCCCCACCGGCACCGAAGTGGATCCCGGCCAAGACGTTGCCGCTGGCCAAGGTCGCGGCGATGAAGCCCGATCCGATCCAGGACGACGCGTGGCCCAAGACCGAGCCGCTGGGCGAGCTCGACTACAACGACTACGCAAGCCCGATGGCCGAGGTGGTCCGGGTCGTGCGGCTGGCGAACACGCCGCGCGTGGTGATGCCCGCGAAGGCGACGCCGCCCAAGGCGATGCCGGTCGTGGTGCCCGTGGTCGCGGCGCCGGTCCCCGCGCAGGCGCGCGAGTATCCGCGGGCGAAGTCGCCGGTCACGGTGATCCCCGTCCCCAAGCTCCCGAACATCTCGAGCTCGGCCTCGACCCCACGCGCGCTGCACATCGCGCCCGTGGTGCGGACGTCTGCGGCGCCGATCGCTCCGCCCCGCCGCATCGCGAAGGGCACCGGTCCGTACCTGCCGAAGACCGCGCCGATGGCCGTGGTCGCCGCGCCGCGCCGCGACGACGACACGGTGCCGGGCATCGTGCTGCCGCCGATCTCGCGCACGATCTCTCCCTCCGTCTCGCTCCCCAGCATCGTGAAGCGCGCACAGCGGGGCTAGGCATGCGGCGGACGCTCGGCGTCGTCGCGACCCTCGCGCTGCTGGCGATGGGCGTCGCGTGTGGTGGCGGCGGTGGCAAGGCCAAGGTCGCGGCCAAGCCCGTGGGCCCGGCTGTCGACGAGAAGACCGCGGAGAAGGACGCCGGTGGGCTCGTCACGGAGATCTACGACACGATCAACCGCGGCAAGCCCGACAACCTGTTCTCGCTGCTGAACGATCCGCTGACCATCTTCGGTCCGCGCAAGGCCGATGCGACGGTGACGCGCTCCGAGGCGTTGGTGGCGCTCGGCAAGCTGGTGGATCCCAAGTCCAAGCAGCATGCGCAGGTCCACTCGGGCGCCCTCGAGGTCATCGCGTCGAGTGGCGGTCACTCGGCCTGGGCGTTCGACGTGATCACCGTCGAGGGGCAGCCGCTCGCCGTGACCGCGGTGCTGACCAACGATGACGATCTGTGGGCGGTGTCGGCCGCATCGCTGGCGCACACGCCGTCGATGAAGGAGCTGCGCAGCGAGCTGAAGAAGGTCGCGATCGTCCCGCCAGGCGCGATGTCGACCGCGAAGGTCGATGACCGCGCGAAGGGTGCGGTCGAGCGGTTCCAGAAGGGTCTGATCGATCAGCAGAGCTGGGGCGATGATCTGGCGAGCCGGACCGAGGCCCTCGTGATCGGTCCCACCGGTGGGGACGTCACCAAGGGGAAGAAGGAGATCAAGCGGCTGTGGAAGAAGCGCATGGAGGCCGAGACCCGCTCGGCGATCTCCGGCGAGGTCGCGGCGGCGGTGACGCCCGATGGCCAGCTCGCGTGGGTCACCGCACCGGTGACGCGGGTCGAGAAGGACGAGGATCCGCTGCCGCTGCGCATGTTCGCGGTGTTCGAGAAGAACGGTAACGACTGGAAGATGATCGTCCTGCAGGAGTCCCTCGCCGTCGACGAGCCCGGCGCGGGGGCGAGCTTCGTGAAGATCCTCCCGCCGGCCCCCAAGGCTCCCGAGCCGCCGCCCGAGGTCAAGGAGGCCAAGAAGGACGACAAGGCGAAGACCGAGCCCAAGAAGAAGAAGAAGAAAAAGAAGAAGAAGAAGAAGGCCGAGGACGAGGACGGGTAGGGCGCGTGTTCGCACGTGCGCTCCTGCTCGTGACGGTGGCGACAGGTCTCGGGTGTGGCTCCAAGGACGCGGGGAAGGATCGCGTAGCGCCCGACGAGCCCGGTCGTAAGCCGCCGCCCGTCGTCGTGCCAGTGCCGGTGGCCGCACCGTTCGAGATCGCTGCGCCGACCGACAAGCTGGTCTCCGTCGGGCGCGGGCCTCGCCACGCCTGTGTCGTTCGCGAGAGCGGCGCGGTCGATTGCTGGGGGCAGCACCTCGCGTGTCACGGCTGCGATGTGCCGCCGCCCGCCGACGCGACGGTCCGCCGCGTCCCCGGCGTCGCCGATGCGAGATCGATCAGCGCGGATGGGGAGTGCGTGCTTCGCAAGACCGGCGAGGTCGCGTGTCTCGCCGATGACAAGCTCGAGCTCGTGCCGCTCGCCGGCCTGACGGGTGTCACGTACGTCGATCCCGGATCGAAGTGCTTCGTCCATGGTGGCGGACGCGTCACCTGCCGCGATCCGCAGACGCAGGTGCTGGTCGCGGTCGCGAACGTGCGCGACGCCGTCGCGGTGAGCTCGGATGGCTCCATGCGCTGCGTGGTCGGCAAGTCCGGCGAGGTCAGGTGCGGCGCGCTGTACGATCCGACGCAGCTGACCAGGCTGCACGGGATTCCTCCCGTCAAGGAGTTTGCGCTCGCGGGCGACAACTACCACCGCGCGTGCTTCGCGGCGCTCGATGGCACGGTTGGTTGCTTCGACCTACCCGACTACGTCGAGCCGGGGACACAGCTGCGCCCGCTGGGGCCGAAGGAGGGCAATGGCACGGTGCTGTCGGAGCCCGCGAGGTTTGCGAGCGCCACCCAGCTGACGATCCGTGGCGGGATCACGATCGAGAACGCGGAGATCTCGATGGAGGCGCTCGTGAACGGGCACGTGTTGACCAGCGATCTCCGAGGCTCGACGGGGGAGGTGCCGCTGCTCACCGATGCCGTCCAGGTCACCCATGGTTGTGCGATCCGCGCGCAAGGCTCGCTGGTGTGCTGGGGCAATAACCATGGCGGTGTGCTCGCGCAGCGCACGACGATCGACGCGCTGCACGCTCCGCCGACGCCGGTGGCCGGCAGCGGCGACGTCGTCGACCTGGCGCTCGGCACGCTCGTCGGCTACGCCCTCACGCGCACCGGCGTGGTGCTGCGCTGGGGCAAGCCCGACCAGGCCTGGTACGCAAGCGGGGAGACTGTCGCCACGCCGATGCCGCTCGGGCTCGGACCGCACGATCTCGTGGAGATCACCGCCGATGAAGCTGGGCGGCTGTGCATGCGCTCGAAGAGCGGAGAGGTGTGGTGCCAGCTCGAGCACGAGCGCGCGAACGATCGCCGGCTCGATCAGCTCGACACCGAGACCATCGCGTCGATCTCGGCGGGGGACGGACGGGTCTACGCCGTGCATGGCGACGGTCGCGCCGAGATGCACCTGACGCGCCTCTGGGACCTCGCGACGTCCGAGGACGTCGCGCTCGGCGTGCCGGTGATCGGCAGCTCGGGCATGCGCGACGAGTTCCGGTGCTGGATGCGCCGCGATCACACCGTCGGTTGCCCGCAGCCGATCAAGGGCGTCGAAGCCGCGACGGCGCTCGCGACGGGCTGGGAGTTCTCGTGCGTGATCCAGCGCGGCGACGTGGCCTGCTGGACCTTTCGCTGGGACGACCACGGCATCCGTCACGAGGGAGCCGAGCTGCTCTCCGTGCCCGGGCTTCATGACGCCACGGACCTCGCCGCGGGCGGCGACTACGCGTGCGCGGTGCACGCGGGCGGCAAGGTCAGCTGCTTTCACTTCGATGCCAAGGGCGAGAAGCTGTTGCCGCCGGTCGTGGTCGTCGACGGCGGCGCGGTGGATGTCGAGCTGACGTACGGCACCGCTGGTCAGATCGAGGCGTCGCGGCAGCTGCACGGTCCGGATCCGGCCGGCGAGACGGGCTGCGCGATCATGCGCGACTACACCGTGAGCTGCTGGGGCACGAACCTCGTCGGCGAGACCGGGGATGGCTCGCTCGTCGGATCGCCTTCGCCGATCGGGGTGAAGCTGTGAGGGCACCGCTGCTGGTCGTCATCGCCTGTGCGTGGGCATGCGGTTCGCGCACGAGTGATCCGCCGCCTGCCGCGCACGATGCGGCCACCCGCGAGGTCGCGGCACCAGCCTCGTTCGAGGTGCCTCCGCCCACGGACAAGGTCCTGGGCATCGGACGCGACGATGCCGTCGCGTGCGCCGTCCACGCGAGCGGCGGGGTCGATTGCTGGGGCCGCTTCGGGTTCGGCAAGATCTTCGCGACGCCGCGTCGCATCCCCGGCGTGAGCGACGCGATCGCGATCAGCACGCGCGGGGATCTGGTGCTGCGCAAGACGGGGCAGGTCGTCAGGCTCGCCGGCGATCGGATCGAGTTCGTTCCCGTCGAGGGCATCGCCAACGTCGCCGCGTTCGCGTCTGGAGCGTCGGGTTGCTTCCTCCAGCGCGATCACTCTGTGACCTGCGCGGGCTCGTACCTGGCGAACCCGCGGACCATCCCCGGCGTCGACGACGCGGTCTCGGTCACCAACGGCGCCGTGGTCTGTGCGGTGCGCCCGTCCGGTGAGGTCCTGTGCGCGGAGGTCCCGAGCAACCCTGCGGAGCAAGCTCCCTTCAAGTCGGTGCCGGGGCTCGGCCGCGTGCGTCGCCTCGAGCTCGCAGATCAGAGCGGCTGCGCGATCCTCGAGAGCGGCGAGCTGCGGTGCTTCGCGATCGCCGGCCACGAGGTCGAGCTCCGCGAGACGACCACGTACGACGAGAAGGTGACGGGCTTCGATCCCGTGATGTTCAAGGGCGCGACCGAGATCTCGGTGACCCAGAGACCTGGGGCGAGCGGCCTCGCCTCGCCTCCGTTCATCCTCGATGCCGTGATCGCAGGCAGGGTCGCGCACTGGGACGTGCACGGCTCGCGCTGGCTGGACAAGCTCGTCGATGCGAAGCAGCTCGTCGGGGAGTGCGCGTTGCGCGCGCAAGGCTCGGTGGCCTGCTGGGGATCGAACCGCAACGGCGAGCTGGGGCTCGCGTCGACCATCGGTCGCGCGCGTCGCAAGCCTGCGCCTGTGGTCGGGATCTCCGATGTGGCGATGCTGGCGCTGAGAACGGGCGTCAGCTGGGCGGTGACCCGCCAGGGGAAGATCTTCGCGTGGGGCTCCGTCGGTGGTGGCACGCCGACCGAGCTACCGCTGCCGTCAGGCGCCAAGCCCGCGACCTCGATCGCGGTGACCAAGGGGGGCAACGCGTGCGCGCTCGCCGGCGACGCCGTCTACTGCTGGACGCGCGAGACCCCGACCTTCGCGCTCCTCGCCTCGGGGATCCGGTCGATCGCCAACACCTACGAGGGTGTGATCGCCCTCAAGCTCGACGGCACGGTCGTGAGCTGGAAGCTCGACAAGGAGTCCGGCTACGTTCCCGCGGAGGGGCCCCGGCTCGAGGACAAGCAGCTGCCACCGGTGCCCGCAAGGGTGATCGCGCTGGTCGGCATGGCCTGGCCGTGTGCGGTGACCGCCGATCGTCAGGTGTTCTGCGGCGACGAGTGGGCGAAGGTTCCGGTCGACCCCGTCGATCGCATCAGCGGGACGTTCGGTGCCTGCGGCATCACCGGGGCCGGCGCGGTGCGCTGCTGGGACTACAACTTCGAGACCAAGCGGTCTACGCCGGCCACGCCGGCCACCCCCTCGCCGCTGGCGAAGGTCACCGACGCGCTCGATCTCGGGCTCGGCGATTCGGACTTCTGCATCGTGCGCGCGAAGGGAGCCGTGTGGTGCGGCATGGGCCCGTCTGGCCGCGAGCGGCTGGTGCTTGCCAGCGGCGCGGTCGATGTCGAGGTCGGCGGCGCCATCGGCAACAACGGCCCGAATCGGGAGCACGGGTGCGCGATCATGGCGGACCGGACGGTGATGTGCTGGGGCGGGAACTTCGATGGTGAGCTCGGCGATGGCTCGATCACGTACGCGGAGCAGCCGATCGGCCTCCGGCTCTGAGGCGCGGCCCAGGCGTCGAAACTGGCGCGTCCCGGCCCCACGTCTGATACTGCCCAGCGACGGCCGAGCAACGCCGGCGCGTCGTACACTCGGGGACAAGATCATGAGCATCGGACGCACCCATCGCACGCACGGCACACGGCGCACACACCGCTCGGGTTGGTTCGCGCTGGTGCTCGCCGGTGGCCTCGCCGGCTCGGCAGGGATGGCCCGGGTCGCTCACGCCGAGACCCCGCCGTGGTCGGTGGGCGTCACCGATGCCAAGAAGGCCGAGGCGCAGAAGTTCCTCGAGGCCGGCAACGCGCTGTTCCTCGATCGGAAGTACGCGGAGGCGCTCGAGAAGTACAAGTCCGCGGTCGGCGCGTGGGACCACCCGGCGATCCGGTTCAACATCGTGCGCTGCTTGATCCAGCTCGATCACACCGTCGAGGCCTCCGACAACCTCAAGCAGGCGCTCAAGTACGGCGCGGCGCCGCTCGAGGAGGCCGTGTACACGGAGGCCCTCGCGTACGACAAGCTGCTCTCGAATCAGATCGGCGATCTCACGGTGAGCTGCTTGCAGCCCGACGTGAAGCTCACGCTGGATGGTCAGCCGCTGACCGGTTGCCCGGGCAAGGAGACGCGCCGCGTGTCTCCAGGGCCGCACCAGCTGGTCGGCACCAAGGCGGGCCTCCTGACCAAGACCGTCGAGGTCATGGTGCTCGGCGGCAAGGCGCAGGACGTGCCGGTCAAGCTCGAGCCCCTCGGGCGCGCCGCGCGGATCGAGCATCGCTGGCCGACGTACCTGCCGTGGGTGGTGTTCGGTGCCGGGTTCGCGGTCGCGGGTATCGGTGCCGTGCTCGATCTGAACGCCAAGGCCGACATGGACAGCTACGACCGCTCGGTCGCGCAGTTCTGCTCGGTCACCGCGTGCGGCCCTGACGACACGCGGCTCGATCCCGTTCGTGGGCTCGATGACGACGCTCGGTTCAAGAACAAGGTCGCGGTCAGCGTGCTGACGGTCGGCATCGCCACGATCGCCACCGGCGCGGTGATGCTGTACCTCAATCGCGGCCGCACCGTGTATCCCGAGAGCGTGGAGAAGCTCACGCCGCAGGTGACGCCGGTCGCCGGCGGCGCGACGTTCTCGCTGACCCGCGGGTTCTGACCGCGCCAGGCGCGCGAGCCACGCGCGTCAGTCCTCGAGCTTCGAACCCAAGAACCCCGGCACCATCGCAGCCTCGATCTTCACCGCCGCAGGTGATAACCTCGTTCTCGATGGTCGCGCAGCGTCACCGACGCCGTTGCGGTCACGGCGGGACAGCGTCAGCGGCGCCTTCGGGGAGAGACGCCCAGCGAACCACGCCCGCATGGGCGGCCCTGTGGTCGACGGCGCTGCTCGGGCTCGCGGGATGTAACGCGATCTTCGGGTTGCAGCCAACAGTCAGCGTTGATCTCGACGCGCAGTACTTCGACGCGCCGTCCGACGCGCCGTTCGCGTGCCCGCCGACCGGCGAGACGCCCGCCTTCACCCGCCTGCTGCACCAGATCGACCTGCAATGCACCGATTACTCGGCGAGCGCGACGAGCGGGCGTTCGGTGGGCTGGTGCAGGAGCTCGCAGCTGTCGTGGATCGGCGAGGGGCCGAGCGACGGTCCGTACGCGCCGATCGCCGGGCTCACGTCGACGCCATCAACCGCGATCGGTGAGCCTCGGCTGGATCCCGATGGGGCCGAGCTCCTGGTCCGTCGTTCACCGACGATGGCGGCGATCGGCCAGGTCCAGGTCTACCGCCGCGGCGCCGACAACCAATTCACGGTCGCGCACGACCTCCAGAGCTGGGGACCGGTGTTCGGTCCGGATATCGCCTTCGGCATCACGACTCGGACGCCGGTACAGCGCATGTTCTTCCTCGACCAGGGCCTCGCCGTCGAGACCACCGTGGATCGCGCGACCGGGCAACTGACTGCGATCGCGAGCTACGATCCGGCAGCCGACTTCGGCCTGGTGTACTTCGCCAGCGCCCCCAACCTGAGCGCCGACGGCCTACGCGTCGTGTTCGCCGCGAGCACGGCCGACGGTGGCCACGTCTACTACAGCGATCGGCCCAGCCTCGACGCTCGGTTCCGTACGCCGGTTGCGCTGACCAACGTGCCCTTCGTCTACGATCCATTCCTCAGCGAGGACTGCGCCCGGATCTACTTCTCGGGGTTCGACTACATCTTCTGGCTCCAGCGCCAGTAGCTGCGTTCACTCCGGCGGGAGTCCGCTCGCCGACGGTCGTAAGTGCTCGCGCGAGGACTTGCGGTCAGTCTTTGAGCTTGGTCGACAGCTTCCGGGTCTCTTCCTGGAGCTGCTTGACCCGCTGCTTCTCGGCGTCGAGCTTGACCTGCAGCTCGGCCTTCGCCTTCTGCGCCTCGCCCATCGCCTCGACCGCCTTCTTCGAAGCCTTCTCGGCGATCTCCTTGGCCTGGAGGGCGGCCTTCTTCTCGTCCTCGAGCGCGAGGTTCTTCTTCTCGAGCTCCTCGGCGCTGAGCTTCAGCTGCTCGCCGGTGTCCGCGAGCTTGCCCTCGGCGGCGACCTTGCCCTCCTCGGCGGCCTTGCGCTTGAGCTCGGCAGCCTCGGCAAGCGCCTGCTTGTCGCGCGCGATCTTCTCGTTGGCCGTGGCCTCCGCGGCGGCCTGATTCGCGCGTTCGGCCTGCGCCATCGCCTGCTGTTCGGCCGAGCGCACGCGGACGTACCCGACGCTGGCGACGCCCGCGATCACCACGAGCAACGAGATCACGGCGATCAGCACGGCGCGCCGGGCGCGGCGGCCGCGCTGCGCGAGGGACAGCACGGCATCGAGGAATGCCTGCTCGCGAGGCGCGAGCGTGCGATCGCTCCCCGCGTACCACCGGCGGGCCTCCTCCATCGCCTCGCCTCGCCACAGCAGGCCGGGCGGCTGGCCCCTCGCGTCCCACTGCTTCGCGGCCGAGGCCAGCTGCGCGAGGAACAGCGCGTCCTCTTGCACCTCGTCGAGCCAGCGCTTGAGCGTGGGCCAGCGATCGATCAGCGATTCGTGCACGATCTCGACGGAGCCGCCGCTCGCGTCGCTGCGGGTCTGGACCACCAGGAGCCGCGCGGCGACCAGGAGCTCGATCACCCGCGTGATCGCCTCGCGCTGATCGAGCTGATAGATGTCGGCGAGCTCCACGATCGCGCGCGTGCGCTCCGGCGTGACCAGCTGGTGGAACACGCGCTGGGTCAGCCGCTGCTGCGCGGCGGTCATGTTGCGGATGATCTCGTCGGCGTGCGTGGCCAGCGCGCCGCTGATCCCGCCGATCTGCTGGTAGCTCGCCACCGTGAGCAGGTGGCGCTGGCGATCGCGTGCGTCCCACAGCTTCGCGGCCGCGAACTGGAGGAGGGGCAGGGCGCCCGGGGTCCCGGCGAGCGCATCGAGCATGTCGCCCACCATCGCGGAGCTCTCGAACTGATAGCCCACCATCTGGACCGGCAGCTCGAGGGCCTCGCGCAGGCCGTCGCGATCCGGGGCCGAGAGGAACACGAGCCCGCGCGACAGCTCCTCCATGAACCGCGGATCCTCGGCCACGCGATCGAGGAAGTCCGAGCGCATCGAGACCACGACGCGGAGGGGGGCGGCCGTATCGTCGGCAACCGCGGCGAGTGCGGCGGTAAACGCCCGCCTCTCCTCGAAGTCGGGCACCAGCGTGTACAGCTCCTCGAACTGATCCACGAACAGCAGCGTGTGGCTGTCGGTCGCCGCGGCGCGCGCGCGCAGGGTCACGCCGAGGAACCCGGGCTCGTTGCGGAGCCGCCAGATCAGCTGGGCGTGCTCGTCCATCGTGTTGGTCAGCGAGGCACCCGTGCGGGTGGTCAGCCGCTCGATCACCGTGGCCAGCGCCGCGAGGGGATGCCGGCCCGGGCGCAGCGTCACCACGTCCCACACCTCGCCCGAGCTCTTGAGGCCCGGGCCCACGCCCGCTCGCACGAACGAGGACTTGCCCACGCCGGAGGGGCCGACGATCGCGGTCAGCGGCAGCTCGCGGACGCGCGCGATCATCCGGGTCACGTCGCGGCCGCGCCCGAAGAACCGATCCGCATCGTGCTCCTGGAACGCGGTGAGGCCGGGGTACGGGCTCTCGCCCTCCGCGAGCTGGCGCGCGTGGCGCGTGGGCAGCAGGCTCTCGAGCCGGCGGGCGAGCTCGTTGGCCGAGCCGATCCGGTCGGCCTTGGACTTCTGGAGGCAGCCGTCGACAGCCTGGACCAGCGCATCCGGGAGGTCAGGCACCGCCCCGCGCACGGAGCGCATCGGGCCCGGGGTGATGAGGTTCTGGAGCAGCTCGTCGCTGGCGAGCGGCTCGACGGGGTGCTTGCCGGCGAGCATCTCGAACATGATCATGCCGAGCGAGAACAGATCGGAGCGGTGATCGATGTCGTCCACGCCCATCTGCTCGGGGGACATGTACGGCAGCGTGCCGACCAGCGCACCCTCGCGGGTCAACGTCAGGTCCGCCGCGCCCGCCATGATCTGCGAACGACTCCGCGGGGCGTCCGCGGAACCGAGCGCCTTCGCGATCCCGAAATCGAGGACCTTCACCTGGCCCGCGTGGGTGACGAGGATGTTCTCCGGCTTGAGGTCGCGATGGACGATGCCCTCCTCGTGGGCCTTCGCGAGCGCGCGCGCGACCGGCAGGATCAGCTCCACCACGCGCGCGGCGGCCATCGGCTGGCCATCGCCGAACGCCCCCATGAAGTCGCGGAGCGTCTTGCCCTCGAGGAACTCGAGGACCATGTACGGCATGCCCTCCCACTCGTCGACCTCGTAGATGATGACGATGTTGTCGTGGCTGCACAGCGCCGTGGCACGCGCCTCGACGAGGAACCGATCGATCACCTCGCGATCGACGTGGAGCAGGAACTTCATCGCCACGCGCCGGCCGAGCTTGATGTCGCGGGCCGCGTACACCACGCCCATGCCGCCGCGGCCGAGCTCGCGGATCAGCTCGTACTGCTTGATCCGCGTCCCGGGCTGGAGCCCCACGCCCGGCAGGGTGGTGCCGCCGCCGAAGCTGTCGTAGGGGGAGGGCAGGGGGGGTGGCGTGCGGAAGCCCGCGTGGGACTGCATCGCCACGCTCGCGCCGCCGCCAAGGGCGCGCGAGGCGTGCCCGACCGGGCCGGTCCGTGAGGGTGGGGTCGGCGTCGCCGGGCCGAGCCCGAAATGCGTGCCGACCGCGGGCTTACCTCGGTCCTCGTTCGCCACGCCGGGAGCCTAACACGCCAGAGATCCGCGGGCCTGTTCACGCCTCGGGCGGGGCCGCGGGCTTGGCCGGGCCCATCGGGGACAGCGAACGGATCACGAGGCCCAGCCCGCCGACGATCAGGATCAGCATCGTCAGCGTGTTCCACAGCGACGTCTGCCGGAAGTGGATGTCGAGGTTCATGATGATGCCGACGAGGATCGCCAGGAAGCCGAGCGCGGTGAGGCCGCGGCCCACGAGGGACTTCCCGTTCGAGAACAGGATCCCGATCCCGAACAGCATCGGGATCAGCGTGATCCCGAAGCTCGAGCCATAGCCCTGGCCGAACAAGCTGAACCGCCAGTAGCCGCCATTGACCTGGACCTGGTTGAACAGCAGGTAGCCACCGACGACGAACATGATGATGCCGAGCAAGAACGTGCGCGTTCCACCCGGCGTACCCCCGACGTTCTTCATGTCCATGGCGTTACCGATCAACATGCGATCGGTTGTCGCGGCGCGCAAGTCCTTGATCAGGACAGGGTTCGCATGCCGGGAGCCTCGCGCCCGGTGGACGCGACGTACTCGTCGTAGTTCCCGCCGTAGATCCGCGGCCCCGCCGACGACAGCTCGAGCACGCGGTTGGCGAGCGCACGCAGGAACTGGCGATCGTGCGAGACGAACAGCAGCGTGCCTTCGTAGTCGGCGAGCGCCTTGACGAGCGCGCGCTTGGTCACGATGTCGAGGTGGTTGGTAGGCTCGTCGAGCACGAGGAGGTTGGGCGCGTCGTAGAGGAGCTTCGCGAGCGCGAGGCGTGCGCGCTCGCCGCCCGAGAGCACGCGGACCGGCTTGAACACGTCATCGTCGTGGAAGCCGAACGCACCCGCGAGGCCGCGCAGCGTGCCCTGGTTGGCCATCGGCGCGTGCTCCTGCAGCTCGTCGAGGATCGTGTGATCGGCGGTCAGAGCGTCCATCACGTGCTGTGCGTAGTAGCCCATCGTCACGCTCGCGCCGATCGCTGCGTTGCCCGCATCTGGCGTCAGCACGCCGGCGATCATCTTGAGGAGCGTCGACTTGCCAGCCCCGTTCTCGCCCATCACCGCCCACCGCTCCTTGCGGGCGACCGTCAGCGTCAACCCGGAGTGCACCACGTGCGCGCCGTAGGCCTTCTTGATCCCGGTGATCTTGACGACGTCATCGCCCGAGCGCTGCGGGACCCGGAAGTCGAAGCTCTTCTCGATGATTCGCTTGGGCTCCTCGACCTTCTCGACCTTGTCGAGCTTCTTGATCCGGCTCTGCACCTGCGCCGCCTTCGCGACGTGGGTCTTGAACCTCTCGATGAACCGGCTCTCCTTGGCGAGGCGCGCCTGCTGGCGGGCGTACTCGGCCTCGCGCCGCTCCGCCTCGATCACGCGCATCTTCTCGTAGAAGTCGTAGTTGCCGCCGTAGGTGCGAAGCTCGCCGCCGTCGATCTCGACGATCTTCCCGACGACGCGGTTCATGACGTCGCGATCGTGGCAGGTCATCACCACGGTGCCGGGGTAGTCGCGCAGGAACTGCTCGAGCCACAGGATCGATTCGAGGTCGAGGTAGTTCGTGGGCTCGTCGAGCAGCAGGAGATCGGGCCGCGCGAGCAGGATCTGCGCGAGCGCCACGCGCATCTTCCAGCCACCCGACAGCGTCCCGACGTCGTTGCCGAGCTGCGCATCGGCGAACCCGAGGCCGTGAAGGATCGACTGGGCCCGCGCATCGAGCTCGTACCCACCGAGGTTCTGATAGCGCTCCTGGACCTCGCTGAACCGGGCGACAACCTCGTCGAGGTCATCCCCGGGGTTCTCGAGCTTCTGCGTGAGGACCGCCAGCTCGCTGCCCAGCTCCGCCACCTCGCCCGCGCCGGAGCAGGTCTCCACCAGGATCGACCGGCCCTTGAGGTCCCCGACGTCCTGCCGGAAGTACCCCAAGGTGAGTTTTTTCGGGCGTTCGATGCCACCGTCGTCGGGCTGCTCCTCGCCGGCGATCATGCGGAACACCGTGGACTTACCCGCACCGTTGGGGCCGACCAGGCCGACCTTCTCGCCGGGGTTGATCTGGAACGAAGCCTCGACGAACAGGAGCTGTCCGCCGTACTGCTTGCTGACCGAGGAGAACGCGATCACGGGCGGTCCTATAGCACGGCGATCGGCTATCCTGGCGATCGTGCGCTTGGGGACCCTCACCATCGTCGCCTTGCTGACCGCGTGTCAGGCCGGCGGCGTCGAGATCGTGGTCTATCCGCCGTCGGACCCCGACGCGGTCGCGGTCGACGAAGTCCGGATCTACGTGGGCGACGGCGGCGGGCAGACCTCGCGGCTCGGGACCCGGGCGCTCAAGCCCGATCCGCTGCGGCGCGGCGAGGTCTGGGCCCGGGACAGCAGCGAGATCATGTTCGATCACCGCATGCTGAGCTCACCCGACGAGGTCACGTCGTTCACGTATGCGGCGACCGGCGATGGCCAGATGCTGTCGGTGATCGCGGTGGGGATGTCGGGTGGCAAGCCGACCTCGGCCTACGGGCTCTACGATCTCGCGCTCCCGACCGACCACGTCGATCGGTACAAGATCGGCCTCAACCCGGCGACGCTCGCGGGGAACGCCGCCGGCACGCCTGGCGTGACCCGGGGCGTGACCGAGATCGAGCTGTGGGGAGAGGCGCCCGACGACCAGACCTGCGTCCAGCTGCTCGATCGCGGCGGCTATCACGACGATCGTCACCCGCTCGGCGCGATCACCAATCCGGGCGATGCGGACTGCGATGGCTACTTCGCAGGCGACAAGGCGGAGTGCGACGATCGGTTCTTCCAGAGCTCGATCGTCCCGGGGACCTCGAACCTGTCGTGCCTGGTCCCCGATGTGGTGCAGTTCAGCGGTCAGTCGGTCTCGCGGTGCCGCGCTGGCGGCGTGCGCTGCACCGACGGGATGCCGACCACGCGCAACGACTGCAGCACCACGCCGGCGTACTGCACCCCTACGGCGCTGTGTGATCTGTGCCCTCCGGATCAGAAGTTCGAGGACTGCGCGATCGATCCGGTCGGCAAGGATCCCGCCGGCGCTCTCGGCCCGATCGTGTGCAAGGTGCCCGTCGCCAAGGACGCCCTGACCGGCGTCATCTCCGTCTGCCCGCACGCGCTGTCGATGGTGCTGCCGTTCCAGATCCCGCTGAACCCCACGTGCGCGCACCCGATGTTCCACGGTCCTGCCAAGAGCGACCGTTGGGAGGCCTCGATCGACGTCGCCGGCATCAGCTACCCGCTGACCACCGTCGCCAACGGTGCGTGCAAGTTCCACGCGATCCCGACCATGCTCCCCATGAGCCCACCCGATCTCGGGATGGCGTTCGGAGGGCTGTTCGCCTTCGATCTGTCCCCGACGCTCGGGGTGGTGCTGCCGCTCGTGATCACCACGAGTGACACGTTCGTTCCGCAATGTGCGACGACACCCACGGACGTGATGTGCGCGCTGGAGAGCCCGACCCTCGACGCGGTACGCTCGTGTATCAGCGTGAGCGGCGGCGGCTGAGCCGTTCGTCCTCGGCGACGTCGGGATTTGTGTCAGTCTTCCGCGGGCGGCGCGGGCTTCTTCTTGGCCTTGCGCGCGGCCGCGATCCGCTGCGCCTCGCTCTGTCGGGTCACCCCGGTCGCGCGCTCGCGTGCGAGCTTCAGGAAGCTGGCGAGCCGCACGGGATCCACCACGCCGCGCACCGCGCATCCCGGTTCGTCGGTGTGGCGGCAGTCGCGAAACCGACAGCCGGCGGCGAGGGCGAGGATGTCGTCGAAGGCGTGCTCGTCGACCTCCTCGTCGTCGTCGATCCACTGCGCGAGCTCGCGCATGCCGGGCGTGTCGATCCACAGCCCGCCATCGGGCGCCACGAACAGCTCTCGGCGCGTCGTCGTGTGGCGCCCGCGCTCGTCGGCGCGCAGCGCGCGCACCTCCTGCGTCGTTCCGATCAGCGTGTTCAGCAGCGTGGACTTGCCGACGCCCGAGCTCCCGAGCAGCACCGCCGTGCGGCCCGCGCCGTTGAGCGCCCGAAGATCGTCGAGCCCTTCACCGCGCACGCTCGACAGTGCCACCACGCGGCCCCCAGAGACGGCGGCGAGTGCGGCGATCGCGGCGCCGGGGTCGGCCACCAGATCGATCTTCGAGAGGACCAGCACCGGCTCGATACCGCCATCGCGCAGGAGCCCGACGTAGCGATCGAGGCGCGCTGGTGACAGATCGGAGTTCGCCGAGGTCATCACCAGTCCGACATCGACGTTGGAGGCGAGCGGCTGCGGCAGGGTGGCCTCGCCCGCCGCACGGCGCACGAGGAAGCTGCGCCGCGGCAGCACCACGCGGACCACGCCGGCGCCGTTGGCCGCGAGCGCGGCGTCCCAGCGCTCCACCAGCACCCAATCGCCGACGGTGGGCAGCGCGCGCTTGTCGCCGGCCTGATGGAACGTCTTGCCGGTGAGCTCGACCCACGCGGTGCCACCTGGGCCCACCGCGTGATAAGCGCCGCGGTGCTCCGCCGCGATCCGCACGGGTTGCCAGGCGCCCTCGGGATCGAGCGCGCGCCGCGCCTCCTCCCACGCGGGATCCCAGCCGAGCGCGGCGGGGCCTTCGATCACACGGACATCTCGGGGATCGCGGGGCGAGCCATGGCGGCAGTCTACCTGCTACCTTCGCTGCATGGCAGCCGACGAGGACCAGCGGCTCCGGCTCAAGCTGGTCCGCGGGTTCTCCGCCAACGTGCCGCACAACAAGGCGCTCGGGGTGGAGATCCTCGACATGAAGCCCCACGAGGCGCTGTTCAGGCTGCCGTACGACGAGAAGCTGGTGGGGAACCCTGACACCGGCGTGCTGCACGGTGGCGCGATCACCGCCCTGCTCGATGGTGCCTCTGGCGCCGCGGTGTTCGCCTCGCTCGTCGACTTCGTGCCGATCGCCACCCTCGATCTCCGCATCGACTACCTGCGTCCCGCCGAGGTCGGGCTCGCCGTCCACGCGCGGGCGACCTGCTACAAGATGACCAAGAACGTCGCCTTCACGCGGGCGGTCGCCTACCACGAGGATCCGGACGATCCGATCGCGCACTCGGTCGGGACGTTCATGATCTCGACCAAGCTCGGGAACGTGAAGTCGTGACGGCGCCGCCGACGTGCCGCCGCCGACGTTGATCGAGCGCCTCACCGCCGCGAAGGCCGCGAAGGACTACGAGGGGCTGTGCGCGGCGATCCCGTACGCGAAGTTCCTCGGCCTCACCGCGGCGATGCAGGGCGACGAGCTGGTGACCACGATGCGCTACGGGGAGCACCTGATCGGCAACCCCGCGCTGCCGGCCCTCCACGGTGGCACGCTCGGTGCGCTTCTCGAATCGGCCGCGATCTTCGAGCTGCTGTGGCGCGCGGAGACCATCGTCCTACCCAAGACGATCACCGTGACGATCGACTACCTGCGCTCGGCCGGTGCGGCCGAGACCCACGCGCGCGGCATCATCACGCGGCAGGGCCGACGGATCTCGAACGTCCGCGTCGAGGCCTGGCAGGGGGACCGCACGTCGCCGGTGGCGAGTGCCCACGGGATCTTCCTCGTGATGCGCGGCTGAGCGGTTCTCAGGTCGGCGGCGCTGCCGGCAGCCGCATCGTGATCACCGCGCCACCGCCGGGTCGCGCCGCGAGCGTGACCTCACCGCCGAGCGTGGTCGCGACCGACCGCGCCACCCCCAGGCCGACGCCAACGCCGGCGCCTCGGGCCGACGAGCGGAAGAACGGGTCGAACACGCGGCGGACCTCGTCGGGCGTCAGATCGTGTCCGTTGTCGGAGACCTCGACGACGATGTCGTCCGCGCGCTCCTCGACGGTGACGGTGATCCGGTTGCTCGTGCTGGCGACGTCGGCATCGAACCCGGAGCTCGAGAACAGCATCATCGCCAGCACCGCCTGACCGATCCGGGACTCCTCACCGGTCACCAGGCGGACCGCCGCGATCTGCCGTGTCACCTGTGCGCGTGGCTCGAGCGTGGGGGCCGCGAGCCGCAGCGCCGAGGACACGATCGCCGCGAGATCGACCGGCTGGGTGGCGCTCCGCGTGGCGAGCGTCTGGAGCGCACGGACGTTCCCTGCGATCCGCTCCGCCCCGAGGGTGATGTCCTCGAGGCAGCGCAGCGCCTGGCCCTGGCTGGCCTCGGGCATGGCGGCGAGCTGCTTCTTCAGCGAGCGCAGGTTGAGCAGCACCGAGGTCAAGGGGTTGTTGATCTCGTGCGCGAAGCCGGCCGCGAGCGCACCGACCAGGCCGATCCGATCGCCCTCGAGCAGCGAGAGCTGTTGCTGGTACGCCCCCGCGATCCGGATCACCGTGGCGTAGACGCGGAAGCCGTCGAGCTCGATCGTACCCAGTGCCGCCTCGACGGGCAGCTGGGTCCCGTCCTTGTGGAGCAGCCCGAGCTCGATCGCCGGTGGCATCGCCTGGCCGGCGCGGAAGCCGGTGCGCAGCTGATCGACCAGCTGTCGCTGCTCCGGCACGATCGTCAGCATCACGTCGAGTGCGAGGAGCTCGTCGAGCGTGTAGCCGAGGATCGCCGCCGCGGGTGCGTTCGCATACCACCGTACGAGCTGGTTGCCGTTGTCGGCGATCACGATGACGGCGGTGCCGCTGGTGCCAAGCGCCTCGAGCAGAGCGGGCAAGAGTCCGCTCAGATCGTGGTCTTGCTCGGTGGTCACGTCCCGGCCTTCACGAACGTGCCGGCAACCTTGTCCTTCGTGACCCCGGGGAACTGGAGCACCTGATTGTGCATCGCGACGTAGACGCCCGGCGGCAGGATCTGCACCGCGAGCAGCGCCTCGGTGAGGTTCTGGAGCGCATCGGTGGACCGCAGCTCGTACGGACGCATCGCACCGGTGAACACGATCGGCGCCCCCGGCGTGCCGACCAGCTCGACGACGCGATCGCCAGAGGTCGCGAGGCGATCGGTGCCGTGGACGACGACGACCCCCGCCGTCTCGCGCGCGAGGCGACCCGCGGTCTCCGCGATCAACGTGTGATCCGCGGGCGTCATGTCGAGGCTGTCCTTGTTCATCAGCGAGACGCGCTGGACCTCCACACCACGCAGCTCGAGTGACGCGAGCATCACGTCGAGCACGGAGACGTGGTTCGCGAGCACTCCGGACAGCTCGTCGTAGGTCTTCTCGATCGTACCGCCGGTCGAGATCAGGGCGATGCGTCTCGTCATGTGAAGAGCGGCAGGAGGAAGTAGACCGCGGTCGCGGCCACCGCTGCAGCCAAGAGGACCAATAGCACGGCGGTCAGCCGGGTGGTGCCGTGGGCAGGTGGGTTCGCCGCGACCGCGTGGGGAGGTTGGTTCGCCGCGACCGCGTGGGGAGGTGGGTTCGCCGCGACCGTCGGAGGCGCAACGGCTGCGCGCGCGGCCGAGACCCGCGCGATCTCGGTGGCGACCGCGGCGGCGGACACGCCGACCATGGTCGGCAGCGATGCGCGCACGGGATCGGCGTCGAGCGGCACCGGCGCGAGCTTTCCCGACGAGGGGCGCACCTGCGTGGGCACGATCTCGTCGGCGAGGAAGCTCGCCGAGGGGATCAGGGCATCGTGACGCTCGTAGCGACGAACGGCCTCGTCGTACTCCGCGCTGGTCTGCAGCTCCTTCGGGGGGAGGCTCGGCTGGATCGAGCGCTGCGCCGTCATCGGTTGCGCCGGTGTGCCGAGCGGCGCCACGGCGGGGGCCACGGCCGCGGGCCCTCGCACCTGCAAGGTCAGCGGCGTCTCCCGGCCGCCGTGCTCGATCGAGATGATCACCGAATCGCCGCCGCCGGCATCTGCGCTCGGGCGGCCTCCATCGAACGGGAGCGTGGCCGAATCGAAGTCGAGGGCATCGAGCCAGACCACGACCTCCTGATTGGTCACCTGCATGCCCAGCCGCTTGGTCAGCGTGGTGAGCGCCGTGCGCAGCGCGGTGGCGTGCTGCCAGCGCGCATCCGGATCTCGCTCGAGCGCCGTCATCACGATGTCGTCGATCTCGGCGGGGACCGCGGGGTTCTTGCGCGACGGTGGCTGGATCTGCATCGAGCGCACCCGCTGGAGCGTGTCGATGTCATCGGGCGTGGTGAACAGCGGCCGGTTGGTGAGCAGCTCGTGCGCGATCACACCGATCGCGAACAGATCCGCGCGAGCGTCGATCGTCCCGCCGAGGTACTCGGGCGCCATGTAGCCGTACTTGCCCTTGATCGTGCCGCTCATCGTCTGCATGCCCGACGCCGAAGCTTTGGCGATCCCGAAATCGATCAGCTTCACCACGCCGTCCTCGGCGACCAGGACGTTCGACGGCGAGACGTCGCGGTGGATGATGCCGAGCCGGTTGCCCTGCTCGTCGCAGAGGTTGTGCGCGTAGTCGAGCGCATCGCAGATCTGGTTGAGGATGTTGAGCGAGTAGGCGACAGGCATCACCTTGTTGAGCGAGGCGCAGCGGCGCAGCACGTCGCGCAGGCTGCGCCCCTCGATCAGCTCCATCGCGATGAAGTACGTGTCGCCGACCTTTCCGAGATCGTAGGTCTGCGCAACATTGGCATGCCGCAGATAGCTCGCCAGGCGCGCCTCGCGGACGAACGACTTCACCATGTCGTCGTTGGCGGCGACGTGCGGGAGCATCCGCTTGAGTGCGACGACCTTGCGGAAGCCCTCGATGCCGGCCTGCTCGGCGCGGTGGACTTCGGCCATGCCTCCGGCCCCAAGCTGCTCGTACACGAGGTACGGCCCGAATTCCTCGCTGGGCGAGCCGCGGCTCACGTCACGAGCTTATCAGGGGCAGGCCGGGATCGGGGCGTCGTGCACCAGCGCAACGAGCGCGTCGTAGTTGTGTTGCATACCCTTCAGCACGTCGCTGGTGCCACCACTGATCGCCTCGAGGTGCTCCACGAACGCGAGCTCGCTGACCTCCGGATCGGGTGTCGCGAGGACCTCGATGGTGCCCTCGGAGAGGGTGACGAAGTCCGAGCCCTGGATCTTCTGATGCTTGATCATCCCGAGCTCCACCGCGTCGGGGCTGCCGGTGACCACGCCGTACCGCCACTGGTCGTCCCACTCCACCGTCAGCACGTTGTGGACGGTGTAGTGAACGAGGAAGCTGTAGAGGTACTCCAGGTCGTTGTTCTCGCTGACCTGCTGCTCGTCGGTGGAGCAGGTGGCGATCATCGCGGGTGGGACCTGCGTCAGCTCCCACAGCCGGGTCGGCGTGGCGTGCACGTAGCCGCGGCCATAGACCTTGATCTGGTCTCCGTCCTTGGTGATCGCGTGGAGCTGCTCCACGGTGAGATCACCGTCGAGCTCCACCGGATTGTCCTCGAACGGCTCGAGGCCGGGCGGAAATGGAGTCGTCACGTTGTCCTGGCACGCGGTCAGAACAGCACCGAGGAGGACGCACGTGACGATCCGAGGCGTCACGCCGGCGTTTTGAACCGAGCGCGCGCCGTCGGTGCGATGTTGCGGTTGACGAGGATCAGGGTCGAGATCGGGATCACGAGCTGGATCGCCATCGGGATGAACATCATCACGCCCTCGGGGCCCATGCGCCCGATGAACTTGAGCTGCTGGAGCACCGGCCAGGTCAGGTAGACGCTGACGACGATCGCGACGATCGAGAACACGGTGCCGATGATGCGGTGCGTGCTGCTCATGCGGATCAGCTCGAAGCCGGCCCACGCCTGGAGGACGACCAGGCCCGCGCTCCACCACAGCGAGCGGACGCCGGCGCCGCCGCCGAACATCGACATCGCCTCGAACATCTTGCGGGACATCGCGCCGTTGGTGACGACGAGCTGCGGGATCAACATCGCCGCGCTCATCATCGCGTGGGCGAACAGCAGCCAGCCGAGACCCGAGAGGCCCGCGTCCGGGGCGCGGCGGTGCAGGTTCGCCTGGTCACCCTGCATGAGGTCCGCGAACTGCCGCTCGCTGTAGAACCGGCGGATGATCATCGGCCACGCCATCAACATCCAGCACAGGCCGGCGACGATCGCGAGGGCGGCAATGTTCATCGCACCGCTCATCAGGAGGAGCAGGAGCGCACCCGCGGCGCAGAACGAGCTGATCACGCCGAAGTTCGCATAGCGATTCGCGAGCTCGACGGCGCGATCCACCGAGGTCTCGCGCAGGCCCGAGAGGCCGGCCTGCACGTGGAGGCCGGAGCGGATCACGAGCAAGATCGTGGCGAGCATGATCAGGATGCCGGGGCCCTGCGAGAGCATGCGGCCGCCTGCATCGAGCATGACGATCAGGAACAGGCCGGTGCCGAGGACACCGGTGGTGCCGAGCACGGTCATGAGGACCGAGGCGGCCTCGAAGCCCTTGTCCTCGGCGACCGGCAGCTCGGTCTGGAACCGGCGGAACCGTGGGAGCGCGACCAGGACGGCGAGGACCGCCGGCCAGAGCGCGAGTCCGAGGGCGGGGCCGATCGCGATCCCGAACGGGACGTGGAACTTGCCCACCATGATCATGAACAGGATCGCGGACTGCGCGAGGGCGATCACGATGTAGCGCTTGACGCCGCCGAGCGGGCTGGCCGAGCCCTCGAGGGTGCGCTTGCCGTACAGGAGCTCCGTGCCGGCCATCCGGTGGAACATCGAGCGGGTCACGCACATCCCGAGGATGAGCAGGATCCACAGCTTGTCCTCGCCTCGACCGCCGCGGGTGAGCATGGTGACGAAGGTGCCCAGCGTGGCGACCGCCGCGAACAGGCTGCCGCCGAGCTGCATGAGCAGACCGAGGCTCGACAGCCCCTGATCCGCCGGGACACCTGGATCGACCAGGCTTACCGCGTCTTGCTTCTGTTCAGACATCGCTCCTCCAGAGTGTGCCAGGAAACCGGGTCCCGCCTGCGCCTGTGCCGGTGCTGTTGGGTGATAACACGCGCCGTCCGAGGGCAACGAGGGGTTTTCTGGGCGCGGAGTTCCATCGAGACCATGCATGGTCCCGATCCGGACGTAGGGCCGTGTCAGGGAGTCGCAAGCGCGTGGCGACGCAGGCGATCTGCCAGTAATGGCAGCCGATCTTGGCCCCACGCCACGAAGTCCCCGACCTTGAACGATGGCACGCCCCACAGCCCGATCCCGTTGAGATCGGCGGCGTTGTCGGCGGCGATCTTGATCGCGGCCTTGTCGTCGAGGGCGGCGCGCGCCGCCTCCCAGGGCAGGTTCGCGCGCTCGACCATGTAGCGGAGATCGACGTAGTCGGCGGGATCGCGCGCCTCGGCCCAGATCGCACGCATCGCGGAGCGGGCGAACCCGATCCCCGCGCCCTGCTGGTTGGCCCAGTGCTGGATCGCGAGGCAGTTCTCGATGCCCGGGCCCAGCGGATCGCACAGCTCGCCGAACGGGATGCCGAGGCGATCCGCCTCGCGCTTGGCGTCCTTGACGATGTACATGCGCTTCATCTGCGGCATCGGGAGCCCGCGCATCACCATCGGCGCCACCTGGCGGAGCGTGAGCGGGACGTTGTACGGCGCCAGCACGCCCTCGATCTGCTCGAGCGCGAGGTACGAGTACGGCGAGCGGAACGAGAACCACATGTCACAGGCCAGGGGCTTGTCCGAAAGCTTGAGCGGGCCGCGATCCGCGATCGGCCGCGGCGTGACCACGTGGGCGACCTCCTTGCCGAAGTCCTTGGCGAGGGCGGCCTCGAGGTACGGCAGGCGATCGATGCCCCAGTACCAGGTGCCGTCGTAGTGGATCATCGCGCCCTGGTAGTGGCCCGCCTTGCGGAGCTCGGCGTAGGTGGTGTTCAGGATCGGCAGCACGTCGCCGTTGGACACCTGGCCCCACTTTCCGAGCAGCGTGACCAGGAGCTTCTTGTCGACGTTCCACATCGACATCGTCAGCTCGAGCGCGGCGGCGAGCTGCTCGCGCGGGGGGCGCGCCTTGACGAGCGCGGTGCCGATGTCGCGGACCATGTTCGCGTCGGTCGACTTCTTGCCGGGGAACTCGACGTTCCAGTACTCGGCGAGCTGGACCGCGTCACGCACCGAGTACGGCGCGCGCAGCAGGGGCTCGGGATCGACGTCGGAGGCGGGCGGCGTGACCACATGGAACGTCAGCTCCACGGGATAGGCCTCGAGCAGGCGCTGGACCGCTTGCGCGGTCAGATAGCTCCACGGATCGGTCAGGTCGAAGTAGACGTCGAGCGTCCGGGGCGCCTTGGCGATCCGATCCTTGATCCGGGACACCGCGCGACGGGCGGCGTCACCGGTCGGACCGAGCCACGCGGAGATGGCTTTTCCCTTGAGACGGTTGGCGAGGCTCATGCAGCCGTATACCGCCCCTTGGCGGCGCGCGTCGAGCAGGTTACACACCCCAGCCGTGGACGAGGACAAGGTCAGGAACGCGATCGAGCTCCTCGAGGAGATCGGGGCGGACATGCGCGCGCTCGCGGATCTCGACGAGGGCCTGCGGATCCGCCTGGTCACCGCCGCGGGGCAGCTGTCGCGCCCCGACCGGTACACCCGGAAGGCGCTGGGCAAGGCGCTGATCCGCGCCCGGTTCCGGGCCAAGCGCGATGCCGATCGCGCGATCCTCGATCAGACCGGCATCCGGGCGCTGCGCCGCGAGCCGGAGTTCCGCACGCCGCTACCCAAGCCGGCGGACATGATCCTCGATGCGCCGGTGCGCGACGAGCCCGAGAGCCCCGAGCTGGTGGATCCGTGGGCCGCCGCCGAGGCGCGCCGGGAGGAGGGCGCGCGCGTCGAGCTCGGACGCATGTGTTACGTCTGCAAGGCGACGTTCAACGAGCTGCACCACTTCTACGATCAGATGTGCCCGGCGTGCGCGGAGCTCAACTGGCAGAAGCGGAACCAGACGGCGGATCTCCGCGGGCGCGTCGCGATGGTCACCGGAGCGCGCGTCAAGATCGGCTATCAGGCCGCGATCTTCCTCCTGCGCGCCGGCGCCGAGGTGGTGGTGTGCACGCGCTTCCCGCGCGATGCGGCGCGGAGGTTCGCGCGCGAGGTGGATGCCGCCGAGTGGACAGCTCGGCTCCACATCTACGGGATCGACCTGCGGCACACGCCGAGCGTGGAGGTGCTGTGCGCGCACCTGAACGCCACGCTGCCGCGCCTCGATGCGCTGATCAACAATGCCTGCCAGACGGTGCGCCGCCCTTCGGGTTGGTACGATCACGTGCTCGGCCCGGAGTCCGAGCCGTTCGCGCAGCTACCCGCCGCGGAGCGCACGATGCTCGAGCGCAATCGCTCGCTCGGCGAGGGCCTCGTGCGCACGGCCGGTTCGGAGATCCACGCGACCGGGCTGTGGAAGAGCGCGGTGCTGTCCCAGGTGCCGCTGCTCGCGGAGGATCACGAGCGCGGCGATCACCTGTTCCCCCAGGGCCGGCTCGATCAGGATCTCCAGCAGGTCGATCTGCGGGACACCAACAGCTGGCGGCTCACGCTGGCCGAGGTCCCGACCGCGGAGCTCCTCGAGGTCCACCTCGTCAACGCCGTCGCGCCGTTCGTGCTCAACGCGCGCCTGCGGCCCCTGCTCGCCAAGGTCCCCACCCGGGACGCCCACGTCGTCAACGTCTCGGCGATGGAGGGCCAGTTCTACCGGCGCTGGAAGACCGACAAGCACCCTCACACCAACATGGCCAAGGCCGCGCTCAACATGATGACGCGGACCAGCGCGATCGAGTACGTGCGTGACGGCATCCACATGAACAGCGTGGACACGGGGTGGGTCACCGACGAGGACCCGCAGCACCACGCGCAGCGCAAGACCGCCGTCCACGGCTTCCACCCACCGCTCGACATCGTCGACGGCGCGGCGCGGATCGTCGATCCCGTGTTCGACGGCGTGAACACCGGCACCCACCTGTGGGGCCTGTTCCTCAAGGACTACAAGCCTGCTCCGTGGTGACGCAGTTGCGCTGTCACGGCGCAGCCGACAGGTAGGTCAAGAGATCGTTGGGGTACGGCCGGGGGAGCGCGCATTGCGAACCCTCGTCAGTCGCCTCATCCCTGATCCCAGAGGCTCATGAATTCCACTGGGAACCCGGATCGGGACTCTGCTAGGTTGGTCAAGTGACCGCGGGTCGGCCGACGCTAGATGTGAGCCTGTGGGCCGGCCAGAGCCGGGGTGTGGTGCCCAATGCGCCCACCCTGATGATGAAGGCGGCGCGCCCGCTGATCCCGGGGCGGATCCACACCGCGCGGGACCTGTTCGTCGGCGCCTACAACCGGTTCGCGCCGGTGTGCCGTGCGTTCGACGAGCCCGGGCTCGCCGTGGTGGCGATCGACGAGGCGACGGGGATCCCGGCCGGGATCGTCAAGCTGTGCGCCCGCGTGCAGCGGCCGGTGGCCGCGATCGTCGGCCGCCACGACAAGTGTGACCTCTACCTGCAGGGCCGCGATCAGCTGTCGCTGCGCCAGCTCGCGGTGATCGTCGATCCGGTGAAGAGCTGGGAGCGCGGTGCCACGGCGATTCGCTACCGCGTGCTCGATCTGCGAACCACCGAGCCGATGGTCGACGAGGACGGGCGCCCGCTCCGCGGCATCGCCGCCGAGGGCCCGGCGATCCTCCGGTGCGCCGGCTTCGTCCTGTTCATGCTGGTGCTCGGCGATCCGAGCGACTGGCCGGCCGATGCGGCCGACGCGTGGTCGATGCTGCCCGAGCGCGTGTACCTCGACGAGCTCGAGAACTGCGCCGCGGGTTCGCTGCCGAAGATCCGCCGGCCCAAGTTCGATGCCCGCGAGACGTACATCACCCGCACCAATGGTCCGCGCGACACCGGCATGCGTCTCGCGAAGGGCGATGGCGTCGGCACGCTCGAGATCTTCACGCCGCATCGCCAGCTCGCGATCCAGATCGGCGCGGACGCCCTGAAGGATGGCGTGCTGCTTGGCCGCTACGGTCGCTGCGACTTGACCGAGGCGGCGGGCGAGGATCACTCGCTGTCGCGCGTGCACGCCCTCCTGGTGCAGTTCGAAGATCGCCTGCTCCTCGTCGATACCGCGAGCAGCAATGGCACGTTCGAGCGCGGCGAGCGCGTGCGCGTCGTGGTGATCGACAAGGACACCGAGCTTCGGCTCGGCAAGAAGACGTTCCTGCGCTGGCGCTCGGCCTGAGCTATTCTCGGGTCGTGGCGTTCACTGCGGACCAGCTCGCGAAGCTCGAAGCGCAACGCGCGTACTTCGCGAGCGACGAGCTGATCAAGGATCGCGCAGCGATCTGGCGTGACACTTCTCCCGAGGAGTGCCTGGTCGCGGTGATCGACTCCTGCAACGAGGCCGCGCACTTCCTCTCGCTGAAGTCCGCCGAAGAGCTGGAGCGTGTCCTCGCCCCCGAGCCCTTGCCACCGGATACGATCGCTATCCTCGAAGCCCTGCAGCGACGGCGATGAACCCGATCGACGCTGCGCGACGGCTCGCTGCTGCGTTCGATGCGGATGGCCTCTCCTATGGGATCGGTGGAGCGCTCGCACTCGGTGTCTGGGGCGCTCCGCGCGCGACCAAGGACGTCGACGTTTCGGTGTTCGTGGAGAGCGACCCTGGATGATCTCGAGCGACGGTTCGGCTTGCCGTAGCTACTGGCAGACCACTGCGTCGAACACACCGGTGACCTCGTCCACGCCGAACGTCGCCGTGTAGTCGCCGTCGAGGCAGCCGCCGGCGTGGGCGATCGTCAGCGCACCGGAGGTCGCGGTCGCGAAGTCGGCGCCGCCGTCCTTCTCGATCAACGCGAGCACGTCGGCCGAGGGGCAGTGGAAGGTCTGCTCGCTCGCGATCTTGTAGCCGAGCGCCGCGGGCGGGCTGCAGAACAGGAACACGAGCGCCTTGCCGGTGGCCGGCACCTCGCCGCACCCGCCGGCCTGCTCGTCGAGGCGGATCGCGTAGCCGGCCCCGGTGGGCTGGTTGGTGGCGAGTTGCTGGGCGCGCACGAACGGGCCGAGCGACTCGCTCTTCACCATGCCATCGACGTCGGCGGTACCACCCGGCTTGCAGCTGTTCGGATCGTAGCCGTCGTCGCCACACGCGCTGCCCACGACGGCGAGCGCGAGTGCGAAGGCGGAGCGCATGCCGATCGGTAGCACGCCTTCACAGATCCGGCGTCGCGCCGAGGCCGAGCAACGCCCGACCCGCGGCCGGGAGCACGCGATCGGCGACCATCCGGTGGCTCAGCACGGTCTCGAGATCGCGCAGGGCGCGGCCGAGCGGGCTGCCGCCGCGAATGCTCGAGCCGCCGGCGAGGTGGAACGCGGCGCGCCCGATCGCCGCGCACTCCTCGGCGACCAGGCAAGCCGCGATCCGCAGCTCGGCGCGACACGCGGGATCCACCTGGTCCGCGAGCGCCGCCTCGTAGGCCGCGCGTGCGGCGGCGTCGGCGTGGGCGCGTGCCGCCGTGAGGCGACCGGACAGCCGCGCGAAGCTCCCGAGCGCGGCGCCCGGCGGCGGTTCGGCGCCCGCCTTGGGGGTGAGGCGCGCGCCGGCGTGCGCGAGTGCGGAGCGCGCGATGCCGAGCCCGACGGCGGCGATGCCGAGCGCGAGCAGCCCGAAAATCGGCACGCGATGCAGCGCGCCCTCCGTCCATCGCGTGGCCTCGAACACGGAGCCTGTCCGCGCGGCTGGCACCAGCACGCCCTCGATCACGGCGTCGTGGCTGCCGGTGCCCGCGAGCCCGATCGTGTCCCAGTTGTCGACGATCGTGACCTGATCGGAGGGGACCACACAGACCACGTGCTTGCCGCCCGCGATCGCGCCCACCGCGAACCAGCTCGCGTGACGCGATCCGGAGGCGAACGGCCAGCGACCGGTCAGCCGCACGCCATCACCCTCCGCGACCGCCTTGCCGCCGGGCGCGAACACCCCTGCGAGGAACTGCGGCGTCCCGTTCCAGATCTGCTGTGCGCCCTCGCGAGGCAGATAGCTCGCGAGCAACGTCGAAGTCGACGCGGTCATCACGCACCACGCGGTCGCGGCGTCGCCGGCGGCCAGCGTCTCGAGGACGGCGAGGTACTCGATCGGCGTGACCTCGGCGCCACCGAGCTCCCGGGGCAGCAACAGATCGAGCAGGCCGCCGCCCACCAGCTGTGCCACGACCTCGGCATCGAGCTGCTTGCCGAGCTCGTGCGCGGCGGTGTGAGCGGGGAGATCGGCGGCGAGCGCGCGGGGGGGGGGGGGGGGGGGGGGGGGGGGGGGAGGGATTTAGGGGCCGGGGGGGGGGGACCGCGAACGGGGCCGGACGCGGGCAAAGCGGTCATCGCGCCGAACATGGCACGAACGAGGCGCGGGATCAGGGGCGGGGGGGGGCCCCCGCGCGGGCCCCGGCCGGGGCCGGGGGGCCGGCCGGCGGGCCGCCGGCCGCGGGGGCGCGGGCGGGGGGGGGGGCCGGGCGGGCCCCCCGGCGCCCCGCGCCGGGGGGCCCGCGCGGGGCGCGGCGCCGGCCCGCCCGGGCGCCGGCCGGCCCCCCCGGCGCCGGGGGCCGCGGCCGGGGCGCGCCCGCGGGCCCGCCCGACCCCGCCGGCGGGGGGGACGGGGGGGGGGGGCCCCCACGCGGGCGTCACGCCGACGGCGGCGCGCGCCCTGAGCACGCGGCGCGTGAACGCGGCGGCCTCGGGGACCTTTGCGGCGGTCATCACGCCGAGGTAGATCGCGCCGAACACCGGGACCGCGACGATCGCGGATCTCCAGCCGGACCAGCCGAGCTCGCCAGCTCCGTAGGCGGCGCCGTACGCCGCGGCGCCTGCGAGGGTGGCGGCGGCGAGCGCGCCGAGGCCGAGCCGCGTGGGGATCGCGACCTTCCCGATCCGCTTCGACAGCCAGCGCTCGAGGAGCAGGAACTCCACCCAGGCAGCGAACCCGGCCGAAGCCGTCAGCCCGAACGCGCCCCACTCGGGCCCGTAGCCCGCCGCCTCGCGGATCGGCAGCGCGAACGCCCAACCGAGGACGCCAGTGATCGAGACCCGGACCAGGGCGGCGTGCAGGGGCGGCCGCGGATCGCCGAGCGCGTAGAACGCGGAGCCGAGCAGGCGGCCCTGGGTGCCGGCGGACAGGCCGAGTGCAGAGCCGGCGAGGATGATCCACACCACCCGGGTGTCGTTCGCGGAGAACCGCCCGGTCTGGAACAGCAGCGCGACGATCGGGCCGCCGATCGCGATGAAGGCGATCGCGGACGGCACCACGAGGAACACCACGCGGCGCAGCGCTGGGCCGAGGCGCTCGTGAAGGTGGGCCGCGCGCGCCTCCTCTCCGCCCGTCGCGCTCGCCATCTCCGGGAGCTCGGCGGCGGACACCGCCATGCCGAACAGCGACACCGGCAGGAGGTAGAGCACCTGCGCGTTGAACATCGCGGCGACCACCCCGGCACCGAGGAAGCTCGCGAGGACCTGATCGATGTACGCCGACAGCTGGACGGAGCCCCGCCCGAGCAGGACCGGCACGAACGCGCGGAGCGTGGCGCGCACGCCCGGCTCGCGCACGGCGAGCGAGGGACGCAGCCCGCGGAGCAGGACGATCACGGTCGGGAGCTGCACCAGGAACTGCGCGGCCGAGCCGATCACGGCGCCCCACGCCAGCCAGATCGCGACGTCGTCGTCGTGGCCGGCGAGCCGGCGGCCCGCGATGATCGCGGTGGCGATCAGGGCCGCGTTCCACAGCACCGGCGAGACATAGGACAAGAAGAACTTGCGGTGACTGTTGAGCACGCCCAGACACCACGCGCTCATCACGAGCAGGGCCACGCCCGGAAACAGGATCTGGACCATGGTCACGGTCAGCGCACGCGTGTCGCCCTCGAAGCCTGGGGCGAGGACCTCGACGAGCGGGCTCGCGAACACCACGCCGACGAGCGAGATCACCGCAGCGACCAGCGCGAGCAGCGTGCCCACGGCGCGCGCGACCCGCGAGGCCTCCTCGAGCTTGCCCTCGGCGCGCAGGCGCGCGTAGACCGGGATGAACGAGGCGCTCAGCACGCCCTCGCCGAGCAGGTTCTGCAGGAGGTTCGGGATCCGCAGCGCGGCGCGGAACGCACCGGCGGCGGCAGACAGGCCGAGGTAGTGCGAGATCACGCGCTCGCGGACCAGGCCCGCGATCCGCGACAGGAAGATGCCGCTCGCGACCGCAAGCGCACCACTGACGGTGCGGTTCGCGGGCGCTTCGGGCATCGGGCGATTGTCGGCGGCGGCCTGCATCGCGGCAAGAAACCAACGGCCGGGAACGCCGGATGATTGCTGCCAAGTTCAGCGCAGGCGCAGCGCGATCGCGAGCGGCTTGCCGGCGCGGGTGCCCTGGAGCTCCACGGACGTCAGCTGGTCGAGCTTGGCGTAGAGATCGAGCAGCTGCTGCGCGGTCTTGATCGGCTCGCCATCGATGCCGCTGATGATGTCGGAGTTCTTCATGCCGATCGCGAACGCGGGCGTGCCGGGTGTGACGCCGAACACGCGGACGCCCTTGACGTCGCCGTCCTTGACGATCGGGATCATCCGCATCTTGCCGGGCTTGGCGGCGCCGCTGACCAGCTCGCGGACCAGGTCGCGATCGACCTCGAACGTGTGGTCATCGACCTTCTTGATGCGATCGGCATACGGATCGGCGGCGGCCTCGGCCACAGGCGTTGCCGCGCCTGGACCGTGACCCGCCGCCGCCGCTGCATCGAGAAGGGACAGCTTGGCGCGATGCCCGTCGGCATCGACGACATCGATCGAGATCCCGCCGATGCGGTCGATGCGGCCGACGCCGGGGATGGTCTCGCCGAGGCTCCAGCTGCCTTGGACCTCGGTCTCCACCACGCGCACGGTCGCCCACGGATCTCCGCCGACCCCTGTGGCGATCAGCACCGCGGGCTTGCCCGAATACGACGTGCTCGTCGAACCTGGATCGCCGGGCGCGGGATCACACGTCGAGCAGAACATGTTCCGCGCGACGAGCCCCGAGCCATCCGGTGGCGGTCTCGTCGGAACCGACGCACTGGCACCCCGGGGTTGAGGGGAGACCCCGTGAGGGTTGGGTGCCAGCGCGTCGGCCTCGACGAGGGCTGCGACCGCACGCGCCGCGAACGCGGAGCATGCGATCACCGCGACCACGGCGACGAACCAGGTTCGACGAAGCAGGCCAGCCCCGAGCCCGTGAAGCGCGGATCGCACGAGATTGACCATGCCGTTTCCTTCATCAAGGCCCGTGCCACGCGGTCGTGTGACGGCAAGGTCGCGGAGATCCATGGGCGCCTCGCGATCGAGCGCCACCGCGACCACCGCGTCGCCGAGAAACCTGCCAAACTGGCACCCGCCGTGGAGATCGTTTCGTGAGCGCCCCCATGCCGAAGAACATCGGGAGGTACCAGATCCTGGACCGCCTCGCGGTGGGGGGCATGGCGGAGCTGTTCAAGGCCACGCTGACCGGTGACCACGGCTTCGAGAAGCTGGTCGCGATCAAGAAGATCCTGCCGCACCTCGCCACCGACAAGTCGTTCGTGGAGATGTTCATCGACGAGGCCCGGATCACGGCCCAGCTCGACCACCGCCACATCGTCCAGGTGTTCGAGCTCGGCAACGATGCCGACACCCCGTACATCGCGATGCAGTTCGTCGATGGCCTCGACGTCCTGGCGCTGCTCCGCGAGTGCGCGCGGGCGCAGATCCGGCTGCCGGCCGAGCTGTGCGCGTTGATCGCCCGCGACGTGCTCGATGCGCTCGACTACGCGCACAACGCGGTCGGGAACGATGGCCGTGCGCTGGGGATCATCCACCGCGATATCTCGCCCGGCAACGTGCTGCTGTCGTGGCGCGGCGACGTCAAGCTGACCGATTTCGGCATCGCCCGCGCCGCCGAACGCCGGCACAAGACCGAGGCCGGCACCCTGAAGGGCAAGTACGGGTACATGTCGCCCGAGCAGGTCTCGGGCAGCGAGATCGATACCCGCAGCGATCTGTTCTCCGTGGGCATCCTGCTCGCCGAGATGGTGATGGCGCGGCGCCTGTTCACCTCGACCAACGATCTCGACATCCTGCTGATGGTCCGCGACGCTCGGCTCGATCGCCTGCACAAGTACGCGAGCGAGTTCCCGATCGAGCTCCGCGTGCTCACGGTCCGTGCGCTGCAGCGGCGGCCCGAGGATCGCTGGCAGAGCGCCGCCCAGTTCCGCGATGCGCTCGACGAGTGGATCCGGCGGACCTCGGGCGTCCAGTCGCGCGACCTCGCCGCGTTGATCGGCCAGGTGATCAACTCTCCGACCGCGGATCTCGAGACCCAGAGCGGCGCCGTGGTCACCGTGCCCGCCGATGAGGGCAGCGCGCTGTCGGGCCCGCTGACCCGGATGTCGATCGCACGCGCCGAGGCCGAGGCCGCCGCCGCGCGCGCGGCGTACATCGCCGGCGAGGCGATCCCCGATGGAGAGATCGGCGGAGAGCGCTCGAGCGGGACGATCACGGTCGGGGAGGATGATCTGCTCGCCGAGCAGGTCGATGTTCCCTCCGGTCCTCGCGAGGTTGGCGATCTGCGCGAGACGCCGCTCCTGCGCGTGGTCTATCGCCTCGCCAAGACCAAGGGCACCGGCATGCTGGCGCTCGAGGGCCGCGCGGGGGTGCTCAAGGAGGCGTACCTGGTCGATGGCCAGCCGCAGTTCGTCAACTCCAACGTCGAGAGCGAGCGGCTCGGGAACTTCCTGATCGGGCAGGGCGCACTGACGCCACAGTCGCTGCAGCGCGCGCTGTCGGTGATGCACCACTTCGGCGGTCGGCTGGCCGACACGCTGGTCGGGCTCGACATCCTCGATCCGCTCGAAGCGTACCGGATGCTCGCGAAGCAGGTCGCCGCGAAGCTGATGGAGGCGTTCTCGTGGCCCAAGGGTCGCTATACGTGGACCCCGCGTCACCCGAACCCGTGGAAGGCGCGCTCGCTCCACCTCGATGCGTTCCGGGTGATCGGTGCAGGTGCGGCGCAGCTGGCCGAGGCGACGATCGAGGAGTGGCTCGCCGCGAACACCAAGACCTTCGTGGTCGCCGAGCCCACGCCCGACGGCGAGCTCGCGCAGTTCGGGCTCGGGGATGCACTGCTCCGCGTGTACAGCCTGCTCGATGGGCGCACGCGGCTCGGCGAGCTGGCGGGGAAGGTCCGGTCGCCAGAGGCACGGCTCAACCTGTTGCGGCTCACGTACCTGCTCGTGCAGACCGAATCCGCCCGGCTATCGTGAGCGCGATCCTCACGGTTCAGGGGCTGGAGAAGCGCTTCGGCTCACGCCGGGTGCTCGCTGGTGCGTCGTTCGCGCTGCACAGCCGCGATCGCGTGGGGATGATCGGCGCGAACGGCGCGGGCAAGTCCACGCTCCTCAAGATGTTGATCCAGCGCGCGATGGGTGGCGATGACACCGCGCTCGTCCCCGACCAGGGCTTGATCACCTGGAAGCGCGATCTGTCGCTCGAGTACGTGGCGCAGGAGCCGCGCCTCGTCGCCGACGCCACGGTGGCGAGCTCGCTCGAGCGCGAAGGCGTGCCCGACTACGAGATCGCCACGATCGCAGCGGCGCTCGGCCTGCCACCGATGGACGCGCTGATCGGCAACCTGTCGAACGGCGAGCGCCGGCGCGTGGCGCTCGGGCACGCCCTCCTCGGCCGCTCGGAGGTGCTGGTCCTCGACGAGCCGACCAACCACCTCGATACGCCCACGGTGGAGTGGCTCGAAGGCCGGCTCGGGAGCTGGCCCGGCGCGCTGATCGTGGTCACCCACGATCGCTACTTCCTCGATCGCGTGGCCACGCGGATCCTCGAGGTCGATCGCGGCAAGGTCTACTCGTACGAGGGCGACTACGCCGAGTTCCTGATGAAGCAGGCCGAGCGCCTCTCGACCGAGACCGAGGCCGAGTACCAGCGGGTGTCGTTCATCCGCCGCGAGATCGAGTGGATCCGCCGCGGCGCCCCGGCGCGCACGACCAAGGCCAAGGCCCGCATCGACCGGTTCGATGCGGCCGTCGGCTCGGCGCCGAAGACCGATGAGGTCCGCAACGCCACGCTGCAGCTCACGCTCCCGAACGGTCCGCGGCTGGGCAGCACGATCGTCGAGCTCTCCAAGGTCGGGAAGTCGCTCGGCGGCAAGCTGTTGTTCTCCGACCTGACGCTGGTGATGAAGCCCGGCGACCGGATCGGGATCGTCGGGCCCAACGGCGTGGGCAAGACCACGCTGATCAAGACCATCCTCGGGATGCTGCCGCCCGATACCGGCACAGTGGTGGTCGGCGCGAACACCAAGCCCGCGTACCTCGAGCAAGGCCGCACCGAGCTGCGCGATGACCTGACGGTGCTCGAGGAGGTCGGAGATGGCTACGACTACGTCGATCTCCCCGACGGCAAGGTCCACGTGCGGAGCTTCCTGCGGATGATGGCGTTCCCGGACTCGGTCGCCGACACGCACGTGGGCAAGCTCTCGGGCGGCGAGCGCAACCGGGTGCAGCTCGCGCGGTTGCTCCGCAAGGGTGGCAACCTGCTCGTGCTCGACGAGCCCACCAACGATCTTGATCTGCCCACGCTCGGGGCCCTCGAGGATGGGCTCACCCGGTTTCCGGGCTGCGCGCTGATCGTGTCGCACGATCGGTGGTTCCTCGATCGCGTGGCCACCTCGATCCTCGCGTTCGAGGGCCACGGCAAGGTCACGCTGTACGAGGGCAGCTACGCGTTCTACGCCGAGCGCCGGCCGAAGGCCTCGACCGACACCTACGCGCGCCCGCGCGGCGACACGCGCGACACGCGGCCACCGCCGACCAAGGGCGCCGGTCCGCGCAAGCTGACGTTCAAGGAGCGCAACGAGCTCGCCGGGATCGAGGAGGCGATCGCCGCCGCCGAGAAGCAGGTCACCGAGCTCGAGGCCACGCTGTCCGATCCGTCGGTGTTCAAGGATCGCGGGACCGAGGTCCAGGCGCTGATCGCCAAGCTGGATGCGGCGCGGCACACGGTCGAGCAGCTGTTCGCGCGCTGGCAAGAGCTCGACACGATCGCGGCCGCCGCAACGACCTAGGCCCGGGCTCGGGCCCGCTCACTCGAACGGCGAGGCTGCGTGGCGCTCGATCGTCTGCTCGAGCAGCTTGCGCATCTGGCTCGCGATCTCGGTGCGCACCGACAGCAAGTTCGCCTGCTCGTTCGGATCGGAGTGCAGATCGTAGAGCTCGAACACGCCGCCGTTGTCGATCAGCTTCCAGCGCCCCGACACGATCGCGGTGACGCCGCCGGGGTTCGAGCGATCCTTGATCATCGCGGCGAATGCGATCCCCGCGTCGGGGGAGTCGATCCGCTTGCCGGTGAGGAGCGGTGCGATCGAGCGGCCATCGATGCTCGGGCCGCGCGCGGGCTCGAAGCCAGCGAGCTCGAGCAGGGTGGGAACGAGATCCGTGAGGCTGACGGTCTCCTGCACGTGCCCGGGCTTGATCCCCGGGCCGGCCACGACGAACGGGACGCGGATCTGGGAGTTGTAGAGATCGGTGGAGTGGTTGGGCTGGCCATGCTCGCCGAGCGCCTCGCCGTGATCGGCGGTGACGATCACGATCGGCGCTTTGTCGGGCGGACGATCAGAGAACCCCGAGAGGACGTCGGCGACGATCTGATCGGCGATCGTCAGCGAGCGGTCGTAGAGCTTCGCGCGCTCGAACTCGTTCTGCGGCGTGCCGATCCCGACCTCCCAGTTGTGGGGCTCGAGGATGTGGATCCACATGAACAGCGGGCGGTTGCCGATCCGCTTCTCGCGCGCCTCGATCCAGTCGTGCGCCGCGCGGCCGAGCACGCGCCCGTTCGGCTCGATGTCGAGGTGCTCGAGGCCACGCTGGAGGCCGGTGCGGACCTCCGGATCGTAGAATCCACGGCAGCACATGAACCCCGCGGTCTCGTAGCCGCCCGCGCTGAGACGCTCGGCCACCATCACGTGCCGCGGATCCACCCGCAGCGCCCAGCCGATCACGCGCCCCTTGATCCGGGGGGCCGCCGCGCCGATCACCATCGAGGGGATCGATCGCCGGGTCACGTTGCTCGGGGAGAACGCCCACGAGAACACCGCGCCGCGCTCGCCGAGGGCCTTCAGCACCGGCATCTCGGCGGCGCCGCCGTACGGCGGGGTGTGATCCGCGCGCACGGTGTCGATCGTGACGAGGACGATGTCGGGGTGCTGTGAGCCCGCCCGATCGACGGGTCGAAACTCGGAGAGCGAGATGTCGGCGCGGATCTGGTCGAGATCGAACAGGCGCTCGATCGCGATCCCCGCGAGCGGGCGATCGCCCCAGATCTCGAGGGTGAGCGACGGCCGGGTCTTGACGGTCACGATCCCCAGCACGATCGTGGCGGCGACCAGCGCGCCCAGCGCCGTGCCCACGTACGGCCGTGCGCGCGGGATCCGCGGCCACACGGCATGCATGACGATCGCCACGAGGATCGCGATCGCGGGCGCATATCCGACGCTGGTGTCCACGGGGCCGACCCGCGGCTTCACCACGATCCGCCACAGCACGTAGATCGTCGCCAGCGCCAGCGCCGCCGCGATGCCGAAGATCGGGGCGGGCCGCAGGAGCGAGCGGCGCTCGGTGCGGTTGCGCCGCCAGCGCCCATCGATCCGGCGTGCGATCGCCGCGAACAGGCGCGACGCGGGGCGCGAGACCACGAGCACGAGCACCACGCCACCGACGGCGATCACCGGCTGGAGGAACCCCACCGTCAACGGCTTGAACGCCGTCCAGGTCGCGAGCTGCCACGTGCCCTGGAACGTCACCCACGCGAGGACCAGGATCCCGAGCAGGATCACGAGCACCCAGCCCACGAGCCGCGGCATCCCGCCACCGTCCTCGGTCAGGTCACGAGCGAGCTCGGCCGGGGCCCACGCAGCGTACAGCCCGCGGATCACGATCCCGAGCACGCACAAGATCGGGACCACGAGGATCGCGAACAGGCCCGCCGTGGCGACCATCGCGACCGGATCCCCGAGGCCGACCGCCTCGAACACGCCCGCCGCGAGGGCACCGGCAGCGGCCGCGACCGCGGTGGGCACGAGCCAGCGCACTGCGCGCGCGAGCCGCGACCTCCTGGGCACTGATTCGGACACGAAGACTGCGAAAATTGTACTGCGCCCCCACGCTCGGACCAACCTGGTGGGGTGACAGCTCTCGCCGTCTTCCGCTCGCGCCGGATGGCCGTGCTGTTCGTGCTCGGCTTTGCGTCGGGGCTGCCGCTGTATCTGACCAGCCAGACCCTCCAGGCCTGGCTGACCACCGCGGGGGTCTCCAACGAGCGGATCTCGATGCTGTCGCTGGTGGGGCTCGCCTACACGCTCAAGGTCGCGTGGGCGCCGCTGCTCGATCGGTACCGGCTGCCGTTCCTCGGCCGGCGCCGCGGCTGGATGCTCGCGCTCCAGATCGGGCTGTGCGCCGCGATCGGGGCGATGGGCTGCGTGGATCCCGTGACCGACCCGGAGCTCCTGGTGGTGCTCGCCGTCGGTGTGGCCTTCCTCTCCGCCTCGCAGGATGTGGTGCTCGATGCGTACAACGCGGATCTGCTCGCCCCGGCCGAGCGTGCGGCGGGTGCGGCGGTCTACGTGCTCGGCTATCGGGTCGCGATGGTGGTCACGGGCACGGTGGCGCTCCTCCTCGCGAGCCACGTGCCGTGGCGCCTGATCTACGGCGCGATGGCCGCGCTCATGGTGATCGGTGTCGCGGGCACGCTCGCGGCCGAGGAGCCCGCGGTCCCCGCCGAGCCGCCGCGCACCCTGGCCCAGGCGATCTCGTTGCCGTTCATCGAGCTATGGCGCCGCCTCGGCCCGCGCCGGCTCGCGCTCGTGCTCGCCTTCACGGCGCTGTACAAGGCCGGCGACTACTTCGCACAGGCGCTCGTGATCACGTTCCTCGTCCGTGGCGCGCACTTCGAGCTGTCGGAGATCGGCGCGATCTACCAGCTGCTCGGGTTCGTCGGTACGGCGCTGGGCGGGCTCGTCGCCGGGGCGCTGGTCGCGCGGTTTGGCCTGCGCCGGATGCTGATCGCGTTCGGGCTGCTCCAGGCCTCGACGAACCTCCTCTACGCGTTGCTCGCGGTGTCGGGGAAGAGCTTCCCGATCTTCTGCACCGCGGTGCTCGTCGACAACCTGGCGAACATGATGGGCACCGCGGCGTTCGTCGCGTTCTTGATGTCCGTGTGCTCACCCGGCGTCAGCGCCACGCAGTTCGCGCTCCTGACCTCGCTGTCGTCGGTCGGTCAGCGCGTGTTCGGGCCGCTCGCCGCGAACGTGGTCGACGCCGTCGATTGGTCGGGCTTCTTCGCCGTGACCTCCGCGCTCGCGATCCCGGGCCTCGTGCTCGCCTGGTTCGTGGCCCGGCAACCGGAGCGGCAGCCGGAGCCGCCCGCCGTCAGATGATGCGGCCCATCTCGCGATACTCCTGACGCGCGGCCTCGAGCAGGTCCGCGGTGGTGATCGCGCGCTTCGCCTCGACCGCGATCAGCGCGGCGCGGAGCGCGGCCTTCTTGATGTAGCCACCGGCCATCTCGAACTGCTTCGCGATCGTGTCCCAGTCGATGTCGGGTGCGAGCGGGACCTTGGGCGGGAACATGCTCCGCCACAACATCCGGCGCTCCGGCTCCTCGGGCAGCTCGAACTGCACGCTGAACCGAACGCGGCGCTTGAACGCCTCGTCGAGGCCTTGTTCGAGGTTGGTCGCGAGCAGCGTGACGCCGTCGTAGGTCTCCATCCGCTGCAGGAGGTAGTTGACCTCGAGGTTCGCGTACCGATCGTTGCTCGACTTGACCTCGGTGCGCTTGGCGAACAGCGAATCGGCCTCGTCGAAGAACAGCACGGCGTGCGAGCTCTCGGCCTCGTCGAAGATCCGCGCGAGGTTCTTCTCGGTCTCGCCGATGTACTTGTTGACCACCTGCGAGATGTCGATCCGGTAGAGGTCGTAGCCGAGGTCCTTCGCGAGGAGCTGCGCGACCATGGTCTTGCCGGTGCCCGGCGGGCCCGCGAGGATCGCGCTGACGCCGCGGCCGTACGGCAGCTTGGCGGCGAACCCCCACTCCTCGAGCAGGTACGCGCGGTAGCGGCCGAACCGCACCACCTCCTTGAGCGCGTCGTAGGTGTCCTTGGGGAGCACGAGGTCATCCCACGAGAACCCGGTGGGGATCCGCTGCGCCAGCGCGCCGAGGCGATGGGAGAACATCAGCCGCGCGGCCTCGCCGAGATCTTCGAGCGTGACCTTCGGCGCCGCGGGATCGCGGAGGCGTGCGGCTGACGCTGCGCGGCTCGCGGCGCGCGCGATCGTGCCGCCGCTGAACGCGTACCGGCTCGCGACCGTCTCCACGTCCTCGGTGCTCGCGAGGGGAGGCGGCAGCGCCTTGCCCCACAGCTCGAGCCGCTCCCGGCGCGAAGGCGAGGGGACATCGAGCTCGACGAGCGACCCTACGGCCTGCACGAGCCACGTCGGGTGGTTGGCGAGCGTGAACACGATCGGGACGCGAAGGTCGGCGACCCGATCGGTGATCGCGTTGATCAGCGCGCGGGGCACGTCCTTGTCGATCGCGGTGCCACCGTCGAGGATCACGGCGCAGTCGCGCAGTGCGGCCTCGCGGAGGCCCGCGGCGATCCGCTCCTCGATCCGGCCCTCGGCGACGATCCCCGCGAGATCGAGGTGCACGGTGTTGCGCCCCGCTTCATCGAACAGCGCCTCGACGACGAGGCCGCGCCCCACGCCTTCGGGCCCCGCGAGCAGCACCCGCGGTGGGCCGGCGGCGTCATCGAGCGCACGGCGGATCCGCGTGACCAGCTCGGGGTTCATCACCACGTCGGCGAGGGGCACGCGGCGGCTGCCGATCCGGGCGAGCCCGTGGACCAGCTCGTCGACGCTGTCGTGACCACGGAGGAACGCGACGATCCGATCGGCGAGCCGGACGGGCCGCATCGTCGCCGAGGTCTCCGCCGCGGGCGAGCCGACCGTGACGATGCCGTGGCGGCGGAGCGGGGCGCTGTCATCGAACCGCCGCAGGGTGTCATCGAGCTTCGCGAGATCGCTGCCGCCCAGCACGCGCGCCACGAAGCCGACATCGGCGCGCTTGCGCGTGAAGTCATCGAGCGCGAACGAGTACGCGCGCTCGAGATCGTGCTCGAGCTCGGGCGCGAGCAACAGCGCGACGATCGAGACATCGAGCGGGCTGAGCGAGAACACCCGGGCGAGCCGCCCCAGCAGGGGCTCGGGCACGGCGACCAGCGCCCGGGCGAGCGCCGCGCCGGCGGCGAGCACGCGGGCGTCCTCCTCGGGCAGGGGCTCGACCGTATCCGCCGATCGATCGGTGGACAGCACGGCGACCATCTCGGCGCTCGACACCCCGAACGCGGTCTTCCCGCCCATCCTCCCGCGCTGCGCGCCGAGCGCCACGAACCGCGCCAGGACCGCGCGGGCGAAGTCGACGGCGGCCTGGTTGGCCCCCTGGATTGCCATCGGTACCCCCGAGGATACCCTCGCGGAGCCGATCACCCGACCGGGACGGTCCGGAATTTGCCCCGGGTCGGCGGTGTCCGTAGCCTCGGTGGGTGCGGTCCTGGCTGGTGATCCCCGCGATGGGCGTGGCCTCGATGGCCGCGGCCGCGGGCCTCGGCGCGCACCATCCGGCGCCGATGCTCGCCGTCGGCCTCGCGGGTGCCGCGATCACCGCGGCGATCCGCGCGCTCGCCGGGGACTCGCCGGCCTCGCTCGCCGGCGCCGTCCTCGCGCCGCTGCTCCTGATCGCGAGCCTGTTCGACCCCGCCCTCGCACACGGTGTTCCGCTGCTGCGCGCGTGCGTCGCGATCGGCGCTGCAGGCTGGACGATCGTCGAGCTCGCGCGGCCGACCACGTCGCCGCTGGTCGCGCTCCTGCCGGCGACGATCGCGGCGATCCTGTCACCTGCCTACGTGGCGCTCGTGCTGATCGCGGGGACCCGCCTCGTCACCGCGCCGTGGCAGCGGCCGCGGTGGGCGATCGGCGTGCCGATCGTCGGCGCACTCGCGCTCCTGCTCGCGGCGATCTCCGGGCTCGCGGCGCACGGCTCGCTCGCCGCGCTGGGAGAGGCGTGGTGTGGCGCCGCTCGATCCCCGCGCGGCCTCCCGGGCGTGCTCGAGCTCACCGCGGGGACGCTCGGCCCCATCACCGCCGTCACGGCGCTCGCGGGCCTGCCGTTCCTGCTGCGGCTGCGGCACGCCGAGGTCGCGGTCGGGACGATCGTCCTCGGCGCGCTCCTGGTCAGCGTGCGCACCGGCGCCGTCGATCCTTCGCTGGTCGGGATCGCGGCGCTGCTCACCGGGCTCGCGGTGGGCCGCCTCGCGGGGATGATCCGGCTCGCGTCGGGCCAGGCCCTCGCGGGCGCGACGATCGGCGCGCTCGTGCTGGTGCCTCCGGCGTGGACCGTGATCGAACTCGGCTCGCGCGTTTCCGTCGAGCACGCTTCGCGCTAGGGTCAGCGCATGGACGTTCTCCGTGGCCACCACGAGCTCGCGCGCCGCGCGTGGCCCGGCGCCGCGGTCGCGATCGGCAACTTCGATGGCGTTCACGCCGGCCATCGCGCGCTGATCACGCGGGCCCGCACGCTGGCCGACGCGCACGGCGTCAAGGCGCTCGCGCTGACCTTCGATCCGCATCCTTCGGAGCTGCTGTCACCGCACACCGCGCCGGCGAAGCTGACCTCGCTCGAGCGCCGGCTCGAGCTGATGGCCGCGGCCGGGCTCGACGCCGTGCTCGTCGAGCCGTTCACCCGCGAGCTGGCGGCGCTGCCGCCGGATGCGTTCATCGATCGCGTGGTGATCGGAGGCCTTGGCGCCCGCGCGATCGTCGTGGGCTATGACTTCTGCTACGGCGCGGGGCGCGCGGGCACCCCGGAGGCGCTGCGCGCACACGGTGGTCGGCTCGGCGTCGAGGTCGCGATCGTCGATCCGGTCGAGGTCGGGGCCGAGGTCGCGTCCTCGACCAAGGTCCGCGGCTACCTGCGGGCGGGGGATCTCGCAGGTGCCGAGCGGTTGCTCGGGCGGCGCTGGGATGTCGATGGTGTAGTCGTCCACGGCGCGAAGCGGGGCCGCGCCATCGGGGTGCCGACCGCGAACATCAGCCCGACCAGCGATCTCCCGGTCGCTCCTGGCATCTACGCCGTGACGCTCAGCGTCGAGGGCGGTCCGCCGCTCCCGGCCGTCGCGAGCCTGGGCACCAACCCCACGTTCGTCGACGGCGGCCGGCTCGTCCTCGAGGTCCATGTCCTCGATTGGGAGGGAGATCTCTACGATCGGCAGGTCCGAACCACGTTCGTGGCCTGGCTGCGGCCGGAGCAGAAGTTCACCTCGATCGAGGCGCTGATCGCCCAGATCCAGCGCGACATCGCCGACGCGCGGCCTCTCCTGCGCTGACCGGGCGCAGCCAGGGCCCCGAGCCAGGGTCCGGGTGAGGCGCGGGCGTCTCGCGGCGTGACGCCTGCCCGTCTCGCGAACGGTTCACACATGTCATGGCGCGGGCATTGGTGAATCGAGGCGCTGCGTGTGTGATGGCCCCGCCTTAAGGGAGGTCTCATGCGTTTGCGAACCATCGGTCTCGCTGCTGCGCTGTCGGCGGCTCTGTTCCAGACCAGCTCTGCTGTCGTCCAGCCGAAAGGCGCGGAGGGTCCGGTGGTGGCCGCAGGGAAGGCGCCTCGCGCGCATCGCACCACCCAGTGGTCGCGCGCCTCGCAGCTGACCGCAGTCGGCCTGCCGGGCTGGACGGCGCTGTGGGATCGCGACACCGATGTGCCGCTGCGGATGTGGGGCCCCGGGACGTTCACCGCCGGCGCGATGACGACTCCCGCGATCGCGGAGGCCGCGGCGCGCCAGTTCCTCGGCGCGCACCTCGATCTCCTCGCGCCCGGCGCGCAGATCACCGACTTCGTCGTGGTCGCGAACCAGCTCGGCGGCGCAGGCGACGTGCGGAGCGTCGGCTTCCAGCAGCTGTCGAACGGGCTGCGCGTACTCGGCGGCACCATCGGCTTCTCGTTCAAGAACGATCGCCTCGTGATGGTGGGCTCCACCGCGCTCCCCGGCGTGCACATCGCCGCGCAGCCGCCGACCCGCATCGACAGTGGGCGGCTCTCGGCCAGCGCCACCAGCTGGCTCGCGCAGGAGGGCTTCGCGGTGAAGCTCCGCGCGGCCACCGCCGATCGCGTGATCGTCCCGATCGTCCACACCCGTGGCGGCGCCGGTCCGGACATCTCGTATCACCTCGCCGAGCAGATCTCCGTCGAGTCCACCACGCAGGACGCCGGCCGCTGGGACGTGTGGCTCGACGCCGCGACCGGCAGCCCGCTGCTGCGCAAGAGCACGATCATGTACGCGTCGGGCAAGGTCCTGTTCGACGTCCCCGATCGTCACCCGAACAGCACCCGTAGCGCGAAGGTCGCGCCGCAGGCCCGCCACACCGTGGACACCGTCGCGACCGTCGCCGATCTCGAGGGCGCCGTGACCTGGGCCGGCACCGCCGCCGCCAGCGTCTCGCCGGGCCTCGTGGGTCCCCTGGTCGCCGTCACCAACAAGGCGGGCACGCTGACCACCGACACGCTGTCGCTCGCCGATGGCGGGACCGTCACGTGGAGCAAGGCGACCGAGGAGTTCAACGACGCGCAGCTGTCGTCGTTCGTGTTCACGAGCACGGCCAAGGCCTACGTTCGCGCCAACCTGAACGCCAACCTGGCGTGGCTCGACGGGGCGATCTCGGTCAGCGTCAACGAGAACAACACCTGCAACGCGTTCTCGACCGGCGACGACATCCACTTCTACAAGGCCACGCAGCCGAGCAACACGGGCGCCGCATCGAACCAGTGCCAGAACACCGGCCGGATCGCGGACGTCGTCTATCACGAGTTCGGACACTCGGTGCACGGCAACTCGATCATCGACGGCGTCGGGCAGTTCGACGGCTCGCTGAGCGAGGGCCTCGCCGACATGCTCGCCGCGTTCATCACGGATGACCACGGCATGGGCCGCGGGTTCTTCTTCACGGACGAGGCGCTCCGCGATCTCGATCCCGTGGGCACCGAGAAGCACTGGCCCGAGGATGCGGACGGCGAGGTCCACAACGAGGGCGAGATCATCGGTGAGACGCTGTGGGATCTGAAGACGGCGCTGGTGGCGAAGCTCGGCGCCGAGGCCGGCAATGCCCAGGCGCGCAAGATCTACTACGGCATCATGCAGCGCGCGTCGGACATCCCGTCGAGCTACGCAGAGGCGCTGGTCTCCGACGACAACGACGGCGACCTGACCAACGGCACGCCGAACCTGTGCCTCGTCAACACGGCGTTTGGTACCCACGGCCTGGCGGATCCCGCCGTGGCGCTGGGCCTCACGCCGCCCGCCCGGGACCAGTTCACGATCTCGATGTCGGCGAACCCGCCGGTGGGCGCGACGGCGTGCGCAGGCGCGACGATCACCAAGGCCACCGTCGAGTGGAAGAAGCGCGACGGCCAGGCCAACACGCTCGATCTCGTGGCCGCCGGCAACGACTACTCCGGTTCCATCCCGACCCAGCCCGAGGGCACGGTCGTCCAGTACAAGGTGACCGTCACCCTCAGCGACGGCAGCTCGATCTCGTACCCGAACAACGCGGCCGACCCGCTCTACGAGTTCTACGTCGGCGAGGTCACCAAGCTGTGGTGCGCGGACTTCGAGACCGGCGCTGATGACTGGACGCACGGTGCGAACCCGGCCAACCGCGACGAGTGGGAGGTCGGCCAGCCGCAGGGCCTCGGCGGTGATCCGCACAAGGCGCACGGCGGCAACAACGTGTTCGGCATCGACCTCTCGACCGATGGTCAGTACCGCCGCAGCGCGACGTTGTGGGCCGAGTCTCCCGAGATCGATCTCAAGGGCAACACCAACGTCCGCCTGCAGTACTACCGCTGGCTCGGCGTGGAGGATGGCTTCTTCGACAACGCCAGCGTGCTCGTCAACGGCACCAAGCTGTGGAGCAACTTCGCCAGCCCCAGCGACACGATGAACGGCAAGAACCACCTCGACAAGGAGTGGCGGTTCGCCGACCTCGATCTCGCCGCGCAGGCTGCGACCGGCAAGGTCAAGGTCCGCTTCGAGCTCGCGAGCGACCCGGGCTTCAACATGGCCGGCTGGAACCTCGACGACGTCTGCATCGTGGCGGCGGCCGCGCCCCCGACCTGCGGCAACGGCGTCCTCGATGACGGCGAGCAGTGCGACGACGGCAACATCGATGACAACGACGGCTGCTCCGCGACCTGCGGCCTGCCGGCGACGGGCAGCGACGACACCGGCTGCTGCTCCGTCGGCGCCACGCCGGGCGGCGCGGCCGTGCTGTCGCTGTTCACGTTCGGCATGCTGATCCGCCGCCGCAAGCGCGCGTAGCACCCACGCCCCTCGTCGCGGGCGTCCTCCTCATCATCACCGCTCGCGACACGGACGCGCCCTCCTCGGAGGGCGTTTTCGTTGGTGGCCGCCGGTCGCGTGTTCGGCCCGTGCACTTCGGTGACCCGGCCGCCAGCACGCCAGGGGCCCCAAGGACACGGCCTCCGTCCGTCGGGGCACTTCCGGGTCCCGCAGGGCGACCGCCAGCCTCCGCGCGCCTTGGGGGGGGGGGGGGGGGGGGGGGGGGGGGGGGGGGCCCCTTCCTCTCGCCGGCCAAGCCCAGGCCTGGCCCCCGGGCCCGGGGGGGGGTGCGGTCAGACCGCGACGGGCAGCACGCGCCGGCGCACGAGCTTGATGCTCAGGAGCCGGTACAGCATCTTCTGACCTCGAAGCTGCCCATCCGCGACTTGCGGATGATGTCCTTGACGGTGTTCTTGCCGTTGACCAGCTCGAGCACGGCGAGCTCCTCGCGCGTCAGGCGCCCGCGGCCCATCTGGGCCACGGAGTCCTCGTTGCGCAGGAACACGACGTCGAAGTTGTCGATCGCGCGCTCGATGAGGTGCCACTCGTCGACCCGACGGTAGCCCTCCATCAGCACGGCCTCGACATCGAGCCCGAGGGCCGCGTCGATCACGCTCGGCGGCAGCTCGAGGCCGGCGGCGAACCGGAACCGGCCATGGCGCCAGCGGAGGATCTCGTAGATCAGCTCGCTCGACTGGCGCGTGAGACACGACTTGAGATCGAGGTCGGCGAGCAGGCCGAGCTTCACCAGCTGCTGGCCGATCAGGCGCTGCGACGGGCCGGACTTGTTCGAGCGCGACTCGAGGAACGACTCGAAGTCGGTGCGCTGCATCAGCTCCGCATCGAGGACGAACCGGCCGAGCAGGAACTCTTCGGGGACGCCATCGGCGACCGCCTGATCGACGCGTCCGCGGCGGAAGTAGATGTCGACCCGAGCGCCCGAGCGCTCGACGGTCAGGATGCCCGACTGCTCCTGGACATCGAGCAGCTGGAGCACCTCGGCGAGTGGGACCACCCGCAGATCGCCGCGGAGGCCGGGGGTACCTTCGCCGAACAGGCCGAGGTCGAGCGCCGACATCATCTTGGCCAGCGCGCTGTCATCGAGCGCGGTGCGGGCGGCCTCGCGGATCGCGGCCGCGTCGGTGGCGACCTTCGCATCGGGATCGTGGGAGGTCTCCGCGAGGGCGAACAGGGCGGCGACCCGGGCCGACACGACATCGGAGATCTCGGCGCGCAGCTGCGAGAGGGCGGCGCCGCGGGCGTGGCTGCGATCGGCGTCATCGGTGGCGGCCAGGTCCTCGCCGGTGACCAGCGAGGGGTTGTCGTCGTCGGGACCGGCGGCCGGGCCGTACTTGCCGATCGTGTGCTGGACCACCGCGGTGATCGCCTCGGGGGAGAACGGCTTGGTGATGTAGTCGACGATCCCCATCACCTTCACGAACCGCTCGCCCACCTGATCGCCCTTCGCGGACATCAGGACCACCGGGATATCCCGCAGCTTGGGATCGGCGACCAGCTCGCGACAGAACTGGTAGCCGTTCATCCGTGGCATCACGAAGTCGAGGAGGATCAGCTCGGGGCGCTGAGCGCGGACGGCGACGAGACCGGCCTCTCCATCAGGTGCCGTGGCTACCTGATAGCCGGCCTTGGTAAGGACCAGCTGTACGACCTTGGTGATGGTCGGACTGTCATCGATCACGAGGACGAGCTCGCCGGCCATGTGTGTGTCTGCCCCTCACCCCGCAACACAACGTGCGGGGATCGACATCTTATGTGCTTCGATTTACAGACTCAATCGGGGTGCTTCGCGAATTGGTGGCGGTTTCGCCACCGTGGTAGCTTCGATGGGCGTGGCGCTCCACGAGGGAGACCTGGAGCATTACCCCAGGAAATTCGGCAAGTATCACTTGCTGGGGCCCCTGGCTCAGGGGGGCATGGGTGCGTTGTACCTCGCGGTCGCCGGGGACCGCGGCCTCGAACGCCTGATGGTCATCAAGACCGTCCTCCCGCACCTCGCCGATGCGGAGTACGTCGCCCGATTCCGCGACGAAGCGAAAGTTGTCGTCAAGCTGTCCCACGGCAACCTGATCCCGGTGTTCGACGCCGGCCTGGTCGGCGGCGAGCTGTTCCTCGCGATGGACTTCGTGGAGGGCCGGGACCTCCGGGCGGTGTGGAACCGCTGCGCGAAGAAGCAGATCGCGTTCCCGATCGACGTCGCCGTGTACATCGCCAAGGAGCTGTGTCGCGGCCTGGGCTATGCGCACTCGTTCCCGGATCTCAACCTGGTCCACCGCGATGTCTCGCCGCCCAACGTCCTGGTCTCGTACACGGGCGAGGTCAAGCTCACCGACTTTGGTCTCGCCAGCTCGACCCTCAAGCTCGAGAAGACCGCGCCCGGCATCATCTACGGCAAGGTCGCGTACATGTCGCCCGAGCAGGCGCGTGGCGAGAAGCTCGATGGCCGCTCGGACATGTACGCCGCGGCGATCGTCCTGTGGGAGCTGCTCACCGGCCGTCAGCTGTTCCCGCCCGGCAAGGATCAGCCGCAAGATCTGCTGAGCCGCGCGAAGAACCCCGAGGTCATGCGGCCGAGCAAGCGCGCCCCGCGTGTCCCCGTCGAGCTCGACGAGATCTGCGTGAAGGCGCTCGCGAGCAAGAAGGAGGATCGGTACACGAACTGCGACGAGATGCGCATGGCGCTCCAGTCGTGGCTCGCGCAGAACGCGCCGACCACGGACGGCACGCGGATGGCGACGTTCCTCGTCGAGCTGTTCGCCGATGACATCCAGCGCGAGCGCATCGAGCGCACGGAGCTTTTGTCGCGCGTCCGCACGCGCGCGCTGACGCTGCCGCCCACTGACGAGCTGCGCCAGATGATCGAGCAATCGAGCAAGGTCTCGATCGGCGGTGCGGATGGGGAGCCGCCGGTCAGAAAGCCCGGCTCGATCGGCCGCCGCTCGAGCGATCGCGGCGACGAGCGCGACGATCGGCGCAAGGCCAACGATCGTCGCAACCTCCCCACCTCGTCCGATGATGGCAGCGGCGCCGCGGCTGCGCTCGCCCGCGCGCCCGACGAGGACGAGACCGAGCAGGACCTGCTCGGCAAGACCGTCGACGGCCGCTATCACGTGATGGAGCTGATCGGCGAGGGCGGGATGGGCAAGGTCTATCTCGCCGAGCACGTCGACATCGGCAAGCGCGTGGCGCTCAAGGTCCTGCACCCGAGCTACTCGCGCATGCCCGATCTCGTGGAGCGGTTCCGCCGCGAGGCGCGCGCCGCATCGAAGATCGGTCACCCGAACATCGTCGACGTCACCGACTCGGGGACCACGCCCGACGGCAGCGTGTACTTCGTCATGGAGTACCTCGAGGGCGTGGAGCTCGGCAGCATCATCGAGCGCGAGGGCGCGATCGATGTCGCCCGCGCCCTGCGGATCTCCACGCAGATCTGCCGCGCGCTCGCCGCTGCGCACACCCAGGGCATCGTCCACCGCGATCTGAAGCCGGAGAACGTGTTCTTGATCACCCGCGACGGCACGGCCGACGTGGTCAAGGTCCTCGATTTCGGCATCGCCAAGACCACCGAGGCCGAGGCCGCCCGCGAGCGCCGCCTGACCAGCCCCGGCATGGCGATGGGCACGCCCGAGTACATGGCGCCCGAGCAGGCGGCTGGGCGGCCGCGGCCGACGCGCGCTGCGATGTCTACGCGCTCGGCGCGATCATGTACGAGATGACCACGGGGCAGCCGCCGTACTCCGGCGCCAACTTCATGGAGATCCTGACCAAGAAGGCGACGCAGGATCCGCCGCCGCCGATCACCGTGCGCGAGGAGCTCGCCCCACAGGTCTCGGATCTGATCATGGCCGCGATGGCGCGCAACCCGGACTCGCGCCCGCAGACGATGGAGACGCTCGAGTACGAGCTCAACAAGTGCCTCGCCGGCCGTGGCGTCGCGGTCGCGCAGATCCTCGGCATGACCACGGATCCGAACGTGGTCGCCACGCTCAATCCCGGCCTGTCGATGCGGAACACCGACGAGGGCATCGTGTCGTCGCGCCTGGCCACCAGCTCGCCGGGGGTGTCGCTGCCACGGCTCAGCACCCATAGCGGGATGTCGGAGCTCGGCGGCATGTGGTCGGGGCCGGCGATGGCCACCGGGGCAGGGCAGCGGATCGCGCGCGCAGCGAGCGAGCCCACCAGCGTCAACGAGCCGGTGACCAACGGCAGCGGACAGCAACGTGCATTGACGCCCGTGCCGGTGCGCGCGGCCTCGATGAACGAGGCCTCACCGTCGCAGCACCCCAGTGGCTCGATGTCGCTCGCGCCCAAGCGCAGCGCGCTCGGGATGTTCGGCTGGCTGCTGCTCGGCGCGATCCTGTTCGGCGGCGTCGGTGCCCTGGTCTATGTCGCGCTCGGCGAGCGCGGCCAGCGGCAGTCGACCAAGGCGGGCGATCTGGGCAGTGGGAGCGACCAGCAGCCGCAACAGCCGGACGATGGAACTGGCTCGAACGCCGTCGCGCCAACAGCGACCACGACACCGGCTCGGGCAGCGCCGAGGTCAAGACGCCCAATCACCCCGGGTCCGGGACGGCACTGGGCAGCGACGCCGGCAGCGCCACCGAGACCGGCTCGAACACGCCGCCCGAGAAGGGCAACCCCAAGAATCCCAAAGAGGGCACCCCCAACAAGAAGACGCCGCCGAAGACGCCGGGCAAGAAGCCGGTCGTCGTCGCCGCCGCGGATGAGAAGGATCCGAAGGCCCTGATCAAGCAGGGTGAGGCGCTCGAGAAGGCGGGGGAGTGGCAGCAGGCCCGCGGCGTGTACATGAAGCTCGAGAAGATCAAGGGCTATCAGGCGCAGGCGATCTACAAGCAGGCGTGGGCCGCGTTCTCCGGCCAGGACACCGACGAGGCCGTCCGCCTCGCGGCGCGCGCGGCCGCGATGCCGGGCACGCAGAAGACCGAGGCAAAGTTCCTCTACGGTGACGCGCTCTACCGCCAGGGCGCCTACGACCGCGCGAAGGACATCTACATCGGCCTCTACAAGCAGACGGCCGGCGATGACAAGGCGAAGGCGCAGCGCAAGGTCGCCGCGTGTAACCAGAAGCTCAACAAGTCCGACGGCGACGGGCTGACCAAGTAGCGCCGGTCTCAGACCATCGAGCCGGCGAGCCAGTCCGCGAGCAGATCCACCGATGACAGCATCTGGTTGGCGCGCCGCAGCCGCTCCGACAGCGTCTTCACCACCTGGACGAGCAGCACCGAGGCGGCGTTCGGATCGTCGGAGATCAGATCGCGCAGCTGATCGTGCGGCAGGCGAAACAGGAACGTCGCCGACATCGCGGTGACGCTCGCCGAGCGCGGCGCGGGCTCGACCAGCGACATCTCGCCGAAGAACTCGCCGCCGGTCAGGGTCGCGAACGTCTGGGGCCCCTTGTGCACCGCGACCTGACCCGAGAGGATCAGGAACAGCGCGTCGCCGAGGCTGCCCTCCGCGACGATCGCCTCGCCGGGGTTGTAGCTCTCGATCTCGCCCGCGCGCGCCATCCGGGTCAGTTGCTCGGGCGCCAGGTGGACCAACAGCGGGTGTTTCTCCAGCAGGGTCGGGGTCGGCACGTGCCCAGTATCCACGATTCTGGCTCCCTGGGTGCACCATGCCTCGGGGAACGGGCGCAGGCCCTGGTGTTCCGAAACCCTGGTACCGTCGCGCGGCGATGAGAACGATCCTGCTCGCGGGGCTCCTGATCACCGCCGGGACCGCCGCCGCTCAGGGCGTCGACCGGCGCTACGCCGAGGAGCCGACCGACGGCATGGCGCTCCCCCTCACACCGCTGGCCGGCGAGCACGATGCGCGCGCGGTGGTGGCGAACCCGGGTGGCCTCGCGCTCCTGCGGGGGGCCGAGCTCGCCCTCGCGCTCGGGCTCGAGGACGGCGACGTCGCGACCAGCGCCGGTCCCGGGTTCGGGGCGTTCGCGGCGAGTGTTCTCGGCGGCGGCCTCGTGCCCCGGTTCGCGGTCGGCCTCGGCCTCGAGTGGCTGCGGCCCGAGCGCTCGCAGCTCGCGCCGGATCCGGGCGCTCCGTTCCGGTTCACGTTCTCGTTCGCGACGGGGCTCGGCAAGAACGCGGGGCTCGGGCTCGCGTGGCATCACTTCCACGACCAGGGCGTGCTCGACGGCATCGACACGTTCGACCTCGGCCTGTCGACGCGGTGGGGGAACCACCTCGCGTTCGGGGCGACGCTGCGCGACCTCGCGACCTCGCCGATCGGCGGCGCTCCGGTGCAGCGCCGCTACGAGGCGGAGGCGGTGCTCCGGCCGCTCGGGACCGCGGCTCTCGAGGTCGCCCTCGGTGGCCGCGTGGGCGAGACCCGCGCCGATCTCGATGGCTGGGCGCGGATCTCGGCGCGGATCACGCGCGGGCTGTACCTGCACCTCGGCGCTGAGTCGCGCGCGGTCCACGCGCTCGTCAACACGGCGGCCGGGCAGATCGAGGACGATGGCCGCGAGCTCCGCGTGATGGCCGGGCTCGAGCTGTCGTTCGGCGCGCTCGGGATCACCGCGCTCGGATCGGGCCTCCGCGATGACACCGGCAGCAATCACCCGCTCGGGGGGCAGGTCGTGGTGCGCTCGTCGCTGGTCGGGCCTGCCTCGATCCTCGCGCACCCCGATCACATCGAGCGGCTCGAGCTCTCGGGATCGATCGGCCTCCGCCAGCTCACTTCGCTCGTGACGCGGTTGCGCGCGATCGTCCGCGATCCCACGGCCAAGGCCGTCGTCGTGACGTTCGATGGCGTGGATGGCGGCTGGGCCACGCTCGAGGAGCTGCGCGACGAGCTCCTCGCCGTGAAGAAGTCGGGCCGCAAGGTGTTCGCGTACATGGTCTCGGGCACCGGGCGCGACTACTTCGTGGCCACCGCCGCGGACAAGATCTACGTCGATCCGGCAGGCGGGGTGCGGCTCGTCGGGATCGCCGGGACCACGATGTACTTCAAGGGCACGTTCGATCAGCTCGGCGTGGTGCCGCAGTTCGAGAAGATCGCCGAGTACAAGAGCGCGCCGGAGCAGTTCACGAACACCGGCCCCACACCGGTGGCGGCGAAGATGCGCAACGAGCTGTTCGATAGCCTGTGGGACAGCTGGCTGACCCAGGTCGCGGCGGGGCGCAAGCTGACGAAGGCCGAGATCCAGGCGCTCGTGGATGCCGGGCCGTACACCTCCGGTGACCTCGCCAAGGACAAGAAGCTGGTCGACGAGGTCGCCGCGCCCGACAAGGTCGCGCAGCTGGTCGCCGCCGAGATGGGGCAGATCCTCCCCGTCGATGTCCCGCCGGCCGAGCGTCCCGAGCAGTGGAAGCACCCCGCGATCGCCGTGATCTACGTCGATGGCGACATCACCGACGGCGCGTCGAAGTCCGTCCCGATCCTCGGTCAGTCCCTGGCGGGGAGCGAGACGCTGGTCGCCGCGATCGCCGCGGCGCGTGCGGATCCGCGGATCGGCGCGATCATCCTGCGGATCGATTCCCCCGGCGGCAGTGCGCTCGCCTCCGAGCTGATCTCGCGCGAGGTGTTCGCCACCCGCGGCGTGAAGCCGATCCTGTGCTCGATGTCGGATCTCGCCGCCTCGGGTGGGTACTTCGTGGCCGCCGGCTGTGATCTGATCTTCGCCGAGCCGATGACGATCACCGGCTCGATCGGCATCTTCTACGGCAAGTTCGATCTCGGCGGGCTCGCGCAGAAGCTCGGCATCACCACCGACACGTTCAAGCGCGGCAAGCGCGCGGATGTCGAGAGCATGTTCCGCCCGTACACCGACGAGGAGCGCACCGTGCTGCTCGACAAGCTCCGCTACATGTACGGCCGGTTCGTCGGCGCGGTCGCCGAGGGCCGCTCGATGAAGAAGGACGAGGTCGATGCCGTGGGCCGCGGTCACGTGTGGAGCGGCACGCAGGCGCAGCCGATCAAGCTGGTCGACAGGTTCGGCGGGTTTGGCGACGTCCTCGACGAGGCGAAGCGCCGGATGAAGCTCTCGCCCGGCGCGCGCGTGCAGCTGGTCGAGCTCCCGAACCTGCCGTCGGGCCTGCTCGGCGCGCTGGGGTCGCTGTTCGGTGCCAAGGCGGAGCAGTCGTTCTCGGTCGGCGATCTGCCGATGGTGAAGACGTTCCTGCAGGGCATCGGCCTCGACCCGGGGGGGGGCGGGGGGGGGGGGCGGGGCGCCCGGCGGGCGGCGGGGGGGAGCGGGAAGGAAGCCGGAAAGGACGGCGGTCTCGTTCAGGTTCCGCTTCACCCCATTCCCGGCCTCCTGATGCCTGGTCGAGCCCCGAGGAGGGGGCGGGATCGCAGGGTGCGCGCCGGCCCCTGGAAGTGACTGTGACGGTGTTGGAACTAGGGGGTCTAGCGGTCCCGCGGCGTCAGCGGACGCCGATGACGCCGCCATCGGGCTTGTAGATCACGTGCGTGGTCTTGCCGGCGTCGGTGTACGTCAGCTCGTAGACCGTGGCGGCACCGGCGAGCAGCCGGCGGGCGGAGGGGACATGCCGCGGGTAGGCGTTGGCGAACGCGCGGATCACCGCCGTGGGGATCTCGCCGAGACCGATCGTGCCGTCGGTCGACGGCGCAGGCGTCCAGGCAGGAGGTAGCACGGGGATGATCCGCTCCGGGGTGCGGGGCGGCTCGTAGCCGCACATGCCGATCGCCACGTTGAACAGGCCGATCAGCAGCATGCCGCCGGTCACCGTGATCCAGTACTTCCGGTGCTTGCGCGAGAACGGCCGCGCGCGATCCTTGGCCACGGGTACCGTCTAGCACACCCGTCGCCTTGCAGGACCGCGGGGCGCGATTCGTGAGGCAATCCACCGCACCCGGCGGTGCGGAGGCCCTTCCTCGGGCGGCGGCTCGGGGCGTACCGTCGCGTGCGTGAGCCGCTGGCAGCGCTACTGGTTCGCCGACGGCGGTCGGTATGCGGCCGCGATCGTGCGGATCGCGATCGCGTGCAGCGTGCTGCTCACGCTGCTACGGATCTCGTCTCAGGATCCGCTGGTCGCCCCGGCCGGGCTGTACCGGCCCGTCGGGATCTGGATGATCCTGGGCGGCACGGCTCCACCCGACGTGCTGATCAGCGCGCTGTGGGTGCTCGCGTGGGGCGGCACGCTGTGCATGCTGCTCGGGCTCGGCACCCGCGCGGCCACGGCTGTCAGCTTCGGGGCCTCGGTCGCCCTCGCCGCGATCTCGTTCTCGGGCAGCGTGACCTGGTCGCACCAGTACAACGTGGTGTTCCTCGCGCAGTGCGCGTTCCTCGGTGCGCGCGGGGGTGACGTGCTCTCGCTCGATGCGTGGATCCGGGCGCGGCGCGGCCTGCCCGCGATCGATCTTCCGCGCGCCTATCAGTGGTCGTTGCGCCTCGTGCAGCTCGCGGTGGCGCTGATGTTCGCGGGCGCCGTGTTCCACAAGATCCTCCACGGCCACGGGACCCTGCGCTGGGCGCTGTCGGACAACCTGCGGCACCACCTGCTGGTGCGCTACGACCTCGCCGGGCTCGATCGTCCCGCGCTGGTCAACTGGATCATCGACGACGTCTGGAAGTACCGGAGCGCGGCGCTGCTCAACATGATGACGCAGTTCGTGCCGATCCTCGCCTGCGTGTTCGTGCGCAGGCCGTGGGTCCGCGCGGCCTCCGGCGCGGCGTTCGTGATCGAGACGATCGCGCTCGGGCTGGTGGTCAGCCTGTGGAACCTGCACTGGCTGCCGCTGGTGGCGGTGTTCGTCGACTGGGAGCGGCTGCTGCGTCGCACGCGCGGCTCACCGGCCGAGGTGCCCTCCGGGTGGACGGCCCCGCGGGCGCCGCGGATCTTCATCGCCGCGTTCGTGGGCTACGAGGTGATCACCTCGTTCATCCCGACGGTGGATCAGCGCCTCAACACGTTCCCGTTCTCGAGCTTTCCGATGTTCGCGACGATCCGTGCCGAGGCGCCGTATGGCGAGCACCACGACTACGTGATGCCGGGAGATCACATCGAGCCGATCGGGAGCACGGTCCACGTGTTCGCGCAGCGCTGGCTCGATCACGCGTTCCGCGGGCTGTACGCCGAGCGCGATCCGGATCGGCTGCAGCACAAGCTCGCGCAGATCGTGGCGCAGGCCCCGGCGCGCTATCCCGACGCGACGATCCGCGGCGTGCGCGCGTATCTCACGCTGTTCGTGGCGCCCGCCTATCCCGCACCCGCGCATCTCGAGCCGCATCCGATCGCGATCACCGGCGAGCTCACGCCCGAGGGCCAGTTCCGCACCGTGCTCGGCGCGCTGCGCGGCACCACGCTCGAGCTGCGGCCGCGTGGCGTCGACACGCGCGAGGTCCGCCTCGTGTACTACCGCGACGACGAGCCGACCTCGATCCCGATCACCGCGGCACGCACCGGCGACACGTTCCAGCTCCCGGAGCTGCCCGGCAGCCCGCTCTACCTCGTGGCGATCATCGACGGTACGCCGTGGCTGGTCGCGAGCCGCAAGTAGCGGTCACTGCGACAGGGCTTCGGCGCCGATCGCCACGGAACAAGGTCGCTCCGCGAGTAGCCCTCACGCCAGGAGCGCCGCGATGTCGTTCGGCAGCGGTGCCTCCACGGTGCGCATGCCGCCCTCGGGGTGCGGGAACACGAGCCGCGCCGCGTGCAGCGCGTGGCGAGGCAGCACGAACAGCGCCGCGAGGTCGGGGACCAGGCCCTCGTCGCAGTAGCGCATGAACGCGTCGTCGCCGTGGGCGTACAGCTTGTCGCCGACGATCGGGAACCCGAGCGCCGCGAGGTGCGCGCGGATCTGGTGCTGGCGCCCGGTGACCAGCGTGCAGCGCACGAGCGCCGTCGCCGGCCCGCGCTGCTCCACGCGCACCCGCGTGATGGCCTGCTGGCCGCCATGCCCCGTCAGCATGCGGATGTGCGGCAGCTTGGTGGCATCGCCCGGCCCGGCCACGCGCAGCGGCAGATCGATGACGGCCTCGGTGTCCCACGGTGGCTGGCCGTGCACGAGCGCGACGTACTGCTTGGTGACGGCCGTCTTGTTCGCGAACGCCTGCTTGAGCGTCACCGCCGCGGAGCGATCGCGCGCGACCACGAGGCAGCCCGAGGTCTCGCGATCGAGGCGATGGCAGATCTGGAGCTCGGGCTCGCCGGGGTAGCGCTCGCCGAGCACCCGCGTGAGCGTGTTGAAGTAGAACTTCGCGCTCGCGTGGACCGGCAGGAACGCGGGCTTGTCGATCACCAGCAGGCGGCGATCCTCGTACAGCACGCCGAACGTGCGCGGGCAGGGCGGCTCGGCGCGCGCGGGCCGCTTGATCAAGTACCGCTCGCCAGCGGCGACGGTCGTCGCGGGCTTGAGCGCGTGACCATCACCGCGGGTCAGCTGCGTGGCGATCACCTGCTGGAGCTTGGTGCGCGAGAGCCGGACGATCTGCGTCTTCAGGAAGTGATCGAGCCGCAGCCCGGCGAGCTCGGGAGGCACCACCAGGGCGCGCTCGATGATCCGCGGCGTGCCATCGGCGTTGAGGTGCGAGGTCAGGCCCCAGTCGAGCGCCGGATCGGCGCCGGGCGGCAGGCTGAACGCATCGACGGCCGGTTCACCGAGCTCGGGGACATCGCCGAGCTCGTCCAGCTCACTGGGCTCGGTGTCGTCGTCGGGCGAATCGGGCGAGCCGGGGGCGCCCGGCGCCGGGCGGGAGAGCTGACCGCTTCGCGTCCGGATCCCAAATCACTCGAGCTCGGCGTCGTCATCGGCACCCGCGGCCTCGATGTCGTACTTCTTCATCAGCTTGCGGAAGTACTTGCGATCGATGTCGGACTCGCGGGCCGCGTGCGAGATGTTGCCGCTGTTCCGGCGGAGCAGCTCGGCGATGTAGTCGCGCTCGAACGAGGCGACCCAGCGCTCCTTGGCATCCTTGAACGTCTGGTTCAGGAGCTCCTCGTTCGGCGCGGGCGCCGGCGCGGTGGGATCCATCGCCACGGGGTTCGCGCCGGTGGCACTCGGCTGCGTGGAGGCGCGGCGCTGCGCCAGCATCCGGCCGCTGCCGCCGCTGTGGCTCGGCGGGCGGGCGGTGCGCACGTAGTCGGGGAGATCGGAGAGCTCGAGCTGCTGGCCATCGCAGAACGAGACGGCGCGCTCGATCACGTTGACCAGCTCGCGCACGTTGCCCGGCCACGGGTACGCCTGCAGCGCGGTCATCGCCTCGCGCGAGGTGGCGCGGACCTTGGGCTGCCCGGTGGGGAGCTTGTTGTACGAGCCGTGCTCGAAGAAGTGGTTGATGAGGAGCGGGATGTCATCCGCGCGCTCGCGCAGGGACGGCAGATGCAGGCGCACCACGCTCAGGCGATAGAACAGATCCTGGCGGAACCGGCCGGCCTTGACCTCGTCCTCGAGGTTCCGGTTGGTGGCCGCGATGATCCGGACATCGACCTTGGCCGCCTTGGCGCCGCCGACGCGCCGGACCTCGCGCTGCTCGAGCGCGCGCAGGAGCTTGGGCTGGAGATCGATCGGGAGCTCGCCGAGCTCGTCGAGGAACAGCGTGCCGCCGTCGGCCTGCTCGAACAGGCCCTGCCGGGTCATCACGGCGCCGGTGAAGCTGCCCTTCTCGTGGCCGAACAGCTCGCTCTCGATCAGGTTCGGCGGCACCGCGCCGCAATCGAACACCACCAGATCGTTGCGCGAGCGCGGCGACAGCGAGTGGATCGCCTGCGCGACGACCTCCTTGCCGGTGCCGGTCTCGCCATCGATCACCACGGTGGTGGCGGTGGGCGCGATCTTCTCGATGATCGAGTAGATCTCGCGCATCCGCGCATTGCCGCCGATCAACCCCGCGCAGCGATCGCTGCGAGACGGGACGATCTGGACTTCCTCTTCCTTGGCGTTGAACCGGAGCTGGCTCTGGCCCGCGGACAGCACCGCGCCGGGCTTGAGGAACGCCTCGCGGACGCGGACCTTGTTGATGAACGTCCCGTTGGTGGACCGGTTGTCCACCAGGATGTACCCGGTGTCGTCCTGGACGATCTTGCAGTGGTAGCGGGAGACCGTGTCATCGGCGAGGACGATGTCGTTATCGTCCATCGAGCCGATCCGGATCTCCTCCTTGTCGAACGTCCACTCGGCGGTCGGGTCGTCGACCCCCTGCAGCATGCACCGACGCAGGTGCAGCGTTGGACCGCGGTCCAGATAGCTGACCTTCGTCGGCGGGACGAAGTCCGGGAACTTCTTCACGTTGTTGCAACGATAGCCCAAACCCACCCCACACGGGAACCCCTAGCGGGTCGCTACAACCTCGACGGGATGGCCCTGGCGCGCGACGGCGGCCCGGAGGATGCGTTCGGCGGGCTCGGTGCTCGCGTAGATCACCACCCGGCGATCGATCGGGTTCGGGATCGCCTGGGCGCTGGTCTCGCCGAACACCACGATCAGGATGCGCTTGCTCGGCAGCCCGCGCTGGAGCAACGCCTCGCGCACCGCCTCGGCCCGCCGCAGCGACAGCGCCTCGTTGTAGGTCGTGCCGCCGACGCTGTCGGAGTGGCCCTCGAGCACGATCATGCCCGGGTTCATCTTCGCCCAGTACGCGACGCGCGCGACCTGGGTCTGCGCGCTGTCGATCAGCGTGGCCGAGTTGTTCTCGAACACCACGTCGTCGGTGGGCAGGATCGGGCGCACCGCGTGCGAGGCGGCGAGCTTGCCCGTCGGCGTCACCGAGATGAAGTCCGCGCCGGCGACCGCCGGCACCGCAGCGGCGGCGAGGAGCAGGGTGGCGAGGAGCGTCGTGATGCGAGTCTGCATGAGGAGACGAGGAGCATCGGGCGTGCCACGCGGCCAGCTCCATGGGCAGCGTGGCAGGAGGCGGGAGCGGTGCGCGGCGGCACGGTGCGGCGGCAATGGGCGCGTGGAATCCGAGCACACGGGCGCCCCCGCACACGGTGTGGGCGCGTGCACGTCGAGCACGCGAGCGTCACCGCACGGGGCGGGGACAGCTCGGCGGGGTGATGATGAGATCGCCCCGAGCAGGTCGGCGAGCTGGCGCTCAGGCCGGGCGCTTCGCGCGTCGGCGCTGGACCACGACGACGATCCCTGCGAGCAGCGCCGCGAGCGCGATCGCGATGCCGATCACGAGGCCGCGCGGCACCGGCTTCTTGCCGGCGGCGGCGCCGGTGCACGTACCGCCGGTGAGCGGGGCGGTGTCGGCCGCGGTGAACGCGAGGTCGAGCCCATCATCCATCAGCGGGCCGCCCGGGCCGGCGAACCGGTAGTCGTGCGCGGGGTCGCTGATCGTGCCGATCTTCGTGTGTGTGATCGTGATGCCGGGGCCGTCCTCGACCTTGACCTCGGTCTCGCCGGGGTGCGGGACGCGGAACCGGTCGCGGAGCCCCAGGGTATGAGCGCCGCGAACAGAGGGCAGGCAGGCCCAGGCGATCATGTCGATCGAGAACGTGCCGGCGGTGACCTGCGGGGAGCCCATGCCGACCGCCACGGTCGACCAGGTCACGGGCTGCGTGGTCCCATCGATGGTCAGCTCGAGGGAGGCCGCGACCTCGCCGGCGAGCTTGGTGCCGAACGCCTGGCCCTCGGCGTCGGAGATCTGGCCGTCGTGGTTGGCATCGATCGAGGGCCGGGTCTGGGCACCCGGGACCTCGCCGAAGAACACGGTGTAGGCGACCCGGACCTGGTCCGCGGCGGGGGTGACCTTGAGGTAGCGGTTGTTGTCGTCGACGGACGGGGCGACGTGGGCCCCCACGGACGCCGAGGCGAACGTGATCGCCAGCACGAGCAGGCCGGGACCTCGACGCATGGCGGCATCCTGCCATGTGTTGCGGGGGCACGCGCGGCTGTGAGTTCCGATTGACCGCGCCGGATCCGTCGTGTTCAAGTCCCCGCGATGAGGAAGATCACGGGTCTCTGTTTGCTCGCAGGTGCAACGCTCCTCGGCGCGTGCGGTGATGACGGTGCCGGTGGCACCGAGCTGTTCCCGCCCAAGCCGGAGTGCATGGGCACGGAGATCACGCCGTACCAGGGCATGCAGGCCCAGGTCATCTCGCACCTCGAGATCGGCTCCGCGACCGATGGCTTCGATCTCGACAAGGACGGCGATCCCGACAACAAGCTCGCCGCGGTCGCGAGCCTCGCGAAGAGCGCGATCGAGGACTCGTTCAAGACCTACTCGATCGTGATCCCGATCGAGTTCTTCGATCTGCCCGCCGCCGCCGCCGACACCTGCGTGAAGTTCGCGATCTATCTCGGCGCGTACGTCACCGACACCGACATGGACGGCAAGAAGGCGTACGTCGACAACGGCGACTGCAACGATCACGACGGCGCGATCCACCCGGGCGCCACCGAGAACGAGAGCAACCTCGTCGACGACGATTGCGACGGCAAGGCCGACGAGAACGCCCAGAACCAGGCGAGCGGCAACGCCACCGATGCCGATGGCGATGGCTTCTCTCCCGCGACCGGCGACTGCGACGATCGCGTGGGCATGGGCGAGGCGATCCACCCGGGCGCGCCCGAGATCTGCGGCGATGGGCTCGACAACGACTGCGACGGCGTCGCCGATCGCACCGAGGACGCCATGGGCAACGCCACCGCGTGCAGCCCGTACGAGCCCGGCAAGGCCGACATCTATCTCGACAAGCTCTCGTTCGTGCCGGGCAGCACCACCCAGCCGATCATCGAGTTCAAGGACGGCGTGATCACCAGCGAAGGCGGCGCGCTCACGCTCAACGCCGGCCCGTCGGTGTTCGGCGTCGCGATCCCGGTGACCGATGGCATCACGCTCGATCTCAAGATCTCGGGCGCGACGATCAAGGCCGACGTCGTCCAGGAGGGCACCGCCATCGTCCTCAAGAACGGTCACCTCGGCGGCGTGATCGATGCCAAGACGGCCGACACGATCCGTGGGCTCACGGTCGAGCAGATCGGCCTGTTGCCCGAGAACTCGCTCCTCGACGCGACGTTCGCGAACCTCCTCGGGCCGCTGCTCGCGCTGCCCAAGGCCAAGCCCGAGATCACCAAGAAGTATACGGGCTGCCGCACGCCCGACATCGACGTCGATGGCGATGGGCTCGAGGCGTTCTGCGATCTCGATCCGAACGACGAGATCAAGGTCGTCGACATCTGCATCGACGGCGACGGCACCGAGGTCAAGGACGTGCTCGACGGCGCCGGCAAGGTCCTCATGCAGTGCAGCGAGGCGCAGAAGGCCGGCAAGAACCGGTTCGTCGATGGCATCTCGGTCGAGCTGAACTTCAGCACCTCGGCGATCAAGTCGATCAAGCCGCCGCGCTGATCATGTCCTCGACGCTCTTGCTGGCGTCGGCGTCGCCGCGCCGGCGCGAGCTGCTCCAGCGCGTGGGGTTGCTCCTCGAGGTCAGGCCCGCCGATGTCGACGAGAGCGTGCACGACGGCGAGGAGCCGAGCGCGTACGTGATGCGCGTGGCGCGTGCGAAGGCCGCCGCCACGCAGCGCCGCGCGGACGAGTGGGTGCTCGCCGCGGACACCACCGTCACGCTCGATGGGCAGATCCTCGGCAAGGCGGAGACCCCCGAGGAGGCGGCGAAGATGCTGCGCTGGCTCGCGGGGCGAGCGCATCAGGTGATCACCGCGTTCATCCTGGTGGGTGAGCGCGACGGGCAGCCGGTGATCCACGAGGGCCTGGTGGGGACCGAGGTCCAGTTCCTCGAGCTCGATGCGGGGACGCTGGCGGACTACGTCGCGAGCGGTGAGTGGCGGGGCAAGGCGGGGGCGTACGCGATCCAGGGCATCGGCGCGGCGCTGGTGAGCGCGGTGCGCGGCTCGGTCACCAACGTGATCGGCCTGCCGCTCGCCGAGGTCCTGGCGGCGCTGCGCGAGGCGGGTGGTCCGGTGCCACGGCTCGCCGCGGGCACGCCCGCGTGACCATCGCGGCGCGCTGGGCGGAGGTCAAGGCGCGCGTCGAGGCGGCGTGCGAGCGCGCCGGTCGCGCGGCGAGCGAGGTCACGATCGTCGCGGTGTCCAAGACCCATCCGGCCTCGGCCGTGCGCGAGGCCGCGGCCGCGGGCGCGACGGACTTCGGCGAGAACTACGTGCAGGAGCTGGTCGAGAAGCGGCCCGCGTGCGGCGACGTACGCTGGCACTACATCGGGCGCCTGCAGCGCAACAAGGCCCGGTTCGTGGCCGGGCAGGTCGCGCTGATCCACGCCGTCGACACCCTCGAGCTCGCGCAGGAATTGGCGAAGCGCGCGGCGGGCACCCTCCAGCCCGTGCTGATCTCGGTCAACGTCGCGGGCGAGGCCACCAAGGGCGGCGTCACGCCTGACACCGCGCCCGCCCTCGCGCGCGCGATCGCCGCCGTCCCGGGCATCCGGCTCGACGGCCTGATGACCATGCCACCGCCCGCCGACGATCCCGACGCCAGCCGCCCCGCCTTCCTCGCGCTCGCCGCGCTGCGCGCGCGCCTCTCAGACGACCTCGGGCAGCCGCTCCCCGTGCTCTCGATGGGCATGTCGGGCGACTTCGAGGTCGCGATCACCTGCGGGGCCACCCACGTCCGGGTGGGCACGGCGATCTTCGGAACGAGGGGGACGGTTTCAACTTGAGCAACTTGCGACCTCGAATCGCCTGAAATTGCTGAGCGGGGGCCGGCGGGGAGCGACCGGGGTGGGGACGGTTTCAACTTGAGCAATCTGCGATCTCGAATCGCCTGAAATCGCTGAGCGGCGGCGACCGGCGGTGAGCGGCGGCCGTGAAGGGCGCCAGAGGGGCGCCTGCGATTTCGCGGGCCTGCGGATCGCAAGTTGCTCAAGTTGAAACCGTCCCCTTTTTCGCCCCTGTCGGAGGGGTGGAGTAGCGTCGGGCAGATGCGGATCCTCGGCCTCGATCCCGGCAGTCGCGTGTGCGGCTACGGCGTGATCGACGAGGTCGCCGGCGAGCTGCGGTACGTCGAGTGCGGGATCCTGACGGCGCCCGAGCACCGGACGATGGAGCAGCGGCTCGGCGAGATCGCGTGCGGGCTCCGCGAGGTGATCGCCGAGCTCGGGCCGGCCGTGGTCGCGGTGGAGGACGTGTTCGTCCAGCACAACCCGCGGTCGGCGCTCGCGCTGGCGCAGGCACGCGGGATGGCGCTCGCGGTGATCGGGCTCGCCGGGCTCGCGGTCGCGTCGTATCCGCCGGCCACGGTGAAGAAGGCGGTGTCCGGATCGGGCAAGGCGGAGAAGGCGCAGGTCGCACGCATGGTGCAGGCGCTGATCGGCCTCAAGACCTTGCCGCGGGCGGACGCCACGGATGCGCTCGCGGTGGCGATCACCCACGGGCAGCTGGTGCGGCCGACTTCGGCGCGGATCGTGCCGGCCGTGCTAAGAGCGAGAGCCACATGATCGCGCGGCTCGAGGGAACGCTGATGCGCGAAGGCGATCGCGTGATCGTCGATTGCAACGGCGTCGGGTACGAGGTCACGTGCTCGGCGTACACGGTGGCGGCGCTGCCCTCGCACGGCGAGAAGGTCGCGCTGCGCGTGTTCACGCAGATGCGCGAGACGGCGATCGCGCTGTTCGGGTTCTTCGACGTGCACGAGCGCGATCTGTTCGACCTGCTGATCACGGTGAAGAACGTCGGGCCGTCCACGGCGATCGCGATCCTCTCGGGCGCGGGCCCGCGGGACATCGCCGCGCTGATCGCCCGCGAGGACGTGCCGGGCCTGACCAAGATCAAGGGCATCGGCAAGAAGACCGCCGAGCTGCTCGTGGTGGAGCTGCGCGAGAAGTGCGAGCTGCTCGTGCTGTCGTGGAACGCCGATGGCACGCGCCCGGGCGCCGCGCCGTCGGGCAACCCGCGGCCGGGCGGGAGCCAGCGGCATCAGCGGCACCCGCTGCTCGGCGAGGTGATGACGGCGCTGATCAACATGGGCTGGCGCTCGATCGAGGCCGAGGCGGTGGTCGCCGAGCTGCCGATCGCCGAGGACGCCACGCTCGAGACCCTGCTGCGCCAGGCGCTGCGGAGCATGCCGAGGTAGCCGTGGCCCGCAAGAAGCACGAGCACGATGCACCCGAGGACATCCGCGAGGTCGCGCCCGCCGCGCAGGGCACCGAGAAGGCCTGGCAGGCCGCGCTCCGGCCGCAGACGTTCGATCAGTACATCGGTCAGCGGGACCTGATCGACAACCTCAAGGTCTCCGTCCGCGCCGCCAAGCAGAACGGCTGGCCGCTCGATCACTTCCTGTTCGCGGGTCCGCCCGGCCTAGGCAAGACCACCCTGGCGCACGTGATCGCGAACGAGCTCGGCGTCAACCTGCATGTCTCGAGCGGGCCGGCGATCGATCACAAGGGCATGCTCGCCTCTCTGCTCACCTCGCTCGGCGAGGGCGACGCGCTGTTCATCGACGAGATCCACCGGCTCGCGCCGGTCGTCGAGGAGAACCTCTATCCCGCGATGGAGGACTTCCGGTTCGATCTGTTCATCGGCGATGGCCCGCACGCGAAGGCCGTCACCATGCAGCTCCCCCGGTTCACGCTGCTCGGCGCCACCACGCGCATGGGCCTCCTCTCCGCGCCGCTCCTCGATCGGTTCGGCTTCCACTGGCAGCTCCGGTACTACGAGCAGGCCGACATGGAGGCGATCGTGAAGCGCTCGGCGCAGCTGATCGGCATCACGATCGATCGCGATGGCGCCACCGAGATCGCGCGGCGCGCGCGCGGCACGCCGCGAATCGCGAACCGGCTGCTCCGACGCGTGCGTGACTTCGCCGCGGTCGAGCGCGACGGCGCGATCGATGGCGAGATCGCCGCCTCGTCCCTCGATCGTCTCGCCGTCGATCACGCCGGCCTCGACATGCTCGATCGCGCGTACCTCAGCGTGATCTGCGAGCGGTTCGACGGCGGCCCGGTCGGCATCGAGGCCGTCGCGGCCTCGCTCTCCGAGGAGCGCGGCACTCTCGAAGAAGTCGTCGAGCCGTTCCTCCTCCAGGTCGGCTTCATCGCGCGCACGCCGCGCGGCCGCGTGGCCACCGCCGCGGGCTACCAGCACATGGGCCTCGCCGCACCCAGCAAGGCGCCCTCGGGCGGGCAGGGCGGCGCGCAGGGCCGGCTGTTCTAGGGTTCCAGCTCGAGCAACTTGCGGCGCGGGAGAGGGGACGGTTTCAACTTGAGCAACTTGCGGTGCGTAAGTGCCCGAGGTTCCAAGCGGGGTCGGTTGTTCCCATCCGCCGGCAACCCGGGTTGCGGCGGACCCCAAAGCTCCCGGTGATCAACCACTTGAACCCGGCACGGCCACTGCAACCTCGGGCCGGATGCGTCACCGCGGCACCTCCTGGCTCCTCTCTCTCGCGCTGATCCCGCTCGTCGCGTGCGCCTCCACCGAGCGCGACGACGGCGACCCTTCGGACGACGGCGAGGACGGCGAGGACTACGCACCGTTCGACGGCAAGGCCGATGGCTCCACGGGCCTCGGCGGACCGGTCAGCTTCAGCGCGGCCTGCACGCCCGGCGCGCGGATCACGATCGGCGCGGTGGGCGACGTCCTCCTGCACTCGCCGCTGCAGCAGCAGGCGATCGCCAAGGCGAGCAGCGGCCGGTTCAGCTCGCTGTGGTCACCGGTGAAGGATCTGCTCGCCGCCGCGGACACCCAGTACGCGAACCTCGAAGGGCCCACCGCCCACGGCGTCAATAGCTCCGGTCGCGACGTCCCGGATCCCGGCTTCCGGTTCGACGGCAACGTCTACGGCAGCTACCCGCAGTTCAACTACCACGGCTCCCTCGAGGACGATCTCGTCGCGACCGGGTTCGATGTGGTCTCGACCGCCAACAACCACGCGATGGATCGCCGCGCGCTCGGCGCGGATCGCACGATCGAGCGGCTCCGCGAGGCGGGCCTGCCGTACACCGGCACGCGCCACCGCAACGAGGCCACCGCGCCGTGGTCCACCACCACGACCGCGCGCGGTTTCAAGCTCGCCTGGCTCGCCTGCTCGTTCTCGACCAACGGCATCCCGGATGCGGCGAGCCAGGTGCTCGGCTGCTGGGAGGACGAGGAGCAGGTGATCGCCGAGATCAAGAAGCTGCGCAGCACGCCCGGCATCGACGCCGTGATCGTCACGCCGCACTGGGGCGAGGAGTACACCGCGAACCCCACGCGCGCGCAGCGCGACCTCGGCCATCGCTTCCTCGACGCCGGCGCCACGCTCGTCCTCGGCAGCCACCCGCACGTGCTCGAGCCCTGGGAGAAGTACAAGACGGCGGATGGTCGCGAGACGTTCGTGATCTACTCGCTCGGCAACTTCGTCTCGGGCCAAGCGCAGCTCGCCCGGCGCTCCACGATCCTGCTCTACGTGGGCCTCACCCGCACCGCCGCGGGCGTCGTGGTCAACGGCGTCAGCTACGTGCCGATGATCATGAACACGCGCTCTGGCGTGCGCGCCGTCGAGGCGATCGATCGCGCCGGCGGCTCCGAGGACAGCCGCCGCCAGACCGTGGCGATGTTCGGGACGGCGAACCTCCAGGACCCGGCCAAGCCGATCTCGACGACGCCCTCCTGCGGGTACTGACATGCTCCGCGTGCTCGTGCTGTGCGGCTTGCTGGTCGGTTGTTCGAAGCACGAGGCCGAGGGCGGTCGAGTCCAGGTCGACAAGGAGGGTGGCCTCGTCGTGGTCCGAGACACGACCCGCGCGATCGAGGTCGCGCTGACCCGGAGCTCGGCGGGGCTGTCCCTCGAGCCCTACGATCTGCCGGAGGCCCAGTTTCCGGGCCGGATCGCGCTCGATGATCCTCCGCACGGCCGCGCCTTCATGTTCTGGATCACCCGGCTCGGAGCGAAGCGCCCCGCCAACATCCAGCGCTGGTTCGACGAGAAGGTCGTGGCACTTCGGAAGTCGACGATCCTCAGCGATCGCGGCGAGAAGTTCGGAGAGCACTTCGCACGCGTCGTCGACTATGTCCACCACGCACCGCGGCGCGACACCTACCAGCGGTTCATCGGCGTGGACGTCCCGGAGCACGATCTGGAGGTGATCGTCATCGCGATCAGCTATGCGCCTACGGTCGAGGGCGAAGAGCACGCGATCGCCACCTCGACGCCCGAACAGCAACGATGGCTCGACGATGTCGCGGCGGATGTGCGGGCGATCCGGGTCTCCCCCGCTGCCGTGGGCTCTGCGCACTAGCGACGACGCCGGTGCGACGAGTGCGCTACCTCCCGAGCGTGCGCAGCGCGTCCTTGCGGTAGTCCTCGAACCACGCCTTGTGGTTCTCGACCTCTTCGATCTGTTCCGCCGCCTGCCGCTGGTACGTGGGGTGGTCCGCGAGCTTCGCGAGCCGGCCGAGCAGGCGCAACGCACAGCCCTTGCGCTGGACCTTGTCGTACGCGCGGGCGAGCTTCACCGTGGCTTCGGCGTTGTACGGATCGCGCTCGAGCGCGTTGCCGTACTCCTCGATGCCGCCGATCAGCAGGTCGCCGCGCGCCGCCGCGACCGCTGTCTTGTCAGCCGTCACGAGCGTCGCATCGGCCTTCTTCACGTGCTCGTCGGAGCGCGCGATGTCGCGCTTCACCCGCCCGGTCACGGGCACGGTGCGCAGGTTGCACTCCTCGACGTACTCCTTCGGAGGCGCCGGCGGATCGACCAGCTCGGTGTGGCGGATCGGCGCCGGGTTCTTCACCCTCGGCGCTGGAGCTCCATACATCGGCTGGCAGGCAACGAGCGCGAGCATGGCAACGGCGTAGAGCTTCCCCATCCCACGATGGTAACCGCCGCCCGCCGCCGTTCAACGACTTTCGTGGCAAGGTCGGGCGATGCGCGGGAAGACCGTCGTGATCACGGGTGCCAGCTCGGGGATCGGCCTCGAGACGGCACGCGCTCTCGCAGCCCAGGGCGCGCGGATCGTGATGGTGGTGCGCAGCCGCGAGCGCGGTGAGGCGGCGATCGCGAGCATCCGGACCTCCACGCCCGACGCTCAGCTCGAGCTCGTGCTCGCCGATCTGTACTCGCTCGCCGAGGTCCGCAAGGCCGGCGCCGAGCTGCGCGGCAAGCTCGCGCGCGTCGATGTGCTGATCAACAACGCGGGCCTGATCCACGCTTCTCGCGAGCTCACCGTCGATGGCTTCGAGCGCACGTTCGCGCTCAATCACCTCGCCGGCTTCCTCCTGACCTACGAGCTGCGCGATCTGCTCGTGGCGAGTGCACCGGCGCGGGTCGTCACGGTGTCGTCCGCGGGCCACAACTTCGCGCGCTTCGAGTGGGACGATCTCGCGACGATGAACCACTGGAAGGGCGAGACGTTCGTCTATGGCGCCTCGAAGCTGTGCAACATCTGGTTCGCACGCGAGGCCGCGCGTCGCTTCGCCGGCAAGGGCGTGACCTCGAACGCCCTCCATCCCGGCCCCGTGGCCTCGAACTTCGGCCAATCGGGCTCGTGGCTGTTCAAGTATGGCAGCCGCCTCGCGCGCCCGTTCCTCCTCACGACGGTGCAAGGCGCGCGGACCTCGGTGTACCTGGCGAGCTCGCCCGACGTGGAGGGCATCACCGGCGAGTACTTCGCGAAGTGCGCGAAGAAGAAGCCGTCGGCGCGCGCGCGCGATGACGCCAGCGCGCGCAAGCTGTGGGAGCTCAGCGAACGGCTATGCGGCGTCTCCTGGGCGTAGCGCCGGCCTGCGCGCTGGTCTGCGTGCTGACCGTCGTGACGCTCGTTGCCGCGTGCTCGTCGCGCGAGGACCGAGCGCCCACACCACTCGCGACGCCACCGTCCGCGCCCACACCTCCACCGCTTCGCACCGCGCCACCAGGCCCCAGCTCGACGATCTCCGCCCGCGACTACATCGGTCCCGCGGCCTGCGGTGAGTGCCATCCCGACGAGCACGCCCGCTGGTCGCACAGCCTCCACCCGGTGATGAACCAGCGCGCCGAGACTGCCGGTGCGGTGGTCGGCGACTTCGCCAACGCCGTGGTCGCGTACGCGGGCGGCGAGGCGCGGTTCACGCGCGATCGCGAGGGCTATGCGATGACGCTCGCTCGCGCTGGCACCACCGTCCGGTATCGCGTGACTCGCACGATCGGACGGCGCGGCTTGCAGGAGTACGTCGGCACGCAGGACGGCGGCGCCGGCCTCGAGGTCAGGCTCCCGTTCGGCTGGTGGCCCCGACGAGGTGGCTGGTACCCGCAGCCGTACTTCGATCCGTGGTTCGCGGCCGAGGCCAGCTTCGATGCCTACGCCCCGGTGACCGAGCCATGGGCGGAGCGCTGCCCGTGGTGCCACAGCACGTACCCGTTCGAGCAGCGGATCGCCCGCGCCACCCAGAAGGCGATCGGCCACGGCCTCGAGCAGCACTTCACCGCACCCGGTGGCTCCGATCGCCTCGCCCTCGCGCAGCAGGTCACCACCGGCATCAGCTGCGAGAGCTGTCACCTCGGCGGTCGCGCACACAAGGCCGGTGCCCCGATCCACTTCGTGCCGGAGGGCGCAGCGGCCCGCGCCGGCGCACCGCTGCCCACCACGTTCGCCGCCGAGCGCAAGGATCCCGCGATCGTCAACACGGTCTGCGCTCAGTGCCACTCGGGGCCGTCACCGCGCCTCCCCGATGGCACCGCGCTGCGCAACTCGAGTGAGGCGCTCGATCTGGCCGCCTCGCCATGCACCACCGCTCGCTGCATCGACTGCCACGATCCTCACCGCGGCGGCTTCGACGAGGCCCGCGCGACCGCGGCGTGCACGAGCTGCCACCCGCGGTTCGCGCAGCCGGCGGCCGCCGCCACGCACAGTGGCCACACCGCCGCCACCACATGCCTCGATTGCCACATGCCCCGCATCGTGATGGGCATCGATCGCGTGGTGCGCACGCACCGGATCTCCTCCCCCAACGATCCCGCGATGCTCGCCGTCGCCGCGCCCAACGCGTGCAACCTCTGCCACCTCGATCGCTCGATCTCGTGGACCACCGACGAGCTCCGGCGCGGGTACGAGCTCGCGCTCGATCCCCGCACCTGGCGCGCCTATGGCGGGATCGATCGTCCCGTGGGCGAGGTCTGGCTCGAGAACAAGGAGCCGGCGTATCGCCTCCTCGCCGCCGCCGCGTACGCGCGCTCCCCGCTGGCCAGGTTCGCGCTCCCCGCGCTGACCAAGGCGCTCGCCGATCCGCTGCCGCACCTCCGCGTGTGGACGATGTTCGCGATCGAGGACGTGATCGGCCGCAAGCTCACGCTGGCGGAGTTCGATCCGCGCGCCTCCGCCGTCGTTCGCGCGCGCCAGCTCTCCGTGCTCCGCCTACGCTGACTGCCGCGCCGCCCGCATCTCCGCCAGGCCCGCCTCGCGCGTGACGGTGCTGGCGTAGCCGAGCTCGGTGCGCGCCTTCGCATCGACCACCGTGACCTCTCCGCCCATCAGCGCGACCGCGGTCCGGGTCACCGGTGGTCGCTCCATCCACGACGTCAGCGCAGCGGCCGCCTTCGCCACCCAGCGCGGCACGCTCCGGGTCCCCGCATCCACGCCCACGGTCGCGAGCATCGCGGTCAGGAACTCACGGAAGTCCACGGGCTCACCGTCGGTCAGGAAGTAGACCTCGCCGGGCCGGCCCTTCTCGGCCGCGAGCAGCGCGCCCTCCACCACGTTCGCGACGTGGCAGGTGGAGGTCAGGTAGTGCCCACCGCCGATCCACGCGAACTTCCCGCTGGTCACCGCCGCGATGATCTTCGGCGTCAAGTTGGTGTCACCTGCGCCCCAGATGAACCGCGGCCGGATCACCACGGTCGCGAACCCCGGCGCATTGGCGGCGACAACGGCGCGCTCCGCGAGCCCCTTGGTCAGCGGGTACGGACCAGCCGGCCGGGCGGCGAGCGGACGGGTCTCGTCGGCGCGGACGATCGGGTGGCCATCCGCGAGCACGGCCTCGGTGCCGACGTGGACGAACCGGGAGACGCCGGCGGCCCTCGCGGCGGCGAGCGTGTGGGCGGTGCCGTCGACGGTGACCCGCATGAACTCGGCGAGCTTGCCGTGATCGTCCACATACGCCGCCGCGTGGAACACGGTGTCGCAGCCGGCCATCCCGGCCTGCATCGCCTCTCGATCGCCGAGATCGCCGCGCACCGGCTCGGCGCCGCATCCCCGCACCGCCTGCGCGGCGGCATCGCTCCGCGCGAGCGCCCGGACCTCCACGCCGCGCGCGACCAGCGCCGCGATCAACCGCTTGCCGACGAACCCGGACCCACCCGTGACGAATGCTCGCTTCACGTCGGAGAATCTACTAGCTTCGGCGAGCGATGAGCGAAGACCCCATCATCTCTCACGCCGACGGGCGCGTGGAGCTCCGGTCACCTGAGGCGCTCGAGGCCTCCCCGCTCTACAACCACGATCTCGCGCCCGTGCCCGTGAGCAAGCGGACGTGGTCGACCTGGGACTATGCCGCGCTGTGGATCTCGATGGCCCACTGCATCCCGACGTACACGATGGCGTCGGGCCTGATCGGCGCCGGCATGAGCTGGTGGCAGGCGCTGTTCACGATCCTCCTCGGCAACCTGATCGTCCTCGGGCCGATCCTCGCCAACTCGCACCCCGGCACCAAGTACGGCATCCCGTTCCCGGTGCTGGCCCGCGCTGCGTATGGCGTGAGCGGATCGAACCTCCCGGCGCTCATGCGCGCGCTGATCGCGTGTGGCTGGTTCGGGATCAACGCGTGGATCGGCGGCTATGCGTTGCAGACGTTCTTCGCGTCGCTGATCCCCGGCTGGACCGACATGCTCGGCAGCGCCAACGGCTATCCGGTCACGCAGTGGATCTCGTTCCTGCTGTTCTGGGGCCTCAACATCCTGATCATCTACAAGGGCATGGAGCTGGTCCGCCGGCTCGAGCGCTTCGCCGCGCCGTTCGTGCTCGTGATGACCGCGATCCTCGTCGGCTGGGCGATCTGGAAGGCCGGCGGCCTGGGGCCGATCATGGCGAGCGAGGGCAAGCCGGGCGCGTTCGGCGAGCTGTTCATCCCGTCGCTGACGGCGACGATCGGCTTCTGGGCCACGCTCTCCCTCAACATGCCGGACTTCACCCGGTACGGCCGATCGCAGCGCGAACAGGCGATCGGGCAGATCGTCGCGTTGCCCTCGACGATGACGATCTTCGCGGCGATGGGCATCATGATCACGTCGGCCACCGTCATCATCTACGGCAAGGCGATCGACAACCCGATCGCGCTCGGCGGCCTGTTCGAGAACCGCGCGATCGTCGCGGTCGTGATGTTCACCGTCGTGATCGCCACGCTCGCGGTCAACATCGCGGCCAACGTGGTGTCGCCCGCGAACGACTTCGCGAACGTGTTCCCCAAGAAGATCGATTTCAAGCGCGGCGGCCTGATCACCGGCGTGATCGGCATCGCGATGTTCCCGTGGGAGCTGACCAAGGATTCCAACGCGTACATCTTCGGCTGGCTGCTCGGCTACTCGGGCTCCCTCGGCTCGGTGGCCGGCGTCCTGATCGTCGACTACTGGGTCATTCGCAAGCGGCAGCTGGACTTGCGCGGCCTCTACGGGGTCGGCGACGCCTACGTGTACACCGCCGGCTGGAACATGCCCGCGGTGATCGCCACGCTGGTCGGCGCTGCGGTCGCCTTGCTCGGCGTGTTCTGGCCGCCGATGAAGCCGATCTACGACTGGTCGTGGTTCGTGGGGTTCGGCCTGGCCGGTGGGCTCTACTGGTTGCTCATGCGTGGTCGCATCGCACACGCACGCTGAGGCCGACTGTTTCCACGCCCTGGGGCATCGTGCGGCATCGGTCCCCCGCAGGGATCTGGGGCCTCACGTGGATTCGCGGGCATGAGATTCCCCGCGCGGAGGCACATCTCGTGCAACGCTTGACCAGGTGAGCCGTACCGTCACCCGCGACCGCTTCCCGCAGGGGACCCGGATCGGTGACTACCTGGTGGATCAGGAGCTGCGCAGCGAAGGCACCGGCATCGTCTACCTGACCCAGCACGTGGTGCTGCCACGGCGGGCGGCGGTCAAGGTCATGCACGGCGAGCAGGGCTACCAGAAGCAGATGGCCGTGCAGATGTTGCGCGAGGCCTGCCTGGTCGAGGCGCTGTCCCACCCCGGCATCCCACGTGTGTACGAGTGTGGCGTGCTGCCCGATCGAAGGCCGTGGACGGCGTACGAGTACGTCGACGGCGAGCCCCTCGATCAATCGATCGGCGAGATCCCACTACCCGTCGCCGATGTCGTCGTGATGATGCGCGACGTCGCGGACATCCTCGATCACATCCACCAGCGCGGGATCGTCCACCGCCACGTCACGCCCACCTCGATCGTGCGCGCACCCAAGCGCCGGTTCGCCGTGACCCTCGTGCAGTGGGGCGAGGCCTGCACCCTCGACGCCGCCGAGAGCCGGGTCGAGCCCAAGGATGATGTCCACGAGCTCGGCCGCCTCGCATTTCGGGCCCTCACCGGCGCCGTGGCCAGCACGGGTGGGTCGTCGACCGAGCGCTATCCCGGAGCACCCGGCGAGGTCGCCTCGTTGATCGATCAGATGATGGCCGAGCACCGCAAGCGCCCGACCAGCGCGGAGGTGCGCGATCGTGCGAGGTGGCTCGCCGATACCCTCGAGATCCTCCCCGTCGCGCCCGCGCGCTGGACCCGGGAGAGTGTCGCTCCGGAGACGCTGCCCGAGGGCGATGACGGGGGCGGGGGCTTCTCGATCCGGATCTCCGGGCGCACACGCACGCACTGACCCGGTCTACGATAGACGCGGGTGGAAGATCCAGGCGATGTCGAGGCAGCCCTGCGCCGGAGCGAGAAGCACCTCGCCGCCGCGCAGCGGATCACGCATTGCGGCAGCTGGGAGCTCGATCTCGGCGATCTCGTCGAGTTGAATCGGAACCCGCTCCGCTGGAGCGACGAGGTGTTCCGGATCTTCGGCTACGAGCCCGGCGGGATCGAGGTCACCAACGAGAGCTTCTTCGCCCACGTCCACCCGGATGATCGCGAGAGCATCGCCTCCGCCGTGCGCACCGCGATCGAGACCGGCACCCCCTACTCGATCGATCACCGCGTGATCCGGCCCGATGGCAGCGTTCGCATCGTGCACGAGGAGTCCGAGCTCCAGTGCGATGCCTCGGGACGTCCGATCCGGATGATCGGCACCGTGCAGGACGTCACCGAGGAGCGGACCACCGAGACCCAGCTCGTATTCCAGGATCGCCTCGCCACGGTGGGCACGCTCGCCGCCGGCGTGGCGCACGAGATCAACAACCCGCTCGCCTCCGTGATCGCGAACCTCGAGATGATCGAGCGCTCGCTCGCCCACGTCACCAGCCTGCCACCGCAGCTCGCGGGCCAGCTCCGCGATGCCAAGGAAGGCGCGGACCGCGTGCGCACGATCGTCCGAGACCTCATGGTGTTCGCCCGCGCCGATGATCTGCCGCGCGGCGCGATCGAGCTCCAGGGCGTGATCGAGTCGTCGCTGCGTCTCGCCAACCACGACCTCAAGCACCGCGCGCGCGTGATCTGGGACCTCGATCCGATCCCGCCGGTGATCGGCAACCAGGCGCGGCTCGGGCAGGTGTTCTTGAACCTGTTCCGCAACGCGGCGCACGCGATCCCCGACGGCGATCCGGATCGGCACCACGTCCGCGTCTCCACCCGCCTGACCGGTGGCCGGGTCGTGGTGGAGGTCACCGACACCGGCTCCGGTATCCCACCCGAGCTACGCTCGCGTCTGTTCACCCCATTCGTCACGTCGAAGCGCGATGGCATGGGCCTCGGGCTCTCGATCTCGCACCGGATCATCGCCGAGCTCGGCGGCGAGCTGTCGTTCACCAGCGAACCGGGGCAGGGCACCACGTTCACCGTGTCGCTGGTGCCCGCGCGGGCGCTGCGCTCTCCGCAGGGTAGCGGCACCCATCCGACCCAGCCGCTCGGGCGCGTGAAGGTCCTGATCATCGACGACGAGGTCACGATCACCAATGCCCTCCGCCGCCACCTCCAGCCCGATCACGACGTGACCGTGGAGAACGATCCGATCGCCGCTCTCGCCCTGATCCGCGATGGCGGCGCGTTCGACGTGATCCTGTGCGACCTGATCATGCCGCGGATGAATGGCGTGCAGCTGCACCGCGAGCTCACGGCGATCTCGCCCGCGCAGGCCGCCGCGACGATCCTGATGACGGGCGGCTCCGTGCCGAAAGACGCGGTGGAGCTGCTCGCCAGCGGCCGCATCGCCAACCTGACCAAGCCGTTCGATCTCGATCACCTGCGGACGATGATGGGGACGATGATCTCCGCGCTGCGCAATCCTCGCTGAGGCGCCCACAGGGGTCAGCGCACCCGGTCCTGCCGTGGCTGAGGTCGGCTGTCCCGAGATGCTCTCCGAGGCGCCGCGCGGGGTTACGCGAGGCACGCCGGGTGCACCGTGGGTCCTCGATGACGGGGGTCACCATGGATCGCTTTGCGCCCGGCACACGCCTGGGCGACTACCACATCGACGGCGACCTTCCCGGCGGCTGGAACGCCGAGGCCTACGAGGCCACCCACGTGCTGCTCCCCCGGCGCGCACGCCTGATCGTGCTGCACGCGGCGTTCGTCGATCAGCGCGAGGCCGCGGTCCAGATGATGCGCGAGGCCTGCCTCGTCGAAGCGATGCACCACCCCGGCGTTCCGCGCGTGTTCGAGTGCGGGGTGATCGCCCGCCGCCCGTGGATCGCGTGCGAGCTGATCGAGGGCACGCCGCTGTCCGAGGCACTCGCCACTGGCCCGCTGCCGGTCGTCGAGGTGTTGGCCCTGCTGCGCGATGTCTCCGAGGTGCTCGAGCACGCGCACCGCCGCAACATCGTGCACCGCAACCTCCGCCCCGAGGCCTTGCTCCGCACCCGCGAGCGCGCCTTCCCGGTGTGCATCACCGGCTGGTGCGATGCCCGGATCCACGATGCCGAGGCAGAGCTCGTGGATCTTCGCGCCGACGTGTTCGCGCTCGGGGCCGTGGCGTTCACCGCCCTCACCGGGGCACGCCCCACGATGTCCGCGGCCGTACGCTGCCCGGGCGCCCCCCGCGACCTGACCGCACTGATCGATCGGATGCTCGCGCCGGAGCCCGAGGCTCGCCCGAGCTGCGCCGAGGTTCGTGCCGCGGCGATCCGGATCGCCGAGATGTCCGAGGTGGCGATCGCGGACGACGAGGTCGAGGGCGACGAGATGATCGAGGTGGTCTCCGTCGAGCTCGTCGAGCTCAGGCACACGCCGCCGGGGCTGCCGCGCATGCCGCGCTGGACCCCTGCGCTCGGCAACCTGCCGCCGCCGCCACCGGCAACGCCGCTCGCCGCGCTCAGGCTCAAGCCGAAGCGCTGACTCAGCTCGTCGCGAGCGCGATCGCCAGCTCTCGCTCGCTGCTCTGGATCGCTCCCTGCACCACGGGGTTCCTGATCAGCTCGGGGTGTGCGCGGCCGAGATCGACGATCGTCTGATGCGCCGCGCGCACCTGCTCGCGCCACGGCATCACCATCGCATCCACGATCTGCCGCCGCAGCTCGCGCAGCGTGGCCGCCTCGGGGCTCGTGTTCGCCGGTGCCGGGACGGTGTTCATCATCTTCGCCGCCAGCTGCGTGTAGAGATCAGCCTTCGCGCGCAGCGCCATGATCTTCGTCGACGGATCGCCCGCCTCGATCACGCTGTCGAGCAGCGCCAGTGGCGGCGCGACCACGGCATCGATCGCGAGCATCGACTCCTGCCCATCGATCAACGAGAGCTCCGCCACGCGGGCATCGGCGATGCAGCCCGCGAGGGCGATCCGCGCCGACATCGCCTGCGAGACCTCGGGCACGTTCGCGCGCTTCGCGAGCGGACGGCAGCGCTCCGGGGTGTCTCTCTCGACGATCGGCGCCAAGGGGGGCGCGCGCTCGGCGAAGGCCACGGGGGTGAGCAGGCCGAGCGACAGCAAGGTGGTGAGGACGCGCATGTCTGGAACAAGTGCACCGGTCGTGCCCTGCGCGTGGGCGCTCGGCGAGCGCCGAGCCTCGGTGAGGACGCGTGCGATCTGCCCGTGATCGTTCGCATCACCACGGATCTCCCTCGTCGCTCACGTCGCGCGACCCGGCCACGTCGCGATGCGAGGCTGACTCGCCGTGCGCGAGGGCCTCACCATCGTCGCGGCGATGGGCGACGCGGTACAGTACGGTGTGCGCCGCACGCTGCTCTTCCTCGCGATCGCGGCCTGCAAGCACGACGAGGCACCGCCGCCACCGTCGCCGCCATCGCCACCGCCGACGGCATCGCCGTCGCCATCTGGCGCGGCCGCCGTACCGATCGAGGCCACCACCGGTGCCGCGGAGCTGCTCGCGGCCGACGGCGCGCCGATGAACCCGGTCTCGATCGCGGAGTACAAGAAGCTGCTCGCGGGCTCGACGGCGGTGGTGGTCGCCACGCAGTTCCCCGCCGGCCTCTCGCCGATGGCGCGCGCTGGCGTCAACCTGACCGCCCACGGCAAGAACGTCAGCTGGGTGTTCGACGGTGATGCGCGCCGGGGCTACTCGCTGGTCTATGACGCGAACGCCAACGGCGATCTCCGCGATGACGCGCGGCACGCCTTCGAACCGCGCGCGGGCGTGTTCGAGCTGACGCTGACCCTCGAGGTGCCGGGCGAGCTCGCGGACTCGGTGCTCCCCGCACCGGTCCGCCTCCGCGTCCGCGATGGCGCGCTGTTCGTGCAGGAGGGCTCGATCCGACGAGGCGTCCTCGCGCTCCCAGGCGGGCCGATGACGTTCGCCGTGCTGGGCGAGCGCGGGCACTACGGGCTGGACTACCTGATGGTCGCGTTCGATCTCGATCGCAACGGCGTGCTCGAGCTCCAGCAGCTCGATGCGAAGGAGCAGATCCGCGTGTTCGAGCAAGCGGTGACTCTCGACGATCGCGGCTATGCGTTCTCCGTGGATCCGGAGGGCAGCACGCTCACGCTGGTGCCGCTCGCCAAGCCGCCGCCGCCACGCGCCACGCTCGCCGTGGGCACGCCCGCGCCCGAGATCGCGATCACGACGTTCGAGGGTGCGCACGTGCGCCTCTCGGAGCTGCGCGGCAAGGTCGTGCTCGTCGATTTCTGGGCCACGATGTGCCACCCCTGCGTCAAGGCGCTGCCGCGGCTCGCCGAGCTGCGCGCGAAGCACCACGCGCGAGGCTTCGAGCTGATGGCGATCGCGATGCCCTCGGATGACGTGCGCACGGTGCTCGGCGAGCACGCCGCCGGGCTCGAGACCGCGGACGAGGCGGCGCAGACCACGTATCGGGTGGATCGGTTCCCGACCTACTTCCTGATCGGGCGCGACGGGACGATCGCGTGCAGTCGCTGCACGCTCGATGCGATCGAGCCGATGCTCCCCTGAGCGCGAAAACGCGCCCTACGCCGTCCGTGGACGATCGACCATCCCGAACGTGGCGCGCGCGGCCGCGTGCATCGCGGTGGGCGTCCCGTGCTCGTCGCGCACCACGTGCGGCGGCTCGAGCACCGGCGCCCCGCCGGCCTCGCTCGCGGCGCGGCACGCGAACAGCGAGAACAGCGGTGCGGCACCCACGCGCGGGATCACGTCGCGCGAGCGGATCACGGCGAGGTCGGCGGCGGCGACCGCGGCCTCGGCGCGCGCGCGCTGCACCGTGGGGAAGCAGAACACGAAGCGTCCACCGTCAGCGAGGTGGGCACGGGCCGCGCGCGCATAGTCCCGGATGTCGCCGCGCAGCTCGAACCGTGCGTGCGCCTTCTGCGAGTCCGCGGGGACCACGCCCTCGGAGACATCCCAGTACGGCGGGCTGCCCGTGATCAAATCGAACTTCGGATCGAGGTGTAGCTCGCGCAGATCGCCGTGGATCGCGCGCACACGGTCGCCGAGCCCGTTGCGCGCGATGTTGCCCTCGAGCAGCGCGAAGCTCACCTCCTGTGCCTCGATGGCGACCAGGGTGGCATCCGGGGTCGCGCGCCACAGCGCGAGCAGGCCCACGCCACCGATGCCGGCGCCGAGATCGAGCAGCCGCCTCGCCGCAGGTGCGGTCTCGGCCGCGTACCAGCCGGTGAGCAGATCGTCGGTCGAGTGGCGGTGCCCCTTCACGCGCTGCGCGATCGACCAACCCGAAGTCAGGGCGTCGATCGTGACCGCGTCGGCCTCGCTCACGAGTTCGTGGGGAAGCCGAGGTTCACGCCGCGGTGGCGCGGATCGGGCCAGCGCGAGGTCACGGCCTTGGTGCGCGTGTAGAAGTGCACGCCGTCGCGGCCGTAGATGTGGAGGTCGCCGAACAGCGAGGCCTTCCAGCCGCCGAACGAGTAGTAGGCCATCGGGACCGGGATCGGGACGTTGATGCCGACCATGCCGACCTCGACCTCGTGCTGGAACTTGCGGGCCGCGCCACCATCGTTGGTGAACAGCGCCACGCCGTTCGCGTACGGGTTCGAGTTCACCAGCTTGATCGCATCGTTGTAGGTCGCGACGCGGGTCATCGAGAGCACCGGGCCGAAGATCTCGTCCTTGTAGATGCTCATGTTCGGCTTCACGTTGTCGAACAGGCACGGGCCGAGGAAGAAGCCCTTCTCGCGGCCGGCGACGGAGAGCGAGCGCCCATCAGCGAGCAGGGTCGCGCCCTCGGCGACGCCCTTGTCGACATAACCCGCGACCTTGTCGCGGTGCGCCTTGTTGATCAGCGGGCCCATCTCGGCGCCCTTCTCGAGGCCGTCACCGACCTTGAGCTTGGCGATCCGCTCCTGCATCAGCGGCACGAGCTTGTCGGCCGCGTTGCCCACGGCGACCAGCACGGAGATCGCCATGCAGCGCTCGCCGGCCGAGCCGTAGCCCGCCGAGATCGCCGCGTCCGCCGCGAGCTCCATGTCGGCGTCCGGAAGCACGATCATGTGGTTCTTCGCACCGCCGAGCGCCTGCACGCGCTTGCCGTGGCGGGTGCCGGTCTCGTAGATGTACTGCGCGATCGGCGTGGAGCCGACGAACGAGATCGCGGAGACCTTCGGGTGCTCGAGCAGGCGATCGACCGCGACCTTGTCGCCGTGCACGACGTTGAACACGCCGGGCGGCAGGCCGGCCTCGGCGAGCAGCTGGGCGCAGAAGTTCGCGCACGAAGGATCGCGCTCGCTCGGCTTCAGCACGAACGTGTTCCCGCACGCGATCGCGATCGGGTACATCCACATCGGCACCATCGCCGGGAAGTTGAACGGCGTGATGCCGGCCACCACGCCGAGCGGCTGGCGGATCGAGTAGCTATCGACCTCGGTGGAGACGTTCTCCGAGTACTCGCCCTTGGCGAGATCCGCGATGCCACACGCGAACTCGATCACCTCGAGCCCGCGGTTGACCTCACCGAGTGCATCGGCGGTGACCTTGCCGTGCTCGAGCGTGAGCAGCTTCGCGAGCTCGTGCTGGTGCTTGTCCACCAGCTGGCGGAACGCGAACATCACCTTGGTGCGCTTCGCGATCGAGACCGAGCGCCAGGTCTGCGATGCCTTCCACGCGGACTCGACCGCCTCGTCGACCAGGCTCGGGGTCGCGAAGGCGACGCGGCCGGAGATCTCGCCGGTGGCGGGGTTGTAGACCTCTCCGTGCCGCTCTGCGGTCTTGTCGGAGAGCTTGCCGTCGATCCAGTGGGTGATCGTGTTCGCCATGGGGGACTAGCCGTACCACGCCCGGGCCGAAACCCGCGAGCTGCGCGTGAGCCGTGAAAGTTGCACGAAAGCAACTGGCGAGCATTGTCGTGCAACTCCGCCGCGGCTAACCGAGCCTGGCGCCACGGCCGGTTCTGGTACGAACCGTGCTCATTCGGTGAGCCGATGATGAAGCCTTGGTGGGTCGTGGTCGTGGTCGCGGCGGGCTGTGACGCCGTGGAGCCAGAGGACGATAACCTCGATGGCCTCGTGACGCAGGCGGTGACCGCCGGTCCGCGGATCGTCATCAACGAGTTCATGCCGGGGACCAGCGGCAAGATCGAGCTCTACAACGCCGGCGACGCGCCTGCCTCGCTCGCCGGGTGGCAGGTCGATGACATCGCGGGCGGCTATGCACCCAAGAGCGTCGGCAGCGTGACGCTCGCGCCGGGTGCGTACTTCTCGATCGGCTACGCGGGCGTCAACACCGCGAGCGTCGATGAGGTCCGCGTGCTCGATGCCTCGGGCGTGGTGCAGGACACCCACAGCAACTTCTACGCGGGGAGCTCGCTGCTCGGCCTGTGCTTCGGCCGGCTGCCCGATGGCGGCGCGTGGGCGGCACAGGCGATGGCGTGCAGCCCGGGTGCGACCAATGGCTGCGCGGCGAGCGGCGCCTGTGATGACGGGAACGCGTGTACGACGGGGGAAACGATCCAGTCCGGCAGCTGTGCGTGTGGCGGGGGCGCCACCGTGAGCTGCGATGATGGCAACGCGGGCACGACGGACTCGTGCAGCGCCCAGACCGGGTGTGCTCACACACCCGTCAACTGCGATGACGCCAACGCGTGTACGACCGATGCTCCGGATGCCGTGCTCGGCTGCACGCACGCGGCGGTCAGCTGCGACGATGGCGACGCGAGCACCACGGATGCGTGCGATGCGATCAACGGCTGCGCGCACACGCCGATCGCCTGCGACGATGGCAACGCGTGCACGGCCGATGCGCCGGATCCGGCGAAGGGCTGCACGCACGCCCCGCTCGTCGACGGGACCCCGTGCGGCAACGGCGACGCGTGCCGGGCCGGGACGTGCACGGCGCCGCCGACCGCACCCGATCACGCCGAGCTGCTCGCGATGCCGCGCCGCGACAAGGTGCTCCTGCAAGGCACGGTCGTGCTGCCGGACTCGTTCTTCGAGGGCGAGGTCCTGATCGAGGGCGACACGATCACGTGCGTGGCTCCGTCCTGCGCGAGCGTGGCCCAGGTGATCGACGCCGCGGTGGTCCGCACCAACGGCCTCATCCTCCCGGGCCTCGTCGACGCCCACAACCACATCCTGTTCGACATCTTCGACGAGACCCACTGGTCTCCGATCAAGGCCTACGGCAACCACAACCAGTGGACCGCCGAAGCGAAGTACAAGGCGCTGGTCGATACCAAGCAGTACCTGAACGGCGAGGGCTCACCGGCGAACTACGGCTGCGAGATGGACAAGTACGGCGAGCTCAAGGCGCTGATCGCCGGCACGACCTCAGTGCAGGGCTCGGCGAACCCGGGCAACAAGGCCTGCTATGGCTCGCTGGCGCGCACGATCGATCAGTCGCCGAACGGCCTCGGCTTCGATCACATGCAGACCGCCTCGCTGTTCCCCAACACGAGCGCCGCCAACGGCGTGTGCGCGAACATCGCGAGCAACGAGACCACCGCGTACGTGATCCACGTCGGCGAGGGCGTCGATGCCACCGCGCGCGCGGAGCTCGGGAAGCTCGGCACGATCTCCACCACGCCGCAGTGCCTGCTCGCGCCGCAGACCACGGTGATCCACGGCACGGCGTTCGGCGATGCCGAGCTGACCACGATGGCGAGCCACGGGATGAACCTCGTGTGGTCCCCGCGCTCGAACGTGTTCCTCTACGGCGGCGGCACCGATCTGACCAAGACGGCGAATATCCCGCTCGCGCTGTCCAAGGGGATCAACGTCGCGCTCGCGCCGGACTGGTCGATCGGTGGCAGCCAGAACATGCTCGACGAGCTGCGGTTCGCCGACGTCGTCGACAACGCCGCCTGGGGTGATCAACTCTCGCCGCAGCGGCTGTTCCAGATGGCCACGATCAACGCCGCCCGCGCGCTCGGGCTCGGCGCGGTCCTCGGCTCGCTCGAGGTCGGCAAGAAGGCCGACGTCATGGTGATCGCGGGCGATGCCGCGGATCCGTACGCGTCGCTCCTGCGCGCCACCCCGCGCGACGTGCGGCTCGTGATGGTCGGTGGTGCCACGCTCTACGGTGACTCGGCCGTGTCCGCGCTCGGCGCACCGGCCCCGGGCTGCGAGGCGCTCGACATCTGCGGCGGCGCGAAGTTCGCGTGCGTCGCGCAGGCAGGTGGCACCGCGACCAACAAGCTCGGGCAATCGTTCGCCGAGATCCGGTCGAGCCTCGATGCCGGCCTCGCGGCCTACGATGCGATGGATCTCTCGCCGTACAACTTCGCGCCGATCACGCCGCTCGTCCGCTGCCCTGCCGCCGCACCGTGACCGTCACGCGTCCGCGGCCCGTGGGCGCAAGGCCTGGCGTCGCCCGGCGATCAGGTGCCAGCCAAGCACCCCGAGCACGCCAGCGAAGAAGATCCCGATGTAGAGCGAGCCGAGCTGCGGATAGCTCGAGGTGGTGAAGTTCGCGATGTGCTTGGTCCCGAAGATCGCCGGTGTGAAAGGTTCGAGCTTGATCGGCGCATCGGGATCGAGGTTGTGCCCGAACACGTAGAGCTTGTAGACGAACTTCCCGAACGCGAACACGCCGACGTAGAGCGCGAGCACCGCGAGGTCCACCAGCGAGCGCACGTTGCCGATCGCCGCGCACCGCAGCGTGAGCACGATCAACAGGCCGAGGGCGAACGGGATCCAGTCGAGATCCGAGAGCTCGGCGCGGTCGATCTTGTGCATCCCGATGTAGTGGTTGAGCGTGTTGATCTCCTTGATGTGCTGGCCGTGGTTCCCGCCGTCGATCTTGTGGGCGTAGATCTCCATGTACAGCCCGTCCGGGTACTGCGGCGCCGTCATCGAGATCTTCCACAGTGGCTGGGTCATGGTGAGCGCCAGCGGGATCACGATCAGCAAGAGGATCAGCCGCGACCACATGAACAGCGGGCGGTCGAGGAAGGCATAGAACTTGTCGATGGCGAGCTGCATGACGGAACTCCTTCAGATGCGATCGCTGCGGCGAAACCCGAGGTACGCGATCGTCCACGCCCCGAGCCCGACGATCGCGGGCCACGCCACACCGATCGCGAACAACGCGCCCGCGCCGACCCGGTTGGCGAGATAGAAGCCGACCGGACCGAACGTCGACAGCTCCGGCTGGAGGTGCGAGAGCAGGGCGAGGCGTGCGGCCTCCACGGGGTTGAGCACCGCGAGTGTGAACACCGCGTGGGGATCGAGCCGCCACTTGAGCATCAACCCGATCAGCCCGAAGTCGAGGAGGGCCACGCCGAGGGCCCAGGTGAGCACCAGGTACGTGATCACCCGCGCCGGGTTGCGGACGAACACCGAGATCGCGGCACCGATGCCGGCGAAGGCGAGGAGCAGCGATGCGGAGACCGCGAGGCTGCGCCCGATGTACGGCCACGGGATCGGGTCGTCGTGGACCAGCTGCCCCCACAGGCCGATCCCGACCATCACGCCCGCGAGGGGGACGACGAGCGCCAGGTAACGCACGCCGCACACGGCGAGGAACCACGCGCCGGGCGATAGCGGCTGGCTGAACAGCAGCTCGAGTGAGCCATCCTCTCGCGCGCGCTGCACCGCGGGCGCGAGCGCCATCAGCGCGATCAGCGGCAGGACGAGGATCAGCGCGTGCGAGAACGAGAGCAACACCCGGCTGGTCCCCGTGAAGCCGAGGATCGACGACTCGCGGACCCCGACGGTGAGCAGGACGCCGCCGAGGATCGCGTAGGTCGCGACGCAGAACCAGATCCAGCGCGAGCGCAGGACCTCGGCGAAGTCGAGACGTGCAGCCGCGCGGAGTTGTCGTCCGAAGCTCATCGCATCTCCTCTTGCGCGTGGGGCTGGGTGGCGGTGCGTCGCGCAGCCGCGAGATCGATCGCATCGGGCGTGCCGGGCTCGACGGCCACCAGGCCCGATCCCATCGGGGTGGTGCCGTGCGTGGTGTGTCCTCCGTGATCAGCTGGGCGGCGTGGAGCGGATCACCGATCAACATCTGACAGTGCGCGCACGCCTGCCGGCTCCACTCGATCGGCTGGACCTCGTCGGGGATGGAGCGCCCACCGCGGACCACGAGGATCACGCCGATCACGGCGGTGACCACGAGCCCGCCGAGGCCGATCCGGAACCATGGAAGCTCACGCGCCACGGTGGCTCTCCCCTCGGAGCTCGACCAGATCGACGTCGCGGACCACCAGGTCGAGCAGCTCGCTCCCCAGCGCGCCGAGCGCCGCGGGGACGAGGGCCAGCTTCGCCTCGCGGTCGACGCTCCGGCTCCACCACCCGTTCGCACCAGCCGCGAAGCCATGCTCGGCCAGCCAGCCGCCGCCTGCGTCCTCGGCCGCGACCCGCAGCTCGAGCAGCGAGCCCACCCTCTGCGCGAGGTAGTGCGCAGCGTCCCCGTTGTAGATCAGCTTGCCCTCCTCGAGAGCGACCACGTGATCGACCAGCGATCGGATCTCCTCGAGCCGGTGCGAGCACAGGATCAACGTCGCGTCGCCCGCGAGCTCGCGCTGGAGCTCGAAGAACCGGCCCCGCGCCTCGGCGTCGAGGCTGGCCGTCGGCTCGTCGAGGATCAGCAGCTCCGGTCGCACGGCGAGAGCGAGGGCGATCAACAGCTTCTGCTTGGAGCCTCCCGACAGGCTGCGGAACGGTCGGCTCGCCACGTCGTCGAGCTTCAGATCGAGACGCATCGCGATCTCGCGGATCTCGTGGATCTCGAGGCCGCGGAGCTCGCTGATCGCGCGGACCAGATCACCGCAGCTCGCGGCCATCTGCGGCGCGATCTGCGGCACGTACGCGATCCGCGGCGCGAGCGCGGCCCGGCTGATCGGGGCGTCGTCGACGCGGACCTCACCCCGGTGCTGCACGAGGCCGAGCAGCACCCGGATCAACGTGGTCTTGCCCGAGCCGTTCGGCCCGATCAGCGCGATCTTCGCGCCGGGCGGGAGGTCGAGATCGATGCCACGGAGCGCGTGGACCTTGCCGAATCGCTTGTCGACCTTGGAGAGCTGGAGCTTCATCGCGGCGACCTCGTGGCGTGTTCGACCGTCCAGCGCGGCTCCACCCGCGGCGCCTGATCGGCGAGCACGGCAGCCGGCTGGTACAGCGGGTCGAGGTGAGCGGCCGCATCGACCAGCGCGAGGGCCGGCGTGCCGTGGAACAGGGCGAGGCTTGGGTTCTGCCCGGTCAGCTGGTTCGAGAGCGAGCGCAGCTCGTATGGGACATCCCCGATCCCGTCGTCGTCGAGGTCGTAGCCCGTGTAGTCGTCGAAGTAGTTGCCGGTCCAGGCGACCGCGGTCGCGTCACCGCCACCGTCGACCCGGACCTGCGTACCGTTGTCGGCGAAGTCGTTGTCGCGCACCGAGAGATCGTGGGCGCTCGAGTGGAACACGATCCCGGTGTCGTCGAGCCGGAGGACGTTGCCCTCGATCTCGACGCGGTCACCGCGCTGCATCGGCGACGAGTCGATGTAGATGCCGATGGTGTCGTGGATCAGACGGTTGCCAGTGATGTAGATGTTGCCGGCGTCCTTGATCCCGATCGCCATCCCGGCCGCGCCGGCCGCGTTCGCGATCAGGTTGTCCGTGAGGTGGAGGTTGTGGCTGTACATCACGAACACGCCGACCGTGCCGCTCACGAGCTCGTTGCCGCGCACCGAGTTGTCGTGGCTGTACATGAAGTGGAGGCTGTAGCGAGCCCCATGGACGCGGTTGTTCGTGATCGTGTTGCCGCTCGAGTACCAGATCACGACATCGCGGCCGTCCTCGATCGTGTTGTCCGCGACCACCGAGTCCCGGGTCTCCCACAGCCTCATCGTATCGCCGCGCATGCCCGTCGCCGGATCCCGGCTCCCTTCGATCCGGTTGCCGACGAGCCGCACGCGGGACGCGCGCTCGACGAGGATCCCGAACACCGCGTTCGTCACGGTGACGCCCTCGACCCGGGTGTCGTCCGCCGTGAGCCGGACCGCCGCGTCGAGCATATCGAACCGTCCACCCGTGCCATCGATGGTCAGGCCGAGCACCGCGCCGTGCGGAGCCGTGACATCGACGATCGTGCCGAGGCCGCCATGGAGCGTCGAGCCAGGAGCGCCCCACAACGTCACCGACCTGGTCAGCCGAACCGGGCCGCGATGATCGCCTGGCGCGAGGCAGACGGCGTGTGTGCCCGGGTCATCGAGCGCGGCCTGGATCGATGCGCCGGGCTCGATCTCGACGCAGGCGTCGGGCCGAGGCGGTCGCCCCGGCTCGAGACCAGCATCGGTCATCCCGCGCGCTTCGCCGCAGGAGGCGAGCGCGAGGACGAGCAGGGAGGCTCGATCGGACATTGCGGCTACTTGGGCTCGACGAGGAGGTAGCCCGCCATCTCGAGGTGCAGCGCCGAGCAGAACTCGGTGCAGTACATCGGGAACACTCCCGCTCTGTCGGCCACGAACGTGACGTCGGAGTGCTCGCCGGGCTCGAGGCTGAGGTTGATGTTGTAGGAGTCGATCGCGAAGCCGTGCGTCGCGTCGTAGGCCTGCTCGATGTTGTCGACGTGGAGCTTGACCGTGTCGCCTTCCTTGACGCGGATGATGTCTGGCGTGAAGTGGCTGCGGATCGCGGTCATGTAGACGTGGACCCCATCGGCCTTACGCTCGACGCGCTCCTTGTTTGCCTCGACCACGTTCGGTGACACTACGCCCGTGATGGGGTCCTCTCCGGGCGTGTAGACGTCGACCGGCTTGAGCTTGTCGGCCTTGATCATCTGCGCGTAGTGCGGCTCGCCGAGCGGCAGCGGCATGTCGTAGAGCAACTGCATCTTCTCGCCGCCGATGTCGACGAGCTGGAAGTTCTGGGGCAGCAGCGGGCCGACCTTGTTGAACCGGTCGAGGGCCCACTTGTTCATCGCGATGAGGTACTTGCCATCGGGATGGATGGTGTCGCCCTCGGCCGCCACCAGGTGGCCGATGTTGTAGTGCGTCGGGAGCTTGTCGATCACCTTGAGATCCTTGAGGGACCACTTCACGACGACGGTCTCGAGAAACAGGGACGTATAGACGTTCCCCTTGTCATCGAACTGGCTGTGGAGCGGTCCGAGCCCGAGCTCGACCTGGCCACGGATCGAGTCCTTGAACGACAGCACGGGCACGCCGTAGGAGTCCTTGGTCTCGAACTTGCCCGCGTCGATCTGCGCCTTGATCTTGGCGAAGCTGAACACGGTGCCGTGGGTGTCGAGCTTGCCGCTGATGACGATGTCCTGGCCATCGGGCGAGACATCGACGCCGTGGGGGCTCTTGGATTCGGGGACGAACGTGAGCACGTGCTCGGCGATCGAGGTCGGGAGCCGGAGCACGCGGATCCCGTTGATCATCTCGCCCTTGCCGGCGTTGATCAGCTCAGCGGCCTTCTTCCAGTTGACGACGTGGAGGTAGTCCATGTCGTTCTTCGAGTAGCCGGACTCCATCGGCGGATTGCCTTCCTGATTGCCACCCCAGGTGAGCTCGGTGTTGATGGAGTTGAAGAACACGTAACCGTCGCTGACCAGCTTGCCGGCGTCGGCGAGGTCCTGCGTGTACGGCGGGAACTCGATCGCGAACGATGCCTCCTTGTCGATCCGGCCCTTCGTGCGATCGAACTTCCAGAAGATCGCGGCGCCGCGGAACTTCTCCTTGAACTCCTTGGCGGGGTCGGCGTAGGTGCTTCCGAACGGGACCGGGTACTGCGTCGTCTCGATCACGTAGTCGGTGTTGGGGGTCACGAACGCGGCCCCGTGATCTCCGCCGATCAGCTCGCTGGTCACGATCTGCTTGGTCGTGAAGTCCTTGAGGTCGATCACGGCGATGCGCGCGTTCGCCTTGTCGTTGATGAACAGGAACTGGCCGTCGTAGTCACCGCCGGTCTCCGAGAGGGCCGGATGATGGGTGTCGGCCCACGTCAGGTCCTTCGCGAAGCGCTTGCCCCCGGCGAGGACGGACTTGGTCTGATCGTCGAAGCCATAGCCCTGCCAGGGCTCGGGCGTGAACACGGCGATGTACTTGAGGATGCGCATCGAAGGCACGCCGATCACGATGACCTGGCCGCCGTGCCCACCGGAGGCGAACGTCAGGTACTCGTCCATGCGCCCGCTCGGCGTATAGGTCTTGAGCGCCGCGTTGACGTCGGCCTCGCTGAGGTTTCGGGCCTTCATCAGATCCGTGAGCGAGCTCGATGCCGCGCCGCCCGTCGGGCCTGACGAGCTCTTCGAGCCGCTGCAAGCCGCTCCCACCAGCACGCCGCACGCGAGACCAAGACCGAGGAATGAACGCAACAGAACGACGGGCGGGTGCATACCGCCTCCTTCCGGTAGAGGCGCCACGGGTGCGGCGCCAGGTGAGACGAACCGGCGGTGTGCCGGCCCGCGGGTCGCTACTTGCCGAACGAGCGCACGATGTCCTTCAGTGCGCTGATCACCGCGGGGTCCGAGAGATCGGGGTTGTTCGGCATCGCCGGGCTCTTCCCGACGGCCGCGCCGCCGAACTTGATGATCTTCTCGATGTACTCGTCATTGACCGACGCCTGCCACTCCTTGTCGGCGTACTTCCGTGGCTTCGGGTTCAGGCTCGCGGACGCGGGTCCGTCACCCTGGCCGCTCGCACCGTGACAGGGGACGCAGCGATCCCGAAAGATCTGCTTCGCCTTGGCGACCGGGTCTCCCGAGTTGGCGGGGGCCGTCGGCGTGGTCTCGGGGGTGGCGGTCGGAGGGGGAGCCTCGTCGGCCTTCTTGCCGCCGCAGCCGGCGAGCCAGAGGGTCACGGTCACGGCGAATGCGCGGTGGTGGAACTTCACGATCTGTCGTCAAGCACGGGGAGTGCCACCCCGTGCGGCGCAAACGGATCACGGATCGGTGGGGATGACGCACGGGTTGCGCGAAGCCGTGAATCCGAGGCGTTTCGCCAGACGATGGAAGTTGCCGCGATCGAGCCCGAGCGCTCGCGCGGCCTCCGCCCAGTTGCCATGCGTGGTCTCGAGGGCGCTCGCGATCCGTGCGTGCTTGAGCTGATCGATCGCGGCGTGGAGCGAGACCTCCGGCGTGCCTCCTCCGACCCCGTGCGCGATCGCTGGGGGCGTCATGGCCGCTGGGGTCTTGGGGGCGATGCCGAGGCCGAGGTGCGGCTCGTCGATCACCACCAGCTCGCGGCGGCGGCCCTCACTCGCGCGCAGGGCGGCACGGAGGATGGTGTGCTGGAGCTCGCGCACGTTACCCGGCCAGGCCGCCGCTCCGAGGGCGTCGCGGGCGGCCGAGGTCAGCCGGATCCGGCCGAGGCCGAGGCGGAGCCTGGCCTCGTTGAGGAAGAACCCGGCCAGCAAGCTGATGTCATCCGCGCGCTCGCGCAGTGAAGGCACGCGGATCGGGTAGACGCTCAAGCGGTGGTAGAGGTCCGCGCGAAACCGGCCCGCCGCGACCTCCGTCGGCAGATCGCGGTTGGTCGCGGCGACGATCCGCACGTCGACGCGGAGCAGCTTGTCGGACCCGACCCGCTGGATCTCGCCTGACTGGAGTGCTCTCAGCAGCTTGGGCTGGATCGACAGCGGGAGCTCGCCGATCTCGTCGAGGAACAGCGTGCCGCCATCGGCGACCTCGAACTTGCCGGAGCGGTGCTCGCTCGCACCGGTGAACGCTCCGCGGAGGTGGCCGAACAGCTCGCTCTCGGCGATCGACTCGGGGAGCGCGGCACAGTTGACATAGATCAGTGGTTGCTCGCTCCGGGGGCTCGCCGTGTGGATCGCGCGGGCAACGACCTCCTTGCCGGCTCCGGTCTCTCCGGTGATCAGCACCGCGAGATCCGAGCGACCCGCCAGCGAGACCTCGTCGCGGACCGAGGCCATCGCGGCGCTCTGGCCGATCAGCTCGGCACTGGTGCGCGTGGTGTCGCGCACGAGATCGCGCGCGACCCGGCCCGCTCGATCGGCCTCCTGCGCGAGCCGTTCGATCAGGTCGGTGGTGCGCATCGCCGCCGCCGCGAACGCCGCGGCCGCCGCGAGCTCGTCCGCGTCGACGTCGTCGAGCGCGCGGGGGTCGAACGCGTCCACCGCGAGCACGCCGATCACGTCGCCATCCACCACCAGCGCGCACCCCATACACGCATGGACGCGATCGAGCGGGAGATCCGCGCCGACCAGGCCATCGAACGGGTCAGGGAGGTCGAGGTCGGTGATCCTCACCGGGATCCGACTGCGCACGAATTGCGCGAGGCGGGGATGCTCGGCGATGACGAACCGTTGGGTCGCGGCCTCCGGGACCAGCCCTTCACTCGCCACGGGGACCAGCACGTCACCCTCCAGCCTCAACAAGGCGGCGGAATCACATGGGATCAGGCGCCGGATCCCATGGAGGATGTGCGCATAGCGCTGAGCGGCGGGAACCTCGCCCACCAGCCCCGAAGCGATCTCGAGGATCGCGGGCCAGATGTTGTCGGATCGACTACCTGATGTCGTTTGGACGACGGCGCGGGATGTCACATCGACAACACGGAGCAACTAGCGGGCCACCGTGGGCAGCCCCCACTCTTGCAGCCGTTGGTGCTGGGTCGACATGTCGAGCACGCAGGACGCGGAGACGATCGAAGCGTTTTGTACGTACCACCCGCTGGCGATCCCGGTGCTCCGCGGGCTCGGGCTGGCGTTGTCGCCTCTCACATGTTCGCTCGAGGCATGTTGCCTCGACGGCGCACGCGACATCGCCGTCGTGCGCGCCGCGGTCACCGCAGCGGAGGAAGCGCTGGCCGGGTCGTGGCGAGGGCGCCCGATCGCCGAGTTGCTCGATCACATCCTGCGCACCTACCATCGTCCGTTCGGCCGCGAGCTCGCCGAGCTCGAGGTTGCGCTCGCGACCGCTCGGCCATCCGCGGAAGGAGCTGCATGGAAGCAGCTCGTCGGCGAGATCGCGAACCTCCGCGCCGACATGGAGCTCCACATGGAGATGGAGGAGCACGTCCTGTTTCCGTGGCTGCGCGATCCCGCGAGCACCGCGACCGCGCCGATCCGCGCGATGCAACTCGAGCACGCGGATACGATCCACCTCCTGCTCTCTCTCGAGCCGCCGGCGGCCTCGTCGCCGAGTGCGGCCGAGGTGGTCTCGCGCCTCCGCGCTCTCGAGAGCTGGCTGTGCGAGCACCTCCACTTCGAGAGCAACGAGCTGATCCCGCGGGCGTTGCAGGTCGAGGCGTCGCGCCGCTGAGCGCTACGGTGCGGGCGGCAGCAGCACACCGTCGATGACATGCACCACGCCGTTCGAGCCGCGCACCGACGCCAGCACGTTCGCGTCGTTGATCGACATCTTGCCGTCCTTGATGTGGATCGTCGCCTTGGCGCCGTTGGCCATCCCGAGCACCTGGCCATCGGTGAGGTTGGTCGCCTCGTAGACCGACGTCGTGACGTGGTACTTGAGGATCTCCTTCAGCTTCGCCTGGTTCTCCGGCTTGACGAGGGACTCGACGGTGCCGGCGGGCAGCTTGGCGAACGCGGCATCGGTCGGCGCGAACACCGTCAGCGGCCCGGGATTGGCGACCGCGGTGACATAGTCCGCGGCCTTGAGGGCGGCGACCAGGGTCGTGTGATCCTTCGATCCGATCGCGATGCTCACGATGTTCTTCGGATCGAGAGGCGGTGGCACGGAGGCGGCGGGCGCAGGCGCCGCGGCCGTGGTCGGGGGAGCCGCGGCTGGCTCCTCCTTCTTGCCGCACGCGGCGAGGACGAAGAGGGCGCCGAGGAGCGAGCTGGAGATTTTCGTCATGCCTCGATGCCTGCACCGGTTGCACCACCTCGTCGTCCTCTTGCGGCGCAGTTCCTGCCGGGCGCGCAACAAGTTCGCGCCGATCACGCAGCAGCGGACTATTGAGCCGCGAGGCCCGCGATCTCGGCATCCGAGAGCACGCGCCCGTAGAACTGGAGCTCGTCGAGCACGCCGTCGAAGAAGAACAGCGACGTCCCGTAGTCGCGGTCGGCGCCGATCCGGATCGGCTGCGCGCTGTCGGTGATCGCCGACGCAGTTGCCGCCTCGAGCACGCCATCCTCGTACAGGCGCTTGGTGGTGCCGTCCCAGGTGGCCACCAGGTGGTGCCAGGTGTCGAGGGGCGTGATGTTCGGCGAGCTGGTGTAGTCGTTGGTCGTGCCGCCGGTGGATTCCATCGAGGCGGTCCCGTTGTCGATCACGACCAGGTTGAACACGTTCAGGGCGGTGGTGGTATCGAACGGCTTGTTGGCGATCGAGCGGCCCGCGCCAACGCCCCCGTAGCTCGCGAGCTTGAACCACACCGCCACCGAGTACGGCGCCACGCCGACCAGGGTGGTCGAGGGCAGCTCGAACCACACGCTGCCGTCGAACCGGTACCCGCCATCGTGCTTGCCAGCAGCGCTGACCGGGCAGGGTGCGCAGGTCGCGGGGAGCTGGGGCGAGCCGATCGCGCCAGTCGCCGGGTCGTCGTTCATCGGGTAGCGCGCCACGATCCCCGCGAGCACGAAGCCATCGGCGGCATCGATCGCCGGCGCGCCATCCCTGGCCATCGCATCGACGGTGCCCGCGGCATCGGGCGGCGCCCCGTCGCCGAACCCGAAGCGCCCGCAGCCAGTGGCCACGAGCAGGAGCAACGCGCGCATCACCTTCAGTGTAGAGCACGTTGCCAGCGATTGACACCGATCGGAGGGTGCCCGACGCTGCCTCCCACATGCTTCCACGCCTCCGTCAGCTCACCTTCGCCTCCCTCCTGCTGTCGTCGTCCGCGGCGCTCGCTGCGCCCGATGACGGCACCTTGCCCACCATCGATCTGCCAGCCGGCGACACCACCGCCAAGGCGGGCGAGTGGGTGCTGTCGGTCAACAAGCTCATGTACGACCAGTTCGCGGCGGCGCCCGACAAGAAGGGCGTGATCTTCTACGCGTACAAGCTGATCGAGGCCGGCCCGACCGTCTCGAAGTTCAAGGTGATCAACAAGGAGAACTCGGCGCCGAACCTCCTCGTGATCCCGCTCGGCACCGGGGCCAAGGCCAAGGTCGGCGATCTCGTGCTGACCTGGTGGCAGTCGGGCTCGGGGATGCAGCGCGCGATCGTGGTGGATGCCAAGGATCCCGCGCAGCCCACCGTGCGCTACCTCGATCTCGACTACGAGAACCCGGCCAAGTCGCGGGACAAGACGACGACGATCGGCCAGATGGACGAGCAGCTGAAGCCCGATTCGTTCACGCTCCTGACCACGGCGTTCCAGCCCGGGACCACGGTGGCGTGCAAGGACGGCAAGGATCAGCGCGTGGCCACGGTCGTGCGCGCGACCGCCGACAAGCTGCTGGTCACCGGCTTCGTCGGTCACCTCAAGGCCGTCGCCAAGGCGGACTGCAAGGCGATGCCGCTGAAGCCGAGCTACAAGGTCGGCGACAAGGTCGTGGCCAAGTGGACCAACACCACCAGGCCTGCGGTCGTCACCAAGGTCGATCCGAAGATCGGCCGGATCTGGGTGAAGTTCGAGAAGATGGGTGACAAGGAGACCGCGGTCGCCTACGGCAACATCATCGACAAGCTCTGAGCTTCGGCGGTCGCCGTACTCGCCACCTTCAGGGCGGGTACTTCGCGAGCTCGGCGACGACCACGTCGCACGACGTCGGCACGAATCGCACCGCGGTCTTCTGCTGTGCATCGATCGAGGTCACGGTGAGCACGCCATCGGTGACCACGCTGTCCTCGTCGAACACCAGGCCCTTGCCCGTGTCGCGGTACGACAACGTCCAGTGCGAGCCATCGGCGACCAGGAGGCGGGCGGTCACGGTCTGGCCGCGCAGGGTGGCCTCCAGGTGATCGCCGACCGGCTTCAGCACCAGGCGGGTCGCCCCACCGGAGCCGCCCTGGACGAACACGCTATCGGACTCGATCCGGCCCTCGATCACCCGCTGGCGGAGGTGGGTGACGTTGCCATCGGGGCGGTCGGGCTCGCCCGGATCCCGGGTGAAGCACTGCCAGCCATCCGGCGCCGCCGCAGGGGCCGGTTTCTCGGTCCGGGAGCAGGCCGCTAGCATGAAAATAATCGCGGGCCCGAACCGATGCACGTGCACGTCATAGCACGGGATTGTCCGTACTCCGGACTGGTCAGCAGAAGCCTGTTGAACGGGCGTCGAACCCTGTGTTAGCCACACCGTTTCCCCGATTCTTTGGAGGCGACGTGACCGACCTGAGCATCACCGTCAATGGCATGAAGTTCGAGAACCCGTTCGTGCTGGGCTCCGGCCCTCCAGGCACCAACGGCAAGGTCATCGCGCGCTCGTACGACCTCGGCTGGGGCGGCATGGTGTGCAAGACGTTCTCGCTCGATGCGAGCAAGGTCATCAACACGGCGCCGCGCTACGCCAAGCTCCGCGGCCGCACCTCCGAAGAGGTGATCGGCTTCCAGAACATCGAGCTGATCAGCGACCGTCCGTACCAGGACTGGCTCGATGATCTCCGCCAGCTCAAGAAGGCGTACCCGACCAAGATCCTGATCGCCTCGATCATGGAGGAGTACAAGAAGGAGGCCTGGCAGCAGATCACGCGCGAGGTCCAGGAGACCGGCGTCGATGGCTTCGAGATGAACCTGTCCTGCCCGCACGGCCTGCCCGAGCGGAAGATGGGCATGGCGATGGGCGAGAACCCGGACATCGTCGAGGAGGTCGTGGGCTGGGTGAAGCAGGTGTCGACGCTCCCCGTGTGGGCGAAGATGACGCCGAACGTCGGCAACCCCACGGTGCCCGCCGCCGCCGCGCTCCGCGCCGGTGCGGATGGCATCGCGATGATCAACACGATCCTCTCGGTCTCGGGCATCGATCTCAAGTCGCTGCGCCCGATGCCCACGGTCGAGGGTCACTCGGTCCCCGGCGGCTACTCCGGCCAGGCCGTGCGCCCGATCGCGCTCCGTCAGGTGATGGAGGTCGCGCGCGCGAACCCCGGCGTCGCGATCAGCGGCATCGGTGGCATCGAGACCGGCTTCGACGCGGCGCAGTTCTTCCTCCTCGGCGCCTCGACGGTGCAGGTGTGCACCGGCGCGATGCTCCGCGGCTACGAGATCATCAGCGAGCTCAAGGAAGAGCTCTCGAAGTTCATGACCGATCACAAGTTCGCGAACATCCGCGAGTTCGTCGGCAAGAGCCTGCCGTACTTCACCACGCACCACGATCTCGTCGATCGCCAGAAGGCGTCGCGCGATGCCAAGGAAGCGGCCCGCGCGGACAAGAAGACGGCCAAGGATGTCGAGACCTGGAAGGGCGACATCGCGAAGGAGACGTCGACGCTGGTGACGAACTAATGGCGCGCAAGGTCCTGTCGGGCCTGATCCAGGCCAGCAACCCGATCAACGACGAATCGAAGTCGGTGGCCGAGGTGCAGGCGGCGATGCTCGAGAAGCACCTGCCGATGATCCACGACGCCGGCAAGAAGGGCGTCCAGATCCTCTGCCTCCAGGAGATCTTCAACGGCCCGTACTTCTGCCCCGGGCAGGACAAGCGCTGGTACGACGCGGCCGAGGCGGTCCCGGGCCCGACCTGCGACAAGCTCGCACCGATCGCGGCGAAGTACGGCATGGCGATCGTCGTGCCGCTCTACGAGCGCGAGCAGGCCGGCGTCTACTACAACACCGCCGCGGTCCTCGACGCGGACGGCAGCTACCTCGGCAAGTACCGCAAGACGCACATCCCGCAGACCAGCGGGTTCTGGGAGAAGTACTTCTTCCGGCCCGGCAACCTCGGCTACCCGGTGTTCAAGACCCGCTACGCGACCATCGGCGCGTACATCTGCTACGACCGCCACTTCCCCGAGGGCGCGCGCGCGCTCGGCCTGGCCGGCGCCGAGATCGTCTACAACCCGTCGGCCACGGTCGCGGGGCTCTCGCAGCACCTGTGGAAGATCGAGCAGCCCGCCCACGCGGTCGCGAACGGCTACTACGTCGGCGCGATCAATCGCGTCGGCACCGAAGCGCCCTGGAACATCGGCAAGTTCTACGGCAACTCGTACTTCGTGAACCCGCGCGGCGAGATCATCGCCTGCGGCTCCGAGGACAACGACGAGCTGGTGGTCGCGGAGCTCGACCTCGACATGATCGAGGAAGTGCGTCGCACCTGGCAGTTCTTCCGTGATCGTCGTCCTGATGCGTATGGCCCCCTCGTGGAGGATTGAACTTGATGAGCTCGCAGTCCCGTGATGTCAAATCGATCGGCCATGCGGCCGGTGGCCTCGTCGCCCAGACGCTGATCCAGCTCGCCGACGGCGAGTATGCCGCCGCGTACATCGGCGTCGGTCGCAGGGCGCCCGAGTCCAAGCTCGAGCTCGTGATGTTCGATGGTGGCCTCGATGCCGCCAAGGCGTGGGTGACCAAGAAGGACAAGGTCGACGCCGTGGTCGTCGGCCTCGACGAGGCGGAGAAAGAGGTCCGCCTGCTGCTCGGCTCGACGGATGCCAAGCGCAAGTACGACATGATCTGCTCGGTGCGGTATGCGGTGAAGGACGCCAACAAGGTCAAGGCGCAGGCCAAGGCCAACAAGGCGACCGCGCTGGTGGCGACGTCGACGATCGGCTTCCTCGCCGAGACGCCAGATGACGCCGTGGCCGATGACTTCCTCGACGGCGTGCTCGCCGGCATCTACAGCCACGCGCGCGCGGCCGATCTCGACGTCGGCAAGCTCGGCGACTACGACGATCTCGAGTAACGCTGGTCGACAGCACGTCGCTGCGTTTCGCGACGTGCGGTGTCCATCCGTGGTCACACCCGCGCTAACTGGCTCAAATCACCACCCCCGCGGTGGTGCACGAGGGTTGCAGTGGCTGCGGGCGTGTCAGTCGTGAGAGAGCGCCAGCGGGAGCGCGCGCTGGTTCGACCATTCGGAAGATCTGCCATCCGGGTCGAGCGCTCGCCGTCGATGTGTATAGTCGCCGCCGGGAGCGAGGGATCCGCGTGATCGGCGTACGCAACATCGGGCGCTACGAGGTGGTTCGCCACCTCGCCACCGGAGGCATGGGGCAGGTGTTCCTGGCCCGGGCGACCGGCGTGGGCGGCTTCCAGCGCGAGGTCGTGGTGAAGACCCTCGAGCTGGTGGGCGGCGAGGCGGAGCGCGAGGCGCGCATCACGATGTTCCTCGACGAGGCGCGGCTGCTCGGCGCGCTGCACCACCAGTTCATCACGCCGGTGTTCGAGGTCGGCCAGGACGGCGACGATCGCTACTTCATGGCGATGGAGTACGTGCACGGCGAGACCGCGGAGGCCGTGTTCGAGGCCGTCGTCGAGCGCGGGCTCAAGGTCCCGCTCGGGTTCGCGCTCGCCGTGGGTACGGCCATCGCCTCGGCGCTCGCGCACGCGCACGAGCTGTGCGCGCCGGATGGCACCCCGCTCGACGTGGTGCATCGCGATGTCTCGCCGTCGAACATCCTGATCGGGTACGACGGCGGCGTCCGGCTGATCGATTTCGGGATCGCGATGGCGAACCAGCGCGCCACCAAGACGCGCGCCGGCACGCTCAAGGGCAACCGTGCGTACCTCTCCCCCGAGCAGGTGCTGCGCAAGACGCTGGACCGGCGCACCGACATCTTCGCGCTCGGGATCGTGCTGTACGAGCTGACCACGGGACAGCACGCCTTCCTCGATCGCACGGAGTTCCTCACGCTCGAGCGCGTCGCGGCGGGCGAGGTCACGCCGCCGTCGGCGATCGTCCAGGGGTATCCACCCGAGCTCGAGCGCATCCTCCTGAAGGCGCTCGCGCACGAGCCGGGGCGTCGCTATCAGGATGCCGGGGTGCTGGCGCGCGACCTCGAAGCCCTGGCCGCGCAGCGCGGCATCACGCTCGGGCACGCCGCGATCGCCGATCTGATGGCGGTGCTGTTCGGGGCACGCCAGCCGCGCCGCCGGCGGATCGCGCGTGGCAGCGAGGAGGTCTCGATCGTCGAGATCGTCGCCCCGGTGATCGAGGTCGGGTTCGACGACATCTCCGACGAAGACCCACCGCGCCTACGGCCCTGATCCCGGCCGGCCCGGCGGTTTTCGGCGCCGTCTCGTGGCATCGTCGATCCATGAGGACGTTGATCAAGAACGGCACCGTGGTGACGGCGAGCGACATGTACGCCGCCGACGTCTGGATCGAGAACGACAAGATCTCCGCGATCGCGGCCCCCGGCACCATCCCGGGCAACGCGGACGTGACGATCGACGCCAAGGGCCAGTACGTGATCCCCGGCGGCATCGATTGCCACACGCACATGGAGCTCCCGTTCGGCGGCACCACCGCCTCGGATGACTTCGACACCGGCACCGTCGCCGCGGCCCACGGCGGCACGACGACGATCGTCGACTTCGCGATCCAGTCGAAGGGCTCCACGATGCGCGCCGGGCTCGATGCCTGGCATGCGAAGGCGGAGGGCAAGGCGGCGATCGACTACGGCTTCCACATGATCATGACGGAGGCCAACCCGGCCACGCTCGCCGAGATGAACGACATGGTCCGCGAGGGCGTGACGTCGTTCAAGATGTTCATGGCCTACCCGGGCGTGTTCCTCGTCGACGATCAGCAGATCTTCCGCGCGATGCTCCGCGCCGGCGAGCTCGGCGCGTTGATCACGATGCACGCGGAGATCGGGCTGCCGATCGATGTGCTGGTGCAGCGCGCGCTCGCCGAGGGCCACACCGCGCCCGTGTATCACGCGCTGACCCGCCCCGAGGTCGCCGAGGCCACCGGCACCGAGCGCGCGATCTCGCTGGCCGAGATGGCGAAGGTCCCGGTCTACATGGTCCACCTCTCGGCGGAGCGCGCGCTGCGCCGGGTGATGGAGGCGCGCGATCGCGGCCTGCCCACGTACGCCGAGACCTGCCCGCAGTACCTGTTCTGCAGCGAGGATGATCTCCGCGGCGAGCCCGGCAACGAGTGGAAGGGCGCCGGCTATGTCTGCACGCCGCCGCTGCGGCCCAAGCACCACCACGATCACCTGTGGCGCGGCCTCCAGAACTACGATCTCCAGGTGGTGGCCACCGATCACTGCCCGTTCTGCATGAAGGATCAGAAGGAGCTCGGGCCGCGGCGACTTCTCGAAGATCCCCAACGGCATGCCGGGCGTCGAGACCCGCCTGCACCTCCTCTACGAGGGCGTCACGCAGGGCAAGATCTCGATGAACCGGTTCGTGGAGATCACGTCCACGGCGCCGGCGAAGCTGTTCGGCATGTACGGCAAGAAGGGCCTGCTCGGCGTGGGCGCCGATGCCGACATCGTGGTGTGGGATCCCAAGAAGGCGATGCGGCTCGACAAGGCGAACCTCCACATGCGCGTGGACTACTCGCCGTTCGAGGGCCACACCGTGCCGGGCAGCCCGTCGCACGTGCTGTCGCGCGGCGAGGTCGTTGTTCGCAACGATCAGTGGGTGGCCAAGCAGCGGCAGGGCCGCGGCCAGTTCATCCGCCGCGCCACGTTCGGGCTCTGAGCGCGGGCGGGCCGGGTCTCGCGCCTCCGAGAGACCATTGCGTCGCCGGAGATCAAACCCAGGAAGCCAGGAAACCAGGTCGGAGGATCCTTTCAAAGTCTGTCTTGCTTCCCTGCTTCCTTGGCCGGATCTCCGATCAGGTGCGTTCGGCCTCGTTCGGGCTGGCTGCGACGCCACGCTCAGTAGAGAGGCTTGGGCGTCTCGCGCCGGGTCGGCGTGGTGGTCTCGCGCGGCTCGGGTGAAAAGCCGCGGGCGAGCTGGCTCGGCGATGCGGCGAGGCGGCGCGCGTGATCGATCCGCCAGCACGGGGCGTGGTGCTCGTCGAGGAGATCGAGGCCGTACGGCACGTTCCCGGTGGCGAGCAGCGCCTCGCACGCGGGCTGGAGATCGCCGAGCACGAGGAACATCGTGGCGGTGACGCCGAGATCGGTGAGGCCGTGCGTCATGCCGATCCGCACGGCGTAGTCATCCGCCTCCTCCTCGATCGAGAAGTAGCGCAGCGCGGTCCACGGCGCCGTGGTGCGCGCGGAGAACGCCTGCTCGAGCAGGTGCATCCGGGCGCGGCGGCCGCGGATCAAGCCGAGGATCGCGTCGAGGGCGGGCTCGTCGAACCGCGCCTTCTCGGCGGGTGAGAGCTCGAGCGCGAGGTACTCGTTCCACGCGGGGCCCAGGGCGGTGACCAGCTGGCGCAGCGTGAACGGATCGCCGGCCACACAGGTGCGGAGCTCGTCCATCGCCGCGATCGCCTCCGTCTGGCGCGCCGGCGTGAACGGCACGGTGCCGTCGAGGCGCGAGAACGCCAGGCTTGCGCGCAGCGCCTGCATGCGATTGACCGTGGCGTTGCATGCGGGCAGGCGGGTCTGCACCGAGCCCGTGTACTGGCCGAACAGGTTGCCGAGGTTGCCGTCGATCGGGAGATCGCCGTACAGCGGATCCGAGACGATGCCGGTCACCACCGCCTGGGTCCGCCACGCATTGCCGGCCGCGCGCGCCTTCGCGTGCTCGGGCTCCACGGCGCCGCGCGGCTCGCCATCGTGCGCCACGTAGAACCGTCGGGTCAGGTACGCGACATCGGTGAGCGCGTGCAGGCGGACCACGTGGGTCAGCTCGTGCAGGAGGACGCCGATCACCTGCTCGTCGTTGAGCGAGCTCTCGAGCAGGCCGCGGTTGACCTGGACCGACATCCCGACCTTGCCGGGCGCGCCGTCGGGGAGGACGTAGGCGTTGATCGACATGTCGTCCATCACCGCGAGGCCCACGCGATGGTCCGCGAGCCCGCCGACCGCGACCTCGTCCTGGAACATCGCCCACGCGCGATCGAGGAGCGCACGCCCGCGCAGATACGTCGGCTGGCTCACATCGAGCGGGCTCGTTCCGATCCGGATCTGCGCCCAGCTGCCGGCATCGAGATCCGTGGGGAACAGGACGAAGCAATCGATGTCGGGCACGCCGCACGCGAGATCGAGCTGGCACGAGCCGTTGCCGTAGCGCGGATCTCCCGCGCACACCGCATCGACCGGGGCGCCGTCGGCGGGCGCGGCATCGGGGACCGTGAACTCGTTGTCACCGCAGGCTGCGAGCCACGCGAGCGCAAAGCCGAGGGAGACCAGGCGGCGCATCCAGGTCCATTGTCACCGAGAATCGGGTCGGGGAGGCGGCGCAGCAGGGTCGCAGATCCGGTAGAGCGTCCCGCCCTCGCACCCGACCGACCCGCAGTCGGCGTTGCGCTTGGTGGCTCGATCGGCAGCGATCACGGCGCGGAGCTCGGCCGCGGACGAGACACATACCGGTGGCTTGTGCTCGCTGGGACCGGAGCCGCCGCAACACCCGCACCCGCACGCGGCGTACTCGCGGATATCGTCCCCGAGGCCGGGCGGTGTCGGCGGGGATCGATCTGTTCGTGCGTTCTCGCAGCCGATGGCGCCGAGCCCGCCGAGCGCGGTGACCGTGAGCGTGGCGAGCAGGGGCGGGGGCGTCTTCACCGTCGTCAGCGCCGGAGGCGGGGGCGAACCCACGGGACATCGGCGACCTGCAGCTCGATGCTGGGGCGAGCGGCCGGGCGTTCGTACCCGGGGCGGGTCAGCACGTCGACGGTGTGGCTGCGCAGATCAAGCGGGCCGGGCGGGCGGGGGGGGCGGGCGGGCGCCGCGGCCCGCGACCTCGATCAAGAGGAGCGCATCGCCGCGTCCGGGGTGCTTGAGGTCAGCGCGACGATACGAGATCGAGACATCGGGCTCGGGCATCGAGTCCGCGCTCGCGGCGAACGGGCTGTGCGCCCGGATCTCGTAGCGCTCCGAGGTCGCCCGCGAGAACTTCATCGCGAACCACGCCGAGACCCGTGCGTGCGGTTCGCCCTGCGGGCTCATCTCGACGAGCGCTCCACGCAACAGCTCGATCCGCTCGTCCCCGAACACACCGAGCTCGACGAGCCGCTCGTACTCGCGCTTGAGCGGCCGGCGCGGGCGCGCCAGCGCGAGTCCGCAGGGATCGACGATAGCATCATGGCGAACCCCTCACGCGCCCCAGGCCAGGGGGGGGCACCACGCTTCTGACCCGCGTTCCGCTCGAGAACGCGCGCCGGACGATCGCGATCCACAGATAGAGCTCGAGATAGAACGGGTTGTGCGGCCGCGCGGGCATGTGCTCGATGCCGAACACCGGCGCCTCGGACTCCGGCTCGTAGGTGCCGAACAGGCGGTCCCAGATCACGAGGGCGCTGGCGAAGTTCTTGTTGTGATAGCGCGGGTTCTTCGAGTGATGCACGCGGTGGTTGGCGGGCGAGTTCGCCCACGCATCGAACCACGGCAGCTTGCCGACGTACGGGGTGTGCGAGAGGAAGTCCCATGCGCTCCCCAGCGCGACCACCACGGCGAGGTGGAGCGGGTGAAACCCGAGCGCCACGATCGGGATGAAGAACATCCAGTCGTAGAGCACGCCGATCCACGAGTTGCGCAGGCCGGTGGAGAGGTTCAGCTTCGGCGAGTTGTGGTGGACGGCGTGGGAGGCCCACAGGAACGGCACCACGTGGCCGGCCCAGTGCGAGGCATAGGCGATGAAGTCCTCGAGGAGGAACAGCACGAGCCAGTGCCACCACACATCCATCGACCAGCGCAGCGGGGTGACCGACCACAGGGCGATCATCGCGAGCGTGGTCAGGGCGCCCACGCCCACCCGCATCAGCACGTAGCCGATCATGATCGCGACCGAGACCAGCGTGTCCGGCACCTCGTAGTGGTGGTCACGGACGATGAAGCGGCTGATCAGGGCCTCGAGGAGGAAGGCCCCAAACATCACGAACGCGGCGATCCAGCTCGCCAGCTCGAGGTTCGTCACGACCCTGCGATCCTCTCACGGGCCGGCGCCGGCGGGCGGAGATCTCGCCGCGGGGGCCTCCGCGGGGGATGACATACGGCAGGCGTAGAGTGGGGACGTGCAGCTGGTGATCGCCGAGAAGCCGTCGGTCGCGCGCGATCTCGCGCGGGTCCTCGGCGTGCGCGGTGGTGGCGGCAAGCACGCGCTCGAGGGCGAGCAGTTCGTGATCACGTGGTGCATCGGGCACCTGGTCGAGCTCGAGGAGCCGGCTGCATACGATCCGGCGTGGAAGGCGTGGCGGCTCGATCGGCTGCCGATGCTGCCGCAGCAGTTCCAGCTCCGCGGGTCCAAGCACGCTCTCCCGCAGCTGCGCGCGGTGGAGACGCTGCTCCGCGATCGCAGCTTCGCGGCCGTGATCAACGCGTGCGATGCGGGGCGCGAGGGCGAGCTGATCTTCCGGTACGTCTATCAGCATGCGGGCAGCCGGCTGCCGATCCGCCGGCTGTGGATCTCGTCGTTGACGGACGACGCGATCCGGAAGGGCTTCGCCGCGCTGCGGCCGGGCCAGGACTATGACCGGCTCGGGGATGCCGCGCGCTCGCGCTCCGAGGCGGACTGGCTGGTGGGGATGAACGCCACGCGCGCGATCACCGCGAAGGGCCGGGAGGCCGGGCACGATGCGCTGTACTCGATCGGCCGCGTGCAGACGCCGACGCTGGCGATGCTCGTCGAGCGCGAGCGGGCGATCCAGGCGTTCGTGCCGCGTCCGTACTGGGAGGTCACCGCCGCGCTGCGCACCGAGGAGGGCGCACCCGTGCCCGCGCGCTGGCGGTTCGAGCGAGCAGCGCGGCTCGGCACGGCGGAGCTCGCCGAGCAGATCGCCGCGCGTGACCGGGCCGAGCCGGCCGCCGTGGTCGAGCTCGTGCGCTCGCGCACGGTGCGCGAGCCGCCGCCGCAGCTGTTCGATCTGACCTCGCTGCAGCGCACCGCGAACCGGCGCTACGGGTTCTCCGCGCAGCGCACGCTCGAGATCGCGCAGGCGCTGTACGAGCGGCACAAGCTGATCACGTACCCGCGCACGGACTCGCGGCACCTGTCGGCCGATGTGGCCGCCGAGCTGACCCCGGCGTTCACGGCGCTGGCGGCGGTGCCCGCGTACGCGCGGTTCGCGCAGCCGCTGCTCGATACGCCGCCGCGCCCGAATCGTCGAATCGTCGACGATGCGAAGGTCCACGATCACCACGCGATCATCCCCACCGGTACGCGGATCGTCCGCGAGGCGCTCGATCGAGACCTCGCCCGCGTGTTCGATCTGATCGCGATCCGGTTCCTCGGCGCGTTCTATCCGGACGCGGAGATCGCGGTCACCGAGGCGTGGCTCCGCACCGGCCCCGCCACCGGCGCGCCGCCCACGGGCACCTTCGACACCGAGCTGATCCTCGGCGCGCTGCCGCCGCTGCCCGATCGATACCTCGCGCGCGGCCGGGTGCGCCTCGTCGCGGGCTGGCAGGAGGTCGCCGGCATCGGCCCCGAGGGGACGGCGCGCCCCCGCGCAGGGGAAGCTCGCGACGATGCACGTGACGGCGAGGACGAGCGCGAGCCCACGGGCATGCTGCCCGTGCTCGTCGAAGGCCAGCGGCTGACCGGCACGTACACGCCGGTCGCCAAGGAGACCAAGCCACCGCTGCGGTTCACCGAGGCCACGCTGCTGGGCGCGATGGAGGGGGCGGGGAGGGCGATGGACGACGAGGCGATGCGCGCCGCGATGAAGGACACCGGCCTCGGCACGCCGGCCACGCGCGCCTCGATCATCGAGACGCTGCTGCGCCGCACCTATATCGAGCGCGATCAGAAGTGGCTGGTCCCCACGCCCACCGGCATCGGCCTGATCTCCGCGATCCCGGTACCGAGCCTGGCCTCGCCCGAGCTGACCGGAGGCTGGGAGGCACGGCTCGCCGCGATCGCCCGCGGTGAAGACACGCGCGCCGCGTTCATGGGAGACATCGCGCGCTACGTCTCCGGCATCGTCGATGCGATCCGCGGCGCGAGCCCGCCGCCCGCGCCGCCGCCGGGCAGCGCACCCGCGGCCGCGTGGCGGGGCAAGGACGCACAGGCGAAGTCTGCGCGCGGAGACCGTCGCTTCCCTGACCGCGCGCAGCACGCCGAGCCGGCACGGGGCTCGGGCGCGGCAGCAGCACGCGGCGAAGGAGCGCGGGCGTCTGCGCCGCGTGGTTCCGCGTCGCGTGGTCCCGCGCCGCGTGCGTCGGCTCCGAAGGCATCCGCTCCGCGCGCCGCAGCGCCGCGCGCGTCTGCGTCTCCACCGCGCCCCGCGGCCGCGTCGTCGATCGAGCGCACACGCGTGGTGGCACCGAAGGTCGCGAAGGGCGAGTCACCGACGAGCGAGGTCCTGACCTGCCCGCGATGCAAGCGCGGCACGCTGATCACCGGCGCGCGCGGCTGGGGCTGCTCGCGCTGGAATGAAGGCTGCGGCTTCGTGGTGTGGTTCGAGACCGCCGGGCGGCGGCTGACCGCCACGCAGCTCCGCGAGCTGGTCACCAAGGGCAAGACCCGCAAGGCCGCGTTCGCCGGCGGGGAAGGGCGGCTCGTCCTCGATCCGGGGATCACGGGCGGCGCGCGGTTCGAGCGCGGCTGACCGCGAGTCGCGGTTGGGGGGGGGGGGGGGGGGGGGGGGGGGGGGGGGGGGGGGGGGGGGGGGGGGGGGGGGGGGGGGGGGGGGGGGGGGGGGGGGGGGGGGGGGGGGGGGGGGGGGGGGGGGGGGGGGGGGGGGGGGGGGGGGGGGGGGGGGGGGGGGGGGGGGGGGGGGGGGGGGGGGGGGGGGGGGGGGGGGGGGGGGGGGGGGGGGGGGGGGGGGGGGGGGGGGGGGGGGGGGGGGGGGGGGGGGGGGGGGGGGGGGGGGGGGGGGGGGGGGGGGGGGGGGGGGGGGGGGGGGGGGGGGGGGGGGGGGGGGGGGGGGGGGGGGGGGGGGGGGGGGGGGGGGGGGGGGGGGGGGGGGGGGGGGGGGGGGGGGGGGGGGGGGGGGGGGGGGGGGGGGGGGGGGGGGGGGGGGGGGGGGGGGGGGGGGGGGGGGGGGGGGGGGGGGGGGGGGGGGGGGGGGGGGGGGGGGGGGGGGGGGGGGGGGGGGGGGGGGGGGGGGGGGGGGGGGGGGGGGGGGGGGGGGGGGGGGGGGGGGGGGGGGGGGGGGGGGGGGGGGGGGGGGGGGGGGGGGGGGGGGGGGGGGGGGGGGGGGGGGGGGGGGGGGGGGGGGGGGGGGGGGGGGGGGGGGGGGGGGGGGGGGGGGGGGGGGGGGGGGGGGGGGGGGGGGGGGGGGGGGGGGGGGGGGGGGGGGGGGGGGGGGGGGGGGGGGGGGGGGGGGGGGGGGGGGGGGGGGGGGGGGGGGGGGTGGGGGGGGGGGGGGCGCTGGGCGGGGGGTGGGGGCGCCCCGCCCCCCGGGGGCCCGCCCGCCTGCGGCGGAGCTCGCCTACGGCGGGCAGTCGCTCGGGCAAGACGCCTTGTCCTCGGTCGGCGGATAGCACTCGCCATCGCCGCAGATCCGCGGCTTGCAGTGATAGTTCCGCTCGCGGCTGACCCGATACACGCTGCCCATGTCGCCCGCGCACTGCGTGGTGCGGAACTTCCCGTCTTCGAACCGCTGCCTGGTGACCCGGCCGTAGACGCCGACGTTCGCGCGATCGGTCAGCGGGATCTCGGCGATCAGCGCGAGCTTGGCCGCGGGCACGCCGCCGGCGATCAACGCGCGTCGCGCGCGCTCGAGGCGTCCCCGCGCGATGCCGGGTGGCTCACCGTCGAGCGCATAGGTCGAGAGCGTCACGATCTCGATCTCCGGCAGCTCGTCGAACACCTGCTTGACCCGCGCGACGGAAGCGGGCGGGGAGGTCTCGAACCAGATCGGTCCGCCCCAGCAGTCGGAGCTGTCGGTGACGAGCACGCAGCCCTCGGGGCAGCCGCTGCCACCCGTGCCGGGCGTGTCGAAGCAGGCATCGTCGAGATCGGGCACGCCGTCGTGATCGTCATCGCGATCCGGGCAGCCATCGCCGTCCTGGAACAGATCGAAGTCCTCGGGCTCGCCGGGACAGCCATCCTGGTTGTCGGGGATGCGGTCGCCGTCGCGATCCGCGTCGGGCGCGACGAGGACCGGCTCGGCGTGGTGCGAGATCGTGGCCGGCGCTGGTGCTCCGCCGCTGCACGCTGCGACCGCCAGCGCGAGACCGATCGTGGTTCGCATCACCTCGGAAAGCGTACCGCTACGGTGGGCAGTCCTGGGGGCACGAGCCATCGTCTTCGGTCGAGTGCCAGCACTCACCATCGCCGCAGATCCGGGGGCGGCAGTCGTAGGCCCTCACCCGCGCGGGGCGAAACACCGTGCCCATGCCGCCCGCGCAGGACGTCGAGCGGAACGGGCCCGCGGCGAGCCACTGCTTCGTGATGAGGCCGAACACGTCGGGTGGGCTGCTCGCGTCGGCCCCCTCGGGCACGCGGGCATCGATCGCGAGCTTGGCCTCGGGGACGCCGGCTGCGACCAGGGCGCGTCGCGCCTCGGCGAGCCGGTGCGCACCGAGCGCGGGTGCATCGCCGGGGTGCGCCGAGGTGGAGAGGGTCACGGTCCGGATCTCGGGATACTCGTCGAACACGCGCTTCACCGCGGCGAGCTGATCGGGCGTGCTGGTCGGGCTCCAGATCGGCGTGATGATCATGCACTCATCGATCGTCAACATGAACGAGCAGCCGTCGGGGCAGCCGTCTGGGGGCAGGCCGGGCAGATCGAAGCACCGGTCGGTGGCATCGGGCACGCCGTCGCGATCGTCGTCGAGCTCGGGGCAGCCGTCCTGATCCTGGTGGAGGTCGAGGTCCTCCGGCACCGTCGGGCAGCCGTCGCGCGCATCGGGCACGCCGTCGTCGTCCGTGTCCGTGCCGGCGCCCGTCGGCGGCGTCGGCGCGTGGTGGGAGAGCGTTGCGGTCGGCGGCGCACCGGGGCTGCACGCGCCCAGGCTCGCCGCGGCGACGAGCGCCAGGAGGCGCGCCCTCACGCGGTGGCGGCGAGCGCGTCGGCGAGCACGGAGACCAGGCGATCGATCTCGTCCTTCTCGACGATGAACGGCGGCGCGAGCTGGATCGTGTCGCCGCCGTAGCGGACGTACATGCCGTTGTCGAGACACTTCATCGCGATCTCGTACGGGCGCTTCGCCGGCTCGCCGGGAACCGCATCGATCGTGATGCCGGCGGCGAGGCCGTAGTTGCGGATGTCGGTGACGTGCTTGTGGCCCTTGAGGCCGTGGACCGCGTTCTCCCAGTACGGGGCGAGGGCCTTCACGCGATCGACGGCCTTCTCCTGCACGAGCAGATCGAGTGCGGCATTGCCGGCGGCACACGCGATCGGGTGCGCGGAGTACGTGTACCCGTGCGGGAACTCGAGCATGTACTCGGGGCCGCCGGTGGCCATGAACGTGTCGTAGATCTCCTTCTTCGCGACCACGGCGCCGAGCGGCTGCGCGCCGTTGGTGACCTGCTTGGCGAGGTTGAGGATGTCGGGCGTGACGCCGAACGCCTCGGCGCCGGTGTACGCGCCCGCCCGGCCAAAGCCGGTGATCACCTCGTCGAAGATCAGCAGGATGTTGTTGGCCGTGCAGATCTCGCGCAGGCGCTGGAGGTACCCGACCGGCGGGATGACCACGCCCGCGGAGCCCGCGAACGGCTCGACGATCACGGCCGCGATGTTGGAGGCATCGTGCAGCGCGATCAGCGACAGCAGGTTGTTGGCGAGCTCGACGCCGGTCTCCGGCATGCCGCGCGTGAACGCCTTGGACTTGTCGGACAGCGCGAGCTGGGTGTGCGGCAGGTGATCTGCCTCCACCGCCTGCCCGAACGCCTTGCGGTTGCCGACGATGCCGCCGACCGAGATGCCGCCGAAGTTGACGCCGTGATAGCCCTTCTCGCGGCCGATCAGCCGGGTCTTGGTGCCCTGGCCCTTGGCCCGCCAGTACGCGCGCGCCATCTTGAGCGAGGTGTCCGCGGACTCGGAGCCCGAGCCGGTGAAGAACACGTAGTCGAGGCCGGCGGGCGTCAGCTCCTTGATCTTGTTCGCGAGCATGAACGACTGCGGGTGCCCGTACTGAAACGCCGGTGCGTAGTCGAGCGTGGCCGCCTGTTTGCTGATCGCCTCGACGATCTCCCGGCGCCCGTGCCCGAGCCCCGCGCACCACAGGCCCGAGAGCCCGTCGAAGATCTTCTTGCCGTTCGCGTCGGTGTAGTACGCGCCCTCGGCGGCGACGATCATCCGCGGGTTCGCCTTGAACTGGCGGTTCGCGGTGAAGGGCATCCAGTGCGCGTCGAGCCAGGCAGCGTCCAGGCGGGAGGTCTTCGGGTCCGGGGTGTTCACGGTGGCGAACCTACCGGCGGGGCCCAAAGGTCGCAACCCCGATCCGAGGACGGCCTACGGGCGGGGGGCCACGGCCGTCGGAGGGGCGCGATGGCCCGCCGCCGGGTCGCGTCGCTCGTCGATCAGCTGCCGGACCTTCGCCGCGAGGACGTGGAGCCGGAACGGCTTCTCCAGGAACGGCACCTCGGCCTGCAGCACGCCCGCGCGCAGCACCTCGTCGTCGGTGTAGCCGCTCGTGAACAGGAACATCAGGCCCGGGAACCGCAGGCGAGCCGCATCTGCCAGCGCCCGGCCATTCATGTTCGGCATCACGACATCGGTGACCACGAGGTCGACGCCCTGTTCCTCGAGCACCCGCAGCGCCTCGAGCCCGTCGGACGCCTCGAACACCTTGTACCCGCGGGCCCGCAGGCTGCGGGCGGTGGCGACCCGCAGGTACGGGTCGTCATCGACCACGAGCAGCCGCTCCGCGCCACGCTCCGGTGCGGTCGGCGAGACCTCCTCGCGCGGGCTCGGGCCGGCCGCAGCCGGGAGTGAGATCTCGAACGTCGTGCCGGTGCCGAGCGTCGATTCGACCTGGATACGGCCGGCGGCCTGCTCGACGATCCCGTGGACGACCGACAGGCCGAGGCCCGTGCCGAGCCCGACCGCCTTGGTCGTGAAGAACGGCTCGAACATCTTCGCGCGCACGTCGTCGGTGATCCCGGAGCCGGAGTCGGTGACGGCGACCACCACCCGACCGGCGGCGGCGCGGGTCGCGATCGTCAACGTGCCGCGGCGATCCATCGCGTCGCGCGCATTGACCGCGAGGTTCATCAGCACCTGGGTCAGCTGGCCCGGATCGCAGCGCACGCGCGGGATCTCGGGCGTGAGCGCCAGGCGAAGCTGGATGTCCTCGCCCAGGAGCCGGGTCAGCATCTTGCGCGTGCTCTCGATCGCCTCGTTGAGATCGAGCACCACGGGCTCGACCACCTGCTTGCGGCTGAACGCGAGGAGCTGGCGGGTGAGCGACGTGGCGCGCGTGACACCCGCGCTGATGTCGTCGACGAGCTCGCGATCCTCTGCGCTGCGCCCGGTGGACTCCGCGAGCAGCTCCGCGCTCGCCGCGATCACGCCGAGGATGTTGTTGAAGTCGTGGGCGACGCCACCAGCGAGCAGCCCGATCGACTCGAGCTTCTGGGTCTGGCGTAGCCGATCTTCGAGAGCCCGCTGCTCGGTGATGTCGGACGCGACGCCCGCGACCCGGATCAGGGCTCCGGCGGCGTCGTACACCGGGAACCCCTTGTCATGGATCCAGCGGACCTCGCCGTCGGGGCGGACGATCCGGAACGTCTCGTCGTAGCCGCCCAGCGCCTGGCGCGGGATCGCCTCGATCACCCGCGCGCGGTCGTCGGGGTGCACCGCCTCGAGCCAGGCCTTGGGGCACTGCTTGAGCTCGGCGCACGAGCGCCCCCAGATCGTCTCGTAGGCCGGGCTGACGTAGATCATCTCGCGCTTGTCCGGATCGGTCAGCCAGAACACCTGGGAGATCGACTCCGCCAGCTGGCGGAACCGGTCGCTGTTGGCCTGCGCCGAAGCCTCCGCGAGCCTCCGCGCCGTGACGTCGATGAAGGTCGTGATCGCCACGGCCTCTCCGTCGCTGGCACGCATCCGGCTCGACAGGAACAGGGTCCGATGCTCCCCGCTGGGGATGGTGCAATGGAGCTCGGCGTTGCGGACCTCGCCGTGGGCCTGGACGGTGGCGTAGAGCTCCGCCATCTGGCTGCGATCGACGACGATGCCGGCCTCGCGTGCGGTGTGGCCGACGAGGGCCTCCCGGGTCACCCCGAACGTCTCGAGATAGGCGTCGTTGACCTCGAGCACGACCCAGTCGGCGACCCGGGTCACCACCTTGGGGACGGGGCTCGCATGGAACATGTCCGAGAACTTCTCCTCGGACCGCCGGCTCGCCGCGAGCGCGACCGTCGCGTCCTCGCGGCGCATGTGGAGTCGCTCGGACAGCAGCGAGATCACCACGCCAAACATCGCGAACGTCGCGATCCGCGCGGCCTCCGCCGGCTCCGTCATCGACGGTCCACCCACGGCAGGGATCAGGACCACGGCACCGAGGACGCCAACGATCGTGACGGTCAACCCGCCGCGCAGGCCGCCCAGGTGTGCGCACAGGAGCAGCGGGAACATCAGAGTTATCAGGAGGGGCCGCTCGAACCGGACGTACACAGCGACCATGACCGCCAGGACCGGCAAGGTCGCCGCGATCGCGAGCACATAGGCCCGGCGCACCGAACCGAGATTCCTCGTCACCGATGCCAAGTCGACCGTTCGGCCCGGGCGTGAACTGGCCCGACACCAAAACTGCATCTCGGGGCTCCGATCCCCAGCGATCACGCGGTGCTTGCTATCGTCCGGGCATGTCGGAGATCGCGTACGGGCCGGTGTCGGGACTGGGCGAGCGGCTGGCCGCCCTGGGGACCAAGCGGGTGCTGGTGCTCGCCTCCAGTGCGCGCCACCTGGCCCCGCTGCGCAAGGCCCTCGAGAGCTTCGAGGTCACCGTGATCGATCGGGCGAAGGTCCACGTCCCGGTCGAGACCGTGGAGGCGGCGACCTCGGTGCTCGTCGCGTCGGGTGCAGATACGCTGGTCGCGATCGGCGGTGGCTCGCCGATCGGTCTCGGCAAGGCGCTGCGGTTGACCCACGAGGTGCGGTTCGTCGCGGTCCCCACCACGTACGCCGGCTCCGAGATGACGCGGATGTACGGCACCACGCGCGGCAAGGACAAGCAGACCGGGCGTGACGAGCGCGTGCGGCCCGATCTGGTGCTCTACGACGTGGAGCTCACCCTCGGGATGCCGCTCAAGATCAGCATCCAGAGCCTGTGCAACGCGCTCGCACACGTGGTGAGCGTGCTGTCCACGGACTCGCTCCCCGCGCCGGTCCGGCCGGAGGCGCTGGCCGCGGCGCGCGCGGTCGTCGAGGCGATCGAGGCGCTGGTCGGCGCGCCCACCGAGCGCTCGGCGCGGGAGGCCGCACAGCGGAGCGCGTCGCGGTGCGCGGCGCTCTACGATCAGGGCAAGGCCGGCGAGCAACACGCGCTCGCGCACCTGCTGGGCGGCGCGTTCGATCTCGAACACGCGGCGCTCCACGCGATCCTGCTGCCGCAGTTCCTCGCGCACCTGCAGCGCACGCGCCCCGAGCTGGTGACCGAGCTCCAGCAGGCGATCGGCGAGCCCCAGCTGCGTCCGCACGAGCGCCCCACGGTCCGCGATCTCGAGCTGGCGATGCGCGAGGCGCGCGTGCTCGCCGCGCTGCCTTCGCTCGGCGCACGCCTCCACGGCCTGCTCGTCGCGGCCGGTGCGCCGGTCACGTTGAGCGCGCTCGGCGTGGACCGCGCCGCGCTCGAGGCCGTGCTCGCGACGCGCCCCGAGCTGCCGGGGCGGATCGCGCTCGACGCTACCTGAAGTTCGGCTTCTCGCGCTGCCAGGTGTCGAGGTGCTTGCGCGCCTCGTTCCTGGTGGGATCCATCTGGGCGTCGTGATCGGGCCGCTTCGCCGTCAGCTCGATCACGTAGCCGTTCGGATCGCGGAAGTAGATCGAATCGATCATCTTGTGATCGGCGATCCCACGGACCTCGATCCCGGCGGCCTTGCCCTTCGCCATCATCGGCGCGAGCACGGCGTGCTCGACCTCGACCGCGATGTGCAGGTCGTAGTCGTGCTGGTGCTTGAACTCGAAGTGCTTGCCCTCCTCGCCGGGGACCTCGAAGAACGCGAGGCAGGAGCCGTCACCCATCTGATAGAACGAGTGGAGGACGTGGGTCATCCGCCCGCTCTTGGTCTCGGTGATCTCGAACGCGTTGACCAGCGGGAGGCCGAGGAAGTCCTCGTAGAACTTCCGCGTCTCTTCGGAGTCACGGCACCGATACGCGTTGTGGTGGAGCCCCTTGATCATCAGACGTTCTCGAACTTCTGACCCTTGAGCGACGCCGCGAAGCCGTACAGGACCTCGTTGATCTTGTTCCAGTTCGGCAGCTTCTTGATGTTGGCGAGCCAGCGCTGGACGTTCGGATACTCCTCGTACGTGCAGCCGATCAGCTCGCCGGCGGTGACGATGCAGCCGCCGAAGTAGTCCGCGATCGAGAGCTGGTTGTTCGCGACGTAGTCGTTCTTGCCGAGGAAGTTCTTGTCGAGGACGCCGAACCAGACCTTGGTCTTCTCCTTGCCCCACGCGATCGTGCCCGCGTGGTGCTCCTCGGTCGGCCGCTTGTGGTGCGGGAACACCTGGGGATAGAGCATCCCGTAGCCGAAGTCCCGGTAGAACTGCGTGTTGAACCAGTCCATCACCTCGTCGATCTTCGCGCGCTTCTTGAGATCGGCCGGGTACTCGGGCGCGTTGGTCTTCGCGGCGAGGTACTTGAGGATCGCCGAGCTCTCCGTCATCCGGAGGTCGCCGTCTTCGAGCATCGGCACCATCCGGCTCGGGTTGATGGCGGTGTACTCGTCCTGGTAGTGCTCGCCCTTGAGGATGTCGACGACCTGCTCGACCATCGGGATCTGCTTGTCGGCGACGAACAGCCGGACGGGCCGGCTCGCGGTGGATGCGGGGTGCATGTAGAGCTTCATCGTCATGGTTTCTCTCCTCTGTACGGAACGGAAGTTTCGGCAGCGTGCCACAACGCGCGCATCGATGGATCGCGTTGCTCCTCGTGAATGTGACCGACCAGTCCGCCGCACCGCGCCACGAGCGCGAAGCCGCGCATGATCTCGACCGGCACTCCCGCATCGGCGAGCACGGCGGCGATCGCCCCGGTCGCGTTGATCGTGATGTGCCGGCGCTTTGCCCGATCGAGCGCCGCAGCGAGCAGCTCGAGTGCCGCGACGTGGGCGCCGGCGATGCCGTGGGCGCGCGCCACTGCGAACAGCACGGGGGGCCGCGGGTCATCGGGGACATGGACGTCGTGGCCGAACCCCGGGATCGGGGAGACCTCGACGACGACCTGCGCGGCCTCGGCCGCCGGATCGGGGGCGCCCGAGATCCGGGCGAGCAGGGCGGCGCAGCCCTCGACGGTGCCGACGAACCGGCTGCCCACGCCGAGGAGTCCGGCGGCGACCGCGCCCTGCATCGCATCGGGCGAGCTGCCGTAGATCAGGCGTGCCGTGATCGCGGAGGGCGTGAGGCCATGCTCCATCAGCGCGACCATGCAGGCATCGGCGACCGCCGCCTGCGCAGGCGTGGGTCGGGTGCCGAACATCACCAGCCACATCATCTCGGTGAACGTCACCTTGCCGATCAGGGCCTGACACAGGTCCTCCCCACGGACGGTGATCGAGGTGGCGGTCGAGGTCGCGATGTTCGTGGTGGTCATGCCTTCATCCTTCGCTCGAGCTCGTGCCGCTGGACCTTCCCCGATGCGCTGCGCGGGAACTCGTCGACGGGGATGAACCGGATCTGCTTGGGCTGCTTGAAGCCCGCGAGCTGCGCGCGGCACAGCGCGAGGAGGGTGGCCTCGTCGAGGGAATCATCGGCCCGCGCGACGAACGCGATCGGCACCTCGCCCCACTTCGGATCCGGGGTGCGGACCACGCAGACCTCGGTGACCCGAGGATCCTGGAGCATCACGCGCTCGATCTCGGCGGGGTAGACGTTCTCGCCGCCCGTCTTGATCAGGTACTTCACGCGATCCACGAAGTCGAGCGAGCCATCGGGGTTGCGCACGAACACGTCGCCCATGTGGAACCAGCCGCCGCGGAAGTCGTGACGGTTGGCCTCCTCGTTGTGCCAGTAGCCGGAGAACAGCGTCGGGCCGCGCATCGCGAGCTCGCCGGGGGCGCCATCGGGCACATCGCGGTCGTCGGGATCGACGAGCCGGATCTCGCAGAACGGGCTCTGCTGCTTGGACAGCCGCGCGGGCGCCACGCCGATCGGGATCAGGCTCGACGAGCACGGGGGGCAGCCGGTCTCGGTGGCGCCGAACGTGTTCGCGTACGGAGCGCCGAGCAGCTTCGTGATCCGCGCGATCTCCGCGGGCGGCACGAGATCCGCCATCACGCCGCACACGCGGATGCTCTTGGCGGTGAGGCCGCGTGCGGAGAGCTCGTCGGCGAACCGCCCGACCATCCCGGGCATCAGGAGCAGCCAGCCGAGCGCCTCGGTGGCCACGATGCCCGCGAGCTTCTCGGCATCGAAGCCGTCGACGACGATCACGGTGCCGCCGGCCATCAGCGTGCCGAGCGAGTTGTCGACGGCGCCCATGTGATAGAGCGGCGACCACGCGACGAACGTGTCGTCGGGGGCCACGGCGAACTCCGCGCGCGTCACCAGGTTGCGGACGATCTGCGCGCGGTGACTGAGCACGGCGCCCTTGGGGAGCCCCGTCGTCCCGCTGGTGTAGAGGATCAGCAGCGGCGCTTCGGGATCGATGTCGCCGTGGGCGTGCTCGTGCTCGGCTGCGGCGAGGCGCGCCTCGTAGTCCGCGCCGAACACGATCGGGGCGAGGTCCGAGAGTGCGGCGGCGTGGCGCGGCGACGCGATCGCGGCCACTGGTGCGACCAGCGCGACGCAGTGGGCGAGCTCGGGCGGTGCGAGGCGCCAGTTCTGACACGCGACGATCGCGCCGAGGCGCGCGGCGGCGAGGAACACCTCGAGGATCTCGCCGCGGTTCTCGGACAGCAGGGCGATCCGGTCGCCGCGGCCCACGCCGGCACCGGCGAGCACGTTGGCCAGGCGCTGGGCTCGGTGCTCGAGCTCGGCATACGTGATGCGTCGATCGCCATCGACGATCGCGACGCGCGCACCGTGCAACCGCGCTTGCCCCGAGACCAGGGTCGCGACGGTGCTCTGCGCGGCGCGGCGGACCAGCTCCATCCCGGCGCGACGCTAGCACGCCGGTTCGAGAGCAGTCGGGACCCCCGCGCCGTGGAACACACCGTTGTTCGAACCGCACCCGTCACGGCGGCGGGACGAAGCCGTCGCGCCGCACGTCCCCGCGGCCGGTTGGCCACAGCAGGCAGTTGCCCGACGAGCCTGGGACCTCATAGACCAGCACGGACCTGGTGTGGTCCTCGCCATCCTTGAGGGAGACGACGATGTCGAGATCTCCGTCGCGATCGACGTCAGCGATCGTCGGGACAGGCATCGCGCCGCGCCCGCCGAGCACGAGCTCGTGGAGCTTGTTGCCACCCGCGTCGAGAACGACCAGCGAGCCGCCAGCCGGACCATAGGTGGTGAACACGATCTCGGGGATCCCGTCACCCGAGAGATCCGCGACCGCGACGCCGCCGGTCCAGACCTCCGCACTCGTCGTGTACGTGGAGCTCCACAACGTGTGGGCTGCGGCGTCGACCGCGTGGATCTTGCCGTCGAAGCCGGCGAACACGAGCTCGGGACCCGGATGTGCAGGATCGATCTCCGCGACCGCGACCTGGTTGGTGATCCCCACGAGGTTTGCGCCGAAGTCCCACAGCCCGGCGAGGTAGCCCGGGAACCTGGGCGGCGCCACCCAGGCCGCCGGCCGCGTCCCATCCGGGTGCATGACGAACAGCCCGACGCCCTTCTCGCGATCCGTCTGGGCGGCGTTCTGGATCGAGCCGAGAGCGATCAGCTCGGCGACCCCGTCACCGTCGAGATCCGCGAGTGCGGGTGCGGTGTTGGTGAAGTGCGCTTGCTCGTCCACCGCCTCGTCGTCCGCGTACCCCTGCTGCGCGAGCCGGTAGTCGACCATCCATCGGATCCCGGAGAACTTCGTGCGGCCGGTGAAGATCGGCGCGGCATCGAACGCGCGGCCGGTCCCCGCATGGAGTGAGAGGTAGGCGTTGTCCTGGGTCGCGAACACGTCGGCCTTGTGATCGCCGTCGACGTCGCCGAGGGCGATGTTCTGATCGTAGCCGCCGGTCACGTAGCACGCGGCATCGCAACCCGCGGCTCCGGTGGTGTTCGGCGGAAAGCCAGGGAGGACCGCGCCATCGCCCTTGATCGCGATCACGATGTCCTTCTGGCCACCACCGACCAGCGGCGTCGGTGACCGCCACCAGCTCGAGCGATCCATCACCGTCGAGATCCCCGGCGGCGAGCGAGCGCAGCTCGTCGCGCCACATCACCGGGAAGCCGGGCAAGGGCTGGCCGGTGGCGTCGAACGCCGAGATCTGGCCACGTGATGCGACCGCCACCTCGAGGCCGGGCTTGCTCGGGACGAGGTCCGCGACCACGGGCGATGCCCAGATCCGACCGGGCATCGTCTGCCGCCACACCACCGACCCACCGCCGCCGGGCGCGGTGTGCCAGACCAGGAGCAGCTCGTGCCGCGGCACCACGATCTCCATCGTCCCGTCGCCATCGAGATCGGCGACTGCTGGCGAGCCGAGCCACGCTTCCTGGTAGCGATCCGCCAGGGTGTAGGCCAGCACGGGGGCCGCGACGGTGGCGGCGCCCGAGCTCGCGGGTGAGCACGCCGGCGCGGGCAGTGGGCCGGGGCCACCATCGACGCCATCACTCGGAGTGTCATCACCACCGCAGCCGAATGCGAACGCGATCACGACACCCACGAGGCGTGAACCCATGGCTCCACGTTACGCGAGGCTCGACCGGAGTCGTACTCGAGAGCGCACGGAGACCACCGGGGCCGATCGCTTTTTGGGAGACGGGTGGGGGCCCAGCGTGCGGGCCTGGATGCGGTAGTTGCGGAGATCGATGTGTCGCGTGCGGCGCCAGTAGTCGAACGTGAAGCCCGGCCACAGCAGCACGCCGCCGTCGGGCGCCTGGTACCAGCTGTTGCAGCCGGAGGTCCAGACGGTGCCCGCGAGCTTGTGCTCGAGCTCGGCGCGGAACGCCTGCTCGACCTCGGGGCGAACATCGAGTGACGCGAGCTCCTGGGTGCGGAGTGCGCGGATCGCTTCGACGATGTACGTGGTCTGCGCCTCGATCATGAACACCATCGAGTTGTGGCCGAGGCCGGTGTTCGGCCCCATCAGGAGGAACAGGTTGGGGAACCCGGAGACGTTGATCCCGAGGTAGTTGCGCACGGCCTCCGTGGCCCAGACGTCACTCAGCTCGCGGCCCTGGGCGCCGACGATCTTCATCGAGGCCACGTAGTCGACGACCCGAAAGCCGGTGCCATAGATGATCGTGTCCGCCTCGTGGAGCACGCCATCCGTCGTGCGGATGCCGGTGGGCTCGATCGCGGCGATGCCGCAGGTGACCAGGTCCACGTTGTCGCGGCACAGCGCCGGGTAGTAGTCGTTCGAGATCAGCACGCGCTTGCAGCCCATCCGATACGCGGGCGTCAGCTGCGCGCGGAGCTCTGGATCGGCGACCTGCGCGGCGAGGTGCTTGAGCACGAGCCGCTCGGCGAGCTGGTTGACCTTCGGGGCGAACGCGAAGCCGAGCACGCGGCTCTCGAACAGCCAGTACAGGCCGGTGCGGCGGAGCCAGTGCGCACCGGGTACGTGCTCGAGCAGCCAGCGCTCGCGCAGGCCGATCGGTCGATCGGACTTGGGGACGATCCACGGCGGCGTGCGCTGGAACACGTGGAGCTGCTCGACCTCCGGCGCGATCTGCGGGACGAACTGGATCGTGCTGGCGCCGGTGCCGATCACCGCGACCTTCTTGCCACGCAGGTCGTGCTGGTGATTCCACCGCGCCGAGTGGAACGTGGTGCCCGCGAACGTGCTGGCTCCCGGCAGCTCCGGGATCGCGGGCAGGTGCAGCGCGCCGTTGCCGAGCACGAGGGAGCGGGCGACGAACGTCTCTCCGTCCTTCGTGCTGATCGTCCACGTGCCAGTGGTGTCATCGAACGTCGCGCCCGTGACCTGGGCGCCGAAGCGGAGGTGGGGCCGCAGCCCGAACTTGGTGGCGCAGTGCTCGAGGTACGCGAGGATCTCGGGCTGGCCGCCGTACGCCCGCGACCAGCGCGGGTTCGGCTCGAACGAGTACGAATACAGGTGCGAGGGGATGTCGCACGCGGCGCCGGGATAGGTGTTGTCGCGCCAGGTGCCGCCCACGCCGTGGGCCTTCTCGAGGATCACGAAGTCCTCGATGCCGGCCTCCTTGAGCTTGGCCCCCGCGCACAGACCGGAGAACCCCGCGCCGACGATCACGACTTCGAGCTCGACCATGCCCTCAAGCTAGTGCTCTATTGAGTTACGGTCAATAGTGATAATTCAGCGCGTGATCTCCGGTGGATAGCCGTGGCCCCGTCACACCCACAGGGCGCTTGAGCTACGATGCCGGGTCGTGAGCGGCCAGCTGGAGCAGATCCTCGGGTACCTCGATCGCCCGAACATCACCGAGGTGACCATCGGCAACGGCAGGCCGATCTCGTTCCGTCGGAGCGGCGACAACATCAACCTGACCAAGGAGCCGCTGGCCAAGGCGCAGCTCGGCAGCCTGATCAAGGGCACGCCGCTCTTGCACCTGATCCCCGAGCGCGACGGCGCCAAGCCTCCCGTCGAGACCACGATCGGAACCCGCGCGGTGAGAGTGACGGTCACCCGCAAGGGAGAAGAGATCACGTTCCAGATCGAGGCGGGCGAGATCGGCTTCGAGCTCGAGCTCTCGCCACTGGTCGAGGCGCGGCCCAAGCGCACGACCCGTAGTGTGCAAACCATCACCGGCCCGGTGGCGGCGGTGGCGGTGGTGGAGCGGGTCCGTGGCAAGCGCACGAGCACGGCGGTTGCTACCGAGCCCGCGCGCAGCAAGCGCACGAGCATTCCGGTGACCATGGATCCGGAGCTGGCACCGTCGCGCAGCAAGCGCACGAGCCTCGCGGCGACGATGGATCCGGAGCTGGCACCACCGCGGAGCAAGCGCGCGAGCCTCTCGGCGACGATGGATCCGGAGCTGGCACCACCGCGGAGCAAGCGCGCGAGCCTCACGGCGACGATGGATCCGGAGCTGGCACCACCGCGGGGCAAGCGCGCGAGCCTCACGGCAACCATGGATCCCGAGCTGGCACCACCGCGGAGCAAGCGCACCAGCATCCCCGTTGCCGCGGATCAGTCGCGCAGCAAGCGGAGCAGCGTCGCGGTGGCGAGCACCCCGACTCCGAGCCGCCGGCAACCGCCACCCTCGGTCGGCGTGCCGATGGAGTTCGGGCTCGAGATCGGGGCACCCACGCCGGTGGTCCACGCGCGCCCGGCACCAGCAGGGTTCCAGGCGATGATCGAGCGTGCGACCGCGCGCAACGCGTCTGATCTCCATGTCGCCAGCAACCGCCCGATCTCGATCCGCGTGCTCGGCGAGCTCGCTCCGCTCGATCCCTCCGCGCGGCCGAGCAGCGCCGCCGAGGTCGAGGCCTTGCTGCGCCCGCTACTCTCGGCCGAGCAGGAGGAGGAGCTCGACACCGCGGGCTATGTCGATCTCGCGCTCGAGGCGCCCGGCGGCGGCAGGCTACGCACCAACATCTCCCGGTTCCAGGGCGGCCTGAAAGGCACGTTCCGGATCGCGCGCAAGGTGCCGCCCACGCTCGAGCAGCTCGGGCTCCCGAAGGAGCTCGAGAAGCACGTCCATCATCACCAGGGGCTGATCGTGGTGTCCGGCCCGAGTGGTCATGGCAAGACCACCACGCTCGCCGCGCTGGTCGACTTGATCAATGCGAGCCGGCCGTTTCACATCATCACCGTCGAGGATCCGATCGAGATCGTGTATCCGCGCCGGTCGGCGGTGGTCAGCCAGCGCGAGGTTGGCCCGCACACCAAGAGCTTCGCCGCAGCGCTCAAGGGCTCGCTCCGCGAAGATCCGGACGTGATCGTGATCGGCGAGCTGCGCGATCGCGAGACCGTGGAGATCGCGCTGACCGCCGCGGAGACCGGGCATCTCGTGATCGCCACGATGAGTACGCCTTCTGCGGCCAAGACCATCGATCGGCTCGTCGACATGTTCCCGCCCGAGGATCAGTCCCAGGTCCGCGCCTCGATCGCGGGTGCCCTGCGCGCGATCATCTCGCAGCGCCTCGTCCCCTCCGCTGATGGCAAGCAGGTCTATGCGGCCGTCGAGGTGCTGACCGGGGTGCTCGCGCTGTCGATGCTGATCCGCGAGGACAAGCTGTTCCAGCTGCCGAACCTCATGCAGCGCGGCAAGGCGTTCGGGATGATCCGGTTCGACGACTCGCTGACCGAGCTGGTGCGGAGCGGAAAGATCACGGCGGACGCGGCGATCGCCGCCAGCGACAACAAGAAGGAGCTGACCGCACAGCTCAAGGGCGGCGCGACGGGACCCGGCGGCGGCAAGCCTCCCGAGCCCGCCAAGCGCGGCGGTCTGGGCGGCCTGTTCGGGAGGAAGGACTCGTGAGCGGCATCGCGGCGCTGTTCGATCGGCTGCTCGAGAAGGGCGGTTCGGATCTCCACCTCTCGCCGGGCTACCCACCGATGTTGCGGCTGCGCGGCTCGCTCGTGGCCGACGGTGACAAGGCGCTGTCGTCTCCCGAGATCGAGCGCCTGTTGATGCCGCTGCTCAGCGAGCACCAGCGCAAGCAGTTCCAGTCCACGGGTGATCTCGACTTCGCGCACGCGCACGGCACCAAGGCGCGGTTCCGTGCGAACTATCTGAAGAAGCTGACCGGTGTGGGCGCGGTGTTCCGCGCGATCCCCACGATCATCAAGACGCTCGACGAGCTCGGCGTGCCCCTCGGCGTTCGCAAGCTCGCAGAGCTGAGGAACGGGCTCGTGCTGGTCACCGGCCCCACGGGCAGCGGTAAGTCCACCACGCTCGCGGCGATGATCGATCACATCAACAAGACGCGGCCCGGGCACATCCTGACGATCGAGGATCCCGTGGAGTTCGTGCACCAGCCGCAGCGGTGCCTGATCTCTCACAAGGAGGTGGGCGAGCACGTGCCCTCGTTCCTCGACGCGATCCGCAGCGCGGGGCGCGAGAACGCCGACGTCATCCTGGTCGGCGAGCTTCGCGGCGCCGAGACCATGAAGGCCGCGCTCCAGCTCGCGAGCTTCGGCATCCTGATCTACGCCACGGTCCACACCAACTCGGCGGGCGCCACGATCGATCGCTACGTCAACGCCTTCCCCGCCGAGCAGCAGCCCCAGGTCCGCGGCCTGCTCGCCGATTCGCTGGTCGGCGTGGTGGCGCAGCAGCTCCTGCCGCGCGCCGACAAGCCGGGCCGGGTGGCCGCGCACGAGATCCTGATGGGGAACTACGCGCTATCGGCCCTGATCCGCGAGGCCAAGACCCAGCAGATCGGCAGCTTCATCCAGCAGGGGGCCGGGGAAGGGATGCAGGGGATGGATGCCTCCCTCGAGAAGCTGGTCTCGGCGGGTACGGTCAAGGCGCAGGACGCCCTGGAGAAGGCCCTCGACAAGGAAAACTTCGCCAAGTACCCGTCGGTTGCGGCGCAGCTCAGGGGGTTGTCCAGCGACGGCTTGGGGTAGGATGCGCCCGCATGATCAAGTCGTCTCGCTTCGTTCGAACGCTCGCGCTCGCGCTGCTCGTCCTCGCTCCTGCGGTGGCCTGCAAGCAGGCGCCCTCCAAGCTCGATTCGGTGGTCGCCAACGCCAAGGCGCCCAGCGGTGGCAACGGGACCAGCACCGCCCAGGTCGGCCCTGGCTCCGGTGCGCCCGCCGAGCCGGCCGAGGATCTCGATAGCCACGCGATCCTCGATCGCAAGGACACGGCACCCGAGGTCCAGGTCAAGCACGTGCTGCTCGGCTGGAAGGATCTCTCCGCGGCATATCGCGGCCACATGGATCCGCGGGCCGAGGCCCGGACCAACGCCGATGCCGCGAAGCTCGCGCGCGAAGTGTTGGCCCGCGCCGAGAAGGAGCCGTTCGACAAGCTCGTGGAGGAGCTGTCGGAGGATCCGGGCGCCAAGAGCGGCGAACCCTACACCGTCGCCGCGGACACCCAGTTCGTCCCCGAGTTCAAGCAGCTCGCGCTTCGCCTGATGCTCAACGAGGTCGGCATCGTCAAGACCAACTACGGCTACCACGTGATCAAGCGCGTGCCGCCGCCGCCGCCGGATCCGCTGGAGACCGCGGACATCCTCGCGCGCGCCGGCGAGCCGGGCCCGGTCTCGGTGCAGCACGTGCTGATCGGCTGGAAGGGCGCCCCCGCGGCGCGCACGGCCACCCGCACCAAGGAAGAGGCCGACAAGATCGCCAAGGAGGTGCTCGACAAGGTGCGCGCCGGCGGTGACATGGCGGCGCTCATGAAGCAGTACTCCGAGGATCCGGGCTCGAAGGACACCGCGAAGGCGTACGACGTGGCGGCCGACACCCAGATGGTGGAGCCGTTCAAGAAGCTGTCGCTGCGCCTCAAGATCGGCGAGGCCGGCCTCGTCAAGTCGCCGTTCGGCTGGCACATCATCAAGCGCGCGCCGCCGGCGCCGCCCGATGCGCTCGAGTCCGCGGACATCCTCGGCCGCCAGCCGGTGACCACGTTCGCCAAGGTCAAGCACATCCTCCTCAGCTACTCCGAGACCCACGGCGAGGATGCGCGCGGCCAGAAGCGTGATCGCGCCACGCTGGAGAAGCTCGTCAAGGACACCGTCGCCAAGCTCAAGGGCGGCGCGAAGATCGAGCCGCTGATGGCCGAGCTGTCCGAGGATCCGGGCTCGGCGAAGTCGGGCAACAGCTATGACGCCACGCCCGATGCGGGCCTGGTCAAGCCGTTCAAGGATCTGAGCCTCCGCCTCAACTCCGGCGAGGTCGGCGTGGTGAAGACCGAGTTCGGCTACCACATCATCCAGCGCGTCGACGGGATGCCGGGCTCCGCCGCTGGCTCGGGCGCCGGTTCGGCCGCAGGCTCGGCCGCGGCCCCTCCGAAGCCCGCCACGCCGGCGCCTGCAAAGCCCGCCGCTCCGGCGGAGAAGCCGCTGCCGCCTCCGCAGTGAGCGGCATGGCCTGAGGCCGCTGTCGCGAGGACAACGTGCCCTCGCAGACGCTGTGGCCTCGCAGACGGCGCGGCGTGGTATGAGCGGCGGCATGGACGTCGCCGCCGCTCTCCGTGCCCTCGGTGTCACTCTCCCCACGATCGACGGTGATCTCGTCGCCCGATCGCCGATCGACGGCTCGATCACGGCGCGCCTCGCGAGCCACGACCAGGCCGGGGTCCGCGCCGCCGTCGAGCGTGCGCATGCGGCGTTCACCGTGTGGCGCGACGTGCCGGCGCCCCGGCGCGGCGAGCTGATCCGGCTGTTCGGCGACGAGCTGCGCGCGAGCAAGGACGCGCTCGCGGCGCTGGTCACGATCGAGGCCGGGAAGATCACCGCCGAGGCGCGCGGTGAGGTCCAGGAGATGATCGACATCTGCGACTTCGCCTGTGGGCTGTCGCGGCAGCTCTACGGCCTGACGATCGCGTCGGAGCGGCCGGGGCACCGGATGAGCGAGACCTGGCACCCGCTCGGCGTCGTGGGGGTGATCTCCGCGTTCAACTTCCCGGTGGCGGTGTGGGCGTGGAACTTCGCGCTCGCCGTGGTCTGCGGCGATAGCTGCGTGTGGAAGCCGTCGGAGAAGACGCCGCTGTGTGCGCTCGCGTGCGATGCGCTGTTCGCGCGCGCGGCGGCGAAGTTCGCGGGCAGCGGTACGCCCGCTCCGGCGGGGCTCTCGCAGGTGGTGCTCGGCACCGCGCCGGTAGGTGAGGCCCTCGTCGATGATCCGCGCGTGGTGCTGGTCAGCGCCACGGGCTCGACGCGGATGGGGCGCGCCGTGGCTCCGAGGGTGGCCGCGCGCTTCGGGCGCTGCCTGCTCGAGCTCGGCGGCAACAACGCGATGATCGTCGCACCGACGGCGGATCTCGAGCTCGCGAGCCGCGCCATCCTGTTCTCCGCCGTGGGGACCGCGGGCCAGCGCTGCACGTCGCTGCGCCGGCTGATCGTGCACGAGAGCCTCCGCGAGCCGCTCCTGGCCCGGGTCGAGCGCGCGTATGCGCAGATCCAGGTCGGCGATCCACGCACCGCGGGGACGCTGGTCGGCCCGCTGATCGATGCCGCCTCGTTCGAGGCGATGCAGCGCGCGCTCGGACGCGCTCGCGAGGATGGCGGCCAAGTTGCCGGCGGCGCACGGGTGAGCGTGGCCGGCTGTGACGGTGGCTTCTTCGTCGCTCCGGCGCTGGTGCGGATGCCGGCGCAGACCCAGGTGGTGCGCGACGAGACCTTCGCACCGATCCTCTACGCCCTCGCATACACCGAGCTCCCGCAGGCGATCGCCCTCCACAACGATGTGCCGCAGGGCCTGTCGTCGTGCATCTTCACCAACGATCTGCGCGAGGCCGAGGCGTTCCTCGCAGCCTCGGGCAGCGACTGCGGCATCGCGAACGTCAACATCGGGCCCTCGGGCGCCGAGATCGGCGGCGCGTTCGGCGGGGAGAAGGAGACCGGCGGCGGCCGCGAGTCCGGATCGGACGCGTGGAAGAGCTACATGCGGCGGGCGACCAACACGGTGAACTACTCGCGGGACCTGCCGCTCGCGCAGGGCATCACGTTTGGGTGACCGGTTCGAGCCCCGTCCGACGTTGCCCTGAGCGAGCGAGTGCAGGAGCGGGGTGGCGGATGCCCGAGTCGCCGAGATCGCGCCCCAAAGAGACCCTCGCCTCAGTAGCGATCGCAGGAATGCGACCACGCCGCAACGACGCCCGCGCGATGCGCGGACGTTGGTCGCAAGCTAGAGAATCGCGTCGTAGCGACGGTGGTCAGGTCGGCAATGGCGCGACCGGGACGTTGGCAAACCGGCGGAGCCAGTAGGTGCCTGCCGGGAACACGGCCGGTAGGCCCGCAAGCCAGGCGAGGCGCGCAGACTTGTAGTCGGCGAGGAACTCCTTGTTGCGCTGGAGCGCCTCGATGCGGTGCCACTTGCTACGGCCGGCGACGCGCGGGCTGAGCGTGCGGCGCGGCTCGTGGGACGTCGGGGAATCGCGCCACGACTGGCGAAGTATGCGCGCTCGTCCGACGATCCGGCTTCCGGTCATGGCGCGCTCCTGCCGCTTCTGCTCCTCGACAGCGCGGACGCCAGCGATGACAGCCTCTCGGAACTCCGCCGGATCTCCGAGCTCCTCGGGGATCGAAAGGTGGAGCGTGACCTCAGCGGGCATCGTGCCGTCCTCTCGGAAGAAGTGCCGAGGGCGGCGAGCGTGGAGTGGCTTATCGGACTTGAGGTTCTGGAGCGTGTTGACGCCCGGCCACTGGTGAACCTCGTCGACGAGGCCGTCCTTGACCGGGTTTGCGAGGGTGTAGACGACCTTCTCGATGACGTCATTGCGATCGAGGAGGTGGACGAGGGAGACCTCTTCGCACGACCAGAAGTTCTCCCACCGGCCACGGAGGGAGTTCATGCACTTGGCCATCATCTTGTGGAAGTGCTCCATGAACTCGACGATGCGGCCGTGGCGATCGAGAACGTCCGTGTGGTGGTGGTTCGACTGTGCCGATGACGCGATGATCTCGATCCCGAACCGCGCGGCGGCCTCGGCGAGGCAATACGTGAACGCGTTGTTGGTTTCTGCATCGGGGCGCAGGAGGAACATCCGCTGCGTGCAGCGGCGCGTGATCTTGTAGAAACGACCAGGGAGGATCTGGCGAGGGAGCGGCATGGATCCACGCGGTTCCACGAAGCTTGCCAATCTCAAGTTTGCGAGATCGTTGCAACCCGATGTCCGCTTTGTCCGGCTACCGGCCGTGGTGGCCGACGGCCGGACGCGCGTCGGACAAATCTCACGCGCCCGTTCCGGCAAAGCGATCGCAGCAGAATCAACGTCGGAGGGGGCGAGAGCACACCGTTTCGGCGCCTCGACTTCCGCGCTACGATGGCACGCAGTGAACGCCCAGCTGGCGCAACTCCTCCGCTACCTCGAACGAGACGGAGTGACCGAGGTCGCCCTGCGCGTCGGACAACCGGTCTCGATGCGAACGGCGAACGGGGTGACCAACGTGACGGCGCGAGCTCTCTCCAACGAGCAGCTCCAGTCGATCATCCGCGACTCCGAGCTCGCCGCGCTGGTTGCGGCGAGGGTGCAGGACGAGTCGATCGAACTTCAGCTGGGAACGCGGAGCGTGGTCGCGCGGGTCACGCGCCGGGACGACGGCGTCGCGGTCACGCTGAGTCGGGCGCTGCCCCCGCCTCCAGCTGAGCCGCCGGTGGAGCTCGTTGTCGAGGACGCGATCGAGCCGCCGGTGAAGCTCGCGATCGAGCCGCCGGTGGAGTACGAGATCGACCTCGGGACCGAGCCACCGGTGCGCCGGAACGTCGAGTTCCCTCGCGCCACGCCGGTCGCCCACAGCGCGCCTCCCCGCGCGCAGGCCGCGTCCTTCATGCGGGGGCCCACCGCCACTCGGGCCGGGGATCGAGCTCGACCTCTCGTTCGACGACCTGCCCGACTTCGCCGACGACGGTTCGCCTCCAGCGCCCGCGCGTCCAGCGCCAGCGCCTGCTCCACCCCAGGCTCGCAACCCGGTCGGGCGCGAGAGCGTCCCGGCGGTTCAGCGCACCGCTCCGCGGACGGATTCCGATCGGCAGGACCTGCGGCCCACCGCGGGCGCGTTCCAGCGCGTGGACCTGAGAGACGCCCGATCGCCCACGCCCAACCCGGATCCTCCGAGGTCCGCGGAAGATTCGTCGGCCTGGTTCGACATCGACCTGGCGCCGCCGAGCCGCAAACGCTAGCGGAAAGGTCCCAGGGCCCACGAGCCCGAGCGCGTGCGCTCAGTAGGTCGACGACACGAGGTGCGGGCCGTCGCTCGCCAGCGTGATCGCGTAGAACCGGTTGTACTCGGTGTCTGCGATCGCCGGGATACTCATCTGCGCGATCGCCAGCACGGTGTCGGGCACCGTGTTGGAGTGGCCGACGATCAGCACGTCGCCCTTGCCCCGCTGCGCGTTCGCCAGCGCCGCGAGCTCGGTGCCGTACGTGGTGGCGTTGGTCCCATCGACGGTGCGGTCCACGATCGCAACGCCGCTCGCCGTGCTCGTGGGGATCGCGGTGTCGTGCGTGCGGTGATACTGGCTGGTGTAGATCGCCACCACGTGCGCACCGGCGAGCTGCGTGGCCAGCGCCTGGGCACGCGCCAGCCCGGCGGGGCTGAGCATCGGATCCGTCCCGGCACCCGTGGTCTCCGCGTGGCGCACCACGTACACGACAGTGTCCGCGGCGGCGCCCACATCAGGCGACGCGTCGGGTGACGACGCGCCGTCGTCACCGCCGCACGCTCCGAGCAGCCCGCTGAGCACGAGCGCTCCGAGGGCTGTGAGCGGGTAGCCGACGAAGGACCGCACTACTCCTTGGGAGCAGGCGCGGGGGCGGGCTCGGGTGCCGGAGCGGCCGCGCCGCCCTCGGACGTGATCAGCTTGAACTCGACGCGGCGGTTCTTCGCGCGCGCGCTGTTCAGCTTGCCGGCCTTGAGGCCCTTCGGATCCTCGACGGGCACCGTGTCGCCATAGCCCTTGGCGGTCAGGCGACCCTCCTCGATGCCCTTGCTCACGAAGTAGGCCTTCACGCTCTCGGCGCGTGCCTGCGAGAGCGCCAGGTTGTCGGCGAACTTCTTGTTGCCCTTGAGCGGCTGGTCATCGGTGTGACCCTGGATCTCGAGCTTGATCTCCTTGAACTCGCCGAGCACGGCGACTGCCTTGTCGAGCGTCTTCGAGGACGTGGCGGCGAGGTCCGACGAGCTGACCTTGAACGTCACGCCCTGGATCGCGCCGGTGAACTGCTTGAGCTTCTCGGGGATCTCGTCCGGGCAGCCGTCGTCGTCCTGGAAGCCGTTCTTGGTCTCCGGCTGGTCGGCGCACTTGTCGGCCGCATCGGGGACACCATCGCCATCATTGTCCGGATCCGGGCAGCCGTCCTCGTCCTGGAAGCTGTCCTTGTCCTCGGGATCGGTGGCGCACTTGTCGTTCGCGTCCGCGATGCCGTCACCGTCATTGTCCGGATCGGGGCAGCCGTTCTCGTCCTCGAAGCCATCCTTGTCCTCGGGCTGGGTCGGGCACTTGTCGGCCGCCCCGATGATGCCGTCCTTGTCCGGATCGTCATCGGCCTTCGGCGGCGCGAGCTTCTCGACCTTCTTCGGCCGGCCCCACTCGCGGTACACGGAGAACAGGCCCTCGTAGTCGAACGAGACGCTCTGGTCGGCCTCGCTGCTCGGGACGAGCAACGCGCGAAGGTCGAAGCGGATGCCCCAGCTGTGAGCGGCGCGGTACTTGAGGCCGAGACCGAAGTGCGCGAACGCCTTCGTGTCCTTGGCGATGATGTCCGTGTCCTTGCTGTCGATGATGCGGATCGCTCCACCACCCACGACGAGGAACGGGATCATGCTGTTCGCCGGATCGCCGGCGCGGAACTGATACGCGAGCTGCGCGCGCGCTGGCGTTGGTGACGTTGAAGTTGTTGTTCTCCGCGCGGGACTCGGTGGGGATGGCACCGCCCTCGATCTCGACGCCGAGGTGGAGTCCGAAGAACACGCCGATTCGCAGGCCGAACAGGGCCGAGTTGGCCTCGCTCGCAGCTTCGGGAGCCTTGTCGACGCCAAGTCCGTTGTTCTTGCTGAAGATGTGGACACCCGCGGTGCCCCCGACTTCGACGTTCGCGTGGGCGACAGCGGTCGTCCCCATCACACCCAGGAGCGCAGCGGTAAGGCTCTTCATCTGTAGGGCTTTTCGCGTGAGCCGCCCTCCGACGCAAGAGCCAATTTCAACTACTTGCTGGGACAGCCGGGGTGCCCCAGGCCTCGACCCGGCCACGCACGCCGAGGACCTCCTCGGTCACGCTGCTCCACACCAGCTCGGCGGGCCGACCGACCTCGGTCGCGGCTGGGTCACGCTCCAGGGCGGCGATCGCGGTCTTCAGATCCCCGACGACGACCAGGCCGATCCGGTCGGCCGTGCGCTCGGTCGAGGCGAGCCAGCCCAGGGCAGCGGTCATCGGCGACACCCCTCGCTCCCGCAACCGGGAGCCGATCGCGAGGGCCTGATCGAGCTCCACGGGGTGCAGCGAGGTCGCCATCCAGCGCCCCGCGTGGCTGCCCGAATCCCCCGGCTGGCCCGACGCGAGCTCGATGATCTGGGCGAGCTCGCCAGCGCGCGGGCACAGGAGGCGCGCGATCCGATCGGTCCGCAGATCCGCGAGCTGGCGCGCGAGCTGGAACGCCAGCTCCTGCACGTCGATCGTCTTGTCGATCGCCGGGCGCCCGAGGATCAGCACGGGGACGAGCTGGCCGGCGCGCGCGCGCATCGTGACCTTGCACGGCGCCAGGAGATCGCGCTCCACATAGACCGGCGGTCGCGCGATGCCGAACGCGGTCACCACCTGCGCCACGACCTTCGCGACGTGTGCGGGGAGCTCGTGCTCCTTCGGCGGCACCGGCTGCGGGGGCCGCATCCGCGCGCGCTCCACCGCGAACGGTGGCGGGACCACGCCGAACAGGGCCGAGAGCTGGAGATCGACATCGACCCGCGCGAGGGCGACCCAGTCCTCGTTGGCGAGCGGCCGCACCACGCCGTTGTGCGGGCGGGCAACAGCGATCGTCTCGGTGCTCTTGCCCGCGTCGAACAGCGCATCGATGCGCTCGTGGATCCGATCCTCTCCGGGCGGGATGGTCAAGAACGCCATCGCGTCGTCGACGGCGCGCGCCTTCTCGGGCTGCTGGGTCCGCGCATACAGCGTGCGCAGCGCCCGGAACGAGGCCACGCGCTTCTTGTTCGCACGCAGCACGATCTGGTGCTGCGCGATCGCCTCCGCGTCGTGCTTGCCACCGGCCTCCGTGCAGAGATCCGCGAGCCGCTCGCGGCGCTCGAGATCGTCGGGGGCGAGCGACATCCCGACCTCGAAAGCGGCGATCGCATCGCCGTTCCTGCCGAGCTGGGCGCACAGATCGCCGAGCCGGTCCCACAGCCGCAGGCGCTCTCCATCGCGGCCCTCCGTGTTCCGGACCTGCTCGAGGCGCTGGTAGTAGAACCGCATCAGCGCATCGCGATCTGGCTGCGCGGCGAGCAGGGCCTCGAGCTCGTCGGCGGCGGGGAAGCTCAACGGATCATCGGCGAGGGCCAGCTCGAACAGCTCCGTGGAGCGCTCGTGATCGGCGAGCTCGTCGCGCGCGATCATCGCGGCGAGGTGCCGGTACCGGGAGCGGACCTTGGGATCGCCCTCGGTGTCGATCAGCCGCTGCACCACATCGATCGCGTAGCTCCAGTCTCCATCGTCGGTGACGAGGCCCAGGAACTTCGTGAGCAGCAGGTGATCGCCAGGGCGGTGCGCGAGGGCCTCGCGGTACATCTCACGCGCCGTGGCGCGATCCCCGAGCTCGGTGTAGCGATCGCCCAGCGCGGCGAACATCGTCGCCTTCTCCTCGGGCGGCGCCAGGTTCGCGAGCGCGAGCTGATCGGCGGCATGCGCGAACGGATCGCTCCTGTCGAGCTCGGTGCGCATGGTCAGCGCCTCGCGATGCCCCGGATGGATCGCGAGCATGATGCCCACGTGCTGGATCGCGGCGTCCTTGTCGCCGACCTCCTTGGCGCACAGCGCGACCCGGTGGTGCAGCTCGACCCGGCGCGCCGGCGGCAGCAGATCCTCGTCTTCGAGCAACCCCTCGAGCAGCGGCCGCGCCTTGGCCCACTGGCCGGCCTCGAACAGCATGTCCGCGAGCTCGCGCCGCGGCGCCTCGTCGAGCGGATCGAGATCGACCGCGCGCGACAGCGCCATGCGCGCGCCGGTCTTGTCGCCGAGCTCGGCCGCCACCTTGGAGCGCTGGATCAGATAGCCGCGCAGGCGGCTCGGATCCTCGGTGGTGCGGCACAGCTCGTCGAGCATCGGGGCGAGCTCGACCAGCGAACCCTCGTCGGAGGACAGCTCCACGAGGGCGAGCCCGGCCTTCGCATTGTCCGGATCGGCCTTGCGCGCCTCGCGATACAGCTCCTTGGCGCGCGTGACGTCACCGAGCGCGACCGAATAGTCCGCCGCATCGGCGAGCCAGCGCGAGCGGTCCGCCACGAACGCCGGGTTCTTGGCCGCGGCGACCAGGACGTCCATGACCTCCGCGAGCTGACCGCGATCGCGAAGCAGGCCGACGTAGCCATCCACGGCCGGTGCGAGATCCGGATCATCCTTGCGGGCCCGCTCGTACAGCTTCTGTGCCTTGTCCCAATCGTGCAGCTTCGCGATCTCCGCGGCGCGGGTCAGCACGCGCGCGCGCAGCTTGGGATCGGTGGTGACCTCGGCGAGCCGCTCCGTGGTGGCGAGCGCCTCCTCGTCGGGGACGCCGATCTTCATCGACAGCCGCACGAGCGCATCGAGCACGTCTGGGTGCCCGGGCGCGAGGCGATCGGCCTCCTGGTACGCATCGAGGGCGCCGCTCTCGTCGTCGAGCTCGCGGTCGTAGATCACGGCGATCTCGCGATACAGCTCCGCGCGATCGCGATCGGACTCCACGTGCACGGCGCGGCGCGAGAGCAGATCGATCAGGACGGGCCACTCGGCCGTGCTGCGATAGAACAGCTCGAGCGCCTCGTTCGCGTGCGCATCCGCGGGCGCGATCAAGAGCACGCGCTCGAGACAGTCCGCGGCGTAGTAGCTGCGGCCGACCTCCTGCCACGCCGTCGCCATCTCGGACAGCCGCGCCGCGGCCCCGTCATCGTTGATGTCGATCAGCGCGTTCATCGCGTCGAGCGGGAGCTCACTCCAGCGCTTGGTCACGCGGGCCAGGCGGAGCAGGGGCTCGAGATCTTCGAGATGCGCGGCCTCGCCGAACGCGGACAGCCGCACCACCAGGGCGCGATCGAGATCCCCGCGCTCGACCAGGTTGTCGGACAGGTCGCGGAGGATCTGCGCGCGCTCGCTGGACTCCTCGCTCGCCTCGACGCGGGCGAGGTGCAGATCGACGACCCGATAGCCCTCGGTGTCGAGCGACGCGCTCGCGGCGCGCGCGGCCCCACGCTCGATCGCAGCCTTGACCCGTGCGGCATCGAGCTCGGGGAACTCCTCGAGCACGGCGCGCGTCACGATGTCGACGGAGAAGGTCCCGCCGGTGGTGCCCCGCATCCAGTTCAGGATGCCTGAAAACCCGCGGCTCCGGGGCCGATCGGCCTCGTGGTATCGTGAGGGGCTCCCCGATGTTCGTGACGCCGTCCTGGCTCGTGATCGCAGGCCTACTGGCGGGTGTCGCCGGGTGTCGGCTCGGGTTCGACGAGCGCAGCGGCAGCGTCGACGCGAGCCCCGACGGCACCGTGTTCGGGCCGTGGTCGGCGCCCCAGAAGGTCCCCGGGGCGTCGAGCTCCACGATGGAGGAGGACGACGTCTCCGGATCGCACGACGGGCTCGAGCTCTACTTCACGCGCGGGACGCACGTGTCGCGGATGACCCGGTCGTCGCCGACCGCGGCATGGAGCGCGCCCGTGCTGGCGTCGATCAACGCCGCCGACCCCGTCCTCGATTCGACGCCGCGGTTGTCGGTGGACGATCTCGATCTGTACTTCGCGTCGACCCGCGACAGCGTGGACACCAACCCCGATCTGTTCGTCGCGCACCGCACTGATCCACAGAGCGTGTTCGGTGCGCCGCAGCAGGTCGCCGGCATCAACCAGGCCGGCGTCACCGACAAGTGGCTGTCGCCGTGCCAGGGCGGACGCTACGTGCTGGTCCGCGACGAGGACATGTTCGAGGGCGTGATCGGCGCCGGCGCGCCGACCATCCTCACGGGGGTCAATGCCCCGGGGATCGAGACCAGCCCGTTCCTCACCCCGGACTGCTTGACGTTGTACTTCTCGAGCGATCGCGGCGGCACGAGCGACATCTTCGTCACCCAGCGCACGAGCGTGAGCGCTGCGTGGGCCGAACCGGTGCTCATGCCGGAGGCGAGCGATCCGACGAGCATCGAGGAAGATCCGTGGCTGTCCGACGACGGGCGGACGTTCATGTTCGCGAGTACGCGCGATGGCACCTCGGACGTGTTCCAGCTGACGCGGTGAGCCCGCGGTCAGCGCTTCGCGATGGCGAGGCACTGCGCGCGCACGACGATGAACGCCGGGCGCACGATCGGGGGCTGGAGCGTGTCCGCGCACAGCGCGGCGACGTCCTTGGGGCGGCGAAGCGTGGTCAGCTCGCGCACGAGGGCCGCGCGCTCTGGGAAGTCGAACGTGAACGTAGGATCTGAGACCTGCTCCTGGAGCCCGGCCGCGGCCGCCGCGTGGTCGCCGCGCAGGCTGGCCTCGATCGCGGCGCCGAGGTGCTGGGTCCTCTCGGAGGCTCCCGTGGTGACGATCAGGGCCGGGTCCTTGGTCAGCGCGGCCGTGAGGATCGAGAGCCGCTGGTAGCCGCGCACGGGATGCTCCTTGGCGTGCTGCGCGAGATAGGTCACGAGCGTGCGTGCCTCGTCGGCGAGCCCGGCGCTGATCACCACCTCGCCGAGACCCTCCAGCTGATACAGGATCGCGGGCAGGGCATCCGCCTCGTGCGGGCCGGTCACCATCGGCCAGGCCCGCGCGAACGCGGCGGCGGCGCCGGCCCGATCGCCATTCGCGGCGGCGATCGCCACGCGATACGTCGCGCCGTCGAGATCGTCGGCGGCCAGGCGCGCCGTGACCTCCGGTGCGTCGAACCGGCCGAGCGCGAGCAGTGCATCGAGCTTGCGCGGCGGCGAGCCGGTCAGCGCGAGCTGCTCGTAGTGCCCGAGGGCCAGCTCGATCCACTCCGTGCTCTCGTTCGCGAGGCCCACGAAGTAGCGCGCCTTCTCGGCATCGCGGCGCGCCACGGCGTATTGCCAGGCGTGGACGGTGGCCGGCTTGAACCGCGGATCCTTCTTGAGCGCGCGCTCGAAGTACCCGAATCCGGCGGCGTGACGGCCGTCGTGCCAGTTCGCCTCGCCGAGGTAGTAGAGCAGCTCGCGTTGATCGGGTGCATCGGGGCCGGTGATCGCCTCGAGTGGCTCGAGCAGCGCGCGCGCACCCACGTAGTCCCCCGCGAGGAACTGACCCACGCCCTTCACCAGCTCTTGCTTGGGCCCTGGTGGAGCGAGCCCGCGCGCGAACGCATAGGCCTCGTGGATCATCGGCTCGGGAGCATCCATCCAGGCGAGCACGAGGCCCAGCGCGTACCAGCCCTCGAACAGCTGCGGATCCGCATCCACCGCCTGCTCGAGGTACGGCCTCGCCTCGGTGAAGTGGCCCGCCTCGATGATCGGCGCGCCGAGCCGATAGAACATCTGCGCACGGAGGCGGCTCTGCGTGCGCACCAGCGTCGCGCCCGGCGCCAGCGTGCCGGCGAGCTGATCGGCGATCTCGTCGAGCAGCCACGACAGCTTCGCCGCCTCGAGCGGGCGCAGCTTGGTGACCTTGCCGGCCGGCAACTCGACCAGCTCGATCTGCGCCGTCCGCCATGTGCCCTTCTCGCCGATCGAGCCCCGCACGAGGTACTTCGCGTCGAGAGATCGGGCCGCCGCGAGATCCGCCGACGGCAGCGTGACGCCGACCAGGCGCGCACCCTTGACCTCGCCGAGCAGCCGCGCGAGCACGTCGGCGATCGCGGCGGGGTGGGGCGGCTCCACGCCGTACCCGGGGATCTCGATCGTGAACGGGGCGACCGCGATCGATGCGCTGACGAACGCGGGCGCAGCCGCGACCACGGGTGCGGGCGCTGGCGCAGGCTCCTCCTTGCGGGTCGCGATCGAGACGACGCCGAACGCCAGCCCCGTCACGCCGAGCACGGCGGCGAGCACGAGTGGCCATCGCCGCCGCGGCGCGACGCGAGCGATCGCGGGCGCCGTCGGCAAGCGGGTCAGCGTGCGCGCGACCTCGGCGAGGCTCGGGCGCTGGGCTGGATCTCGCGCGAGCATCCGATCGAGAAAGCCACCGAGCGGATCATCGAGACGCGACGGCGGCCCCTCGATGGTCTGCGCGATCACTTCGACGAGCGACGTCGCGGGATACGGCCTCCGGCCCGTCAGGCACTCGTAGATCGTCACGCCGAGACTGAACACGTCGCTGGCCGGGGTCGAGGGCTCGCCGAGCAGCACCTCGGGTGCCATGTACGCCGGCGTGCCGAACATCGTCTGCGTGCCGGCGCTGACCTCGGTGTCGGCGCCCCCGCCGAACTGGGTGTCAGGCGGCAGCGTGCGCCGCAGCACCTCCACCACCTGGAGCGCGGTCATCGACGCGTGCGAGCGCGTCGCGGCCTGATCGAGGCGCCGGGCGAGGCCGAAATCGACGACCTTGATCGCGCCGGAGTCCGCGACGACGACGTTCTCTGGCTTGATGTCGCGGTGCAAGATCCCCGTGGCGTGTGCGGCCTCCACGGCCTGCGCGACCCGGGCGCAGATCGCGAGGAGCTCCCCGCGCGAGGCCGTTCGCGCCGAGAGCAGCTCGCGCAGCGAGCGACCGGGCAGGTACTCCATCGCGATGAAGTCGCGGCCCGCGTGCTGGCCGATCTCGAACACCGTGACGATGCCGGGGTGGCTGAGGGCGGCGAGCGCCTTGGCCTCGTCGCGGAGCCCGCTGCGCAGCGGATCGTCGTGGAGGAGCTTCAAGGCCACGTGCCGCTCGAGGCTCGGATCGTGCGCGAGGTACACGGACCCCATGCCCCCCTGACCGAGGGGGCGCAGGACCCGATAGCGGCCGATCCACTCCACGCCCTGCCAGTCTACGCCCCGGCGCTCCGCTACGTGCGGGGGAGCGCGGACAGCTTCTGCTCGACGATCATGTCCGCGACCTTGTGGGTCGGTGCGTTGAGCCGCTTGCTGCTCTCGCAGATGTTCATGATCGTGTCGTAGATCTTGAGCGTGCCCTCGCGCGCGAGCTTGGCATCGTAGCCCTTGACCTCCTGCGCGACGTTGACGAGGCCGCCGGCGTTGATCGCGTAGTCGGGCGCGTACAGGATCCCGCGCGCGTGAAGATCGTCGCCGTGGCGCGGCTCCGCGAGCTGGTTGTTCGCGGCGCCCGCGACGATCGTGGCGACGAGGTGCGGGATCGTGCTGTCGTTGAGGCCGGCGCCGAGCGCGCACGGCGCGAACACGTCGCACGGCACGGCGGCGATCTTGTCGATGTCGGTCACCGCCGCCCCGAACTCGCGCTGGGCTCGCTCGCTCTTGAGCTTGTCCACATCGGCGACCGTGAGCTTGGCGCCCGCGCCGTGGAGCTCCTTGCACAGGAAGTAGCCGACGTGGCCCACGCCCTGGACGGCCACGTGCACGCCCTTCAGGTCGGTCTTGCCGAGCTTGAACTTCACGCACGCCTCGATGCCGCGACGTACGCCGAGCGCCGTGAACGGCGAAGGATCGCCGGAGCCACCGTGCGAGGGATCGATGCCGGTGACGTGCGTGGTGACCTGGCGGATCACCTCCATGTCCTCGAGACCGGTGCCGCTGTCCTCGGCGGTGATGTAGTGACCGCGCAGATCGCGGATGAACGCCCCGAACGCCTGGAACAGGGCCACGCGATCGAACCGCTGCTTGGGGCGGATGATCACGCTCTTGCCGCCGCCGTGCGCGAGCCCGGCGAGCGCCGCCTTGTAGGTCATGCCGCGCGCGAGGCGCAGCGCGTCGGTGAGCGCCGCTTCCTCGGTGTCGTACTCGATGAACCGGCAGCCGCCGAGGGCGGGACCGAGACGCGAGTCGTGGATCGCGACGATCGCCTTCAGCTGGGTCGACTTGTCGACCTTGAAGTGAACTTCACCGAAATCGTGTGCGGAGAGCTTGGCGAGGACATCCATGGCGAGCGGTCGTACCACGCTGCCGGAACTGGCAAGGGCCGGGTGCGCGCTGACCCGATCGGCAGCACAGGTTGGGTCCGCCGGAGGCGACACAGCGCGAGATCAAGCGCAACTCGTTGCAACCACGAGGACCTGGCAGTGGCGCGCGGGCTGCAACACCCCGGCCGCATGCCGCCGCGTCGCCTCCGCCGCTCGAGTGCCGTCGACCTCCACGGGCTCGTCGAACCGCCATCGTGGTGGTCGTCGCTGATGCGGTGGTTCGTGCGTCCCGCCGTCGAGCCGCCACTCGATCACTGCGGCCGCTGGCCGGCCGCGTCGCGCGTGATCGATCCGGTGTTGAACGCGGTGAAGGGCCGCGGTACCACGCGCTCATGAAGCTCACGGCCGCGCTCGTCGGATTGTTGTTGGTGGCTGCTTGCGAGAAGAGCGGCCCGGGCGAGATGAAGGCCTCGGGTGCGCTGTCCTCGAAGGAGAGCGCGCTGCTCGCGTACTTGCCTGCAGGATCGACGGCGCTGTTCGGCGGGAATTACATGAAGTTCCAGAACTTCCTGCAGAACTCCCCGCTCGCCAACGTGATGGCCACGCTCGACAAGACCTCACCCGGCATCAACGAATGGATGAAGTGCTGGATCGAGCTGCCCAACATCCAGATGCTCGGCAGCGTCCAGATCGAGACCGGGGCCGCGACGATGCGGTTCGTGATGACCGGCGTCGGCTTCGACGCCCTCGCGGCCTGCTCGCAGCGCGCGAAGTTCACCTCCGCGATCGATCCCGACAAGCAGTACATGGGCTTCCAGATGCCGAGCGCGGCGGGCGAGATCAAGACCGGCTACCTGTTGCTCCCCGGAGGCGCGATCTATTCGCGGCAGAGCATCCCGCTGCGCCAGCCGATGGTGCCGGCGCCGGTCGCGCGCGAGGATCTCGAGGCGGACCAGAAGGCGCTGGCCTCGGGCACCGCGGAGAAGGACACGGCACTGGTCACGGCGATGGCCAAGGTCGATCGTTCCAAGGCGATGTGGTTCGTCGGCTCCGGCGCGGGGACGCCGATCAGCGACAAGCTCGGCCTGGTGTTCGGCACGTTCGATATCGCGAACGGCCTGGCGATCGATGTCAGCGCGGAGCTCCGGCAGCCGGCGCTCGCCGACAAGATCGAGGAGGGCGTGGGCGAGGCCAAGAAGCAGGTCGACAAGATCGGCGGCGCGGCAGGGGAGGTCGTGAAGTCGCTGCAGGTCTCGCGCAAGGGCGACACGCTGCGGTTCGCGCTGGCGATCAGCAACGATCAGCTGACGGCCGTGATGACGCAGCTCGCGCCGATGATGGGCGCGATGGGCGCGATGGGCGGGCGCCGTCCGTAATCGGGCGGGTCACACCGCGGTCGAGAACTGGAGCTGCACGAGCTTCCACTCGGTTCCGGTCAGCTCGTAGATCGCGAACACCCGGTACGGGATCGGCTTCGCCTTGGGGCGCTTCGGCTGACCAGCGTCGACGTTCGCCGCGACCCACGCGAGCTTGCCCGACTTCGAGACGCCGGCGCGCACGCCATCGCGGACCTTGAACACCAGGTTCCACGAGGTCAGCTGGGCCTTGACCTGGGCGCCGGTGTAGCGCTCGGAGAGCTCGCTGCCGAGCAGCACCGTCTCCTTGCGGGTGGAGACGGTGTTCGCGAGGAGCTTCGGGTTGCCCATCGTGGTCTCGAACAGCAGCGCCACCGCATCGGCGCCTGTGACGTCGCGGCCGAGCTTGTCGGGCACGATGCCATCGCTCATCGCGGCGACCTGCGCATCGCCCGGGATCGGCGGCGTGATCGCCCACGCCAGCGGCTGCCAGATCCCGCCGGTCTTCTCGAACACGGCCGTGGCGCGCAGCCAGCTCTCCGGTGTGGCCTTCGCGCAGCCGGCGGCCGGGCAGCTCGAGAACTCCGCGAGGTGGGTCACCACGAAGGCGGTGTCCGGATCTGCGAACCCGACCACCGTCTTGGCCTTGTCGAGGAGCGTGAGCGCGGGCAGCCCGAACATCGCCTCCTCGAGGCTGTTCGGGGCCTCCCAGGTCACGTTCGAGGTGAAGGCGAACCTGGGGACATCGGCCCGGGCACGGGTGGACTTGCTGGTCAGGGTCTCGAGGCGCTTGGCGACGTCTTCGGTCGGATCCGCAGCGGCGACCGCGGACCCAAGGGCGAGGAAGGCACACACGTGGAGCAAGCGCATCCCGTAAGTATGTGATGGGACTGGCATGGATTCACGTCGAGACGTCGGGGATCGTGCAACCGATTCCCTCGGTGGTTGTCGAATAGATCCGGACGCTCGGGCGTTCGTCAAAGCAGCTCACAGGAGAGGTGCGCCCAATGCTTCGAACGCTGATGCCAACGGTACGATTCACCCTCGGGTTCACTGCGGTCTGTCTGGTCGGGTGCTCCGCCCACGAGCCCGAGGCCGACAGCCAGGTGGTTGATGAGCCTGTGGTTTCCGGCGGTGGGCTGCCGGCGCCGGCCGCACTCCCGACTGCCGTCGACGCCAAGCTCGTCGAGCGGATCGTCCCCGTGAAGCTGCCCAGCACCGAGAAGGTCAAGGACGGCAAGGCCGCCGCGTTCCGGTTCGGCCGCGAGAACGAGCACACCGGCTGGATCGCCCAGCTCCCCGAGCGCGCGCAGCTGGTCTCGGTCGCCTACAGCGGCGGCAAGATCTTCGTGGGCGGTGGTTTCGGATCGAGCTCGATGTACGCGCTCAACGCCGTCACCGGCGCACGCGAGTGGACGCGCGAGACGCTGGTCGACCCGGGCCCCACCTCGGCCGTGGTCGACAACAACGAGCTCGCGTACAACACGTTCAGCTGCACGATGGAGGTGCTCGAGACCTCCACCGGCAAGGTGCTGTGGACCAAGTGGCTCGGCACCGAGACGCCGAACCCGCCGGCCTTCAGCGACAACCTCGTGATCGCCTCGCACCCGGCCGACAACGGCTTCCAGCTGTCCGCGTACAAGCGGAAGAACGGCAAGGACGTGTGGTCGTCGAGCATCGACAACCACATCCTCTCGGCGCCGGTGATCGTGGGCGACTCGGTCTATGTCTCCACCGTCAGCGGCTCGCTCTACAAGATCGGCCTCGACGGCAAGCGCCGCTGGCAGCAGTCGATCAACGCGGCGAGCGCGCCGTGGATCGATGGCAACGAGATCCACCTCGCGGTCCACGAGGGCAATAACGAGGTGCAGGTGACGCTCGATGGCGCCACCGGCAAGCGCCTCCGCGCGGGTGCCAAGGCGAAGTCGCCCAACGACAACCCGAGCGATGCGAGCGAGGGCACGTGGTCGTTCGAGGGTGCGCGCCCGGTGGTCCGCGATGGCGTGGTGTTCACCGCGATGGGCGATCGTGTCGAGGCTCGCGATGCCAAGACCGATGCACTGAAGTGGACGCGGCAGTACGCCAAGGGCGTGGGCACGCGCGACATCGGCTCGGTGATCGTCGCCGGCGGCCTCGCGATCGTGACCACGCATGACGGCAAGCTGATCGGCCTCGATCGCGAGACCGGCGCGCAGCGGATGGCGTTCGATTTCGGCACGCCGGTGACTGCGCAGCCGATCGTCGCCGAGGGCTGGATGTACGTGGCCACCAACAAGGGCCAGATCCTCGCGTTCGACCTCGGTCAGAAGAGCATGGACGGCTGGCACATGTGGGGCGGCAACGCCCAGCACAACCTCTGAGGCCGGCGCGGCCCCGCCGCGTTCGTCGCCTGCTACCGTGGCGGCGTGTACACGAAGATCGCACGCCTCGCCGTGGTGCCACTGCTCCTGGCCTTCGGGGTGTTCGCCTACATGAACCATCGCCTGCGGGCGACCGAGTGCCCGGAGTGCACACCGCTGCCGCCGCCGCATCCCACGGCGCCGCCGCGGTCTCCGGCCGACACCGCGAGCATCAAGAAGGCGTTCGAGGACATCTACGACAAGGGCACGTGGGGGAAGAACGCCGCGGGCGTGGGCACCTCGGGCACCGGCTCGACGGATCACGCGACCGCCGTGTACCGGACGTTCCTCCAGCAGTTCCTCAAGGACCACAACATCCACTCGGTGGTCGATGCGGGCTGCGGTGACTGGGAGTTCTCGCAGACCATCGATTGGACCGGGATCGACTACAAGGGCTACGACATCGTCCCCAAGGTCATCGAGGCGGACACTCAGCGGTTCGCGAAGCCCGGGATCCAGTTCTTCAATGCGGACATCGTGGCGACGGATCTTCCTCCCGCGGATCTGCTGATCTCGAAGCACGTGCTGCAGCACCTGCCGACCAGCTCGGTGCAGCAGTTCCTGAAGCAGCTCCCGAAGTACCGGCACGTCCTGCTCGTCAACGGCGTGGATCGCATCACGCTCACTGGCGACAACACGGACATCCCGCCAGGCGGCTATCGCACCCTCGACGTGACGGCGCCGCCGTTCGATCTCGTGGGCTTCAAGATCCTGACCTACGAGGGCGAGGCCAAGCTCATGCACCAGGTCGTCCACATCCTGCCCCCGCATTGACGACGGCCGCGATGGAGAGGATCGTGCCGCCATGGGTGGAGCCTCGTTCGATCGTCGTGACCTGTTCCGGCTCTCGGTGACCGCCGGCGCCACGGCGCTGGTGGGGAGTGCGCTCTCCGGCTGTCACGCGCAGCGCGCCACACCGATCGGCGCCAGTGGGAACCTGCCCGTGCTGCCCGAGCCGGAGCTCGCCGAGGTCACGATCACCGAGCTGCAGCATCGGATGGCGTCTGGCGAGGAGACCGCGCTGTCGCTGGTGACCAAGTACCGCGCGCGGATCGCCGCGGCGAACGAGACCGGGCCGAACCTGCGCGCCGTGCTCGAGCTCGATCCCGAGGCCGAGGCGAATGCGAAGGCGCTCGATCGCGAGCGCGCCGCGGGCAAGCTGCGTGGGCCGCTGCACGGCATCCCGATCCTCGTGAAGGACAACATCGACACCGGCGACCGGATGACGACGACGGCGGGCTCGCTCGCACTCGCGGGCACCCGCGCGCCCAGAGACGCGTTCCTCGTGGCGCGGCTGCGCGCGGCCGGGGCGCTGATCCTGGGGAAGACCAACCTCTCCGAGTGGGCGAACCTGCGCGGCGCCGCGTCGGTGTCGGGGTGGAGCGCGCGGGGAGGGCAGTGCAGAAATCCCTATGCGCTCGATCGCTCGCCCTCGGGATCGAGCAGCGGCTCGGCGGCGGCCACGGCGGCGAGCCTGTGTGCGGCCGCGATCGGAAGCGAGACCGATGGCTCGATCACCTCGCCGGGGAGCTGCAACGGGCTGGTCGGGCTCAAGCCCACGGTGGGCCTGGTCAGCCGCACCGGCATCATCCCGATCGCCGCCAGCCAGGACACGGCCGGGCCGATGACGCGCACGGTGACCGATGCGGCGATCCTGCTGACGGCGATCGCCGGCGCGGATCCGGCCGATCCGGCCACGGCGGCCGCGAAGCCGGAGGACTACACGAAGTACCTCGATCGCAACGCGCTGCGAGGTGCGCGGATCGGGGTGCCGCGCGCGGGATGGTTCGGCCTCAACCACCCGATGGACGTGATCGCGGAGGCCGCGCTCGTCGAGCTCCAGCGGCTCGGCGCCGTGCTCGTCGATCCGATCGAGCTGGCCTCGCCGCCCGAGCTCGGGGCCGCGGAGCTCGAGGTCCTGCTCTACGAGATCAAGACCCAGCTCGCCGCCTACTTGCAGACGCGTGGTCCGGACGTCCCTGTTCGGACGCTGGCCGACGTGATCGCGTTCAACCAGGCCCATGCCGGCGACGAGCTCGGACTGTTCGGGCAGGAGCTGTTCGCGCAGGCAGAGGCGAAGGGCCCGCTCACGGATCAGGCGTACCTCGATGCTCGCGCCACCTGCATCCGGATCGCGCGCACCGAGGGAATCGACCGGGTGATGGATGCGCACCAGCTCGACGCGATGTTCGCCGCGACCTCCAGCCCCGCGTGGCTGATCGATCCGGTGAATGGCGATGCCGCGGCGGTCGACATGACGAGGCTGCCGGCGGTCGCGGGCTATCCGCACATCACGGTGCCGGCGGGGCAGTTCCGCGGCCTCCCGCTCGGGATCTCGCTGTTCGGGCGTGCGTTCTCCGAGGGCAAGCTGCTCGGCTATGCGTTCGCGTACGAGCAGGCCACGAGGCACCGCGCACCGCCGACCTTTCTGCCGACCGCGCTCCCACCCAGGCGGTGAGCGGGCGCCACCTGGGTCCGCGCGCGGGCGATCCACGGCGGGTCGGGTGCGCACGGACCCAGCGCACGCCTCCAACTCGTTGATCACCGGTGAGCTTGCGGTGGCACACGGCTTGTACGAGCCTGACCCACCAACATGTTCATGAACCGCCTGACGATGACCTTCACTGCGTTGACCCTCGTGACCTCGCTCGCCGCGTGCGGCAAGAAGAAGGAAGGCGACGGTGGCGGCGGGGGAGGTGGCGACGAGGCCAAGGCCCCGACGATGACGATCAACGAGGCCGAGTGGGAGGCCAAGGATCTCCACGCGGTCGCCCCGCTGATCAACGTCACGATGAAGGTCCCCAAGACCGCGAAGCTCGAGAAGAACGGCAACGGCGGCGTCGATATCACCGTCAGCCCGTTCTATCTGATCACCGTCTCGGCGATCGCGGTGAGCAACATCGCGGAAGGCAAGAAGAGCGACAAGTCGCTCACCGTCGAGCGCACCGACAAGTACATCAACACCAAGGTCCTCACCGAGGAGCCGAACGGCTTCGTCTACACGGTGCAGATGAAGACCGAGGAGAACGGCAACACCTACCAGCCCGAGGCGCACTTCGCGTACTACCTGGACAAGGACGGCGCGATCTACTCGATCGCCGACGAGCGCCCGCTCGATGCGTACAGCACGCCGGGCTCGGCGTACTCGCCCGAGATCGCGACCAAGGTCTACGGGATCGTGAAGGGGTCCGCCAAGGTCAATTGACCTTCGTGCATGGACGCGCGTCACTGCATCGAGAAGCTCAGCGGATAGTTGACGAGCGTCTTGCCGTCTCCCGGCAAGAACGTCCACGCGGTGAGCACGTTCTCGAGGCAGCGGTTGATGTCCTCGGGGAATGCGCTCGTCGCCTGCGCCGCGGAGACCCTGCCATCGGGCTCGATCAGGAATCGCAGGTTCACCGTCCCGGCGAGCGCTGGCTGCCACTGCGCCACGCGCTCGTAGCAGTACGTGATCCGCTCGCGGTTGAGCCGCATCATCTTGCGCACGGCGAGGCGGTCCGGGCCGTGTGGGGCGGACGCGAACCGCCGCGAGACGTTCGGTTCATCGCGCGAGGGTGCGCCACTGACCAGCCAGGTCCCGGCGTCGGCGTGTGGATAGGCGTCCTCCGCGACGTGCGCGGCGAGCGCTCGCAGATCGAGGCCGATCCGCCGCGCATGACGGCGCCATCGCTGCTCGGGCTGCCCGTCGACGCGCGCCTCGATCCTCGGGATCGTCTGGTGCGCGGGATCGATCGCGAGCGTGGCCAGCGGTGGGAGCTCGACGGCGAGCTCGACCCGCGCGGTGTCATCGAGCTCGATCCGCAGATGATCCTGATCGGCGCTCGTGCTCTCCCACCCGAGCAGCGCAGCGCCGCGCACGCCCCGGAACGCGTCCACCGCCGCCTGCCGCGGTCGCGCCGCACTCCAGGCGCGCTCCCCCCGCGTGGTCACGGCCATCCCGACGACGCGTGTCCCCGCGGGTACGTCGAGCGGCAGCACCACCTGGCCGCACGCGCGCGCGGTCACCTCGATGGTGATCCACGAGACCGCCTCGGCGTGGAGCTCGACGGCGATCCGATCGACCGTCGCCGCGCACGTGGACGTGGTGGGCGACCCGACCCGGAGCGCGGGAGGAAACTCCGACTCGATCGTCGGGAGCACGTCATCGGCGCGCGCGGCCTGGGCCAGCGCGAGCACCGACGCGGCCACGAGGCACGTCGTCCGCACATCAGCTAGACACCACCGCCGGGCCTTGGTTTCCGAAACGATCGCGATCGGCCGCTGGCGGATCGAGGCGCCGTGGCCGCAAGCCGAGTAGCCGGCGGGGCCCGCGCGATCCGTGCGGTTTCGGGCGGAGCGGAGCCAGGGTTCGCGAGGTTGGCGGCGTCACGCTGACGACCGCGGGAGACGACCCTGCGTCCCGCGGGAGACGACCGTCGCTGGCACCGGCGGTGCACGAGGGTAGATCGCCATCCACAAAGGACCATGACCATGTCGAGCACCGAGACCTTCGAGACCATCGCGACCGACCAGCTCTCCCGCGCGTCGGGTGGGGTGAACATGAAGCTGACGCAGTACGGCTATCCGCATGATCCCTACACGGACTCCGAGACGCGCAAGGGACACGGGGCCTATCGCAACCTCGACGGAGATCACTCGATGGCGATCACCGACGCGGGCCTCCGCGCGCTCGGGCTGACCCGCTCCGGGGTGCGCTCGAGCCCGACCTGGGTCGACATCAAGCTCAAGGGCGGCGGCGTGCTGCAGCGGCGGATCGACGATCGTGCGCCGCAGGGCGAGCTGCGCGCAGATCTCTACCAGCCGCGCGGGTTCGATCATCGGCTCCCCGATCGCGCGGACGTCTCGCTCCACCGGTGAGTCAGGCGATCGGCGCCTTGACCGGCTGCCGCTCGCCACCCAGACTCTAGCGGCTGTGATCGGCCACGTGATCGGGAACTACCGGATCGTCTCGGAGCTCGGCAAGGGCGGCATGGGGATGGTCTATCGCGCGGAGCACACGCAGCTCGGTCGGCCGGCCGCGCTCAAGATGCTGTTGCCGCAGCTCTCGAACGATCCGGCCATCGTCCAGCGGTTCTTCAACGAGGCCCGCGCGGCCTCGGCGATCGATCACCCGGGGATGGTCGAGATCTACGAGTTCGGCACGCACACCGATGGGCGCGCGTATCTCGTGATGGCGCTGCTCAAGGGCGAGAGCTTGGCCCAGTGTCTCGAGCGCGGGCCGCTCGCACCGCTCGATGGTGCCGCGATCGTGGCCCAGGTGCTGAGCGTGATCGCGGCCGCGCACGCCGGCGGCATCGTCCATCGCGACCTCAAGCCCGACAACATCTTCCTCGTGCCCAACGAGCTGGTGGCCGGTGGCGTTCAGGTCAAGCTGCTCGATTTCGGGATCGCGAAGCTCGCCGACGAGCAGGGTGGCGGCCTCAAGACCCAGACCGGCGCGCTGATCGGGACGCCGGCCTACATGAGCCCCGAGCAGTGCATGGGGCGATCGGATCTCGATCACCGCACCGATCTGTACGCGATCGGCTGCATCCTGTTTCACGTCCTCGTCGGACGCCCGCCGTTCGTCAGCGATCAGGGCACCGGCATGCTGATCGCGGCGCACCTGCGCGATGCCCCCGCGGATCCGCGCAGCTTCGATCCACGGATCCCCGATGCGCTCGCCGCGATCACGCTCCGGCTGCTCGAGAAGGATCCCGCGGCGCGGTTCCAGTCCGCGGTCGAGGTGCGAGCCGCGCTCGCCGGTGCGGGCGTGGTCGCGCCCACCACGACCCAGCACGCCGTCACCGGTGGGCCGAGCGGCCTGCGATCGGTGGTGTCTCCTTCGGCGCAGCGGTTCGTGGGGCGCGAGGCGTACGACGCCACCACGGCGCCGACCACGGGGAGTGGCCGCGGCAACCTCGCGCCCGCACCCACCACCGCGAGCGGCTCGGCCGCGCAGCTGGTCGGCGCGCCGGCCCCCGTGGCGAAGCCCGGCGGCAAGCGCCCATACGTGATCGTCGGAGGCCTCCTGTTCGCGCTGGCCGGCGTGGGCGTGTTCGCGATGGTCTCGCGCGGAGGTGACGAGCCGAGCACCGCGGCGGTCACACCAGCGCCGTCCTCGCCTCCGCCTTCGACTTCGAACCACGCCGTCGGATCGAACGCTGCACCCGCACCTGCACCTGCACCTCCGCCCGCCACACCCGCTCCCGTCGCGCTGGCGCCCGTCGCACCGCCGTCCGCGGCGCTCGCCGGACCTCCGCCGGCACCTGTGCTCCCGGCCGGGGCGCTCGCTCCCAGCCCCGTCGCCGAGATCGAGTGTCCGCACGGCCAGGCCGAGACCGACGACACGCGCGGTCATTGCTGCTGGCCGGGGCAGGCGTGGTCGAGCACGAAGTCCGCGTGTGTGGGCGTGCCGACCTGTCCGCCCGGCTTCCGGGTGGCGCGTGAGGCCTGCATCGCGTTGCCCGCCGAAGCCGATCCGTCCTCCCCCGTCCCCACCGTGGCGGCGAGCGCGGCCCCGGAGCTGTCGCTCGATGCGAGCGTCTATCCGCCGTCGACGGAGGTCCACATCCGGTTCGCGGTTCCGCTGAGCGCGCCGAAGACCAGCCGGGCCTGGGTCGCGATCGCGCCGGTCGGCTCGCTCCCCTCGATCTACAGCACCTGGAAGTACGTCCCCGATGGTGCGATCCAGATCCAGCTCAAGGCCCCGGCCGCCGAGGGCGCCTACGAGGTGCGGCTGCACACCGACTACCCGGCGAAGTCGTTCAACATCGCGCGCACCGCGCCGTTCGCGGTCAGGGCCGACGCGGAGCCGCCGGCGCCCGCCGCTCCCACGCCGCTCGCGAAGCAGCGGTTCACGCCAGCGTCGACGATCGCGACGGTGGGCATGCAGCTGACGATCCGGTTCGGCACCCAGCTGCGGGCGCTCCCCGGCGAGCAGTTCTGGGTCACCACGGTGAAGGCCGGTTCGCTCGACACGGTCTGGGGCAAGTACGCCTACGTCCCCGACAGCGCACGGAAGATGTCGATCGATCTGCCCACCGAGCCGGGTGACTACGAGATCCGGCTGCACGCCAACTATCCGAAGCAGTCGACCAACGTCGTGTACCGCGTGCCAATTCGTCTCGATCCGAAGTAGGTGCCGGCCGCGCACCCGTGCCCTAGACTGGCGATGTGGTGGGGTTGGCTCCAGATGACGATGCGTGGATGGGGAGCCCTGATCAGCGGGACCCGGCATTCCGCGAGCTGTGCGTCATCGACGATGACGGTCGTGCCACCGTCGCGTACGAGCTCACCCCCGAGAGCCCGATCGATCCAGAGCTGGCGCGTTCGTGGCGCGATCTTCCACCGTCCCCCTACCTGTTCGAGCCGCTCGGCTCCAGTGCGGCGTTCCACCTCCGGTTCGTGGCGATCGATTGGCCGGCTAGCCATCTCCGACTGCGCGTTGATGGCCCCGCCGCTACCAGAGTCGCGAATGCCGGCGTCGCGATCACGCGAGCGTTCGAGCTGATCGCCGCGTTTGTCTCGCCCGATCGGCTTGGCTGGTTCACGTCTCCGTTCGTCAGGTTCGATCTCGAAGGGAGGCCGCGCGTGGGCTTCCACTCACCGCAGGCCAGTGTGGACACCGCGAAGCTGCTCGCGCCCGAGGTCATCGACCGGTTTCCGTTCGCAGACGAAGCGTCGCTCGTCTATGCCGTCGGTCAGCTCCTGCTGGGCCGCGTGATGCTCGAGCGCGCGACGCTCGCCACCCCACTCGGTCGCGTGATCCGGCGCGCGCTCATGACCGACCCGGGACGCCGATACTCCACCTTGCGTGCGCTTCGCGATGCCTTCGTCCAGGCGGGAGCCCGCTCGACCACGCCTCACGGTGCGCTCGGGGCCTGGGTCTGGGAGCAGATCGACAACGGTGTGGGCTTTCTGGTGGTGAAGCGCTGGAGCGATGCACTCGCGCGATTCGACGCCGCGCAGAGGTTGTGCGTGGGCACGCCGCAGATCCTCGACACCGCCCGGCGCTATGCGCTCGCACGTGGTGCGGTTCCGCGAGAAGAAGCGACGATCATCGTGTCGCCTGAGCTCTCCCGTAGCGCAGGTCCGAAGACCGCGCTTACCGCTGGAATCGAGGTCGAGATGCGGTCCGCGGACTGGCGCCGGATCGAGCCCGAGGCGCTACGGCTCGAGGCCGCCGGCGAGCCGCTCGCTGCGTACGCTCGCGCACCGGCGAAGCCGGCAGCCGCGATCGGCCACGCGAAGCGTGCGCTGGCGATCGATCCGAGCTCGCGCCCTGCGCTCCAGATCGCGACCAGCGGTCACTCGCGCAGGCACGAGCACGCGGCGGCGCTGACCTGCGTGGAGCGCTGGCGAGAGCTCGCGCCCGACGAGCCCGCCATGCACTACGCGCGCGGCAAGGTGCTCCTCAACCTGCGCCGGCTGCCCGAAGCGTATGCGGCGTTCGATCGGGCGACGGTCCTCGATCCTCACATGCTCGAGGCGATGCTCCTGCGGCGAGAGGTGGATCGGATGGCACGCCGAGCCCGACTCGCTGTTGGCGCTCAGACCCAAGCGGTCCCGGACCTCCCGGTGGCGCTCCGCGAGGCGTTGCTCGGCGGCAGGCCGCAAGAGGCGCTCGAGCTGCTTGAGGGGCCGGCCTACGCGGCAGATGTACTCGCCCAGCTGATCCGCGCCGAGCTGCTAGCTGATGCTCGTCGGTTTGAAGATGCGCTCGCGGTGTTCCAGCGGTTCACTCACGATCCGGCGCAACGAGCGGTCGCGCTGATCGGCGTCGCGCGGATGCTGTTGGAGCTCGAGAGAGCGGAGGCGGCGCTCGTCGCGGTCGATCACCTCGCGGGCGTCTCGCCAGGCGAGCTCGAGGTGCTGGAGCTAAAGGCGCGAGCGCTGGAACAGCTCGGGCGCGGCGACGAGGCGGCCGCTGAACGAGCGCGCCTGGCCGAGCAAACGGCGATCCGCAGCCAGGCGCGGATCTCGCAGACGCGCTGACGATGGATCAGAACGCGGTGCCCGCAGTCCAGTCGGTCTCGAACGTCGCGACCAGCGGCGCGATCGACGACGCCTCGACGAGCACCACGCCGACCTCGCGATTCTTCTCGAGCGAGGTGTAGCTGAAGTTCTCGGAGCCGACGTACGCGACCTTGCCGTCGGCGACCAGGACCTTGGTGTGGAGGTGCGGGATCCACTTCACCGTCACGCCCAGGCCCTGCAGGAACGTCGCGGCGCTCGCGTTGGCATCGATCCAGCTCGCATCGGCGAGCAGCGCACGCACCTCCACGCCGGCCGCGATCCGCGCCTTGACGGCATCGCGCACGCCGGGGTCGGCGAACTGCATCGATTCGATCAGCAGGGTGCTCTGCGCCCCGGCGATCACGTCGAGGATGCGGGCCCGCGCGTTGACCGGTGCGACCACCATGCGGGTGCACGGCATCGCGAGCGGGGTGCCCGTCCAGTCCGCCTCGAACAGCGCGCTGAGATCTGCCAGATCGGCCGGGTCACGATCGACCGCGGCGAAGTTGCGCTCGAGATCGATCGAGAAGTCCTTGGAGAAGTTGCCCGTCGACATCACGGCGGCCTTGCCATCGACGACGAAGAACTTGTTGTGGAAGTAGTCGAACGCCGGATCGCTCCACTTGACCTGCGCGCCCGCCGCGAGCAGCCGGTCGTAGTACTTCTGGTTCGTGGACTTCTTGTACTGATCGAGGATCACGCGGACCTTCACGCCGGCATGCGCCTTGGCCTCGAGCTGATCGAGGATGCCGCCGTAGCCCATCAGGTAGATCGAGAGATCGATCGACGTCTGCGCGCCCGCGAGCGCGTCGACATAGGGCGCCTCTCCGGACTCCGGGGTGGGGAACACCTGGATCGGGACGGTGCGCGGATCGGTGGCGTTGCAGTAGTCCATACCAGCCGGGGCATCGACCGTGGTCGAGGGCGCATCGGGGGCCTCGGCTTCAGCGGGACCGGGGGTGGTGCAGGCAGAAGTGCAGAGCACCAGCGATGCAGCGACGAACAGGAACTGGGGAACGGGACGGACCGGGGTCATGCGGGAGGAGTCGTGCGAGCCGGGGTTTTGATCCCGAGCTCGTGTCGATTTCGGTCACCGGCGCGCTAACTCCGCGAACCGTATGGGGTGACCGGCATGCAATAGTCCCTCGCATGAACAGGCTCCTTGCGGCAGTTGCGGTCACGGTCGGGTGCGGCGGCGGCAGCAGCACGCCGATCGACGCGCCCCCCGACATGCTGATCGACGCGCCGCCGCCGCCGCTCGGCCACCATCACTACGTCCTCGACAGCGTGCTGGTGCCGACCAGCAACACCACCGCCCGCGACCTCGGGCAGGACCTGAACGGCGATCAGGCCATCGACAACCAGCTCGGCATGGTGCTCGGCACGCTGAGCTCGATGGGCCTCGACGTCCAGCAGACCACCACGCAGAACATCGATCGGGGCGCCTCGATCACCTTGGTCGATCTGTTCGCGAACGATCTCACCACCGAGCCGGCCGCGACGTTCGCTGCATTCGTCGGCAGCGCGCCGATGCCCGCGGCGTGCGCGAGTGCCAGCGATACGGTGTGCCGCCATCACCTGGGTGGCAACGCCACGTTCACCGTCACCGCCGGCGCGCCCACGAACCCGCCGCTCACCGGCGCCCTGGTGGCGGGGAGCATGACCACCGCGCAGGGGCACCTCGCGATGCCGCTCGTGATGTTCGCCGGCGCGAGCCCCGTCCTCGTGAATCTGATCGGCGCCAAGGTCGTGCTCGGCGCACCGGCCGCCACCAAGCTCGGGATGCTGAAGATTGGCGGCGCGATCACGGCTGCCGAGGTCGACACCAAGGTGATCCCCGGGATGCGCGATGGCTTCGCGGCGATCGTGATGCGGGACTGCACGGCGCTGTCGAGCCCGCCGACCTGTGGCTGCCCGGCCTCGAGCAGCGGCAAGACCATCCTCGATCTGTTCGAGCAGGCGCCGAAGGACTGCATGGTCTCGGTCACCGAGGTGAAGACCAACAGCCTGATCCAGGCCCTGCTCGCGCCCGACGTGATGATCGACGGGATGATGGCGCTGTCGATCGGGGTCAAGGCGACCGCAGTCGAAGCCGGCTTCGTCGCTCCGTAGTCAGCGCGCGGGGAGTGCGACGAATCCGACGAACGAGGCCTGCGTCGCGGTGATCGGCGAGCCCGTCGCGGTCAGGCCGCCGGTGGACGCATCGATCGCGAACGTGGTCACGGTGCTCGAGCCCTGGTTCGCCGCGAACAGCCACGCGCCCGAAGGATCGATCGTGAAGTTGCGTGGGGTCAGCCCGCCCGTCGGCGTGTGGCTCGCGAGCGTGACCATCCCGGTCCCTGCGGCGATCGCGTACACCGCGACGTTGTTGTCACCGCGGTTCGACGCGTAGACGAACTTTCCCGACGGATGCACCACCACCTCGGCGCCGGTGTTGGCACCCGTGGCACCGGTGGCGCGCGTGGACACGGTCTGCTTCGCCGTCAGCCGCCCGGTGGAGCCATCGAAGGCGAGCGTGGTCAGCGTGCTGTCGAGCTCGTTGACCAGATACGCGTGGCCCCCGCCCGGCGCGAACGCGAGGTGGCGTGGGCCGGCGCCGGCCGCGGTGGTCAGGTGAGGCACCGCGTTCGCGGCCAGCATGCCGGTCTGCGGATCGAACGTGTACTGCGCGATGTAGTCGGAGCCCTTGCACGGCACGAGGACGAAGTGATTCGAAGGATCGGTCAGGATCTGGTGCGCGTTGGTCCCGGCGCTCACCGTCTGGATCGCCGCCATGAGTCCGCCATCGCCGCGCACCGGCAACACGGAGATCGTCCCGGCGCCGTAGTTCGCGACCAGCACGAACTTGCCGCTCGCATCCACCGAGACGTGCGCGGGACCATTCCCCCCGGAGGCGACGTCGTTGATGGCGGTCAGGGCGCCCGTCCCCTGATCGATCGTGTACGCGCCCACGCGGCTCGTGCTCTCGCTCGCGGCGTACAGGTGCGTGCGCGTCATCGCGAGGAACGACGGCGAGCCGGCGAACGCCGCGAGGGAGGCCACGGGCGTGAGCGCGCCGGTCGCCGGATCGAGGTCGAGCCACGCGAGGTTCGGGCCGTAGCCACTGACATAGGCCACGAGGTGCGCGGGCGGTGCGGGTGCGTCGATCGTGGGCGCGTCGATGGTGGGGGGCATCATGGTGACCGGGGCGGAGTCGCCGCAGGCGGTGAGCAGCACCGCCGCGATCGCCATGGTGGTGCGGCCCATCTCGTGAGGATAGCCCACCCCGAGGCCCGTGCTAGCGTCCACGGGATGCGGACCGGGGACGCGCACGATGTTCCAGCCTGATCGGGTACGCGCGGCGCTGGCGCAACTGCGCGCGGCCGATCCGCGGCTGCGCCTGTTCGGCGCGAGCGGCCATCGCTATCAGCTCAACCCACCGATCAAGGAGCGCGAGCTGATCATGTGGGAGCGCGATGCAGAGGTCACGCTGCCCGCGGACTACCGGACGTTCCTCCTCGAGCTGGGCAACGGCGGGGTGGGGCCGTACTACGGGATCTTTCCGCTCGGCCGGTGGGATGGCGCGGGAGACACCCTCGAATCCTTCGCGGACGCCACCGGCGACTTGCGCGCGCCGTTCCCGCACGCCGCTGCCTGGAACTTGCCGGCGGAGCGCCTCACGCCGCCGGAGGACTTCGCATCCGATGCCGACGAAGATGCGTGGAACGAGGCGTGCGATGCCGCGTACTACGAGCCCTCGCTGACCGACGGCGCGTTCTGGATCTCGCACCAGGGCTGCGCGCTGCGCTCGATGCTGGTGGTCACCGGACCCGAGCGCGGCAAGATCTGGGACGATCTGCGACCCGATCGCGGCGGCCTCGCGCCCCGTGGCAAGACGTTCGCCGAGTGGTACGTGGAGTGGCTCGAGCGCAGCCTCCGCGAGCTGACGTCCGCATCGTAGTGGTCACTGCTGGCTCGCCTGGAGCATCCGCCACAGGTTGGCCCGCCGATCGACGAGCGGCACCTCGTCGTCCTCTCGCTCCTCCTCGGTGAGGTTCTGGTAGTTCGCGAGCGTGTCGCGCTCCTCCTTGGTGAGGTTCTGGTAGTTCGCGAGCGTGTCGCGCTCCTCCTTCGTGAAGTTGTTGTAGTTGTCGATCGTGCTGTCGATCGTTCTCTCCGGCTCGGGCGCTGGGATCTGGATCCCGTAGCCGAGGGCGGCGGCGGTGGGCTTGGGCTGGCTGGCCGCGAGCTCCTCGACGTACGGATCGACTGGCTGCGTCGCCGGCACGCTCTCGACCATCGGCGTCGACAGGTACGGATCGACCTGCAGCGCTTGCACGTCGGACACCAGGTACGGATCGACCTGCGGTCCCTGCGACGGCTGCACCTCGCCCACGAGGTAGGGATCCACCGGGTCGACCACGGGAGAGCGCTGCTCGAACCGCGCGCCCGATCGGTTCTGGGTCTCGAAGTAGTCGTCGAGGAGGACGTCGCTCTCGCCCTCGTCGTGTTCCTCGCCGTGGTCCTCGTCCTGGTCCTCGTCGAATCCCTCCTCCTCGCGCTGCTTGCGCAAGGTCTCGGCCACCTGGGCGGTCTCGCGGGCGTTCACGGTGTCGATCAGGATCTTGCGCGCCCTGGTCTCGTCGACGCTCAGCTGTGACGCCACCGCCTGCGCCGTGGGCCGCTTGCCGGGATCCGCGTCGAGCATGGGGTCGGCGACCGAGAGGATCGAGTTGATGAAGATCTTCTCGCCGGCGATCATCTTGAACGTCTTGCCGAGCGAGTAGACGTCCGAGGCGAACGTGCAGCCCTTCTTCTGGCTGACCTCCGGCGCGCGGATCGTGTTGTGGCCCTGCGAGATCGTGTCTCCCTCCCAGGCGGCGCAGCCGAAGTCGCCGATCTTCACGTCCATGTTGTCGTCGAGGAGGATGTTGTCGGGCTTGAGATCCATGTGGACGAAGCCGGCCGCAGCGATCTGCGCCACGCCGAGCGCGGTCTCGCGACACAGATACGTCAGGGCGATCGCGACCTCCTCGTAGGTGAGTTGCTTGGCCTGGAGTCGTGCGATCACGCCCTCCGTCATCCGCTTCACGTTGCCGCCCACCATGAGATCCATCACGAGCAGATCGGGCTCGCCATCCTCCTTGCTGCGGCCGATCGCGCGCGCGGCGGCGACCCGGGACTTGCCCCCGTTCGCGGCGGCGTCCGCGAGGCGCGAGAACGCGGCCTCCTTCTCGATCGTGTTGCCGATCGTGCGGCCGTTGGCATCGACCATGCCGTTGCTCTGCTTGACCACGATCCAGTCGGCCCGGTCGTTGACGAGGATGCGCGTCGCGCCGAACACGCCGCCGTCCTTGTGCTCCTCGCCGGGGTGGAAATAGCGGGAGCCATCGATCTCGAGCTCGTTGGAGTCGACGTTCTCCATCCGGTGCGCATCGAGTCCGACGAGCTGGTTCGAGAGCTGCTGCTTCTGGCGTCCTGTCTCGGGCATGGTTTCTCCGTGGGCTGGGATCAGGTGAGCGCGCCGCTGGCGTGGAGCTTGCCGCGCGCTTCGTACTCGAGCTCGACCGCGCGCCGCAGGTGCGCCGCGCGCAAGGGGCCGCCGTCCGCCGCGGCGAGGTAGCAGCCGCGAAGCGCGGCGTTGCGGATGTAGCCGCCGCTGAGCGGGAACTCGGTCGCGAGCGCCGCGAGGCCGAGATCGCCGTCGGTCGGGACGGTGGCGGGGAGGTGCGCCTGCCAGAGGCGGAGCCGGGCCGGTTCGTCGGGCGAAGGGAACTGCAGCTCGCAGGTCAGGCGGCGCTGGAACGCGGGATCGATCGACGTGCCGTGGTTCGTGGTGAGGATCGCGAGGCCATCGAAGCGGTCGAGCCGCTGCAGCAGGTAGTTGACCTCGAGGTTCGCGTAGCGATCGTTGCTCGATTCGACCTCGGTGCGCTTGCCGAACAGCGAGTCCGCCTCGTCGAACAGCAGCACGAACGCGCCGGTCTCGGCCGCATCGAGCACGGCGCCGAGGTTGCGCTCGGTCTCGCCGATCCACTTCGACAGCACGCGCGAGAGGTCCACGCGGTAGAGCGGGAGGCCGAGGGCACCTGCGATCACGGACGCCGCGAGCGACTTACCCGTGCCCGGCTCGCCGCGGAATAGCGCGGTGACGCCGCGCGTGCGCGCGATCGAGCCGAGGCCCCAGGTCCCGAGCACGGTGTCGCGGAGGCGGATCCGGCCCACCAGCTCGCGCAGGCTCGCGTCGATCTCGTCGGGCACCACCAGCGAGCCCCAGGTCGGCACGGTGGGGACGGGATCGGCGACCTTCGCGATCGCGGCCGCGCTCCCGACGAGGGCGGTGCGCGCACCACGCAGGCGGGCGATCACGCCGTCCTGCACGGACAGCGCGGCGAACATCCGCGGGCCCTCGGCGCGCACGATCAGGCCGTGGCGGACGAGCGGCGAGGAGTCGTCGAGCTCGAGCGCCAGCTCGTGGCGATCCTCGCGAGCGTTGCCGAGCAGCTCGCCGAGCAGGGTCTCGTCGATCAGCGCGCGGCCCTGCGCGCCGAGCGCGGCGTACGCGCGGGCGCTCTCGCTCCACAGCTGCGGAGCGGCGACCACGAGCAGGATCGCCTGCGCCTGCAACGACAGCCCGCACTCGCGCGCGATCTCCACGTGCGGCGCCCCGGCGCGGTTCCACGCGGCGAGCCGCTCGAACGCCTGGCGCGTCCGCGCATCGGGCTCGGCGGGGCGCGCGGTCAGGACCTTGGCGATCCGCGTCGCCGCCGGCGCGGCGCTGTCCACGAGGTCGAGGGCGCGCGCGAGACACATCGCACTCACCAGCTCGTAGACGTCCGCGAGGAAGCGCGCCTGATCGGCGGGGGCGAGCTGCGCGGCGGGCGTAGGCGCCGCGACCACAGCCGCCACGGGCGCCACGGCTCCGTGCTTGGTCACGGCGTCGGTCACGGTCGTGGGCACGGCATCGGCGTCGGCGTCGGTCTCGGTCTCGGCGTCAGCGTCGGCGTCGGCGTCGGCGTCGGCGTCGGCGTCGGTCTCGGTCTCGGCATCGGCATCGGCGTCGGTCTCGGCATCGGCATCGGCGTCGGCGTCGGTCTCTTCGTCGGCGTCGGCGTCGGCGGTCGCGCGCAGCTCGGTCAGCGCCGCGCCGAGCAGATGTGGGCCGGTGACGTCGTCGACGATCAGCCGCTTGCCATCCGCATCGATCGCCACGGCGCGAAACGGCGCCGGAAGGATCCGCTCGTTGGTGCAGCGGGCCCCACGGAGATCGAGCGTGGCGAGGTGCGCGCCGCGGCCGAGCATCACCACACCGCGGCGCTCCGCGATCGCGACGACCTGCGCATCGCCGAGGCGGACGCGCGTGCGGATCGTGCCCTGGCGGAGATCGTAGATCAGCACCTGGCGCTTGCCGTGCGCCTCGAGCTCGATCATCGCCGCCGCGCCATCGATCACGAGTGCGCCGCCCACCACGGTCGAGCGGCTCGCATCCACGGGGATCACGAGCGGCGGGATCGTGGACGGCTTGATCGTGACGAGCGCATTGCCACGACGCTCGAGTACGCCCCGACCGGGGAGGAACACGTGCCGGTCGACACCGCGCATCCCGATCGGGACGATCGTGGCGCGACCCTGCGTGTCCTCGCGGACCTCGATCACGCGCGCGCCTTCGATCATCGCGAGCCGCGGGCCGATGCGCGACGCATTGATCGAGACAGGTTCGCCCTGCGGGCCGAGCGGGCCGAGCGGCAGCGGGGCCGCCAGCGCAGCGCCGGTGAGGTCGAGGCGATGCAGCACGTGCCCGTCGTCACCGTGCGCGACGATCCAGATCGCGCCCGCGAGGATCTCCACCGCGCAGACCGCGGCCTCGGGCATCAGCACCGCACCGCCGTGGATCCGCAGCGCGCCGCCCTCGACGTGCACCGCGACCTCACCGTCGGCGGACATCGCGACGACCGTGGTGGAGGTCGGAGCGACGGTCAGGCTGGGGCTGCTGGTGTGCATCTCGAGAACACCCACGCAGACCCGAGCCAAACCCTGCAGCGATCCCGTAACTGCGCGGGATGGTTCCGGATTGTCCGGAGATCCCGGATGGCAGATCCGGTCGCCACTACACGTGGCCCCCATCACTCTGCGAGACTTTCTCACCATGGCTCGCACCCCGCTCCTGCGTTCGATCCGTCAGCTCGTCCGCGACCTCCGCGTCTCCCGCGCGACCGGCGCGCCCGTCGACGAGCTCCCCGCGCTGCGGGCCGAGCAGCGCGCCGCCAAGCTGTCTCGCCGCACGTTCCTCGCCGGTGCTGCGGCCGGTGCGGCCGCGCTCGCGATCCCACGTGGTGCTCGTGCCGCCGGGCAGCCGACGGTCACCGTCGTCGGCGGCGGCATCGCCGGCCTCACCTGTGCGCTCACGCTGCGCGACAAGGGCTACGCCTCCACGGTGTACGAGGCGTCGGGGCGCGTGGGCGGCCGCATGTTCTCGAACACCAACTACTTCGCGGGGAACCAGGTCAGCGAGTGGTGCGGCGAGCTGATCGACACCGGCCACAAGACCGTGCGCAACCTCGCCACGCGCTACAACCTGACCCTCGACGATCTCCACGCCGTCGAGCCTGCGGGCTCGCACGAGACGTACTTCTTCAACGGGCAGTACTACTCGAAGGCCGACGCCACCGCGGACTTCCTCGACATCCTCGACATCGTGGACGCCGACGTCAACGCGGCCGGCTATCCCACGCTCTACAACGCGTCGACCCCCGATGGACGCGAGCTCGACAACACCAGCATCCGCGAGTGGATCAACACCCGAGTGCCGGGCGGTCACACCTCGGCCCTCGGCAACCTGCTCGATACCGCCTATGCGATCGAGTACGGCGCGGACACCCGAGACCAGGCCTCGCTGAACCTGCTCTACCTGCTCGGGTTCCAGCCGCACCCGAACAAGTTCGAAGTGTTCGGCGAGTCCGACGAGACCTTCCACATCCGCGGCGGCAACCAGCGCCTCCCCGAGGCGATCGCCGCCGACCTCGGCGCTGCCGTGCAGACCGGCTACAAGCTCGTGCGGCTCGCGAAGACCTCGGGTGGACGCTATCGCTGCACGTTCGAGCGCGGCTCCGGCACCACCGAGGTGGTGTCGGACTTCGTCGTGCTCGCGCTGCCATTCGCGGTGCTCGCGAACGTCGACACCTCGGGCGCCGGCTTCGATGCGAAGAAGCAGGATGCGATCACGAACCTCGGGCGTGGCCACAATGGCAAGCTCCAGCTCCAGTTCGCGCAGCGCGGATGGAACGGCGCCGGGCCGTGGCCGGGCAAGTCCAACGGCTCGTCGTTCACCGACGCGGGGTATCAGGCGAGCTGGGATGTCACTCGTGCGCAGCCAGGGCCGCAGGGCATCCTCGTCCTGTACTCCGGCGGCGGCGTCACCGATGCGATGAAGACCACCTCGCCGTTCGCCACCGCCACCGACAGCAAGGTGATCCAGGACGCGAATCGCGGGCTCACCCAGCTCTCGGCGGTGTATCCGAACCTGGCGTGGAATGGGCGCGTCACGCAGTCGCTGCCTCATCGGTCGAACCTGTTCGGTGCGTCGTACGCGTACTGGAAGGTCGGCCAGTACACGCGGTTCGGCGGCTACGAGGGCGCGCCCCAGGGCGGCGTGTACTTCTGCGGGGAGCACACCTCGCAGGACTTCCAGGGCTTCATGGAGGGCGGCGCTTCCACGGGCAAGGCCACGGCGAAGGACCTGTTCCCGCTCCTCAAGTAGCGTCTGCTACGATCGTGGGGTGACGGTTGATCCGACATCGGCGACGACCGCCGAGACGAGGTCTAGCCCGGCGCTCGTTCGGCTCTGCCAGCTCGCGCTGCGGCTACCTGTTGCCTCCGGGGCATCGGTCGGGCCGGTCTCCGCCGAGCGCGTTCGCCAGCGGGCACCGAACACCGTCACCAAGCCGGAGACGCTCGACTTCCGCACGATGCTGCCGGAGCGCGGCGGTCTGTTCGATCCGCGCGTGTTCGGTGCCGGCACCGTGATCGACGCGCCGCCGCTCGAGCCCGACGCCCCGGTCAAGCCACGCAAGACAGCGTGCGCCCGGGTCTCGCTCGCGATCCCGCTCGTACACCCGCTGGTGCGCGAGCATGCGCGTGCCGAGGCCGCGGCGCTGATCGGCCTGGACACGCTCGCACTGGGCGGTCGCCGCTCGCAGCTCGAGCACGAGCGCGCCCTGGTCCGCGCGCTCGCCGCGTCGAAGCTGGGCGCCGATCTGGTGCTGCGCGAGCTCCCGGTGTTGCCCCCGGAGCTGCGCCCGCTCCAGCGCGATGACGAGGATCGGTGGGCGACCACACCCCTCAATCGCTGGTACCAGCGGATCATCACCCGGAACGCGCGGATCGAGCGGCTGATCGAGAGCCATGCCGAGGATGCGCAGCTCGAGCCCGAGTACGGCGAGCTCGCCTCGCTCGTCCACCGGCTGTACGAGAATGACGAGATGCTCGACGGCGAGCGCGACATGGACGGGCGGCTGCTCCCTTCGCTGCGGAGCCTGTGTGGCGGAACCGCGGAGCTCCACCGCGCCGCCCTGGACCTCGCTCGTCACCCTGCCGAGACCCCGCTCTCGGGGCGCCTCCACATCGCCGAGGTCGTGATGTTCACCCTCGGGTTCGAGGTTCGCGGTACCGTCGAAGGGTGAGGACCTCGGCTTCCCCGTTCACGCTGCTCGCGTTGGTCGTCGTCGGATGTGGTGGAGGTGGCGATGGGGCCGACGTCGATGCCTCCAGCGGTGATGGTGCCGGCGGCGATGGCACGACGACCCAGCCGGATGCGCCCACCTGCCAGCCCGGCTACGTGGATGCCGGCTCTGGCTGCGTGCTGATCGATCCGAACGATCCTGCGCAGCGCACGCAGACCGAGGTGTGCGCCCGGTGGGCGAGCGATCACGTGATCACCGATGCCACGCCGTTCTCGCGCAGCACCGCCGCCGACTGCGACTCCGGCACGCTCAGCGCTGGCGGACACACCGACACGTTGACGCGGATCAACCTGTTCCGCTGGCTGTCTGGCCTCGGCCCCACCACGGTCAACACGGCGCTCGATGCGCAGCAGCAGCAGTGCGCGAACCTCGAATCGTGGTGGGACTGGACCCAGACCGTGAGCCCGCACGCACCGCCGAACACGGCGAAGTGCTACACGGCCTCGGGTGCGAGCGGCGCGGGGATGAGCAACATCGCGTGGGGCAATGGGCCCGCGGCGTCGATCGATCAGTTCGTCCAGGACAACGGCAACGCCACCACGATGGGGCATCGGCGCTGGATCGTGAATCCCCCGCTCAGCGGCGTGGGCATCGGATACTGGGAGGGCGGCGGGATGTACGGCAAGGCCGAGTGCCTGTCGGTGTTCGGCTCGTCGGGGACCGGCCCGAACCCCGCATGGGTGGCGGTCCCGAACCCGGGTGTCGTCCCCTCGCAGATCGCGACCTGGACGTGGACGTTCCACTCGAACAAGGGCGGCACCGCGAACGCGACGATCACGATGACGCGCGTCGGCGATGGCGCAGACCTCCCGGTGATGCGGATGACCTTGCAGCAGGGCTTCGGTCAGGCCGCGATCTCGTGGAAGCCGATGGGCTGGACGCCCACCGTCGGCGAGAGCTATCGCGTCACCGTCACCGGGCTCACCGGTGGCGATGTCACGTACGTCGTCAAGCCGGTCACCTGCACGTAGCCGCGCTCACCGTCGCGGCAGGTACACGTCGACCACGGTGCCGTCGTGCATCGCACCACTCGCATCGCGCCACGTGAACGCGGCGCGCTCGCCCTCGCAGTTGTCGCGCGCATCGCAGCGGGGCTCGATCCGATGCGCCAGCGAGATCGAGACGATCGCGGTCGACAGCGCGGTCAGCTCGCCGGCCTCGCTCTCGTGGTCCGCGTCGCGATCCGCCCACAGCACGAGCTTTGCGAACGCCGGATCGGCCGCGTCGATCCGGCCGTCGTGGTTCGCATCGAGCTCGGCGAGCGCCGCGAAGCCGTTGAGCGCGGTCCCTCCACTGGCGAGCACCGTGTCGCTGCCGAACAGCTCCGCGCCACTCGCGATCCTGCCGTCGCCATCACGATCGAGCGCGATCCACGGCGTGGTCGCAGTCGGCCAGTCGGTGGCGGTGGGCACACCGGGCTGGAACGCGAACATCCCGCCGCGCGTGAACGTGATCGGCTGGCTCTCGAACGCGACGACGAGCGGTGTGTTGTCGCCGCAGAGATCCGACGACGGCGCGTCCTCACCGCCCACGCACACGCGATCGATGTAGCGCAGCTGCTTGGGCGAGAGCGAGGCCTGCCACTCCTCGCCGGAGGCGAACAGGCTGTGAAGCTCGCCCGGCCCGGGCATGTGCGCACGCGGGAACGGCGGGTACGGGATGTGGAGTGGACCGATGCCACCGCACGTGACCTGGAAGTCGGTGCGGTGCTGCTGACAGAACGACGCGATCCGCTGCTGCTCCGCGCGCGGGAGCTGCCCGAGCCACAGCTTGTACTCCTCGGGCACCACGCTCGGCGGCTCGGGGAGCTCTCCACTTGCCGCGACCGTTCGCACACGCGTGGGCAGCGCAGCAGGCGGCACTTCCATGGCGGCAGAGATCGCCGGCTTCGGCGGTGCAGGTCTTGGTGGTGGGGGCGTTCGTGGTGCGGGCGGTGTCGGTGCCACCGCTGGTGGTGCCAAGACTGATGTTGCGTGCGTCGCGTTGGCAGCGGTTTTGGACGTTGGCGGGGCGGGACGCTCGCTCGCCTGGTCGCTGGCTCGCTCGCATGCGGAGACGGCGCATAGCCCGACGAACACGAAGACCTGGGTGGTTCGCATCGGGGGGAAAACGCTCGGCGCGACCGTTCGGTCTCGCGATTGTTTTCTGCGATTCCTCAAAGATCCCAGTGTGTTGGGACCGAAGATCCGTTGCAACCAGCGCCTTCGGCGCGTGTCTCTACTTGCTGGGATCGACTCAGCCGAACGCAGCCGCGCGGCGCGGCGACGCGAGGTTCGTGTCGATCTGGATCGGCTGCGTGGCGGCAGGACCCTCGAACGCCGACGCCGGCGTGCACTCGAACTGCGGATCCGAGCACAGCTCGTAACGCGATGACGGCGTGGTCGGCGCGGTGGTGCGGCCGGGCGTTGCACACGCCGCGAGCGCGAGGGCGATGGTGCAAACGACAAGGCGGGCGGCGGTCATGGAGGGCCGTATCCCACAGCCCGGATCGCCGCGCAAGCCTTGCGTTACTTGTCGATCGAGATCGTCACGGGCTTGGTCCAGGCTTTGTCCTCGGCCGTGTAATAGAGGTACGTCGAGCTCGCCGGCGCCTCGTAGGTGCCAGGCACGGCCGCCAGCAGGTTGATGTCGATGTCCTTCTTCGCGGACGGCGGCAGCGCGCGCCAGTAGAGGATGACCTCACGGGGACGGGTCTCGTAGAAATCGATCAGGCCCTTGTCCTTGAGCTCCTTCAGCTGCCAGGTCTGGAACACCGTGCCGCCCGGGAGCCCGATCCGCGCGAGCGTCATCGGGATGCCTTCAGCCGTCTTGTTCTCCACGTGCGCGCGGAGCGTGACGCCTTCACCCATCTTCGCCTGCGTCTTCAAGAGCTCGGTCGCCACGCTGACCTTCGCCCGCGACGACGACGCCGGCTGCGTGGAGCGATAGTCGATCGAGACGGTATAGGGCAGGGAGGCCGCGGCATCGAGCCGGACCTCGATGGTGTTCTTGCCCGGCCCGAGCTTGCTGGCGAGATCCTTCCAGACCAGCGCGTCGCGCCGACCCTTCTCGAACGTGATCGAGCCCGCGTCCTTGCCGTTGATGAACAGGGTCGCCGTGCCCGCGGTCGCCATCTGGCGCGCGTGCTCGCTGTACGCGGTGAGCGCCTTGAGGCCGAGGATCGTCGCCTGCGTGTTGCCCCACGCGCCATAGCCGCCGCGCTTGCTGTTGAGCCACTCCACGCCGGCGCGGATCTGCGCCTCGTACTCGTTGTTCGGCGAGGCCTTCAGCAGTGCCAGCACGGCGAGCGAGGTCGCCTCGATCGTCAGCGATTCGCCGCCCGACATCGTGATCGTCTCCTTGGCGCCGGGGAAGCTGCCGTCCTTGGCCTGGAGGGTGGCGAGCTTCTTCGCCATCGCGGTGGTGTCGGCGGCCTTCGGCATCGTCAGCGCGGCGGTGTTGGTGGCGAGCGCCAGCAGGTACGGATCCTTGGTGTCCGTGCCGAGCCGGGTCTGCATCTGCAGCTCCTTGGTCAGCCCCGAGGTCCGCTTCGCCTCGGACAGCGCCCACATGATGTACGCGTTGGTGGTGATCGGGTTCGCGCGGCCGAACGAGTCGAGCGCCTGCGAGCTGCGCAGGAACCCGCCCTGCTGATCGCGCCGCGTCATCAGCCAGTCCGCGGTCCGATCCACCATCTTGCGATCGATGTCGTAGACCTTGGACATGTCGGCGAACTCCATCAGGCCGTACGCCGTCAGGGCCTCGTGGCCCGGCGTGTGCCCGAACCACTCGTAGCCCTTCTCCGGCGTCTCGTAGCCGGTCAGCAGCTTGTAGCCCTTGTCGAGCGTGGTGCGCGTCTTCGCCACGAGCTTCGGATCCGCACCGTCGGCGGTCGAATCGAGGTAGCCGAGGATCATGATGTTGGGATAGTTCGCGGACGAGGCCTGCTCGAAGCAGCCACCGGGCTCGCGGATCATCCCCTCCATGCCGCTCGCGATCGCCGCCACCGGCGACGGGTACATGGTGACGGTCGCGTGGACGGTGCCGGGCATCGCGCCCGCGAGGTCGAGCACCTGCCGCGGTGACTCGCCCTTCTTCGCGGTCCCCGAGGCCGAGAGCTCGATCGGGAAGCCACGCGGCACCACGCGGATCGTCTTCTTCAGCTCGTCGGTCAGCCCGCGCGCGGCGAGCTTGAGCGCCACGTCGGCATTGCCGTCGGTCGCGACCACGTCGAGCGCGAACACGAGGGTCTGCTTGTCGCGCGGCTTGAGCTTGATCGTCCCCGCGGCCGGATCGTTCGCGAGCTTGAACGCGGCGCCGAACGTGGCGGCGAGCGTGGCATCGAGCGGCTGATCGGTCTCGTTGGTCAGCGTGATCGGCAGCTGGATCCGATCGCCCGAGGTGACCTCCACGGGGAGGTGCGCGTCGAGGGTCAGTGGCAGCTTGCTCTGGATCGCGACCTGACCACCACCGGCGGCGCCGCTGGCCGAGAAGCCCTCGGCCGTGGCGCGGAACGAGGTCACCGCATCGGAGGCGACGAACGTCACCTCGGCCTCACCGCGCCCGTTGGTCTCGACGGTCGGGTTCCAGTACACGGTCTCGCGGAAGTCCGAGCGAGGCCCGTCATAGGCCTTGGTGTACTCGGGCACCGGGAACACGCGCACCACGGCCCAGCCATTGTCCTGTTGTGCCGCGAGGCGGTTCGCGATCTTCTTGTCGGCGACGTTGCGGCGGATCTGATCCTTGCGCTTGGCCTCGTCGAGCACCGCGATCTTCTGCGCCTGGATCTGGGCCGGCGCCGGGCCATTCGCGGCCATGCCTGCGCCGCCCATCGGGCGATCGGCGGCCCGCGTGGCGGCCACGGTCGCGGGGCGCTCGGCCTTCTCGGCGCGGCCCATCGGCGCGTCCCGCGGTGGCGCCATCGGCGCATTCCGCGGTGGTGCCATCGCCGGTGGCGGCGCGGGCATCGGGCGGCCACCCATCACGCCGCCCACCTGCCCACCGACCACACCGCCCTCGACGCCGCCGAAGTCGCCATCGAAGTCCATCTGGCGCGCCGCCTTCGAGGGCATGCGGCGCCGGTTGCGCATCTGCTTCAGGTATTGCTCCTGCTCCTTGCGCGCCCGCTCCTCCTCGCGGCGGAGCTTGTCCGCGTACGCGCGCGAGGTCACGCCGACGAGCACGGTCGCGATGTTGCCGCTCGAGACCGTGACGCCCATCGTGATCGTGACGAACGCGCCGCCGCTCGCGGTCAAGGTGCAGCTGCCCTCGGGCAGGCCGCTGATCTGGAAGTGACCGGCGCCATCGGCGCGCGCGCTCTTCCTGACCTTGCCGCAGACCAGATCGACGCTGCCACTCACCACCTTGCCGGAGGGCTGCTCGACGAGCGTGCCCTCGATCGCGCCGGTAGGAGCTGCCATGGCCGAGGCCTGCGCGCCGGCGATCAGAGCGAGGATCGGAAGGAGATCACGGGTCTTCATCACTTGCTCCCCTGGGCGGGCAGGACCTGCCGCCATTCGAATCTGCGATAGCCGCGGGTCGCGAGGAGTGCATCCATCGCGGCACCCGCGTCGGGCTTGTCGGAGAAGTAGAAGTTCGGCTCCTCGATCGGATCGGCCGCGGTCGCGCCCAGCTCGGGCTCGAGATAGAGGTGCGCGAGGATCTTGGCGCTCTTGTCGTCCGCGAACGACAGCACGGTCTCGTCGACGACCGCCACGGCGACGTTCGCCTTCACCGGGTTGCCGCGTGCATCCTCGGTCTTGACCTTGAGCTTCACCGGATCTCGCGGCGAGTACGCCTTGCGGTCGGGCGTCAGCGTGATCTTCAGGTCCGCGCCGAGCCCGTGATAGACGAGGCGCTCCGCGAGCGGCTCCTGCGTGGACGAGAACAGCGTCACGCGCACCGCACCCTGCGACGCGCGCGGGATCGGCAGCGCGATGAGCGTGGGCTTGCCGGCGGCCGCCTCGAAGCTGCCGCTCGCGAGCCGATTCTCGCGCAGCGTGGCCTCGATCTCGACGGTGCGCTTGGTGCTGCAGATCGCCGCGATCCGCAGCTGGTCGCTACCCTTCTGCGGCGGGGCAGCGCGCAGCACACAGCCATCGGGGCGCGCGGCTGGCACGTCGACCTTGGTGGTGATGTTCGCCGGCTTCACGATCTCCACGTGGTACTTGCGCAGCGCGCGCGGCGTGAGATCGAAGCTCCCCATGCCGTCGTGGATCGAGGAGAACGTCGAGACCACGACGCCGCGATCGTCGACGACCTTGCCCTCGATGTCCGCGGGCTTGCCGATCGTGGTCTTCGCCATGAAGTAGACGCGGCCGGCGACGTCCTGCACCAGATCGCCACCCTCTGGAAACACGCCGAGCGACAGGGTGGTCATCACGATCGGGATCCGCTTCTGGATCGATTCGGTGACGCCGCCGTCCTCGACGAGGATCGTCAGCAGGCCATCCCCGCGCGCGATCTGCGCCGGCAGCTGGAACTTGACGATCGCCTTGCCGTCCTTGTCCGTGGTGATCGGGATCCGCGAGACCTCCGCGTCATCGATCGTCACCACCGCGGTGGCCTTGCGATCGGCGAACGCCTCGCCCGTGGTGCGCTTGATCTCGACCGCGGCCGAGACCTGATCGCCCGCGCCGTACGCCTTGCGCAGCATCTCGAGCGTCTTCATGAGGCGCGGGGCCTCGTAGGTGTTGACGATCACCTTCTTGGTATCGATGCCGCCCGGCGAGCTGAGCTGGATCGTGTACTCGCCGCCATCGATGTTCGGATCGAGCGCGAAGTCGTTGCGGGCGATGCCGCCCTGCGCGAGCACGCGCTTGGTGGCGACGATCGCGCCGCGTGGCGAGATCAGCTGCAACGTGACGCCGACGGGAGGTCCGCCGGTCAGGGTCTTGGCCGTCCGCAGGTCCGCCCGGAACCAGATCGTCTCGCCCGGCTGGTACAGCGGCTTGTCGGTCTGGATGTAGGTGCGCTGGCCGCGCTGGGTCCCGTAGTAGGTCGTGATCGCCTTGTCCAGGGTGGGGGCGGAGCCGAGCCGCGCAGGCGCCAAGGCCGCGATCTGCTTGTCGATCGCGGGCAAATCATCCTGGGAGGGGGCGGCCTGACTGGGGGCACAGCCCGCGGCGAGGGCCCCGAAAAGCACGGCACGGATGCTGTTCATCAGGGCCGATAGACGTTCGAGACCGCCAGTCGATCTAGCTGGGGTAGGCTCGGGTCGCTTTCGTTTCCCGGGGGGGATGTCATGCGTAGCTCGGTTCTGCTCCTGTCCGCGTCCGTCGTCTCGTCGCTCGCGTCGCTCGTCGGGGCGTGTGCCACCGATTCCGGCGGCACGCCTCCTGCGGACCAGCCCGCGTTCTCCGTGGTCAGCGCCGATGTCACGATCGCGCCGGGCGAGGAGGTCACGAAGTGCTTCTACTTCCACACGCCGAACACCGAGATCCTCCACGTCCACAAGTGGGTCTCGGAGATGACGGACGGCAGCCACCACATGATCTACTTCCAGAGCCTCGGCGGCACGCAGCCGGCGGATGGCACGATCGATGACTGTGAAGGCGCCGGTCAGCCGCTCCCGGTCTATGGCGCGCAGACGCCGCACCACGAGGAGGACTTCCCCAAGGACGACGTGGGCGTGCAGCTCGCGCAGGTGGTGGTCCCGAACGTGGCCGGCTACTTCCAGATGCACTACGTCAACGCCGGCGATGCGCCGCTGGTCGCGCACGTCGAGCTCACCGCGTATGCCCTCGACGACAACACGGGGTTCACCCGCACCGATCTGTTCGGCACGTACAACGCCGATATCAACATCCCGGCGCACGCGACCAACTTCAAGGTCAGCGCCACCTGCGACGTCACGCAGGGCGCGAAGTTCTGGTCGATGTCCACGCACGCCCACAAGCAGGCCGTGACCACCGAGGTCCGCGATGGCTCGCAGATGCTGTTCCACAGCGCCGACTGGGAGCACCCGGGCGCCCAGCAGTGGTCGGCGCCGGAGTTCTACACGTTCGGCAGCAAGATCACGTGGGAGTGCACGTACGACAACATCGGCTCCAACGCGAACAACCCGATCGTCGATGGGCAGAGCGCACGCACCAACGAGATGTGCATGGCCACCGGCTACTACTTCCCGGCGGCCGGTCCTCGCGGCTGCGTGATGTCGGGCGGCCAGTGCCAGTGCGTGCTCTGAACCTGGCGATCCTCGCCGCGCTCGTGTTCACGCTTCCGGTCCTCGCTGGAACCGCGAGCGCCCAGCCCGTCAGCTACCAGCTGAAGGGGGACGTCCCGCAGGGCGAGAAGCCGCAGCTCCGGGTCACCGCCGTGACGCCGGTGTCGGATCTCCGCGTGGAGCTCGAGCGCGATGACGGCAAGCACTTCACGGTCAAGCACGCGGCGCTCGCCAAGGGCCAGGCGGTGACGCTCAACATCGGCGACGGTGCGGCCGGCAAGATGTCGTACAAGGGCACGATCTCCACGCAGGTCGCCGGCGACAAGCAGCGCTGGAGCGATGCCCTGTCGTTCGACACGCTGGTCCGGGCGCCGGTCAAGATCGGCTACGACGCCGATCACCTCGATCTCGACAAGCACGTGCTCCAGTTCACGATGTCACGCCCCGCAGGCTCGGCGGAGATCGTCGTGATGGGCGAGGACGGCAAGGATCTCGGCAAGGGCACGGCGACCTACGCCAAGGAGGCGGCCGGCACCTGGCTCTCGATCTCGTGGACCCAGCCCGCCGACACCCGGCTGATGATGATCAAGCTCCGCGCGATCACCGCCGACGGGCTGGTGGCGAACGTCGAGCTGATCCCGTGGTCGGTCTCCGTGGATCACGAGGACGTCACGTTCGCGAGTGACAGCGCCAAGATCGAGACCACCGAGGAGGCCAAGCTCGACGCCAGCGTCGCGAAGATCGCGGAGATCGTGAAGCGCTCGGAGCGGTTCCTCAAGATGCGCCTCTACGTCGCCGGTCACACCGACACCGTCGGCGCGAGCGCCAAGAACCGCAAGCTCTCGCTCGATCGCGCACGAGCGATCTCCGCCTACTTCAAGAAGCACGGCCTCGCGCTGCCGATCGCGTTCGCTGGGTTCGGCGAGGACGTGCTCAAGGTCAAGACCGCCGATAACACCGACGAGCGCGCCAATCGCCGCGTCGACTACGTGCTCGGCCCCGAGGGCGCAGCACCTCCGTTCAAGGGGCCGTACCTGAAGGCCAAGGTCGCCTGGCAGACGGCCCGCTGATCCGCGTGTCCCACCCGGCCGGCGGGGTGTAGCCGCGGCTTCACGCTCGCCACGAGGATCGGCGACAGCTCGGCCTCAGAACGGCCGTGCACGCGTGGTCTCGCCATTGCACCATCCTCCGTGCACATGCGGTTCGTCCTCGTCCTGGTGGCTGCGCTGGTGATCCCCAGCACCACGGCGGCCGCGGATTGCCAGGCTGTCGCGGAGCTCCACGAGCCGCGGCCTGGCCGGACCGACATCGATCTCGGCACCGGTGCCGGGGTCTCTCCGCGACCTCGCCCTCGCGAACGGCGCCCTGGTCTGGACCTCGGGCCGGGACGTGTGGTGGCTCGGCGATGGAGGGCGAGGGTGCCTCGCGAAGCTCGCGACGCTACCCTCGGGCCCCTCGGGTACCCGCAGCTCCGCGCGCGTGGCCGTGGCGGGGGATCAGCTCGTCGAGGTCACGCAGACCACGCGCGCCCTGTCCGAGGCGCCGCAGACCTTCCTCGTCCACGATGGCTTCCTCTACACGACGGTGTTTCGCGGCGACACGATCTACAAGGTCGAGCTCGCCACCGGCCGGCTCGGCACGTTCGCCAAGCTCCCCGCGCAGAGCGGGCGCTACGGCATCTCCCTCGCGCAGCATGGCGAGCTGCTGTTCGTGGCGAGCTATGGCCAGCGCTGGCTCGGCGAGCTCCCGTTCGCGACCGGCGCACTTCGCGTGATCGCGCGCGGGTTCGCCACCGGGCCCACCGCCCTCGCCGTGGACGACGCACACGCCTACGTCTACTGCGAGAGCTCGCGCCGGTCCTCCGGCTCCCTCCAGAGCGTGGTGCTCGCCACCGGCAAGGCCAGCGTGCTCGCCACCAACCTCATCAACAGCGACGGCGTCCTGCTCGACGACGCGTGGCTGTACCTGAGGACCCTCGCGCGCGGCGCGGTCCAGCTCGTGCGCGTGCGGGCGGATGGCTCGAGCGGTGTGGAGCTGGTCGAGAGCGGCTTACCCGCCGGCGCCCGCCCGGTGGCGGCCGATGCGGATGCGATCTACCTCGATGCCCGCGGACAGATCGTCCGTCTCGACAAGCAGCAGCTCACCGCACGCGAGCGCTAGGTCGGCGGGGGAGAGTCCGGGTGGCGGATCGTGAGCACGGGGACGGGGCTGATCCTCACCAGCCGCTCGGCGACGCTGCCCGCGATCAGCCGGCGGAGCCCCGTCCGGCCGTGCGTGCCCATCACGATCACGTCCACCGGATGGTCGGCGGCATATCCGCGGATCTCCTCGACGGGCACGCCGCTGCGCACGACGACCTCCACCGCGAACCCGTCCGCCTCGAGTCGCGCCGCACGCTCGCGAAGCTCGGTCTCGGCGGTCTCCGTGTAGTAGCGCAACACGCTGACCGGCGTGCTGGTGCCCGGCCTTGCCATCAGTGTGGTCTCGTGACCGAAGTGCGGCAACAGCTCGACGATGTGGAGCAGCACCAGCCGTGCGCCGTGGACCTTCGCCTCCAGGCACGCGATCTTGGTGGCGTGCTCCGCGGACTCGGAGAAGTCGTACGGCACGAGGATGACCTTCCACACCATGCGCGCAGCATGCATCGTTGCCGAAGCGTTCGGCAATGTCCTGGTGCGATGCTCGATCGATGCGCAACGCTTGCGCGAAATCGCGCGGGTTTGGTTCAGCTCGTCGAGACTGCGGCCATCCCGAGCCGCACCACGCTGCGCACCGGGTGACCTGCTGCCCACGCCTGATCGACCAGCTCGTCGACGCGACCGCCCCCGAGCCGCGCCACCACCGTCAACCCCTCGGGGCCATCGAGCACGAGCAAGCTGAGCACGCGCATCGCGAGCTTCGGCGCGCGCTCTGCCAGGAACCGCACGACCTGGTTGGTGTCGCGCGTGCCGATCGTGATCCGTGCACCGGGGCCCTCGACCGAGACACTGGAGATCAGCGCGCGCATCACATCGGACTCGGTCAGCACGCCGATCAACCGTCGCCCATCCTCGGCGACCAGCACCGCGCCGATCTTCCGCTCGACCATCAATTGCGCGGCATCCTCGAGAGGCAACGTCGCCTCCACCGTCACCAGGCGCGTGCTCATCACGCCGGCCACCGGCGCACACATCGAGAGGTCATCGCGGGCGACCGCCGACAGGGGATCGAGCCCCGTGGCGGCGGCACGCAGGAGATCGGACTTCGTGATCACGCCGACCAGCTGCCCGTGGTCGAGCACGGGCAGGTGGCGGATCCGGTGGGTCCCCATGAGCTGGCCGGCCTCTCCGATGGTCGTCTCCGGGGAGACGACGAACGGGTGCTTGGTCATCCAGGTGTCGACGATCACGACTTCCCCCGGATCATTCGGCCGGATCATCGGCACATCGAGTGCGGCTCGCTCGGCTAGCCGGCTCCTCGAGTAGCCACCGCGATCGGCTCGCGTGTAACCCCGCGAGATGATGGCCAGCTCGGTGACGCCCCCGTCGCAGCCGCGGGCCTGCGAGTTGCTTTGCCGCACAGCGCCATGCGCGCACGTTCTGTCTCGGTCGTTTTCGGTCTCGGCCTGTTCGCCACGTCGATCCCCGCTTGCGTCTCGGAGGACAAGGATCCCGAGGAAGAGGCGCCGCCCGATGGCAGCAAGGACGATTCGTTCGCGAAGCCGATCGACCACGGGACCATCGCGTTCGGAACCCCTGCCGCTTCGGCCCTCACGGCGGCGGAGCACTTCCACGCGTGGACGTTCGAGTTGACCGGCGATGCCAAGGTCGATCTCGCGACGAGCTACGCCGTACTCGGGCAGCGCAAGACCGACACGGTGCTCTACCTCTACAAGGCGAGCGCCACCGGCTGGGGCTCGTACATGCTTCGCAACGACGACTCCGGCAGCTCCGTGTACTCGAAGCTGTCGCGCACGCTCGGCGCGGGTCGCTATCGCGCGCTGGTCAAGGGCCACCTCGCCTCCACCACCGGCAAGTTCAAGCTCACCGTGGGCTGCACGGGCGATGGCTGCGCGCCGCCGCCGAGCTGCCTGTTCGGCTCGACCTATGGTGACATCTCGACGAGCCCGGTCCTCCACATCGACTTCACGCAGACGATCACCGCCGCGACTCTGGCGACCTACAACGACGAGCAGAAGCGCCGTCTCGTGGTGGCCGTGCAGCAATCGGCGCACACCGATGTGATGACGCCCGAGGAGGCCGTGGCGGCCGTCGACCAGGGCGAGGTCAACCTCAACTACGTCAGCGAGCCCACGAGCCGCCGGCAGTTCGCTGCGTACGAGTACGGCGCTGGCGACAACTCCTACGGCGCGATCTTCGACAACGCCAGCGGCGCGCTCGTGACCTCGATCCACGATGGCGATCTCGAGGGCTGCACCGTGCACCGCGAGACCTGCGAGCTCCCCGAGGACTTCCAGGCGATGAAGTCGGATCCGGCGTTCACGCACGGCGCGAATCGGGTGATCACCGCCGCGAGCCAGCTGTCGAGCACGGAGCGCGCGCAGGCCGACCTCACCCTGAAGCGGATCTACGGACCGGCCACGACGGTCGAGCAGGGCCTCGCCCTCGCCGATCAGGATCGGATCAACGTGCAGACCTATCGCCACACGGCCTCCGGGCGCGACCTCACCGTGATCGAGCTCGGCGCCGGTGACACCTCGGTGGGTGCGATCTTCTACGGCACCACGACACAGCAGGCAGGGCTGATCGAGGACCTGTTCATCACCGGCTGCACGCTGTTCGCGCCGCGATGACGCCCAAGGAGGTGCACACCTCCGGGGTCTCGTGCACCAACGAGCGCGTCGAGATCCGTGTGACCTGTCGCGCGTTGGTGTGGTCATGCGTCCCGTCGCGATCACCACCGCCCTCGTTCTCTCGCTCCTGACCGCAGGCCGCGGCGTGACCCGCGCCGACACGCCGGCCCCCGCGTGTCGTCATCGCCAGATGTCGACGCCCGGGTACACGCTCCCTCCTTCACGCTTCGATCCGCCGACCGCGCTGAGCGAGGCGGAGCGATCCGCCCTCGATGGGGCGTGGGTCTCGTGCGACGGCGCGCAGTTCGTCCGCGGCGGGACGTGTGCGGGCGCCGTGCGCGAGCGCTGGGACGTCGATGGTGGGCTGTGCGAGCGCAGCCTCGGCGCACGTGGGCGCCGGGAGCTCGCGTTCTGTCATGCGACTCGCGTCGGGCCCGGGCTCGTCGATCTCTCGCTCGTGCCCGAGGATGGCGGCGCGGTGGTGCACCTCACGGGCACCGCGCGGCGGCTCGTTCGCCGCTGACTCAGACCTAGGGACCGCGAACCTCGAGCGTGATCCGCACCTGCCCGGTGAGCGGCGGGCCCGCGGGGCAGGGCGTGCGGATGGTCTTGAGCTTCTTCGTCACGCAGGCCCGCTCGTCGGGGTGGAGCATGCCCTTGAGGTCGCCGATCGTGACCTTGGTGACGCTGCCGGTCTGGTCGAACTCGAGCGTGGCGTTGACCTCATCCGCGGCGGTCTCGGTGGTCCGGCCGACGAAGCACGGGGCGATCGAATCGGACTCGCGCAGGATCCACGGCGCGGTGCCCCGCGGACGGTACTCGTTCCCACCGATCAGCGACGCGGAGATCCGCTTGCCGTTCTTGGTGGTCTCGTCGCCAGCGCGCGGCTGCCCGGGGTACTGCACGTAGCTGCGCTTGGCCGTGGGGTGCTCGAGCTTGATCGCTGCCGCACACGCGCAGGCGTTGATCCGGGCGTCGTACTCGGCGACGTAGTTCGGCGCACCGGCGGTCTCGCAGGTGGTCGCGCCGTTGTCGGCGCGGTCGAGCATCAGCACGACCGCGCGATCCATCGCGCCGCACGCGAGCACTTCGGTGGCGGCGCGGCCCGCGACGATCGCTGCATCGTCGAAGTACCAGTCGGTGGCCTTGGCGGCGCGCGGGACGCCGGCCACGCGGACCGGGTTGTTGAGGTGCCCGTAGCGCTCGTGGCCGCCGTTGTCGATCACGGTGGGCAGCCGCCGCACCAGCTCCTGCTCCCATGGCTGGGCAGGATCGAACGGCGCCGAATAGAACTCGGTGCCGAGGGCGAACAGCTTGATCTCGAGCTGGATCGTGCAGCTGTCCTCGCAGTCGACGCGCGCGAGGATCGAGCCTTCGGCGCCGGTCGGGACGATCCACCGCTCGATCGCGTAGGCCCGCTCGAGCGCAGGCCCGCAGGTCTTGCCCGTGGTCGGATCGAGCCCGGCGGCGGCCTTGCGGAGCGTTGCCTCGACGACGTCCGGTGGGAGGATGATCAACCCCGAGGCGGTGGCCCACTCGGCGATCCGGCTCTGCGCGCGCAACCGCTCGCTCGCGGAGAGCCGGAGCGAGGTGAAGTCCTCGATGATCAGGGGCCGCTTTCCGACGGCGGCGATCAGCTCCGGCGTCAGGCCCGAGCTCGCCCTCGCGACCGGCGTGACCGTGGTCGTGGTCGTGGTCGTACCCGCATCGCTCGGCGGCGGATCTCCGGACAGCGTCGGAAGATCGCGTGGGACGGCGGGCTTCGATCCGCAGGCGGCCACGAGGCCGCACGCGAGCAACACCGAAACAAAAACTCGGGGAGCTCGGGGAGCGCGGGGCCGCATCAGCCGACGGTGCGGTTGCGGCCCGAGCGCTTGGCCTCGTACAGGTTCGCGTCCGCGCGCCCGATCAGCTCCGTGGCGGTGCCGGGCTGCGCGTGATCCACGAGCGCGAGTCCGAGGCTGATCGTGCAGGGGATCTTGATCGCGTCGTAGGTGAACGGCTCGCCCTCGACCAGCGTCCGGAGCCCCTCTGCGCACAGCATCGCGCCGTCGTGCGCGGTGGCGGGGAGCACCACGGCGAACTCCTCACCACCGTAGCGCGCGAGCAGATCGGTGGTGCGAATGCGCGGCTTCAAGCGGCGGCACAGCTCCTTGAGCGCCGCATCACCGGCGAGGTGACCGTGCGTGTCGTTGATCTTCTTGAAGTGATCGATGTCGACCATCAGCAGGGCGAGCTGCGTGTTCTGCCGCACCGCCACCGCGAGCTCGCGCTCGAGGAAATCGAGGAAGTAGCGCTTGTTATGGACGTTGGTGAGACCGTCCATGATCGACATCCGATAGATCTCTTCGTGATACGCGGCTTCGATGTTGTCGCCCGAGAGGAACTTGCAGATCGCGACGCCGCACCGGATCAGATCACCGTCGTTGAGGAGCTGCCGGGTCGCCTTGAGGTCGTTGACGTGCGTGCCGTTGGTGGAGCCGAGGTCCTCGATCCACCAGCCGTAGGTGTCGCGATAGATCCGCGCGTGGCGACGGGACAGCCCCTCGCCCTCGAGCGGGATGTCGAGATCCTCGAGCCGCCCGACGAAGTGCTCCGACTTGTTGAGTGCGAACCTGCGGCCCATCCCGGAGCCCGTGGGATAGATCGCCACGAGGACGGCATCGGCATTACCAGCCCCGGTCTTCCTGGGGAGGACCGGAGCCTGGAGGAACGCGGTTTTTTCCTTCTCGTTGGACATGCTCGGGGACTGCCTGACGCTACTTCGTGCAGTGCGGGGCGGCAACAGGGGAAGACGTGCCTGCGACCGGATCTACGAGGATCACGCCGTCGGACACGATCGCGACCCGCCCATCCGCGAGCTTGCCGGCGATCACCTTGCCGTTCTGCCCCCCGGCGAGCTTGATGGTCTTCTTCAGCTTCCCGGTGGTGACGTCCACGAGATAGAGCTTGGGATCGAAGCCCGCGAACAACCAGACCTTGTCATCGAGCGCCACCGCCCACGGCTCGACCTCGGTCCCCGCCTTGACCAGATCGGCGATCCGCCTGGCCTTGCGCGGTTCGTACAGGCGCGCGGCCGAGCTCACGGGCGTCCAGGACTCCCACACCACGAGCGTCTTGCCGACGAACTTCGCGCCCTGGAACACCGCGTCCTTGGCCGGGCCCATCGGGGACTTCCAGCCCTTGATCGTGGTCAGCCGCTTGCTCGAGTCGAGGTCATAGATGTCCACCGTCGGCCCGCGATACACGGCGAGCAGCGCGAGATCGTCGGAGGCCACGCCGGTGCCACCGTCGGCGTACGCCGCGGTCGCGAGCTTCTTGCACGTCTTGCCGTCGGCGGCGCAGGCGGTGATCTCGGTCGGCGTGATCGAGACCGTGGCCTCGGTCGCCATCGGCTGGGTCGACCAGGTGCCCTTGGGAACGTCGAGTGCCCAGCAGCTCCGCGTGGACCCGTCGCAGAAGGCGAGGGTGTTCCCCGTCACGTGGGGGAGCTGGTTGAATACGTCGTCGGGAGGGCACGGGGCCGCGTGGGCGCCGGTGGCCAGGCCACAGAGGACCCCGAGGACCCCGACGGCCGCGAGGCGTGTGACCACCTCAGGAGGACGTGCGAGCACGAACATCGCGCCATCGTGCCACGAAACTTCGCAGGGTGGCGTGACGGGGCGCGCACCGATGATCGACCATGGAAGGGTGAACTCTAGAGCTCGCACCCTCGCCCTCGCGCCTCGCGTCTCCGCCGTACTCCTGTCGCTCCTCGCGGCCTGCGGTGGCGGCCAGCGCGCCTCCGCTCCCGCGTCGAACCACAGCACCGCCACCCCGGGCGAGCTGCCTCCGGCCTACGCGGGGTTGTTCGTCGCGCGGGAGCTGTCGTTCCCGGCGGAGCTCGTGATCTCGATGTATGGCGACCACGGCCCCGAGCAGACGTCGACCAAGGGCACCGTCGCGTGCACGATCTCGGACGTCCGCGCCGTCGCCGACGGCAAGGCGATGACGCTCGCGTGTTCGAGCGCACTCGATCTTCCGGACTCGCCCGCCGGCACCTATGTCGGCACCAGCCAGGGCCTGTGGCGAGTCACCGACGGGGACGTCACCAAGCTCGATCCCGCACGGCGGCTGCTGCCAGCTCAGCCGGTGGCCGCGCGCATCGAGCACAAGGATCCGGATCCGGACATGGAAGCGGGCGACGCGATCATCGTCGAGGCTCACGGCAAGGACTGGTGCGTCACGCTCGCGAGCTTTGGCGGCGACGAGGGTGGGTGGACGATGTGTGTGCGCGAAGGTGCGGGCCTCGTCGGCGGCCACGGCTACTTCGCGGGCGGCTCGTCGCGCGATCTGTACTTCGGGGAGGTCAAGCGCAACTAACGGCCACGGTGGCGGCGTTGCAGATCGCTCGAGGTCACGAGCTCGCACTCGACGACCTCGACCGCGCCGACGAGGAGCGGGCCGAGCGCTGCTTCGAACGCGAGCGTGCCCGTCGCCGCGCGGTGGCGGGCGGCGGCCGCCACATCGTCGACGCGTAGCATCGCCGTGTAGTGGGTCGGCGCGCGCGGATCGCGATACACCGTCCACGACGAGCCGGGGAGCTGCGTGCGGACGTGCGATGCGAACTCGTGCATCGCGCGCTCTGCCTCGGCGTGGGCTTCGGGGCGGACCTCGAAGCGCGCGATCGTCAAGACAGCCATGGTGGGAGCAGTAGCACCCGCCGATGCATGAAGCGAACGGCGGGCTCGGTCACGGGCTCGGCGGGGGAGACACCACGCCCACGCCCTCGAGCGTGCCGTACGCTCGAACCACGCCCACCGCGCCACCGCCACCGCCGCCACCCGCCGTGACGGCCGGGGCTCCACCTGCCGTCGGCGCGGTCATCCCGGCGCCTCCCTTGCCACCAGCGCCGCCGTTGGTGCCGATGTTGCCCCCTGGCGCCACGCCCCCCGTGGATTCTGCGCCCGCTGCACCGGCGGACCCGGCTCCGCCACCTTCGCCACCACCGCCGCCGTTCGCGAACACGGTGCCCGAGATCCTGATGGTGGGGCTATCGAGGACGATCAGGCCGCCCGAGCCACCGCCGCCACCGCCCCTGGAACTCACCGTCATCAAGCCACCCTTCCCGCCGCCGCCCGACGCGTTGATCACACCCGACACGTCGATCAGCGATCCCGCGATCAACACGACGATCCCGCCGCCGCGTCCACCTTCGGCGCCGCCGAAGCCCCCGCTGCAGCCACCTCGCAGCACCGCGCTGGGCTCGGCGGGGCCGGAGGTGCCTCCATTCGCAGCGACCGGCCCCGGTCCACCACTCGCACCGCGGCCGCCGAAGCTCCCGCCCGCCGCTCCGGCGTCGGCCCCGGGGGATGTTCCTCCGCACGTGACGTTGAGGCCTGCGCCGGCACCGATCGCGCCGTTGCTGCGGCTCGCGGCATCCAGGGTCTGGTTGACATGCAGCGACGTTGCCGCGACGACGACGAGCGCGCGGGCTCCCGTGGCCGTCACATCTCCAACGTCGATCTGATCGGCCGCGACCAGGCAGATCTGTGAAGGTCCCTGCCACGTGCCACTCGCAGCGCACCGCAGATCGGTCGACGTGTCGAGGGCTCCGGTGAGGACGATCGTGCCCGTCGGAGGGGGCGTCGTGCACACGGTGACGAGGCCCGTGCCGAAGCACGACCGGGCGTCGACGCCTGCTTCGAGCGGGCCGAGGTCGGGCGGGGCATCCACCGGCGTGGACGACGTGAACCCGAAGACGCTGTCACATCCACCGAGGAAGACGAGCATCACGCGCCACATCGCACGACCAGTATGCACGCGGGCGCGGCCAAGTGCTCAGCGCGATGCGGCGAACGAGAACGTCACACCCCACGGCACGGCGGACATCGGGTTTGGCAACCACGAGCCCGTGCCCGAGAGCGTCAGCGTGGTCCCGGTCTGTGTGCCGGTCACGTTGTAGACGCGATGCGCGGTGCTCGGCGAGTCGTAGACGTGATCGACGGTGCCGGTCACGTGACCGGAGGGATCGACGCTCGCCTTGAGCGTCACGGTCTGGTTGTGCATGAAGCCGCCGAGGCTGCCGGCGTACGCACAGGTGAACGTGCCCTGGAGGGCGGGGCTGCGCCCGAGGACGAGAGCGCCCGAGCCGGTGCCGTTGCAGTTCATCTGGTTGACGATCGTCGAGCCGACGCGCTCGTCGGTGTGATGCGTGTACGTGCCGGTGTACGTCCCCACGAGGGCGGCGCACTGGTTGGGTGCGGCGGCGGTGCCGTCGGTGCCACCATCGCAGTCGTTGTCGGCGCCGTCGCAGACCTCGGTGCCGCCCGGGTGCGCGGTCGCGTTGGCATCGTTGCAGTCGCCGGCCGCGGCGACGTAGTTGGTGGGAGGCGAGCACGCGAACGTCGCGGCGCCCGTGCCGTAGTTGTCGTGGTCGGCGTCGAGGTAGTACGCGTGCTTCATCGCGGGATCGAGGCTCGCATCGGCGGCGTCGACGAGCGCGTCGCAGTCGTTGTCGATGCCGTCGCAGATCTCGGGTGCGCCCGGGTTCACCGATGCGCTCGCATCATTGCAGTCGTTCCCCACGGCCGCGAAGCCCGCAGGCTTGACGCAGGTGCGCACCATCGTCTGCGTGCCGAAGCCGTCGCCATCGGCGTCCCGGTAGAACGTGGTGGCCGTGCTCTTGTCGACCGCGCCATCCGCGTCATCCGCGAGCCCGTTGCAGTCATTGTCGAACGTGTCGCAGATCTCGACGGCGCCCGGGTGGCTCGAAGGATCACCGTCGCGGCAGTCGCCGCCCTTGGCGATGTAGCCGACCGGGGCGGCGCACAGGTCCACGGCCTTGGTCATGTCGCCGAACCCATCGCCATCGGTGTCCGGATAGAACTTCTGGGTCGCACAGGCCGCATCGGGCATCCCGTCATCGCCTCCTTCCTCGCCGCCCGAGCACGCGGCTCCGGAGACGAGGGTGACGAGGCTGAGCGTGGCGAGCAGGCTGCGGCGGACGACTGACGGGTGGTTCATGCCCCGGGAACGCAGGACCGGCGCCGAATGCGCACATTCGTTTCGCGACCAAGCCGCCCAGATCAGATCGACGGGAGGCCCTGGCCGTCGAATGGGTGGCCATGCGCGCGCAACCACCTGGAACCGCGAGGCAAGCCGCGCCGGGTGCCTCACCCGTTTTCATTTGTTGTCGTTTCCGTTCGCGTGTAAGACCAGTGCGTTCCCTTCGGGAATCACTCATGCGCAGGACGTTGCCGGTTGGGGTTCGGATCGCATGCGCACTGGTCGTGCTTCTCGCGACCCACACCGCCGCGTTCGCCGAGCAACGCTACGCGCTGGTGATCGGGTCGAACCCGGGCTGGTCGCAAGATCGGCCCCTCCGCTACGCCGAGAACGATGCCGAGCGGGTGCGCGAGGTGCTGGTCTCGCTCGGCGGGTTCGCGCCCGATCGCGTGGAGGTGCTCCGCGATCCCGATACCGCCGACGTTCGTGCCTCGCTGCGCAAGCTCGCGCAGACCGCGCATGACTCGAGTGCCGAGGACACCCTCGTGTTCGTCTACTACTCGGGGCACGCCGACGAGCGGTTCCTGCACCTGCGCGGCGAACCGCTCTCGCACAAGGAGCTGCAGGACACACTGCGCAGCTTGCCGGCGACCATCAAGCTCGGCGTGGTCGATGCGTGCAAGTCGGGCGCGGTCACCCGCAAGGGCGGGACGGCCGTGGAGGAGTTCGCGCTCGACCTCGTCAACCCGAAGCTTTCCGGCATGGCGCTGCTCACGAGCAGCGGCGCCGACGAGCTCTCGCAGGAGTCCCGCGCGCTGCAGGGCTCGGTGTTCACCCACCACTTCGTCTCCGGCCTGCGCGGCGCCGCCGACGAGGACTCCGATCATCAGGTCACGGTGGCGGAGGCCTATCACTATGCGTATGCCCGCACCCGCGCCGACACCGCGACCAGCGGTGTGCCGCAGAAGCCGGCGTTTCGCTACGAGCTGAGCGGGCAGGGCGAGCTCGTGCTGACCCGGCTCGGCAGCAACCGCAGCGCGTCGATGACGATCCCGAAAGGGACCACGGCGCAGAAGTACGTGGTGCTCGACGCGCACGAGTGGCGCCTGGTCGCCGAGGCGGTCTCCGATCGGAGCCGGGAGATCGTCCTCGCCCTGTCGCCGGGCTCGTACCGGATCAAGCGCGTGCTCGCGGATCACCTCGAGGTGGGGACGCTCGTGGTCGCCGCCGGCGAGCGCGCCGACGTGGGATCCGTGAAGTACCAGAGCGCCGCGCTGTCTGCGGGCATCGTCAAGGGGGATCCGAGTGAGCTGTCTCCCGACGAGCAGCGCGAGTTCGCCCGCGCCCAGGCGTTCGGTCTCCTCGCCGATGGCCAGGCCGCCCCCGCGCTCCAGCTGTTCGATCAGCTCCTGCGCGATCGGCCCACCGATACGCTGTCATGGCGCGGCCGTGGTCGCGCGCTGGTCCGCCTCGCCGAGGCGTACGAGAAGGTCGGCGATCACGTCACCGAGCGGCGCGCGCTCGGGGATGCGCTCAAGGCGGACCCTTCGCTCAGCGACGATCCCCTGTTCCAGATCTGGTACAAGCGGCTCGGCGAGGCGGATGCCCGCGCGCAGTTCTCGTTCGAGACCAAGAAGAAGTTCGAGCACGACGTGCGCACGAACCCGCGGACCGTGAAGCGGTTCGGTGTGGGCTTCGATCTGTTCAGCGGCCGCGGGATGTTCGCGGTGACAGGCACGCTGGTGGTGCACCGCATGGTGTTCCCGACCCTGGCGATCGACGTGGCAGGGCCGGGGCTCGATGCCAGCGTGGTGATCGCGCCGCTGTCGTCGCGGTGGAGCCCGTATGTCGGCCTCGGCGGGCACGTTTCGGCGAAGAAGCTCGGGGTGATCGAGAGCGGCGGCACGATGGTCACCTCCAACACCGACGGGTACAGTGGAGACGAGATGTGGGGGCTGCACGCACGGATCGAGGCAGGGGTGCAGTTCGTGGGCGAATCGGGCTTCACCACCGAGCTCGGCCTCGCGATGCTCAACTTCAAGAGCAACGAGGGCAAGATCGTGCAGCAGATGTGGCCGGTCATCCACGTCGGCTGGCTCTGGTAAGAAATCCTTCCCATGTTCGCGAACCGGGGCGTCTAGGGTGCATGGGGCCATGTCAGGCGATCAGGTCGCCGAGCTGTACCGGCGCCACGCACCCGCGCTCCAGCGGCGGTGCGCGAGCATCGTGGGGAGCAGCGACGAGGCCCGCGATCTCGTGCAGGAGACGTTCGCGCGGTTCCTCGCGGCGAAGGCCCAGGACCACGTCTCTCCGTTCGCGGTCCTCTATCGGATCGCCACCAATGCCTCGATCGATCGGCTGCGACGCCGCAAGACCGCCCGCGAGGACGAGCTCGATGCGGAGGCGCACGTCGGGGATCTGGGGAGCGAGCCGCGCCGCGTCGACAATGCGCGCGATCTCGCGTTCCTCACCAAGGGCCTCTCGGAGGAGGAGCTGACCGTTGCGGTGCTCCACCATCTCGATGGCTATACCCAGGAGGGCATCGCCGCCTCGCTCGAGCTCTCGCGGCGTACCGTGGGCAAGATCCTCGTGCGCTTCGAGGAGCACGTGAAGAAGCGTGCCGCACGGACCGGGTTTGCCGCACAATCGAGGGCGAGCGATGGCTGAGCGCGCGTTCACCGATCTCGAGCTCGAGCGCGTGCTCGCGGGAGATCTTCCCGAGAGCGAGCTCGACGGCAAGGCGACGGCGGCCGATCGTGCGCAGCTCGATGCGCTCCGGGCGGAGAACCAGGCGTTCCTGTCCAGCGTCGATGTGGATGCGGAGGTCCGCGCGATCGGGCGCAAGCTCGAGAAGCTCCCCGCCGAGCCCCGGCGGCTCGCGACCTGGTGGCGCTGGGTGTTCACCGGCGGGGCGCTCGCGGCCGCAGCGGCGGCGCTCCTGATCGTGGTGACGCGGCGGACCGAGCGGGCCGCGGATGACGATGTCGGGATCAAGGGCGATGGCATCTCTCTGATCCTCCACACGGAGAGCCGGCGGCTCGCGACCGGCGATACCGTGCAGCCCGGCGAGCGGATCCGGTTCGAGATCAATGCCGCCCGCCGAGGGTACGTGGCGGTGATCGGGATCGATGGCGCGGGGACCACCACCACGTACTTCCCGTACCAGGCCGCCGCCGCCGCCGCGATCGACCCGGCCGAGAGCCGCATCCTGCCCGGTGCGATCCAGCTGGATGCGACGCCGGGCGACGAGCAGTTCTTCGCGGTCTACGCCACGCATCCGTTCACCACCGACGAGGCGCTCGTCGTGATCAAGAGCGTGCAGCCGCCCGCCGGGATGAGCTCGTCGCAGGTCGTGCTCCACAAGCGGCCGTGACGGCGTGAGCGAGACGCGGCGCACCCGGTTCGCAGACTGGCTCGGCCGGTATCGTGGATGGCTGCTCGCGGCGTGGATCGTGCACGCCGTCGTCTTGCACGCGCTGCTGCTCGGGATGCCCTCGTGGGATGGGTTCGCGTATCGGCTGCCTCCGATCGTGGAGCTGGTGCAGCACGGTGGGCTCGGTCTCGACAAGTACTGGGTGTTTCCGTTCCAGGGCTTCATCCCGTTCGCCGAGCTGACCCAGGCGCCGCTCCTCGCCGTGCTCGGGCTCCCGGCCCTCCTGCTCACCGGTCCGTTGATCGTGTTCCCGCTGTGCGTCCTCGCGATCTACAAGCTCGGGACCAAGCTCACGGCGAGCACGCAGGGCGGCACGTTCGCCGCCCTCGCCTATGTCGCGATCCCACTCGTCAACGACCAGCCGTTCTCCGGATACATCGACTACATCGTCAGTGCCGCGGTCGCGTACTTCGTGTTCGCCCTCCTCGAGCTCGACGGTGCGGCGCGGCCGCGGCGCGCGGCGGTGCGCATCGTCATCGCCGTCGCGATCGTCTCGTTGACCAAGCCGACGGGGCTCTACGTGTGCGCGATGCTCTCGGGTCTCGTGCTGGTGGGCAGGTTCGTGGCGCGGGACCAGGGCCGCCTGCGGATCGTCGGCAAGCGCACGCTCGGGATCGCGCTCGCAGCGATCGCGATCGGCGCGCTACCGGCGCTGACGATCCAGGTGATCAAGCTCGTGCACTACGGCGGCCCGCTCTATCCGTACCAGTTCAACGTGCTCGGGCTGAAGCTCGGCCCCGGGCTCCCGGCGAAAGAGATGTTCGCGCAGTCCGGCCTCGCCGACGAGACCTGGCGCGAGTTCGGAGCGAACTTCGTCGCCGGCTGGGTGTGGCCACGGGGCGCTCCGTCGGCGTTCTACGACTCGCGCTCGCTCGGCGGTGGCTGGGTCCTCGTCGTCGCGCTCGCGGTGTTGCCGGTGTTCCTCCGCTCCGCCACGCGGTTCGAGAAGTGGCTCGGCGTCAGCTGTGTGATCGTCTCGGTGCTCGCACGCGACTTCTGGTACCCGCGCTGGTCGTACACGCTGATCGTCGCGCTCTGCATGGTGATCGGTCGCGCGCTGCCCGAGCTCGCACGCGCGGATCGTCATCGATGGCGGTTCTGGCTCGCGGTGGGGGGCCTGCTCCTCCACCTGGCGCGCCCCGAGTACGAGCTGTGGCTGGTCCGCCAGCCCGGCCTCGGTGGTCCGCGGCTCGACGTGATCGGCAGCCCGTGGTTCCAGGGCGGTGCGGCGGCGCTCGCGCCGATGCCCGATCTCCACGCGCGCTTCGTGATCCTCGAGTACACGCGCGATGGGTTCCTCGTGCCGCTCTACGGTCAGCGGCTCACCAACGAGGTGGTGGCCACGATCCCGCGCGCGCACGTAGGCCCGCGATGCGAGGGGCTGCGGCAGCACGTGGCGCGCGATCCGCAGCTGCGGTTCATCGACGATCTCGACACCACCCGCGGTTGCGCGCGGACGTGCGCGCTCCCCGACAAGTGGGGCCCGTGTCGCGTCTGGCAGCTGTTCCCGTCGCCCGCGCGGTGAACCTCAGTCCTCGCCGATCACCTCGAGCACGTCGGATAGCTCGCGGCGTGGCGCCGCGCGGCGGATCGAGTGCTCCGGAATCCCGAGCCGCAGCACCATCTGCGGATAGCCGAGACCCGGGAGTTGTTCGGCGAGCTCGCCGCGGAGATCGGGCAGCTCGAGCACCTGGTTGAGGAACGCGGCCGAGAGCCCGGCCATCGTCGCGTGCAGCAGCACGGCCTCCAGTGCTTCGCCGCACCCGAGCCATTCGCTGGCGGTGTCCTCGCGCGTGCCCATCACGAGCACCACGGGCGCACCCGAGATCAGCTCGGACTCCTGGGCGCCGAACTCGGCACCGAGGTGCGGTGAGCGCAGCGATCGCGCCACACTGAACGGCAGGACCGAGCCGTACTCCTTCTCGACGAACGGAATCCCATCGCGACGGCTGCTGCCGGTGGGAGACAGCCAGTGCGACAGCTCCGCGCGAAATGCGGGATCGCCGAACTGGAGGCGATCCGCGCGATCCACGAGCTTGCCGAGGAGCTGCTTCTGCGCGGGGTCGAGCCGGATCATCGTCGCGCCCCAGGCCGCGGCGACGGCGATCAGGCGATCGGTCGTCGCCGCATCGACGGGGCGGGGGAGGAACGGCCGGCGGTTGGTATGGCGCAACGGGATCGCGCCGACCAGGCCGTGCTCTTCATCGGTGGTGATGTGAGGTTCGCCGAGCCGGAGCGTCCACAACAGATCCGGATCGATGCCATCCGCAAGCATCACCGTGACGTCGTCGACGAAGCCTTCCGCGCGTACCGCGACCCGCGCGTTGTACAGCGCGCAGCCGCAGCTCTGGATCTGCTGGCGCCGCTCGCCATCGATCACGTGCAGGTGGCGGGTGGGATCGGCGCGCAACTCCAGCCGACCCTCCGCGATCCGCAGCCGCCACGGCTGCGTGTTGTGGCTGCTCGGAGCCCGGATCGCCGCCTCCGCTGCGGTGCGGAGGACGTGGCGATGTGCGAGGTGGACGGGAAGCTGGTTGGGTTTCACGTCTACCTTCGCTGCAAGGATGGGGATCCGTGGATCCTCCACGCCTCGATCGGATCACCCAGCTACTGCGTAGCTCACAGCGTTGCCTTTCCGATCGTATCCAGAGCGAACCGGAACGTGCCTTCAATCCGACGATCGCAAGGGGGCAGTGCTGTCGAGCAGCTTCGTCGCCCAGAGTTGGACTCTGTGGACGGAGCCGAGTGACCCGATCGAACCGTGGAGGTTCAACTCCAGATAAAGCAGCATCCGTGCCCGCTCCGTCCCACTCCAGGCCGTGGCCGCTCCGGCTGCCCACGACGAGGGCGCCCCCAGGGACGAAGAGTTTCGATGGCGCGAACGAGCTGCGCGAACCTCGGGAGGGGGGCGCAGTCCGTGCGCGTTCGGGGATACCCTCTCGACCAGAGGACACGACATGGGCAAGGAACTCACCTACGTGGAGACCGAAGGCGGACCGTTCATCCTGCTCCCGCTCGAGCTGAAGAAGGCCTGGAAGGGCTCGGGCGACGACGCCGGCGAGGACGACGATGACGAGGACGAGGGCGAGGACGAAGCGGACGAGAGCGACTACGAGCGTGCGGAGGAGTTCCTGACCACCGTGGGTGTCCTCGAGGTCGGCAAGGGGGAAGCGCTGATCCTCGGCGAGGTGGAGGTTACCGCGTTCCAGCCCACCCCCGACGGTGGGGTGTTCATCCAGCGCGTGTTCGGCGATGACCCGGCGCAGGTCCAGGCGGCGGTCGACAAGGCCGTGAGCTCGGGGAAGTGGAAGGTCACCAAGCACACCCTCGATGTCGGCAAGGGCAAGCTCGCCCTGTTCGACTCGGCGTTCGCCTACGACGAGGCCGACGAGGACGAGATCCTCGAGATCACGCTCGCGCCCGGCTCGTACACGATCGAGACCAGCCGGGTGAAGGAAGGTGACGTGGAGGCCGGCCTCGTGCGGCTGCGCCGCGACGCCTGAGGCTCGACCACGGTCAGATCGCTGGCCACACGCTCTGGACCACTCGCTGGTCGACGTAGGTGTAGCGATGGGGCGCGTTGTAGGCCGGTCGTTCGTGGTCGTACTTGATGACGTGCATCAGCTCGGTGGGGGGATAGGTCTTGGCCCTCACCACCATCACCGGACACTTCGCTTCCCGCACCACTCGCTCGGAGACGGAGCCGAGGACGAGCCGCTCGAGGCCGGTCTTGCCGTGAGAGCCGATGAAGATCAGGTCCGCGCTGACGCTTTGCGCGAGCTCGAGGATCTCCTCGGCCGGCTTGCCGATCCGCGCATGGACGAAGAACTGGATCTCGCTCGAGGCCTCTCTCCCGGCGAACCGCGCGATCATGCGCTGGGACACCATCTCCTGGATCTGCTGCGCGTAATCGTAGTTGACCTCCTTGGTCGGCAGGATCGACAGCCCGGCGTGCGAATCGATCGACACGAGGACGTGCAGGACGTGGTGGGGCGCTCGACATGCGACCTCGATGGCCCGCTGCAGGGCCTCCTCGGCGCTCGGGGTGAAGTCGTAGGCGATGACGACCTGGGTGGCGGGGGGAGCTGGATTCACGAGAGACCTCCTCGTGCCCATGCCTTGCATCTGCGGTACCAGGTCGGGAGGCCTGGTGGCGGAACGGCTTTGCGCAAGCCGTGCACGAGCGTGGACACGAGGTCGATCCCGGACGGGATCGCGGAGTACATTCAACGCGGAGGCTCCGATCACCGCACCAACTTTCAGCTTCGGGCTCCCACCCTCGCTCGGTCGTGCACCGGTGCTCGAGCTCGCGAGGGAGTTCGCCGACGTGCTGTTTGGCGCGTCGTTCGAGACCATCATTCCGTTCAAGACCTACGAGGCGCTGCAGCAGGCCGTGCTCGCGGGTGAGGTCGACGCCGCGTGGGGGCCTCCGCTCGTGTGTGCGCGGGTGGAGGCGGCGGGCGGGATGGTCGCGTTGCGTGCGGTTCGCCACGGCGAGGTGACCTATCGATCGGTCCTGCTGGTCCGGGTTCAGGATCAGTACGAGCTGGCGGCGCTCCGCACAGGAGAAGCTCGGCCGCGGGCCGTGTGGGTCGATGCGTCCTCGATGGGAGGCTACCTGCTCCCGCGCGCTCACCTCCGCAAGGCCGGCATCGATCCGGCGACCGCGTTCCTGACCGAGCGGATGCTCGGCTCGTACACGGCATGCTTCGACGCAGTTCTCGACGCCGATGCTGACCTGACCGCCTCGTTTCTCGGCAAGACCGAGCTCGAGACGATGTGGGGGGACAAGATGCGCCGGCTCCGCCCCCTCGCGTACTCGGACGAGGTCCCGAATGATGGTGTCGTCCTGGCGCCAGGCCTCTCGAGCGCCCAGCGCGCGGCGCTGGTGGGGAACCTCCGCAAGCTGCTCGCGAATGCACGCTCGCACGATGTGTTGTGCTCGGTGTTCACGGTCACCGGCTTCGAGCAGCCGCCCCCGGGGACGTACGCGCCCGTGCTCCAGTTCGCGTGAGCTACGGCCCTGGCACGGGGTTCGGCCGCACGAGCTGATGGCAGCCGGCGCAGGTCGACAGCAGCTCGCCATACAGCACCGCGCGCGCATCGTGGTCCTCGACCTTCCCGGCGCGGGCCGCGATCGCGCGGATGTTCGCGGCGAGCGCCGTGACGTCGCCACGATTCGCACTGCCCGCGGCCTGGAAGGTGTCGAGCTTCGTGATCGCGAGCACCGACGCACCCTCGGACCACAGTTGATCGGAGGGCCCCACGAGGCCGTCCCACAGCCGGGCGGCCGCCCACTGGTGGCGCTTCATCTGGGTCGCCAGGGCAGGGCCCTCCTCGGGCACCGGCTCCCACGCAAACGTCACGATCGCATCGCGTGCCTCGTGGCACTTGCTGCACGCGCGACCGAGGCGCGCGGCGAGGCTCGCCGCCGTGGGCAGGTCCTTGGCCTTGGCGACCTCCAGTGCGGACAGGTGCAGCTCGTCGAGGTACGCCTGCCATCCCTCCTGCGGCAGCTCGGCATGATCGGCAAGCCAGGTCGCGAGCTCCTTGGCCTCCGAAAGGTGGCCGCGTGCGATCGAACGCTGGAGCTCGGAGATCGCGGCGAAGTGGTGCCGCATGTGTTCCTTCACCGTCTGCGGATCAGCTGCGTCGATCGGCGGCGGCGCCGCGCTCCCCGACCCTGTGGGGATGGGCGGTGGCGTGGGGCGCGGAGCGGGAGGTTGCTCGTCGCGACACGCAGCGAGCAGGAGCATGGACAACAGCGCGCGCTTCACGGCTTGCTCACTTTCGGGCCAGCACCAGGGCTCACCGTTCGCACGAATTGAAGGGGGATGATGGCCATGGTGAAGCCACGACGGGGAGGGAAGTGCCACGTCGTCGACAGATTCCGGAGGCAGCCGTCGAGCCGGCTGAGCGCCGCGCCGACCACACCCGGTGCCTTGAACCCGAACTGGACCACCGTGCCGTCGCGGTGGATCGTCAGCTCGAGGCGAAGGACACCGCGGGCCTCACGCCCGGAGGACGCGGGGGCGTAGCACTCCTTCACGGCGGGGATGTACGGCTCGAAGTACTTCCGGAGATCCTTCGCGTTGATCGTCTGCTGATCCTCTCCGTCGCTCGCGCGCGCGAGCGGCGGCACGGCGAGCAGCGCCGCGAAGGTGACAAACAGGAGGACGCGCATGGCCTCGCCTTCTCGAAGCACACCGCGCGCCAGCGCCGAGCGCGTGGAATGCGGGGTTCATCGCGTGGACTGCGCAAGGTCTGCGCATCGCGGGGAGATCAACGCGAAGGTCGCGCGTACGACCGCTCCGTGAGGGCGACGTCAGTAGTCGCGCTGGTCAGCGAACGAATAGTGGGCGACCACCACGCGCCAGGTCTTCCCGTCGGTCGAGGTCGCAAACACCGTGGCCCGCAGATGGAGGACGTCATCGGACTTGCGCGTCCAGTCGACGTTCGCAGCCGCATACCCCCAGCGGGCACCGTGGACCTCGCGCGGCTTGCCGGCGATCGAGAGCTTGAGCTTGCGCCACGAGGCGAGGAGCTTCCGCGCAGCCGGCTTGCCGACCGCTCGCTCCTTCGACTCCGTGCCGAGCACCACGACGTTGGGATCGTCTGCGAGTGCCGCCTCGAGCGCCGCGGGGTCGGCGAGCAACGCGGACAGCGGCCCGGGCGTGGTGGTGACCGGCAGCTCCGCGGAGGACATCCCGCCGGTGATGCCCGTGGCCTGGACGTGGGCGGCGACCAGCTGGAACCCGGCACCCGTGTCAGCGATCAGGCCCGTGACGCGCAGCGGGCGCTTCTTGTGGCACCGCGCGAGCGGAACGGGGCAGTCGAGTAAGGAGTACGGCTGGACGAGGTCGGCGACGATCCACGCCGCGTCGGTCGTGCCGCCGACGATCTGCTTGCCGAGCTTCGAATCACCGTGCGACTCGTTGAATGCGCCGCTCTCCGGATCTCCGGATCGGTCGAAGATCGTCGCGTCGCGCGCGATCTCGGCCTTGCCCTTGCGATCATCCGAATCGGCCGAGATCTGATGGGCGAGCCACTGCTTCGCTCGCTCGGAAGGTGCGGGTCCGTCCGCGTGCGCGAAGCGCAGCCCGAACACCACCGCGCTCGCGGCCACCCAAGACAGCATCCCGAGGTGTCGATTCATCTGACCGATCTTGCCATCACCGACCGCCCGGCGGTGGGAACCACCGGCGGAGGGTGCGATAGGATGGAGCCGTTGACGGCCTCCACCCTGGCGTGCGGACAGTGCGGCGCGAGCCTCGTGTTCGAAGGCGTTCGCACCCAGACCTGCCCGTACTGCGCGAGCCCCAACTTCGTCGAGCGCCCTGCCTCCGCCGGCCGCCCTGATCCGACCTTCGTCGTGACGTTCACGGGGGACGACAAGGTGGCCCGTCGTCAGCTCGAGAGCTGGCTCGGGACGCGCTCCGTGTTCTCGGACGGGCGGATCAAGCGTGCGCGCGTCGAGGGGCTGCGGGGGATCTACCTGCCCGCGTACCTCTACTCCGCGGTCTCGCACAGCGAGTACTCGGCGTTGATCGGCGAGGACTACACCGAGACCGAGACCTACACGACCACGGACTCGCAGGGGAACACCGAGACCCATACGCGCACGGTGACCCGCACCGAGCACCGGGCGCTGGCAGGTCGGTTCATCGGCTATGTGAACGATGTGGTGGTCAGTGCCTCCGCAGGGCTTCCCAACGTCGAGCTCGACGCGGTGGAGCCGTTCGATCTCAAGCAGCTGAGGCGATTCACGCCCGCGCTCGTCGCCGGCTGGATCACCGAAGAGTTCTCGCGAGAGGCGCCAGAGTGCGTGGAGCTCTCCCGCCGCGAGGCCGTCGACCAGATCGGCGGCAAGTTGCGCCCGTACATGCCCGGTGACAGCTTCAGCGATCTGCAGTGGAAGACCGCGGTGCAGTGGGAGTCGATGGATCCCGTGTTGGTCCCGGTCTGGGTGCTCGCGGTCCGCTATCGCGACGACAAGCCACCGCTCCGCGTCGTGATCAACGGTCAATCGGGCAAGGTCACGGGTGACGTGCCGTTGTCGGTGTGGAAGATCCTGCTCGCGATCGGGCTCGGACTCGGGCTGATCGTCGCGATCATCATCGCCGCCACGGGGGGACGATGAGCGCGACCGGTGCGGCACCGACGCCGGCAGCGGCAACCGGGACCTGCTCGCGCTGCGAGTCGCCGATCGAGGAGGGCGACCTGCGCTGCTCGATCTGCTCCCTGCCAACGCCGCCTCCACCGGCGGAGGCTCCGGGGACGGTGCGCGCGCAGGTGCTGCGCTGTAACGAGTGCGCAGCGGCGATCGCGTTTTCGGCCGAGCATCAGGCACCGCGCTGCGGGTTCTGCGGCGCGACGATGCGAATCGAACAGCCGACGGATCCGATCGAGGTCGCACAGGTGCGCCTGCCGTTCACGGTGCAGCGCGAGGCGGCGACCGCGGCGCTCCAGCACTGGCTGGGCAAGCGCGGGTGGTTCGCGCCCAAGGACCTTCAGAGCCAGGCGACGGTGGATTCGCTCCAGCCGCTGTGCTGGGCAGCTTGGGTCGTCAACGCCACGGCCGACGTGAGCTGGGCCGCCGACTCCAACGAGGGCTCCCTGAGCTCGGCGTGGGCGCCTCACTCGGGCGAGGTGGCGCTGGCGTTCAACAACATCGCGGTGCCAGCCTCGCGCGGGCTCACGGCGACCGAGTGCAGCAAGCTGACGCCGCACTACGATCTCGCGACCGCGGTTCCCGTCGGCGCGACGATCGAGGGCGAGCCGCCGGCGATGGTCGAGAGCTTCGACGCTCAGCGCTCCGCGGCGCGGGTGCTCGTGCAACAGGCGATCGAGGCGAGCGCGGTGGAGAAGCTCTCGGCCGGCTACATCCCGGGCACGAGCTACCGCAACATCCACGTGTCCTGCTTGCTGAGGCGGCAGACCACCGCCCGTGTCGCGCTCCCCGCGTGGGTGCTCGCGTATCGCTATCGCGGGACCCCGTTCCGCGCGGTGATTCACGGTCAGCGGCCCGATGTGGTCATCGGGGAATCACCGACGGACATGACCAAGGTCGCGCTGGTCGTCCTCGGGATCTGTGCGGTGATCGCCGCGATCATCGCGATCGCCGTCCTCGCAGGCCGCTGAGGGGGCTGATGCCACCGTCAACTCCGGACGGAACGCCTGGGTGCGGGACGGCCTCCGTGCTTAACTGCCGCCCGTGACAGCGATCGCGTTTCCACGACAGCATCTCGTTGCCCTCCAGGACCTTGGCTCGAGCGTGCTCGAGCGGCGCGCGATCGGGTGCGACAGCGATCCCCTCGCGCGGGACCTGCTCGCAGGGTTCTTCGAGGTCTGCCAGCGCACGGGCCTCGATGGCGTGATCGCCGAGCTGGAGCAGGCGTTCGCGCCCCTCGAGCTCACCGATGGCTCGGCCCTCGCCGACGAACCGCGGATCCGCGACGCCCTGGCCGCGAAGCTCGACACCAAGGCGGACTTCGATCACGGCGGGCCTCGGAACGCGAAGCCCCGGCAGCTCACCGAGTGCCTCGTGGCGGTGCTCTCGCTGAACGTCATCGACGAGCCCGATCGGACCGTCACGTTCGGTGACGAGGTGCGGCTCGAGGTGCTGGCGGCCCTGTCGGGTCCTGCCGAGGCAGAGCTCGCCGTGCCGCAGATCCGCGAGGCGATCGTCGCGCGCGGGCGAGAGCTGTGCGAGCAGCGCTATCTCGAGCCCTACGACAAGATCTCCGCGCTCCTCGACGATCGCGGCATGCGCATGACGCGTCAGCCGAAGATCGCCCTCGATGCGGTCCAGGCCGTACAGCTCGCGCTCTCGGACGCGCGGCGCGGGATCGTCGAGAAGGTCGCGCGCGCGGGGATCGATCGCGCGAAGCAGGTGATCGCGCGTGTCGACAAGGATGCCGCGGCGCGGATCGATCTGCCGATCACGCTCAAGCTCACGCCGCGCGATGTGGCGGTCAAGCGCGCCACCGAGACGCGAGTCCCGATGGTGGCGTCGGCGATCGTGCTCTCGCTGTTCGAGAGCCTGACCGAGCTGGCGCACCTCGGCTGGCGCGCCCTCGAGCAGCCCGTGCGTCCGTACGCCGCGAGCCAGACGTTCGCGGTCGGCGATCTCGTCGAGCATCCGAAGTTCGGCCGCGGCTCGGTGCTATCGACGGCGACGCAGCGGATCGAGGTCGAGTTCTCCGAGGGCAAGCACACGCTCGTCCACGCGCGGAAGTAGCTCGACTCAGCCGCCGAGGTTGATGTTGACCGAGTAGTCGAACGAACCGTCGTCGTAGTAGTTCGAGTACTGCGGGTCAGGCTCGTAGTGGCCGTCGTTCCACAGCCACTCGTTGCCGCCCCAGACCCAGCGGCCACGCACCCAGATGTATCCGGGCTCGTTGCCGTAGCTCTCGACGATCAGCTGCGGGCGGACGCGGGCGTTGTAGTACCGGGTGCGAAACACCGGGCGGACGTACGAACGGCCGACACCGGCGCCGAACACGAACCGGCCGTTATTGACGTAGACCGGACGGCGCGTGATGACCCGTCGATCGGACCGCTGTGCGGGGCGGTTGACCCGCTGTGGACGGTCATTGCGATGGTCGCGGACGACGGGGCGGCGATCGCTATTCCGATCGTTGCCACGGCGGTTGTCGCGACGATCCGCCGTGGCCAGGCCACCGAGTAAGGTGAGCGTGAGTGCCGCGAAGGTGAGTCTAAGCATGCAGCGACTACACGCATCACGCGTGCCACGGGGCCGCACGGCCTCTCCGGGCCCGCCGGGGCCGAGGGCACGCCGGAGGTGAGTCGGATCCGCCTCGGCCGAGCGAACTCGCACGGCGGCTGGGTTACGCTTCGAGAGAGATCGACCCGCTCATGCGCCGCAACGCCACGCTGTTCATCCTCTGGTTTGTCCTCTCGTTCGTCCTCGCCCGGCAAGCGCGGGCCGACGCGTGCATCGAAGGTGATGGTGAACGCTCGATGCGGATGATCGAGAAGTTCGCGCGGACCAAGACGCAGGACCGTCTCGAGCTCAGCAGTGGCTCGTCTGCGTGGATCTGCGCGAGCGGCGAGGCCGCACGCCTGCGCAAGCGGATCGTCGCCGCATGTACCAAGATCCTCGATCGCGACGGCGACGACAGTCCGTGCATCACCGCGGTGGCGAGTGCGGGCGTGGCGAAGCTCGGCGAGCACGACGTGTTCGCGGTGGTCAGCACCTACGAGCCTGATCCACTCCAGAGCTCGGGCACCTACGGCAAGGAGTCCACGTTCACGATGCTCCGAGCGATGAAGGATCCGCGCGCGGTCGCGCTCATCGTCGAACGCTGGCGCGCAGCGCTTCCACGGGTGGCGGAGATCGAGAAGCTCCCCAAGCGCAGCAACCGGCGCGGCAGCGTCCTCCTCACCTGGAGCAGCTGGCGCCAGCTCGCGGCGGGCTTGCTCGGCGAGCTCGGTGGCGCGGACGAGGAGACGTTCCTCGGCGAGCAAGCCAAGGCGACCACCGATCAGTACGTCGGGAAGGCCTGTCGCGACGCAGCGGCGGCGATCGCGAAGCGACGCGCAGCGACCAAGCCGGCTCCGGCTCCTTGATCGTCCGTGGAGCGGGTCAGGCGGCGACGAGCTTCGCGAAGTCAAAGCCGGTGACGATGCCCACTGCCTCGCGATCCCGGCACGCGATGACCCGCCGGACCTCGAGCCGCCGTGCCTGCGCCGCGGCCCGGTAGACCTTGGTCGTGGTTGGCAGGCACAGCATCGAGGTGTCGAAGACCTCGTCGATCCGGGTGTCGCGGGGGAGATCGCGCGACTCCATCGCCTCGACCTGGGTGAACACGCCGACCGGCCACTCGTCGTCGATCACGACCAGGCCGGTGACCCGTGCGTGCTCGAGACGCTCGATCGCGACGCTGATCGGCTGCTGCGCGGTCACGCTGAACAGCGGCGTGGACATGATCTCCGCCAGCGGGATCTCGATCTTCTCGTCGCACACCGCGGACATCAGATCGAGGGTGCTGATCACGCCGGTGATCTTGCGATCGTCGACCACGAACAACCGGTGAACGCGCTGCTCGCACATCACCCGCGCGGCGTCGCGGACCGATGTGGTCGGCGAGGTGATGACCGCCGGCCGGGCGAGCTCGGAGAGCAGCTCGCTCGCGCGCTTCTCCGGAAGCGTGAGCGCCGAGGCCTTCCGGTGGGTGCCGGCCTGGCTCCGACCGATGCGGACCAGATCGGTGCGCGAGATCACGCCCAGCGGGGCGCCTTTGTCATCGACCACGGCGAGGGCGGAGATCCGGCGCTCTGCCAGCTTGCGCGCGACGACGGAGAGCATGACATCGGGGCCAACGGTCGCGACATCGGCGGTCATGTAGCTCGAAACAGGACGGGAAAAGATCATCCCGACTATGCGTGCATGACCCTCGCCAGCTCGTCGCCCTGGTTCCCAGCGCTGATCGCGCAAGGCTTGCACGAGGTGCAAGATCGTTCGCCAGAGTTGCGTGGACTCGTCGCGTGTCAGCCCGAGAAGTTCGCGCCGGTCGACAGCGCGGCGACCATGACGGCGGCGAGATACGAAGCCAGACCGGCGACGACGAACACGGCGGCCACCGACAGCATCCGCTGCTGCCGATTGCGTCGCTGGATCACGGCGACCGCAGTGTCCACCAGGTGATCGCGCAGCTCCTGGCTGACCCAGCGAAGCAGGGTGATCGTGCGGATGCACACGACCAGGCCGACGAGGACGAGCCCGATCCCGAGCACCATCAGGCTCGCCGACAGCGAGCCCGCGCGGATCATGTGCGCACCGGAGAACCCGGTCACGGTGATCGTGAGGCCGCACAGGCCGACGAGGACCTGCGCGTAGGTCTTCACCGTCCCGATCTGATTCGAGAGGTGAGTGACCAGATCGGCGTCGCGCCCCGCATAGAGCGTGCACAGGCGGTTCGCTTCGTCCTGGATCTCCATGCCGCCTCACGATGGCAGATTCCGAAGGCTACCGCGACCTGCGAGGGGCGGCGGTCGGTCCTGATACACTCGGAGGCGATGTCGCGGCTGGCGTGCCTGGTGACCATACTGATGCTGACCGGCTGTGATCTCGTGTTCTCTCTGGAGCGCGAGGTCTGCGCGGGCGAGGAGTGCCTGACCGATCTCTCGACCGGCGAGGCGTCCGCCGCGGAGCTCGTGCTCGAGGGTCCCGACCTGTTCTGGACGATCGATGCGAGTGCCGGCACGATTCGCGGCTGCGCGATCGCGACGTGTCAGCCGCGATCGATCACTGGGGCCGAGCGGTTCCCGCACTCGCTCGTCGTCGATGGAGACAAGCTGCTGTGGGCGACGGAGATGTCGATCCGGTGGGCTCCGCGCACCGGGTCGGGGGCGGCGTCGTCGCTCTCGATGCCGGCCAATTTCCCGATCACCGCGCTGCGCCTCACCGGGCGGTACGGGTTCGCCACCGCATTCGACCGGCTCCTGCGCTGCGAGTACGACCCGACCTCCGGAGACTGCACCAACCAGACCACGCTCCCCGGCACGCTCGGCACGGTCTCGGGCCCGCTGACCGCCGATGCAGGTGCGCGGCTGTGGGGAGCCACCAACCAGAAGCTGTACTTCATCAACGATGGCAGCGATCAACGGCCGAGGTCGTTCGACGTTCTGGATGCGCAGACCCTCTCGGCGAACATGGTCGCGGTGTTCGCGCACGACGCGATGCTCCAGGTCTGGGGGTGGCCAGCGGACGCGCCCACGGGCACCGCCGCGCTCAAGATCCCGGTCGAGGCCGCACGCGCGATCGGCGTGGACGAGCAGGATCTCTACGTGGCGGACACCAACGGCAACGTGGTCCGGGTCTCCGCTCGCGAGCCGGGTGGCGCACCTACGGTGATCGCGGCCGGCCTGCCTCCGATCCAGAGCCTCGTGGTCGCGCCCGATCGCGTCTACGTGATCGCCGAAGGACGGATCTCCTGGCTTCCCAAGCCGGCTCACTGACCGTCCGCCGGGCTTCCGGTGTTAGCGTGGATGGGTGGAGAAGCGGCGGCATCGCAGGCTGAAGGCACCGCGAGTCGCCGGCCACGTCCGCGCGGATCGGCGAGCGGCGGCCTGCGCGGTCGAGAACATCTCCTCCGGTGGGATGTTCGTGCGCACCGCGGTCTCGCTGCCGATCGGGGTCGCGGTGCTCGTCGATCTCGTGCGGCCCGGCCTCGAGGGATCGTTCCAGGTCAGCGGTCGTGTGGTCAACGTGGTGCCGTTGCGCGCCGGAGACGAGCCCGGCCTCGCGCCCGGTGTGGGCATCGCCTTTGACCCACTTCCGGAAGATGTGAGGAAGCGGCTCCGCGCGCTGCTGCGACAGCTCAACCACGAGCTGACGGAGGCCGCCGAGACGGCCACGCCGAAGGCGAGCGAGCCGGCGGCTCCCCCAGTCGAGAGCACGCTCGTTCGGCTCGAGGACGGGCTGTTCGCGAACGTCAAGGGCATGTTCGACGAGCTCAGCAAGGCGCAGGCGGAGCTGCAGGCACGGGACGAGGAGATCGCGAACCTCAAGGAAGAGATCCGGCGCCTGCGCTCGCTGAAAAAGCCAGGCCGCGGCTGAACAACGGCGGCATGCACCCCGCCGCCCCTCCGCGCGGAGGCTCAGTCCGGCCCGGCGCCTGCGTCCCAGCCTCCGCCGCCGCTGCCTCCGTCCCACCCTCCGGATCCGCCGCCATCGTCGGGAACGCCGCCATCCTCCAGATCACCGCCACACGGGGCACCGCCGTCGGGGGCACCAGCGCCACCTCCGCCGCCGCCATCCGGGTTCCAGACACCTCCGTCGGAGGCTCCTCCACCACCCCCACATGATCCCGCATCGGGCGCGGTCACGGAGAGCGTAGACTGGTCCTCTCGGTACAGCGAACAGGCGGCCAGGGCGGCGCCGACGACAAACGTGAACAAGACCGTGCGCATGAGAGCCTCCAGCCGCTCAGTCGCCAGACTCGGGCCCGAAAAGAAAATTTCCTCCCGAGCGGGGCGGGACCGACCAAGGAGAGGCGTGAGCCTGAAGCTGGCAGCCGGCCTGTCGATCGTCTGTGGGGGGAGCCTGCCTGCCTCCGCCGAGCGCGCGATCGACATCGAGCTGAGCGGCCCGGCACCCTTCGAGGCCTCCGAGCTCGCCGCGGCGATGCGGATGCGGCTGCCTGCGGACGGGGCAGCTGTTCGCGTTCGCGTGACCGGCACGGCGGACGGAGTCCACGTCGACACCACCCCTGGCAGCCGCGACGTGTCGCTGCGTGGGCTCGCCGGCCCGGCGGCGGCCCGGCTGGTCGCGCTCGCGGCGAGTGACCTGTTGTTGTCGGACCTGGCGGCTGCGCCCGAGCTGGTGGTGCGGCAGCCCGCGCAAGGACCGGATCGAGCCGCTGACTCGAAGGTGCCGAGTACGCTGGGGGTGCTCGGGTCCGCTGCTGGCTGGGAGGGCGTGCGCTCCGTGCTCGGCGCAGCCTCGCTCGATCTCGCGCAGCCTGTGCGCGGCTACCTCGGGATCATCGAGGTCGAAGGAGGAGCGATCGCGGGCGGTGACGTCGCGCTGATCGCGGCCGTGGTGCGAGTGGATGGAGGGCTGCGCACGAGCGTGTTCGAGCTGCGCGCGGGCCTCACCATCGCGCCGATCTACGTGCGCACGGGCGCGGCCGACCTCACCGCCTTGATCGGCGGCAACGCCAGCGTGCGGATCCGGATCCCGGTGACCCGTGCCGCGCGCGCCGTGCTCGCGGTGGGCGCCGACGTGTTCGTCACGAGGACCTCGTACCTGCTCGACGGCGCGACGGTGATGACCACGCCCCGAGCCGCTCCGTGGGTGGCGGCAGGGATGGAGGTCGCGCTGTGATCGCGGCGATCGCGATGCTCGCGGCGCTCGTCGACCCTGCCGACCGGCGAACGGTCGATGACGTGGACACCGCACTGGTCGCTCGCCATCGCGGGGGCGATCCCGAGGCGTTCGCGATGATCTACCGAGCGCACGTCGACGCGGTGTATCGCCGGCTCGGCCGCATCCTCGGGCCGATCCCCGACCGGGAGGATCTGACGCAGGACGTGTTCCTCGCACTGCACAAGGCACTGCCTGGTTTTCGCGGCGAGGCGAAGCTGTCGACGTTGCTCCATCGGATCGCGATCAATCGCGCGTGCGAGCACCTCCGGGTCCAGGCGCGTCGCCCGGCGACGCCGATGGACGTCGCGTTCTTCGATAGCCTCGTGGACGGCGCCGGATCGCCGGAGCGGCGTGCTGCGGAGCGAGAGGCGCTCGCACGGGTGTTCGCGTGTCTCGCGCGGATCAAGCCGAAGAAGCGCGTCGCGTTCGTGCTGCGCGTCGTCGACGGGCTGTCGTTCGAGGAGATCGCCGAGCTGGTCGACGCCTCGCCGGAGGCGGTCGCGAAGCGAGTCCAGCACGCGCAGGCCGAGCTCGAGGAGCTGGTCGCGCGGGCAGAGCGGAGGCCGTCATGAGCCACAGCTGCGACGGCCGAGATCCGAGCTGCCCGCGGTGTGCCACGCAGGCCGAGCAGGGCGCGCTCGTGCGCACGATCATGACCGCGGGCGACCGGCTCGATGACATCACGCGCGCGCGGATGTGGTCGCGGATCCAGGGCGACGTCGAGAACCCCGCAGCACAGGGCAGGGCCGCGAGCTGGCGGCGCACCGGAGCCCTCGCCCTCGGCGCGCTCGCCGCTGCCGCGACGTTGTGGATCGCGATCCGCGCGCTCCGTCCGTCGGGGGACGCTCACGATGCGGACCTCACCGTGGTGGCCGATGCGATGCTGACGTCGCGGCTCGGGCCACACGCGCGTGCGGCGCTCGTCGGCCCAGCGCGCCTCGAGCTGCTCGGCCCGCCGGGCGAGGCCACGACCGCGCGCCTGCATGCGGGCACGCTGCTCGCCGAGTTCGAAGGCGGAGCCGGGCGCTCGCTGCGGATCGAGGCGGCCGATCTGGTGGTCGAGATCGTGGGCACGCTGTTCGCGATCGAGGTGCACGGCGACGAGGCCTGCGTGGCCGTATCCCACGGGACGGTGCGCGTCACCGCTCGGACCGCCGTCCAGCTCGTGACCGATCACCAGGCGGTGTGCTCGAACGATCTCGTGCCGCATCCGATCCCGCAGCCGATCGCCGACCAGCTCGAGCGCCACGAGCGCAGCCTCGCGATCGCCCTCGCTCCGCCCGCGGCCGCGACGCGCCCGGCCGTCGCCCCTGCGGCACTTCACGCTGTGGTGACCTCGCCGGCGCCTGGTTCCCCGGCTCCGGTCGTGTCCGCGCCGGTGGCTGCAGCGCCGGTTGCTGCAGCGCCGGCGGTTCCGGTGGTCGAACCCACGCCGCTTCCGCCTCCGACGGTTGCGGAGCGGACGCCGAGCCCGACGCCGACGCCGACGCCGCAGCCGCAGCCGACGCCGACGCCGACGCCGAGCCCGATGCCGAGCCCGACGCCGATGCCGACGCCGACGCCGACGCCGACGCCGAGTCCGACGCCGACGCCGAGTCCGAGTCCGAGCCCGACGGCGAGCCCGCCACCACCCTCCGCGGAGGCGCTGTATCACGCCGCCGAGGTCGCCCTCGCCACGGGCGATCACGCCGCGGCCGATCGCGCGCTGGCGCAGCTGCTCGCGCTCCCCGGAGGTGCGCTCGCCGACCAGGCGCTCTACGAGCGCGCACGGATCGCGTACCAGGATCGCGCCTGGGCCACCGCGCGCCGTCACCTCGCGGCGCTCGCGGCGCTCGCGAACACGCCGCTCGCCGAGCCGGGCCACTACCTCGACTGTCGGATCGCTGTCGAGGCGAAGCAGCCCGACGCAGAGCGCTGTCTTGTTGGCTACCGCACGGCGTATCCACACTCGACCCACGATCTCGACGTGCTCGCAGTGATCGTCCAGCTCGCGCACGCGCGCGCCGGCTGTACGGGCTCGGCGACCATGCGTGGCGAGCTCCTCACCCGTTACCCACGCTCGGACCACGCCGCCGCCTGGCGCTCGCGGTGCCCGGAGGCGCCGTGAGGCGACGCGCACTCGCGCTCGCGCTGCTGCTCGTGGCGATGATCGCTGCGTGCGATCGCGTGATCGACCTCTCGCGGCGTGGCGGCGTCGACGCACCCGGGGTGATCGACGTCGGGCCAGGGGATGGAGGGCTGGATGGCCTGCCGGATGATGGCGCGGTCGATGATGGTGGCGGCGCCGGCCTCGACGTCTGAGCGCCCAAGGTGCTCTACGATGCAGCATGGCCACGTTCATGACCGAGGCTGCGGAGCGCGGGTTTCGCGAGGCGATCCAGAGCATCGAGGGCCAATCCTCGGCCGAGGTCGTCATCGCAGTGCGCGCGCGGCTGCGTCGGTCGCCGGTGCCATACCTCGCGGTCGCGGCCGTCCTCGCTGCCAGTGCGCTCGCGTTCGTGCTGTTCAGCGAGACCGAGTTCGAGCTGTGGGAGATCCTCGTGCTGCCGGTGGTGGCAGGCGCGCTGGGGGGGATGACCGTCGAGCTGCTGGCTCCACTCGAGCGCGTGCTGGTCTCTCGCGCCACCCGTCTTGCCACCCTGCGTGAGGCCGCATGCGCGGCGTTCTACGAGCTCGGCGTGCATGCCACCGGCGGTCGCACAGGGCTGCTGGCGTTCTTCGCGCTACGCGAGCGTGAGGTGCTGCTCGTCGAGATCTCGCCGTGGTGGGCGCGTAGGCGAGCCCGCCCTCGTGAAGCTGGGCGCGAACCTCGCGGCGGCGATCGCGCAAGGGGGCGAGGGTACGGCACGGGCGCTCGCCGCACTCGGGCCCGAGCTCGCGGCGGCGCTCCCTCGCTCGGCCGACGATGTCAACGAGCTGTCCGATGCGATCCATGCGCCCGCACCGCCACCCGCGCGTCGGTTCCGCGGAGGTGCACGGTGACGGGGATGCACCTCGTTCGCTGGCTCCAGCGCGCCGCCGTCGTTGCAATCCTGCTGGGTGCTTCGCTCGCCGTCGCACGACCAGGCGGCGGCCACTCGTCGTCGGGAGGGGGCCCCCGTTCGTCGTCGTCTTCTCGGTCGCGCGGCGCCGATGCGGCCAACCGCGGGCGTGGCCCAGGTGTTCTCGGCCTCGCGCTGACCGGGTCGTCGCGGGCTCGCCATCGCGTGCGGCGCCGCGCGCAACGGTCAGGTCAGCGTCGGCGCGAGGCCGCGCGCGGTGGCCAGCCCCCCGCGCCCGCTCGATCTGCGCCCGATCTTGCTGCGAGATGGAGAGTTCTCGCGAGCCGTGTTCGAGGACTTCGCGTTCCAGCTGTATTCCGCCGCGCACCGCCATCGCGGCGACGACACGTTGACGCCCTACCTGTCGGAGACCGCCGCCTCGCAGCTCACCAAGCGCGGCGCGGCACCACAGCAGATCGTGATCGGGACGCTGCGGATCGACAACGTGGCGACGGCCGCGCCGTTCGTGGTCCCCGCGGTGGACAAGATCCGCGTCCGGATCGAAGCAACGCTCCTTCTGGCCACCACCGCGGTGTTCGCCGTGGAGACCTGGACGTTCGTGCGCAGCGCGCGGGCGCAGTCCAGGCCACCCACGTCGACGCGCACGTGGCCGTGTCCGAACTGTGGCGCTCCGTGGGAGCGCGCGGCCGCCCGCACGTGCGCGCACTGCGGCCAGAACGTCGAGGTCGGGCGGTTCGACTGGGAGCGAGTCGTCAGGTCCACTCGCAGGAGCGGCGCTCAGCCTGACCGGCCGTCGCCGAGTATGGCGGCTGGCGCGTGATCGACCCCGACGCCAACGACCTCATGGCCGCGATCGCCGCGGACGATCCTCACGTCACGGCCGCCGCGCTGAAGGCCCGGATCCAGTTCGTCTACGGGCGGCTCAACGAGGCGTGGAACACCAACGATCTCACCCCGGCGCGCGGATTGATCACCGGCGCGATGCGTGGCTATCTCGACTACTGGCTCGGTGAGTACGAGCGCCAGCGGCTGCGCAATCACCTCGACGATGCGCAGATCGAGCGGGTCGAGCTGGCCAAGGTGCTCCGCGACAAGTTCTTCGACGCGATCACGGTGCGGGTCCGCGCCGATGGCTGCGATTACACGCTCGATGGCAATGATCGGTTGGTCGGAGGGTCTCGCACGGATCGCCGGGCCTACACCGAGTACTGGACGTTCCTCCGCGCGTCGACGCGTCGCGGCCCGCTGTTGACCACGCCGACCTGCCCGAACTGCGGTGCGCCTCTCGAGATCAGTGACCTCGGCGACTGCGCCCACTGCAACGCCACCGTCGAGAATGGGAGCTTTGACTGGGTGCTCTCGAAGATCGAGCAGGACGACACGTATGTCGGATAGCGGCGCGCACCTCCGCGAGGAGGTCGCGCAGCTCGTCAAGGCCGAGGTCCGGCGCCCCGACTTCGGGGTCCGCGTGATCATCATCTGGAAGCTCGTCAAGGGCGCCCTCCTGACGGTGCTCGGCGTGACCGCGTTCGTGCTCAGCCACCGTGATCTCCACGCCCTCGCGACGGATCTGGTGGAGTGGCTCGGGATCGATCCGGCGGGTCCGCACGTCGAGGGCTTGCTCGATCGAATGCTGACACTGACCCCCGGGCGGATCGCCGGCCTCGGCGCGGCGGCGATCGCGCTCGCAGGCGTGATGTTCCTCGAAGCGTGGGGGCTCCACCGGCGTCGGGTGTGGGCCGAGTGGCTGACGGTGCTCGTGACCTCGTCGCTGATCCCGTTCGAGATCCATCACCTCGCCGTGGAGCCGACGCTCGGCAAGGCGCTGACACTCGTGGTCAACGTGGGGATCGTGATCTACCTGCTGCGCCATCGCTGGCTGT
>JADKKI010000017.1 GCA_016720595.1 Myxococcales bacterium
CCGCGCCCACGCCGGTGCCCTGCGCAGTCATCGCCGCCGAGGGTGCGCTGCCCGTAACCTGCCTGGTGCGCGGTCCACGGCGTGGCCGCGCGCGCGACGAAGTCACAGGTGTAGCCGCCGAACCGCCACCCTTGGTGTGCAGCTGCCCGGTGATCTCCTGCGCCGTGTCGTCGGCGGGAGATCGCCGCATCATCGACGCTGCCGCCCTCGAGCGTCTTGCCGGATCGATCAGCACGCCGCCTGCGCCCGCATGGCATGCACGCCCACGCGCTGGGTCGCGGTGAGCGCGACGCCTCGATGCCGTTGGACAGCGACACGTGATAGAGGCCCGCGCCGCGTGCTCGTTGCTCTTGGTGAACCGGGCCTCGTAGTCGGTGACGGTGAGCTTCAGCGGATCGAACGCCCGATCGGCATCACCGAGAGCGCCATAGTCGGTGGCGCCCGTGCCCGTGGAGGCAGGTGCGAGAAGCCGCGGATCTTGTCGTCGCCGCTCCAGTAGCCGGAGTAGTGGAGGAAGTTGACCGTGCCGAACGGTCCGCTGGTGTCGGGGGCGGAGCTTGACCAGCCAGTAACCACGGCGCCGACGAAGAAGCTGCCGTGCGCGAGCCCGAGACCACCGGTGCCGATCGTGGGATCGACCAGGGCGACGGTGTCTCGACCTCAGGTAGCTCGGGGCGCGCCATCACCCCGCCGCATGCGGTGAACAGGAGCAGCAGCGCAGCGACGGTCGGCCTCACCGGCGCGAATCTAGCCCAGGCTCGGACGAGAGACACGACAAAAGCTCGTCTGGGCCCGGTGGTATGTTGCGGCCGGTATGCGACGGAGCCTCGTCGACGTCGAGCTGACCTGGAAAGCGCGCGACCGTCCGCCGCGTGACGTTCAGGCGCTCGTGATGCGTGGTGATCGGCGCGGTCGCCCTGTTCTCGGAGAGCGCCACCGCACCGACTACAGCGAGTGGCACAGCACGTTGGCGAGACCAGCGGGGTCCCGCTGCTCGTCAGCGCCGCGATGCTGGGGCTGCTCGGCCTGGCCGTGCGCGCGTCGAGCGTGATCAGCGGCGTGGTGGCCGGCATGGTGACCACGATCGGTGCGATCGTGAACGTCGGAGCGATGGTCATCGTCCACCTGCTCAGCCACACCGAGCACAACGTCGCCGGTGGGGTCGCGGCGGGGGTGATGCTCGGGCTCGCGCCTCTCGGCCTGATCGCGATGATCGTCGAGCTGGTGGTCCGCGTGCAGGAACGCAAGAAACTCGAGGCCAGTGACCCTGAGTTTCCAGTGGCACGCGTCGTTCGCGACTGATTCAGTTGATCGTGAACGGATGGCGAGCGAGCCATCTCGCCGCGCCGCTGCGATTTGGGAACCTCCAGCTGTTCGCCGACTTGATCACTGCAGGCCGCGACCAGCGGGTTGTTGAGCGTGGACTGCCCGCGCGCGGACCTTGCCCGAGGCATCGACCTGGAGCTGGAGCGTGACGGTGCCCTTCATCCCGGCCATATTCTTGCCCTCGGCGAAGCACTTCAAGATCTTCGGGCGGTGCTGCCCGACGACCGAGGACAGGTCGCCTCGATCGATCGCAGGCTTCGCCACCGCGGGTCTCTGCCACCGGCTCGGCCTTCGCAGGCATCGGCTCCGGCCCTTGAGGGGACCGGCCTTCGCTTAGGGCTCCGGCAGCGCCTCCGGCTTCGCCGGTCTCCGGCCTGGCCGGCTCGGGCAGCGTGGCCGCAGCGACGGTGTTTCTCGAGCTTGGTCCCCTCGGCCGCGCCACGACCGATCTTGCGCGGCGCCGGGACCGTCTTCGCCTCCCGGGTACCACGGCCGCGACCTTGGTCGGCTCGGGGAGCCTTGGTCGGCGCGGCCTTCGGGGTCTCGACGGTCTTCGATGCGGTCGTCGCGACCTTGGTCGGCTCGGGAGCCTTGGCTATCGGCTCAGGAGCCTTGGTCGGCTCGGCCGCCTTGGGTGCGACGGTGGTCGCTGCCACAGCCGCGACCGCAGGCGCGTCACGACGGGCGTCGCGGCAGCAGCCGTTGCCGCCGGTGCCCGCCGCTGCGACCTGAGCGTCCGCAGGAGGGGCGGCTCGCCGAGCGCGACGAGCGTGGCCTCCCTCGGAGGCCTCCTCGAGCCCGGTGCCCTTGGTCAGCTTGGCGGTCAGCTTTGGTGGGCCGATCGAACGTCAGCCAGTAGCGCGTGGTCTTGTAGCCGGCGCCGAGACCTCGACGAGCTCGACGATGTCGCCCGCCGAGATCTGCATCGTCGACGGTGCCGCCGGAGACGGCGGCGGAACGTCACGCGCGCATTCTGCACGTTGGCCTGGAGATCGACCTGCACCTTCTGCGGTGCGGCGGCCTCGCGCGGTGCGGGCGTGGCGGCACCCGGCAGCGCCGTGGTCTGCGGCTGCGCCGGAGGCGTGTTCGCCGCCGTGGTGTCCGACGAGCTGCCGCCGCGGAGGGGCCGATCACGCGAGACCGGTGCCGCCGACGAGCAGACCGAACGCGCCATCCTGCAGCATTCCACGGCTTCTTCTGCGGAGGGGGTCGCCGGCAGCATCACCTGCTGCATCGGCTTGTCGAGCGTGTCCACGTGCCCTGGAGGCGGCACGGCGTATCGAGCATCTTCGACGGGCGCGGGATCAGATCCGAGTTGCGCGCCACGTCGGTGTCGTCGGCGGTCTGGACGGGGATCGGACGGCTCCGGCGATACTTGACGCCGTCCTGCGTGACGAAGGAATCGAGGGCGGCCTCGACGTCCATCATCGACTGGTAGCGCTGGGCGGGATCCTTCTTTGCGAGCAGCTTGTTGAGGATCATCTCCGCCATCGCGTGCGGCACTTCCGTTGCGCTGCAGCGGCGCGGCGGGTTGTTGACATGCGGTGCATCAGCGCGCGCGGATCCTCGTCGTTCGAGAACGGGCGCCGCGCGGTCAGCATCTCGTACAGGATCACGCCGAGCGCGTAGATGTCGGCGCGGCGATCGACGGAGCTCGGCGCGGTGATCTGCTCGGGAGCCATGAACTCCGGCGTGCCCATCACCATGCCGCGGCGCGTCTGCTCGTCGTCGGCCTCGAGGAAGCGTGAGATGCCGAAGTCGAGGACCTTCACGTGGTCCAGCGCGTCATCCTTGTCGGTGAGGAAGACGTTGTCGCTCTTGAGATCGCGGTGGACGATGCCCGCGTTGTGAGCGGCATGGAGGGCCGAGGCGATCTGCTGTGCGATCCGCACGGCGCGGCGGACCGGCAAGCCACCGACGCGATAGACCTCGTCGGTGAGGAGCGTGCCCTCGAGGTACTCGAAGACGATGTACGGGACATGGTTCGACGTGAACCCCATGTCGGTGGACTCGACGATGTTCTGGTGACCGAGGGTGCCGGCGGCACGCGCCTCGTTCATGAACCGTTCGATGACGTCGGCGTCGGTGGCGAGCTCGGGGTGCAAGAGCTTCATCGCGACGCGGCGCTTGATCAGGGTGTGCTCTGCGAGAAACACGGTCCCCATTCCACCTTCACCAAGCGTCTTGATGATGCGGTACCGACCCTCCACCACATCACCAGTCTTCACCCGCAGTGTCTCGAGTTGACAATTTCCCATCGTAGAAACCATCATCCGGTTCTACGTGGCCGATCAAAGAGGGCTTTCTACGATTCCAACTGTCGTTTTCCGACGACGATGTAGGCCATGGAGTCGCGTATGCTCCGCGTGTGCGATGACGAAACCTAAAGCACCTGACTCGCCGTTTGCCGCGCTCGACAAGCTCCGCGCACAGCTACCTGTAGGACAGCCAGCCAAGCCGATCGAGAAGGTCGCGCCGGAAGCCACCGGCCTGGGCGGTGGTGCGGATGGAGCGCAAGGGTCGCGGCGGCAAGGAGGCCACCGTGATCGAGAAGCTCGGGCTGGCTCCCGCGCAGCTCGAGCTGTGGTGCAAGAGCTCAAGCAAGCGCTCGGTTGTGGCGGCGTCGTCGACGGAGGCACCATCGTGCTCAGGGGATCTGCGCACCCGACTCCCGGCTGTCCTGACCGCCCGCGGGGTCACCAAGGTCACGGTGGGATAATCGTGGGCAGTGGCTGAATCGACCTGCCGATCCGCAGGTAGGTGGGTTCCGCTGGCCTGGAAGATCCAGTAGGCGGTACGCGGACTTCGACGCAGCGCGTCGTTGCTGTCTGGCGCTAACCACCCCGATCCACACACCTTGATGGAGGGAAATGGGGGAGGTGTCGCGGGTCTGCGGGTGGCCTCGCCCTTGCTCATGACCGGAGCAGCCATGCGCAACCTCCTCATCGCCTCGAGCCTTCTGGCCGCGCTGCCTGCAACGACACCCCGCCGGAGATCAAGGACCCGCCGGTCTTGAAGGTGACGTCGCCCAAGCGCAGCACGATCCAGAACCACGCAGGCCAGGTGGTCGTGACCGGCACGGTCACCGCCAACAGGTCTCCGGTGAGCCGGTGGAAGGTGCTGGTCAACGGCGTCCAGGCGACGCTCAACGCCGACGGCACGTTCAACGCGAGCATCGTCGTCAAGCCGGGCGCCACGCGCTGATCACGACGTCGGCGCGCGATGCCGCAGGTCAGGTCGCCGAGGACACCCGCGCACTGCAGGCCGGCGAGCTTCGCCCGGTAGGCGCCAACATCGACAACGCGATCACCGCCTCGATGTCGAAGGCCGCGTTCGCGAAGATCTCGGCCGCGGCCGGCCCGATGATCGAGCAGCTCGACATGATGACGATCCTCGCGCCGATGCAGCCGATGGTGCACTCGGGTGACGAGGCCGGTCCTGACTGCCTCTACGCCCGCATGTACGTCGACGGTGCGAGCCTGACCAACGCAGACATCTCGATCGTCCCGACCAACGCGGGCCTCGTTCCGCGCCCAGATCGACGGCCTCGATGTTCCGGGCCACGCCAACTACGCGGTGGCCTGCGTCAACGGCAGCAACACGGTGCGCGTCAAGGCGCAGCGCGTGGTGGTCTCCGGCACCCTCGTGGTCACGCCGACCGGCAACCAGGGCTTCAAGACCACGCTCACCAACGAGACGGTGCAGGTCACCGGCCTCAACATCGCGGCCTCGGGCATCCCGGGCTCGATCATCAACCTCCTCTCCCTCGATACGCTCGCCGGCTACATCATCTCGAAGGCCGCGCCGCTCGCGATGGAGCCGATGATGAACAGCGCGCTCGGCGGCCTCGCCGGCCCGCAGTCGGTCGACATGATGGGCAAGACGCTGACGATGGAGGTCGACCCGTCGACCATCGACATCGACGCCAGCGGCGCGCTGATCACCCTCAACACCAAGATGCTGATCTCGGGCACGCAGACCAGCCCCGGCTTCATCTACACCGACAACGGCATCCCGAGCATGAACCCCGGCAACGGCTTCCAGCTCGGCCTCGCCGATGACCTCGCGAACGAGATGATGGCCAAGCTCAGAGACCGGCCTCACGAACCTCAACATGCCGGCCGTCGGCGGCACGTTCGACAACACCGCGATCTCGATGAGCCTCCGCCGATGATCAGCGCGGACCCGGCCGATGGTCAGCTCAAAGGTCATCCTCGGTGACATGATCGCCACGTTCACCGACCACGGCACGCCGGTCGCGAAGGCCGCCATCAACGCCTCGATCGAGCTCAAGGTCGTCCCCGCCTCCAACGGCTTCGGCGTGGCGCTCCAGCTCGGCAAGCCGACCGCGAAGGTCACCATGATGGACGACATCGGGAACGCGACCCGGCTCGAGAACAAGGACCTCGAGTCGGCCACCGCGGCCTGCCTCGGCGCTCAGATCGAGGCGGTCTCGAAGCTCCTCGTCAACATCCCGCTCCCCGCGGTCGCCGGCATCCAGATGCGGAACATGTCGATCGACTCCGATGACGGCTTCGTGATGCTGAAGGGCGATCTGCAGTAGGCGTAAGCTCGGGGGCATGGCCGCCGGGAACAAGGGGAAGACAAAGCAGGCAGCTGGACGCGGTGCGAAAGCGCCGCGTTCTGCGTTTCGGAGCAAGCCGGGCGCGAAGCCCAAGCCGAAGGCCAAGGCCGTCGCGAAGCCCAAGGCGAAGACCAAGCCCGTCGCAAAGGCGAAGGCCAAGCCCGTCGCCAAGGCCAAGCCCGTCGCGAAGGCTGCCGTCAAGGAGAAGCCAAAGGCCGCGACGAACGCGAAGCCAAAGGCCGCGGAGATCGCGGCCGCACCGGCGAACGAGGTGCTCGGCGTCATCACCTGCCCGTCGGGCAAGGTCGGCATCTTCGACATCGGGCTGTTCGGCTACCTGCCCCGCCCGGCGCTCGAGCCCGCGATCGTCAAGGCCGACGTCCCGGCGGATCGCGAGCTCTCCGTGATCGGAACGCGCGTCGGTCGCGGGCGGTTCGGGGACTGCTGGGATCACGTCTCGATCCAGCTCGGCGACGGCGCGATCCCACGTCGAAGAAGCTCGGCGAGGCGGGCGTGGACTTCGCGCGCCTGGTCTGCGTCGACCATGCCTCGCTCGATCAATGGCAGCACGACGACAGCCTCGATGGCCTCGCCGACGTCATGTTCTGGGGCCGCGACGAAGCCAAGCTCGCGAAGGCGATGCGCGCCGCGGACGCGTGAGGGCTATGGCTGGTCGAACCTGACCGTGGATGACGCGGAGGCCAAGCTCCTCGAGGCCGAGCGCCTCAAAGGCGCAGCACAAGCTGCTGCTCGCCACCGACTTCCGCCCGCACTCGCACCACTTCCACGCGCTCGCGGCTGCCCGCGCAAAACCCCAAGGGCGCCGGCGAGATCGATCTCGGCAGCTCGCGCATGCTGCTGTTCTTCACGAGCTGGGGCGACGGCGTGTGCCCGATCTGCCTCGATCTCGACAGCAGCAATCGGCCGGTGCGCGTACGGATCCAGCTCGCCACCGCGCAGTCGAACGAGAACATGCGCGCCGTCAATCCCTGAGCGCTACCAGTCCGATGGCGCCGGCAGGCAGGTGCCCGTGCCGCATCCTCCGCCGCGCCATCCGGCGCTCCCAGCGGTAGCGGCGGCGCGCATCGCGGTGCGATTCGCCGACGCGCAGCATCCCGACCTCGAGGTTCCCGAGCTTGACGCGCCCCCGTGTGCGCAAGACCGAACCCGTGGTGAACGGCGACGGCTCCGTTCGCTGCTCGATGTTGCCGAGCGTCGACGACGCCTCGATCTCCACCGCCATCCCCGGCGGCACGATGATCTCGACGCTGCCCATCGTGACTCGAACGTCGATCGTGGTGACTCCGGGAGCGAGCCGCGCGCCTCGCGGAGATCGAGGACGACGTTGCCGCACACCACGCGCGTCTCGAGGTGCGGCGGCACGGCCCACGGTCCGCGGCGTTCGATGGAGCCCAGGACCACGCGCAACGGTCGCGCTTGCACGAGTGCCGTACTGGTCGGCACGAGATCCGCGACCAGCGCATCGAGCTCGCGTGGAGACTCGGCTGCGTGCGCCAGCGCCAGCCGGCGCTCGAGCTCGTCGACCTCGAAGTGATCGCCAGCGAAGCCCGCCGACAGCTGATGGATGACGTGGTCGCGACGGTCGGCGAGGAGCGTGTCGGGCATGGATCTCTTGTAGCGCTCGCCCGGGCGGCGGTCCGTCGAGAAGCGTTTCGTGATCGTGAAGAAACCTTGCAGGCTGCCGGTCGAGCGCCTGGCGCACCGTCGGAACGGCCGAGGTCACCGAGCGATCCACGCGAACGCGCGTGCGTGAAGCACCACGGGCGCGCGGACCGCGAGCGAGACCATCCGCTGTCCCGCCAGCTCCACGAACGAGGCGGTGGTGATCTCCCCGAGCAGGCGCAGCGCCTGACCGACATCGCCGGCGTCGTCGAAGGCCATCGCGGCGAGGGCCGTCGCCTCGTCCGCGATGCTGGTGACGTGGAAGCCGTCCCGCACCGTGACCGAGACCGCCCACATCCGCGACAGCCGCGCCGTCTCCTCGAGAAGCGCGCCCGCCGCGCGGAGGCCCTCCACGCTTTGATTCCGGCGGGCCTGCCTCAACAGGATCCTTGCGTCGAGGAAGCGCATCTGGACCTGCTGGTTCTGGAGCCGGAGGATCAGCGCCTCCCGCCCGTCGAGTAGGCGAGGCATAGCGAGCATGCGATCCACCCACGCCCTCAGCTCTGCGCTTCGGCCTTCGCGCCGCAGCTTGTCGAGCAGCGCCTCCGCATATGCCTCGGCCTGCCGCGCGCGGGGCTGGATCGTGATCACGCCGATCAGCTCCTCCTCGCTGGGCGCCGGCGCGGCGCGGGCGGCCGAGGTCACGGCGAGCACGCACGCGACGATCAGGCCGTGTCGGATCACACCCCGAAGACACGGACGCGCGTGCCCGGTTGCGGTCGTGCTCATCTACCCAGCGCCGTCCTTCCTCGTCAGGCCGCCTGCAGCGCGGCGCTGTCACCCACGGCCACACGGCGATCGATGCGGAGGCTCTCGCGGGCCGCCCACTGCCGCACAAGCTCGAGCGGCCATCCGCTGGGCCGAGCATTGGCCTTGCCGCGGATCTGGACGATCGTTCGGCTCCACGGACGGATCTCGATCGTCAGCCTCGCCGAGGGCTGGAGCAGGCACTGCAGGCTCGCGCCTGCACCCGGGCTGCGCCAGACGGGGCTGCAGCGCGGCCGGGGCTCGGCATGAACCTCGCAATTCAGCTGCGCACCATGCGCCACAACCAGCTGATCACTGCGGTTTCGTTCGCCGGTCTCTTCGTCTGTGCCAGCCTGCATCAGGCCGACGCAGGAGCCACGTTGGACGCCAGCCCGGTCGCGGCCCCGTCAACGACCATGACGCCCACGACCGAGGTCACACCGCTGACTCCGCCGATCGCGCTCACGTTTCCGGTGGACTTCTGGAACACCGACTTCGACGTGATCGATTCGTTCGACCTCGACCCGATGATGAACAACACTCTCGAGGACCAAGCGTACCTCGAGTACTACTCGAACCTGCCGGTCGAGCAGGATCCCGTGATGTGCTTTGCCGTCGATGACCCCGACCCCGAAGCATCCGCCAGCTGCGGCGAACCAGTGCCACCGAAGCTGGTCACGCAGAAGAACTACTGCAAGATCCGCCCGGGCTTGCACGGGATGATCGTGCAGCTCGAGAAGACCAAGGACATGACCTGGTTCAAGGTCGTCAACGGCGTCGCGTGGATCGCGGCGAAGATCGCGGACCTGTTTGGAATCCCCGCTGACTACGCTCTCGAGATCGCGAACTACCTGGTCGGCAAGGAGAAGGCGATCAAGTCCCTCGACGACCTGATCAAGGAGCTCAAGCAGTGGGAAGCGGCGATGGGCAAGGATGTCTGCAATCCACTCCACCCGGATAACAAGGACGATCCGGACAAGGGCTCGCGCGTCGTCGGTGGCTGGGCTGCGTGCAAGCTCCTCGCGCCGCTCGACCACAACTTCACCCCCAAGTACTGCAACATGGGCAGGCTCGACAAGGACGGCGCCAAGACGCTCGACGCGGACTGCGACAAGAGCTGCCGCGAGAATGGTGCCATCAACTCGTCCAACGGCATCACGCTGCAGGCGTGCAAGACGTCTTGCTACCAGACGATGAAGACGATCTGCATGATCGCGTTCAGCCCCGAGAAGGGGAAGGACGGCGAGCAGCCCACCCGCTGGGGCAAGGTCCGGACGTTCTGTGACGGGCTGACGCCTGAGCAGACTCGGTAGCGGGCGCAGGCCGTCAGCGGCCGACGATGCCGGCGTACCTACATCTCGGGAGGGGGGCCGAGCCACTCGCGCAGGACAACAGCCTCATTCGTGGCGACGAAGCGCGGCTCGACCTCCTGGATCGCGTCGAGGACGGAGATGTCAGCGTCGAGCATCCACAGCATGACATCGATCCCACGTGCGCGAAGCTCGGCGAGCTCCGCGCCCTGCTCCGGCCTGACGTCCTTTGCGGCGATCGACACCACATCCGGGACGAGACCAGAGGGTGGGCGTACGTGGAGTGGGAGGATCAGCCCGGTCTGGATCGCGTCCCCCGCTCGCTTCCCCGGATAGGCAGGACGTTCGACAAGCAGCTGGACCAGCGCCGGATCGTCCGTGTTGAACAGCACCGTGAGCTTACGATCGACTGTCCTCGCGGCGGCCGCTGCGGTCTCGAACATGTCGAGTGCGCAGTCGACCTGACCGATCGCCTCGGCCGCCGTCAGTGGCTCTCCCGAGGGTCCAGAGTAGCCTTTGATATCGAGCTTGAGATAGAAGCGCCGATCGCCGACGAGGGACGCGGTCTCGACGAGGTGTCGAGCGACCTCCTCTGCCGCCTCGATTCCCGAGACGCTCGTCGTTGCCAGCTCCGGATCGTGAGCGAACGCGCACCGGGAGCCGACTGCATCCCAGACCGTGTCCACCTCGATGCCATCGATCAAGGGCTGACCGTTCCAGCGCAGTGCGAGGGATTCGTGGAGCGCGCCGACCGTGTCATCGAGAAATGGATCGCTGCGCACACAATTGGAGTTGTGGCAGATCACGTAAGCGCGTGGACGTTCGCAAGCTGTCGCGATCGTCAGCAGGAGGAGTGCTGCGGCTCGCCACATCAGTCGCCCTCAGCGGCTGGCCCGACCCAGAGACGTGCCGACAGGACATCGTTGGTATCGAAGATCGTCGGCTGGATGGCGTCGATCGCGTCCATCACGGGCACCGTGAGATGGCGCGCCCAGAGCTGGACGATGATGCCGCGGTCAGCGAGCTCGGCAACACTTGCGTAGTCACGACCGGTGAGCGCATCGGCCTCGATCGCGATCGCGGTCGCCCGTGCCTGACCGATCGGGGTCTCACGGATCTTGAACATCAGCTCGCGACGGTGCGCATCGTCGGGTGGCTCGATCGGCCAGCCCGGCCGCTGCACGAGCGCTGCGAGGAATTTGGGTTCCTCACCGAAGATCACCGTCGACGGCCGGCCTACTTCAACGGCTGCAGCCTCGACGATCGCTGCGAGCTCGAGATCGCAATCGCAATGGGCCTCGAGCTCAGCCTGAGTTGGATCGCGACCATCAGGCGCTACGCGAAACTTGCCCTGGATCTTGAGGTAGAAGCGATTGAGGTCGTCGGCGCGACGGAGGTAGGCGGCGATCTCCGCGGCAGCGTCATGAGCGTCGACCGCCGTCGACAGCGTGTCGAACAGATATGAGAACGCGCAGCGTGGGGTCGACGCGTCCCACACGGTATCGATCTCCATGCCATCGAACGCCGCGCGGCCGTGCCATTGAAGCGCGAGGGACTCTCGCAAGGCTTCCATGGTGTCGTCGCGAGCGACATCGGCCGGCGGTACGCAGTTCGCGTTGAGGCAAACAACAATCACCGGTTCCCGAGCACAAGCTGTGCTGAGGAGCGTGAGCGGGACCAGCAGGCTTCGGGTCACAAAGTGCTCGCGAACTCGATGCGAGCGAACAGGGACAGATGAACGAGATCGCTGAAGTGGCGGTCCGAAGCAAACGAGATCCACTCGTTCGGAGTGTCGCTTCCATGGCGGAGGACGTCCACGGCGAGCTCGAGACCGACATTCGTGCGCAGCCAGCACGGGCCCAGCTTTGGAAGACGCGCGTTGAGGCCCACGAGTGCGTTCTCGTGCCAGCGGTTCTCCCCTAGCAGGTTGAAGGCCGTGTTTCGCCATCCCGCAAGGACTGCCCAGGCACCGTCGCGAAACCACCACATGCCGACGACGTCGATGTCCGTTTCCCCGTCGCGAGACGAGTTCGGATCGAGGACGAGGACGGTCTCGAACTGATGCCAGCGCCCTCCAAATTCCAGCCGAACCGGATGCGCACCAAGCGCCGTGCGCAGATTGACGCCTGCGTGAAGGTCGCGAGTCGGTTCGGCCGATCCGGACCCCGCCAGTCCGAGTAGGGTGATCAGCGCGGTGGCGGCACGCGGCATCATGCGGTGAGGTCGATCAAGACCTTGCCCCATTGGCTGCGTGCGAGCGCGAAGTCGAAGGCCTCGCGGACGCGACTCAACTTGAACTGTTCGGCGATGGCGAGCTTCTTGACCTTGGTCGCGACGTGAGGACGGCGCATCAGGTCCAGCGCCGTCCGATGGTCATCAGGAGTGGATCGCGAGCACCCGAGGAGGTGCAGACCCTTCTCGAGGATCAGGCGCGTGTTGATGGGGACGTCGTACTCGCTCACCCCGAGGAGCACGATCGTCGCCCCCGGGCGCGCCGCGGCAATGATGCTGCCGATCGCCGCCTCAGCTCCTTTGCCGCCCGCCGCTTCGAAGTAGAGATCGACTTCGGGGCTCCGCTCACCGTGACCGATCAGCGGGACCTCGGCGCGCAAGAGCTCCGAGGCGACGATCTGGGTCGCGTAGCCGACCGGACCGGGACCAACCACGCACGCCGCACCACCGACAAATAGGCGGCGGATCGCCCCCACCCCGATCGACAGCAACTCCGTCATGACCGCGAGCTCGTTCGGCACGGATTCGGGAATGGCGATCACGTTGTGGGCGTCGAGCTCCAGGAGCGATTGCATCAGTCCGTCCTCGCCACTCGACAGGAAGGCGTTGCTCGGACAGTAGTTCTCGCCGATCCGGGGATCGCTACAGGCAGCGCAGCTCGGATCCTCACACCGCTTGAGGTTCGGGACGATGACGACGCGCGTACCAACTGTCAGTTCTGGGACCGGCGAGAACACGATCTCGCCGACACCTTCGTGAAGCAGCGCCATCGGCAGCTTGCGCCGCAACGCATCTGCCGAACGGTGCCCGGAGTAGTAGCGAAGGTCCGCTGCGCAGATCGAACCGAGGAGCGGCCGAACAGCGACCCGTGTGAGATCGGGTGTCCGGAGGACCTCTCGCTCGTCGAACGAGAACGGTCGAGTGAGCCGCACCACCTTCGACCGACCAAGCTTGCGCTCGAGAAGAAGGCGCGCGATCTCGAGATCGGAGGGGTGCGTGATCTTGATGTTGTGCGGCCCGCCCTCGACGATCACGGCGCGGTGACCAATGCGCAACGCGAGCTGGACATCATCCGTCGCGTTCGTGACTCCATCAGCCACGGCCTTGGCATGCGCGGCCAGCGCGATCTCTATCGTGAACCCCTGGGGCGTCTGCCCGTTGTACAGGTGCGCGCGCTCGGGAATGTCCGCGACCACCCCATCCTGAGAACGCACGATCGTGTCGGTGGTCTTGGAGCACACGTCGACCACGCCGGTCTCATCGAGCCGACGCACGGCCTCGTCGATGACGTCTGGTGAGATCAGCGGACGGGCCGCGTCGTGGATCAGAAGCTCCCGTGCGCCTCGCTGGTTGGCTTCGAGGATGCCGGCGTACGACGACGCCTGTCGCGTGACTCCGCCAGGCACCACGGCGACGACGCGAAAGAAGTTCTCACGCGCGCAGAGCTGTTCGACCTCGACGAGATAGTCGGCGTGACAAACGACGATCACCTCTCTGATCGCGGTCGCTCGATGGAAGGCGTCGAGAGTGAACGCCAGGACCGGACGCCCGAGGATCTCGAGCATCTGCTTGGGCAGCGAACTACCAAACCGGACCCCAGCGCCGCCCGCCAGGATGATCGCCGTGGTCATGTGGAGATCTCCTGTGGTGACTGATTCCCGGTAGAGAACACGCTACCGGCGCGGCTGATCGCGAGCAGCAGGCCCCGCGCGACATGCCCGCACGCGATCAGCGGAACGAACACGTCGTAGCGCGACGTTGCCAGCGCGAGCCCGATCCACAGATAGAAGTCAGGCTCTTCGAACAACACGACGCGCCACAGGTTCCGGGCCCAAGCGGCGAACCCGAGGGGTGATCGGGATCCGGTCGGGCCCGATCTGTGCGGATCAGCGGACACCGCCCTCGCGAGCCAGAGCGCCGTCCCCGAGAGGACGAGCCAGACACCGGAGAACATCGGCAACAGGGCCATGGTCGTCGTCGGATCCGCGGCGTGGGCTCGCAGGCCGAGTGCGCCATAGAGAGCGCCCCAGCAAAACACGTCGGTGACCTTGTCGACATACGAGCCGAAGTGCGAGCCGCAAGCGCGATAGCGGGCGAGCTGCCCGTCAAGCGAATCGAGCACGCTGCGGATTCCGAGTAGCGCCAGCGTGAGGATTGTCAGCGCGGTGCTATCCGGGACGAGCATCGCGATCGCGGCGCCGAAGCAGCAGGCCACCGACACCGCGGTGATCCGATTCGGGGTGAGCCACGGTTGCTCTGCGAGGGCTTGCAGGGTCAGGCGGGCGAGCGGGCGAGCGACGATCTGCCCCCAGAACGCCGGATCGTTCGCCGCCGAGACACCATCGCCGAGACGACGCCAGCGACGAGCACCGTGCAACCGCTGGCGTGATTCAGGGATCACTCGATCCCGCTCACGCCGCGCGATCGTCCACGCGGCCGCGACCGAGATGCACGCGGCCCAGAGCAGGCAGCCGACCGCCAACATGGCGAGCACGGGCTGCGGCCGACCGAGGAGCAAGTACGAGAGCAGCCCGGCATGCACCACGAGGCCACTCCGCCGGTGAGGCCGCGGGGGCCAGTGCGCAGCGGCGTGGATGTGACGTTCGACGAGGGTCGCGTACTCGCGCGCGCACAGCGAAAACGCGATCCCGCAGCCGCTAGCGATCTGGGAGACATCGCCGGACCGCGCGTCGCACGCCAACACGAGCGCCAAAGCGACCAGCCCGAAGGCATCGAAGCCCGAGATCAGCGCGGCGGATGCCCGCCATGGAACCGTCGTCGTGCAGACGACCTGACGAGCCAGGAGCCCTGCCACGATCGCGATCATCGCGAGCTGATCGTGGTGCAGCGCTACACTCACCATCGCGGCAGAGGACGCCGCCATCCACAGACCGGCTGCTGCCCGAGTTCCAACCATCCAAGGTCAAGGACGGCGACTTCTGGCGAAACCTCACGCGACCATCGACCGGGTTGCGTTTCGTCACCAACCCCGCGAGATCACGGGCTGTTGGCGGCGCGATTGGGCGCTCATCCCCCAGCGGCCGACGAGGCCGGCGTACAGCGCGCTCGCGATCCGGTTCGCGCCGTTCGTCGTCGGGTGCTGGTAGTCCTTCACCACGAGCCCGCGCTTGTACCAGCTGCGCGAGGCGCCCTTGCCGCCCATCCACGCGTAGGTGTCCCAGAACGCACAGCCGGCCGCCGTCGCCGCGCGGTGCTGAGCGGCCACCATCGCCGGGATCGAGTCACGCGGCGGCATCGCTTCGACCCGGTAGTCGAGCTGATCGAGCGGCGAGACCACGAGGCACGAGGCGTTCGGGTTGGCGGTGCGCACGCTGGTCAGCAGATCGCCGAACAGCTTCTCGTGCTCTGCCATCGCACTGCCCCGCGCCGGCAGCCACTCGGCTTCGTTGGTGCCGAGCATGATCACGACGAGATCGGAGCCGCGGTGCGCGAGCTGCTTCTGCCAGTGCTCCGGCAGGTTGTGGTTCGCGAGCTGCTTCGCCGTGGCGTTGACCACGCCGAGGTTGTCGACCACCGCGCCCTTCGCGTTCTCGAGGGAGGCGCCGAACAGCCGGACCTTGCCGCTCGCACGGAGCTCGAACTTGCGCGCGCCGTCGGGGATCGCGAGCTGGGCGAACGCAGCCTGCTTCTTCTCGGCGGCGGTCTGGACGGTCGCGACCTCTTTACCGTCGGCGAACACCGCGAGCTCGCCGCCGCGCGGCTGCGCGAGATAGTGGAGATCGATGCTGGTGACGTTGGCCTTCGCGACCAGCCGGATCGAGCCGCCGCCGTCGGTCTCCGCGCTCCCGCCCAGGCCCAGCAAGTGATCGGTGGGCTGCACGGTGGACACGCCGTGCACGCGCCAGGTGCCGCTGCTCATGCGGGCGATCGCACGGTGCTGGCAGTACGGGTGCGGCGGGACCGCCCACACGAAGCCCGGGCCTCCGTCGCCGAGCAAGGCATCGAGCTTCTCGCGCAGCGCGTGGGTGATCTGATCGTCGGCGGTCAGCGAATCGCCGAAGTACGAGATCCGCAGCGGGTGCGCCGCGTTTCCCGCCTGCTGCGCCGCGAGCGCGGTGCGAAACGCCTCGAGCGCCTTCGGCTCCTCGAACGAGGCGGCCGGGACGACCTCCGCCTTCGGCGACGCCGAAGCGGTGTGGGTGAGCAAGGTGACGGTGACCGTCACCATCGTGGCGAGCCGCATGAGGCGGCCATCTTAGCTCAGTCCGTGTCGCGCTTGAGGATGACGAATGCCACCCGACGGTTGAGCGCCCACGCCGCCTCGTTGTGGCGCTTGTCGACCGGCTGGGTCTCGCCGTAGCCCTGCGAGGTCAACCGGCTCTCCGCCACCGGCTTGTTCGGCTCGAGCTTGGTCCCGTGCGTGGTCAGGTACGCCACCACCGCGGCGGCGCGCTTGTCGGACAGCTCGAGGTTGTACGCATCGTCGCCGCGCTCGTCGGTGTGACCCTGGACCTCGATCAACGCGATGTCGGGGTTGCCGTTCATCGTCGCGATCACCGCATCGAGCACCGGATAGCTGGCGGGCTTGATCACGGCCCGGTTGAACTCGAACTGGATCGGATCGAGCGTGACGATGACGCTGCCGGTGAGCTCCGTGATCCCGCGGTCCGGGCAGCCGTCCTGATCATCGACGTTGTTGTAGGTCTCGGGCTCGTTCGGGCACTTGTCGTCCTTGTCGAGGATGCGGTCCTTGTCGTTGTCCAGATCGGGGCAGCCGTCCTCGTCCTCGAACCCGTCGTAGTCCTCGGGATCGTTCGGGCAGAGATCGTCGACATCGAGGATCTTGTCGTGGTCGTTGTCCGGATCGGGGCAGCCGTCCTCGTCCTCGAACGAATCGTAGTCCTCGGGATCGTCAGGGCACTTGTCGACGTTGTCGTTGATCCGATCGCCATCGCGATCGTTGACGTGATCGTCAGGGCAACCATCCTCGTCCTGGAACCCATCGCGGTTCTCAGGGATGTTGGGGCACTTGTCGTCCTCGTCGAGGATCTGATCGCGATCGTTGTCGGGCTCGGGGCAGCCATCCTCGTCCTCGAACGCATCGAAGTCCTCGGGCTCGAGCGGGCACTTGTCCACATCGTCCTTGAGCCCGTCGCCATCCTTGTCGCCGAGGCTCGGCTCGAACACGATGCCGATGAACGCGCGGACATCCGGGTTGCCGCCCTTCGAGGGCATCAGCCCGCGCCCTCCGCCGAGGGAGAGGAACGAGTTGCGTGCGAGGTACAGCTTGATGCCACCGATCGCCTCGGCGGGCTGGTAGTTCTCGTGAGAGCCGAGCGGCACCGCGCCGAACACCTCGCCGACCACATCGAACTTCTGCGGCGAGATCGCATACGCGATCCCCAGCCCCACCGGGAGCTCGGCCGATGCGGTGATCGTTCCGTTGGTCGGCATCGCGCCGCCGGCGCCGAGATCGGTGAACGAGCTGGTCGACCTCACCCGGATGCCGGCGTTGAGCGCGATCCGCAGCCGGCCGCGCCGACCGAACTCCTTGTCGAGGATGCCCATCAGCTGCGGGGTCAGCTTCGCCTCGCCGAGGAAGCGATCCTTGGTCGCGGTGGGTAGGTACAGGCTCGCGATCAGGCCGAGGCCCACGTGGGGTGGACGGCTGGTCTTGAGGAAGCGGGTCTTCAGGTGGATGCCGGCATTGCCGAGGCCCTGGCCGTCGACCTTGTAACGAACGTCATCGTTGGGATCGCTCGCGACACCGAGGTTGTCGGGGCCGCGATCCCCCGAGAGGATCGCCAGCGGTAGCGAGGCGCCGAGCTCGAGCTCGAGAGGCCCGGCCTTGAGGCCGAACGCCGCGATCAACGTCGCGGTGATCACGTTGTCGACCGAGTACGTGGCCACGCCGTTCTCGAACGCGAGCAGGCGATGCCCCCACGACAGCGAGCCGAGCCCGAACGACAGCTCCTTGTGCCCGAGCGGCTGCGACGCATTGATCGTCAGATAGCCGCGCGAGTCGATCGCGGGCCGGAACGTATCGATCGGAAGGTTCCCCGCGGGCTGCGCGTGGACGGGCCTCGTGCTGGCGACGATCGCGGCGAGCACTGCGAACAAACGGATCCCATGAGCCAGGCGTGGCATAGCGGTCCTCTCGCGGCCGAACTTCGACCGTCGAACACACAGTGCCTGGGAGCCCACCGCAGGTTACATGCGACGTAACTACCCGCGGTCGAACAGCTTCGACGGAGCGCCCGGCGCGCCACTCGTCGAGAGCATCCTCCGCCTCAGTTGTTCCGGGACTTCCCGGCCTTCTTGCCGGGGCCCTTGCCCTCGCCCTTCCCCTTGCCGTCGCCCTTGCCCTTGCCCTTGCCCTTGCCCTTGGTCTTGGTCTCGGGCTTGTCGCCGGTCTTGCCGGGCTTGGGAATCTTCACCCCCGTCAGCCAACCACGGAGCTCGGGCTCGATCACCGCGCGCATCGCGATGCACTGGTTCATCTCCTCGATCGCCTGGTCGACCACGCGCACGCCGCCTGGCAGCTGCGAGAACTCCTTCCGCACATAGGCGATGACCTCGTCGCGTTGCGCGGCCTGGCAGGTCCCCGTGAACAGGTCTGCATAGTTGGCCACGGGATTCGTGGACCCGGCCTGCGGCAGGCGCGCGAGGATCTCGGCCTTGTGGTCCTTGAAGAACCGGCGCGCCACGGCGGAGTTGTCCTCCTCGGACCCGGACCAGATCATGTTGATGGTCTCGCGAACATCCAGGGTGGGGTCCAGGATGAGCGCGAGGGCCGCGGCCTGACGCTTCACATCGCGGGTCTGCGCGATCGCGCCGAACATCTCGCCTCGCCGCACACGATCGGGTTCGGTGCGTACGTCCCTCAAGATCTTCGCGAACAGCTCGGGCTTCGCGTCGACGGCGATCGTCAACACGAGCCCTCGCACCGCTTGAGGAAGGTCGCGCCACCCGTCCGCGAGCGCTACCGCCTGCTCGACGAGCTTCGGTTCGCGCGCCGTCCACGCCACGGCGTCGACCAGGTCGTTGCGGGTCTCCTCCACATCGAGCGAGTCCGTATCCTTCGGCGAGAGCCCGGCAGCGAGCGCACCCGGTCCGAACGTCGACCGCAGCCAGAACTCGTACTTCGGCTGGAGGTCTGCTGGCACCCAGCGGTTGAACCCGGTGGGGAGCCCGAGTGCCGCCCCGAGCGTGAACCGATCATTGCCGACCAGGAGCTTGGGCACGAACGACAGCGCGAGCATCAGCGGGACCTTGCCCTGCCCCGCAGCAACAGCGACCTCGTTGAAGATCGCGCGGCGCTCGTTCCAGGTCAACTCGGGCCACGCCTCGTCGCGCAGCGACGTCAGCTGCGCAGCCGTGTAGGCGACACGGTAGTAGCCGGTGGCGTTCGCGTTGGGCATCACCCAGCGCGGACACGCGCTCTGGTTGATCGTGAGCTTGCCGGTTGCCTCGCCGAGAAGCGTGCACGCCTCGGCGCGCTTGCCCTTGTTCTCGTAGACCACACAGACCGGCAGGAGCCAGGGCTGCGTCGCCGTCGCCGCGCTCGCGCCCGCAGGGAGATAGCGGTGCTGCTCGAGGGTCACGGCCGGGGTGCCGGTGCAGGTCTGTCCCACCACGATCTCGGGCGCACCTGCCTGATCGAGGAACGTCGCGAACGCGGCCGTGACGTCCTTGCCGGAGACCTTGCTGATCGTCGCCACGAAGTCTCCGGAGGTGGCGTTGCCATGCGCCTTCGCGGCCAGGTGCTCGCGGACGCCGCGCTGGAACACGTCTGCACCGACGTAGCGCTCGAACATCCGGAGCACCGAGGCGCCCTTGTCATACGTGATGCCGTCGAATGCATTGAGGATGTCATCGGTGACCAGGATGGGCTGCCGGATCTGCCGCGCCGTGACGAGGCTGTCGGCGTTGAGGGCGCCGTTGCGTTGATCGAGCGCCTCGTATTCGTCGTGGAGCGATGGATCGAAGGTGGAGGAGGTCTTGGTCTCCATCCAGTTCGCGAAGCCCTCGTTGAGCCAGATGTCATCCCAGTAGGCCATCGTGACCAGATCGCCGAACCATTGGTGCGCGATCTCGTGCGACGCGACCGAGATCCACCGGTGCTGCCGCGCCTTCGATCCAGACTTCCGGATCGATGAGGATCAAGCTCTCGACGAACGTGATGAGGCCTGCATTCTCCATCGCACCGAACCCCACGGTCAGCGGGATGGTCAGGAGATCGAGCTTCTCGTACGGGTAAGGGATGCCGAACCAGTCCTCGGTGATCTCGACGAGCTTCGCCGCGGTCCGGGCCGCGTAGGCGCCGTCAGCCGCTCGCTTGGCGAGGGTGAGCACCCGGACCGGGATCCCGCGCTTCGTCTTGCCCGCGTCGACGATCTCGAACGGCCCCACCCCGAACGCGACGAGGTAGCTCGGCAACGGCTTGGTCTGCGCGAACTCGACGCGACGCTTGCCACCCGCGAGCGGTGCCTCGCTCGTGATCGGTGTGTTCGAGACCGCCACCAGCTTGCCCGGCACGTCGAGCGTGAGCTTCCACGGCACCTTGTTGTCTGGCTCGTCCACGCACGGGAACACGCGGCGCGCGTAGATCGCCTCGAGCTGCGTGTAGATGTACGAGGCGCCGTCCACCGTCTGCTTGAACGCACCCGCAGTGTTGGAGAGATCGAGCTCGCCGGCATAGTCGATCATCAACGTCCACTCGCCGGGGGCGAGCGGCGCGGCCGCGCGGAGCTCGAGAAGATCCGTTCCCCGCGGCGTCACCGTGATCGAGATCTCGGAGCTCGCCATCGTGGCGGTCGCCTGGCGCACGGCGAGGTGATACCCGTGCAGCCAGATCACCGACGTCGGTCGCGCCACCGTGCCGGTGATCGCGATCGAGCCATCGAACCCGGCCTTCGCCGGATCGATGTCGAGGCGCGCGGCGTACCCCGTGGGCACGAAGTCCTTCGGCAAGCGCAGGCCTGGTGTCGCTGGCTCGGCGGCGCCGTCGGTGTGGACGGGCGGCACCGGCTTGGGCGGGACGACCTCGGGGCCTGCGAGCCGACGCTGGGGACATCCCGCAACAAAGGCGAGACCCGCGAAGAGCGCCAACGATGAGCGTGACATTCACCCGCATCCTACACGGGTGGCCCCACGCGCTGCGGCCTCACTCCTTGAGCTGGGTCGACAACTTCCGCTTCTCCTCTTCGAGCTTGGCGATGATCGCGCGCTTCACTTCGAGTGCCTGCTCGAGCTGCGCGGAGATCTGCTTCTGAGCTGCCGCCGCCTCGATCGCCCTCTGCGACGCCTGCTCGGCCTTCTCCCGTGCAGCCTTCGTCTCGACGACCAAGATCTGGAGCTTGGCGTTCTGAGCCTCGAGCTGCTCGCGAGTGAGCACGAGATCGGCGTCCTTCGCCTTGACCTCGGCGTCCTTCGCCTTGACCTCGTCGTGCGCCGAGACGGTCGCAGCCTCGGCGCGTGCCCGTCGGTCCGCCGCCGCTTGCCGTTCACGCTCCTTCTCGCGCATCTGCTCGAGCGCATCGAGCGCGCGCGTGGTCTCGAGCTGCTTGTCCTCGGCGTTCTGCTGTGCAAGGTGCTCGGCGTTCCTCACGCGCAGGTAAGCGACCATCGCGCCGCCCGCGATCCCGACGAGAATGACGATCGAGAGCGACAGTGCGATCCCCCGCAGGGACCGCCCGCGGCGCGCGAGTGCCAGCACGGCATCGATGAAGGCCTGCTCGCGAGGCGCGAGCCTCCGCGGGCGTTGCACGTACCATCGGCGCGCCTCCTCCATCGCGGCCCCACGCCACAGCAGTCCGGGCTGCCGGCCGCGGGCATCCCACTGCTTCGCGGCGGCGCCGACCTCGGCGAGAAACGTCGCCTCGTCGTGGTCTTCGTCCAGCCAGCGCCGGAGCGTGGGCCAGCGTTCGATCAGCGACTCGTGCACGATCTCGACCGTGCCGCCGGTGGCATCGCCGCCGTCGTGAACCACGAGCAAACGCGCTGCGACCAGCTGATCGATCGCACGACTGACCTCGTCGGCTTGATCGTCGAGTTGCAATAGATCCGCGAGCTCGACGACCGCCCGGGTACGCTCCGGCGTCACGAGGTGTCGCAACACGCGCTGGGTGATGCGGCGCGCGTTGGCGTTCATCGCGGCGACCACGTCATCGGCGTGGGTCGCGAGGGCTCCGCTGATCCCGCCGATCGCCTCGTAGCTGGCCGTGGTCAGCAGATGACGCTCGCGATCGCGTGCCTCCCACAGCTTGCTCGCAGCGAACTGCAACAGCGGAAGCGCACCGGGGGCGCGCGCCAGCGAGCTCAGCATGTCGTCGACGATCGCGGGCGCCTCGAATTCGTACCCCACCATCTCCACCGGCGCCTGGAGCGCCTCGGCGAGGCCTTCACGATCCGGCGGTGCGAGGAACACCAGGCCACGTGAGAGATGTTCGGCGAACGCAGCGTCCTCCGAGACTCGATCGAGGAAGTCGGAGCGCATCGACACCACCACGCGAAGGGGTGCCCCGGTATCGTCCGCGACCGCCGCCAGCGCCGCGGTGAACGCCCGACGTTCTTCAAGATCCGGGACCAACGTGTACAGCTCTTCGAACTGATCGACGAACAGCGGGATGTGGCTACCGGACGTCCGTGCGCGGCTGCGGAGCAGGGAGCCGAGGTATCCGGGCTCGTGACGCAGCCGTTCGATCACGCCCACGTGCTCGGAGCTCCCGAGCAACCCCGGGCCCCACCTCTCGACGACGTTTGCGAGCGCGGCGAGTGGGTGGCGGCCGGGCCGGAGCGTGATGATGTCCCACAGCTCCCCGGAGGCCTTGAGCGCCGGGCCCACACCGGCGCGAACGAACGAGGACTTGCCGACACCAGAGGGCCCGATGATCCCGGTCAGCGGGAGCTCCCGGAGCTTCGCGAGCATGCGACCGACCTCCTGGCTGCGCCCGAAGAAGCGATCGGCATCACTCTCCTGAAAGGCGGTCAGCCCGGGGAACGGACTCTCACCCTCGGCCAGCCTCCGACCACTCCGGTTGGGGAGGAGTGCCTCGAGACGCTCGACGAGGATCTCGGCGCTGTGGATCCGATCCGCCTTGCGCTTCTGCAGACAGTGGTCGATCACGTCGGCGAGCGCAGCGGGAATCGATGGGAGCACCACGCGCGCCGACGGCATGGGCTCGCTCGAGGCCAGGTTGGCGAACAGCGCTTCCCTGCTGAGGGGCTCGATCGGGTGCGCGCCGAGCAGCATCTCGAACATGATCACGCCGACGGAGAACAGGTCCGAGCGACCATCGATGTCTTCGAGTCCCAGCTGCTCGGGAGACATGTACGGCAACGTGCCGACCATCGCGCCGGCGAGCGTGAGCGTGGGGCTCGAATCCGTCGAGAGCACCGGGTACGAGGACCTGCCGAGCTCGCCTCGAGCCTGCCCTGCCAGCGCTTTCGCGATCCCGAAGTCGAGGACCTTGACGGTCCCGCCGCTGGTCACCAGCACGTTCTCCGGCTTGAGATCACGATGGACGATCCCGAGCGAGTGGGCGTGAACGAGCGCCCGGGCGACCGAGACCATCAGCTCGATCACCCGCGACGCGGTCATCGGGATCCCGGCGCCGAACGGCCCCATCAGGTCGCGGAGGGACTTGCCCTCGAGATACTCGAGGACCATGTACGGCGCGCCCTCGTACTCGTCGACCTCGTGGATGATCACGATGTTGTCGTGATTGCAGCGCGCGGTGGCACGCGCTTCGATCACGAACCGATCGACGACCTCGGGATCGATCTGACGCAGGAACTTCATCGCGACGCGGCGGCCGAGCTTGAGATCGCGCGCGGCATAGACCACGCCCATCCCGCCGCGGCCGAGCTCGCGGATCAGCTCGTAGTGGCGGATCTTGGTGCCCGGAGCGAGCGCGCTGGCCGACGTCTCCGGCGGAGCCAAGTCGGCCTCCGACGCGTAGTCGTTGCGCGATGCGGGCGCGGTGGTGCCGACGACTGCAGGAGTGCGCGTTGGCAAGAAGCCGAGCTGCGTGCCCGTGGGTGGGCCGTTCGGATCATCGGTCATGGGCAGTCGCCGAGGCACACTTCGCCCGGATCGCAGAAGCCATCGCCGCAGTCACCCACGCACGCTCCGCAATCCCCCGGGCACAGCCGGCACGACTCGCGCGGCGAATCGCACAGGCCGTCGCCGCAGCGCGGGCCCGCGGCCATACACGCCGCGGTGCCGACCTCCGTCGCGATGCAGAACGGTGCGCAACGGTAGGCGCAGTCCGGATCGCTGCAGCCCGCGAGCAGGTCACCGTCGCGATCGATCCCGGCCGCACACCGCTCGTACGGCTGGGCCCCCGCATAGCTCAGCCGCCAGAGATCACCGAAATCCGCGATGACAAGAGCCGTGGTCGCGGCCACGCTCCCGCCGTACACCATCACGCCGCTCCCGTCGGGTGCCGGGAACGCAATGTGCGAGCCGCGCGCGGCCGGAACGGTGCTCGCGAACACCTGCGTCCACGTGGCTCCATCCCACTCCCAGCTGTCGTCAAACCCCACCGCGCCCAGCGAGCTCGGAAAGCCGCCGATCAGTGTCAATCGGCGGCGCGCTGGATTCCACCCGATCGCACCTTCGAGCCGAGGTGCCACGGCCGATGGGGACATCGGCGTCCAATCGACACCGTCCCAGGTCCACGTATCGTTGACGGGTTGCGTGATGTTGCCGATCAGCGCGAACCCACCGAACAACACGACCCTCTGCGCCGCCGGATCATAGGCGAGCACATGGCGCTTGCGCCCCGGCGGCACGTGCAAAGGATGCAGCTGGAGCCAACCCGCTCCATCCCACTCCCACGTATCGTCGAGCTGCGTGCCACCACCGAACAGCACCACGCGCGAGCGTGACGCATCGTAGGCCATGCTTGAAGAGGAGCGGGGAGCGGGCGTGGCAGGGCTGGGTGCCGCGAGCGACCACGTCTTGCCGTCCCACAGCCAGGTCTCACTGGGTAGCGGTGTGCTCGTGAAGCCCCGTCCGCCGAACAGGACCATCCGCTTGTTCACCGCGTCGTAGGCGAGCGAGGCATCCACGCGTGGCGCCGGACCGCTGGTCGCCACCTGGGTCCAGTGACCATCCGTCAGCTCCCAGGTGTCGCCGAGTGGAGTATTGGCGACCTCGCCCATGCCCCCGAACATCACGAGCGTTCCGCGATCCGGATCGTAGGCCGAGGCGATGCGTGATCGCTTTCCCGGATCCACGGCGAGCGCCGGGCGCGACCAGTCGGTGCCATCCCAGATCCAGGTCTCGTGGCTGACCTGACACGAGCCAGAGCATGCCGAGGTCACACCGCCATGCATCACGAGCTGCCCGCGCACCGGATCACTGGCGATCGCCGCCCGTCGGAGCGGCCCTGGTGCGGATCTTTGAAGGTCGATCCACTGCTGACCATCCCACGCCAATGTCCTGGCGACCGGGGCGTCTGTGGTCTGCGGCGTGCCGCCTCCATATGCCAGCATCCGCTTGCCGATCCGGTCGTACGCGAACGCGGCACCCGTGAGATCTTGTGGCGTGGAGGTTGGGATCTCACTCCACGTATCACCATCGAGCTCCCAGGTTCGTTGCACCGCGTTGGTACCAACGCCTCCCCCCGCGAGCACCACACGGTCCCGGCCGGGGTCATAGCCCATGACCGGCGAGGCTCCGCAAGTCTCCATACCTGCGGGCGTGGTCAGACGCTTCCATTGCTGGCCGCTCCACGTCCACGTCTCGGCAGGCTGCACCTCGTAGCCACCGAACACCACCAGGCGTTTCCGGCGTGTGTCATAGGCCGTACCAAAACCGCTGCGGGCGGTGGGACCGCCGGCAGGCGACGCCGCCGTCCAGGAGTCTCCATCCCACGTCCAGGTATCGCCCGTGGGCTGGAGCCCGGTCGATCCGCCGAACGCGATCATCTGGTGGGAGGAGGCATCGTACGCGAACGCCTGCTCGTACCGAGCCGCCGGATGCAGCACCGTCTCGACGGCTGACCAGGCCACGCCGTCCCACTCCCAGACCTCGCTGCGCGGACGAACGGGAGAGTTGTCATCGACGCCCCCGAACATCACCAGATGCCGGCGGATCGGATCGTAGGTCATCCGGTGCTGGGACAGCGTCGGCCCCGGCGAGATCGTGATCCGCTGCCAGCGAGGCGCCTCGAGCTGGCAGCGGCTCGTGCACCCATCGTGCCCGAGCGAGTTCGAATCGTCGCACACCTCGTTGGGGACCGGCGTGCTCCCGACCAAGCGCACCGGATCGACGATGCCGTTGCCACACGTCTCGTTGGACAAGCAGTTCTGCGAGCAGCGATCACCGAGCGCGATGTTGCCGTCGTCGCACGCTTCGCCTGGATCCTTGATCTCGTTGCCACACCCGCTCGGCTGGCACACGAGACCTCCCGTGGTCGCGCCGTAACACGCGCCGGGAACTTCGCCGGGCAGCGTGCATCTCTCGAACTCGGCGGAGCTCGCACATGCGGCAACGTCCTCTTCACGCGCACACAGCAGCTGGTTCGAGGCTGCGAGCTGGAGACACACCGTCTGTTCGGGACAGATCCGGCCGTCGTCGCAGATCACCTCGTGGGATTGAAAGCAGCCCGTCACGATGACGAGCACCCAGGCGAACCTCATCAGAACTGCCCCGCGATGGTGAACACGCCACCGTGTTGCGTCGGCCTCACGTCGATCTCCGTCGGATACGTGGTCCGCGCTCGATTGAGGTAGATCAGCACGCTGCCGGCGGCGACCGTCGCCACGCCCACCACCAGGGTGCCGATCCCGATCCGGTTCTCGAGCTGAGCGGTCTGGCGCGGCCCGAAGTCCACGTGTTCGCACCCCTTGGCGCAGTCACGCTGGATCCGCTGATCGAACGCCGCGAAGTCCGAGCTCGCCTTGAGCTCGACCAGCGTGCCGAACGCGGTGAGCGTGATGCCACCGCCGAACACCGTCCACGGCATCCATGTCCCCCAGCGGCGGGTGATCCTCGCCGTGCGTGCCAGCGAGTCCAGCTCCACCGCCTGGCGCTGCTGCTTCCCACCGAGGACGACGACTCCGATCGTTCGCGTCGCGAACCCGGTCTTGCTGCCCACCAGTTGATGCTCCCCCGGCACCATGCGCGTCCGCTTCGTTCCGGGGCAGGTCAGGAGTGAACGTCCATCGAGCGTCACCGCCACGCCGGCCTGATCGCATACCACCTCGAGCTCGCCGATCTGGTTCGCCAGGAGCTTCTGGTACGAGGTGGCCTCGGCGAACACTGCGTCCTCGAGAGGCGCCGCACCGTACTTGAGGGCGAGCGTCAGGTTGTCGAAGGCCTCGACCGGCTTGTCGAGCTGGATCAGGCAGCGGACGATGTTGAAGCGGATCGCCGGGTGGTCCCAGGCCGCAACAGCCCGCTCGTACTCGCCCAGCGCTGCGGCGTACTTGTGATCGAGGAACAACGCGTTCCCTTCTTCGAGCCGCTCGTGTGCCGTGGTCTTCTGCTGCTCGCTGACGCCGGCCACCCACGGTGGTGGCGTCGGATCGGCGACAGCGGACTCTACCGTCCACAGCAACAACGCGAGACTCATCACGGTCCATCGAGCGCGGCGCAACGTTCCCAGCATCAGTCCTCGTACCTCGTACGTAAATCGATAGATTCCGACAACCCCACTGCGCCGCGCGTCGACTGCCGCCGGGCCCACACCGCTCGAGCACGCATGTTAGCCTGGCCGCGGGGATGTTTCCGACCGTGTCACCGAAGGCGCGGCCCTGGATCGCAGGTCTGGTCTCAGGGCTCTCTGTGGGGTTGCTCGGGCTCGTGCTCGCGGTGCTCCGACCCTCGGCGCTCGGGCGCAGCGAGCGCTGTGGAGGCTACGATCTGCGGATCCAAGCGCCGCCGCGGATCGCCAGGCGCGGACCGACATCGTCCTCATCAAGGTCTCCGAGCAGAAGGACATCACGAACGTCGAGGACAACCTCTCGATCAGCTGGCCCTGGCCACGCGCGTTGTTCGGCTACATCGCCACCTATGCCAAGCGCGCCGGCGCCCGCGTGATCACCTACGACTGGTTGTTCCAGGAGCGCGGTCGGTTCTCGGTCGGTGATGCCGAGGAGCTCGCCACCGCGCTGCACGGTGGAAGCGGGCAACACGGTGATCGGCCTCGCCCCTGACCTCCAGCTCGATCCTCCAGGAGCGCAAGCCCGGCGCCTGGGCCGCCGAACTCGGCACGTTTCCCACCAAGGACGAGGCCGTCGCGGCCGCACTCAAGTTGCAGGCGTTCAACACGCGCACGTTCCTGATCGGCAAGGGTCCGTTCACCGTGTGGTACGGCGGGCTCACGAGCGCGGCGGACTTGACCGCGATGTGGACCGGCTGCTGCGTCGGAGAACGCCGGCGATGTGCTCGCACCCGATGCCGAGCCCGAGCCCGAGCCTGAACCGGCGCCGTGCGCCGCAGGTTCGGCGGCTGGCTCGGTCACACCCGACAAGCCATTAGCTCCTGTCAAGCCGCCGCCCACGATGCGCCAGCTCACCGAGGCCGAGCTCGCGACCGAGGTCAACGTCGCAGCGCTGGTCGCCGAGCGCGAGGCACCCTCGGGACCGGGCCCGTGCCAAGCGCGAGGGCATCGATCGCCGCTCGGCGTGCTGGCGTTCGCCCCCGCACGGCTCGGCCATTCACCAGACCAACGACATCGACAGCGTGATGCGAGCACGCGCCGCTCGCCGAAGCACGACGGCCGCCTGTTCCCATCGCTCCCGCTCGCGTCGTACCTCGTGGCGCATCCCACCGAAAGTTCTCTCTCGAAGGTCACACGCTCCACGTCGGCGACAAGACGTTCGAGCTCGACGCCAGCAGCCGCTTCGTGATCGGTTCGTCACCGCCGGGGCTACCGGCGAAGATCAGCGCGTACGACATCCTCCGCTCGCAGGCTCTGCTCGATGAAGGCAAGCCGCCGATCATCAAGGACGAAGGCTGAAGGTGCCTACGTCATCGTCGCGGCCACGGCTCACGGACTGCGCGACCTCCCGCCGCCGATGTCCGAGGGCGCAGCTCGGTTGCGGAGATCAACGCGAACGTCCTCGATAACCTCGAGGAGGGAAAGTTCATCCACCGCGCGTCTCCCGCCGTCGATGGGATCATCACGCTCCTGCTGTGCCTTCTCGCTGCAGTCACCATGACGGCGCTGTCGCGCGCGTTCAAGCGCGTGATCGTGGCGTTCCCCGCTGGTGCTGGCGACGGTCGTGATCAGCGGCGGGTACGTCACGATCGCCGGGTGGGCGCTGTCGAGTCACCGATCTGGCTCGCGGTAGCGACGCTGCCGGCGATCTCGAGCGCGCTCGCGTCGTTCGTGACCGTGATCGTCCTGTCTGCCGTGGAGCGCCAGAACCGTCGGTTCGTGCAGGAGGCGCTCGGCCGGTACCTCACCGCGCGCTGGTGCGCGAGCTGATCGAACACCGAGCACCTCTCGCTCGAGGTGGGGTGAAGAGCGCGAGATGTGAGCGTGTACTTCTCCGATCTCGCCGGCCACCACGATCAGCGAAGGCACCTCTCGGCCAGGACCTCGTCACCCTGCTCAACGAGTACCTGACGGAGATGGCCTGATCTCGTGCTCGCGCACGGCGGATCGTCGACAAGTACATCGGGGATGCGGTGATGGCGTTCTGGGGCGCGCCACTGCGTGACAAGCAGCACGCGCTCCACGCCCGTGTCCTGCGCGATCGCGATGCGCAAGCGATGTGACGAGCTCCGCGCCGGGTGGCAAGCGCGCTTCGGTCACGCGCTTCACGCACGCGCCGGCGTCAACTCCGGCGGATCGATCGTCGGCAACATGGGCTCCGAAACACAAGTACAACTACACGGTGATGGGAGACATGGTGAACCTCGCCGCCCGGCTCGAGGGTGCGAACAAGCCATACGGCACGTACCTCATGATCAGCGAGACCACGCTCGCGGAGCTAGGCGGTGCCGTCGAGGTCCGCGAGCTCGACCTGGTGGCCGTGAAGGGCAAGGACAAGGCCGTGCGCGTGTTCGAGGTGCTCGACCTCAAGGGCCAGGCGGACCCGGCGCTGGTCGCGACCGCGCGCAAGTTCGAGGAGGCCCTCGCCCTCTACCGCGCCCGTAAGTTCACCGAAGCCAAGGCGATGTTTTCCGAGCTTGGTGACGATCCACCGAGCAGCTCTATGTCGAAGCGCTGCACGTACTTCGAGACCGAGCCGCCCGCGGATGGGCGGGACGGCGTCTGGCACATGAAGGAGAAATGACGATGAGACCTCGCTTCCTGATCTGCAGCATCTGTTCGCGCCGGGCCTCGCGGTCGCCGCACCGAGCCGGCTCGATCGTCACGGTGCGGGTCCTCACCGCAAGGTGATGAAGAACCTGGTTCATCGGGCCCGCCGCCGGAGATGTGTCCCGCGGCGCACAGCTGAAGTTCGAGGAGGCCAAGGGCGACTGGTATCGGGTGTCCGGAACCGTCACCGGCTGGATCCACAAGACCAACCTGACCGAGCGGCAGGTCACGCTGTCGAGCAAGCCCGGCGGCGAAGGCGCGGGGAACGCGTCGCGTGACGAGGTCGAGCTCGCGGGCCGTGGCTTCACGCCGCAAGTCGAGGGCGAGTACCGCAACAAGAATCCGAACCTCGACTTCTCGCACGTCGACAAGATCGAGAAGACCTCGATCGATCCGGGTGAGCTCGAGGCGTTCGTCGCCGAAGGCAAGCTCGCCGGAGGTGCCGAATGATGGGCCGGTAGGTGATGCGCCGGATGATGGGCCGGATGCGTCACCTGCTGGCCGGGTGCCCTCCTCGTCGGCGCTCTCGGCTCGATGTCCTGCAAGGTCAACCTCACCCCCGAGGGCAGGGCGAAGGCCCAACACGGCATCAAGAGGCCCGAAAAGACCTCACGCCGGAGAACAGTACTACGTGGGCCGCGCCGTCGTGACTAACATCCTCGCGAAGTCCAACTACAAGTACCGCGGGACAAAAGGGCTTCGACTCCGGAAACAAGCTCGAGGGCATGACCGCGTACATCAACGCGGTCGGCAA
>JADKKI010000018.1 GCA_016720595.1 Myxococcales bacterium
GTGCCCGAACAGGCCCGCGGCGAAGCCGAGCATCGCGCCGCCGATCAGGCCGTAGACCACCCGCGCGCCGCCCCGGCCGAACAGCGCGACGAACAGGCGCGCCCGGCGATTCCCCATGAACCACGACCAATCGAACAGCGCGCCGCACACGGTGAACAGGCCGATCGCGACGAGGATCCACGGAATGGGGGTGCCGGGAGCCAGGTGTGCGTGATCGATCCCGGTCCCGAGGAAGTACGCGATCGCGGCGGCGATCACGGCGGTGGCGACCCGATCGGCGCCTGCCCGAGGCCGGCGCGATCCGGGCGCAGCGAGCCCCGCTGGCCGACAGCCGCATCGGCGGGCCGTACTCGGGCGATAGTGGTTGCACCGGCACCGGTTCCTTCACGAGGCGCAGTCGGTCGCACAGCAGACACACGGTCTCCGCGCTCATCAGGCCCACCCCATCGGAGGTGACCGTATCATCACAGTGGCGAGGCGGGCTCTGATAGGTTCCCGGGGTGACGATCGCGCTTATCGGCGGAGGCCCCGCCGGGCCGCTACCTCGGGATCTCGTCAAGCGCGTCGCGCCCGAGCATGACGTCGTGATCTACGAAAGGCAACCGGCGAACGGCACGTTCGGGTTCGGCGTGGTGTTCTCGGATGCGACCCTGGGGCACCTCGGGGACGCAGATCCGAGACGCACGCCGAGATCACCGCGAACTTGGCCCGCTGGGACGACATCGAGATCCACGCCGCCGGCGAAAGGTGCTGCGCTCGACCGGCCACGGGTTCTGCGGGCTCGAGCGGAAGAAAGCTCCTCGAGATCCTCCAGCGCCGCGCGCGCCGCCTCGGAGTGCGGATCGAGGTTTCGAGCACGAGATCAAGTCGCTCCCGGAGGTCACGGCGGACCTGATCGTCGCATGCGACGGCGTGGCGAGCTGGGTGGCGATGCCTCGCCGCCGAGCTCGCGCCACGCGTGGACGTGCGGCCGAACAAGTCCGTCTGGCTCCGGCACCACCGTGCCGTACCAGGCCTTCACGTTCCTGTTCGAGGACACGCCCCACGGCCTCTACCGCGTACACGCCTACCGGTTCCACGAGCAGGGCTCGACGTTCATCGTGGAGTGCCGCGAGGACACCTGGCGCGCCGCCGGGTTCGCGGACGCGAGCGGGAACACGACCGTCAAGCTCCTCGAGGACATCTTCCACGAGGAGCTCGGCGGCCAACGCCTGAGCAAGAACCCCCCACCGATCGATCTGGCGAACTTCCCGACGGTGCGCTGCGGCAAGTGGCACGCCGGCAACGTGGTGCTGATGGGGACGCGGCGCACACCGCCCACTTCCTCGATTGGCTCTGGGACCAAGCTCGCGATGGAGGATTCGATCGCGCTACGCGACGACTCCTGGCCGAGCCCGGTCGCCCGATCGAGGCCGCGCTCGCGGCCTACGAGGCGCGCCGCCGCCCCGAGGTCCTCGCGCTCCAGGCCGCGGCGCAGGCCAGCCTCGAGTGGTTCGAGGGCACGGAGCGCTACCTCCACATGACCCCGGTCGAGCTGACGTACTCGCTGATGACCCGCAGCCTTCGGGTCAGCCACGCCTCGGTCGCGAAGCGCGATCCGCACCTCGCACGCGGGGTCGAGCTCCTGCTCGCGGCGAAGGGCCGGCGTCACGAGCGATCCGCCGCCTTCGCCCACGGCGCTGCCCTGCTGGTCGGCGGCGTGCGCATCCCATCCCGGATCGTGGTCGCGCCGCCGTGCGGGATGGCGCCCGACGACGATGCGCTGGTCGCGCTGGGTGGCGCCGCCGCCGCAGGTGCGGGGCTGGTGGTCACGCCTGCCCTCCCCGCGTCGGCCCTCGCCAGCGATGACGCGATCGTCGCCTGGCGCCGGATCGTCGAGTTCGTCCACGCAAAGGGTGCGCAGATCGCACTGCGGATCGGCTCCGGGGCGATGGCGGCGACGACCGCCGAGCACGCCACGTTCGCCGGGTTCGACGTGCTGGTGCTCGACGCTGGCAATGATCCGCAGGAGCTCGAGGCCCTCCCCCGCGAACCCGCGCCGCGGCGCGCGCCAAGTGGCGAGCGGGATCAGTGGCTCGGTGCCGCGGTCCGCGACAAGCCTGCCGCGCGTGCGGCGGTGGTCGGTCACGCCGCGCAGCTCGTCCGCGCGGGGGCGAACGTTCTGTGGGTGAGCTCGCCAGGGGATGGCAGCGCTCGCCTCGCCGCGGCCCCGCTCGCGGATCGGCTGCGCAACGAGCTATCGGTCGCGGTCTGCGTGGATGGCGCCGATGCCGTGCTCCCCGATCTCGATGCGGCGATCGCCGGAGGCCGGGCCGATCTGGTGGTCGTCGACCGGCTCCCCGCCCACACCCGGCGCGGGTCATGAGCTGGACGATCCGGCGCGCCACCGTCGACGACACCGACGCGGTCGCGCAGCTGTACGACGATCCGAGCGCCTACGCGGGGACGTTTGCGCTCCCTACCCGCTTCCCTCGACCTGGCGCGAGCGGCTCGCCCAGACCGACAACACCGTCCACCTCCTCGCCTGCAGTGGCGACGAGGTGATCGGGAGCGCCGCCCTCCATCCGAACCTAAAGAGCCCGCGTCGTGCACACGCGGCGAGCCTGGGCATGGCCGTCCCCGCGGCGTGGCAGGGCAAGGGCGTGGGCACCGCGCTCCTGGCAGCGATCGTCGAGCTCGCGGACAACTGGTACGGCCTCGCGCGGCTCGAGCTCACCGTGTACACCGACAACGCTGCGGCGCTCGGCCTGCGCTGCAAGCAGTTCGGCTTCGAGATCGAGGGGACCCTTCGCAGCGATGCCCTGCGCGCCGGCGCCCTCGTCGATACCTTCACGATGGCACGCCTGCGCGAACGACCGCGCGTTGATCGACCCTGACGAGGGTAGAACCTGCTAGTCACAAGGGTTCCATGACCCCGCGTCGCTATCAGCTGAAGAAGGAAGCGGCCGGCGTCGTGCTCCGCGATCACCCGTGGATCTTCCGGGACACCCTGAGCAGCGCCGCCGTCGTGTTCCGCGATGGCGACTGGCTCCGCCTCGTGGATTGGCCCGAACAAGGTGCTCGGCCATGGCTTCTACGAGGCGGAGGGCGCGATCGCGATCCGCGTGCTGCGCCGCGGCCCGGAGCGCCCGGAACGCGGCGTGGGTCAAGCAGAAGCTGACCGCGGCCTCGCCAAGCGCGCGGACCTCGCCAAGCGCACCGGACGGCGTACGTCCCGTCCATGGCGACAGCGACGGCCTCCCCGCCGTGGTGGTCGACCGGTTCGGCGACACGCTGGTGGCGCAGAGCTACGCCGAGGCGCCGACGCGCTGACCCGGTTCTCCGCCTGCGTGCTGGCACGCGAGCTGTCGATCCCGAACGTCCTCTGGGTCCCCGCACATCGCCGCAAGGGCACCGAGGTCGCGCCTCGCGTGCTGCGTGGGGCGCCTCCGGCGATCGGCTCGTTCACCGAGGACGAGATGGCGTTCTCGGTGGATCTCGCGGGCGGCCAGAAGTCCGGCACCTACCTCGACCTGCGCGGGCTGCGCCGGGCCGTGCGCGCCGCGCCGCTCGCCGGCGCTCGCGTGCTGAACCTGTTTCGTACTCCGGGATGCTCGGCAAGGCGGCCGAGCTCGCGGGGGCCGCGTACGTGGTGCAGGTCGATGGCAGCGAGCGCGCACTCGCCTTCGCGAAGGCACCCACATCGGAGATCCCGCGAAGCACGAGCTCGTTCACGCGGACGTGTTCACCTGGCTGCCCTCGCATGCGCCGGGCACCTCGTACGATCTCGTGATCGTCGATCCGCCGGCGATGACGAGCAACAAGCAGCAGGTCCCCGCGGTGCTCGCCGGCTACAAGAAGCTGTATCGCGCCGCCGCGCGCCGCTCGTGAGGCCGGGTGGCGTGCTGGTGGCCGCGTGCTGCACGAGCCGGATCGAACGCTCCCAGTTCGACAAGGTCGTGGCCGAAACGCTCGGTCCGGGGTTCGAGCGGGAGACCGTGATCACCCCCGAGATCGATCATCCGGTGGGGTTTCCGCAGGCCGATTACCTGAAGATCGGCTGGTACCGGAAGCGCGCCTGAGCGACCGACCGACCGGCCACCCGACCTGAGACCGCGACGCCGCAACGCCGTCGCACGGTGTCGCATGCGACGAGCACCAACACTCCCGTCCGCTCCGGACCGGCCTGGATGGGAGGGGCGGTCACCCGGCGCGGGCGAGATCGCGATAGCGCACGAGGTGACGCACGGCGCGGCGCAGGACGAGCTCGTCCGCGGTGCGTCGCCCGACCAGCTCGAGCAGGCGCGCGAGGTTCCAGTGCGCATCGGCGAGCGCAGGATCACAGGCGATCGCGTGCTCGTACGCTGCGATCGCTTCGCTCACGCGGCCTTGATCCTCGACGGCGACGCCGAGGTTGAACCAGTACAGGCCGATGCCCGCGTCCACACACAGCGCGAGCCGGTAGCAGCTCTCGACCGCCGCGAGCACGCCCGGCGCCTGCCCGCGATCGGCTGATCGTGCATCACCCGGCCGAGGTTGTTGTACGCATCCGCGAGATCCGGCCGACCCGCGATCGCACGCTCGTACGCGGCCCGGGCCCGGGACGGATCCGTTGCCTCGAGCGCGCAGCCCTCGGCGTACCAGGCGGTCGCACCGATGCCGCGGCGGAGGCCACGCCGTGGTCCAAGCTCGAAGCGGAGAAGATCGCCCACGTGTCGACGCTAACCAGTCCGTCTGACATTCGAGGATTCGCGAGCGTGTTGTAGGATGTACACGTGGGCGACGCGCATGGCACCACCCTCAGTTTTCACGAGGATGGCAACACTTCGCGGGTAGGGCCGAGGCCCGAGCCCGTGCTGGTCCTCGTCCTCGAGTGCGGGCGACCGCGCGCGGGCTCGGTTCGCTACCGGCTGTCCGAGCTGACCGGCGTTGCGCTCGGACGCGGCCCCGATCGGCGCGCGGAGATGACCGGGAACGAGCTCACCGTCCGGGTTCCGGACAAGTGGATGCGTCGTCGCGGCACGCCCGGATCGAGCCGAGCTTCGGGCGCTAGGTGCTGACCGACACCCGAGTCCAAGAACGGCACGATCGTCGATGGGCACACCACCAAGCGCGCGGTGCTCACCGATGGGTCGCTGATCGAGCTCGGTGCCACCCTGTTCCTGTTCTTCGAGCGGCTGCCGATCGAGGCGGACGCGCCGGCGCTCCTCGAGCTCGTACCGAACGGAGGCCTCCCCGGGACGATGACGTTGATGCCGGCGTGGCAGAACGAGCTGACCCAGCCTCAAGCAGATCGCATCCTCCGATCCCGATGCTGATCGAGGGCGAGCGGCAGCGGCAAAGAGGTCATCGCGCGCGCCATCCACGGCCTGTCGGGCCGCAAGGGCGCGTTCGTCCTGGTCAACTGCGGCGCGCTCCCCGACAACCTCGTGGAGAGCGAGCTGTTCGGCTACAAGAAGGGCGCGTTCTCTGGAGCGCAGACCGATCACGATGGCCTCGTGCGCGCCGCGAACGGCGGCACCCTGTTCCTCGACGAGATCGGCGATCTGCCACCGGCCTCCCAGGCAGCGCTGTTGCGCGTGCTCCAGGAGCGCGAGGTGATGCCCGTCGGTGGCACACGCGCCGTCGAGATCGATCTGCGCGTCGTCGCGGCCACGCACCGAGATCTCGATGACATGGTCGCCGAAGGCTCGTTCCGGCACGATCTGTTCGCCCGGCTCGCCGGCTTCCGCGTCGGGGTGCCCACCCTCAACGAGCGGCGGACCGATCTCGGTCTCCTGATCGGGGCGATCCATGCCCGCCTGTTCGCCGACGACCACCCGGGGTTCGACATCGACGCGGCGCGCCTGCTCCTGCGCTACCCGTGGCCGCTCAACGTGCGCGAGCTCGAGCAGGCGCTCGCCACCGCGCACGTCCTCGCCGGCACCGAGGCGATCCGCGCGAGCACCTGCCCGACTCGGTCCGACGGGCCGGCCTCCCCGGCGCGCCCCGCCCCGTCGTCCTCAGCGAGACCGATCAGAAGGTCCGCGACCAGGTGGTCGCCGCGCTCCGCGAGCACCAGGGCAACGTGTCCGCGGTCGCGCGCGCGCTCGACAAGGACCGCAAGCAGATCCAGCGCTGGATCAAGCGGTTCAACCTCGACCCCGGCACCTATCGCTGACCGCTGCTGTCCTGACTGCGTCGTCGCAGCGACGGGACATGGGACGTCGCGAACGTCGATTCTTGGGGATCGCGGCGAACGAAATCAGCCACCTGGTGGTCCTAGCAGCGAGCACGGGGTTTGCTGAGAGCCCGGGTTGCTCTCCGCGCAGCCAGTCCTGAGCCTCCCTTTCGCACAGATGACTTCTGGGCTGGCTGCGCGGCCGCACTACCTCTGGCGTCGCCCTTCAGGGAGGCGACTCGGTGTTGGTGCTCGCCGCGATCCCGAGGCCGACGACGGCATCGGAGATCAAAGCCAGGAACCAGGGAAACCAGGTCGGAGGACTTTGGCCTGGCCCCGATTCGGTGGACAGGGGTTAGGCAGCGAGCATCTCTTCGTACGCGTTCGGGGACACGTAGCCAAGCGCCGAGTGACGTCGGCGTGAATTGTAGTGACCCGCGATGTAGGCGAAGACGCGACGGTCAACCTCCCGCCAGTCGTCGGCGACGTCGTCGCCCGCCATCTCTCGCTTGAGGCAGCCGAAGAAGCTCTCGACGACGGCGTTATCCCAGCAGTCGCCCTTCCTGCTCATGCTGCAAGTCATTCCGTGGTGGTTGAGCTGCGCTCGGTAGGCGTCTGCGGTGTACTGGACGCCGCGGTCAGAGTGATGAATCAGGCCGGGGGCGGGGCGTCGTTCGACGATGGCATTGCCCAGCGCCCGCAGCACGAGGTCTTGCTCCATCGTTGGGCTGACGTCCCAGCCGACGACCTGGCGCGTTCCGATGTCGAGCACGACCGCCAGGTAGACCCAGCCTCGCTTGGTGAGCAGATACGTGATGTCGCTGGCCCACACCTTGTTGGCCTTCCCGACCTCGAAGTCGCGCTTGAGCACGTTGGGGGCGATGCGGTTCGTGTGACGGGAGTCTGTGGTTCGAACGAACCGCCGCCCGAGTCGAGAACGAAGACCGTCGGCGGCCATGAGCCTGACGACTCGTTTGCGGCTGACGTGACGCCCAGCCTCGCGCAAGGCCTTCATCGCCGGGCCGGCTGCCGCAGCCCGCGTGGGTAGTTCTGAAACTCAGCCTGGATGATTGGAAGCAGCTCGCGATCTTCGAGCTCGCGCACGGACTCTCCGCGGTCACGCCACGCGTAGTACCCGCTCCGGGACACCTCGAGATGCCGACACATGTAGGCGACGGGAAAGGCCTTCTCCTCGTGGATGAACGCGAACCTCACTTGTTCATCCTCGCGAAGAAGGCCGCCGCTTTTTTTAGGAAGTCCCGCTCCATTCGCATCTCGTCGAGCTCGCGACGAAGACGGCGGACTTCTTCCTCTGCCGTTTCTGGTGGAGGTGGCGGCGCGGGCTTTGGGAGCCGCGTGTCGTGGATCCGCTTGGTCTTTCCGGCCTTCCTCATCCAACCATAGAGCTGGTTGTACTTGATGCCGAGATCTTGAGCGACCTCGGTCACGGGACGGTCAGACTCGGCGGCCAGCCGAACGGCATTGGCTCTGAACGAGGCGCTGTAGTACTTCGCCTTTGGCGGCATGGGACATCTCCACTGGGTCAGGGGGGTGTCCACTGAATCGGGGCCAGGTCACTTTGAAAACAGTCCGCTGCCTTGCTTCCTAGCTTCCTGGGTTTGAACTCCGATCATGGTGCTGCACGCCGCGCCCAGTTCGCGGCGAGCTAGGTCGCGAGGTACGGCGATGCCGGGCAACCCGCTAAGAGCGGGCGCCCTGCCCGGTGGCGCGCTGCGCGAGGCCGAACAGCTGGCGCTCCGTCCACGCCGCGAACCGGCCCGGTGGCTGCCCGACGAGGCGACGCTCGGCCTCCGAGCGCGCGGGGAGCGCGACCCAGCGCGCGGGGAGCTGGCGATACACGGCGCCGAACGCGGCCACGTGCACGAACCGGTAGCGGCGAGGCGCGGAGACCGAACGCCTGCGCGCGAGGTGCGGAGGAGCAGCGCCACGGGAGACCGCCTCGCCGATCCGGCCGAGTGCAGGCTGGTTCGCGCGGGCCCGCGGCCGAACAGGAACTGCCCGAGCTCGCGAGCCTTGGGCGTCACGACCAGCCGATCGGACGCGAGCATCTGCTCCATGTAGCGCGCGTGCGCGGCCCAGCTGTCGGGGAGGAGCTGCGCCGGGATCCCGAACAGCGCGGCGAACCGGTTGAGCTCCACCATGTAGCCATCCTTGAGTGCGACCGGCAGCGGACCATCGAGCCGCTCGCGGATCACGATCGTCGTGTCGGCGAGCGTGGCGTGGACCCAGCGCAGCGCGTCCGCATCGTTCGCGTGGTAGCGTCCCCGCAGGCCAGCCGATCGCTCCTCGAGCTCCGGTGATCCGCGCGTGGATCGCGTGGACCTTGACGCGCGGCGATCACCGCATCGTCAAGCTCGCCCGAACACCATCGCGAACACGCTTGAACGTGCGCTGGAACCGGCCGACGACGCTGGTGCGGGTCTTCCCGAGTGATGGTCGATCGTGCGCCACCATCGGATGCGCGAGCTGGAGCAGCGCCGCGCGACCACCGCCCAGGAACACGCCGAGGTCGCCGCCGAGACGCCACGCCAGCGAGTCCGGACCGAGGATGCCGGCGCGCGGATCTGCTGTGTGTGGAATAACTCGGACAGGGACGCCTCGAGCTGCTCCCGGGTCACGATCGGCATCCCGCGATCGTCGGACGGCAACCGTGTGGTCGTCAGCGACCGGGCGCCCCGCCCGACGGGCGAGTCCGTCACGGGCCGACGACGGAAGTCCCTGTGTTGTTCGGGATCTGACGACGATCCCGGCGGCACATCGGTGCACCTGGGTGCTGCGAGCCATGATGACCGCACTCTCCACCGCCGGCGGCGCGCTCCCGCTCGACTCCCTGCCGGATGTGCTCCCCCCCGGCTCGATGGCCGGCCCGTGGCGGGTCGAGCGGGAGCTGGGGCGAGGTGGGATGGGCGCGGTGTAGGCGGTGGTGCACGACGAGATCGGCAAGCGCGCGGCGCTGAAGGTCGTCCACCGGAGCCTGCTCACGCCGGCGTTCAACGTGGAGCGCGTGCTGCTCGAGGCCAAGGTCGAACGCGGTCGGCCACCCCAACATCGTCGACATCTTCGAGACCGGGACCTTGCCCTGATGGACGACCGTACATCGTGATGGAGCGGCTCGAAGGCCAGCCCCTCAGCGTGCGCGCCGACACTCAGAAGATCCCGCCCGACCAGGCGATCGCGATCCTGCTCCAGATCCGCGATGCGCTGATCGCCGCCCACGCCGCCAACATCGTGCACCGCGATCTCAAGCTCTGACAACGTGTTCCTCGTCGACAACGCGGAGTCACCGGCTCGCCCAGGTCAAGGTCCTCGACTGGGGCATCGCCAGGTGATCAACCATGACGTGCGCCACACCGTCGAAGGCCAGCTCGTCGGGACCCCGCAGTATCTCTCGCCTGAGCAGGCACGCGGTGCCACCGTGTCCGCGCAGAGCGACGTCTACTCGCTCGGCGTGATGGCCTACGAGCTGTTCCTGGAGCAGCCCCGTTCGAGGCCGAGACCTCTGCCGAGATCACGGTGATGCACCTGAAGGCCGTGCCGCCCGCCCTGGCGCGACCTGTGGCCCGACATCCCGACCCAGCTCGAGGAGCTGCTCCTCCGCATGCTCGCCAAGCAGCCCGGCAATCGACCGACGATGACCGAGGTCGCGCGCCACCTCGACGAGGTCCGCACCGAGCTCGATCGCCGCCGCGGCACGCTGGCGCTCGACGTGGTGACGCTCGCGCCGCGGCACACGATCATCCGCCCCCCGTCCGCGGGCCTGGCCCCGACCATCGCCTCCGCGTCCGACTCGCTCCGGTGGCCCTCCTATGGGCGCGCGCGGCGCTGGCAGTGGGCCGTGGGCGTGGCGGCGCTGCTCGTCGGCGCGCTGCTGTTCGCGCTCAGCCGCACCGGGGACGTCGGGATCGCCGACGCCGCGTCCGCGTCGGGCTTGCCCCTCGTCGCTGCCGAGCCGGCGACGAGCACGAGCTCACCTGCCCCGGTGGCCATGCTGGGCGCGCCGAGCGCCGCTGGTTCCCCGAGCACGGTGTCGATCACGCCCTCGATCACGCCGTCGATCACGCCGTCGATCACGCCGTCGATCAAGCCGTCGATCACGCCCGTCGTCCCCAGCCGAGCGCGCAGTGGTCGCGACCGGTCCGCCCCGGCTCGCAAGCTGACCGCTCCTCACCGCAGCGCCGGGCCGATCGCCCCGAACGGCACGATCGACGCCTACCGATGAGGATCGGCGCCCTCGCCCTCGCAGCCGCGCTCGCCGTCGCTCCCGCGATCGCACGCGCCGAAGAGCCGCCGCCGCCCGAGGAGGTCCCCGCCAAGGCGCGCGCCCTCGCCCAGCAAGGCCGCGCGTTCCACGATGCCGGTGACTACGGGCGCGATCATCGCCTTCAAGGAGGCGTACGTGATGGCGCCCAGCGCCGGCCTGCTGTTCAACCTGGCACAGGCCTATCGCCTCCAGGGCAACTGCGACGACGCCACGCGGATGTACCGCCGCTACCTCGCCACCGCCCCCAGCGTCGAGGGCAGGACGATCGCGGAGGAGCGCCTCGCGAGCTCTGCCCGTTGTGCTCACGAGGCGCAGCGCCCCGCAGCGCGAGACGGGCACCCGCCGATCGTGATCGAGACCTCGCGAGAGAGCGGCTCGTTGTTCGCGACCTCTCGTTTTGGCCGTGCGCGGGCAGCGAGCAGACCGTCGGGATCGGGCTCGCAGTCGCGGGCGGCCTCCTCACCTGTCCGTGGCGCTCTACTTCGGCCTGCGGGCCCACGACGCCACGGCGACCGTCGAGCGCGGCTACGCGAGTGGCGCGCGATGGCAGGATCGCGGCCGCCGATGCGCGGGGCGAATCCAGCGCCACGATCGCGAAGGCGTTCGGCATCGGTGGTGGCGTCGCGATCGCCGGTGGCGTGGCGCTCTACTTCCTCGGCGTACGTACCGAGCGGAGTGCGACGGGGAGCTTCCGGATCACTCCCGTCGCCGTCTCGCCCACACGCAACGGGGCCCAGGTGAGCATCGCATGGCAGTTCTGAACCCCAGATTCGCGACCGCGACGGCCCTCGCCAGCGTCTTCACCGTCCCCGTCGCCCTCGCCCTCCTCCTCGGCCTCGGCGGTTGCTGCCACCCGGATCTCCCGCGACTGCACCGTGACGTGCTCGGCGCGCCGGGGACTGCGCCAGCGGCCAGGTCTGCGGCGCTGATGGCTTCTGCGCGGCGAGCGGGGTCGCCGGTTCCTGCGGCAGGGGCGCGCTCGACGCCGGGATCGACGCCGCGCGCGGTGGTGCTGCACGTCCAGGTGATGGGGACCGGCCGCGTCGATGTGACCGGTGCGAGCTCGTGCGGCGGCAATGGCCCCTCCGACTGCATGATCACGGTGCCCAAGGGTCCGGTGACGCTCCACGCGGTGGCCACCGACGGAGACAAGCCGTTCGACCGCTGGACCACACCGAACTGCACCGGGCAGACCTCGACGTGCATGTTCTCGGCGAACACGTCGACGACGGTCGGCGCGAAGTTCAAGTGAGCCGGGTCGTGCTCAGCGCTTGATCCCGACGACCAGGCCGTCGGGCGTTGGGGCGCACACCGAATCGCAGGTGGCGGCGACCAGCTCGTGGAAGGCGCGCATCGCGCGGCCGCGATCCGAATCCTCCATCAGCTCGCCGAACAGGTACGCGTTGTCACCGAGCACGAGCCCGCCCGGCGCAGGTGCTCACGGCCCACGCACCGTAGACGTGATAGTTGACCTTGTCCGCGTCGATGAACACCGCATCGAACGGGCCCTTGTCGGCGATGATCGGCAACACCTCGACGCCCGGGCCGACCAGCACGGTGACGCGATCCGCGACGCCCGCTGCGGCGAGGTTGCCGCGCGCGACAGCCGCGTGCTTCTCCTCGTACTCGATCGACCACAGGTGCCCATCGGGGGGCAGCGCGCGCGCCATGTGGATCGCCGAGTAACCGACCAGGGTGCCGACCTCGACGACCTTCTTGGCCCCCGCGAGCCGCAGCAGCAACTGGATCAGCTTGCCATCGCTCGGCCCGACCTGGATCGCCGGGATGCCGTCGGGCACCGCGAACGCGCGTGCCAGGCCGGCGTCGTGCGGGACGTGGGTGGTGTTGACGTAGTGGAGGATCGCCTTGGTCGCGTAGCGGTCACCACCGCGAGAGTCGTGGTCAGCCATCCGCGGACCCTACCATCGGGGGATCAGTCCGTGGCGGGCTCGGTGTCGTCGCCGCCGGTCGCCTTGTAGGGGCCCGCCTTCGCGAGCTCCTCGATCTCGTTGGCCACGGCGATCGCCTCGCGCTGGGTGAAGTCCTCGATCGCGGCGGACAGGCCGGGATGTCGGATCCAGTGCGCCGAGTACGTCGGAGAGGGAGCGAACCCGCGGACCAGCTTGTGCTCGCCCTGCGCGCCGGCCTCGAACAGCGGGAGCTGCTTGCCGATCGCGCGATCGATGCCCGCGTAGTACGCGGTCTCGAAGTGCAGCAGATCGACGTGCACGTCGAACCCCAGTAACGGCCATAGAGCGCGCGCTCGGTCTCGAGAAACAGCGCGCCCGCGATCCGCGTGCCGTCGCGCGTGACCTCGAGCATCTGCATCGCATCGGGCAGCGCCTCGGCGAGCGCGTGGAAGAACCGGGGCCGCAGGTAGTCCCGGCCGCCGTGGTTGTCCGTGGTGTGACGATAGAACCGATCGAGATCGTCGAGCGCGCGCGCATCGAGCTCGCGGCCCGAGATCCAGCGCAGAGCTCCGACGGCGGCCTGCGCGCGCGCCCGCTCCTTCTTCAGCTGCTTGCGCTTGCGCGAGGTCAGCGCGCCGAGGAAGTCATCGAACGTGCGGTAGCCCTGGTTGTGCCAGTGGAACTGGTAGCTGGCGCGCGGGAAGAACCCGAGCTGGGCGAGCTGCGCCTGCTCCTCGCGCGTGCAGAACAGCCAGTGGATCGAGGAGCACCCGAGATCCTCCGCGACCGCGCGGACCGCGCCGATCAGCGCCTCGCGGACCCGCGCGGCCAGGATGCCGAGGTCGGGCGCGAGCAAGATCCGGGTCCCGGTGGCGGGGGTGGCGGGCGCCGCGACCACGAGCTTGGGGTAGTAGTCGAGCCCGGCCCGCGCCGCGGCGTTGGCCCAGCCCCAGTCGAAGATGTACTCGCCGTAGCTGTGCGCCTTGACGAACGCGGGGACCGCGCCGACCAGGCGACCGTCCAGCTCGGCGAGCAGATAGATCGAGCTCCACCCCGAGCGCTGGCCCCGCTTCTTCGAGCTGATCGGATCGATCGAGCCGGACTCCTCGAGCGCCCGCAGGAACCCGTGACGGAGGAAGGGGGACGGGCCATGGTCGAGGGCGTCCCAGGCGGCGGCCGGGAGGTCCCCCACGGACGGAACCGCCCGAACAACCAGCTTCGCGCCCTCCCCGATCGTGCTAGACACGGAGCACCGTCATGCCGCTCGATCCAGCCCTCAAGAAGAAGCTCGACACCATCGTCCAGGCGGACCCCGTGGTCCTGTTCATGAAGGGTACGAGGAGCTTCCCGCAATGCGGGTTCTCCGCCTCCGTCGTGAACATCCTCAACACCTTGGTACCCAAGTTCGCCACCGTCAATATCCTCAGCGACGCTGAGATCCGGACGGGGATGAAGGAGTACTCGGACTGGCCGACGTTCCCCCAGCTGTTCATCAAGGGTGAGTTCGTCGGCGGCGCCGACATCGTTCGCCAGATGCACGAGGCCGGCGAGCTCGAGAAGAAGCTCGGAGATCTCGTCGCCCCCGCCAAGGCCCCCACGCTGACGGTCTGCTGCTCGCGCGGCGACCGGAGCTGTCGGCCGCCCCGCGTGACGGCAGCCCCGGGGACGTGATCCACCTGACGATCACGCTGAGCTGGGGAGCACCAGCTCGACCTCGGCCCCAAGGAGGGCAGCCACCTCAACGATCGAGACCAACGGCGTCACCGTGCAGGTCGATCGCGCGAGCCGGCCGCGCCGCCGGCGTGACCATCGATTTCTCGAGAGCCTGACGGTGGCGGCTTCAAGATCGAGAACCCGAACCGCCCCGCCGCGGTGCGCGAGGTCGAGCCCAAGGCGATGAAGGCCCTGCTCGCCGACGGCAAGATCCAGCTGTGGGACGTGCGCACCGAGAAGGAGCGCGCGACCGCCATGATCGCCGGCTCCAAGCTCCTCGACGATGCGGCGATGGCCGCGATCGAGGCGCTGCCGAAGTCCACGCCACTGGCGTTCCACTGCCACCACGGTACGCGCAGCCGCGCCGCCGCCGAGCACTTCCTGAAGGAAGGGTTCACCCACGTCTACAACCTCGCCGGTGGCATCGAGGCGTGGTCGCGCGACGTCGATCCGAGCGTCCCGCGCTACTAACTGCTTGATCCGGCGGGCCGCGGGCGGCATGGTCCGCGCCGAGATGCGCACCCTCGCTCTGGCCACCGTCGTCGCTGTCGTCACCGTCGCCTCGGCGTGTGGGGATGACGGCTCTTCCACGACGCCCGATGCGCCGGTGGCCCCGATCACCCCGACGCCGAACCCGGCGCGCGGGATCTCGGAGACCAAGCTCAGCTTCGACGTCACGACGTTCGCCGCGACCGCGCAGATCACGTTCGAGCCGAGCACCGCGCCTGGCGCGACGCTCGAGGTCGGCGATCTGACCCTCGACACCGTGCAGCAGGGCGGCGCCGCGCTGGCATTCGCTGTGAAGCCGGGCACCAACGTCATCGATCTCGCGCTCGACGCCAGCGACGCGCCGGTCACGATCGACATCGCGTTCCACTACAAGAACCACACCGGCTTCGCGGGCGCGGCGGCGGCGGGCTACACGTTCCTGTGGCCGTACTACTGCGGCAACCTGTTCCCCTGCCACAGCCAGCCGCGCGATGGCCTCGCGATGACGCTTGCGGTGACCGGCGTGCCGGCCGGCAAGATCGCCGTGTTCCCGCAGACGATCGCGGAGGCACCGTCGTACCAGCTCGCGTGGTCGATCGACGCGTACACCGAGCTGCCGCTCGGCACGACCGCCGCGGGCACGCAGGTCTCGGTGTGGTACCGGCCCACCGAGCTCGCGCTCGCGCAGACCGGGACCGCGAACCTGGTCGCCGCGTTCCAGTGGCTCGAGCAGACGATCGGCCCGTACCGGTTCGGCAACAAGGTCGGCACGGTGTCCGTGAAGTGGGGGCCCGGCGCGTACGGCGGGATGGAGCATCACCCGCTGTGGCACGTCTCGGCCGGATCGCTCGATAGCCAGGAGACCAACGTCCACGAGGCCGCGCACGGCTGGTTCGGCGACGGGATCCGGATCGAGTGCTGGGAGGACTTCGTGCTGTCGGAGGGCACCGTCACCTACCTCGCGGGCCGCGCGCTCGACGTGGTCGCACCGACGGTCGGCGCGGCGGTGTGGCAGAGCTACGCGAGCGAGCTCGCCGGCATCCCCGGCACCGACAAGGTGTGGCCGCAGAGCTGCGGCACCGTCGATATCCTGAAGGACGATCTGTTCACCAACGCGCCGTACATGCGCGGCGCGTTCTTCTATCGCGGCGTGGCGCTGAAGGTCGGCGCCGACAAGGTCGACCAGGCGCTGCACACGTTCTACATGGCGCACGCTGGCAAGACGGCGCACATGGCGGACATGCTCGACACGATCAAGACCGTCACGGGCTACGACGCCACGGCGTGCGCGGCGACCTGGCTGACCAGCACCACCACGCCCACGCCCGGCGCCTGTCCGTAGCGCGGACGCGCTGTCCGCATGCCGGCGGACACGGACAAGCGCGACGCGTGATCACGCGCGGTTGCGGTTGGCGCTGCTCGTGCAGTGGTCGCCTGGTACCATGGCCGTCGTGATGAAGCGCCCGACGATCGACCGTGTCCCCCCTGGTGAGCATGTTCCCACGGCCGATGAGCGGATCGTGATGAGCAACATCTCGCGGGATACGTTCGAGGCGATCCTGCGATCAAAGGGCGAGAAGCGGCGACCCAAGGTCACCTACCTGGAAGGGACACTGGAGCTCATGTCGCCGTCGAGACAGCACGAACAGATCGGGAGGACGCTCGGGGACATCCTCAACGCCTACTTCGCTTACCTCGGGCTCGAGTTCAACAACTACGGATCGTGGACGGTGTCGAGTAGCGACGACAAAGCGACACTCGAACCCGACGAGTGCTCGTGCGTTTGGCGATCAATCCAAGCACCGTCCGGACCTGGCGATCGAGGTCGTGGACCAGCGGCGGGATCGAGAAGCTCGACGTCTATCGACACATCGGCGTGCCGAGGTCTGGTTCTCTGATCGACGACGTGATCACGTTCCACATCCTGACCGATGCGGGCTACCGGCAGGAGGAGCGCAGCAGGTGCGCCCCCGGCCTCGAACTTGCTCGTGTCTACCCACTGCTCGAGTTGTCGCGTGGCCCCGCTCTCCTCAAGGCGCTGCGCGCCGAGTTCCCGATCCCCTGAGCGAGCGTCGGCGTCGCCTCGTCGCCGCGCCGCGTGACCGCGCTCAGGGCGCCGCGGTGTCGACGCGGATCGCGGTGAGGGTCGTGCCGCCGACCGCGAACACCAGGCGCGCGACCTTGTCGCCGTCCTTCTGGAAGATCGCCGCGGCCTGGATCGCCTCGATGAAGAACTCGTGGTCCGAGAGCGGCGCGAGCCGGTGCTTGGGCTCGCCCGGCCCCTCGATGTACAGGCGCTTGCCCTCGAGCGTGACCACCAGCTTGGTGCCGGTCAGCTCGTAGGTGCCCGCCGTCGCGGGCGGCGCCTACCAGCGACGAGCAGGCCAAGCACACCGATCCCGAGCCACAGCGAGCCGCCCGCGCTGCGACCACTGTCACAGCAGCCACCCGAATCGAAGTCGGTGAGGTCGCAGCTGTCGGCCGGCTCGCCATCCATGATCTCGATCGGGATGGTGTACGCGAGCGTGCGGGTGGGATCTGCCTTGTCGGTGATCGAGAGGCCGAGCGAATCCTTCGCAACCACGCCCGGGTCCATGCACACGCGCAGGCGGCCATCGTCGCGCACTGCCGCCTTCGCGTACTTCGGCTGCGCCGTGATCGCGTAGGTGTGCTTGGTGCTCTTCGGATCGTTGGCGTCGATCGTCACGTCGGCTGCGTGTCCGCGCACCGCGGTGAGCAGGTTTGGGATCGTGGGCTCGGGGCCGCGCGCCACCGCCACGCCGGTGACCTCCTCGATCCAGTCTGCCACCGCGTCGGGTCGTACGTAGATCCCTCCCTCCGAGCACCAGTACCTCGCGTCATCGTAGGAGCGCGAGGTGACGCCCGCGAGAAAAGTTCCGAACTCGGTTGGAAGGTAGAGTGGGCCACCTGAATCGCCTGGGCAGGTGTCAACCCCCATGCCCCCGGCTCCGAGTTCTCCCACGCCCGGGACGGCGGTGACGCATCCGTTGTTCTTGTTGATGCTACAGTCAGCATCGGTGATCGTGGTGGCGGCTTCCTGCAGCTCGTTGACATACTGCTCATTGTCAACTCCATACAGCACTGGACCGCTTCTATCGACAGCGCCGTAGCCGACAATGGAGACGGGCGCACCGTTCATGATCTCGAGGCTCGCCCAGCCGGTAGCTATGGCGCGCGGCACTAGCCTCGAATCGCGGGCCAGAATGAGCACGGCGATGTCCCTCGTGTTCTGTGAGTCCGGATACTCGACGAACGAAGCGACGTCGATCACTTCGCCGTCGGCTTTCTTCACGAGCGAGTTGGTCCCGAGCAGAACGTTCTTGAACGGGAATCGAGGATCCACGCAGTGCCCGGCCGTGATCACCACCGTGGGGGCGATCAGGGTCCCGGTGCACTCTTGGCTGTTGTCGCTCACGTAGACCGCCGCGACATCCGGCCACTTGCCGAGCGGCGCATCGCTGCCACCGATCACGGGCGCGGCGGACGGCCCGGCAGCGGCGCCTGGGGGGAGGAGCGTGAGGAACAGGAGGAGCAAGAACCAGGTCGCAGCGCGCATCGGGGCGAACCATCGCACAGCTCCCCGGCGAGAGTCAGTGAGGATCTTGGCACCGGCTGCTAAGCTCGCGACGTGCCACGCCGGTTCGCCTTGCTGTACCTCCTGGCGGCGTGCTCGGGCGCCGCAAAACGCCCGAACACCCCCGCCAAAGTCGATGCCGATCCCGATGGGCCGCATCGCGCCGCGGTCGCCGCGCAGCTCCAGCCCTTCCTCGACGCGGAGGTCCTGAGCGGCGTGGTGATCGGCCTCTACGACGCGGGCAAGCTCGAGATCTACGGCTTCGGCAAGGGCGCCGACGGCAAGCCGCCCGACGGCAAGACCCTCTACGAGATCGGGTCGGTCACCAAGGTCTACACCTCGCTGCTGCTCGCCGACGCGGTCCAGCGCCGCGAGGTCACCCTCGATACCCCGGTCGCCGAGCTGCTCCCGCCGGGGATCACGGTGCCCACCAAGGACAAGCTCGCGATCACGCTCAAGCAGCTCGCGCTCCACGCCTCGGGCCTGCCGCGCCTCCCGCCGAGTTTGATCCAGCAGCAGCGCCCCGATCCGTACGGCGGGTACGGCGAGGAACAGCTGTATCGCGATCTGCTCGCCACCGAGCTCGAGGTCCCGCCGGGCACCCGGATCGTCTACTCGAACTACGGCGCGGGCCTGCTCGGTCACGCGCTCGGTCGCAAGCTCGGCAAGGGGTTCCCCACCGTGCTCCGCGAGCGCGTGCTCGCGCCGCTCGGCTTGACCGACACGTTCTTCGGGTTCCCGGCCGGCACCGAGAGCCGCCGCGCGCAGGGCACCGATGCGGATCTCCAGCCCACCGCGCCGTGGACGTTCGACGCGCTCGCCGGCGCGGGCGCCCTGGTCTCCGACGCGCGCGATCAGCTCCACCTGATCGACGCCGAGCTCGATGCCTACGCCGGGGGCAAGGCGCCGCTGCGCGCGCCGATGCGGCTGACGCAGGAAGATCAGCTCGAGAACGAGGGGCCGAACACCGGCCTCGGCTGGCAGATCGACAAGGACGGTCGCTACTGGCACAACGGCGGCACCGGCGGCTTCCACAGCTTCGTCGGCTTCGATCCCAAGGCGCGCCGCGGCGTGGTGATCCTGGCCTCGACCGCGACGTCGCTCGCCGATCGCCTCGCGGACGCGATGTACCAGGTCCTCGAGGGTACGCCGCCCGTCGCGGCGAAGTTCCCGAGCGTCGCGGAGCTCGTCCCGCTCGCGGGCACCTACGAGCTGACCGGCACGAAGCTGGTGGTCACCCTCGAGGGCAAGCGCCTCTACATCGAGGGGCCGGGCGAGCCTGCTACCGGCTCGCGCCGCTCTCGGACCACGAGTTCTTCATCGAGGCGATCCAGGCCGCGGCGATCTTCCAGAAGGACGGCGACAAGGTCGCGCGCCTGGTGTTCGCGGTGGGCGGCACGACCCTCACCGCGATCCGCGTCGACACCGCGGCGCCCTGAGCGCGGTGGGGGCCAGGTCGCCCCTCAGCCGATCGCCCAACTCGCAATTTGCGGCGTCGAGGCTCAACGGGGATATCCAACCCGGCATCGTTGACAGCCTTCGCCGACTAGGGCTCACTGAGCAATATACGATTATGGTCCTCGTGACGCCCAGTGATTGGATTGGAGAACACCGTGGTTTCAACATTGCACACATTAATTCTCTCGTCACTCGTCGCGGGCGCATGCGTTGCCCCCGCCGAGGATCTTTATGAGTCGACGTCGTCGACGGGCGGGCAGGCCGCATATGTCAACTCTCCGAATGTCTTCGGAAAGCTCATCAACATCTGTTGGCAATCCAGCGGCCTCGACACGAGTAAGGCTTGGATTCAGGAGGCGATCGAAGCAACCTGGGGATCTGAGACCGAGGCAAGTTTCAGATGGTCGTCGGTACTCTGCACGACGAACTCGCCCGGGGTGGTTCGCGTAGACGTTCAATCTAACTGCAACACATCGTACGCCTCCGGAAGCCCGGCGAGCGGAGTTTACGTGTTCATAGGAGCCTGCACCGGACTCCCAGATGATGTGGAAAAGCGTGAAGTCATGTGGACTTCCGTTCACGAATTCGCTCACGCACTCGGTCTACTACACGAGCAACTGAGAAACGACAATCCTCTCACCTGCAACAATGACGTCATGCACAATATGGGAGGAGGCACAGACCTCGTCGGACCATGGGACCACTACTCGGTGACCAACTATTGCAACCCCAACTATGCCATCCGATCTCTATTTCCTCGGCTTGGCGCGGGCGACGTGGAGGCTGGCAGCATCTTTACCGGCTCTGCTTTTCCGTTCTCGCTGGTTACGACCTCAGCCACAGAGACCGAGATATTTAGCCGACGACACCCGTCCGGACGGGTCTATCAACGCTCTCTATCGACTGGGGCAAAGGTCAATTTCAGCGTCGGAAAGCCAACCAGTGCACCCTCCGCCGTTGCCACGGACGACTCACGCCTAGATGTGTTCTGGCGCTCCGAGACCACAACGACCACACCTGGGACCGTCAAACAACAGACTCGTGTCAACGGAGTGTGGTCTGCGGAGGTCAATCTTGGGAGCCCAGCCGGCTGGGTCATCGGAGAGCCCGTCGCTGTTAGGCGTGCACCAGGTCAGTTGACGCTTCTGGTCCGCGTTCAGGATCAGGCGAACGGCCTGAACAACATTGCTGTGCGCGACTGGAATGGTACCGCATGGTCGTCGGGGAATGCTCGGTGCTGACTCGAACGGACGGCCTGAGCCCGTGATCGACACAAGTGGAGTACTCAACGTCTTCGTCCAATGGAATGATCACACCCTCAGATATGCGCAGCGTGCTGTTGGCGGAGCCTGGTCGACGTGGACAAGCCTTGGTGGGGCAATTATCAACTCACCTACGGCAATTCAACTGCCTGGAGGGGTTCTGGTTGTGTTTGCCCCGGGGTCGACAATTCAGTGTCCTACCGCCAGTTCACTGGTTCGTGGTCACCGTGGACGGCGCAGGCCAACCCCAGGCGTCGCGCGCCTCTCTGGCCACTTCGCTGTGGCCTCTCGGCTCCCAGACGCCGTTTCCATCTTCGCGAGGGATGAGAATGGAGGACTCTGGGAACTTCCAAGCTACTTTATCCCCGGCTGGTCGAGTTTTGGAAACTGGCGCGCATTGCTCGCTGCGGGAACAGTGAACTCTCCAGCGGCTGCGTCGGCGAACCAAAATGAAATTCAAGTCGTCATTCCGAGGACTGGGGAAACGCTCGGGCTGTATCGCCTCACTTACACCCCAGGCGGCAATTGGCAGATTGAAGATTATCATCAGTGGCTTGAATGGCGGCCGTTCTAGCGGGGCACGTGCGACCCGCCGGCGCTGCCGCTAGGCCGTATCTCCTGTAGGCTCCGTCCATGGCCGAAGCCTGGATGAGGTGCACCGAGTGCCGGACCGACATCGCGTACGGCGCGGTGTACTGGCAGTGCAGCGTGTCGACGTGCAACCGGAGCCGGATGCCGCTCTACTTCTGCTCGGTGGTGTGCTGGGACAGCCACCTCTCGACCGTCCGCCATCGCGACGCCGGCGCCGTCGAGGTCCGCGCGCCCTCCAAAGATCAGTGGCAGGCCGAGCAGGCCTCGGCCGCCGCCGCGCCACCCCCACGGGCGATGCCGGCGACCCCCGACCGGGTCAACGCGGGCTCGGGCGGGAACCCGGCGCCGCGGCCGATGCCCCAGGCGAGCGCGCCGGTCGCCGTCACCACGCGGCGCGTCGTGGGCGACGCCTCGCCTTCCGGCTCGGACGGCGGCGTCGCGCTCTCGGACACGGTCGAGCGGGACATGCTGATCGTGGTCTCGAAGCTGAAGAAGTACATCAAGGACCGCTCCGGCATGAACTGCTCCGACTCGGTGGCAGACATGCTGTCGGATCACGTCCGCGCCGTCGCCGACGAGGCGATCCGAGCCGCCGGGCGCGACGAGCGCAAGACCGTGCTCGATCGCGACGTCCCGCGTGTGCGTCGGTAGACCCCGGCAGCTTGTAGGGAGTCCCCGACACTCGCCACGCAGCCCCCACGCGTCTCGCGGGGTTAGGCGGGCACGCGCCGTGCTCTACGTCCTGCCATGCGCACAGCGTCCGTCGTCACCGCCCTCCTGCTCTCCCTCCCCGCGTGCTCCGCCCAGGCTCCGATCGCCGAGACCGACGCCGGCCCGATCGGCGAGTGCACCTACGATCACGAGTGCAGCCCGGGGAAGAAGTGCGATCCGGCGAGTCACACCTGCAGCATCGGCGGCTGCGGCGGCCAGCTCCTCGACCTCACCTATGTTCAGCCCAACCTCGAGCTGGTGCTCGACCGCTCGTGCTCGATGCGGCAGGTGCTCGCGGGCACGAACACCACCAAGTGGACCGCCGCCGTGGGCGCGATCGATCACGTGCTGTCGAGCTATGCCGACAAGGTCCGCTGGGGCTCACGATGTTCCCCGACACCAAGGGCGAGGCGTGCGCCCAGGGCGCGATCCCGCTGCCGGTCGCCGATCACAACGCCGCGCCGATCGCATCGCTGCTGAATGCGGCGATGGACCTGGCCGATCCGAACTACCCGAACTTCCCGTGCGTCACCAACATCGACACCGGATCCAGCAGGCCGCGACGGATCCCGCGCTCGCCGACGACACGCGCGACAGCTACCTGATGCTCGTCACCGATGGGGCGCAGTCGTCGTGCGATCTCGGCGGAGGCAAGCTCGGCAGCGAACAGGCGATCGCCGACCTGCACACCACCCGCGGCATCACCACGTTCGTCGTCGGCTTCGGCAGCGAGGTCAACGCGACCGAGCTCAACAAGCTCGCGGCCGTGGGCGGTGCGCCGCTCGCGGGCGCCACGAAGTACTACCAGGCCGACACCGCGGCACAGCTCGACCTCGCGTTCCAGGCGATCGCCAACCAGGTGGTCAGCTGCGAGTACACCGTGGCCCCGCGCCGGAGGACCTCGACCACACCTACGTGTTCTACGACAAGACCGAGCTGGTCCCCGCGATCCCGCGCACGTGGCCGGCTGGGACTACGACCCGGCGACCACCAAGCTCCGGTTCTACGGCACGTTCTGCAGCCGGCTCCAGGCCCGCAGCGTGACCGATCTCGACGTGGTGTTCGGCTGCCCTGCCCCGCCCGTGTTGTGAGTCGGCGCGGTCAGCGGAGCTGGGCGCGCGCGGTGGCGAGCCAGAACCCGCCGTGCTCGCGCCACGTGGTCTCGATCGCGAGCGGCAACTCGCTGGTCACATGCGCGACGCCGTCGGTGACCACCAGCTCGACCTCGGTGAACGCCACGTAGCGCCGCACGAACGGATCGATCGCCTTGTAGATCGCCTCCTTGATCGAGAACCGCAACGTCGCGCCCCGGCCGCGATCCTCGAGTGTCTCCTGCTCGCGCGCGGTCAGGATCCAGCGCGCGATGTCCTGACGCGACGGCGCGGCCCGCTCGAGATCCACGCCCACGCGTGCGTCGCCCGCCGGAGCGATCAGCGCCGCGGCCCGCGCGCCCTTGTGGCTGATCGAGCCGAACCACCCCGCGGGCAGCACGGGGGCGCCGCGATCGTCGGCGAGGATCGGGAAGTCTTTGAACTCCGGCGCGAGCTCGCCGAGCGTGACATGCAGCGCGGCGCGGCCGGCCACCAGCTCGCGGCGGCGCGCCGGCGGCAGCCCGAGCGCCAGGGCCTGCTCGGCGGCCGGGAGCCGGGCGAGCGCCGCGGCGACCCGCTCGTCGGTCAGCTCGACGATCGCGCACACGCCGTGCGCGGTCTCGAACCGATCGAGCAGCACGATCCCAGCATCCCCCACGTCACCAACCTCCGGGACCTCGGGCACCTCGCATCTCAGGGCGTGGTCTTGGGCCGCGTGATCATCAGGTGGTTGTGCTTCTCCGCATCGGGATAGCCGAACCGGAACGGCAGATCCTTGTGCGGGTTGGTGCGCCACAGCTTCACGAACTCCGCGCGGGTGTTCTTCTGATCGATCACGAAGTACGGCCCGGTGAACTCGCCGTAGGTCACCTGCTCGAAGCCGGCCGGGCCCGCGTAGCTCGGAGGGATGCCCGAGGCATCGGAGATCATCCACGCGAGGTTCTTCAGCAGGTAGTCGCGGATCTGGGTGAAGTCGTCGTACCAGAGCAGGAACGTCGCAGCCTTGGTGATCACGGCGACCTTGCCCTTGAGGCGCAGGTGCGCGAGCACGCGGCCATCGGCGGTCAGGTGCGTGTCGTCGAGGTTCATCACGATGTGGCGATACGTGCGCAGTGGCGCCGTGGCGTCACCGCGCGGGCGGTACTGGATCTCGACGTTCGCGAACGCGGAGTCCTGCTCGAACCAGAAGTGCGTGGTCGGCTTCTTGATCTTGTCCTTCTTGGACTGCGCGAGCTCGGCGGCGCGGGCATCGAGCTCCTCGTTCGACAGGTAGGTCAGCTTTCCATCGGGCTCGATGTCGAAGTACCGCAGCGAGACCGGCTCCATCTGGTGCACGGCGAGGCCGGCGAGCGCGAACATCAGCGAGCCAGGGAGCTCGGAGTGCGAGGCCGCCTGCAGGCTCTTCGTGGTGGAGTGCGCCGAGCGATACAGCCGGCGGATGTCGCCACCGATGGTGTCGAGATCGGTGACGAGCTGCTTGTTGGAGATCGAGCTCACGACACGTACATCACCGGCGGCCTCGAGCGAGATCGTGGTGATCTCGGTGGCGTCCGGATAGACCACCAGCGCCGACGTCAGATCGCCGCCGCCGAACGGATAGACCACCGTCTTCGGCAGCTCGGCGGGACGCAGCTCCTTGATGAACGCGCCGGCCTTGTCGGCCCATGCGCGCTTGTAGGACGCGTAGAGGTCCGCCATCTCCTTGCAGTGCGCCGTGATCGCCTTCTTCGGCAGCTTGTCGGCGACCGGCTCGTCGTTCCCGCACGCACCGATCCGGAACAGCAGCTTGACCTCGGTCGCGAAGTCGCGAGGCTGGCCTTTCCCGTCGGCGTAAGCCGTCGAGGCGCACAGAACTACGGCGGTGAACACGAGGTAACTACGCATCGGGCCGTCCTTTTCGCACGAGTGGACGTGCGGAGGCCACGGTTTGTTCGACCCTCACCGTGGAACGTGGTTGACCCCCACCAAGCGATGACATCGACGCTCGCAACCCCGCGCAGCTCCTGGCGTCTAGGCGTGGCACGCCGCGTGGAAGTTACCCGGGCATATGCTGAGACTCACGTCCTTGCTGGTGCTTGCCGCGGTAGGTGCGGGTGCGGGTCTGGGTACGGGTTGTGCGCACGAACCGGCGTCGATGGTGGTCCATCGCCCCGCCGATCAGACGGCCGATCTCGCCGTCACCGAGCTGTGGGCCAAGGAGATCCACCGCGTCGCGCGCGATGGCGACTGGCTGCTCACGCGGTCCTACTACGTGATGGGCGACGTGATCGCCACGGCCACGATCGGCGAGGATCTCTCGCACGCCTCGATCTACGACGCGACGCACGACACCGTGATCGAGTCCGTGGGCTCGGGCGTCCGCGAGATCCCGCTCGCCGAGCTGGTGTCGCGCAACCACTACGTGATCGTCGTGCGGCCCACCGGCATGACCGCTGCTGACGAGGCGGAGGCGGTGAACCGCGCGCGCAGCAAGCTCGGCGCGCCGTTCGACATCAGCGGCATGTTCGGCATCGACACGCCGGAGAAGTTCTACTGCTCCGAGCTCGTGTACTGGGCCTCGCAGACCGAGGCGCGCAGCGGCCGCCACGAGCGGATCATCACGCCGCCCGATCTCATGAAGTACGGCGAGGTGATCTACTGGAGCGGCAAGCGCACCGATCCGCAGGTCATCGAGATCGCCACCGCGCGCGCGGCGCACACCACGCGCACCGAGACCGCCGCGACCCGCTGAGGTTCGTCAGGTTGGCACTTCGGTGCCCGGAGTTTTGGAACCGCCAAGGTCGCCAAGGACGCCAAGGTCAGAGAGTTTTCCCACGACTCCGGACGCGAGCGCTCCTGTTTGTTGGTCGGGCGTTGCAGGTGTTGAAGAGTCTCAGACCTTGGTTCCTGGCTTCCTTGGTTTGAGTTCCGGGGAGCTGGGCCCGAACAGCACAGGGCCTCAGGCGATCGTCGCCACGTTCGCGCCCAGGCTCGTCAGCGCCGCCGCGAAGCCTGGATACGAGGTCGCCACGTTGTCGGCGTCGTCGATCTGGGTCAGCCCATCGGCGACCAGGCCCGCGACCGCGGCGGCCATCGCGATCCGGTGATCGCCATCGGCGTGGACCCGCGCCGCGGTCAGCGGCCGATCGGGCTGGCCCTCGACCGTGAAGCCATCGGGCCTGGACTCGCAGCGGATCCCGAACGCGCGCAGCATCGCGCAGGTGGACTCCACGCGATCGGATTCCTTGACGCGCAGCTCCTCGGCATCGCGGACGATCGTGGTGCCTCGGGCGCGCGCCGCGAGCACGGCGAGGATCGGCAGCTCGTCGATCGAGCGGACCGCGAGGTCACCGCCGATCGTGATCGCGCGCAGCTCCTGCGGCGGTCCGGACACCACGAGATCCGCGACGGTCTCGGGCCCGGCCGCGCGCGAGTTCTCGATCGCGACGTGGCCACCCATCGCCGTGATCGCATCGAGGAAGCCGGTGCGCGTCGGGTTGATGCAGACGCCGGGGAGCCGGAGCTCGCCACCGGCGATCAGCGCCGCCGCGACGAGGAACGCGGCGCTCGACGGATCGGCCGGCACCTCGAAGCCATCGCACGCGAGGCGGCGATTCCAGCCGCGCGTGGAGATCACGGTCCGGCGGCCGGTGACCGTCAGCGGTGCGCCGAGGTACGCGAGCATGCGCTCCGAGTGATCGCGGCTCGGGCCAGGCTCGGTCACCGCGGTGTCGCCGTCGGCGTAGAGGCCGGCGAGGAGGATCGCCGTCTTGACCTGGGCCGAGGCCATCGGCAACACGTAGTCGAGCGGCGCGAGTGGCCCGGTCGCCGGGCCCACGGTCAGCGGCGGCGTGACGTCCGCGCCGCTGCCCTGCCCCGTGATCGATGCGCGCATCGCGGCGAGCGGCTCGATCACACGGCGCATCGGCCGCTTGCTGAGCGATTCATCGCCGAACAGCGTGGTGGCGAAGCGCTGGCCCGCGAGCAGGCCGCACAGCAGGCGGATCGTCGTCCCCGAGTTGCCGCAATCGATCGGCGCGCTCGGAGCGCGCAGCCCATCGAGGCCGGTGCCCGTGATCACCAGCCCCGCACCGTCGCGCACGATCGTCGCGCCGAGCGCGGTGATCGCCTTCGCGGAGCGGCCGTTGTCGGCGCCGTCGCCGAGCCCGAGCACACGTACGGGCGTGGCCGAGAGCAGCGAGAACAACAGCGACCGGTGGCCGATCGACTTGTCACCGGGGATCGTGACGGTGCCGGTCAGCCGGCGCGTGATGGGTTCGACGTGGAGCTTCATGATCTGGGTGGTCCCTGGCCGGAGAGCATCGCACTAGCGCGCTGCACGACGCGCTGGAGGTGGGCAGGACCGACCGCGATGATCGCCCGGACCCAGGTCCCCTTCGCCACGATCCGAGCCCCCGACAGGCTCGACGGGAGCCCGAGCGCCTGGATCGCGGGTTCGCCGGCGACCCCTCCGAGCACCGCCCGCAGGCCGGCCTCGAGCCGCTTGGTCGGGTGCTTCGACTTCTTGTCGCCCGGGTCGACCGCATCGGCGTCGATGATGATCGCGAGGTCGTCCACCACGTCGGCCCAGATCGAGATCCGCGCCGGCGGGGCATCGAGCCCGGTCTGCCGTGCGAGCGCGACGCGCGCATCGAACGACAGCCGTGCGGTGATCCGCAGCGCGGCACCAGGCGCTCCTGCAGGCATCGCGTGCTCGCGGAGCAGGAGCAGCTCGCGCGACGCGACGATCGCCGGCGCCTTCGCATCGGCGCCGAGGCCGGCGAGCGCGGCGCGCGCTTCGAGCTGTGCGGTCCACTCCTGCGGGCCGAGCGCGACCAGGCCCGGACCGAGGCTCACGCTGTTGGGCACCGGCTCGCGGGTCGCGAGGATCGTCACGGTCGCGGCGTTCGACGTGCCGAGGCCGTACGAGGCGAGCACGAGCGTGTCGACCTGCGCGAGCGGTGACATCGGGACCTCGGCCGTGAGCCCGATCGGCAACGCCGGTCCGAGCAGCGCATCGGTGACCAGCTTGCCGACCACCGGGTTCGCGCGCAGCCGGGCGAGATCGAGCTCGATGATCACCTGGGCACCCTCGGGCAGCAGCGGCAGGATCCGATCCCCGACGGTGGTAGCCACCGCGCGCGTCGGCTGCGAGACCTGGGGCCGCCGCGCCGCGCCGCGGCCACACCCGAGGGTGACGAGCAGCACGAGCGGAGCGAGCCGCATCGCTACGCGGCCAGGACTTCGTTGATCGTGGTGATCACGCGCGCGAGCTCGGAGTCCTTGCACACGGAGACGCGGATCGCGTTCGGCAGGCCCCACGCGGCCATCGGCCGCACGATCACGCCGCGCTTCAACAGCGCGTCGTAGATCGGCGGAGAGGGCCGCCCGCAATCGACGAGCACGAAGTTCGCGAGCGAGGGCAGCACCCGCACGCTCGGACCTTTGATCTCGGCGCGGAACCGCTCGATCTGCGCGCGCGCGTGGCGCGCACTCGCCGCAACATGCGCTCCATCTTCGAGAGCAGCGATCGCGGCGACCTGCGCGAGGCTCGAGACGTGGAACGTGCGACCGACGCGGCCGAGGACGTCGAGCACCGCCTGATCGCCGGCGGCGAACCCGATCCGGATCCCGGCGAGGCCATAGATCTTCGAGAACGTGCGCAGCACGACCACGCGGCGGTCCGCCCGGAGCAGCGCCAGGCCATCGACGTGATCGATCTCCGGCCACGCCGCGGCGTACTCCGTGTACGCCTCGTCGAACACCAGCAGCGCGCGGGCCGGCAGCGCCGCCAGGACCTTCGCGGCCCCGGCCTGCGTGATCACCGAGCCGGTGGGGTTGTTCGGCGAGCCGAGCACCACGAGCTTGGTCTGCGGCGTGAACGCCGCGATCAGGGCGTCGATGTCGCAGGCCAGGTCGGGTGTGGTGGGCGCCGCGATGAACGGCCGACCGGCGACCTGGGCGGCCAGCCGGTACGACAGGAATGCGCAAGAATGGGACACCACCTCGTCGGTCGGCTCGCAGGTCGCGAGCACGAGCTGATAGAGCAGGTCGTTCGAGCCATTGCCGAGCGCGATCTGCCCGAGACCGAGGCCAAGCTTGGCCACGATGGCGCGCCACAGCGCGAACCCACCGGCATCGGGATAGAGGTGAAGCTGCGCCAGGGCGGCGGGCAGCACCGCCAGGGCCTTCGGCGAGGGCCCGAGAGGGTTCTCGTTGGACGCGACCTTGATCGCGCCGGTGATCCCGAGCTCGCGCTCCAGCTCCTCGACGGGCTTGCCGGGTTGGTAGGCGTCGAGCGTACGAACGTGGCGCGGGATATGCGCGTCGAACCAGTCGGTCACGGAACAGACCGTACAACGCCGCGCACGAGAGAGGAATGCCCGCGACGCCCGGTCCGGTCTATAGTCCGCCCGCCATGCGTCGTCCCCTGCCCCTGCTGCTCGCCGCGGTCATCCTCCTCGCGCCCGGGCTCGCCCTCGCAGGGGCCGATGGAAACTTCGAGGACTATCAGGCCCGCGGCTGGGTGTGGATGTACCTCGGCTCGTTCGGTGCCGGCTTCCTGACGTCGCTCACGCCGTGCGTCTATCCGATGATCCCGATCACGCTCGGCATCTTCGGCGCTCGCGGCAAGGACGTCTCGCGCGGCCGGCGCTTGCTGCTCGCCACCGCGTATGTCGTCGGCATGGGCCTGACCTATGCGGTGCTCGGCGTGACGTTCGCACTGCTCGGTGGTAGCGCCGGTGCACTGCTCGCGAACCCGTTCGTGGTGATCCCGATCTGCGGGATGTTCGTCGCGATGGCGGCGTCGCTGTTCGGCGCGTTCGAGCTCAACCTCCCCGCGTCGTGGCAGGCCAAGCTCAATCAGGTCGGCGGCAAGGGCTTCGGTGGTGCGTTCGCGATGGGCCTGGTCGGCGGCTTCATCGCCGCGCCGTGCACCGGCCCCTTCCTCGCGGGGCTGCTCGCCTTCGTCACCACCACGCGCGACGTGATCGGCGGCGGCACGCTGCTGTTTGTCTATGCGCTCGGCATGGGCGTGCTGTTCTGGGTGCTCGCGGCGGCGGCGATGTCGCTCCCCAAGAGCGGACGCTGGATGGACGCCGTGAAGTCGCTCGGCGGCATGCTGCTCCTGTTCGGGGCGATCTACTTCCTCCGGCCGCTCCTGCCGTGGATGCGCACCATCGCGTCGCCGGAGCGCTGGTTCCTGTGGACCTCCCTCGCGCTGATCCCGGTCGGCTTCGCGCTCGGTGCCCTCCACCTCTCGTTCCACGGCTCGGTGGTCGACAAGCTGCGCAAGGGGCTCGGCGTCGCGCTCGTCCTCGCCGGCGGTCTCGGCCTGTGGACCTGGAAGCTGACGCCCAAGCAGCACCTGCCGTGGACCACTGACGAGACGGCCGCGTTCGCGCAGGCCCGGGCGCAGGGCAAGGGCGTGATGGTGGACTTCGCCGCGACGTGGTGCACGCCGTGCGAAGAGATGGAGCTGACGTTCGGCGATGACGAGGTGTTCGAGGCGATCACCACGAGCTTCGTCCCGCTCAAGCTCGATGTCTCCGAGGGCGATGCCGCAGACAAGCAGCACCAGGACAACTACGGCGCCAAGACGTTGCCGGCGGTGATCTTCGTCGACACCCGCGGCCAGGTGGTCGGCCGGATCAAGAGCCTGGTCGAGCCCGACGCGATGCTCCAGGTCGTTCGCCCTGCGGCTCGCAAGATCCGCTCCGGCAACGAGAGCGCGCGCACGCCGTAGCGGCGCCGGGCACCACGCGAGCCGTCCCGCAGCGTCCTGGCGCCGTTGTGCCTGGATGCCGCAGCCGTGTTCACCGAGTTCAAACCCAGGAAGCTAGGAAGCAAGGCAGCGGACTGTTTTCAAAGCCCTCAGTGTCCCGTCAACCAAGGGCCGGGGAAGCAGGGGCTGTTTAGTCCTCCGACCTGGTTCGCTTCCTGGGTTGATCTCCGGATCTGGCGGGGGTGCCTCGGGGGGCGCAGCCGTGTTCACCGAGTTCAAACCCAGGAAGCTAGGAAGCAAGGCAGCGGACCGTTTCCAAAGTCCTCCGACCTCGGTTCCTTGCTTCCTGGGTTTGAAATCCGGGTCCGGTCCGAGCTGCCGAGTACGAGCGCGCCGTGTTGGAGCACTTGCCCGGGAAGCCATCACATATCAGAACAGGCGGATGTTGCCGCGCAGGACGAGCAGCGCCTCGCCCTGCACGCTCTGGTAGTGCGTGCTCAGGTCGTTGGCGACCGCGCCGCCGCCGTTCTTGATGAAGTAGCCCCACGACACGGGGAACAGCACGCCGATGTCGAGGACCTTGCCCAGGTGCTTGCCGAACCCGAGCTTGCCTTCAACGAGGAACCCCTTGTCGGTGATCTCGTCGTTGGACAGCGGCGGATCGACCTGCTGGCCGGTGCCGATGCCGAAGAACAGATTGGCCGAGATCTCGGCATAGCTGCCCTTCCCGGCCTTCTTGTCCTCCTTGGTCTGCGTGCCGATGTCGACCTCGAAGCGCATCCCGGCACCGAACTGGGTCCAGGTGGCGAGCCGGCTCCCGTTGGTGAACTGGTGGTGCTGGATCACCGCATCGAAGAACAAGAAGTGCGCGCCGATCGCGCCCCCGTAGGCCCCGTGGGGTGCCTTCTCGAAGAACCCGGCGCTCGCGTTGGCGGCGTCACCGCTCAGGCGCTTGCCGAACACCCCGCCACCCTCCGCCTCGACGAACAGCTTGAACACGTCGGCGTGCGCAACGGACGGCCGGGTGAGCGTGGTCAGCGCGGTGATCGCCGCGACCGCCGCGAACAGGGGAGCTGGGCGCATCCCCGCAGTGTCGCCGATTTCCGCGCCGGCCGTCGTGTCCCGGCTCACACCGTCCTTGCCCACCCGCCGTAGCGTATGCTTGCGGAGGAATGGTCTCCCGGCTCGTGCTCGTGCTCGCCCTGCTCGCGGGCTGTCGCGATCCCGGGATCACGGAGCTCGAGGGTGTGCGCGACGCGGTGTGCGCGTGCAAGACGGCCGCCTGTGGCCAGATCGCCATGAAGCGCGTCCCCACGGCGGAGGTGCCGAACAACCATCGCTCGCAGACGATCGCGCGAGAGATGATGGACTGCCTCGCCAAGCTCTACGAGGCCGAGCGCCCGGTGACCGGACCCGACGACGAGGCGGTCGCGGCGCCGACCCCGCCCGTGCCCACGCCCCCCGCGCCCTGACGGTCGCTACTCCTCGGGATCGACCTTGGGCGTGTTGCCGGTCTTGCCCGAGGGGCCGAGCTCGGGCTCGAACTGCCAGTCTGGCTCCACGGGCCCGACCCGCTCGTCGATCTCCTTCTCGAGGATCGTGCGCGTCTCGGCATCCGCAGCCGCGTGCACGACCTTCGCACCGCGGACCACGCCCGGCATGATCAGCGCCATCGCCGGCGTGACCACGACGTCGGCATCGGACTCGTGGCCGAAGAACGACGTGTGCTCGTAGTAGCGGACCGCGTACCGCACGAGGACCGCGAACGTAGCGGCCAACGGCACCGCGAGCACCACGCCCACGAAGCCGAGGAGCTTGCCGCCCGCGACGACGGCGAGCAGCGCGCCGGACTCGGACAGGCCCACGCGGTGACCGACGATCTTCGGGGTCAGCACGCCGGCCTCGAGCACGTGGAGGACCAGGATCACAGCGCCGACGAGGCCCAGCGTCTGCATGCTGCCCCCATCGGCGAGCGTCACGATCGCCGCGATCGCGGCGCCGACGAACGTGCCGATGAACGGGATCACGGTGAGCGCACCGACGAGGAGGCCGATCGGCACCGACAGCGGCATCCCGACCACCGAGAACGCGATCGCATAGAGCACCGCGAGGATCGACGTCACGATCGCCTGGCCGCGGACCCAGCCGGCCACGACCCGATCGATCTCGCGGGCGACCTCGCTGACCTCGGCCCGCCGGCGCGGCGGGATCATGTGGGCGATCCGCAAGAGGAGGTTCGGGAAGTCGACCAGGAAGTAGAACGAGAACACCGGCACGAGCAGCGCCTCGGCCAGCAGGCCGAGCAAGCTGAACACGCCGCCGAGCGCCGCCGAGGCGAGCTTCGCGAGCGGGCCCGAGGACGCGCCCAGCGTCTCCTTGAGGTGTTCGCTGGTCATGGCGGTGCGCCACTCGGCGGGCATGTCGATCCCGAACCGATCGTGGAGCCAGGTGCTGAGGTTGTCGAACATGCGCGGCATGTCGCGCACGAAGTCCGAGAGCTGATCGGCGATCGCCGGGGCCGCGAACGAGATCGCGGTGACCACGACCGCGATGAACGTGACCAGCAGGATCCCGGCGCCGACCGGGCGGCTGACGCCCCGCTTGACCAGGCGCTCGAGCACCGGGTTCAGCATGTACGAGATGCCGAGCGCGGCGAGGATCGGGCCGAGCACGCCCGCCAGGTAGCTGAGCACGCCCCAGCCCATGACCACGAAGATCATGATCAAGAGCCAGCGCAGCATCGCGAGGACCTGCTCGAGGTTCTTGGGCAACGGACCGAACGGAGCTGACACCCAACCCGGGCGTACCACGAGACGCGAGCGCTACGGGAGGACCGGAGCCAGCTCCATCGTGACCTTGCGGCGTTCGGCGCGCGCGAGCTTGAGCTCGAGGTAGCTCGAGAAGTAGTCGTCGTGGCGCAGCTCGAAGCGATGGACACCTGCCTCGATCGCGACCCCGCCGCCCAGCGCGGTCAGCGGCGCGAGGTAGCGCCCGTCGACGAACACCTGGGCATCGCGGACGTTGCTGTGGACGTGGACGATCGCGTCCGACGACGACACGCCGCCGGGGCCGATCTTCGGGCCGCAGGCCGCGCACGTCAGCGCGACGGCAAAGGACAGCGGGAGGCCGATCTTCACGGGGCCCCCGCGAGCACGAGCTCGACGATGTCACCGGCGACCTTGACCTTGACGGAGGTGTCCGCGGTCGGCGCTTTCCTCGCGAGCTGCGCGATCCGCTCGACGGACTCCGTGGTCGTCACGCCGATCACCCAGCCGCCGGGGGACAGCCGCCGGATCACCGCGCGCTGCACGCCCTTGGCGCCGGACAGGTACTTCTGCTCCGCGGCGACCAGGCCCCATGGAGTCTTCGGCGCGAGCCGCACCAGCACCACGCCCGCGTCGGCGAGCGGGGTGTCATCGCCCGTGAAGCCGGTGGCCACGGACAGCGCGCGCTTCGCCGGCGGCAGCACATCGAGCGAGGCGCCGACCAGCGCGTGCTCGATCGCGTGCGCGATCACCGCGGGATCTTCGCCGCGCGCGGCGACGCTGGCGGCCCCCTGCCCGACCAGCTTGTGGCCACGGCGCTCGAGGACCCGGAGGTGCGCGCTGACCAGCACCGCCGACGTCGGCAGCCCGCGGACGAACACGGCCGGCCCCACGTTGACCCCGGCGATCGCCGCGAGCTCCGCCTTGGCATCGCCGCCGAGGCCATCGGCCTCGTCATCATCGAGCGGCAGATCTCCGCCAGCCTTGGCCGCGGGGCCCGACGCGGGTGGACGCTTGATGCTCATCCCGCCCGCCCGCAGCGCACCCGCGAGCGCGCCGAGGCCGGGGAGCTCCTTCTCGGCAGTCGCGCCGTAGCTGGCGCGGACGCTCGTGCCCTCGGTGACGCGCAGGAGGATCGTCACGCTCCGCCCCTTGGACGCCTCGCCGGCGGTCATCACCGGGATCGTCATCTCGCCGAGCTTGCTGCGCACCTTGTCCCGATCGACACGCACCGTGACGCGCAGTTGCCGGCGATCGTCGGACGTCGTGTCGCTGGTGACGGTGAACTTCGCGACCCACAGCCGCGCGTGGGCCACGATCTCGCGATCGAGCTCGGCCTTCTTGGCCGTGCGCACGTCCGCCGCCACCACGTCGATCAGGGCCAGGTTGATCGCCTTGCCGAACGCCTCGTCGAGCGCAGCGACCCGCGGATCCGCGCCGGAGGTCTCGGCGTCTCCATCGGTGTCGTAGGTCGCGACGTCCTCCGCGTGCGCGGGGACGACGAGCGCCGCCAGGACTGCCAGGATCAGTGCACACCGCATGCGCCACGAGCCTAGCGCACCGAACGGGTCGACGCCGATCGCGCACGCGCCAAACGCGCGAAGGGCACGGGTTGTTCCTCAGGTGTAGACCTGACTCTCGTGGACGATCCGATCGATCTGCACCTCGCGGAGCCGTGGCCTCACCACGTAGTGCAAGAAATACCCGAGCCCGAGGCTCAAGCGGCGGGCGGCCACGGCGCAGGCCGAGGTTCGGGTGGATCGCAAGCGCCGCATACGCGTCAGCGAGCGCGTCGTGCAGCCGGCTTGGTGCGTTTCCGTGGGCTGCGATCCACCAGTCGTCGGCCGCCCGGATCGACCGCTGCGCTCGCGAGCTGAGCCTGACCGCGAACGGTCTGGTGGCGTCGGAGATCGGCGAGCGACTCCTCACTGGAGATCGACTCCCCGCGCCTGAACTCGGCACGCGAGGCGCGGATGTCCGCCTCCACTTCGGCGGCGTATCGCCACTCGGGAGCCGCACGTTCGATCTGGACCGTCACCTCGGTGCCGTCCGGGAGATCGACGTCGCTGATCACGATCTGCCCGCGCGAGACCTTCGCTGTGAAGTGACTCACCATACCTCCAGGGTAGCCCAGCGCTGGAACCGTCACCAGCCATGCTCCGGCGTCGAGCAACCCGCGCGCCAGCGCAACGCCGCGAGATCGTGAGCGCCCGTGCGGCGTACCTGCTCGCGAACCTGCGGCGGCTCGCCGATCAGGCGATGGCGAACCAGCCTCCGCCCGCGCGCGTCGCGTAGCTACCGCTTCGTGACGATCACGAACAGCGTCGCGACGGTCGCGCCCTTGATGTCGGCCTCGATCGCACCGGCGGTCGCGGGCGTGCCGGCCTTCACCGTGACGTGCGGCGCGCCCTTGGCCCACGCCGGTAGCTCCTTGACCCACACGGTCGCCGCGGCCAGGCCTCCGACGGTGTAGCCCACGGCCGGTGCGGCGGTGACGCCCTCGACGATCACCACGGGCGTCCCGGTATCCCCGGCCGCAGGCAGCGCGCGCGACCCTGCGAGCGCCATCCGCACGGCCTCGATCGGCACGGCCATCGTGACCCGCCACGAGCCATCGGTCTCGGGCTCGGCCGTGACGCCGATCGCGGCCGCGACGGCGGCATCGATCCGCGCCTTGAGCTTGGGATCGCCGAGCTTGTCGCCCAGCGTGCCGCCGCTCGCGAGGGGCAGCGCGGGGAGCGCCGCCGCGAGGGCTTGCCGCGCCGCATCCTCGCCGCGCCGCCGTGAGGGACCGCGCGCCACCGCCGGGTTCGGCGCCTGCCGATCCGCGAGCCCGATCCCAGGCGCGGTGACCAGGCCCTTCGCCCAGTCGACCTCCGCGTGGGCGGTGGCCGTCAGCGTGACGAGCATCGCCGAGAGGACGAGCGAGGTGCGCAGCACCGGCTGAGTCTACGCCTTCACGAACAGCAAGTACCCGATCGCCTGCGTGCCGATCGGCCGGAAGTGATACGTGGCGGCGGGCGACGTGGTGGTGAACGCGAAGCCGGTCGACTCGGAGGCCCAGGTCCCGACCATGTCGGTCGATCCCGAAGGCCCGGTGAAACTCAGGGTTCCGGTCAGATCGGCCCGGACCACCATGGTCGTGGTGCTCGGGGTCGTGCCGCTGATGGTCGAGTTCTTCCAGGTCCCGACCAGGCCGTTCACCGTCCCCTGCGGGAGGAACGCGGTGAGGATCAGGTGCGGATTCGGTGACGGATTGCCGATCACAAAGTCGGTCTCGATCGGTTGCTGGCCGGTCGGCAGCAGCTTCAGGCGCCCCGGCGCCGGGACCAGGTACGTCCCATCCGCCGGGCCGGTGGGCGTGGTCGCGGTGGTGCCATCCGCGCGGAACGTGATCGTCGGAAACCCGGTGCTCTGATCGGCCTCGGGCGCGCGGTTCCAGGTGCCGATCAGTGGCGCCAGCGACGGATCCGCATCGGGCAGCGCGCCATCGATCGCGGCATCGATCCCACCCACGGGTGCATCGATCGTCCCGCCACCACCACCATCGTCACCACACGCCGCGACCAAGGACAGCGAGATCGAGAGGGCCACGACGAGCGACGGGCGGTGGAGCATCCTCTCCACGCTACCAGAGCCGCGGAGCGGCAGGCACCGCGTGCCGCAGCTTGCCGGCTACTCCCACTCGATCGTGCCCGGCGGCTTGCTCGTGATGTCGTAGACCACGCGGTTGATCCCGCGGACCTCGTTGATCACGCGCGACGAGATCCGCCCGAGCAGATCGTATGGCAGGTGCACCCAGTCGGCGGTCATGCCATCGCGCGAGTTGACGGCGCGTACGGCGAGGGTCTCCTCGTAGGTGCGAGCGTCGCCCATGACGCCGACGGACTTCACGGGCAGGAGCACGCCGAACGACTGCCAGATCTGCTCGTAGAGGCCCGCGGCGACGATCTCTTCCTCGATGATCGCGTCCGCGTTGCGCAGCACATCGAGGCGCGCCTTGGTGAGCGGCCCGAGGCAACGGACCGCGAGGCCCGGGCCCGGGAACGGCTGACGCCACACCATGTGCCGCGGCAGGCCGAGCTCGAGGCCGAGCTGACGGACCTCGTCCTTGAACAGCTCGCGCAGCGGCTCGACCAGCGCGAGCTTCATGCGCTCCGGCAGCCCGCCGACGTTGTGGTGGCTCTTGATGACGGCGGAAGGCCCCTTGAACGAGACGCTCTCGATCACGTCCGGGTAGAGCGTGCCCTGGGCGAGGAACTCGGCCCCGGAGATCCGCTTGGCCTCCTCCTCGAACACGGCGATGAACTCGTAGCCGATGATCTTCCGCTTGCCCTCGGGGTCGGTGTTGTCCGCGAGCTTGTCGAGGAAGCGCTTCTCCGCATCGATCACGCGGAGATCGACCTTGAAGTGATCGCGGAAGATCGTGTCGACATAGCCGCGCTCGTTCTTGCGAAGCAGGCCGTTGTCGACGAACACGCAGGTCAGCTGATCGCCGATCGCCTTGTGCAGCAGGGCCGCGGCGACGCTCGAATCGACGCCGCCCGAGAGCCCGCAGATCACGCGCCCGCCACCGACCTGCGCTCTGATCCGGGCGACCGCCTCGTCCACGAATGACGCCATCGACCAATCGGCCGCGGCCTGACAGATGCCGAACAGGAAGTTTCCGAGCAGCTCCGCGCCGCGCGGCGTGTGCACGACCTCGGGGTGGAACTGCACGCAGTGGATCCGCTTCGCCACGTTCGCGAACCCGGAGTACTTGCAGTTGTCAGACTCGGCGGTGTGGGTGAAGCCCACCGGCACGCCCTCGACGTGATCGCCGTGCGAGGCCCACACGCTGAGCTCCTCGCCCTCGGTGAACGACTTGAGCACGCCCTCGGCCTTCTTGATCCGGACGGCCGCGCGGCCGTACTCGCGCTTCTCGGCGGGGCGGACGTCACCGCCGAGCAGCTTCGCCGTGAGCTGGGCGCCGTAGCAGATCCCGAGGATCGGGACCGCGAGCTCGTACAGGGACGGCGTGATCGTGGGCGCGCCGTCCTCGTAGACCGACGACGGCCCGCCCGAGAGCACGATGCCGAGCGGCTTCATCGCCCGGATCGCCTTGAGCTCGGGATCGAGCGCGAGCGTGTACGGATGGATCTCGCAGTAGACGCTCTGCTCGCGGATCCGGCGCGCGATCAGCTGCGTGTACTGGGAACCGAAATCGAGGACCAGGATCAGCTGATGTGCCACGTACCGTTACTCCCGCGGGTGAGGTCGCGCCGATCTACTCGGCGCGATAATTCGGAGCTTCCTTGGTGATGATCACGTCGTGGACGTGGCTCTCGCGGAGGCCCGACGACGAGATCTTCACGAACCTCGCCTTCGCGTGCATCTCCGCGATCGTCGCGCACCCGAGGTACCCCATCGAGGCCCGCAAGCCGCCGACCAGCTGGTAGATCGATTCGCGCAGCGAGCCCTTGTACGGGACGCGGCCCTCGATGCCCTCGGGCACGAGCTTCGCCGGCGCCTCGACGTCGCCCTGGAAATACCGGTCCTTGGACCCTTCCTTCATCGCGCCGATCGAGCCCATGCCGCGGTAGCTCTTGTACGAGCGTCCCTGGTAGAGGATGACCTCGCCGGGCGCCTCGTCCGTGCCGGCGAACAGCGAGCCGATCATCACCGTGTCGGCACCTGCGGCGAGCGCCTTGGCGACGTCGCCGGAGAACTTGATGCCGCCATCCGAGATGATGGCGACGCCCGAGCCCTTGGCCGCGGCGACCGCATCGCCCACCGCCGTCAGCTGCGGCACGCCGACGCCCGCGACGATCCGCGTGGTGCAGATCGAGCCGGGCCCGACGCCGACCTTGACCGCGTTGACGCCGCACTCGATCAGCGCGCGGGTGGCCTCGCCCGTGGCGACGTTGCCGGCGATCAGCTGCAGCTTCGGGAACTTCTTCCGCACCTCGCGCACAGAGGCCAGCACGCCGGCCGAGTGACCGTGCGCGGTGTCGACGCAGATCACGTCGCAGCCGGCGGCGATCAACGCCTCGATCCTGGCATCCCGGTCCGCCCCGACGCCGACCGCCGCGCCGACGCGCAGGCGGCCCATGTCATCGGTGGCCGCATCCGGGTTCATCTCGGCCTGCTCGATGTCCCTGATCGTGATCAGGCCCTTGAGCTTGCCGCCGCTGTCGATCACGAGGAGCTTCTCGATCCGGTGCTTGTGGAGGAGATCCTTCGCCTCGTCGATCGAGACGCCGTCCTTCACCATCACCGGGTTCTTCGTCATCAGCTCGCCGACCTGGAGGTCGAGGCGCTTCTCGAAGCGCACGTCGCGATTGGTGAGGATGCCGAGCGGGCGCTTGTCGGCATCGACGACCGGGAGGCCGCTGATCCGGTTGTGCCGCATGATCGCCAGTGCGTCTTCCAGCGTGCGGGACGGCGCGATCGTCAGCGGATCGACGACGATGCCCGACTGCGCCTTCTTCACGCGACTCACCTCGCGTGCCTGCTCCTCGATGGTCAGGTTCTTGTGGATGAACCCCATGCCGCCCTCGCGCGCCATGCGGATCGCCGTGGCGGCCTCGGTGACGGTGTCCATCGCCGAGCTCACGAGTGGCATCCGCAGCGCGATCGCTGGGGTGAGCCGCGTGCTGACATCGACGTCACGCGGGATCACCTCGCTATGCGCCGGGACCAGCAAGACGTCGTCGAAGGTGAGCGCCTCCCTGAGCTGGTCGTCTAGCATGGCGCACCCTACTCCTGGGGTATGACCTCGGCAAGCACACCACCGGGGGTGGAAGCCCCAGATCCGGGGTGATCACTCCCAGGGTAGATGCACGCAACCGACCGATTTGTTACTCACCATGGTGGCACGCACATTGATGTTCCCTCCGTGTCTCCCGGGAGAGGTCATGCGCCAAGTCATTTCTTCGCTTACATGTTTCGGTCTCGTCCTCGCTGCTGGCTGCGCGGGTAAGGCTCCACCTGGCCAGAGCGGTGACGACGTCATGGACGTCGACGCCGGGGTCGATGCCGCGCCCGAGACCGGGCAGAAGCTCAGCGGCAAGACGATGGACTACTTCACGCCGAACACGCCGATGGACCTCGTCGCCCTGGCCACCGATGGCATCGCGCCACCGATGACCGCCACCAGCGCGACCGGCGGGCTGTACGAGCTGCTCGGCGTGCCCACCGGCAGCAAGCTCTATCTGACGGCCACGCGAGCCAACTATCGGCCCACGCGCAACCCTCCCGTGACGATCGAGGGCATGGCCGTGGTGGCTGACCTCTATCTCGCGACGATCGCGGACATCAATCGCCAGTACGCCACCGCCGGCAAGACCGTCACCGCGGGCAAGGCGTTCTTCGCGGCCGATCTGAAGCGCAACAACGGCACGCCGCTCGAGGGCATCGCGCTCACCGACGTGGTGCTGCTCGATTCGCTGAACGCGCCGGTCACCGTGGCGGGCACCTACTTCTTCGGCACCGCGGGCGATGTCGATCCAGCGCTGATCACCGCCACCGCGTTCGGTGGTCGCTCGCGCGTGGCGATGCTCGACGTCCCACCTGGCAGCTACACGTTGAAGGTCACCTACCCCAACGGCGTCGGCGGGACGCAGACCTCTCTCACGCCGGTGACGTTCGCCGCCGATGGCGCGACGCTGGCGATCTCGGGCGGCATGGGCGGTGGCGGCACCGCGATCACGAACCCGAAGTTCACCACCGACATCTATCCGAAGCTGCAGAAGGCGGCGGCGGGTGGACTCGGCTGCGCGAACTGCCACACGCTCGGCGGCCCCGCGGGCGGCGTCCTCAAGTTCGACGACACTCCGACCGTGACGCTCGCGAGCATGACGGCGATCACCGGCGTGCTCGATCTGACCACGCCCGCGCTCTCGCTGTTCCTGACCAAGCCGCTGTACGAGCCGGCCCCCTACAACCACCCGAACGCGACGTTCGTCGACGTCAACGATCCCGACTACAAGCTGTTCCTGCTGTGGATCCAGCAGGGCGCGCTGCCGTAGCGCCGAGCGCGATCAGTTCGCGTCGGTGGCGACCGTCGGCCCGGCCGGCGGCACCGAGACGAGTGCGTCCTGGGTCCCGCCGCCACGACGGTGGAGGTTCTCCGCGACCGCGGCCGCCGCGAACCGGCGCAGATCCGCGAGCGCATCGAGTGCGAGCTCCGGCGCGAACTTCGCGACGGCGTTGGCGGCGAGCTGGTCGAGCTTGACCTGCTGGTGCCACTGGTTCGTGGTCTGGGACGCCGTGATCTGGCGCCGCGTGGTGAACATCAAGAGGCCGGTCTTGACGTCGAACATGCTGACCTCGGTGTAGCCATAGACCTCCTGGTGCTTGCCGGGGAGAAACAGCGCGCCGACCAGCGTGGCGTAGCCCCACGCCCACGGATTGAACCGCGAGCCCTTCGCGAGCACCTCGCGATACAGCAGCAAGTAGCGGAGCCGATACCGCGCGGCGATCTCGCGCAGCGCCTCCATGCCGAGCGCGCCGGAGGGAATCACCATCGTCTGGGTGACCAGCGAGAACGCCGGATCGGCGCGCAGCGTCTTGATCAGCGGCGCCACGCCCGCCGGCACGCGATCGTCGGGGTTGGGGCCGCGCCAGTCGCGCGCGGTGGCGATCGGCAGGACGCCGACGCGCGCGGGGAGATCCAGCTCGATCGGCGCCGCGAGGATCTTCTGGATCGCCTCCTCGGTCAGCGCGCCCTGCGGGTTCTTGTCGAACAGCGATCGCTCGAGCGGCGGCGGCGCCTGCGGCATCGCGAGCGTCGCGCCCGCCGCCATCGGCGCGGAGGCCATCTTCATCTTGGCGCCACAGGCGCCGAGGACCACGAGCCAGCTCGAAACACAGATCACGGACAGTGCGACGCGGGTGCGATGCAACACGACAGGCCTCCTCGCGGGCCGCTCGGACTCGAGCGACACCGTCGGCACCATCAACGGCCGGCGAGCTCGGCGCTTACAGCCCGGCAGACCTCCGGCGATCGGCGGCCCTCCAGCGGCATCTGCGCGCGACCGCGCTGTACCGTCCTGGCATGACGCAGATCACGCGCAGTGTGCCGGGTGCCCCCCGGGCACCGATCGCGAGCCCCGAGGCGCCGCGATGATCGCGATCTTCGGCGCGGGCGCGATCGGGTGCTGGGTCGGCGGCCGGCTCGCCGCGGGTGGCGCAGCGGTCACGCTGATCGGCCGCGCTCGCGTGATGGACGAGCTGGCCGGCGGCCTGACGATCACCGAGCTCGACGGCCCCGCACGGACGGTGAAGGTCACCGCGACCACCGATCCCCAGGCGGCCGCGACCGCCGCGATCACGCTGGTGACCGTGAAGTCCGCGCAGACCGCGGAGGCCGGCGCCACGCTCGCCCGCGTCCTCCCCGAGCACGCGACGGTGGTCAGCTTGCAGAACGGCGTGCGCAACGTCGAGGTCTTGCGCGCGGCCCTGCCCGGCCGCCGCGTGCTCGCCGGGATGGTGCCGTGGAACGTGGTGCGCAAGGATCGCGGTGCGTATCACCGGGGCACCACCGGGACGCTGATGATCGAGGCCGCGCCCGAGGGAGAGCCGCTCCTGGCGGCCGCGCGTGCGGCAGGCCTCCCGATCGAGGCTCGGCGCGACATGCCCGCGGTGCAGTGGACCAAGCTCGTCATGAACCTCAACAACGCGATCAACGCGCTCGCCGGGATTCCACTCGCGCAGCAGCTCGCGCAACGCGACTACCGGCGCGTGCTCGCCGCCGCGCAGCGGGAGGCGCTGACCTTGTGTGCCCGTGCGGGCCAGCCGATCGCGCGGCTCGCACCGATCCCGTCCGGCTGGGTCCCGAGGGTGCTCGAGCTCCCCGATCGGCTGTTCACCGTGATCGCGCGGCGCCTCCTCGCGATCGATCCGCATGCCCGGTCGTCGATGTGGGATGACCTCGAGGCCGGGCGCCCCACCGAGATCGATTACCTGCAGGGCGAGGTGGTCTCTCTCGCGACGCGGCAAAGCTCCGCGGCACCGGTCAACTCGGCGCTCCTCCAGCTGATCCGCGCGGCCGAGGCGGGCGGGCGGCGGGACTTCACCGGTGCCGAGCTGCGGGCACGCTGCCTCGGCGGCTGACCCCGCCCCGCCCACAACCGGAACAGGCGGTGTAGGGTGAGCGGTGCGCACCGCTCTCGTGTCGATCGCGTCGCTGATCTCGCTGATCTCGGGCTGCAAGACCGCGACGGAGAAGCAGTGCGATGCGCTGTTCGATCGCTACGCCTCGTGTAGCGGCAAGCCGCTCGAGCGCGCGCTCCGCGACGAGGCCGCCACGTACTGCTACATCTCGCTCGGTCACGAGCTCGAGCCGGGAGACACCACGAGCTTCGCGGCCCAGGTCCAGCGCACGCTCGAGGAGTGCAGTGCGATCACGGCGTGCGAGCCGCTCCTCGCCTGCTTCCAGAAGCACGACTGCGTGTGGATCTTCGCGAACGCCACGGACCCCACGCCCACGTTCAGCTGCCGGAACTGACCTGTAGACAGCTTTCCCGGAACTTCGACGGTCTTCGAACGAGACAACTGATCGTAGACATCACGCCGCCCACAGCGCGACCGCGAGCGCCCCGAGGGCGCTGGCGACGACCAGCCCGTCGAGGAACCGGCCGTAGCTCTGCAGGCGCTGCCGGATCGGCGCCTTGCCCTCGTGGTCCTTCACGGGGAGCTCGGCGCGTCGCACCTGCCGGACCAGCGCGTCGAACCGATCCCAGTCCCGCGCGGCCAGAAACCAGCGCGATCCACGCGTGGCCTCGAGGGCGATCCCGTCGGAGAACACGTGCGCACACGCGATCCGCGACGTCGGCTGGGTGAAGCCCAGGCTCGCCCAGCCCCAGCGCACCCCATCGCGCGTGATCGCGACCCGCGCCGAGCGAACCGCGAAGGCCAGCCCCGAGAACAACGCGAACGCCACCGGCAGCACCACCTGGGTGCTCGAGTGGTAGCGGTACGGATGCCGCGAGACCAGGTACCAGGTGATCACGAGCAGGACGCTGACCACGACCAGCGAGATCGTCGCGCGGCGGCGCGCGGACCGCGGGGCGTGGAACGTCCCCAGGGCGGTGCCGAGGAGCCCGATCCCGGGCGGCAGATCGACCGCGCTCATGCGCCGACGAGCTCCGGCGCCAGCGCGGCGAGGCGGAGCCGTTCGAGGATCGCGGCGCGCTCGGCCTCGTCGGTGATCCGCTTGCCGGCGCGGGTCACGTAGAACACGTCGGCGACCTTCTCTCCCTCCGTCGCGACCTTCGCGAGCGAGATGTCGAGCCCGAGATCCGCGAGCGTCTGCGTGATCGCGTACAGCACGCCCACGCGATCGCGGGTGGCGACCTCGACGATCGTGGCCTGCGTCGAGTCATCGTGCAGGCGGATCTCGGTGGTGACGGCCGGGGTGACGCGGGTCGGCAGCGTGGAGGGCGGTCTCCGCCGCGCGATCAGCTTCGCGACCTGGTCCGGATCGGGCCGATCGCCGGTGAGGAGCTGGCGCAGATCGGCGGTCAGCTTCGGCCAACGTGGATCGTCCTCGGCGATCGCCTCGCCCTTCAGATCGCGGACGTGGAACACGTCGGTCACCAGGCGCCGCACCTGCCCCTCGGCGAGATCGACGTGACCGAGCACCGCGCCGAGCACGTCGACGCGGTTCGCGGTCAACGCCCCGGCGATCGCGGCGAGGACCCCGGGCGCGTCGGGCGCCACCACGGCGAGCTCGCTGTGCCCCTTGAGCGGATAGCAGTGCACCTCGAGCGCGACCTGCGGCGTGTGCGCACGCGCCGCGGTCACCAGCCTGACGTGGCGCGCGGTCTGGCGCGGGGTCAGCTGGGCGAACAGCCGTGGGTCGATCCCGTCGACGATCGCCCGAATGCTGGCGCCGGCCGCTGGCGCTGCGCTCTCGGCCTCGGTCACGAGCTGCACGACCTTGGCCTTGTACGCATGGTCCTGATCGGCGGCGAGGTCGTCGGTCTCGCCCCGGAACTGTGCACGGGTGCGGAGCAGCAAGTCCCGGAGCAGGCCGTCCTTCCACGCCGACAGGTTGTCGGGCGCGGTCATCGCCGCATCGCACAGCGTGACGAGGTAGAGCTGGACGAGGTGCTCGTCGTCGCCGATCTTCTCGGCGAACCGCGCGATCACCTCGGGATCCGCGAGATCACGACGCTGCGAGAGGTGTGACATCGTGAGGTGCTGGCGCACGAGGAACTCGGCGAGCGCGACCTCGGGCTCGGACATCCCGAGGCGCCGGGCGATCGCCTCGGTCACGACCGCGCCCTTCTCGGCGTGCCCTTTGCCGAGCGGCTTGCCGACATCGTGGAGCAACGCACCGAGGAGCAACGGCGCAGGACGCGCGACGGTGCGCCACAGCTCGGTCGCCAGCGGATGCTCGACCGCGAGCTCGCCGCGCGCGAGCCGCTTCTGCATCGCGAGCGTATAGAGCTGGTGCTGATCGACCGTGTACACGTGATAGAGGTCGTGCTGCACACGGCCCACGCAGGGTGCCCATTCGGGCATCAGCACCGAGAGGATGCCGAGCTGGTTCATGGTCTCGAGCGCGCTCGGCTGGCCGGCATCGCGCAGATCGACGATGGCCTCGCGGAGCAGGCGATGGGCGTGCGGATCGGCGGCGAGCGGTGCCGGATCCCGCGCGATCGTCTCGGCCGCGAGCTCGCGCGTATGGCCGTAGACCGGAAGCTGCTCGGCGACGGCCACGCGAAACAGCCGCACCATCTCGCTCGGCCTCTCGACGAACAGCCGAGGATCTTTGATCGCGAGCTCGCCGTTGAACGTGATGAACGAGGCGTCGACCTGCGCGATCCGCGGGCGCCGGCGCGCCGGGACGCGCGCGCTCTCGAGCAGGCGATCGGCCACCTGGACGACGCCGCGCGCGTGCAGGTAGTAGTCGCGCATCAGCGCCTCGACCGCGGGTCCCACCGCGGATCGCACCTCGCCCTCGTGGGGCCTGGCATCCGGGTACAGCGCCGGTGCGATCGACTCCTGGATCTCGAAGGTCAGCTGATCGAACCGGCGCCGCGCCGTCAGCTGCACGAGCGCGCGGATCCGGAGCTGGAAGTCACGCGCACCGGTCAGGATCTGCGCTTGCCGGCGGTTCAGGTGGCCCATGTCCACGAGCGCCGAGATCCTGCGCCCCGCATCCTCGGTCTCCTCACCCGGGCGCGGTGGCCGCCAGCGGGCCTGGGCGCACCACAGCGCGGTCGCGAGGTCGCGCAGCGCCCCGATCCCCTGCTTCAGGTTGGGCTCGAGCAGGTACAGCGAAGCGCCGAACCGGGCGTGGCGCGCCTGCTTCTCGGCGGCCAGCGCCGCGATCAGCTCGTTGGGGTTCCCACCCGGCGCGAGCGCCGCGAGCGTGGCGCGCATCAGCTCGGTGGTCAGCCGGGTCGAGCCCGCGATGTGGCGGGCGTCGAGCAGGGCCGTCGCCGTCGCGAGATCATCCTTGGCGAGCCGAGCCACGGCGCGGGGCTCGCGGATCGCATGACCGATCGCGAGCTTCTCGTCCCACAGCGGATACAGGAGCGTGTCCGAGATCCGCTTCGCGGTGGCCTCGTCCCGATCGTGCAAGATGATGAAGTCGATATCCGAGTACGGGGCCAGCTCGCGCCGCGCCCAGCCTCCGGTCGCGACCAGCGCGACGTCGGCGCCCACCGCCGCGGCCGAGAACCGCTCGGCGAGGGCGTGGTCATAGACGTCGCTCAGCGCCTTGCAAGCGAGTGCGCCCTGCCCGTGCCCGGACTCGCGGAGCCGATCGGGGAGCCGCGCGAACACGTCATCGAGAGCGGCGCGCAGGCCCTCGGGCGGAGACGTCGCGACACGGGCCACGCCTGCAGGGTACCGCGCCTTGCCCGGAGACGTTTCGGGTCAGGGCTTGTCGTCGAATGCGAGGGCGGCGAGATCGATCCAGCCATCCCACACCCGCACGTTCTTGACCCGGCGGTGGATCAGGCCCTGCGGCGCATCGGCGACGACGCCCGCCAGGGTCCACGCCTCGGCGAGCCCGGCCGCGAGCTCGGTGGCGAGCTTGCCGCGCTCGGCGGGATCCCAGGCCGCTCCCATCGCGTCGAGCGTGCGATCGATCCGCGGTGAGGCCGCGTGCTGCGGATCCTTGCTGCCGAGGAGCGGCGTCAGGTCCATGTCGACCATCCCCGACCACATCATCTCCACGAGGTCGTACGTGCCGTCCTCGACGTGCTTGGCGACCCAGGACTCGCCGCCGGTCTTGATCTCGATCACCACGCCGATCCGCCGCGCGGCCTCGATGAAGTAGTCGCGCGGCTGCTTCACCGGAGGTGCCGACGCGTCCCGTGGCGTCGGCTTCTCGCCGCCGATCATGACGAAGCGCAGCTGCTTGCCCTCTCGATCGCGGATGCCGTCCTTGTCGGTGTCCATCCAGCCGGCCGCATCGAGCAGCTTGGCGGCCGCACCCGGATCGAACTCGGGGATCGCGACCTCGGCACCACTGACCGCACCACCGGGCCAGATCGGCCACAGCGCGGGCCGCGACAGGCCGTCGAACACGCGCTTGGCGATCGAGCGACGATCCACCAGCAGCGCGAGGGCGTGCCGGACCCGCGCGTCGTCGAGGGGCGCACGCGCGGCGTTGAACGCGAGGTAGCGCAGGCGGGGGCCACCGAGCTCGAGAGGGCGGAACGCCGCCGCGATCCCGGGAGCCGAGGCCTGCTCCGGCCAGTGCGCGGGGATCAGCGCCGGGACGATGTCGAGATCACCGCGCTTGGCATCCTTCAGGGCGATCGCGGCGTCGGCCTGGTGCACGAACTCGAGATCGGCGATCGCGACGCTTCCCTTCCCACCCCAGTAGCGATCGTTCCGCGTCAGGTGGATCACGCCACCCTTGTTCGAGACCAGCTTGTACGGCCCGGTGCCGACCAGCTGCCCGCCGGCGAGCAGGCTGCCGTCATAGATGTGCATCGGGAGGATGGGGATCTCGGCGAGGGCGCGCAGCACCCAGCCGCTCGGGCGGAGCAGGACCAGCCGGATCTCGTGCGAGGTGATGAGCTCCACCGCGAACACGTCGGCGAGCATCGGCCGCAGGTGATCGATCCCCTTGCGCGGATCGCGGATCGCATCGAGGGTGAACTGGACGTCCGAGGTCGTCATCGGGTGACCGTCCGAGAACGTCACCCCCGGCTCGAGCTCGATCCGGATCTCGGTGCCCCCGGGCATCACCCGCCAGGACCGGGCCAGCCGGGGTGCGTACCGACCGGCGGTGTGGCCCGGCTCGGGGGGGAGGTACCGGATCAGCGGCTCGAAGATCGTCCCCTGGGTGATCCGCCGCCCCCACCGGGTCGGCGAGACCAGGGGGTTGAGACGGCCCGGCTCCTCGTCGACGTGGATCCGCAGGGTGTGCCCGCGGGCGGCGCGGACCTCGGCGGCGGCCGAGACGTCGGCGAGCGCAGGCGAGCTGGGGACCCGGGCCGCCTCCGCGCTCGGGTCTGGGGCATGCCGCCACGGCTTGACCCGGGCCGGCGAATCGCAGCAACCGAGCGCGAGAACGAGTGTCAGCATCCGAGCCAGGACGCCGACTTGAGTGACCCTGGTCACCATGTTATGACCCCAACCATGCCGCACACTTCCGGGCTGCGCACCGTCCTACTTGCCGCCCTCATTCCGCTGACCTTGGGCGCCTGCGAGAAGGACAAGCTGAAGGGCCCGGAGGCCGAGGTGAAGAAGAGCGACGTCAAGCTCTCGCTCCCGGCAGTGCCCGCGTTCGAGCTGCCAGCGGCGAACACCGACGGTTCGCATGCGGTGAAGGAGCTCCGCGTCAAGGGCCGCAAGCTCCTCGATAGCGAGATTACGGTCAAGGGAATCGTGACGTGGGCCTACGATTGCCCCACCGCCGTTCGTCAGCCTGGGATGACCGACAAGGACGTCCAGAAGATGATCGACGAGGATCCCACGAAGTGCGAGCGCGCGAAGTTCTACATCGGGGACACGGCGGACACGCCGGCCGAGAAGAGCCTGTGGGTCGTCGATGTGCCGCGCCCGTACAACAAGCTCGAGATGGAGCGCATCAAGAAGCAGGATCGCACCCTCGCCATGTATCCGGATCGCTGCGAGCCCGGCGAGAAGGACGCGAAGAAGATGATCTGCCCGCCGTATGCGGTCGGCGATCAGGTCGAGATCCACGGCAGCTGGAAGATGGCGTCCCCGCACAGCGAGCGGAACTCGGACGGCCTCCTCGTCTACAAGTCGATGAAGAACATCACCAAGACCTGGGAGTCCCCGCCACCGGATCCGAACGCACCGGCACCGGGCGCCGCGGGCGGGCCTGCTCCGGCGGGCACCAAGGAATCGCCCACCGAGATGATGAAGAAGGCGGGCGGCAAGGGCTGAAGCCCCCGCCCCACGCTCAGAACATCCACCCCACGCTGAGGCCGCCCGCGATGCCGGTGCGGCTCCAGCCCGGCAGGCGGCCGCTGAGATCGACGTCGTACCGCCAGTTCAAGCCGGCACTCGGCGTGATCTCGAGACCGCGCCACGGCGCGAACCGATAGCCGACGAGCGCGCTCGTCCCGATCTCGAGGGACGTCCCGAGCCAGCGATCACTGCTGTCATCGTGGGTGGTATCGACGGCGACGTCCACGCGGCCGCCGATGAACCAACCGATCATCGATCCGGTCGGCTGCGCGTGGAGGAACGAGCGCGCGCGCCAGTACCAGCGCAGCTCACCGCCCACGCCCGCACGGATCCCCGTGTAGTCCCCGACAGCCGCCTCCCGCAGCTGGACCGACACGGTGAGGCCGAGCCGCGGCCCCTGCAGCCAGCGCTCGTACCCGACCTGGGCGCCGCGTGCGCCGTCGAGTGACGGGACGGCGAGTGTGATCGCGTTCGAACGCGGCGCGCGGTCGATGGTCGCGGTCGCGGTCGTCGAGGCTGACGTCGACGCACCGGCGGTCGCCGCCGCGATGATGATGGGGAGCGAGCCGCTCATGGCACCGGTCCGATCTCGTGGTCGAGGAAGTCGATGGTCGCCGCCCACGCCTGCGGCAGATCGATCGCGGTAGCGAGGTCCCAGGTGCTGCCGCTCGCACCCCGGTTCCAGATATGGCCGCCGCCCGGGATCTCGAGGAGCCGATGCTCGGTGCCCACGGCCTCGAGCGCGGCGCCCATCCGCCGGGCGTGTTCGAGGTCGACGAACCAGTCGCTGTCGCCGTGGATGAACAGAAACGGCGGCGCGCCAGGACTCACATAGGAGATCGGCGAAGCCTGGACGTACCGCTCCGGGACCTCCTCCTTGCTGCCGCCGACGAAGTCCTTGACGTTGTCGACCTGGAGCAGGAGGCCCATGTCCTGGGGGCCGGCGCCGGAGACCACGGCCGCCACGGGTGTGGTCGGCCCGGCCGCGCAGTCCGGCGCGACGATCGGGTCGGCGGCGGCGGTGCCGAGCATCGACACCAGGTGACCGCCGGCCGAGTACCCGATCGCACCGATCCGATCGGGATCGATCCCGTACGCTGCCGCGTGCCCTCGGATCCACGAGAGCGCGCAGATGCAGTCCTGGACCGCGTGCGGAAACTCACCTCCGCTCGGCACCAGCCGGTAGCTGAGGTTGACGGCGACGTACCCCGCCTCGGCGAGGCGTCGGGCGTGGTCGGCCATCCCATCCCGCTCGAGGCCGTCGTGCCAGCCTCCGCCATGGATCACGAGGACGGCCGGGCGCAGCGCATCGGCCGGTGGTGGAGAATAGACGTCGAGCTTCGCGACAGCGAACCGGTCGTCGTACGAGATGTCGGTTTCGACCACGACATCGCTGCATCCACCGAGAACCGCCGTCCACACCGCGAGCACCACGGGCCACGTGGTTGTCCTGGAAACCGTCATGGCCCCAGCTCACGCAACGAACGTGCCGCTCGGCAGCCACTCAGCGCGCGAGCGCGTCCACCGCATCGCACACTGCCCCCAAGAGAATCATCGTGACCTCCGAGGTGGTCGCGGCACAACGTCGTGCGCCCGTGCGCCCGATCGCGAGGACGTGCTGGATCGGTGCGCCCGTCGGGTTGGTCACGGTCAACGTGACCTGGTGGGCGCGTGCGAACGCCGCGATCGGAGGGGCGCTCCGCGGCGAGGCGAGTCCTGCGACCACCGCCTCGAGCTGCGCGGCCACGAACGGGCCCGGGGGCGTACGCGTCCACTCGCCGATCACCGCGCCGCGCGCGTACGTGGTGGCGTCGATCTGGATCGCGGTGATCGCCGTCGGCTCTTCGGTCCACAGCGTGCGATCTTCGAGCTCGGCAGCGGGCCGGTTCAGCCGCGCATAGGCGCCTGGACTCAGCCGGAGCGCGAGCGGCTCGAGCTCGCGGCGCACGAGGTTTCCCCCGAGGAGCTCGAGCGTGATCGCCGCGCCGCCGCGGACCGCGATCCGCAGGTGGCCAAGGACCTTTGGGTTGACCGGCGGCACCACGACCTCCGCTGGCGCCGAGAGCACGGCGAGCAGCTCGGCAACCGCGGTGGGATCGACGGCCTTTCCGCCGACGAGCGGGCGACCCGCGAGCTCGAGCTTGTTGCCGTCGACGAGCACGATCGCATCGAGCTCGGCAGGCAGGGGCCTGGGCTCGATCACGTCCTCCGCGGGACCTTCGAACGCGTGGAGCGCCGTCGCGACGTTGGCGTACGCTTCGCGGGTGATGCATCCGTCCCCGACGTCGGAGGACAGCCACGCCAGCGCCGGATCATCGGGGCACACCGGCCGCAGCCGGAGCTCGCGGCCCGGGTTCACCTCGAGGACGGGGCCGTCGCCCTGGGGGGCGCGCGAGAGGCGTACGAGCTCCAGCTGCGCGAGCGCGTGCTCGAGCTGACTCACCACGCCCGGGCGCACGAGCAAGATCCGCGGCGACAGCTGACGACGAGGGATCCCCTCGAGGCGCACCAGGCCGTCGCTGGTCAGGAACGTGATCACGGGGACGGCCGAGGCATCGTCGATCGGACGGCGCACGCGGAGCGCGAGCGGCTCGGGATCGAGCGCACGTGCGACCCACGCATCGACGAGCAGGGCGTGGTCACCGATCACGATCCAGGTCTGCTCGGTTCCTGGCAGCGGTGCTCCGATCCCGATCACCCGGGCCGTGGTCCCCACGGTGAGCGAGAGCTGGCTGTGAAGCTTGCCCGCCGCGGCGACCTCGGCGCGCCGGTGCCAGCGTGCCGCGCGCAGCGTGCTCAGCACCTCGCGGACCACGCGCGCCTCCGCGCGGGCCGTGCCGCTCGTCGAGGTCCAGGTCCAGCTGGTGCCGGTCCCAGTGACCTTGACCTCGGGCAGCGGTGAGCGATCCCAGACCAGCTCGGTGATCCGCTCGGGATCGAGCCCCGGCAAGAGAGCGCGATCCACGGGCTCGACCCGCGCGCGACGGAGCTCCCGCCCGAGGAGCACCGAGAGCAGGATCGTGATCGCGCCCAGGATCAACAGCCCGCGCCGCGTCGAGATCACGCGGCGCGCCTCCGGCGCCAGATCACGAGCGCGCCACCGATCAACACCCACGCAAGGGGGATCAGGCCGACGCAGACCGCGAGCACGCTCGTGCGCTGGGCACTCGTCATCACGAGGCGCACCTGGGTGGGCGCGGTCGCCGGCGCGGCGATCACCGGCTCGTGACCGCCGGCGAGGAAGCGGATCGCATGCGCGAGCCAGAGATCGCCGGCGGAGGCGCCGCCCGCGAGCACGGCCGACGACAGCGACTCCGCCGAGCCGATCGCGAGCACGCGCTTCGATGCGCCGAGCGCGGCGACAGCGACGGGCCCCGCGAGGTCATCGCCATCGCGCGCAGGTGGCGCGTGGAGGAGATCGCGCTCGCCCCAGCTCGCGGCGCTCGCGGTGACGAGCGGGATCGCGCCCTTTCCCGTGACGACGGCCCGCGGCTGGAACCACAAGGTCGGGCGCGCGCCCCGGAACCCGGCGTTGATCGGGTGATCGGCGTAGCCCTCCGAGATCAGGAGGGCGCCCGGGAGCTCGCGCACGGTCAGCGACGGATCGACGACGATCGCCGCGGGGATCGCGAGCCCGTCGGCGTCGAGCACGGCCTCGATCCCGAGCCGGCCCAGCGAACCGTCGAGGGTCCGGCTGGCGGCCGCGGCGATCAGGACGCCACCACCACGGACGTAGCCCTGGAGCGCGAGCGCCTCGACATCGCGGAGCGGGATCGCGGGCCCGGCGATCACGACCACCGTGCAGCGCGCGAGGTCGTCCAGCGGGACGCTCTCGATCGTCATCCCCTCGGCGCGGAGCCGATCGGCGACCAGCGTCCAGTCCGCGCCCTTGTCATCCTTGACGTCGAACGGCAGCTCGCCGTGCCCCGCGGTGACGCACACGTGGATGGTCACCGGCGCGATCAGGGCGGCGAGCGCTCCGGCGATCGCCTGCTCGATCGCGAGCCGCTCGACCCGCGGCGCACCATCGACTCCGCGTTCGAGCGTGGCGATCGCGAGCAGATCCACCACGCGCCTGCGGCCCGCCACGTCGACGACGATCGCCCCACCCTGCGCGAGATCGCCGGGCTGGAGGCCGGCGCTGCGAGCCACCGCCAACAGGCCGCCGGGAGCGTTCGCCGGATCCACCGTGCGGACCACGAGGTCCGGTGCGGCCGCCGAGAACCGCGCCGTGACCCGCTCCACCTCGTCGTAGATCGGCTCGAGCCCGCCGAGCGTGGGTTGCACGATCGTCAGCGCCGCACCGGGGGGTAGCGCGGCGAGGACCTCACGCGTGTCGGGATCGAGAGAGTTCCGCCGGCCGGCGCTCGCGTCCCAGGTCATCGGGTGAACCAGCGCGAGCCCACCGGCGAGCACGCAGCTCGCCGCGACCAACACGGTCCCGAGGGCGCGGAGCCAGATCTCGCGGCGTCGCCTGCGGCCGGCGCACGCGAGCGTGATCGCCGCCGACAAGCCGAGCACCGTGACACCCGCGATCAACACCAGCGAGGCCAGGGTGATCTCACCACGGGCGAACGCGCCGGCCGTCTCGCGCACCGAGCAGGCACGCAGGATCACCGCGAGCTGTGGGTGATCGATGGCGAACGTCGGCCACAGCCCCGGCAGCTCGCCGAGGAGGAACAGCCCGATCAGCAGCGCGAACCCCAGCGCACCCGCTCCCAGGGTGGAGGTCATCGCAGCCGAGGCCGCGATCGCCCACGCGAGCAGCGCCGCGCCGATCGCGATCGCGCCCGCGTACCCGGTGGCGATCGTCGCGAGATCCCAGCCGCCATCGTCGGCGCGGTACCACGCCACGACTCCGAGATAGGCGAGCGTGGGGATCCACAGCAGCGTGTACAGCGTGGCCGCGGCGAGCCACTTGCCGATCACGGCGGCGCCCTCCCCGACCTGTGCGGTGAGGAGCAGCTCCCAGCCGCCCGACCGCTTGTCCTCGGCGATCGTCCGCATGCCGAGGAGCGTGAGCACCACGAGCTCGAGGACCCAGGTGAGCAGCGTGCCGGCGAGCTGACCTTCGAGCAGGGCTCCGAGGGGAGCCGGCCGGCGCGGATCCGAGAGCGCGCCCACCAGGCCGGCGAACGCGATGCCCTGGACCACGAGGAACACGCCGCCGATCACGTAGAGGATCGGCGCGCGGAGCATGACGTGCAGCTCGCGCCGCCACACCCAGTACGCCGCACGGAGCGCCCTCATGCCGCCGCCTCGTCGCCGAGCAGCTCGATCACGGCGTCCTCGAGCCGCGCCTTGCCGGTCTGCGTACACAGCGCGGCAGGCGTGCCGTCGGCGACCACCTTGCCGCGATGCAGGACGACGACCCGCGCCGCGAGCGGCTCGAGATCCGCGACCGCGTGGCTCGAGACCAGGACGCCGCAGCTCCGCTCGGTCGCCGCCGCGATCAGGTGATCGCACAGCTGACGCGTCTGGATCGGATCCATCCCGCTCGTCGGTTCGTCGAGGACGAGGAGGGGTGGCCCGCCGAGCAGCGCATCCGCGAGCCCGACGCGCTGGCGGAAGCCCTTCGACAGCGTGCCGATCGGGCGGCCCGCCTCGCCCGTGATCGCCGCGGCGACCAGGCTCGCCTGGACGGCGGCAGGTACGTCACGCAGCCCCTTCTGGTGGGCGCGCAGGCGCAGGTGGTCACGCACCGTCAGCTCGTGCGGCGCTGGTGCCTGCTCGGGGAGGTAGCCGAGCCGCCGCTGGGCCCCTGCGCGATCGCGCGCCATCGCGACCCCGTCGATCGTGACCTCTCCGGCATCGGGATCGAGGAACCCGGTCGCGATCCGCAGGAGCGTGGTCTTGCCGGCACCGTTCCGCCCGACCAGGAGCACCGCCTCGCCCGCGGCCACCGTGAGCGAGACGTCGGTCAATGCACGCCAGGCCCCGAAGGCCTTGTTGATGCCGGCGAGCGCGAGCATGCGGCGACCTAGACGGCTTCGGCTTCGGCGCCGCGCTGCAACGGCAGCCGGATCACGAACGTGGTGCCCGTCGGGCCGGTGTCGCAGCTGACGGTCCCGTGGTGATCGGAGACGATCCGCTTGACGATGGCGAGGCCGAGGCCCGTGCCGCCCTTGCGCCCGGTGGCGAACAGCTCGAACAGACGGGCATGGACCTTGGCGGGGATGCCCGGGCCGGTGTCCTTCACGCTGAACACGAGGTGCTCGCCGTCGCGCCCGATCACCACGCGGAGGGTGCCGCCCTCCGGCATCGCCTCGACGGCGTTGCTGGTGAGGTTGTGGAACACGCGGATCAGCTTCTGCTCGTCGAAGAACGCGATGCCGTCGTACTGGGCGTCGACGGTGAGCTCGATCCCGCGGCCCGCGATCGCGGTCCCGAGCTGGGTGGTCAGATCCTCGGCGAACTTGTTGAGGTAGACCTTGCGGACGACGAGATCCGTATCGCCGCGCGCGAACGCGAGGACCTCGCGCGTCATGCCCGCCATCAGATCGAACTGGCGCTGGATCTGCTCGACGTACTTCTCGCGCGTCTCGGCCTCGTCCGCCGCTGCCATGAGCTGCGCGTACCCGGAGATGATCGTCATCGGCGTCTTGAGATCGTGGAGCAAGCCCGCGAGCATCCGGCCGATCGAGGCGAGGCGATCGCGGTTCGAGGCCTCGCTCCGGCGGCGCGCCATGCCGATCGCGCCCGCGGTCTGGGCCGCGATCAGGACCAGGAGCTTCAGATCCTCCTCGCCCCACGGCCCGTCGCCATCGCGCGCGGCGCGACGCTGATCGATGATCTCGATGCCGCCGATCACGTCCTCGCCTTCGACCAGCGGCGCGACGATCAGATGCTGCGGCCGGACCCCGGCCTCCTGGGCCACCTCGATCGCGTGGCGCGGATCGTGGGCCGGATCGTCGACGATGATCGGCGTGCGGTGCGCGATCGACCAGCCGAGGAGCCCGGTGCCGTGCGGCAGCGTGCGCTCGATCAGCTTCGGCGCCGCGGGTCCCTGGACGGTGCGGAACCGCAGGGCGCCGTCGGGATCGACGAGCGCGATCGAGCCTGCACCGCCGCCGAGGACGGTGATCGCCTGGGCCAGGATGCGCGACAGCAGGTCATCGAGATCGAGCGCAGCCGACAGCTCCTTCTCGACCTCGTACAGGGCGTTGAGCTCGCGGCTGCGGCGCTCCAGATCGCGGCGGGCGCGCTGCAGCTCCTGGTTCTGCGAGACCAGCGAGTGATAGAGGCGAGCGTTCTCGATCGCGATCGCGGCCTGAGCAGCGAGCGCGAGCAGGAGCTCCTCGTCGGCGCGCAGGAACGGGCCATCCTGCTTGTTCAGCACCTGCAGCACGCCGACCAGGCCGCCGAGCGCCCCGAGCATCGGCACCGACAGGATCGAGCGCGTGCGATAGCCGCTCTTGAGATCGACCGCGGGCTGGAACCGCTGATCCGCATAGGCATCAGGGATGTTGACGATCTCGCGGGTCTGCCCGACCCAGCCGGCGATGCCCTCGCCGACCTCGAGCCGGATCTCGACGCGCTCGCCGCCCTGGCTGACCTTGGACCACAGCTCGCGGCCATCTTCGGAGACGAGGTAGAGCGTGGAGCGATCGGCCTCCATCAGCTCGCAGACCTTGGCCATGATCAGGACCAGCAGCTGATCGAGATCACCGGTCTCGCTGAGCGCGCGGCTGACCTCCTGGACCAGCGCGACCTTCTTCTGCTCGCGCCGAAGCGCCTGCTCCAGCGACTGGACGGCAGTCGGGCCTGTTGGTGCCGCCTGTGGCGCCAGCCCCTGACCATCCGACATGTCCGCCATCCTACCCCAACGCCCGCCGGCACGGTCGCCCGGGCGTCACTCCATCCCGCGGCGCCCGCAGGTCGTCCTCGTCGAGACCTTCGAGGTGACCGATCTCGTGCAGCAGTGTGTCGCGAATCTGCTCGGACAGCTCGGCGCGCGTCTTCACGGCGCGCGCGAGGTTCTTGCGATAGAGCACGATCGAGGGCGCCTCCTCGCCATCCTGCGGCGGCAGGTGCGGCGCATGGCCCACGGGGCCGCGATACAGCCCGAGGATCGTCGGGGGGAACGGCGGCTTGACGGCCGCGAGATCGGTGGGGTCCGGCAGGTCGGTGATCTCGATGCGGATCGATTGGACGCGGCTCCTGCGATCGGCCGGCAGCTCGGCGACCACGGCGTCGATCTCCTTCTGGAACTCGCCGGCGGTGATCAAGATCGGGGGGGACAGCTCGGTCGGGGCCAAGGCGAGCGCGCGCGCGAGCTCCGCATCGGCGGTCTTGATCTCGCCGAGCTGCTCGAGGGTCAAGCCCAGCATCTGGTGCGTGTACGCATCGTCGGGCTGGATCACCAGCGCCTTCACGAACGAGGCCTTGGCGTCCGCGAACCGGGACAGATCGAACAGCGCCACGCCGCGCTCGTGGAGCGCATCCCCGCGCCCCGGGGCGATCCGGAGGGCCGCGTCGACCCGGGTCAGCGCCTCGTCGCTGCGCCCCAGATCGTTCAACGCCTGTGCCTCGAGCACGGCGAGATCGGCGGCGAGCGGAGCGTTGCGGCGGCGGCGAGCCTGTGCGCGCCGGCTCCCGCGCTGGGCGAGCTCGAGCCCGAGCCGAAGCGCGTCGCGGCCACGCTCGCCCTTGCCGTTGATGAAGAAGTCGGCGACCGCGCGCAGCGTCTCGGGATCGTCGGGATCGAGGGAGAGCGCGAGCGAGTACGCCATCTGCGCGTCGGCGTCTCGGCCGAGGGCCGCGAGTGCCGCACCGCGCAGGTGATGCGCCTCCACCGAGGTCGGGGTGAGATCGGCGGCGCGATCGGCGCAGGTCCAGGCCGCCGCGTACGCCGTCTTCTCGATCTGCCGATTCGCCTCGTCGAGCAGGAGGGCGACCCGACCCTCGTCATCGACGGCGTCGCCGATCACCGCCGGGCAATCGACGACCGGCTCTTCCTTGTGCGGGCGCACCGAGCTGCCCTCCACGAGGGCCTTCGACGGCATCGGCGGGGTGGCCGCGGCCGCCGACGCCGTGACGGGCGCAGCGCTGCCGGCGGGCGGGGCCGGATCCGGACCCGGTGGCGCAGGCGCAGCTCCCTTGCAGGAGGTCAGCGCGCCCAGGAGGGCGAGAGCGACAGCGGCGCGCATGAGCAAAAGTGTACCGCCCCGCGGCTCCAGAAGCGAAATGCGCAGCGCGCCGCAAGTACGTGAGATCAGCGAGGCGCGAGCCGCGGTACGCTCCGCCCATGGCGAGCGACGAGCTGTGGCACCTGGTCGAGGCCCGTCGTGACGACGGCGCCCCCGCGATGTTCCGGATCCGCGAGCTCGCACCACGGCCCGAGCTGTCTCGGATCTTCGTGGTCGAGATCCCGTATCCCGTGACCGGCCTGTCCCGGCTTCCCGATGCCACGGCGTATCGTCGCCTCGCGGCGTTCGAGGAGCAGTGGCTGACGCCGGCGATCACCGCCCTCGGGTGGACGTTCGTCGCGGCGAAGACCGAGGATGGCTCGTTCTTCCTCTATCTCTACGGAGCGGGCGAGCCGAACGCGATGATCGAGCGGCTCTCGCCGTTCGATGGCGCCCTCGGGTTCTTCGACGAGCACGACCCCGCGTGGGACGAGTACGCCGCGCTCAAGGAGCTGCTCGACGAGGCCAACGCGATGCCGCCCGCGCACGACGACGACGTCGGCGACGCCGACGACGACGCGCCCGCGACCGAGCCGCCCCGCGCCAAGCCCAAGGCGGCCAAGAAGCCCGCCGCCAAGAAGCCCGCCGCCAAGAAGCCCGCCGCCAAGAAGCCCGCCGCCAGGAAGCCCGCCGCCAGGAAGCCCGCTGCCAGGAAGCCCGCCGCCAGGAAGCCTGCCGCCAAGAAGCCCGCTGCCAAGAAGCCCGCCGCCAAGAAGCCCGCCGCGCGCAAGCGGCGCTGATCCTGGCGATGCCGATCTGGTGGTTCCAGGGGCGGCAGCCGACCCACGGGGTCCCCGCGCAGCGCGAGCTCACGCGGATCCCCATCACGCGGATCGCCGACGTACCGGATGGCACGCGGCGAAAGATCAGCGGCGTGATCGTCCTGCAGGACGAACCGCTGCGCTCACCGATGTCGCAGACGTTGTGCTGCGCCTGGGCGATCGCGATCGCCGAGGTGGGCGCGAGAGAGTCGGTGGGGCGTGGGAGCCGAACGCGCGGCGTGCCGTTCACGCTGCGCGACGACGGCGGGGAAGCACGGGTGTATCCGGAGGGTGCGCGCCTCGCCGTCCTCGGTCACGCCATCGAGTACCGATCCGCTGCCCTGCTGCGTGGCTACGAGGGCGAGCTGTTTCGCGAGCTCGGGATCCGGCTCAACTATCCCGACAGCTCCGGGGTGCGGTTCACCGAGCACGTGATCCCACCGGGTGCCAAGGTCTCGGTGTTCGGCTACAGCCAGCGCGAGCCCGACCGGGCCCGCGTGGACGCGGACGTCTCGGGGTATCGCGGTGACGTGCCCACGCGCCCCGTGTTCTCGAGCACCAAGCGCGCCCCGCTGATCATCGGGTAGCGCGATCCCGCGACCACGGATCGGCTATCGTGCGAGGCGTGATCACGCGACGGCAGTGGCTGGTGGGTTCCGCAGCGGCCGGCGTCGCGGCCTGCACACGCGGCGTGGTCCGCTCGAAGCGGCCGATGGTCACGCACGGTGTGCAGGCCGGAGACGTGCAGACCGATCGCGCGATCATCTGGGCGCGCTGCGACGAGGCCGCACGGCTGGTCGTCGAGTGGTCGACGATCGAGTCGTTCGGCAACGCGCGGCGCGTGGCCGGCGAGGTGGTGGGGCCCGAGACCGATCACACCGGCACCGTCACGCTCACCGGGCTGCCCCCCGCCCAGATGATCGTCTACCGCGCGCGGTTCGAACGCGAGGCCGCGCGCGGCGCCTCCGCGTGGGTCTACGGCCGGTTCGCGACCCCGCGCGCAGATCGATTCCGGTTCGTGTGGACCGGCGACACCTGCGGCCAGGGCTACGGCCGGAACCCCGAGTGGGGCGGGCTCAAGGGCTACGCGGCGCTGCGTCACGCCGAGCCGGCGTTCTTTCTTCACTCCGGCGATCTGATCTACGCAGACAACCCGATCGTCGCCGAGAAGCGCCTCCCCGATGGCCGGATCTGGAGGAACATCACGAACCCTGCCGTCGGCAAGGTCGCCGAGACCCTCGACGAGTTCCGCGCGCGGTTCGCCTACAACTACGAAGACGAGCACGTGCGCGCGCTCGCCGCCGAGGTGCCGATCCTCGCGCAGTGGGACGATCACGAGACCCACAACAACTGGTGGCCCGGGCAGCGCCTCGAGGACGATCGCTACCAGGATCCCGATGCGACGAAGCTCGCCGCGCTCGCCCTGCGCGCGACGCGCGAATGGACCCCGATCGGGGGCCCCACGGTCAACCGCGTGATCCACTACGGTCCACTGCTCGATGTCGTGGTGGTCGATCTCCGCACGTTCCGCACCCCCAACGACGCGAACCGCGGCGAGACCGGCGCGATGCTCGGTGCCGCGCAGGCCGGCTGGCTCGTCGATGCACTCTCGTCCTCCACCGCACGCTGGAAGATCGTCGCCTGCGATCAGCCGATCGCGCTCGTGATCGGCGACGGCCCCGGCGATACGCGGCAGGAGGGTTATGGCAACGGCGCCGGTCCGCCGCTCGGCCGCGAAAAAGAGCTGGCCGGCGTCCTCACGGCGCTCGCCGCACGCAACGTCACCAACGTCGCCTGGCTGACCGCCGACGTCCACTACGCGGCCGCACACCACTTCGATCCGGCGCGCGCGACCGGGGTGTCGTTCCTGCCGTTCTGGGAGTTCGTCGCAGGGCCGATCCACGCCGGTACGTTCGGCCCCAACGAGCTCGATCCCACGTTCGGCCCCGAGCTGAAGTTCCAGTGGGCGCCACCGCCCGGCACCGGCAATCTCGCCCCGTGGGATGGCCTGCAGAGCTTCGGGATCATCGACGTCACCGCCGATGCGCTCCACGTCTCGCTGGTCGGCATCGACGGCAAGCCACGCTACACCGTCGACCTGCCACGGAGCTGACCGCGCGCGACGCGCCGTCTGCCAGCCAGCGCTCCCGCCCGGGAACGTGGCAACCTGGAGGGAGCATGAAGTCCGCCATCGCTCTCGCTCTGACCTCCGCCGTGACCGCGTGCGGTGGGACGGAGACTCCCGGGCGCCCCCTCGCGATCGACTCGGTCGTCGACCTCGGCCTCCTGCCCCTGCCGCCCAAGGCGATCGGTCGCGATGGCGGGATGAGCGGCGCGCTCGGCGGCAAGGTCCTGTGGACGTTCGGCGACACGTTCCTCACCGAGCACAATCACGTCGACAACTCGAGCGTGCTGTCCGCGACCTCGGGCTGGAGCACGGCCGCCGATCCGCTCGCGCTGGTGCAGAACCTGTTCGGCGCCGAGCCCGCGCAGCTCGTCCCGTACACGGCCGACGAGCTCGCGGCGAACACGGCCGATGCGCTGAATGGCTACGCCCTGTGGCCCGGCACCGTCCTCGACGTCGGCGAGGCGACCGCCGTGGTCAGCTTCCAGCAGATCAAGCGCAAGAGCGGCAGCGGCTTCGACTCGATCGGCGTGGGCACCGCGCGGATCTCCGTCGACGCCACCACGGCGACGCGCACCCCTGCCCTGCTGTTCGCCGCCCCCGAGCCGCTGTACGTGCCGCAGGTGGTGGAGGAGGGCTTCGTGTACGCGTTCTCGTGTGGCCAGCGCGGGTTCCTCGACTTCGCGTGCAAGCTCGCCCGCGCGCCGCTCGCCGATGTCGAGACGCGCGCAGCGTACGAGTTCTACGACGGCTCCACGTGGACCACCGAGATCATGCGCGCGGCCTACATGATCGACCAGACCAGCGTCGCGCCTTCGATCTCGTACAACGCGTTCCTCGGCAAGTACCTCGCGGTGAGCTGCAAGATCCTGTCGAGCACCGTGCTGATCCGGACCGCCGCCGAGATCTCTGGCCCGTGGGGCGAGGCCACCGAGATCCCCGCCGGCACCGACGGCGTGCTCGCACCGCCGCACGCCGATCAGTACAACTATCTCTGCGTCGAGCACCCCGAGCTCGCGAGCGACGCTTCGATCGTGATCGGCTACTCGCGGCCGACCGAGGCGTTCCAGGGCGACGTGCGGCTCGCGCGCGTCACGCTGCGCTGAGCAGGTCCGCAAGTCTGCACGACGGTTGTGCGGAAGGGCGACAGCGTTGACGATGAGGTTGACGTGGTCGTGGTCGTGGAGGTTGACGGCGACGGCGGCGTGGACTTCGGCGTTCTCCGGAGGAATCGCGCGGCGCAGGCCATAGGCTCGGTGAGCAGCGGCGGCAGCAATCCGGCGGTGCACGTCGCGACACTCACGGAATACCAACGGCTTGCACCACCAACCCTGGAACCCGTGAGACGCCGACGTCCACGCCGCCGTCGCCGTCAAAGTCCACGACCACGTCAACGTCGACGACCACGCCTCAGATGCTTTGGAGAGAGGCGTTCAGGTCGTCATCGCAGGCCCGCGCTACGCATCGGCCCAGTTGTCCGCGATCCCGACGTCCACCTCGAGCGGGACGGAGAGCTGATACACGCCCTCCATCTCCGCCTTGAGGATCGCGCCGATCGCCTCGGCGTGCTGTGGCGGGGCCTCGAACACGAGCTCGTCGTGCACGGTCAGGAGCATCTGCGCGGGGAGCTTGTCCTTCGCGATCCGGCGCGAGGTCGCGAGCATCGCGAGCTTGATCAGATCGGCGCCCGCGCCCTGCATCGGTGTGTTCTGGGCGACGCGCTCGGCGGCGTGGCGGGCCTGGGGCGACTTCGACATCAAATTGGGGATCGGGCGCCAGCGGCCGAGCAACGTCCGGGCCCCGCCCTGCGCGCGCGCGAGGGTGACGATGTCCTCCATGAACTTGTGGATCGTGGGGAACCGCTGGAAGTAGCGCCGCGAGTACTCGGCGGCCTGGGTGCGCGAGATCTCGAGGGTCCGCGCGAGGCCGAAGTCGGACTGGCCATACGAGAGGCCGTAGTTGACCGCCTTCGCGATCCGGCGCTGGTCCGAGGTGACCTGCTCGCGAGGCACGTCGAACACCTCGGCGGCGGTCTGGGTGTGGACGTCGACCTTGTTCGTGAACGCGGCGCCGAGCTTCGCGTCGCCCGAGAGGTGGGCGAGGATCCGCAGCTCGATCTGCGAATAGTCCGCGGCGATCAGCACCTGGCCCGGCGCCGCCACGAAGCCGCGCCGGATCTGGCGGCCGAGCTCGCTGCGGATCGGGATGTTCTGGAGATTCGGATCCTGCGACGAGATCCGGCCGGTCTCGGCGACCACCTGGTTGAACGACGTGTGGACCCGGCCGGTCTTCGCCGACACCAGCGGCGGTAGCGCATCGAGGTACGTGCCCTTGAGCTTGCTGATCTCGCGGTGCTCGAGGATCGGAGCGATCATCGGGTGCGCATCGATCAGCGCCTCGAGGGTCTCGGCCTCCGTCGACCAGCCGGTCTTGGTGCGGCGAACGCCCTTGGTGTCGAGCCCGAGCTTGTCGAACAGCAGCTCGCCGAGCTGCTTCGGGGAGGCGATGTTGAACTCCGTCCCCGCCGCAGCGAAGATCGAGCGCTCGAGGGTCTCGAGCTTTGCCGAGATCTCGGCGCCGAGCTTGCGGAAGTGCGCGACGTCGATGTGGATGCCCACCCGCTCGACCTCGGCGAGCAGGAACGCCACCGGCATCTCGACCTCGCGGTACAGGGAGAGCAGACCGCTCTCTTCGAGCCGCTTGCCGAGCTGCGCGCCGATCGGCAGGAGCGCGTGCGTGATCGCACCGGCCCACGGTGCCGCGCGCTCGACCTCGATCCCTTCGAGGCTGTGGCGCGCCCGGCCCGCGATCGTGGTCCGCGCCGGCAGGATCACACCTCCGAGCCGCTGCGCGACCGCCTCCCCGGGCTCGGCCTCTGCCGTGGGGTCGAGGAGGAACGCCGCGAGCATCGTGTCTTCGACGATGCCCTTCACGGTGACGCCGATCCCGGCGAACGTCCGGAGGATCGTCTTGGCGTCGTGCACGACCTTCTCGATCGACGGATCGGAGAGCACCGCGTGGATCGGTGCGAGATCTGCCGGCGGCGGCGGGGCCGGCGCACCGATGTACCGATGGCCGAGCGGGAGGTACGCCGGCGCCTGGCCCGCGACCGCGATCACGATCGCGACGAGCCCCGCCTTCTCCGGGCGCTCTGGATCGAGCTCGATCGTCATCGCCATCCGCTTGGCGGCGCGCGCGGAGCTGGCGACCGCCGCGATCGCTTCGGCGCGCGTCACGATCTTGGTGTCGGTGGCGACCTCGACGTGCGTGAACGCGGCGGTCTCCGGTGCGGGGACGATCACCACGTCCTCGCCCGGCGGCATCCGCATCTTGACCTTGTCGACGAGCAGGCCGAACTCGAGCTCGGTGAAGCGCTGCAGCAGCGCCGGAAGATCCCACGGACGGACCACCAGCTCCTCGAGCGTCATCGGCAGCGGTACATCCCTGCGCAGCTCCACCAGCTGGCGGGAGATCGTCAGGCGCGCGAGCTGATCCTTGTCGGAGAACGGCTGCTTGACCGCCATCCGCGGCACCACCGGGTTGGTCTTGACCAGGTTCTCGACGGTGCCGTACTGCTCGAGCAGGTTCGCGGCGGTCTTGTCGCCGATGCCCTTGATGCCGGGGATGTTGTCGCTGGTGTCACCGACGAGCGCGAGAAAGTCAGGGATCTTCTCGGGCGGCACGCCCATCTTCTTGATCACCTCTTCGCGGGTATAGGTGGTCTGGCGGAGCGCGTCGATCATCGTGACGCCATCGCCGACCATCTGCATGATGTCCTTGTCGGCGCTGTAGATCACGACCTCCCAGCCCTTCGCGCGTGCGGAGGTCACCAGGGTCGCGATCACGTCGTCCGCCTCGACGCCGGGGACCGTGATCACCGGCCAGCCGAGCTCGCGCACGATCGGCTCGAAGTACTCCATCTGCACGGAGAGCTCCTCGGGCGGCGCCTTCCGCGTGGCCTTGTACTCGGGGTACAGCTCGGCGCGGAACGTCTTCTTGCCGCTCTTGTCATCGAACACCACGACCATGCGCTCGGGTGCGGTGTCCTCTTCGAGCCGCATCAGCATGCGCGTGAACACGTAGAGCGCGCCGGTGGGCATGCCCTCGCTCGTGGACAGGCGAACTTCTTTGCGCTCGCCGCGCGAGATGTTCATCAGGCCGTAGTGCGCGCGGAAGATGTAGCCGTGCCCATCGACGATGTAGAGGCGTTCCGGCACGCGCGGAATCTAGCCCGCGCGGAAGGCGAATTCCCCCCTCGCCCTCGCATTTCTTGGATAATGGGAGACGTGCCCTCGATCCTTCGAATGGTCCCGTGCCTGGTGATGCTCGCGAGCGGTTGCAGCACCGAAGCTGACCCCGGCGAGCCGCGTTGCGCAGATCCGCTGTACGGCAACGGCACCTGCGATCTCGACACCAGCTGCAGCTACCCCGACATCGACTGCTTCCTGACGTTCGACGATCAGGCGTCGGCGCAGACCTGGTGGACGTCGAATGCGTTCGCAGCCGGGCAGCCCACGGCGCCGGCGTCCGATCCCAGGTTCGCCAACGTCAAGGCGGCGCTCGACGAAGGCTGGACTGCGTACAAGGCCACGCACGATGTCGGAGATCTGGCGGCCCACGAGGTTCAGCTCGTGCTGATCAACATCCCGACCATGAGATTGGGCGCGTTCGTCAGCCCCACCGCGGGGCGAGACAAGGCGGCGCTCGCGGTGTTCGTGGAGCTCCCATTCCTCTCGGTCGGGCTGACCCAGGACGAGATCCTGAGCGTCATGATGCACGAGCTCGAGCACGCGGTCGGTCTCCACGTGATCCCTGCGGTCACCGAGCGCACCGCGCGGTTCTATAGCGCCCCGGGGACCAGCGAGCCGTTCGGTGGAGATCAGCCGGACAACGCCGGGATCCGGAGCCTGTACAAGGAATGGACGGTCCGGGCCGGCAACGTGGGCTACCTCGGCGACACCGAGCTCGCGGGCTTGCCGCTGTACGGCATCGGCGGGAGCCTCGGGGATGCGTTCGCCAAGATCGTCGCCGCGAGGGCCGCCGCCACACCCGCGCCGTGCGCCGCCAGCAAGGCCCGCCTCGATGCCCTCGAGACGCAGGTGTTGAACCTCCGCGCTCCCCTCGATGGCTCGGTCAACCTCGCCAGCACCGCGCCGACGACGATCGTGGACGTGCTCAACCAGCTGACCTCCGAGTGCTTCATGGGCGTCACCGGGGACGCGATCCACTTCACGGCTCTCGCCCTGGCCATCGATGAGGCTACCCTCCGTGGGAGCCTGTCCGCCGAGGTGCGGACCGCCGTCGAGGGCAAGGCGGTGATCGCCGGGTTCTACAACTGGGTCGCCCTCGAGCGCACGCACATGCGCGATGTCCAGACCCGGTTCCAGACGCTGACCGGGACCGCGTGGGGCCGGCTGCGCTACTTCTCCACCGAGGAAGCGGCGGACGACTCGTCGGTGTCGTCGATGGCCGCCCTCGGCCTCAGCGGCGACCTGATCGGCAGTGCGCTCGTGAAGCTCGAGAAGATCGAGGCCATGTGCCAGCCGCTCGTCGATGGCGGTCAGCCGATCCCGTACGGCGAGAACCTGATCGATACCCATCACGCCACGTGCTGGCGCGCCGGAAACGCCCGCCGGTTCGCGGATCGGGTCGCAGGAGCACCGCGCTACACCCGCCCGCCGCTCCTGCCCGCAGACGACACGCGTGTGTTCGCCTTGCCCGCCGAGTTCGTCATGAACTGAGGGAGGTCCTCCGGCCACCCGCACCACGGCTTCGTGGCAAGATGCGGCTCATGCACCGCATCGTCGTCGACGCCATGGGTGGCGACCACGCTCCGGACGAGATCGTCCAGGGCGCGGCCGAAGCGTCGCTCGCCCTGACGTCGGCCGAGATCATCCTGGTCGGCGATGCGGCGGTCCTCGGGCGCCTCCTGCCGAAGCTCCGCCACGACGGCGCCCGGGTCCGGGTCCATCACGCACCGACCTACGTCGAGATGGACGAGAAGCCCGCCGAGGCCCTGGCGGCCAAACCGGAGGCCTCGATCGCGGTGGCGGCCGATCTGGTCGCGCGCGGAGAAGGCGACGCCCTGGTCTCCGCGGGCAACACCGGCGCCAGTGTGCTCGCGTGCGCGCGCCGGTGGACGCTACTCGAAGGCGTGCGGCGCGCTGCGCTGGCGGCCGTGTTCCCCACCGAGCTGCGCCGCGGGGAGAAGGACGATCCGTTCTCGCTGATCCTCGATGTCGGCGCCACGGTCGACGTCACCGCCGAGGATCTCGTGGGCTTCGCGGTGATGGGCTCGGCGTACGCCAAGCTGGTCTCGAGCAACCGGCGCCCGCGCGTGGCGCTGCTCTCGAACGGGACGGAGGCCAACAAGGGCCCCAAGGAGATCGTCGGCGCGCACGCCGCGCTCGTCGAGACCACCGAGCTCAACTTCATCGGCAACATCGAGGGGCTCGACATCCCGCGCGGCGTCGCCGACGTGGTGGTGACGTCCGGGTTCGTGGGCAACGTGGTGCTCAAGATGCTCGAGGGCGTGTCCGACACCGTCGTCCGGCTCGCGCGGTACGCGCACAAGGAGCGCCTGGCGTGGCGGCTCGGCCTGATCGCCCTGTCGTCCGCGATCGATCAGCTCAAGTCGATCACGGACTGGCAGCAGTACGGCGGTGCGCCGCTGCTCGGATTCACACACCCGTTCATCAAGGCGCACGGCCGCTCGAATGCCCGCGCGGTGACCAACGCGATCAAGGTCGCGCACAAGGCGCTGGCGGGGAACCTGTGCGGCAACATCGCCCGCACGATGGCGGAGCTCGACGAGCGCGCCCAGAAGAAGCCCCGTGCGACCACGGGCTCCGATCCGGGATCCTGATGGGACGCCGCCAGTCGTTGCTCCGCCGGCTCACCGGCCTCCCCGTCGAGATCGGCGAGCGGATCGGCCTCCTCGATCACGTTCCGGCGGGCCTGCCCGAGGGCGCCCCCGCCCCCAAGCACACGTTCCGCTGGGACCTCGACAAGACCTACCTGCGCACCGAGTTCGACAGCTTCGTCGACCTCGCGAAGAGCGCGATCGAGACGGCCGCGGACAAGCAGGCATATCCGGGTGCCACGGCCTTGCTGCGCGCGCTCAAGCACGACGGCAACCGGATCTGTATCGTCTCGGGCAGCCCCACCCAGATGCGCCAGGTGCTCGCGGCGAAGCTCGCGCTCGACGGCATCGACTACGACGAGTTCGTCCTCAAGAACAACCTGAAGAACATCCTCAAGGGCCGGTTCCGCGCTCTCCGCGCGCAGGTCCCCTACAAGCTCCCCGCGATGCTGCGCTCTCGGATCGGCGCGGCCGCGCTCAGCGAGACCCTGTTCGGCGATGACGCCGAGGCCGATGCGATCATCTATTGCCTGTACGCCGATCTGCTCGCGGGAAAGGTCTCGCTCCAGGATCTGGAGCGCGTGCTGACCGCCACGCGCGCGTACGACGACGACGCGGAGCGGATCCTCGATCTCGCGCGGCGCGTGCCCAAGGGCGACGTCGTCCATCGGATCTTCATCCACCTCGATCGCCGATCCCCACCGGTGGGCTTCCGTCGGTTCGGCCCGCGGCTCGTGCCGGTGTTCAACTACTTCCAGGCTGCGCTCGTGCTCTACGAGGACAAGGTCCTGTCGGCGCGGCAGGTGATCTACGTGGCGCTCGAGATGCTCGACTCGGGTCAGTACGAGCTCGGGCACCTCGCCACCAGCGTGCAGGACGTCATCCGACGTGGCCGGGTCACGCGCGAGACGGCCCTCCAGCTCACCGTCGAGGCGACCGAGGCCGCCGCGTCGGGGGCGCTGTCCGGCCGCACCGACCTCCCACCGTTCGAGCAGATCGCCGAGGCGTTCCGCGCCCGCGTCCGCGAGCTCGGCAACACGCCTCCACAGGTCCCGAGCGAGCTCGCCGAGCCGCTCGACTACGTGCGGCTCGTCGACGAAGAGCACGAGCACCGCGGCGCCCGGCGCAAGCAGGGCATGTAGCCACCCCTCCGCGGAGCGCGCAGCTTCGGTCACACCGCGAATCCCTCGCCGCGGCGCCCACTTGGACACCCTGCCCCCAGGGTGTGACGGTCGCACGCGTCCTGAGGCTACGAGGTCGCAACGGCCTCACACCCTGTGATCCCAAAGCTTCCGTCGCCCGCGACCCTGCTGCTATGGATGGGATTCGGTGCAGAGGTTGTTCGTCGTACTCGGAGTCCTCGGGTTGGCCGTCGTCGCATGTGGCGACGGTGGCAAGCCTCCGGCCACGCCCGATGCGCCGGCCTCCGCCGATGCGGGCGCCGACGCCCCGGCGACGTTCGCGGCCTGTGCCGAGTTCAGTGCGGGCGGGGTGCCCGTCCCGGCCCACGTGATCGGGCAGCTCGGGAACGCCGATGTCGAGAGCCCGGCCACCTGCAACGTCGTCGACGCTCCGTTCGGCATCGAGTCGGCGGGGCCCGATCGCGTGATCCCGCTGTCGAACCTCACGCCGAACGCACCCTATGTCGTGAAGCTGACGTCCTCGAGCGATCTCGCGTTCTACGTGGTGACCGGCTGCGGCTCGGCCACCGGCCCGGCCTCCGATCAGTGCCAGCTGTTCGAGGACTCCGTCGGCGGTGGGGATCCCGAGGTCGGTCGCTTCATCGCGGGAGGGACCACGGCCTACGTGGTCGTGGACTACTACGCCTCGCATGCACCGCCGAGCAGTGACTTCACGCTCGACGTCTATGCGGAGCAGTGCCAGGACTCCGGGGCGAGCCAGTGCGGCGGCACCACCCCTGCGTGCTTCGAGGGGCGCTGCGTCGGCTGCGTGACGAGCTTTGACTGCACGGCGGCCGCCACGGCCGTGTGCGGGTCCAATCAGATGTGCACCGCAGGCACCGACACCTGCGCGACCGATGACGCCGACGAGCCCGGCAACGACGGGCCCGCCGGCGCGACGACCATCGTCCTCGACGGCACGGGCCACAGCGCGATCGCAAGCAAGGTGTGCTCCAACCCGCGCAGCGAGTACGACTACTTCGCGTTCGACGTGACCTCGCTGGGCGAGACCTGGCAGTTCTCGCTGGGGTGGGTCGGTGGCCGGGACCTCGATCTCCACGTCTACGATGCAACCGGGGCCGAGCTGGGCCTGTCGTTCTGGGAGCAGCCCGAGCAGATCCGGCTGACCTATCTCCCGCTCGGCCGCTACTACGTGCGCGTGCGCGAGTTCGTCTCGACCCCCGATGCCTCCGCCATCACCTACACGCTCACCACGCAGCGCACCCTGGGCTCCGGCTGCAGCTCGGCCGCGGACTGCGCCAGCGAGTACCGAAACCAGCTGTTCCGCGGCTCGTGCTCGGCGGGCGCGTGTGTGCCGATCGAGGGCAACGGCGGGATCGCCGAGGGTGGCGCGTGTGACAGCCAGGCCGACTGCGCGCTGGCCCTCCAGTGCCCGAGCTTCTTCTTCGTCGCAGGCGGCGATACGCGCGAGACCTGCTCGCGCAGCTGCACCGATGACACCGCCTGCGCACCCCTCGGGGCGAGCTTCGTGTGTACGACCTACTTCTCGAACAACTTCTGCGTCCAGAAGTGCAGCGCGGATGACCAGTGCCCGACGGTGATCTCCTCGGCCCCGGTCAGCGGTCCATGGCGCCGCCTGACGTGCGACGTCCCGACCGGCCGCTGCGTCCCGTAGCCGCAACACCGCGGGCCTCGCGCCTCCCGGCACGCCCACCCGACGTCGTGATAGAACCTCCGTCGATGTCCATCGAGCGCACGGCCTCGATCCTCGTCGTCGAGGACGATGAAGCGATGCGCGACCTGCTGTCCGAGGAGCTCGAGGATGCCGGCTTCGAGGTCGCAGCCGCGGGCGGGGCGGCGGCCGGGCTGGAGGTCGCCCGCTCCGGGCGCTTCGATCTCGTGATCACGGACCTCCGGATGCCGGAGATGGACGGCTTCGACCTGATCCGCGGGGTGATGGCGCTGCCCGAGCCGCCCCACGTGGTGATGATCACCGCGTTCGGGTCGATCGAGACGGCGATCCGTGCGGTCAAGCTCGGCGCCTACGACTACATCACCAAGCCGTTCGAGATCGAGGAGCTGCTGCTGGTCGCCGACAAGGCGCTCGGTGAGCGTGCGCTACGGACCAAGATCGCGCGGCTGCAGCGCGAGGTCGAGGACAAGTTTGGCCTCGGGAACATCATCGCGAACAGCCAGTCGATGCGCGACGTCGTCGCCCTCGTGCGCCGGATCGCGGGATCCACGGCGTCGGTGCTGGTCACCGGAGAGAGCGGCACGGGCAAGGAGCTGATCGCCCGGGCGATCCACTACAACTCCACGCGCGCCAACGGGGCGTTCGTCGGCGTCAACCTCGCGGCGGTCCCCGAGGGGCTGATCGAGAGCGAGCTGTTCGGCCACAAGAAGGGGGCGTTCACCGATGCCCGCGCCGACAAGCCGGGCCTGTTCGTGGAGGCCGACGCCGGCACGATCTTCCTCGACGAGATCGGTGAGCTCGCGCTCCCGCTCCAGGCCAAGCTCCTCCGGGTGCTGCAGGAGCACGAGGTCCGCCCGCTCGGCGCCACCAAGAACCAGCGCGTCGACGTGCGCGTGGTGGCGGCGACCAACAAGAACCTCGAGGCCATGCTCGCGGAGGGCAGCTTCCGCGAGGACCTCTACTACCGGCTCAACGTGATCCACCTCGATCTGCCGCCGCTGCGCTCGCGCCCCGAGGACATCGTGCCGCTCGCCGAGCACGTGCTCGCGCACCTCGGCGCCAAGCAGACGCCGCCCCGACGGATGCGGCTCTCGCCCGAGGCCCAGCACCTGATGCTCGCCTACAACTGGCCCGGCAACGTCCGCGAGCTGATGAACGTGCTCGAGCGCGGCGTCGCCCTGTGCCAGGGCGAGCTGATCGCCGATGACGACCTGCCCCCGCAGGTCCGGGAGAAGCGCCCCTCGGACTTCCTCGGCACCGCCGTCGCCCGCCGGATGACGCTCGCCGATCTCGAGCGCGAGTTCATCGAGCGCGTGCTCGAGGACGAGGCCGGCAACAAGACCCGCGCCGCCCAGCGCCTCGGCCTCGATCGCAAGACGCTGTATCGCAAGCTCGACGAGTACGCGAAGGCCCGTGGCGAACCGCGCGCGCCCTCGCCCGGTGAGTCCGACCCGGGCGTCTCGGGCACCCTCCCGATCTCCGAGAAGTAGCCCGCGGACACCCGCCGTTCGGGTCGCCGCTCAGGTCTTGTTCGGAACCAGGCGCCGCACGATCGCGCGCAGGTTCTGGATGCTGAACGGCTTCTCGATCCGTTCGTTCCGCACCCGCCCCATGAACTGGCGGATGTCCGCGCGAGACAGATCGCCGCTGATGAACACGAACCGGTCCGCGATCTGTGGATGCGTCGCGGCCACCGTGTCGAACAGCTCCATCCCGCTGAGGTAGGGCATCGTCAGATCGCAGAACACCACGTCGAACCGCGTCCCCGCCTGGATCAGGCGCAGCGCCTCGCGCGGATCGGCCACCGCCACCACCTCCAGCTCGTTCCGGAACATCCGCACCATCGACTTCAAGATGGCGGGCTCGTCATCGACGACGAGCATCGAGCCTCGTGTGGGTGACTGGACGATCTCCGCGGCCGGCGCCGCCGGGATCGCCGACAGCGGGAGGGCGATCCGGAACGTCGTCCCCTCGCCCACGACGGTCTGGCACGTGAGGGTGCCTCCAAAGGCGGTGATGATGCCGTGGGAGATCGCCAGCCCGAGGCCGCTCCCGGCACCGACCTGCCTGGTGGTGAAGAACGGATCGAAGATCCGGGCCAGCACGCTCGGCTCGATGCCCGGGCCATTGTCCGCGACCTCGATGATGACCTGACCCTCCACGCGCGTCCGGATCATGATGCGATTCTGGGCGGGGTCCGACGACGGAAACGCCTGGGCGGCATTGACGATCAGGTTGATCAGCACCTGGGCGAGGCGCGAATCATCCGCCTGCACGAGCGGCGCGTCGGAGAGATCGAGCTCCACCGAAGCCTGGGTACGGAGCTCGTGGCTCGCCATCTCGAGCGCGGACCGGACCACGGCGTTCGCGTCGATCGGCAGGAGATCCTTCTCCTCGCGCGCGAGGGACTTGAGGCCCCGGACGATCCGCTTCACGCGCTCCCCACCCTCGCGCGCCTGCTCGAGCAGGCCGATGATCTCCACCAGGCGCTGCGACGGCGAGCGACCCTCGATCAACTCGAGCTCCTCGATCGCGAGGGCGAGGTTGGCCAGCGCGACGGTGAGCGGATTGTTGATCTCGTGCCCCACCCCGGCCGCGAGGGTCCCGGTGGTCACCAGCCGCTGGTGCTGCGCGAGCCGCTGCGCGACGTCCCGGCGCTCGGAGATGTCGTGGAAGGTCGTGACCACGGCGTACGGCAGGGAGGTCCCGGGCCCGACGATCGGGCGAGAGTTGATGGAGATCCACCGCCGCTTGCCAGCGGGCACGTCGATGCACATCTCCACGTCGCTCAGTGGTTCCCCGGTCCGTAGCGTGACCATCGCCGGGTGGTCGTCGCCAGGGAACGGCGAGCCATCCCCTCGCGTCGCGCGCCACCTCGGATCGATCGACGTCCGTCCCTGGAGCTGGTCGCGCGACAGCCCCAGGATCGCCGCCGCGGCGGGGTTGTGATGAAGGATCGCCCCGGTTCGATCCTGCAGCACCACACCCTCCACCATCCCGTCGAACACGGTCGCGAGCAGCCGTTCGCGATCGGCCAGCTTCGCCTCGCGCTCCTCGCCGAGCTGACGCTCTGCGCGCAGGGTGTTTCCGGCGTGCCGCAGCTCGAGCAGGGCGGCGACCTGACCGGCGAGCAAGCCCAAGGCCTCGAGCTGCACGGGAGACAGCTCGCGCGGCGCGTGATCGATCGCGCACAACGTCCCGAGCACGACGCCATCGCGGGTTCGGAGCGGATAGCCCGCGTAGAACCGCACCCGGGGTTCGCCGGTGACCAGCGGGTTGTCGGCGAACCGTGCGTCGGCGACCGCGTCGGGGACCACCATCGGCGCGAGGTCCGCGACCACGTGGCCGCAGAACGAGACCGACCGGGGCGTCTCGCGCGCCGCGAGCCCGTGCCGGGACTTGAACCACTGGCGATCCGCATCGACCAGCGACACCAGGGCGATCGGGACCTCGAGGATCACCGCGACCAGCCGGGTGATCGCATCGAACTGGGGATCCGCGTCGGTGTCGAGGATCTCGTACTCGCGGAGGCGTCGGACCCGCTCCGCGTCATCGGCGGGGATCGGGGCGTCCTTCATCGTGTGCTCGTGAGCTCGTCCCGCAGGCGGCGGAGGCCGGCCTCGGTCTTGAGGTCCGTGATCTCGCCGCGGACGCACGCCGTGATCGCCTCGTCGAGCCCGCGCCAGTGCGTACGCGCGCCCTCCTCCATCGGCGACCCGTCACCAGCGAGCGGCTCCTGGGTCTCGGGGGCGACCTCGACGGCGGTGAAGTAGAACTTCTCGATCATGCTCCCCGGAGACGGCAGCATACCCGCACCGAGCAGGATGACACGCGTGGGATCGATCACGAAGCCTGCCTCCTCGTGGACCTCGTGCGCGGTCCGCTGGCGGAGGCCGGCCTCACCACGGTCGCCCTGCTCGAGGATGCCGGCCACGAGCTCGGTGAGGAGCAGGCCCGGTGCGGCCTCCGGCAGCGGTGCGAGCGAAGGATCACGCGCGAGCGTGATCGGTGGCCGCAGCCCCTCGCGGAGGAGCACCTGGATCGCGGTCCCGACGCGCGCGAACACGGCGACCACGACCGCGTCCTGGCCATATGGCCGCGCGATCGAGTCACAGACGTACGGCGCCGACAGCGAGCCATCGGCGCGCCGGTTGCGCATCCGCAGCCGACGGATCTCGAGAAAGCCGCCTCCTCCGACCCGCTCGTCGGAATCGATCGCGAAGCCGACGATCTCGTGGACGTCGGTCACTGCGCGGGCGCGGGGGCGGGCGCATCAGAGCCCGCAGCCGGTGCGGCCTCGGGGGCCGGCGCGGCGGGCGCGGGCGCCATTCCACCAGGCGCCTTGACCTCGTACTGCTTGAGCGCCTTGTAGATCTCGTACTGCAGCTCGTCGATCTGGCCGGTCGCCCACCCGGGGACGCTCGGATCCTTGGGGTCGAGCTTCTCGGGGGCCGGGCTGCCCGCGACGCGGCGCATGAGGACGGGCTCGTCCTGGATGATCCACTTGTCGCCATCGGGCAGCATGCGGACGACATGGACCACCCGGATCGCCTTGTCCGGGACCTGGCGGAAGTCCTCGTCGGTGCCAGGTGCGGTGAGGCCGTCCGACGTGTACCAGCGCGCCGCCGTCTGCATCCCCAGGGCGAGCTCGTCGGACTTGGCGAGCTTGTACTTGGACTCGACCGCCGCCTTGGTCGCCGCGAACAGCACCAGCTTGTCGCCGGTGTAGCGGGCCTGCTTGGCCATCGCGATGTCTTTGCCGGAAGGACCGCCGCACGCGGCAAGCGCGGCGAGCATCAAGATCGAAAACGAGAGGTTCCGCATGCCGCGTTCGTACACCCCGACGGCGCGCGCGCCAAGGCCCCGGGCGCGGCGTACGACGGCCGCTGCGCGAGCTGGCCGGACCCGACGTTCGGGGAGATCGCGGGCTCGTTGCCAGGGCGCTCGCGGCACGTCAAGGGTGTAGCTTCACGAGATGGTGGACCTCACGGGCATGCGCGCGCTGGTGACCGGCGCGTCGAGCGGGATCGGCGCCGCGATCGCGCGCGATCTCGCCGCGCGTGGCGTCCACCTCGTGCTCACCGCGCGCCGGAAGGACCAGCTCACCGCGATCGCTGCCGAGTGCGCGGCGATGGGCGTCACCGCGCAGGTCGTCCCCGCCGACCTCGGTACGCCCGGCGCCACCGAGGCGCTGTGGACGGCCGCGACCGCCGACGGCCCGATCGATCTCTGCATCAACAACGCCGGGTTCGGCTACTTCCGCCCGTTCGGCGAGGTCGAAGCCGAGCGCGATGCCGAGCTGGTGCAGCTCAACATCACCGCGGTGATGGAGCTCTCTCGCCGGTTCCTCGTCGCGCGGAAGGGAGCCACCGGTCGCGCGTTCCTGCTCAACATCGCCTCGATCGGCGCGTACCAGGCAGTCCCGAACATGGCCCTGTACACCGCAAGCAAGGTCTTCGTCCGCAACTTCACCGAGGCGCTGCACGACGAGCTGCGCGGTACACCCGCGTCTGCGACCTGCGTGTGCCCCGGCGGAACCAGGACCGAGTTCCACGCCCAGGCCGGCGCCGGCAACTACAGCTGGATCGCGAACGCGTCGATGATGAGCGCCGAGCAGTGCGCGCGCAGCGCCGTCCGCGCGATGCTCGCGGGCAGGCGGACGTACATCCCCGGGCTCATCAACAAGCTGTCGTGTTTCGGCGTGCGCCTGGTGCCACGCTGGTTCGCGTCATGGATGGCGCGGCGCGTGCTCGGCAAGCCGCGGCCCGGCGCCTTGCCACAGAGGAGTGCCGCATGAGCGCGTCGACACAAGGCGACAACCTCCGCCGCTGGGCCGCCGATCGGCCGGGCGTCTACGAGGTCTGGTACACGACGTGGAACGATCCGAAGACCGGCCAGGGGTTCTGGCTGCGGTTCATCACCGAGGCGCCGACGCTCGGCTCGGGTGGCGTGCCGGGGTTCGGCGAGGCCCTGCGCGGCGAGCTGTGGTTCGCGCGCTTCGATCCCCACCACCCCGAGCGCACGTTCGGCATCCACAAGCGGTTCGCTGGGGCCGAGGTCGCCTCCACCAGCTCGCCGTTCACGCTCACGATCGCCGGCAGCAAGCTGGCCCACGATCACACGGTCGGAGCGCTCTCGGGCGGCGGTCACGACGTGCGCTGGGATCTCCGCTGGGTCCCCGCCGCGCACACGCTGTTGTTCTATCCCGACGCGCTGTACCGGGCGGAGGCCCTGCCCCCGACCATGGCGCTGTCACCGAACCCACGCGTCCCGCTCTCGGGCTCGCTCCACGTCGATGGTGAGACGTTCACGTTCGACCAGGCGATCGCCGGGCAGACCCACGTGTGGGGCAAGAAGCACGGCTTCTCCTGGACCTGGGCCCACTGTGGAGAGCTCGACGATGCCCCCGGCACCGTGTTCGAGCTGATCGGCGCGCGGCTGCGCCGCCGCGGCGTGACCCTCCCGACCATGACGGCCCTCGCGCTCCAGCTCGACGGCGAGCTGCATCGGTTCAACCAGCTCCGCCACCTGCTCATCAACAGCTCGAGCTGGCAGGCGGGCCGGGTGACGTTCCGCGCCTGGTCGCCGACGATGCGGGTCGACGGGGAGCTGACCTGCGCTCCCGACGACATGGTCAACGCCCCCTACGTCGATCCCGATGGCACCGAGCTGTGGTGCGCGAACACCGAGATCGCGGATGCGCGGCTGGTGATCTGGAGGCGCGGCGGCCTGCGTTGGCTCCTTCACCGCCGCCTCGCGTCCCGGGGGCGCGCGCACTTCGAGGTCGGTGGTCGCGACAGAGATCCCGCCGTCACCCGCCCCCACGTGCTCGTCACGTAGTAGTGTCCGCGGCGATGGAGCGCAAAAAGACTCCGCTCTGGGATCTGCACAAGCAGCTCGGAGCTCGCCTGATCGATTTCGGTGGCTGGGACATGCCCGTCCAGTACGCCGCTGGCACGATCAAGGAGCACAAGGCCGTGCGCGAGGCGGTCGGCCTGTTCGACGTCTCGCACATGGGCGAGGTCTACCTGCGTGGCCCCAATGCCCGGGCGCAGGTCGATCGCCTGTGCTCGAACAACGTCGCCGGCGCGCCGGTCGGCAAGGCCGTGTACACGCTGCTCACCCGCCCCGACGGCGGCGTGGTCGACGACTGCATCTTCTACAAGAAGGCCGACGACGAGTTCTTCGTGATCGTCAACGCCTCGAACACCGGCAAGGACCTCGAGTGGTTCCGCGAGCACGTGCAGGCGCCGTGCGATGTCGTCGATGTCTCCGAGGAGACCTCGCTGATCGCCGTCCAGGGTCCCAAGGCCGTCGCGATGGTCGATGCCCTCGCCGGCGGGACGCTCGCCAAGCTCCCGAGCTTCACCTTCGTCGACGCCACGGTCGCCGGCGTCGCGTGCCTCGCGGCCCGCACGGGCTACACCGGCGAAGATGGCTTCGAGCTCGCCTGCGCGAACGCCGATGCACCGAAGCTGTGGATGGCGCTGTACGAGGCCGCTCAGCCGCTCGGTGGGCTGCCGATCGGCCTGGGCGCGCGTGATTCGCTCCGCCTCGAGGCCAAGCTCCCGCTCTACGGCAACGATCTCGACGACGAGCACACGCCGCTCGAGGCCGGCCTCGGCTGGGCCGTGAAGCTCGACGGCCGCGAGTTCTTCGGCGCGCCGCGCCTGCGCGAACAGAAAGCCAAGGGCCTCGAGCGCCAGCTGGTCGGCTTCAAGATCGCTGAAGACCAGCGCGCGATCGCCCGTCACGGGTACCCCGTCAAGGATGGTGGCATCGTCACCAGCGGTGGCCCCGGCATCTGCGTCGGTGGGGCCATCGGCCTTGCCTATGTCCCGTCGGCCCGCGCCGCCGCGGGCACGCAGCTCACCATCGATTGCCGCGGTAAGGACATTCCCGCCACCGTGGTCTCCGGCAAGTTCTACAAGCGGAGCTAAGCACCATGTCGACCTTCCCCACCGACCTTCGATACACCCACGACCACGAGTGGCTCCGCGCGCAAGGCGGCAGCTGGCGCGTCGGCATCACCCAGTTCGCCGTCGATCAGCTCGGCGACATCACGCTCGTCGACCTGCCCAAGGAAGGCGACCTGGTCACCAAGGGCCAGCGGTTCGGCACGATCGAGAGCGTCAAGAGCGTCTCTGACCTCTACGCCCCGGTCTCCGGCAAGGTGATCGCGGTCAACGCGGCGCTCAAGGACTCGCCCGAGCTCGTCAACAGCGAGCCGTACGCGAAGGGCTGGATGATCGATCTCGAGCCCACCGAGAAGAGCGAGATCGACGAGCTGCTGGCGCCCGACGCGTACACGACGCACGTCGCCGCCCAGTGAGCTCGCGAGGCGTTGGGGACGCGCCCAGGGCCGCGATCTCCCTGCTGTGCGCCTCCCGCACGTGACCAAGCGACCTGCCTGGGGCCCGTTGTTCCAGCTGCCCGGCAACTCGAGTTGCCGGCGAGGGTTCGCTGGGTTGCGCGAACCGGTCAGACCGATGCGCCCGATAGGATCGGGCACGGCCACTGCAACTCCCAGGTTGCATGCGCCACCCCCTCCTTGCCGCCGCGTTGTTCGCGACCTCTCTCGCCACCGTCGGCTGCACGGCCGAGGAGGGTGACGAGCTGCAGATCACCTGCGAGGGCAAGTGCGATGGCCTGTCCTCGGTCAAGGCGCTGGTCGCCGATGCCAAGAAGCTCGACCTTCAGGACCTGATCAATGTCGGCGCGGGCTACGCGACCGAGGGCCTGAACGATGCGCTGTCGGCCGGCAACTACGCGTCGCTGCGGATCAGCCCCACCGAGCTGTACGCACCCGCGAGCGTCGCCGCCGGCGATCTGACGCTCAAGAACCTCGACACGCTGGTCTCCGGGCTCGCCTCCAAGTACGGCGAGAGCGCGCTGACCACCGAGGTCAACAAGGTCCGCAGCGAGTACCTCGCCTCGAGCGGCAAGCGCGTCTATGCCGAGAGCGCGTTCAAGATCGCCGCATCGCTCGGCCACAACTGGACGCTCCCCACGCGCGGCTTCGGTCGCGATGCCGGCGGCGCGGTCACGCTCGGCTTCGATGCCGGCGGTGAGCTCGAGGCGCGCGTGATCACGGTGCACGATCGCGAGAACGCGGCCCTCGTCGGTGCACCGCTCGCGGCCGTCAAGACGGCGCGTGGCTTCGTGTTGCCCCGCTCGCTCGCGGACATCAAGAACATGGCCCCCGGCGAGTCGTTCGCCCTCGCCGGCCGCGGCCGCCTCGGCCTGAACCTCGGCGCCGGCGTCCCGATCCTGATCGCGAACCCGACCTCGTGGCTGACCTACAGCCTGGTGCTCAGCGCCGGGATGCGCAGCGTCCTCGAAGGCGAGATGGACGTGCAGCTCGTCCACGCGCGCGGCGACCAGATCGTCATCGATGTGGGCGTGCGGACGGCGACCCTCAAGGAGGCGTTCATCGCCCTGACCGATGGCTGGGGCATCTCCGGCCTGGTCCAGAGCAGCTTCGAGATCGCCGGCAAGTCCGTCGACCTCGGCCGCCTGCTCGACAAGGCGCTACAGACCAAGATCGCGAGCAAGCTGTCGCTGATCAAGGCGCGCGCCGAGCGCACCAGCACGACGATGCGGATGAGCGTGGCGCGGCTCCGCTTCGATCTCTCCGGTCCCGAGCCGGTCGGCGGTCGCGAGGCCGCGCTCGCACAGGCCCTGAAGGGTGACGTGCGGCTCGCCCAGGCGCTGGCCGCGCGTGGCGACTCCGGCGTGGTCGCCGAGTTCGACATGACCCGCTCGGGTGCCTCCGCGATCTCCTACGCGGGCGTCGACGTGCTCGGCATGAGCTTCTACCGCCGCTCGGCCGCGAGCGAGGGCTCCGCGGTGCTGCAGACCCCGGGCGGCATCCTCGCCCTGATGTGGGAGTCGCTGCACCGCGATGCCGGCTGGTTCTTCACCTCGCACGGCTTCACGCGGATCGGTGTCGCGGGCCTCAAGTTCGATGCGCGCACGCCGGGCGTCGCGAAGTCCGAGACCAACCTGATGATCCAGACCGAGGAGGGCGACAAGTTCATGGAGCGCGACAAGGTCATCGATCAGCTCGACAGCGTGATCGTGTCGGTCGGTGGCATGGCGGCGCTCCGCGCGATCGAGCGCAAGGGCAACGAGCTCGAGCGCCTCGTCCTGACTCGCTGCCCCCTACCCGCTCAGGGCGGATTCTTCGACGAGAGCTGCAACATCGCGTTCACCCAGTCGTCCGAGGCGATCGCCCTCAAGACCGCCGCGCTCGGCGAGCTCGAGACCGCGATCGACGCCCTCCCCGCACCGAGCAAGGATCTCCTGATGGCGCTCGCCGACCTCCGCATCTCGTCGCAGATGATCGAGGATCCGAACGCCAGCGCCGTGGGCCCGACCGCCTCGGTGGTGGTCGACTTCCGGCTCGACGATGCGGCCCTGAAGGGTGTGTTCGCCAAGGACGGCACCGCGTTCAAGATGGCGGTCCTGAACCTGATGGACGCGACCCAGGTCGAGCGCACCGCCGCCGATGTCGCCGCCGAGCGCACGCGGATCCGCTCCAAGTCGACGGCGGTCGCGGAGAAGATGGCCACGGTGTTCACCGACGCCAAGAAGCAGTACGAGCGCCTGGTCTCGATCGATGGCGCGCGGATCGAAGGCCTCGGCGAGATCGGCGGCAACGCGATCGAGGTCCGCTACGCGGTGGATAGCTCGAACCGCCCTGTCTACGACAACGCGATCAGCCAGTCCGTCGCCCAGGCGCGCGCGGGCGTCGTCAGCGGCATGTACGACAAGCTCCGTGCGGAGGCCGATGGGATGCCGAGCTCGGGCGGCTCGAGCGCCGCGCACCCCGAGCAGATCGCCTCGTTCGCCCTGCTCGGCCTCGCGGCCGCAGACAAGACCGAGCTGCGCGTGTCGCTGAAGACGGACAACAGCTCGAACCCGCTGCTCGTCGGCCCGCGCAAGCGCTACGACGCGGCCGGCTTCGCGAGCGTGGATCTGTTCGCGAAGGGCCCGGCCGTCTCGACCATCGCCGCCGGCCTGTTCGACATCGACGCGATCATCGACGCGCCGCACTGAGGTTGGCTACGGCGACGGTGCGCGGCACGCACGCTTGTAGCCGCGACGGCAGGCATCGCCGAGGAGGCTGGTGGCGCGGTCGTGGTCGCCGGGCTGCGCCCGGTGCTCGAGCATGTCCGCGGCGTGGACACAGCCGGCGAGGTTGCCGAGCTCGCAGCCCCGCAGGTAGAGCTCCAGAGCACGGTCCTTCCCCGGCGGGGTCTCGGCGAGCAGGTGCTCGGCGAGCAGCGCACACGCCGTCCCATCGCCGAGCGCGCATCCTCGATCGAACAGGGCGATCCACGCGTCCCGCCCGTAGTGCACGTCGCCGTGCGAGGCGTGACGCCGCGTCCAGGTGCCCGCGAGCGAGCACGCGGGTGCGTCGCCGAGCCGGCACGCCTTGCCCAGGATCTCGATCGCGGCATGCTGCGCGGCATCGTTGCTGGGGCTCCCGACGTACGCCTCGCGGCCCACCACGCGACACGCCACCCCGTCGTCGGCCGCGCATGCCCGCGTGCACGCGTCTCCGCCCTCCTGCTGGCACACGTGCGTGACCCGCACCGAGGACGCCTCCACGACGGTCTGGTCATCGCCGCCGCCGCCGCCGTCCCGCAGCGCCAGCATGACGGCCGCGGTCCCTCCGAGCGCGACCGCCACCGCGCCACCCGCGATCCAGACCTTGCGGCGGGACCGGGCCCCACCGCGCCGCGACGGGCGGGCCGCCACCGTGGCGCGCGTCTCGACCCGCTGCATCCAACCCGGGACCGCCGCGAGCGCCGCGCGATCCTCGGTTGCGTAGGCCACGGCGATCGCGCGCAGCTCGGCCTCCACGCGCGCGGCGTCGGAGATCCGGTGCGCGGGCTCCTTCTCGAGCAGCGCCGCGACCAGCGCATCGAGCCTCTCGGGCACCTCGCTCCGCGCATCGCGGAGCGGCGGCGGATCGCGCAGGAGGAGCTGCGCGAGGACCTCCATCGTCTGGCGGCCCTCGAACGGTGGCCGCCCGGCGAGGCACTCGTAGAGCACCACCCCGAGCCCGAACAGATCCATCGAGGCGGTGGGCGCCACATCTCCCATCGCCTGCTCGGGCGCCATGTAGCCGGGCGTCCCGATCAGCTGCCCGGTCTCGGTCAGCCCGTGGGTCACCGCCGTGTCCTTCGCGATCCCGAAATCGATCAACGTCGCGTGCGCGGCCACGCCGTCGACCAGCATCACGTTGCTCGGCTTGAGATCGCGATGCACGATCTCGTGCGCGTGGGCGTGGACCAGGGCGCTGGCGAGCCGCACGCCGACGGCGAGGGTATCGGCGATCGAGAGCGGGCCATCGTCGAGACGCGCCGCGAGGCTCGTGCCCTCGAGCCACGCCATCGCGAGGTAGGCATCGCCGGACCCCGTCACGCCGTGGCCGACGTACGCGACGATCGCGGGGTGATCGAGCCGCTCGAGCATCTCGGCCTCGAGCGTGAATCGGGACTCGACCCCGGGAGTCCGGAGGACCTTGATCGCCAGCGCACGGCCCGAGCCGCGCTCGATCGCGCGGTGCACGAGCCCCATCCCGCCGCGGCCGGCCTCGCTCTCGAGCTCGTAGCGCTGGGCGAACGTGTCGTCCGCCAGCACCGCGCGCAGGTTCTCGCGTAGCTCCCCTTCTCCCGGCAACCTCGCTAGGTTAGCGCACCCCGGCGATTTCCCGAAACGATGCTGGCGACCCTGCGTCAGGGGCTGCATGGCCCATCCCCATGTCTCTCTCGCCACCACCGTCTGGACCCTCGCCGCCACGCTCAGCGCGGCCTGCATCTCCAACCCCGCGCGCGGTACCGCCGGGACCGGCCAACCCCTCCGGGTGCGGTTCGATACGTCGAGCGGCACCTACCAGGCACAGGAGGTCGTCGGCGAGGACCAGTACTACGACCGCGACGGTAATGCCGCGGGCAGCGTGCAGCGCTCGCGCGCAGTGACCAAGCGCTGGGCGAACACCGACGTCAGCTTCTATCAGGGCGACGATCGCCTCGACGAACAGGACTACTTCCACCTCGCCGGGAATCGCGGTGCGGTCGACGAGATCAAAGCCGCGCGCGCGCAGATGTCGCGCGATCTCTCGATCGGGTTCCCCGTGGCGATCGCCGGCGCCGCCGGGAGCACCCTCGCCGCGATCGGCACCTTCGGTGACAGCAAGGTCATGCGGTTCGGCGTCAGCACCGGCCTCACCGCCGTGGCCCTCGCCGGCGCCTACTTCGCGCTCCGCGGGATGGAGACCTACCGCAAGAAACCACTGCTCGACGCCTCGCGCGCGATCAAGCACGCTCAGCAGGTCGACCGCTGCTATCGCGGCGCCTGCCGGAGCGAGCGTGGTGGCGCGGCGACCACGGCGGACGCAGCCCCCGCAGCTTCCCCCGCTCCGGCTCCCGCGCCGACGAGCCTCGCGATGCGTGGCACGCGTGCATGGCTCGGGACCTGGACGGGCTCGGGACACGCCGTGACGCGGTCCCCCGACGGGCGGTCGCTCAAGAAGGCGTCCACCGTCGAGCTCCGCATCGACGAAGCGACGGCCGATTCGTTGACGCTCGTCCTCGAGCCCAACGGTGCCGAGAGCTGCAAGCTCACCGCGCACATGCAGGGTGGCCGCGCCGAACTGACCGCCGGGCAGTCCTGCCGCCGGCGTGAAGGTAGGAGCGAGATCGCGCTCACCGTGCGCGACGGGAGCTCGCTGGTGCTGCGCGACGGCCAGCTCGTGCTCGCGCTGGAGGTCGATCTCGCGCTGTCGGCACCGCGGCGCGGGAAGGCGCCGCGCGTGACCCGCCTGGTAAGCTCGATGGAGGCGGTGGCCACGCGCCTCGCCGCCCCCTGATGGCTCCGTTCCCCCTCACGATCCCGTCCGCTGTCCGTGGGCTCGCGAGCTCCGATCGAGCCCGCCGCGAGCGCTGCCTCCAGACGATCGCCCAGATCTACTGGACGCCGATCTACACGTACCTCCGGCTCCGCCACGGCAAGCAACCTGCCGAGGCCGAGGACATCGCGCAGGCGTTCTTCGCGCGCGTGATCGAGGGTTCGGCCCTCGGTGGCCACGATCCCGAACGTGCGCGGTTCCGGACGTTCCTCCGGACCGCCGTCGATCATCACGTCATCGATCAACACCGCCGCCAGGTCGCCGCCCGCCGCGGTGGTGGGCTGCCGAAGATCGACGTCGCGGATTGCGAGGCCGAGCTCGCCACCGGCCCGACCCCCGAGGACGCATTCGACCGCGAGTGGCTCGCCCGGGTGGTGGCCCTCGCGACTCAGCGCACCCTCGACGCCCTCGAGCGCCGCGACAAGCGCACGCACGCCGAGCTGTTCCGAAGATTCCACCTCGCTGACGATCCGCCCGCGTATCAGCAGGTGGCCACCGAGCTGGGGATCTCACTCGCGGACGTCACGAACTGGCTGCACGTGGCACGTCGCGAGTTCCGCCGGGTCGCCCTCGCCCTGCTGCGCGAGCTGACCTCGAGCGCTCGAGAATTCGAGGAGGAGGCGCTCGCGGTGTTCGGGATCCGGATCGAGAAATAGACACGAGACGCTCCGAAACGATGCGCGCCGGCCTGCGTAGAGGTCGCTGAACCCTCACCTGTCAGGAGTCAGCCATGCGTGTCCTCTCGATCGTCCTGTCGCTCGCCGCGATGTCCCTGCCTTCGGTCGCCTTCGCCGACCCTGGCGCCGTGCCCGCGGATGCCTCGCCCACTCCGCCGCCGCGCCCGCCCGCGCCGCGCTCGCCGATGCCACCGATGCCCAAAATGACCCGCGCGACGTCCCCCGACGATCTCCAGGGGACCTGGACGGTGACGATCCGGTCGAGCCTGTCGACGTGTCCAAACCCCACGGCGCGTCGCGAGGAGACCTGGTCGATCACGGCCGCCGCGGACGAGCTCACCGTGGCGACGGCCACCGGGGACCTGTTCGGTCCGGTGCCCGTGCTCGATCGCTACCTGCTGCGCACCAGCGTGCAGCCCCGTGCGCGCGCCAGCTCGACGGTCTTGCAGGTCACCCAGAGCATGAAGGAGCGGTTCTTCGGTCGGCTGGTCCGGGTCGAGTCGACGGGGAAGCGGAACGATCCGGCGTGCGTGATCACCGAGGACGTGTCGGGTGTGCGCGCACCCTGAGCTCGCGGCGCTCACTCCGCGCTGAAGTGCACGAGCCCGACGTCGAAGTCGCCGGTGACGTGCTCGACCGAGAGGTGGGCGCTCCCGAAGAAGGTATCGCTCCGGCTCACCGACAGGTCGAGACGAAACTCGTGCGACGAGGCGGGGATCGAGAACGAGAAGCCACCGTCCTCGCACGCGAAGTGCTCCGCGGTCTCGGCCCCGTTGCCGTAGCCGACGCTCTCGGTCACGTAGACGTCGTCGCGAGGGTTACAGCCATCGGCGGCGCCGACCTGCCACGAGCCGCTGATCTCGTTGCTGAACAAGCACCCCGGCGCGGCGACGAGCCCGAGGCCGACCACGGCGACCAGCGACAGGCGTTGCATCTGCGCATCACACCACGGACCACGTCGGACGACGTGGGCAACCAGCGGCACCGCACAGCCCGATCGCTCCAACTGTGCACAAACCGGGCAGCTTCCCGGCCGAAACTGGGTGCGTTAGGATGGCGACGAGTGTCGTCGCCCCGTCTCCTCCTGAGCCTGTGGCTCGCCACTTCCGCAGGGTGCGGGCGGCTCGGCTTCGACGACGCCGGTGGTGATGCCGCGGCCGCGACCAACGCGATCTCGATCGGGACGCTCAGCGTCACGAACGTCACGCTGACCACGTTCGAGGTCGAGATCCCGTTCACCGGTGACGCGAACCGCGACGCCAGCGTGACCTTGGGCCGCTGCAACGACACGGATGCGATCGGATGTCGCCCGAGCACCGGTCAGCGGGTGGTGATGACCCGCGGCGCGGCATCATTCACCGCGACGATCACGGTCTCGGCGGGGGATGATCCCAACGACACGTTGACGCTCGAAGCGTCCCCGATGGATCCCGACGGCGCACCCGCATCCGTCACCGGCTCGGTGACGCTCACGGCGGCGAGTGCGTGCGTGCACGGCACCAGGATGTTCACGTTCACCGGTGCGGCCACCAGCTTCGTGGTTCCGAGCGGCTGCACCGATCGCCGTGGTCAAGGCGTGGGGCGCCGGCGGCGGCGGCGCGGGCGGTGACACCAACGATCCAGGCTCGGCCGGGGGTGGCGGTGGCTTCGCGCGCTCGACGCTCGACATCGCGCCCGGCGAGACCCTCACCATCGAAGTCGGTGGTGGAGGCGGTGGCGGCGGGGTCAGCCCTGCGTTGATCGCCTCGGGCGGAGGCGGTGGTGGCGACCTCTCCGCGGTGTGCCGTTCGACCAACTGCCTGGTGATCGCCGGCGGTGGCGGCGGTGCGGCCGGCAACATCGGTGGCGGAGCCCCTGCGCCGGGCGTCGGAGGTGGCGCCGCGGGTACGGCGGGCGGCAATGACAGCAACCAGAGCATGTCCAAGGGCGGCGGCGCCGGCACCGCGACCGCCGCCGGCGCTGGCGGCAACGCTGGCACCGGCGGCGGCGCAGGCACCTCCGGTGTCGGCAATCGCGGTGGTGCCGGTGGAGTGGGCAACGGCGGCGGTGGAGGCGCACCAGGAGCCCTCGGCTATGGCGGCGCAGGTGGCGGGAAGGGCACCGCCGGGAACCGTGCGGGCGGTGGTGGTGGCGGTGGTGGTGGCTTCTTCGGCGGCGGTGGTGGTGGCTCGGGCGCGGGGACCAACAGCGGCGGTGGCGCCCCTGGCGGTGGCGGGAGCGCCCTCGCCATCGGTACCGCGAGCCTGCTGATCACCGGGGCGGGAGCCACGCCGGGCAACGCGTTTGATCCGATGTATCAGGCCGGCGTAGGGACCGGCGGCCTCGCAGGTCTCGATGCCACGAACGGTGGGCCCGGCGGGAACGGCCTGGTCGTGATCAGCTACTGACGAGGCCCTGCGCTCAGCGCATCACGATCGTGTAGCCGAGCTCGCGATCACGCGCGCAGCGCTTCGAGTCCGCCGCGCACGCGATGCGGAGCTCGGCCGAGTTGTCGGGGGAGCGGAACCGATCGTAGGCCGCGAGCGCCGCGGCCGCCTCGGGGCGCCCGAGCCCGGCGAGCGCCGTGGCCTGGCTGCGGAGCAGATCGGGATCGCGTGGTGCGAGCTCGAGGCCCTTGGTCGCCGCCGCGAGCGCGCCCGCGTTGTCACCCGTCGAGCCGAGGACGCGGGCGTACAGCATCCACGCCATCGAGTTCCCGGGCGCCCGCTCCGTGCACGCCTTCGCCGGCGCCACCGCGTCGTCCCAGCGCCAGACCCGCGCCAGCGCGTCGGCGGCGACCGCATCGAGCACGGCCGGTCCGGGCGTGGGCAGGAGCGGCCGCGCCTCCGCGATCAGCGCGAGCGCGTCGTCGACGCGGCCCTGCTTGGACGCGACCCAGCCGAGCTGCACGAGGATCATCGCGCGCGCGCGCTTGTCACCCACCGGGGCCGCGGCGAGCGCGGCTTCGAGGACGAACCGCGCCTCCTCGAGCCGCTCGGTCACGGTGTTGACGAGCGCCATGCCGTGCTCGTATTCGCGCTCCCACACCGGGCGCGTGCCCGTGGCCTGACGGCGCCGGTGCCGAGCTGCACCGAGGTCTCCGCGATCAGGGTGATCGGCTGGGGCTTGCAGGGATCGAGCGCCACGTCGCGCGCGCCCTTCGCACCCGCGATGAACGCCAACCCCTCGGGAGTCCTCGCCGAGGCGCAGACATTGGCCTGCATCTTGAGCGTGCGGCTGCGATGGCGCAGGCGGGCGGTGACCGTCAGCGGGAGCTGCGCGGCGGCGAGGGTCTTCGGGACGTCGAAGGCGAACCGCGTGACCTGGGCCTCGCGCGCCGCCACGGTCTGGGTCGCGATCTGCGTGCGGAACGCGGCCATCTGGTGCTCCTCGAGCACGTTGCCCTTCTCGTCGACGACCAAGGTGCGGAGGACGTGGGTGTCCTCGTCGGCAGGATCGGTCTCGTGCGTGAGGCCCGACGCCGCGATCCGCTTGCCGAGGTGATCGGTGACGACGACCTCGACCCACGCGTCCTGGATGTCGAGCACGCCGCCCGGGAACCGATGGCCGACGAGCAGGTTGCGGATCACCACATCGAGCGCGAGCCGCGCCCCGGCCACGACCGGGGTGGTCTCCGCCGGCAGGTGCCAGGTCGCACCCGCGGGATCCTCGATCCGTGCACCTGCGATGTCGATCGAGGCGGCGCCCTCGAGCTTGGTGCGCAGCCGCGCGAGGTGCTCGGTGTCGCCGCGCATCGAGGCCATCCAGGTGTGCCCGCCGAGGAAGCGGTGCGAGGCCAGCGTGCCGTTCTTGGCGCCGTACTCGTTCGCCGAGGCCGGCTCGCGATCCATGTGGCAATCGATGCACGACTTCTTGTCGACCTTGTCGACCCGCCCCATCCCGTTGCCGTTCCACGCCGAGTTGCGCCACATCCCGGGCTCGTCGAGCCCCGAGAGATGCACGGGCATGCCCATGTCGGGCGACAGGAAGCCGCGGTGGCAGCCGACGCACAGCTCTGCGCCGCTCGCCTTCACGGTGACCTGCGCCTTGTGGCGCGCGATCGACGCCGGATCGTCGACGTGGGCGTCGATCGGCGTGCGGCCCGCACGTAGCTCCGTTGCCGTCCTTGGTCGGCGCGGTGGCGCCGTGGCACACCCGGCACGACACGCCGGTGTGGGCGCGGAGATCCGCCGCCGGGATGGCATCGCCGCTGGTCATCAGCCCGTCGACCATCAGCGGCATGTCGTGGCAGCCGCCGCAGTGCTGGCTGGTCTTGTTGCCGAGATCGTGGCGCATGAGCTCGACGTTGACGCGGTAGATCGGGTTCCCGAACGAGGCGAACGAGTGCGCGCTCGTCGACCACTGCGCCGCTGCATCGGGATGACAGGTGGCGCAGCTATCGACATCCGACAGCATCGTGCCGTCGGAGACCTCGCCCGCGACGCGCGGCGTGGTCCGATCGATCTTGACGAGGCTCGGCCCGAAATCACCGGGCGCGCTCGGGATCCGGGTGGCCTGCGCCACCGTCGTGCGGTGGACCTCGACCGGATCGACCGGCCGGGACTCCTGGCTGCCGCAGGCCGCGAGGCATGCCGCGAGCAAGAGGACCGGGCCGGAGGACGAGCGCGCCATGGGCACAGCCTACTTCTTCCGCCGCGCGACCAGGAGCGTCAACGCCACGAGCACCAGGCCCGCGGACGCGCCGAACCCGAAGCCCATCGCCTTGGTGCCGGGCGGGGTCGCGAACTTGGCACCGTTCGGTGCGGGCGCGGGGGGCGGAGGGCTCGCCGAGGCCTGCTTCTTGAGCCCGATCTCCCACAGGTCGCGCTTGACCATGCTGGCGACCGAGAGCTTGCCGCGCGGCGCGAACGCGAGCTTGTTCGCCGCGATCGTCGGCTGGTAGTTGCCATCGGGCGGCCCGCCCCACACGCCGCGCTGCGGGTTCTTGCACCGGATCGCGCCGGTCCACCAGTGGCGGATCGCGTAGCGCGCCTGGAAGTAGTTCTGGTCCGAAGGCGCGGCGCCGTACTCGAGGCCCTGCTTGCTCCACTGCTCGCGCCCACCGGTGATCGGCTTGGCATCCTTGAACCGCAGGTCGTCCTTCATGTCGGCCTTGCCGTACCGCGCGTGCAGGCGCGTCAGCACGAACGAGCCCTGTGCGATCTGGCCCTGCACGATGTCGCCGCCGAGCGTCATCAGGTCGGCCTGGTTGACGTCGAGCTCGGGGCACGGATCGCAGTGGTACTGCGGCACGGCCGTCCATGCGTACTCGGTCACCACGGCGCCGGGGTTCGCCTCGATGGTCTTGTCGAACAGCGCGGCGTAGAACTCGGCGAACCGGGTCTTGACCGAGTCCTTGACGTCGAAGTTCGTGGGGATCACGACGTTCTTGTAGTTCGCGACCTCGTAGCGCTTGTCGGGCGAGAGGATGTTGACGATCAGATCCTGCTTGCCGTTCGCGTTCGCCATCCCGAGCCGGATCGGGAGCGAGAAGTCTTCGCTGTCGTAGTGGAACCGGATCGGCGACAGCGCCGCGTGGCCGTCCACCATCTGGACCTTCTTGGGATCGACCTTGGCGACGAAGAACTTCATCCCCGCCTCGACGTACGGCCGGAGCAGCGGCTCGGCGCCATCAGGGATCTTGTAGTTGTTCCGCTTGAGCCAGGTCTCGAGCCCGGTGGCCTCGGTGGCCGACAGGATCAGGATCTTGTACTCGCCGACCTCGAACTTGGCCTCGATCTTGACCCGAGTCGTCTCCCGGTCCATCGAGCGCGCCATCTTCGGCGCCGCCATCCCGGCACTCGGGGCCATGTCGTACTTGGCCTCCTCGTTCACCGGGCTCGGCACGGGTCCTGCTCCCAGTACTCGACCAGGCGCGGCGAGCCGAGCGACTCGACGTGATCGAACACGTACTTCGGCAGCGTCTTGACGTCCCCTTCCTTGAGGACGACCGGCACCGGGATGACCATCGCGAAGTCCTCGAGCGGCCCCTTGTAGTTGTTCTGCATCGACAGCACGGTGCGCGTGCCCTGACGCATCAGCACGACCTGGGTGGCGTCCGCGGAGAGCTTGGCGCCCGAGCCGCTGACGTAGAAGCCACAGAACGCGCCAGCCGGGCCAGAGGCCGCTGCGAGTGCGAGCGCTGCAGCGCCGAGAGTGATGCCGATCTTCGTCATGTCACGTTCCCTTGGGGTGCCTGAGGTGGTCTGGGTGTCAACGCGCCCGCCGAGGCCGCGGTCTACGTGGGGCAAGAAGCCACGCAAGGCCGCCGAGCGCCATCAGCAAGCCTCCGGAATCACTCGCCTGGCAGCCACAGCCCTGGGGCTTCCCCGAGAACCCGCCACCGCCGGGCAGCGGCACGCCGCGCTTGACCGCGATCTCGGGGACATCCTGGGCGACCAGGTTTGGCAGCGAGACCTGGCCACGCGGCGCGAACGCGAGGTTGGTCGCCGCGACCGCGCCATCGGCGATCTGCACACCCTCGGGCGGGCCGCCCCACACGCCGCGTTGCGGGTTGGCGCACGCGATGGTCCCCGTCCACGCGTGGCGGATCGCGTAGCGCCCCTGGAAGTTGTTGGTGGAGTCGGGCTTCGCGCGCTCCTCGAGGTGCCCGGCCGCGTCGCGGACTCGCGGCCACCGACGATCGGCGGCGCCTGCTTGAACACGAGATCGTTGGGAGCGCCGTCCTTGCCGTAGCGCGCATGCAGCCGCGTCAGCACGAACCCATAGGGCTCGCCGCCGAGCACGTCGGAGCCCAGCGTGAGGAAGTCACTGCCGTCGAGCTGCGGACCCGGGCACGGATCGCAGGTGCCCGCGTCCCACGCATACTCGGTGACCACCGCACCGGGGTTCTGCTCCACCGTGCGATCGAACAGCGCGGCGTAGAACTCGCCGAACGCGTCGCGCACCGCGTCCTTGACGTCGAGGTTGGTCGGGATCGTGACGTTCTTGTAGTTCGCCACCTCGTAGCGCTGCGCCGGCGAGAGGATCGAGACGATCAGGTCCTGCGTGCCGTTCGAGTTCGCGAGGCCGAGCCGGATCGGGAGGCTGAACTCGTCCGAATCGTAGTGGAAGCGCAGCGGCGACAGCATCGCCTGGCCGTGCTCGAACCGGACCTTCTTCGGATCGACCTTCGCGACGAAGAACTTCGAGCCCGCCTGCGACGTAGGGCCGGAGCAACGCCTCTGCGCCTTTCGGGATCTGATAGTGCTGGTCGCGCAGGTAACGATCGAGCCCCGTCGACTCCGTCGCCGAGAGGATCACGATGTTGTACTCGCCGACCGTGAACTTGGCCTCGATCTTCACCCCGTAGTTCCCCGGTGCGGCCTCCGTGACGGGGGCCGACATCGGTGGCGAGGCCGACATCATGTATCGCCTCTCGTCGCGGTCCTCCTGGTGACACGGATCCTGCTCCCAGTACTCGACCAGGCGCGGCGCGCCCATCGTGTCGACCTTGGCGAACACGTCCTTCGGGAGCGTCTTGACGTCGGGCTCCTGCAGCACCACCGGCACCGGGATCACCATCGCGAAGTCCGCCGGCGGGCCCTGGTAGTTGTTCTGCATCGCCAGCACGGTGCGCGTGCCCTGGCGCATCAACACCACCTGGGTGGCGTTGTTGAACATCTCGCCCCCCGCGCCGTTGATGTAGAAGCCGCAGAACGCCTGCGCCACGGTCGGCGCGCATACCAGGGCGGCCATCACCGCCGCGATCCCGAGTCTCCGCATGTGCCATCTCCTCAGGCGCCGCGGCGGGGCCTGCGACGACGCCGTGCGATCAACCCACTGGCCCCCACCAGCAACGCACCACCGAGCAGACCATTACGGTCCGTCGCCTGGCAACCGCAGCCGCTCTTCTTCTTCGCCGGCTCCGACGTCGCCACGGCGCTCCCCGACGCAGGTGTCGGGTTGGTGGCCCCACCGGGCGTCGAGGCCGTCGCGCTGGTCGCGAGCCGAGCACCCGTCTTCAGATCGATCTCGGGCACGTCCTGGAGCACCGAGGTCGCGAGCACGACCTGGCCACGCGGCGCGAACGCGAGATCCAGCGCGGGCTTGGTCCCCGTCGGCGTGTAGCCCGGTCGCGCCATGACGTCGCGCGGCGGGCCGCCCCAGCGCCCGCGCACGGGTTGCGCGCACGTCAGCGGACCGGTCCACGGATGGCGCACCGCATAGCGACCCTGGAAGTTGTTGTCCGAGGCGGCGACGGCGCCCTCCTCGAGCTTGCCGCCCGAGGTCAGGTGCTCGCGACCGCCGGCGATCGGCTTGGCCTCCTTGAATCCCAGGTCGTCCTTCATGTCCTTGCCGTACCGCGCGTGGAGCCGCGTCAGCACGAAGTCCGCGTTGCCATACGCGGTGGGCTGCTCCGACGAGCCCTGGAGCACGTCGGCGCCGAGCGTGAGGAAGTCGCTCTGGTCGAGCGCGGGCCCCGGGCACGGATCGCAGGTCGTGGCCTGCCACGCGTACTCGGTGACCACCGCGCCCGGGTTCTTCTCGACGGTGCGATCGAACAGCGCGGCGTAGAACGCGCCGAACTTGTCCTTCACGGACTCGGCGACATCGAGGTTGGTGGGGATCGTGACGTTTGGATAGTTGCTCACCTCGTAGCGCTGGTGCGGCGCGAGGATGTTGACGATCAGGTCCTGCGTGCCACTCGAGTTTGCGAGCCCGAGCCGGATCGGCAACGCGAACTCCTCGCTGTCGTAGTGAAACCGCAGCGGCGACAGCGCCGCCCGATTGCCGACGAACGTCACCTTCTTGGGATCGACCTTCGCGACGAAGAACTTCATCCCACCTTCGACGTACGGCCGGAGCAGCGGCACCGCGCCATCAGGGATCGTGTAGTTCTCCTGACGCAGCCAGGTGTCGAGCCCCGTGGCCTCCTTGGCCGAGAGGATCAGGATGTTGTACTCGCCGACCACGAACTTGGCCTCGATCGTCACGCCGAGGTCCTTCGCCATCCTGCCGTCAGCGGTCGCCATCGGCGCCGGCATCGGAACACTCATGTTCCTCACCTCTCCGTGGGTGTCGTCCCGCCCGCACGGATCCTGCTCCCAGTACTCGACCAGCCGCGGCGCGCCCATCTGCTCGACGTGCGCGAACACGTCCTTCGTGAGCGTCTTGACGTCCGCCTTCTGCAGCACCACCGGCACCGGCACCACCATCGCGAACGCCTCGGGCGGCCCCTGGTAGTTGTTCTGCATCGACAGCACGGTCCGCGTGCCCATCCGCATCAGCACGACCTGGGTGGCGTCGTTGAACATCTTCTGATCACCGCCGGCCACGTAGAAGCCGCAGAAGGCGTGCGCTCGGGGCGCTCCTCCGAGGAGCAGGGCGGAGGCCGCGACGGCGGCGAGCGTGTGGACGTGCTTCATCGTGGGAGCATAGACCCCGGCGGCCCTTGGATCCTTGGGCCGTGACGTCAGCTGCCGAGCCGCAGCGGGCTCAGCGCGAGCGAGCGGTGCAGGTCACGGCGCGTCGTCCTCGCGCTTGACCACGCGCGCCGCCGGCAGATCCGGCAGCGAGGTCTCGGCGGCCCGCGCAGCATCGGCGATCTCCGGCATCGACTCGTCGGGCAACGAACCCTTGCCGCGCACCATCGTCATGTAGAACACGCCGCCGATCGCGAGCACCACCGCGATCACCGCGCTCTCCTTCGGCTGGTTGTAGATCTGCGCGCCCGCGATCCACACCGAGAGGGCGATGAAGGCGATCGGGGTGATCGGATAGCCGAACGTGCGATACGCGGCCTGCTGACCGCGGCGCCGCAGGACGAACACCGCACTGACGGTGAGCGCCGCGAAGATCGCGAGGGTGAAGCCGACGAACCGGATCAGCACGTCGGGATCGCCGACCAGGCAGAACACGATCGCGAGCCCGCCTTGCGTGAGCACGGCCGCCAGCGGCACGCCGCGCTTGTTGTGGTGGGCGAGCTGGCGCGGCAAGGCGCGATCGATCGCCATCGCGGCATAGACCCGGGGGCCCGCCATGATCATCGCGCTGACCGACGACACCAGGGCGAGCGCGATCACGCTGGTCACCAGCTTGCCGGCGCTCTGCCCGAACAGGCTCCGCGCGGCGTGATCACCGACCTCGAACACGCCGGCCAGGCCATCCGATGGCACCGCGTAGAAGAACACCACGTTGAGCAGCACGTACAGCAACATCACGATGCCGGTGCCGAGCAGGAGGGCGCGCGGCAGCGTGCGCTCGGGACGCTCGACCTCGTTCGCGATGTAGGCCGCAGCGTTCCAGCCCGAGTACGCGAAGCTCACGTAGATGAGGGCGGTGGCGAAGGCCATCGTGCCCACGTTCGAGAGCCCGCCGTGCTGGCTCGCGAAGTTCGACCAGCTGCCATCACCGACGAGGAGCCCCGCGGTGATGAACACGACGATCAGGAGGACCTTGGCGGCCGTGAAGCCGGCCTGCACCCAGCCGCCGATCTTCGAATCGAAGGCGTGCAGCGCGGTGATCACCACGATCAACGCCATCGCGATCGCCTGCCCCGCTCCGAGGTGGATCGAGACCGAGAGGCTCCCGATCCCGACGCTGCCCGAGGCCCACGGCACATCGGCGTGCAGCGAGGGGACGAGCGTCGCCAGGTAGCGCGAGAACGCGAGGGCGGCGACCGCGATCGGCGCGGAGAACCCCGCCGTCATCGAGACCCAGCCGCTCATGAACCCCGCCACCGGGTGATACGCCTCGCGCAGATAGACGTACTCGCCACCCGCGCGCGGCATCATCGAGCCCAGCTCGGCGTACGCGGCGGCGCCGCATAACGCGAGCAACCCGCCGACGACCCACGCGAGCAAGATCGTCATGGGATCGTGGAGGCTCGCGGCCTGGAACCCGGTGCTCGTGAACACCCCGGTCCCGATCATGTTCGCGATCACGATGGCCGCGGTGACGATCAGCCCGAGCCGGCGTTTCGGTGGGGTCACGGAGTGGCCCCGCGAGGCAACGGCGAGAGCGGCAACATCGGCGCGATCGTACGTCGGCCCGCGCCGCCGTCCAAGCTAACGGCCGGGAACGTCGACGGGGACCGCGGGCCGCATGTTGCGATCGAGGAACGCGAGGGCATCGCGCCAGCACCTGCGTGCGGCCGGGTCCCAGACCAGGGCGTGGAACGCATGGATGCCGCCCGGGTAATACCGCGCCTCGCACGGGACATCGAGCGCGGCGAGGGCCTTCTCGAGGCGGCGCGTGTCATCGAGCAGCGGATCGCGCGTTCCCACTGGCGCGAAGAACGGCGGCAATGGCCGGTCGAGGTGCGGCTGCGCGCGGATCCCTGCGACCGCTTCCTCGAGGAGGCGCAGCGGGTCGGCCAGCTCGGTCTCGGGCCCCGGCGCCGGCGAGTAGCCATGGAGGTAGGACGCGGACGCATCGCGGATCATTCCATCGACCCAGAACGGCAGCCGCCGGCGCTGCGAGAACCTCTCGGGGCTCGACACCTGCAACATCGCGCAGAACGGCAATGCCGCACGTGGCGTGACCCCGAGATCGAACACCTCGCGCGCCCACGGCTCGCTCCGGCGCTGGGTCGTGGCGAGCGTGAGCGCGGTGATCAGGTTGCCGCCCGCCGACTCGCCAGCCACGGCGATCCGGGTGGGATCTCCGCCGAGCTCGGCGAGGTGCCTGACCATCCAGGCGTACGCCATGCAGGTGTCCTCGATCGCCGCCGGATACGGATGCTTCGGCGCGAGGCGGTAGCTGATGTTGACGACGAGGTAGCCGAACCGGGCGAACACGAGGCCCATCAGCCAGTGCGTGTCCTTCGACAGCAGGTGGAAGGCGCCGCCGTGGACGTAGAACACCACCGGCCACGGCTTCGGGCGATGGATCGGGCGATAGATGTCGAGCTGTCGCCAGTCGGCGTGCCCCGGCCCATAGGCGATGTCGCGCTCGACCTCGACCCCATGGCGGCGGGGCGACGCCGCAGGATGCAGCTGCCCGACCGAGGCGAGTCCCTCGAAGAACGCCGAGGCAGCAGCAGAGCGAGCGCGTCGCCACAAGGTCTCGCGATACAGGCGCGGACGCGGGGCGACCGGGGAGCTGGGAGCAGGAGCGACAGCGCGGGCGGCGGTACGGCTCAAGGGATTGGTTGCAATGTTACCTTGACCGTACGCCGTTGGCCTTCACTCTCGACGGTGAGATCGACCTCGTCTCCCACCTTGTGGGTATCGATGATTCGGAACAGGTCGCTCGAGCGGTGGACGTCGGTGGTGTCGATCTTCACGATCACGTCGCCGAGCTGCCAGCCGCCCTGGGTGGGCTGGGTGCCGCGGATCCCGGCCTTCTCGGCCGCACCGCCCGGCGCCACGCCGAGGACCACGACGCCATCGATCTTCTGCTGGGCCGCGATCTGGTCGGAGAGGATGTTCACGCCGAGGCCGGGGCGGACGATCTTTCCGCCCTTCAGCAGCTGCGGCACGATCGTGTTGATGGTGTCGACCGGCACCGCGAAGCCGATGCCGGCGTTGGCGCCCGACGGCGAGTAGATCGCGGTGTTGATCCCGATCAGACGCCCCGAGCTGTCGAGCAGCGGGCCACCGGAGTTGCCCGGGTTGATCGAGGCGTCGGTCTGGATCACGTCGAAGATCGAGCGCTGGGTCACGCTCTTGATCTCGCGACCGAGGCCGGAGATCACACCGGTGGTGAGCGTCTGATCGAGGCCAAACGGGTTACCGATCGCGAGCACGTACTGCCCGACCTTGAGCGTGGCGGACTGCCCGATCGGCAGGGGCAGCAGCTTCTGCGGGGGCGCATCGATGTGGAGCACCGCGATGTCCTTGTCTGGCGCGGTGCCGATGATCGTCGCGGCATAGGTCGAACCGTCGTTGAGGGTGACGCTCGCGCGATCACCACCGCGCACGACGTGGAAGTTGGTGACGATGTGGCCGTCCTGATCCCACACGAAGCCCGAGCCCGTACCTTGTGGGATCTCGGTCACGTCGAGCGTCATCCGATCGCGATGGGTCTCGAGGCTCGTGATGTGGACCACGGAGCGGCTGAACTTGCCGAACACGTCGATCGTCGACTGCTCGCTGGCCCCCAGCTTGTCATCCGGACGCTGCGCGACCGGCCTGGGCTCGTAGTTCACATAGTCGCGCTGCGGCTTCCGGCGCTGCTGGACCACGGTGAACACCAGGGCACCGGCGACCAGCAACAGCAAGACGGCGAGGACCTTGGTCAACAGGCCTGATTCGCTCATCGAACGCGGCGGAGGATTCGGCTCTCGGCTCACGGGGTAGAGGGATTGTGACATGGCGGGGCGTCCCAGGGGATTACCCGTGTGGCCCTGCCTCCTATTCCGCCCCGTGTCCGCCCAGGCCTGCCTCCGTAAAGCCTCAGTGCGACGACAGGAAGTGCTCGGCCTCCAGGGCGGAAGCACATCCCGATCCCGCGGCTGTGATCGCCTGGCGGTACTTCTTGTCCTGGACATCGCCCGCGGCGAACACGCCCGGCACCGACGTCTCGGTGGTCCCCGGCGTGGTCAGGACGTAGCCCTGCTCGTCACATGCCAGCTGGCCATCGAGGAACTTGGTGTTCGGCACGTGGCCGATCGCGAAGAAGAACCCCGCCGCGGCCACCGGGCGCTCGATGTTGGTCTTGAGATCGAGGACGTGGACGGTCTCGCAGCCCTGCTTGCCCTCGACCCGGGTGACCTTGTGCGAGAGCAGGAACTCGATCTTGGGGTTCTTGCGCGCGCGGTCCTGCATGATCTGCGACGCGCGGAACTCGTCGCGGCGGTGGACGAGATAGACCTTGCTGGCGAACTTGGTGAGAAACCCGGCCTCCTCCATCGCGGAGTCGCCGCCGCCGACGACGAACATCGGCTTGTTCCGGAACATCGGCAGCGCGCCATCACACACCGCGCACGCCGAGACCCCCTTCTGCCACAGCTCGCCATCGCGCGTCCCCGGGATGTCATCGCGCTTCGCGGTGGCACCGGTGGCGATGATCAGCGTCTTCGCCTCGCCCTCCTGCTCGTCGGTCCAGAACCGGAACGGACGCTTCGAGAGGTCGACCTTGTTGACCGTCTCGGTGTGGATGCGCGTGCCGAACCGGGCCGACTGCGCCCGGAACCGCTCGGTCAGCTCCGGCCCGCCGATACCCTCGGGGAACCCCGGGAAGTTCTCGACGTCCGTCGTGGTGGTCAGCTGACCACCGGCGGCGATCCCCCCGGCCATGAAGCCCTCAAACAGCACGGGGGCGAGGTTGGCGCGGGCCGCATAGATCGCGGCGGTGTGGGCGGCAGGGCCGCTGCCGATGATGACGACGTTCTCGGTCATGGAGGGGAAGGTCTAGCAAGCAGTGGATCTCGTTTCAACGACGCGGGGCGCTTGTGCGAGCACCCACAGTGATCGATCCTCGCTGGGTATGGAGCTTGCCAGCCTCGCGCAACTGGAGCGCTCGCATCGACGTCATGACGACGTGATGGCGGGCCTCCTCGAGGCCGCGCGCCGGCTCGCCGCCGGGCGCCCCGACGACGGCGACGTCGCTCGCGTCCACGACGCGGTCGCGTACTTCGCCCGCGCCGTCACCCGCCACTTCCTCGACGAGGAGGGCTCCGTGTTCCCGCGGCTCTCGACCCGCCGCCCCGAGCTCGCCGTCGAGCTCGCCGCCCTCTCGGCCGAGCACCCTTCCCAGATCGCGATGCAGAGCGAGGTCGCGGTCGCGGCGCGGGAGCTCGACGGCGAAGCGCGCCCGAGCGCCGGCATGGCCCTGCTCGAGGCCGCCACGCGCCTGGCAGAGGCCCACAAGGCCCACGTCGCTCGTGAGGACGAGATCTTCAAGCTCGCGCAGGACGCCCTGACCCATCAGGACGACCTCGAGATCAGCACCGAGATGGAGACCCGCCGCGATCGTGAGGACGAGCCCGGCAATGGCGGCGGACGTGGGCGCGGTGGCGGTGGTGGCGGTGGTGGTGGCGGTGGCGGCGGTGGCGGTGGCGGTGGCGGACGCGGTCGCGACGCAGCGTCTGCTGGCGAAGCCCCACGCTCGAGCTCGCGACGCGCGCCGACCCTCGCCGCGATCCCGGCTGCGATCGCGAAGCAGGCGCAGGCGGTCGCCCAGGCCGCGCCGATCACCGCGACCTCCGACAAGCGCGTCGGCAAGCCGGCGAAGTCCGCGGCCAAGACCTCGACGCGCGCGAAGGCGAAGCCTGCGGCCAAGAAGCCCGCGGCCAAGAAGCCCGCGGCCAAGAAGCCCGCGGCCAAGAAGCCCGCGGCCAAGAAGCCTGCGGCCAAGAAGCCCGCGGCCAAGAAGCCGCCGCTAACGACCCCGGAATCGGCGTCGGAATCGGAATCGGCGTCGGAATCGGCGTCGGAATCGGAATCGGAATCGGAATCGGCGTCGAAATCGGAATCGGCGTCGGCCTCGGCCTCGGCCTCGCCTACTTCTTCTTCGACTTCTTGCCTGACTTCTTATCGCCCGTCTCGTCGTCGGCGTCAGCAGCCTCGGCATCGTCGGCGCCAGCGTCGGCCTTCGCGGCCTTCGCGGCCTCGGCCTTCGCGGCCTCGGCAGCCTTCTTCGCCGCTTCCTTGGCCGCCCACTCCTCGTCCTGCTTCTTGCGGCGCTCGGCGGCCTCGCGCTCGTCCGCCTCTTCCTTCTCGCGCTTCGCGATGGCGAGCGCGTCAGGCTCGGCGGGTTCCTTGGCCTTCTCGGGCTCTTTGGCCTTCTCGACCGCCTTGGCCGCGGGCAGCGATGCCTTCTTGGCGTCCTTCTTGTCGGCGGCCTTGCCCTTGTCGGCGGCCTCCTCGTCCTTGAGGATCGTGCGCAGCTTCTGCTGCATCTCGCCGGAGGTCCGGGTCATGGTCTCGGCGGCCGTGCCGTTCTTGAACACGCGCGAGGCGAAGTACGCCGCGGCGGCGAAGAATGCGATCGAGCTCCACTGCGCGAACGTCATGCCGACGTAGCGCGGATCGCTGGTCTCGGGCCGGAGGAAATCGAGGAGGAAGCGAACGGGCGCGTAGAGCACGCCGACCATCGCGGTGACAAAGCCGGCCGGCATCCGCTTGCTCGCGCGGAACGCGAGGAACAGGAGCAGCGCGTTGACCGGGATCAGGTACAGCAGCTCGATCAGGCCGAGGTTCCAGGCGCGGATGAATTCGCTGGTGCCCGGGTAGGTCTGGGCGAGGTGGGCGATGCCGCTGTTGTGCAGGACCGCGTCCCCGAACCGCGGGTAGTCCATCGCCAGGAACGCGTACCACTTGTCAGGGTCGACGGCCGCGCCGATGTGATCGGAGACCACGGTGCAGCCGATGCGGCCGATCGAGAACGCGGGGAGCAGGCCGACGAGCCCGATGTCCGCCATCAAGCGGGCGTCGAGGCGCTTCCACCACACATAGAACGCGAAGCCCATGGCTCCGCCGATGAACCCTCCGTACGACGAGATCCCCGCCCAGATCTTGAAGATCAACAGGGGGTCTGCGGCCAGCTCGTGCCACTGGTACGCGAGCACGTCGAACACGTGGGCACCAATGAAGCCGGTCACCGTGATCCAGCCGGTGAGGCCGCGGATGTGCTCGTCGGGGACGCCGTGCCACTCGGCATACCGGCGCAGGAGGCTGGCGCCGATCAGCACACCGGCAGCGACGATCACGCCGAAGGTCTGGATCGGCACGCCGGCGCCGATCGGGATCTTGAACAGCACCCCCGATTCGAAGAACGGCAGGGCGGAGGACAGGGCAGCGACGGACATGCGGGGTGGAGCCTACACCAGGGGCAGGGCCGCGCTATGATCGCGGCGTGATCTGGGAACCCTTCGTGCTGGCACTGTTCCTGGGGCTGATCGTGTCAGCGGGCCTCTACTTCGCCTATCTGTGGCCTTCCGTCGAACCATCCGACGAGGAACCGGTGCTGGCCGCCGCGGATTCCCGCGCCCCCGAGGCGACCGCATCCGCACCCACCACCACGGCCACGGCACCCGCCGCGACGAGCACGCCCGTCGCTGCTGCGAACCGCAGCGCCGCACTCGCCGCCAAGGACGACGAGACCCCGCTCCCTCCGGCCGCGCCGGAGCCCGACGACGACGACGACGACGATGCCCCGAAGTCCGCCGCCGCGAGCCCCGCCTCGTGAAGCTGCGGCTGGGCGCGCTCGCCTGTAGCCTCGCCGCGTTCGCGCCGGTGAGCGCACCAGCCAGCGCAGCGCCGAGCCAGGCCGCGCCGGTCAAAGGTGAGGTGGTGCGTGTCGAGCACTACGATCCACAGGCGGTCCCCGCGCGCGGCCCGCAGAACGCGATGGTCACCGTCGAGCTGTTCTTCGCTCCCTCGGTCAACAACGCCGTCCGCCTGCCCGCGTATCGCCAGCTCGAGGCGCTCGCCGCCAAGCACCCCACGCGCGTGCGCCTGATCTACCGGGTGATGCAGCGCACGGCCCAACCGCCGGGGCCGCAGCTCCCCACGCTCGCGCTCGAGGCGTATGCGCAGGGCAAGTTCGACGAGTTCGTCGCCGTGATCCATGCCCAGCGCCTGACCATGACGCGTGATCAGATGATCGAGGCGGGTCGCAAGGCCGGGCTCGATCCGATCCGCCTCGACAAGGCGATCACGGAAGATCGCTACCGCGACGTGATCGTCGCGAACGAGCGGCGCCTCGAGCGCCTGCGCGGCACCACCGCACCGATGGTGTTCTTCAACGACAAGCCGATGCGGACCTCCCTGTCGTCGCTCAGCGAGGGCGACTACGAGAACGCCTATGCCGAGGCCTACGAACGCGCGCGCGACATGATCGATCGCGGCATCGAGCCCAAGAACCTGCCGGCGGCGTTCGATGCGGAGATCCTGCAGAGCCTGCAGCCGGTCGTGATCACCACCGGCCCCACCGATGACGAGCTCGAGGGCGACTCCACAGATCACCCGCTCGCGAATCCGCCGCTCCAGCTCGCCGGGCTGCCCTCGCTCGGCAAGCCCGATGCCGGCGCGCCGGTCCCCATCGTGATCGTGTGCCGGCCCAACGCGGCCGATTGCCTCCAGCAGCTCCGCAGCATCCGCAACGTCCACAACACCTATCGTGGCGAGATCCGGATCGTGTGGGCGCCGTGGTTCGAGGTCGCGCGCGAGGATGCCGCCGAGCTCGCGATGCTCGGAGATGCCGCGCTGTGCGGGGAGTTATTGGGCTCGAGCCCCGACGATCTCGACACCTCGCCAGGCTGGCAATGGGTCACCGAGACGTACGCGCAGATCCAGAAGGCGCACGGCCGTCGGATTCCGCCCGAGAAGCTGATCGAGGATGTCGCGGCTCGGCTCCACCTCAGCACCAAGGCGCTGTCCGCCTGTCGCGCGCGGATGGCGAACGCCACGCTCGACTGGATCGCCTCGGCCCGGCACGCCGGGGTCGGGAGCTCGCCGGCGATCGTGATCGGCGGGCGGATCTATCATGGCCTGACGGATCCGACGATCGTGCAGCAGCTGGTCGAGGCCGAGCTGGCACCCGGGGTCCTCGGGCGCTGCGCGACGACGGGCTGCTGACCGCGGCCCGCCGAAGGGCCGAACAGCGCCAACCAGCGCCGGACAGCCCCGAACAGCCCTGAACCGCCCCGAGCGGGCGTTTGACCGCTTCGGAGCCACGTGTTACCCGAGATGGGTGGAGCTGACGTTCGCCGCCGCGACCGATATCGGTCGTCAGCGTAACCACAACGAGGACAACTTCCTCATCGACAAGAAGCTCCGCCTGTTCCTGGTCGCGGATGGGATGGGCGGCCACGCCGCCGGTGAGGTCGCCAGCTCGATCGCCGTGCACGAGGTGCGCGATGCGATCCACAACAGCCGCGACCTGATCGATCGGTACCGCGTCGATCATCCCGGGGTGCAGTCGTACGAGATCCTCCAGGTGCTCGAGCACGCTGTTCAGGCCGCATGCGGTGCGGTCCACGCCCGGGCACAGGCCGAGCAGGACAAGCGAGGTATGGGCACCACGGCCACGGTGCTGCTGATCGCGGGCGGTGGTGATCACCTGCGCGGCTTCATCGCCCACGTCGGCGACAGTCGCTGCTACCTCGCACGCCAGAACCAGTGCCACGTGCTCACCGAGGATCACTCGCTGATGAACGAGCTGGTCCGCCGCGGCAAGCTCAACCGCGAGCAGATCGAGAGCTCGCCCTACAAGCAGTACAAGAACGCGGTCACGCGCGCGGTCGGCGTCTACAGCTCGGTCGAGGTGGACACGTTCGACTTCGACATCCTGCCCGGCGATCGGTTTCTCCTGTGCACGGACGGCATGTACGCGTACGTCGACGAGGACGAGCTCCCCAAGCAGCTCGCCGACGGCGAGGTCAAGGACGTGCCGCGGCGGCTGGTCGATCGCGCGAACGCGGGCGGAGGCCACGACAACATCACGGCCGTGGTGATCCGCATCGGCGAGACCGCCTCCGCCGAGCTCGCGCCGCGCAACACCGAGGTCTCGCTCAAGCTCGAGGTCTTGAAGGGCATGCAGATGTTCCGCTTCCTCTCCTACAAGGAGCTGGTGCGCGTCGGGAACATCGCGGAGATCGTCGAGCTGTCGACGGATCAGGTGATCTTCACGCAGGGCCAGCCCGGAGACTCGATGTACGTCGTGATCTCGGGGAGCGTCCGCCTCGCCAAGGGCGAGAAGGTCGTCGCGGAGCTGGGCAAGGGCCACCACTTCGGTGAGATGTCCCTCGTCGATCGCTCCGTGCGGTCCCTGACCGCGACGGCGGCCGAGCCGACCCGGCTGGTCACGATCTCGCGCAAGGACTTCTACGAGATCATCAAGCGCGAGCCCGCGAGCGCGGTGAAGATGCTGTGGAGCTTCGTCCAGGTGCTCGGCCAGCGCCTGCGCAAGACCACCAACGATCTCTCGGATGCGCTTCATGGCGATCGCCACGGGACGGAGACCGAGGAAGAGAACCTGTCCCAGGACTGATCGAGCGGTCGTGGAGGGGCAGATCGTCGTCCCGTACGTGTTCGCCGCGCTGATGGCGCTCGAGTACGGCTACAACCTCGCCCGCGGCGGTCGCTACCAGAGCCCGCGGGACTCCGCGACCAGCCTGATGCTCGCGATCCCGCACGTCGCGGTTCTCGCGGTGCTCCCGGTGGCGTGGGTGGTGCTCTACCGCGGCGTCGAGCACGCGATGCCGTGGCACCTACCGGTGACCTGGTGGATCTGGCCCTTGGGGATCCTCGTCATGGATCTCGCGAGCTACTGGATGCATCGCTATCACCACGCGTTGAACCTGACGTGGGGGATCCACTCGGTGCATCACTCGAGCGAGGAGTTCACGATCACGACGGGCGCGCGGGCCTCGATGGCCGAGCCGCTGGTCAACGTGATCTCCGGTGCGTACCTGATCCTCGTCGTGCCCGCGCTGACCGGCCTGCCGGTCGTCGCCGCGGGGGTCGGCTGGCTGGTCAAGGATGTCTGGGGCTTCGCGGTCCACACGCGCAACGTCCGCAGCCTCGGGCCGCTCGAGTGGATCCTCGCCACGCCATCCCACCACCGCGTTCACCACGCGACCAATCCGATCTATGCGAACAAGAACTACGGGTTCGTGACGATCCTGTGGGACCGCCTGTTCGGCACGTTCCAGCCCGAGCTCGCCTCCGAGCCTCCCGTGTTCGGGACGCAGCGGCCGCCGAGGAGCTTTCACCCGATCGCGGTCGCGTTCCACGAGCTGCGCCTGATCGGGCGCGACGCCGCCGCCACGAGCCGCTGGCGCGACAAGCTGCGGATCTGGTTCATGCCCGCCGGCTGGCGGCCGGCCGATGTGATCGGGCGCTCTCACCCCGAACGGCTGCCAACGCCGCCTCCGCGCGCGCTCTACTTCGTCGGTGGGCTGCAGCTGGCCTACCTGCTGCTCGCGAGCCTGCAGCTCTCGGCCACGCTCGGCGACCACACGATCGCCCAGAACCTCGGCTACCTCGGCTTCCTGATCGTCGCGACCGCGGTCGCCGGCGACTACTTCGAGAGCGAACGGCGCTACGCGATCATCGAGACGGCACGCGCGCTCGCGGTGGCGGCGATGGTCGGCGCCACGGGCACGTGGTTCGGGCGCCCGCTCGATGCCTTCGGGTTGTTGCTGGTGGCCCTCGCAGCGGCCAACCTGGTCGCGGCGTGGGTGGTGACTTCGAGCGGGGCTTATCGACCTACATCGGATCGCGAGCGAGTGCAGCCATCGCCGTGACCAGCTCGGCCGGCGCCTGGACCAGCTCGATCAGCACGCCCTCGCCGGAGCGCGGCGACGCGGCATCGCCCTTGGGATGGATGAAGCAGACGTCGAACCCGGCCGCGCCCTTGCGGATCCCGCCGGGCGTGAACCGCACGCCTTGCGCCGCGAGCCAGGTCACGGCGGCGGGCAGATCATCGATCCACAGCCCGAGGTGATTGAGGCGCGGCTCGTGGACCTTGGGGCTCTTGTCGGGATCGATGGGCTCCATCAGATCGATCTCGACCCGGCCCGTCCCCTGCCCTGCCACGAGGATGTCCTCGTCCACGTTCTCGCGCTCGCTGCGGTAGCTGCCGGTGACCGCGAGGCCGAACAGATCCACCCACAGCGCACGCAGCGCCGCCTTGCTCGGGCCACCGATCGCGATCTGCTGCACGCCGAGCACGCGGAACGGGCGCGCGCTCATGGCGTTCCCCGAGCCGCGCGAACCTCCGCGAGCGTCTTGAGCCCCGGCCGCGGCGCGTTGACAAGGATCGACATGTTCCCCGACGGGTGGTGGTTGTCACGCATCAGCTGGTGACAGGCGGCCGTCTCGTCGAACCGGAACACGCGCGACATGCAGGGATCGACCTTGCCGGCGATCACCAGATCGTTGACGCCCTTGGCCTGCTGGTCGTTCGCGAAGTGACTGCCCTGCAGCCGCTTCTGCCGCATCCAGTGGTAGCGCAGGTCGAGCGTGGCGTTGTACCCGGTGGTCCCCGCGCAGATCACGATCATCCCGCCGGTCTCGCAGACGAAGCACGAGGTCGGCAGCGTGGTCTCGCCGGGGTGCTCGAACACGATCGCCGGGTTCTCCTTCTTCTTCGGATCCCCGAGCGCCTCCCAGAACGCAGCGCCGAACGCGCGCGCGCCCTTGAGCCACAGGTTGTACTCGATGTCATCGGACCAGCGCGGCAGCTTGCCCCAGTGGTCGAACTTGCGGCGATCGATCACGCCGACCGCGCCGAGCTTCTTGCAGAACTCGTTCTTCGAGTCTCCCGAGACGACCGCGACCGGCCGGGCGCCCGCCGCGCGCGCGATCTGGATCGCCATCGAGCCGAGCCCACCGGCGCCCCCCCAGACCAGGATCGGATCGCCGGCCTTGACCGTGTTGCCCGCCCAGCCGTGCAGCATGCGATAGGCGGTGGCACCGACGAGCATGTACGCCGCCGCCTCTTCCCAGCTCAGGTGCGCAGGCTTCGGCAGGCACTGGTGATCCTGGACCTTCGTGTACTGCGCGAAGCTGCCCCAGTTCGATTCGTAGCCCCAGATCTTCTGCGTGGGCCCGAACATCGGATCCTTGCCGGCGACCACGAACGGATCGTCCGGATCCCACATGCCGCAGTGAACGACGACCTCGTCACCAACCTTGACGTTCGTGACGTCAGGGCCGGTGGCCCACACCACCCCGCTCGCGTCGGAGCCGCCGATGTGGAAGGCCTCCGGTTCGCCACGCTTCTGCCGCGCCTTGATGACATCGACCGGGATGCCCATCGCCGCCCAGACGTTGTTGTAGTTGACCCCGGCGGCCATCACGTACACCAGCACGTCGCGCGGTCCGAGCTCGGGGAGCTTCACCGCCTCCTGCAGGAACGCATCCTTGGGCTCGCCGAACCGCTCGGGGCGGATCAGCTGCGCCAGCATGCGCTCGGGCAGAGCGCCGAGGTCCGGCACCTCGCCGAGCTCGTAGACATCGCGGGACGCGGGTGACGTTGCGCTCGACACGGTGCGTTAGATTACGCGATTCGTCGTCGAGCGGGGAGCCGAAGCTCCCTCAGATCTGTCGGGCGGCCTCAATCCTGGTCGTCGGGCTCGATGAAGCTCCACTTGACCTCGGGCACGCGCCGCTCGAGCTCGGCCTCGAAGGCGTTGATCGCGGCGACCAGCTGCCGGGTCTCGAGGCCATCGCGGAACTTGAGCTTCATCGCCACCACGATCTCGCCCGGACCTTGCTGGATCGAGAGGATGCGGATCAGCTTCTCGACGTTCGGATCCTCCTCGACCAGCTTCTCCGCCGCCGCGATCACGATCGGATCGGCGCCCTCGCCGACCAGGAGGCTCTTGACCTCGCGCGCGAGGAACGTCGCCACGCCGACGAGCACCACGCCGATCGAGATCGACCCCACGGCGTCCCAGCGGCCATCGTCGGTGAGCTTCGAGACGATGATGAACCCGGCCGCGAGGACGAGGCCGAGCACGGCCGCGCTGTTCTCGCCGAACACGACGATCAGATCGGAGTCCTTGGTCTCGCGCATGTAGCGGAAGAACCCGGTCTTGCCACGGCGGGCGTTCATCGCCTTGATGTTGCCGAGCGTCGACCAGCCCTCGAGCGCGATCGACAGGCCGAGGATGACCATCGAGATCGTGATGTCCCCGACCGGCTCCGGGTGCCGGAACTTGTGGATGCCCTCGTACGCCGAGAACACGCCACCGCCGAAGAACAGCAGCAGCGCCACGATGAACGACCAGAAGTACATCGTGCGGCCGTAGCCGAGCGGGTGCTTGGCATCGGCGGGCTTCTTGCTCTGCCGGATGCCGAGCAGCAGCAGCAGCTGGTTGCCGCAGTCCGCGAACGAGTGGAGGGTCTCCGCGAGCATCGCGCCGGAGCCGGTGAGGCCCGCGGCGATCCCCTTGGAGGTCGCGATCACCGCGTTGACCGCGAGGGACTTGAGGACTTCGCCGGTGTTTCCCGCCATTACTTGATCATCCGCGACAGGGCCTTGAACGCCTCGGTCCCCGCCCGCTCGAGGAGATCGAACAGCACGACCTCCGTCGAGCTCACCCGCGCCCCTGCCTCGTGCGCGAGGGCGAGGCCGATCTTCCAGTTCGCCTTGGTGCGGCTCGCCACCGCATCGGAGATCACGTGGACGGCGCTCGCCGAGCCCACGAGATCACGCACGGTCTGGTAGACGCAGACGTGGGTCTCCATCCCGACCACCAGCCACTGATCGCGGCCAGCCACCGCCGCGCGCAGGCCGGCGAACCCGGAGGTCGCGGCCGCGGAGAACTCGACCTTGTCGAAGCGATGGACCGCCGCCCCGGCGGCGCTCGCCTGCGCGAGGGCATCCTCGATCGGTGGCGCCGTGGGGCCGAGGCCCTTCGGGTACTGCTGGCTGACGACGATGGGCGCCTGGAACTGGGCCATCGCGTTGATCAGGATCTGCGTGTGCTTGACCACCCTCGCGCCGACCTCGGGAGCCATCGCCGGGAGCAGCCGCTCCTGAACATCGACCACGAGCAGCGCGACGCGCGCCGGGACCAGCCGCTCGATCACGAGGGCTTGGTCTCCTGCCCCGCTTTCTCCAGCGTGGCGAGTGCGTCGAGGAGCCGATGCTTGCGCGACTGCTCCTCCGCGAGGCGTGCGCGCTGCTCGGCCACCACGTCCTCCGGCGCCCGCGCCAGGAAGTCCGCGTTGCCGAGCTTCTTCTCGAGCCCGCCGATCTCCTTGTCGGTCTTCGCGATGTCCTTCGCGATCCGCGCCTTCTCCGCGACCAGATCGATCTGCCCGAGTGGCATCACGATCTCGACCTCGGAGTTGATCACTTCCTTGCCCGCCACGCCGGCGAGCGCATCCGCGCTGCCATCGTGAACGCTGAACGCCTCGCTCGAGCCGGCGAACGTGGCGCCGATCTGCGCCTTGACGCGCGCCGTGCGCTCGATCGCCTCGCGGTAGCGCTTGAGCAGCTCGGCCTTCTCCCCGCGGACGCGGATGCCCACCGGCACCGTCTTGGCGGGCTCGATGCCATAGGTCGCCTTGAGCATGCGGCAGCCGATCGCGACGTCCTGCACGAGCTTCATCTCCGCCTCGGCGACGGCATCGACGAACGAGGCATCGTTGCGCGGGAACACCGTGATCATCAGCGAGCCCGGCAGCTGCGGCGGCTTGGGCAGCTTCTGCCAGATCTCCTCGGTGACGTACGGCGCGAAGGGGTGCAGGAGGCGCATCGTGGTCTCGAGCGCCGTGGCGAGCACGCCTTGCACCACGTGGCGCTTCGCGGCCTTCGCCTGATCCTGCTCGAGCTCCTCGGTCTGGTGCAGGTGCGGCTTCGCGAGCTCGATGTACCAGTCACACAGCTCGTGCCACACGAAGTGATAGATCGCGTTGGCCGCGTCGCTGAACCGGAACGCCTCGAGCGCCTGATCGACGTCGCTCGACACCGCCTGGAGCCGCGACAGGATCCACCGCTCGGGCATCCCGAGGGCCTGGCGCCCGGCCGGCGTGGTCAGCTGTGCCTCGAACCGCTCCGGGTCGTACCCGTCGAGGTTCATCAGCGCGAACCGCGACGCGTTCCACAGCTTGTTGATGAAGTTGCGGTAGCCCTCGACGCGATCGATCGACAGCCGGATGTACCGGCCGCTGGTGTTGAGCGCCGCGAGCGAGAACCGCAGCGCATCGGCGCCCATCGCCGGGATGCCCTTGGCGAAGTTCTTCTTGATCGTCTTGACGGCGGCATCCGGCGCGTTCTCTGCGTCGGCGCGCTTGAGCAGCGCCTCGAGCGAGGCTCCGTAGACGATGTCGAGCGGGTCGATGACGTTGCCCTTCATCTTCGACATCTTGTCGCCGTTCTCGTCGGTGACGATCGACGTCAGGTAGACGGTCCGGAACGGGACCTTCCCCATGAAGTGGATGCCGAACATCATCATCCGCGCGACCCAGAAGAAGATGATGTCGGGGCCGGTGACGAGGACGTTGTTCGGATAGAACGTGGCCAGCGCGCGGGTCTTCTCGGGCCAGCCGAGCGTGGAGAACGGCCACAGCGCCGACGAGAACCAGGTGTCGAGCACGTCCTCGTCCTGCTTCAAGTCCGAGCTGCCACAGTTGCCGCAGTCCTTGGGCGCCTCACGCGCGACGATCGTGGTGCCGCACGAGCAGTAGTACGCGGGGATCCGGTGGCCCCACCACAGCTGACGCGAGATGCACCAGTCGCGGATGTTGGTCATCCAGTGCATGAACGTCTTGGTCCACAGCTCGGGGACGAACTTGGTCTTGCCGCTCTCCGCGGCCGCCGCCGCCTTCTCCGCGAGTGGTGCGGCCTTGACCCACCACTGATCCATCAACATCGGCTCGATCACCGCGCCCGAGCGCTGGCTGCGCCCGCGCGGGACCTTGTGATCCTTGATCTCGCCGAGATGTCCGCCGGCCTCGAGGTCTGCGACCACGGCCTTGCGGGCCTCGTCGACCGTCATCCCGACGTACTTCGCGGGTGCCGGTGCGCAGATCCGGCCCTTGAGATCGATCACCTGGATCGCCTCGAGGCCCTGGCGCTGGCCGATGTCGAAGTCGTTCGGATCGTGGGCGGGCGTGACCTTGACCGCGCCCGATCCGAACGCGGGATCCGGCCACAGGTCCGAGACGATCGGGATCTGGCGGCCGGTCAGCGGCAGCGTGACCAGCTTGCCGACGACGTCGGTGTAGCGCACGTCAGACGGATGGACCGCGACGGCGGTGTCGCCCAGCATGGTCTCGGGCCGGGTGGTGGCCACCGTGATCGAGCCCGAGCCATCCACGAACGGGTACTTGATCTCCCACAGGTGGCCCTTCTCCTCGACGGTATCGACCTCGAGATCCGAGACCACGGTCTCGCTCGAAGGATCCCAGTTGATCATCCGCTTGGCGCGGAAGATCAGGCCCTCCTCGTAGAGGCGGACGAATGCCTCGAGGACGGCCCCATTCGAGCGCTCGTCCATCGTGAAGCGCTCGCGCTGCCAGTCGAGCGAGAAGCCCATCAGCTTCTCCTGCTCGGAGATCCGGTTGCCGCTCTTCTCTTTCCACGCCCAGGCGCGGTTCAGGAACTCCTCGCGGCCGAGCTCGAACCGGTTCTTGTTCTCGCGGCGCTTGAGATCCTTCTCGAGCAGCACGTGGACCGCGATCGATGCGTGATCGATGCCCGGCATCCACATCGCGTTGAACCCCTGCATCCGCTTCCAGCGGATCAGGATGTCCTGCATGGTCGAGCCGAGGGCGTGCCCGATGTGCAGCGATCCCGTCACGTTCGGCGGGGGCAACGTGATCGCGTAGGGTACCGTCGGGCTGGTCTCGTCGGCGTGGAAGAAATCGTTCTCCAGCCAGAACCTGAGCCAGCGGGGCTCGACCTCGGAAGGGTCGTACTGCTTCGGGAGCGCCGACGACGTTGTCACGGCGCGAAAGCTAGCACACCACGCGTGGCGCTAACGCGTCGCGGCGCACCCAAGTCGGGCACGCGCGTGTCGGCGCACGGAGCTGCTACGAGCTCTGCTTGCGCGCCGTCAGGTCCTGCAGGTTCTCGCGGATGATCTGCTCCGCGAGCTCCGGCACGACCTCCCACACCACCCGCTCCACGACCTCGGCCGACAGCTTGAGCAACGCGAGGAGCTCGGGGCTCCCGGGCTCGAGGCCAGAGGCCTCGGCGAGGCGCGCCGCCATCTTCGCAAGAGTGCGCTCGACGATGGCAGAACGCTTGGTCGGGGTACCGCTGACCATGGGGGCTCGATTCGCTCCTGACGAGGGATTGAAGGAGGGCGCAGGCGCAGAGACAGCCGCGGCCGCAACGGGTGTCGCGACCGGAGCAGGAGCACGCATGGCAGGCTGCGCCGGAGCCGGCGCGACCATCTTGCCGTCGGGCGCCACCGTGGGGACGGCCATGACGGTGGTCCGGCTGGGGGCCGGTGGGGTTGCTGCGGGCGTCGCCGCCGGGGCTACACCGCCGGGCAGCTTGATCGTGGGCATGCCCATGATCGTCGCCGAGCGAGGTGGCTGGTTTGCACCTGCCGCCACCGGAGGTGCCGCGGCCTTCGCCGCTGCTGCCGCCGCTGCGACTGGAGCCGCCGAGGCCGACGGTGCCGACGCGGAGCCCTGGCCGGGCTTCGCGACGCCACTGGCCGCCTTGGTGACGATCTCCACGACCTTCTCGAGCATGGTCTGCGTGTCCCACGGCTTGGGCAGGTTGGCATCAGCGCCCACCTGGACTCCCTTCGCCGAGTCATACGGAGCGCCATTCCCGACCAGGATCACCACGGGGACGTCGGCAGTCTTGGCATCGGACTTCAGTGCGAGGCACAGGTCGTACCCTGTCTTGCCCTGCATCACGGAGTCCGCGAGGACCACCGTGGGCTTCTGTCCCTTGGCCTTCTCCACCGCCTCGTCGTAGTTGCGTGCACCAACGTAGGTGAACTCCGTGCCACGGAAGGTGATGTCGGCCACCTGCTGCATCGTCACGCTGTCATCGACGCACAAGACAATCTTGCTCACGCGGTTCCTCCCGGAAAGTCAGCCACGAGCTTCTACGTTGGTATCACGCACCTCGCGCGGGGGTCAAACCAACTGCCGGGAATCCGTGGGGCTTTTGCCCGATAGCCGCGATGGGCGCGATCGGTGCTAGCTTGCGCGCCGCCCATGCCGACCCACCACACTCCGATCCATCTGGCCGCGGCCGAGGCGGTCGCGTCGCGTGCAGGCGTGGCGGCCACCGATCTCAAGGTCGATGCCCCGCCCCGCCCCGAGCTCGGCGACCTCGCGGTGGGCTGCTTCGCCCTCGCCAAGGCGGCCGGCAAGAGCCCCGCGGTCCTCGCCCAGGAGCTCGCAGCGAGCTTCGTCCCGGACGGCTATCTCACGAGCGCGACCGCCGCCGGTCCGTTCGTCAACTTCAAGGTCGACCGCGCCCGCACGTTCCGCTGGCTCGTCGATGCCTGCCTCCGCAACACCCTGGTCCCCAATGCGGTCGGCACGGGCAAGACGATCTGCATCGACTACAGCTCGCCGAACATCTCCAAGCACCTCGCCTACCACCACATCCGCGGCACCACGATCGGCCACGCGCTCGCGCAGATCTTCCGCGCGCTCGGCTACAAGGTCGTCGGCATCAACTTCCTGGGCGACTGGGGCACCACCCACGGGATGGTGATCGCCGCGTACGAGAAGTGGGGCGCCGACGAGCCGCTCGACGTCAGCAAGCTCAACGACCTGTACACGCGGTTCCGCGCCGCGATGAAGGACAACCCGGCCGTCGAGCAGGAAGGGCGCAATGCGTTCAAGCGGCTCGAGGACGGGGATCCCGCCGTCCGTGCGCTGTGGCAGCGGTTCCGCGACATCTCGTGGGCGGAGTTCGAGGACATCTACAAGATCCTCAACATCAAGTTCGACGAGGTTCGGGGCGAGGCCGCGTACGAGGGCGACATGCCGCGCGTGCTCGCCGAGCTCGCGCCGCTGATGACGATCAGCGAGGGCGCGCACGTCGTCGAGCTCGAGGGGGAGAAGAACCCGATCCTGCTGAAGACCAAGGACGGCACCACGCTGTACGCCACGCGCGATGTCGCCGCGGCGCAGTACCGGTGGAACACGTTCCACTTCACGCGCTCGCTCTATGTCGTCGATCGCGGGCAGGCCTCGCACTTCCGCCAGCTGTGGAAGCTGCTGCAGAAGGCCGGGCACACCTGGGCCGCGCACTGCGAGCACGTGCCGTATGGCCTGATCCGGGTCGCGGGCAAGAAGACGACGTCCCGCCTGGGCGGTGTGGTGCTGATGCGCGACGTGTTCAAGATCGCCGAGGCCGAGGTGCGCGAGATCATCGCGAACGTCAACCCCGATCTCCCGGCCGCCATCGTCGATGATGTCGCGCCGAAGATCGGCATCGGCGCGGTGGTGTTCGCGAACCTCGCCACCCAGCGAGACAAGGACATCGACTTCGATCTCGAGAAGGCGGTCTCCCTCGAGGGGGACTCGGGCCCCTACATCCAGTACAGCCACGCGCGGTGCGCCTCGATCGCGCGCAAGGCCGGCGAGACCATCACCTCGATCGAGGGTGTGGACTTCTCGCTGCTCGCGCACGATGCCGAGTGGGCGGTGGCCGGAAAGCTGCTCGAGTTCCCGGACATCGTGGTCCGCGCGGCCGACAACAGCGAGCCGCACGGGCTCGCGCACTACCTGCTCGCGCTCGCCGGCGAGTTCTCGCGCTGGTACACGCAGGGCAACGGCGATCCAGCGCTGCGTGTGATCGTCGATGATCCGGGCGTTCGCCGCGCGCGCCTCGCGCTGGTGGCGGCGGTCCAGGCAACGTTCGCCACGGGCCTCGGCCTGCTCGGCATCGCCGCACCCCGATCACGGCGCGCCCGCGCTCGTGATGTTGTAGGGGCTCACGGCGCGCGTGCGCTCGTGATCATCAGGCCGTCGCCGAAGTTTCCGCTCGCGCCTTTCTTGAGGGCGAACTGGTAGCGCGCCCCCACGTCGAGCCCCGTCCCGGCGAGCTCGCCCGCGGGCTGAGGCTTGCGCTCGGTGCCGCACACCTCGAAGTGCACCCAGAGCGTCGGCGTGGTGGGCGTCGCGCCGGCGACCACGCGCTCGAGCGTGATCTCGTAGGAGCGCTGCGAGCACCGGCCGTCGCCGATCGGACCGGCGTTCGTGATCTTCGCGACCACCACGAGGTCGACGCCGGGCGGCGGCGCGGGCGGTGGCGCGGGTGCGGGCGGCGCACCCTTGGGTGGGGGAGCCACCGGCGCGGCGACCGGGTCCGTTGGCGCAGGGACCTTGGCCGGGGTCGGCTCGGAGCGCCCACCACACGCGCCGATCACCGCGAACACCGCGATCACGACACCGACGAGCGCGAACCTCATGCCTGGAGCGTCCCACACCCATGTTCGAGATGCCCGTCCGGCGACACCCGCGACATACGACGCCTGCTCAGAGCTTGCCGAGCGAGCGCGGTGGCCGGCCGTGCTTGCCGCCCGCGACCGTGAGCACCACGAGCGTCAACACGTACGGCGCGAGCTGGGCCAGCTCGTGCGGGATGCCGACGCCCGAGACCTGGAGCGCGATGTTGAACGCCTCGGCGGCCGCGATCCCCGCACACGCGAGCGCCGCGATCGCGGGGCGCCAGCCGGCGAGGATCACCATCGCGAGCGCGATGTAGCCCCGCCCGCCCGACATGTCCGCGACGAAGCCGCCGACGGAGAGCGTTAGCTGCGCGCCGCCCGCGCCGGCGAGCGCACCACCGACCAGTGCGGCGGCGATCCGCGGGCGGTGCGGCGACACCCCGACCGCGGTCAGCGCGTCGGGCCGATCCCCCGCGGCCCGCAGGCGGAGGCCCCAGCGCGTGCGCCGGATCGCGATCGGGAGCGCCACCGCGGCGACCAGCGCGATCCAGACCAGCGGGTTCGCGAGCACGTCGTGCCCGAACGCGGGGACCGGCGGCGAGTTGGCGCCCTCGTGATAGACGAGCTGGAGCAGGAACCGCGTGCCGCCCAGCGCGATCACGTTGAGCGCGATCCCGATGATCACCTGATCGGCGCGCAGGCGGAGCGCGCAGAACAGCTGGACCGCGGTGACCAGGACCCCCGCGAACATCCCGCCGAGCACGCCGGCGAACGCGGAGCCGGTTGCGTGCGCGAACGCCGCCGCGGTGAACGCGCCGAACAGCAGCTTGGCCTCGAGCGCGAGGTCGATCACGCCGGCGCGCTCGGTCAGCGCTCCGCCCATCGCGGCGAGCGCGTAAGGCACCGCGATCCGGACCACCTGCGCCAGGAACGCGAGAGACAGGACGGTCTCGATCATCCGCGCTGCCTCCGGACCCACGGGCCGGAACACGCGACGGCCAGCACCACCACGCCTTGCAACATCTCGATCAGCTCCTTCGGCACCTCCTCGGCGACCGACAGCCCACCGGCCGAGAGGAACCCGAGCAGCAGCGCGGCGACCGCGACGCCGGCCGGATGCGTGCGGCCGAGGAGCGCCACGCTGATCCCGAGCAGGCCGGTGCCGCGCCCGAGCCCCTCCTCGAACGCGTGCTTGTGACCGAGCACGAAGTTCGCGGCCGCGAGGCCCGCGAGCGCGCCGGAGCCGATCATCGCGAGCACGCGGACCCGCGAGACATCGATCCCCACGCTACGCGCCGCGGCCGGATCGCGCCCGACCGCGAGCCACGCCATCCCCCACGTGGTCCGCGCACGCAGCCACCACACGCCGGCGATCGCGACGATCGAGATCACGATCGCGGCGTTCGCCGAACTCCCGCCGAGCCCGAGCTGCGGCAAGCGCGCGCCCGGAGCGATCTGGCCGCCCGTCGTCGTCCCGCCCTGGAACAGCACCACGTTGCCGATCCACAGCGCGAGGCCTGCCACGATCGCGTTGAGCATGATCGAGGTGATCACCTCGTGTGCCTCACGGGTGACGCGCAACAGGCCGATCGCGGCGCCGACCGTGCCGCCCGCGAGCGCCGCACCGAGGAGGCACGCGGGGACTGCGAGGATCGCGGGCGCGTCCTCGGGCAGCGCGCGGCCGATCACCGCGCACGCGAGCACCCCCGCCGTGAGCTGGCCCTCCGCGCCGATGTTGAACAGCCCCGCGTCGAGCGCGATCGCGACCGCGAGCCCCGTCAGCGCGAGCCCGGTCGCCTTGTACAGCAGCTGCCCGAACCAGTACGACTCGGTGAACGTGTGGCCCAGCATGTGCCACCACACGTGTCCCGGAGACTTGCCGACGATCAGCATCAGCGCGCTGCCGATCGCCACCGAGACCAGGAGCGCGATCACCGCCGCCTCGAGCTCGCGGCGGACGCTGGCGCTCGGACGCAACCAGCCGATCACGCGGCCCCCGTCATCAGCGCGCCGAGATCCTCGCGCGTCGTCCGCTCGCCCACGAGCTTGCCGCGCAGGATCACCACGATCCGGTGACACAGCGCGAGCAGCTCGTCGAGATCCGCGGAGATCACGAGCACGCCGGCCCCCGCCGTCGCCGCTGCGCGCAGGCGCTCGTGGATCCGTGCCACCGCGCCGAGATCGACGCCACGCGTGGGCTGCACGGCGACCACGGCGCGGAGGTTCGGTCGCGACAGCTCGCGCCCGATCACCACCTTCTGCTGGTTGCCGCCCGACAGCGCCTCGACCAGCGCGCTGGGATCCGGGGGACGGATATCGAGCTGCTCGATCTGCGCGCGGGCGTTCGCCGCCACACGCGCGTGATCGATCCGGAACCGCCCGGTCAGATCGGCGCGCCCGAGGGCGAGGTTGTCGGCCACGGTCGCGGCTAGGACGAGGCCCCCGTGGTGACGATCCTCGGGGATGTGCGCGAGCCCGGCCGCGAGGCGCGCCGCGGGCGACGCGCGCGTCACGTCGCGTCCACCGATCGTCACCGTGCCCCGCGCCCGCGCGAGGCCCGCGATCGCCAGGGCGAGCTCGCGCTGACCGTTGCCGTCCACGCCGGCGATCCCGACGATCTCGCCCGCGCGGACCTCCAGGCTCGCCGAGACCAGATCGCCGAGCCCGACATCGGACACCGCGAGGGCGACCTTCGCGGTGGTCGCCGGCGCTGGAGCCCTGGGCTGTGCCGGCAGATCGACGCCGACCATCGCCCGCGCGATCGCGGCGACCTCGAGGGGCGCGTCGCGGGTCGAGAACGTCGCCACTGTCTGGCCAGCCCGCAGCACGGTGACGTCGTCGGCGACCTCGCGGACCTCGTCGAGCTTGTGCGTGACGATGATGATGGTCGTCCCGCTGGCCGCCAGGGTGCGCAGCGTGGCGAGCAGGCCGGCGACCTCGCCGGGCGTCAGGACCGCGGTCGGCTCGTCGAGCACGAGCAGCTTCGCGCCGTGATAGAGCGCCGTCACGATCTCCGCGCGCTGCGCCGCCCCGAGAGAGAGCGTCTCCGCGGTGGCCCAGGGGTCGATGGGGAGGCCGACCTTGGCGCCGGTGCGGGCGAGCGCGTCCGCCGGCGTGGCGAGGGCGAGCACCGGCCCGCCTTCGAGGCCGAGCACCGCGTTCTCGACGACGCTCAGCGTGTATGCCGACGCGCCGTGCTGCTGCACGATGCCGATGCCCGCGGCGCGCGCCGCGGTGCGGTCCCAGCGATCGATCGGGACCTGACGGTCGTCGACCTCGAGGATCCCACGATCGGCCCGGAGCACGCCCGCGAGGATCTTCACGAGCGTCGACTTCCCTGCCCCGTTCTCCCCGACCAGCGCATGGACCGTGCCGGGCCGCACCGTGATCCGGGCGCCCTTCAGCACCACGCAGCCCGGATAGGCCTTGTCGACCTCCGCCGTGATCGCTCGGTCCGTCACTTGTCGGGCACCACGATCGTGCCCTTCACGATCTCGTCGGACAGCTGATGGACCTCGTTGACGACCTCGATCGGGAGCAGGCCGCGATTGCGCTCGTCGGCCACGAACCCCACGCCATGCTCGGCGAGCCCCAGCTCGTGCAGCCCCGGCTTGAACGTATTGGCGATCACGTCCTTGATCACGTCGAGCACCGCGACGTCCACACCCTTGACCATGCTGGTCACCACGCAGCACGGCGCGGCATCGTACTGATCGCTATCGACGCCGATCGCGCGCGCTCCGTTGTGCCGCGCCGCCGCGAACACGCCATCGCCCGTCTTCCCCGCGGCGTGGAAGATCACGTCCGCGCCCTGGGCGTACTGCGCGCTCGCCAGCTCCTCTCCGAGCGACGGATCGGCGAACGCCTTCGGCTCCGTGCCCGCATAGGCCGAGACCACGCGGCAGGTGGGGCACACGTGATGAACGCCCGCCTCGTACCCGGCCTCGAACTTCCGGATCAGCGGGATCTTCATCCCGCCGACGAAGCCGACGACCTTGGTGTGCGTGATCAGGCCCGCGATCGCGCCGACGAGGAAGCTGCCCTCGTGCTCGCGAAACTGCAGCCCGGCGAGGTTCGGCAGCGTCCCGATCCCGGGCGACGGGCTGTAGTCGATGCCGGCGAACTTCACGTTCGGAAACGCCACGGCGAGGCGCTCGAGATCGGGGCCGAAGATGAAGCCCACGCCGATCACCAGATCGACGCCGCGCGCCGCCAGCGTGCGCAACGCGCTCTCGCGATCGGCGCCCTCCGTGGGCTCGATGAACTGGACCTCGACGCCGAGCTCGGCCTTCGCGCGCTGGAGCCCGCGCCACGCCGCCTCGTTGAACGACTTGTCGTTCTTGCCCCCGACATCGAACACCAGCCCGACCCGGATGCCCGTGCCCGCGGCGCGCTCGGCGGGCGCCAGGAACACCACGCCGAGGATCACCAGGACGGCGTTGATCCCGACCAACAGCGCGATCAGCCGACCTGTGGCGCCCAGGGCGCGAGGTCCGCCCGAGGTCGGTGTCGAGCGCGAGTCCATCCCGCGCGCACCGTAGCCGAAATCGCCTACAGGATGATCGGGCCGGCGCAGTCCGAGACCAGCGACGGATCGAACTTGATCGACCACTTGAACATGAAGCCGTTATCGGCCGGCCACAGGTCCGTCACCCGCATCGTCCACATGCCGTTGAGCTTGGTGTTGGTCAGCGAGGTCCAGGGCGCGATCGACTTGTAGTTCCCGGGGACCAGCTCCTGCGAGGAGCCGGCCGCCTGGGTCGGGCCGGAGGTACCGGTGGTGTCGAGCATCGGCACCGGAGCCGCCGGCGTCCAGCAGTACGTGGCACCCGTGCCGGGGACCGGCGTGGCGGCGGTGTCGGCATCGTTGGCGAGGCCGAGATAGATCTCGCCGCCCGTTCGCGCGACGAACTTGTGCAGGATGAACACGCCGCCGGATGGAGTGATCAGCTCCATCTGCAGGTCGCGGAGGTAGCTGTGCTCCATCTCGACGCACACGCTGAGCAGCTTCGTCGGATCGGCGAGCATCGAGTTCATCGGGAAGCCGATGAAGTTCAAGGTCGAGGTGTACGACGCGTGGCACTCCTTCGCGACGCAGTTCGGGATCGTGGGATCCGTGCAGTCGGCATCCGTCGAGCACATCGTGGACATGCCGATGCCATCGGGCAGCGCGAGCGGCGTGGCGGCGGGATCCTCGACCGAGCCGCAGATCGGGCACATCCCGACGCCGGAGCAGTCGATGTCCGAGCAGTCCGCGCGACCGTCACCGTCGTTGTCGATCGCGTCGTCGCAGACCTCGGGGCCACTCGTCGACGCGTCGGCGCCGGTCCCATCATCGTCGGCGAGCCGGCCGCGTCCCTCGGGGCCGCACGCGACGAGCAGCGAGATCAGGACGACGGCGACAGACGCGGCGGCAGTTCGCATGCGCGGCACTGTACGAGGACCGCAAGAATCATCAAGAGGAAAGCTCGTCGTGCACCGCGTCACGACCCGGCGGTCCGACCTACTAGAGGATCGGGTTGTCGCTGCAGGTCGTGATCTCCATGATCAGATAGAGCAGCACGCGCTCCTGCGGGTAGAGGCCGGCGTGCTCGCCGTTCGCGGTCTGGAACGGCGTGTACAGCACCTTGCCACAGCCCGTGGGCTGGTAGGTCACGGCGATCGGGCGGTTCGCCGCGCCGGTGGTCCCGGGCTTGGTGCCGGTGACCCACGCCTTCGGCGCGTCGTAGACCGGGAGCCCCATGCTGTCGACGCCGATCTGCACGGTGTTGAGCTTCTTCACCCAGTTCCACAGATCGGTCACGACGAACGAGCTGGCGTTGTACATGCCGACGCCCGCGCCGGTCTCGGTGGGGCCGCTCTGCAGGCCGAGCCACGCCGCGAGGTCCGGATCGATCGCCTTGCCGTCCATCGATTCGTAGAGCCCACCATCGGCATCGCCGGGGGTGGTCAGCGTGCCGGTGAACGTCGCCGGGTCGTACGTCCCATCGCTATCCGCGCCGGTGTCGCCGAGCACGATCTGCTGCGGGAAGGCGCGGTCCGCGAGCTCGCCCGACCAGTCCGTCACGTAGAGCTTGCCGCCCTCGTTGACGTAGCGGCGGATGTTCGCGAGCACGGTCTGGTTCTGCAGCAGCGCATCGATCTGACTCATCGACACGGCGCAGGGGAAGAAGATGATGTGGTACTTGCGCAGCTCCGTCATGTTCTGGAGCAGCTCGGTGACCGTGCCTGCGCCGGTGCCCGAGTACTGGAAGATGTCGAGCTCCGGGCCCTTCTCGCCGGCCGGGCTCGTGAACAAGTTGCCCGCCATCGTGCCGACGCCGAGCTTGCCGAGGATGTCCTCGATCTGATCGTTGGTGCCCTGCGCCATCGCCATCTTCGGCATGTAGCGCCCGGTCGGGGGATCCCACACGCTCGGCAGCGTGGTCTGCGCAGAGGTCAGCGCGAGCGCGCCCAGCTGCAGCTCGTACTCCGCCTCCATGCGGAACTGGCCCTTCTGGATCACGACCCAGTAGCGGCCCGGCGGGACCTGCAGCGAGAAGCTGCCGTCCGCGCCGCTCAGCACGCCGCCGCTCGGCGTGGCCACGCACTGCTCGCAGTACACGTGGTCGGGGATCGGGTCGGGCTTGGTGGGGCTGACGTAGACCAGCGCACCTGCGACCGGAATCTCCTGGCCGAGCATCGCCTGGCCCGGGCCCTGGTTCGGCGCCCACACCTTGCCGGTGAGCTCGGCGAAGTTGCCGTTGCTGCCGCTGCCACCATCTCCACCGCCGCCGGTGTCATCACCGCGCCCCGAGGGGCCGCACGCCGCAAACGCGATCAGGATGAGCAGGGACCTGGTGGCAAGCCTCATAGGTGGCGCCATCCTAGGCCCGTGACCTCCCCGATCAAGCGGAAAAAGCGCTGGACCGCCCCTTGGGATCCCCGCGGGAAGCCTTAGCCTGTGTGCTAGGTTACACCGGGGTACGCGGGTAACCGCGCGGCATCAACGTCCGCAGGAGACGCTTCCATGGGAATCATCAGTTTCATCAAGGGTGGAGTGAAGGAGCTGGCGATCGCCCGCCCCGACGAGTTCAAGGACCAGTGGGTCTACAAGCACCCTGATCAAACGATCCCGATGAAGGCGCAGCTGACCGTCGATTCCGACGAGGTCGCGCTGTTCTTCAAGGACGGCAAGTTCGTCGGCACGTTCTCGGCCGGGCGCCACACGCTCGATGCCTCGAACATCCCGTTCCTCGGCCAGCTGGTCGACAAGTTCACGGGCGGCAACGTCTTCATCTGCGAGGTGTTCTTCGTCACGACGCGCGAGCTCGCGTCGATCAAGTTCGGCACGTCGATCGGCGACGTCCAGGACCCGCAGACGCAGCTCCGCGTCCGGATCATGGTGCACGGCGAGTTCAGCGCTCGCGTCATCGATCCCACCAAGCTCGTGATCGGCCTGGTCGGTCAGCGCGCCACCTCCAACGAGGGCTTCGTCGGCTGGTTCAAGAGCCTGGTCCAGAAGGTGATGAAGGACGACATCGCCGAGCTGATCGTCAAGCAGAGCTGGCCGCTCATGAAGGTCACGTCGGGCGCGTACACCGACGAGATCGAGGCCTCGACGCTGACCAAGGTGCGCAGCCAGATCGAGTCCTATGGCGTCGAGATCATCCGGTTCGGTGACTTCTCGATCTCGATGGACCAGGCGGACAAGGATCGCCTCGACAAGCTGGTCGAGCGGTTCGCGTACGTCAACGCCTCGGGCGGCATGGCCGGCTACCAGCAGCTCGCCCAGGCCGAGATGATGATGGGCGCCGCCGAGGGCATGAAGAAGGGCGGAGATGGCGGCGGTGCCTTCCAGGGCGCGGGCATCGGCATGGGCTTCGCGATGGCGGGCCAGATGGCGGGCATGATGGGCAACGCCAACGCGAACGGCCCCAAGCCGCCGGGCGAGACCCGCGAGCAGATCATGTCCACGCTCAAGCAGCTCGGCGAGCTCAAGACCGCCGGGATCCTGACCGACGCCGAGTTCGAGGCGAAGAAGAAAGAGCTGCTCGCGAAGCTCTGAGGGTCCCCCGCGGCGTAGTACAAGGCGCCCTGACGATGTCCCGCCTCGATAACCGCGCCTACTACGACGACTTCGCCGGCTGGTACGAGCGCGAGCGGCACCTGCCCTACCACCGGATGCTCGATGATCTCGAGGTCGAGATCGTCGAGCGGTACGGCGCCGGCAAGGACGTGTTCGAGGTCGGCTGCGGCACCGGCCTGATCCTCCACCGGGTGACGCGCTTCGCGCGCACGGCGGCCGGCATCGATCTCTCGGGCGGCATGCTCGCGCAGGCCGCCGCGCGCGGCCTGTCTGTCGCGCAGGCCTCGGCGACCGCGCTACCGATCGCGAGCGAGTCCGTCGATGTCGCGTACTCGTTCAAGGTGCTCGCGCACATCCCCGACATCGAAGGCGCGCTGCGCGAGATGGCACGGATCGTCCGGCCCGGTGGCTGGGTGCTCGCGGAGTTCTACAACGCGCGTTCGATCCGCCGGCTGGTCAAGGCGCTCAAGCCGCCCACCGCCGTGAGCGAGCAGACACACGACGAGCACGTGTACACGCGCTACGACGACGCGGCGGCGATCCGGAGCTACCTCCCGCGGGACCTCGAGTGGGTCACCAGTCGCGGCATCCGCGTGCTCACGCCGATCGCCAAGGTCCACGAGGTCCCGATCCTCGGCACGGCGCTGCGCTGGGCCGAGCACAAGCTCGCCGATCTTCCGGGCGCACGCGATCTCGGTGGGTTCCTCGTCGCCTGCCTGCGCAAGCGGTGAAGACGGTCATCGTCGGCAACGGCATCGTCGCGCTGACGTGTGCCCTGCGTCTGGCCCAGCGCGGCGGCGAGGTCGCACTGGTCGGAGATCCAGCGCGGGCAGGCTCGGCCACGCTGGCGGCCGCGGCGATGCTGAACTCGTTCGCGGAGCTCGGCCCCGGTGCGCTCGCGACCGAGCTCGATCACGCGAAGCTCGCGCTCAGCCGCGAGGCCACGCGACGCTGGCGCGAGCTCGGCGCCGAGATCAGCAAGGTCGGGGGGCTCACGGCCCTCGGCCACGGGACCGGCACCTACGTGCTCGATGCCGGAGATGGCACCTTCGAGATGATCACCCGGCAGCTGGCCGAGGCAGGCGAACCACACGCGATCGTCGAAGCCGCGGAGGTCCCGGGCTATGCGCCGGCGCGGCGGGTCGCGCGTGCGGTCCGGATCGATGGTGAGGGCTGGCTCGATCCGAGCCGCGTGGTCGCCGCGCTCGAGCGCGTGCTCGGTGCGGCGCCGGGCGTCACGCTGATCGCCGGGATCGCCGCGCGGCTGCGCACCGCGCACGGAGCGCTCGCCGGCGTCGAGCTCGAAGGCGGCACCGTGATCGAGGGCGACCGCTATCTCCTCGCGAACGGGGCCAGCGTGTCGGCGCTCCTCGATCGCAGTGCGCTCGGCGTGCGTGTCCAGCGCGTGCGCTACGGCATCGGCAGCACGCTCGAGCTGCGCGCACCCGTCGCCCACACCGCGTGCCTGCGCGGCCAGGGCGTGTACAGCGTGCCGCGCGGCGAGCACGTGGTGATCGGCTCGACGAACCTCGTCGTCGACGCTCCGACCGCGGATCCCACGGCGGCCGACCGGATCCGCGCCGCGGCGGTCGCCCAGCTCGACGCGCGCCTGGCGGACGCCCCGCTGGTCAGGGAGCACGTGGGCTGGCGACCGATCGGCGAGGACGCCTATCCCCTGATCGGATCCACCTCGATCGCGAACCTGGCGATCGCGAGTGGGACCCGCCGTGACGGCTTCCACCTCGCGCCCGTGATCGCCGCCCATCTCGCGGACGTGCTCACGGGCGGCCCCGGCGATCCTCGGTTCGCGCTGTTCGGGCCCGAGCGCATCGCGCGCTGATCACTCCGGCGCGAGCTGCGCCGCGACGCCCTGTGCCACGCCGCGTCGGCCTGGCGCCCCGCCCTGCCGAGCGCCCGCCCGAGGTCCTGCCACAGGCGTGCATAGCGCAGGTGCATCTGCGCGGCGTACTCGTCGGCGGCGTGCGGCCGCGCGTAGTCGAGATCGAAGCGCGCGAACATCTGCTTGTTGAGCTCCACCACCTCGTCGAGGGTCGGCACCGGGGCGCCGTGCGGCAGCACGCGGATCAGCACGCCGAACGGATAGCTCGGATACGCGGAGAGGATCTTCGCCTGCGACGGATCGACGAGCAGGGGGCGCCCGCTCGCCAGCACGTGGCGCGCGACCGCGAGGCTCGGCGCCTCTCCTGCCGCGGGCTCGAGCACCACACCGAGCTGCGCCATCCGCTCGCGGTACCAGGGTGTGCCCATCGCGCTCCAGTGGACGTACGCCACATCGGGGCGCACGCCGCGCGCGAGCTGCAGGTAGCGCACGCCGACGTGGAGATCGTCGCCCTGCCCGAGCACCACGGACGAGGGCGGCAACGATCCGAGGAGGTTCTGCACGCCCCGCGCCATCGCCGGCGAGTGGATGCCCGCGACGTGCGGCAGCGCGGTCACCGCGACCGCCGCGAACACCACGACCGACACCAACGCCCGTGACGCGGCGCCCAGGGTGGGGAGCTTGCGATGAGCCGCGATCCGGTCGAGCGTCAGATCGAGGCCGACGGCGACCGGGATCACGAGCAGCAGCGACGGCAGCACGTGAAACCGTCGGACCACATAGAGTCCGTAGCCCTCGACCGCCACGTTGAACCTCAGCGCGAGGACAGGGCCAGCGATGACCCACGCGATCGCGAGCGCGATCCAGCCGGCCCTAGCCTCCCCGCTCACCACGCCGCTCGCCTCTCGATCGGCCGGTCGCGCGATCCGGACCACGACGGCCACGACGGCGATCGGCAGCAGCACGAGGATCCACGTCCGCGCGAGGCTCGCCGCGAGGGCCACGAGGTTCTCGGCGATCCGTGGCTGTTCGCTCCCTCCCGTGAACCCCGCCACACCTCCGTACGTGCGCCGCGTGAACAGATCGAGCAGATCGCCGAGGTCCTGAGGGCGCGGCCACGACATCAGATTCTCGGGAGTCACGAAGCAGTAGAGGTATGCGCACAGGCCGATCGCCAGCGCGCCGAGGGCCGCGATCACGGCCCGCGGTCCGACCTCGCGATAGGCACGCACCACGCCGAGGAGCCCCACCGGCGCGACGAGGACGCAGGTCAGGTGGTTCGCGAGGCCGAGCCCGGCGCACAAGCCCAGCGCGAGCGCGCGCTTCGTGCCGCGGAGCGGGCCACCCGCGGCCGCGAGCCACAGCACGAGCGCGACGACGAGCCCGTTGAGCGCGTACGCCTCGGCCTCCGTGTAGATCCGCATCACGAACGGGCTCGCGGCGAACACCGCCACCGCGACCGAAGCGGTGCTCGGGCGCGCCCCCCAGGCGCGACACGCCGCGTGGAGCACCAGGAACTGCAGTCCCGCGAGGAGCACCGTGATGATCGCGGCGGTGTGTGCGGGGCTCGCGCCGGGGATCCACGACAGCGCGCGCAGCAGGATCAGGTAGAACGGATAGCCCGAGGGATGGGCGATGCCGCCGATCGTCCCGAGCGTCGAGAACTCGGCGTTGTCGCCATCGACGACGTGCGCCGGCGCCATCCACAGATAGAGGGCGAGGATGCACAGCGTGATCAGGCCTCCGCGCTCGAGCAGGAACTTGCGCATGACCCGCTAGGACCCCGCCGGTTGGAGCTGCAGGGCGAGCTGGTAGGCCGCGGCGGCGTCCTCGGTGCGGCGCGCACGCGCGAGTTCGTCGCCGATCCGTCTCCACACCATCGCGTAGGCCCGGTGCGCGAACGTGGCGTACTGGTCGTCCGGACCGGGCCGCGGGTAGTCGAACGAGAACAACGCGAACAGCGCGTGGTTGTGCGCCGCGACGTCCGCGACCGGCGGGATCGCGATCCCCGCCGGGAGGACCCGGAACAGGATCCCGTGCGGGTACAGGCCGAGTCCGGTGAGTCCTGCCACCTCGCTCGGCGCGACGAACAGCGGCCGCCCGCTCGCGAGGATCGCCTGCGCCAGCTCGAGCTTCACGTTGCTGCCCGCCCGGGGCACGAACACGAGGCCATCACGGGTGAAGTGCTCGCGGTACCACGGCAGGTGAATCGTGCCCCACCGGATGTACATCACGTCGGGACGGAGACCGCAGGCGAGCTGGAGATAGCGGAACCCGACGTCGAGCTCGTCGTCCTTCCCGAGGACCACCGCACTCGGCGGCAGGGTGCCGAGCGTGTTCCGGACCTCGAGCTCCATCGCCGGGGACTGAAAGCGTTGCAGGTACGGCAGCACCCGGATCGCGTTGACGAGCAGACCGACCGCGATCAGCGCACCCACCGGGATGCGGGCGAAGCCGCGCAAGAAGTCCGCGAGCTGCTGGCCGATCCAGTCGGCCCCGGCGGCGACCGGGATCACGAGCAGCAGGACCGGGATCAGGTGGAACCGCTGGGCGACGTACGTGCCGTAGGCGTTCAGCGGCGTGTCGAATCGGGACGCGAGCACCGGCCCCGCGAGCACGAAGCTCACCGCGAGGAGCACCCAGCCACTGCGCGGCTCGCCGCTGGCCGACGTCGGCGCCGTGCGGACGCAGCGCGCGCCGAGCGCGCCGAGACCGACGGCGAGCGGGATCCACAGCCACGAGCGTCCGAGGGTGAGGACCATCGCGGTCACCTGCGCCGTGGCGCTGCCCTCGCCGCCGAGGCCCGCGAAGCCGAACGGCCCCCCGAACTGCGTCCGCAAGAAGATGTCGGCGACGTCGCCGAACGTGCTCGGGTGGCGCCACGAGATCAGGCTGTCGTGCGCGAGGAACATGTAGAGGTACGGCGTGAGCCCGAGCACCAGCCCGAGGGCCGCGGCGCCGAGGGCGCGCCCGGGACCACCCTCCCGGGCGCCGCGCACGACCCCGAGGATCCCGATCGGTGCGATCAGCGCGCACGTCATGTGGTTCGACAGGCCGAGGCCCGCGACGAGGCCAAGCAGGAACGCCCGCGTCGTCCCACGCACCGGCCCGCGCGCCGCGGCGAGCCACAGCACGCTCGCGACGACGAGGTTGTTGAGCGCGAACGCCTCGGCCTCCGTGGAGTAGCGCAGGATCAGCGGCGCGGTCGCGTAGAGCCCGACGGCGAGGGTCGCCGCCAGCGCACGCGCCCCCCATGCACGACACGCGGCGTGGAGCACTCCGACCCCGAGTGCGCCGAGGATCGCTGTCGCGATCGCCGCCGCGTGGGCCGGGCTCGCGACCGGGAGCCAGCTCCACGCGCGCAGCCACAGGATGTACAGCGGGTAGCCCGAAGGATGCGCGATGCCGCCGATGGTGCCGAGCGTCGAGAACTCGGCGTTGTCGTTCTCGACGATATAGGGGCACGCGAACCAGACGTAGAACACCAGGGTGGCCAGCACCAGGAGGCCGCCACGCTCGAGCAAGTTGCGCTTCGCCCAGGCCGTCATCGGTGGCCCGCCTGCGCTTGCGCGTCCGCGAGCGTTGCGCGCGCGCGAGCGCCGAGCTTGAGATCGCCCGTGCAGACCTCGACGTACGGCGCGACCTCCGCTGGGCGATGGAGTGCCAGCAGCACGAGCCCGAGGTTGATCCGGTTCGCGCAGCTCCCGGGCTCGAGCAGGTAGGCATGCTCGAACGCGGCGAGCGCCTCGTCGAGCTGCTGGGCCGCCAGCGCGACCTTCCCGACGGTGCGGAGCGCGTGCGTATTCGGCCGCGACGCCGCGGCGGCCCGGGCCCAGCGCAGCGCCTCGTCGAGCTGGTGGTCCTCGAGCAGGAGGAGCGCGAGGTTCGACATCGCGATCGCCTCGCCACCTTCGGCGGACTCGCGCATCAGCGCCACGCCACGCGCGCGATCCTCGGCGAGCACCAGGAGGGCCTCGCGGTGGACCAGCCGCGGCGAGCGGCCGTAGCGCAGCCCCTCGGCGACCACGGCCTTGACGCGCTCGCGATCACCATCCTCGCGCGCATCGGCCGCGAGCGCCTCGACGTACATCGCCCAGGCCGCGCCGTTCTCGGGGTTCGAGGTCACGGCGCGCTCCCACAGGGTCGCCGGATCGCGCCAGCTCGATTGTGCGTCGAGCGTGCGGAGGCTCGCCGCCACCACGATCGTGCCGATCAGCAGGCGCCGCGCGGTGGGCCGCGGGATCCGCACGAGCCCAGCCGCCGCCACCAGCGCGAGTCCGAGGCTGGGAAACAGCAGGTAGCGATCGGCGACCAGCACCATCTGGAGCGGGAGGATCGCGTGGCTGATCGGGAGCCAGCCGACCAGCCAGATCGCGGCGCCGGCACGCATCTCCACCGGTGGCGACCACCAGCCACGCCGCGGCACCAGCGCCAGCGCCCCCAGTGCCACGAGGCCCGCCGCGCCGAGCACGAGGTCGACGACGCCAGGCCCGGCCGTCGCGATCGGGTACGACACCGCGTTGCGGAGCGCCATCATGCCGCTGCGCAGATAGAAGCCGTGGACGCCGAGCACCATCGCGAGCCGGCCCGCCGGTGCGCGCAGCCCGGTGCCGACCACCGAGGCCTTGCTCGCGAGGATCATCACGGGGACGAACGCCAGGCCCGAGATCACGGCGATCGCGCCGAGGCCGACCAGGCTCCGCCGCCAGCTCGTGCGATGCGCAGGCAGCGCGACCTCGAGCCCCGCGAGGGCGGCGATCGCGAACGCACCGGGCGCCTTGCTCCACACGGCACACACCGCCGCGCCGACCGCGAGGACCAGCCAGCCCACGCTGCGCCCGGCGCGAAACCTCGCGAACCCCAGCGCACACGCGCCGGCGAACAGCATCGCGAGCAGGCCCTTGCGCTCGCTGAGCCACGCCACCGACTCCGCGTGGCTCGGATGCAGCGCCCAGAGCAGGACGCACAGGCCACACACCTTGCGGTCCACCCCGAACGCGTCGAGCGCCGCGAACCACAGGACGATCGAGCCGAGGTAGAGGACGAGGTTCGTGAGGTGGAACCCGGGGTACCAGTCCGACCACACGAGGAAGTCCAGCATGACCGAGAGGTCGCGCACCGGGAGATACTCCGGCGTGAGCACGAACCGGCGCGGTGAATCGAGATCGAAGAAGATCGTGTGCAGCGACGACCACGACGCGTGCTGCACGATCCAGTTGTCGCCGAATAGCCACGGATCGTCGTAGTTGACGAGGCCACGCCCGAGCGTGGGCGCGTAGATCGCCGTGACCAGGCAGCAGGCGAGCACGAGCAGCCCGAGCCCGGGGTCGCGGCGCAGCCGAGCCACGACGTTCGAGATCACGGAGCCTCGGGCCCCAGGTCGCGCGCGATCGAGAACGCCCAGTCGGCCTCGTCGCGCTTGCCCTCCGAGGCGAGCTTGCGGCCGAGCAGGTTCCAGGTCGACGCGTAGCGATGGTGCACGGCGGTCGCGAACTCGTCGTCCTCGCCGGGACGCGCATACCCGAGCTCGAACTTCTCGTAGAGCGCCTTGTTGCGCGCGACGACGTCGGTGATCGGCGGGACCGCCGTCCCATGAGGGAGCACCTCGATCACGGTGCCGTAGGGATAGGTGGGGAAACGCGTTGACGAGCGTGCGGGTCTCCCACGAGTCGCGGAGCGCCGCGACGAACACGCGATGTCCGACGTGGTGCTGGTACTCGACGACCCGGATGATCGCCGCGGTCGTGCCCTCGGGCGCGAAGATCCCGCGCGCGGTGAGCCGCCGCGCGTACCACGGCAGGTTCGTCAGCTGCCACGCGATCAGGACGACGTCCTGACGTTCGCCCAGCGCCCATTGCACGTAGTTGACCCCGAAGTACTGGTCGTCCTCTCCCGAGAACAGCACCGCGTTCTCGGGCAGGCTGTGCACCACGTTCCGCGAGTACTGCTCCACCGCGGGGGTGTGCATGCGCAGGAGGTGCGGCAGCGACAGCCCCGCCGCCGCGAGGAACCCGACGGTAGCGACGATGCCGGATGCCGTGCGCTCGCTGATCCGACTCCGCTTGATGTAGGGCGCGAGCTGGGTCAGCCCGACCGCGATCGGGACACCGAGAAGGAGCGCGCCCATCACGTGGAACCGCTGGCAGACGTAGAGGCCCAGGCCCACGGGTTCGATGTTGAACTTCATCGACACGAGCGGGCCCGCGGCGAGCCAGGACGCCGCGAACATCGCCCACATCCAGCGGGTCTCGCCGGGGTCATCCTCGAGCTTGGGGGCGCGCGCGAGGCGCATGCCGACCGTCGCCAGCCCGAGCACGAACGGCGCCCACAACCACGTGCGGCCGACGGTCATCGCGAACGCGGCGAGCTGCGTGGTGGCCGGAACCTCGACACCGCCGACCAGGAACGAGCCGGGCCCCCCATAGTCGCGACGCGTGATCATCCCGTACAGATCGTCGAGGCTGCGCACGCTGCCCCACGACATGACGGTCTCCGGGGTCACGAACAGGTAGAGGTAGGGCAAGAGGCCCGCGACCAGCCCACCGACTGCGAGGCCGACCGTGACCGCGGCCGGGCGCGCTGACTCGCGCACGCCGCGGACCGCGCCGAGGATCCCGATCGGCGCGACCAGGACGCAGGTCAGGTGGTTCGAGATCCCGAGCCCGGCGACCAGGCCGAGCGCGGCCACCCGCCAGCCGCCTCGCAGCGGCCCGGCGTTCGCGGCGAGCCACAGCACCGTCGCGACGACGAGGCAGTTGAGCGAGAACACCTCCGCCCGGATGCCGCTCCGCATCACGATTGGCGCACCGGCGAAGATCGCCGCCGCGATCGTGGCCGCGATCGGCCGCGCGCCCCACGCGCGACACGCGGCGTGCAGGACCGCGATGGTGGCGGCGCCGATCAGGGTCGTCGCGAGCGCCGCGGTGTGTGCCGGGGACACCCCCGGCAGCCACGACATCGCACGGAGCCACAGGAGGTAGAGCGGATAGCCGGTGGGATGCGCGGTCCCGCCGATCGCACCGAGCGTGGCGAACTCGGCGTTGTCCCCGTCGACGATGTGGCGCGGTGCGATCCAGACGTAGACGACGAGCGTCACGAGGACCAGCAGGCCGCCGCGGTCGAGCAGCATCCCCCGCAAGCGTTCGCCGCGCGACGTGGTGGTCACGGGGACAACCTCTGGGCGAGCTCGGTGGCGAGCTCCGCCTGCGGAGCACGCCCTGCGGCCGCGAGCGCGCTCGCGATGATCCGCCAGGTCCGCGCATAACGCTCGTGCACGTGTGCAGCATAGTCGTCCTCGCGGCCTGGCACCGGGTAGTCGAGATCGAACGCGGCGAACACCTTCTGGTTGATGGTGAACACCTCCTCGATCGGCGGACGCGGGGTGCCCGTGGGGAGGACCCGGAACAGGAGCCCGTAGGGATAGGTGGGGAGCTCCTTCAGGATGTTGATCTGCAGCCCATCGACGAACATCGGCCGGCCCTGTGCGAGCGCGTCGGCCGCGATGCGGAGGCTCGGCTTTCCGTCCCCCGGCACGAGGGTCGCGATCCCACTGCGCGCGGCGAGCCGATCGCGATACGCCGGGTTCAGCAGTTGCCCGAACGAGATCACGGTGACATCGGGCCGCTCGCCGATCACGAGCTGCCGATAGGCGGAGCCGAAGTACAGATCGTCCTCGGACACGATCACCACGGCGCGCTCGGGCAACGAGCGCAGGAGGTTACTCACGCCCCGCTCGACCGCGGGTGAGTGATGCGGCAACGAGCGCGCCGCGAGTGCTGCGAACGCGGCGATCGCGAGCCCTGCCCCGAGCGCCGGCGATCGTCGTCCCGCGGGGAGCGCCGCGACGATCCGGGCCCCGATCAGGTCGACACCGAGCGCGATCGGCAGGGCGAGGAGGAGCGCCGCGAGCAGGTGAAACCGGTGGCAGATCACGAGGCCGATGCCGGCCGGCGGGATGTTGAACCGCGCGACCAGGAGCGGGCCGGCGAGCACGAAGCTCGTCGCGAGCATCGCCCAGCCCCACCGTGGCTCGCTCGGATCGTCGATCAGACGCTCGGTCGGCGGGTCGGTCGTGATCGTCTCGGATGGCGGTGCAGGTCTGGCGACGCGGAGCCCGAGCACCCCGAGCCCCACGACGAGGGGTGCCCACAGCCAGGTGCGGCCGAGCATGCCGAGGAGCGCGCCCAGGCTGTCACGCGCGGGGATCGGATCACGTCCCGGTGCGAAGTGGCCAAAGCCTCCGTAGTCGAGCCGCAGGAAGTGATGCACGAGCTCGCCGAGGCCATCGATCCGACGCCACGAGATCGGGGTCTCGGCGGTGACCAGCAGATAGGCGTATGGCAGGAGGCCCAGGGCGGGGCCGCCGACGGCGATCGCGATCGAGGCCACGCGCGGCAGCTTCGCCTCGCGGATCCCGCGCACCACGCCGAGGATGCCGACCGGCGCCACCAGCGCGCAGGTCACGTGATCGGAGAGCCCGAGGCCGGCGGCCAGCGCGAGGAGCAGCACCCGCCACGCGCCGCGCAGTGGACCACCACGCGCCGCGAGCCAGAGCACGGTCGCCACCGCGAGGTTGTTCATCGCGAACACTTCGGCTTTTGTGGAGATTCGGATCACCGCTGGCGCCGCGGCGAACATCGCCGCAGCGATCGTCGCGGCGAGCGGCCGTGCGCCCCACGCGCGGGCCGCCGCGTGGAGCACGACGATCGAGGCGGCCCCGAGGATCGCCGTCGCGAGCGCCGCGGTGTGCGCGGGGGTCACCCCCGGTAGCCACGACATCGCCCGCAGCCACAGCACGAACAGCGGATAGCCGGACGGATGTGGAACGCCGCCGACCACCGACGTCGTGACGAACTCGGCGTTGTCGCCATCGACGATGTGCTGCGGCGCGATCCACAGGTAGAGCAGAAGCACCGCCACACCGAGCGCACCGCCGCGGTCGAGCGCGAACACGCGGACGCGCTGCGCGCTCACGGACGGCATCGCGACACGGTACATGTGGCCGGCCGATCTGTCATAGTTCGCCGGTGGGCAAGATCCTGATCGTCGACGACGAACAGTCCATGCGCGAGTTCCTGACGATCTGCCTGCGCCGCGGCGGCCACGAGCCGATGGTCGCGCAGGACGGCCGCGAGGCGGTCGCCAAGCTCCGCGAACATCCGTTCGATCTCGTGCTCACCGATCTTCGCCTCCCGGGCGACCTGGACGGGCTCGGGGTCCTGAAGGCGGTCAAAGCGTGGGGGAGCGCCGAGAAACCGAGCCCCGAGGTCATCCTCATGACCGCGTTCGCGTCTGCCGAGACGGCGATCGCGGCGATCAAGCAGGGCGCCTACGACTACCTGACCAAGCCGTTCGACGTCGACGAGATCAACGCGGTGATCGATCGCGCGCTCGAGAAGCGAACGCTCGTCGAAGAGAACCTCGCCCTCAAGGATCGGATCGCCGGCCGCGTCCGTCTCGGCGACCTGCTCGGCAAGAGCAAGGCGATGCAGAAGCTGTTCGAGGTGATCGGCAAGATCCACTCGGCGCGGACCTCGGTCCTGATCACGGGCGAGAGCGGAACGGGTAAGGAGCTGGTCGCGCGCGCGCTCCACACCGAGGGCAACCGCGCCAAGCTGCCATTCGTCGCGATCAACTGCGGCGCGATCCCTGACGAGCTGATGGAGTCCGAGCTGTTCGGGCACAAGAAGGGCGCGTTCACCGGCGCGGTGGCCGACAAGCTCGGTCTGTTCGTCCAGGCCGGCGGTGGCACCATGTTCCTCGACGAGATCGGGGAGCTGTCACTGGGCCTCCAGGTGAAGCTCCTGCGCGCGCTCCAGGAGCGCAAGGTCAAGCCGGTGGGCGGCACCGAGGAGATCGAGATCGATGCACGCGTGGTGGCCGCCACCAACCGCGATCTCGAGGCCGAGGTCGCGCGTGGCGCGTTCCGCGCAGACCTGTTCTACCGGCTCAACGTGATCCAGGTGTGGATCCCCCCGCTCCGCCACCGACGCGAGGACATCCCGCTCCTGGCCGAGCACTTCCTGCGCAGGTTCGCCGCCGATCTCGGCCGACCGGCGGAGCTCACCCCCGAGGCGATGCGCAAGCTCGAGAGCTACGACTTCCCGGGGAACGTCCGCGAGCTCGAGAACATGCTCGAGCGCGCGGTCGCGCTGTCGTCGAGCCGCGAGCTCGGGGTCGATGACCTCCCCGAGTTCCGCACCAGCCGGACCACCGCCGAGGTGTCGACCGAGCTCCCCCCGGAAGGGATCGACCTCGATCGGATGCTGACCGACTACGAACGGGCGTGGGTGCTCCGCGCACTCGAGCGCACAGGCGGGATCCGGAAGCGCGCGGCGATGCTGCTCGGGATCAGCTTCCGATCGCTACGCTACCGGCTGGAGAAGCTGGGGCTCGCCAAGGACGAAGACAAGCCGGACGACAAGCCGGACGACAAGCCGACGACCATGGCTCGTCGGGTGACGCCTGACATCGAACTACATCGATAAGCGCCGGGCGCGCGTGTTTTGACCCAGGGGTGACGGAATTTGGCACCTCGCGAGAGCACTCCGTCGACGATCCGGGTAGTTGAAGCCGGAAACTGCTGGCACAGCGGTTGCTGATGCTACGTTGCTCCACCAGGGGGAAATCCAGAACCATGATCAAGAAATTGAAGCAGCGCGGTTTCACACTCATCGAGCTCATGATCGTCGTCGCGATCATCGGCATCTTGGCGGCTGTCGCCATTCCGGCGTTCATGGACTACATGAAGAAGTCCAAGTCGACGGAGGCCTCGCTGAACCTCAACAAGGTGGGTAAGAACCTCAAGGCCTACTTCGACGCCAACCAGGCGTTCGTGGCGGGTATTGGTGCCGGTGCCAAGGCACCGCGTTGCACACCCGGCAACAACTGCTGCGGTGGCGTTGGCACTATGGCTGGCGGCACTGGCCTCGACCGTGATCAACAACAAGTGTGACGCTGTACCTTCCGCATTCAACGACAGTGCGGGCTGGCAGGAGCTCGAGTTCTCGGTCAACGAGCCGAGCCAGTACCAATACGAGTACATTCCCTGAGCGGCTCCGGCCGGTTCGGCGGCCATTGCCACCGCGAGGGGGAAGGCGACCTCGACTGCGACAGTCGCATGTCGACCTGGACCCCCCCGGCCACCGCGATCCCGAACGGCACTGCGATCACGGGTGCGGCCACGAGCCTGACGCCGCCGCCGAAGGGCGCGTACTAAACCGCACGAACGCCTGCGTTGCGACCCGCACGCCGCCTCGAGCGGCGCGTTTCGTTCTCGGCTACCGTAGCGGTGTCGTGAGAATCGCCGTACCGCTGACGATCGCGGCGCTCTCGATCGCCGGTGCCCGTCTGACGCGCGGGCATGGCGGTCGCGAATAGACCTGCTCGAACGATGACGAGGTCGTGATCCCATATGCCCCTTCGATGGGGCGGCGCCTTCGTCTCGCTTGGCTACCGTGAGCTCGCCGCCGACCTGTTCTACCTCCGGTTGCGCGGCTACTACGGCAACTACTACGAGGCGACCGCGGATGGTGTGGCGTCTCTCGCCGAGGCCATCGTGACGCTCGATCCGCGCTACGAGTACGTCTACTGGTACGGCGCGAGCGCGATGACGATCGCGTATCAGGGTGTCGATCAGTCGATCTTCCGGCGCTCGGTCGCGCTTCTCGAGCGCGGGATCGCGGAGTTCCCGGAGAGCGCCAAGCTCCCTCTGCTCGCGGCCCAGACCTACATCCAGGACCTCAAGACCGACGATCCGGTCCAGCGCCGGGCGTGGGACGAACGCGGCGCCCTGCTCGCCGAATCGGCGGTCCGCAAGCCCGGCGCCACGCTCGATGGCGCCGCCTGGGCAGCCACCCTGCGTACCAAGCTCGGCCAGCGGGACCGCGCGATCCAGGGCCTCCGGGAGCTCCTGCTGACCACCTCGGACACCAAGGGGCGTCAGCAGCTGATCGAGCGCCTGGCGAAGCTCGAGGAGACCGACAGCGCGGAGATCGCCGCCGAGCTGCACGAGATGCGGCAGGCGTTCGAGCGCGAGTGGCAGGCCAACCGGCCGGCACTGCGACCGTCGCTGTACCTCCTGGTCGGCCCACGGCTGCCGCGTGCGTTCGACCTGACCGACCTCGCGACCGGCGGCCACGACCTCGTTGCTCTTCAAGGGTTCGAACGACTCGAGCCCCTGGTCGACGCCGCACCCACAGCGCCCACGCCGACCACACCTGCGCCAGCGACGCCTGCGCCAGCGACGCCTGCGCCAGCGACGCCTGCGCCAGCGACGCCTACGCCGCCTTGAACCCGCCGAGCCGCGGAAGCTCTGCTGTTACTTCGGGCTCACTTCGGGAGGCGGTCGCTGTAGTCCTTGATCGCCTTCTCCGTCGCATCCGGCTTGATGTCGACGACGAAGGTCTCCTTGATCCCGAACTCGTTGTTCATCAGCGTGACGCGGTGCTTGCCGGCCGCCAGCTTGATCTCGCGCTGCGGCGTATGCAGCCCCGAGTTCGAGCCGTCGATGTAGATCTCGCACGAGGGCTTGGAGCCGAGCATCAGCACGCCCTGCCCCTTCGGCTTCTCCGGCACGACCTTGGTGTCATTGCCGGTCTTGGTGTCGTTCCCGGTCTTGGTGTCGTTGGTCACGACCTTGGTGTCGTTGCCGGTCTTGGTGTCGTTGCCGGTCTTGGTGTCGTTGGTCTTGGGGTCGTTGATCTTGGTGACCGGACCGGTCTTGGTGTCATTGCCGGTCTTGGGGTCATTGCCGGTCTTGGGGTCATTGCCGGTCTTGACCGCGGGGCCGGTCTTGATCGGCGGAACCACGGCCACCGAGCCCGTGGGCTTCTCCATCGGCACGACGATCTTCTCCTCGAGGTTGCCGGAGAACACGATCGGACGGTTGACCGAGACGTAGCCCGGCCGCTCGAACAGCACCTGGTACGTCAGCCGCGGATCGAGCGGCGCCTTCGCCGGCGAGGGTCCGAGGGTCTCGCGCTTGCCATCGATGATCAGCGAGACCGTCGCACCCGGCGGCGTGCTCTCGAACAGGCCGTGGATCCCCTGGATCGGAGACAGCGAGATCTCGACCTTGGGTGCCTTGCCGGCCTCCACGCTGACCTGCTGGTTCTGGCTCATGAAGCCTGCCGGCGGATCGATCTGCACCGTGTGCGGACCCGGGGCGATGCCACGGATGCGGGACGGCAGCCGATCGGTGCGCGCCTCGCCATCGAGCTTCCACTGGGTGACGCCGCCCGGCTGCACGTAGAGATCGAACCCGGTGTTCTGATCGCCAACGGCGGTCGGGGGTGGATTGGTCTGGGTGGTCTGGGTGGTCTGGCTACCCGTCTGGGTCTGCGGATCGGTGCCCGCGGTGGTCGGCTTCTTCTCGCCACCCGACATCGCGATCACGACGACCACCACACCGATGGCGACGACCGCAGCGCCGCCGACGGCGATCATCAGGATGCCGCGCTTGTCGTTCTTGCGCTGGGTGATACCGGCGCCGAACGTCGACATCGGGTCGTACGCCTCCGCGACGCCCGACGAGGCCGCGCCGAACCGCGGTCCCGTGCTGCCCTGCGGGCCCGAATCGAACATCCTGACTTCTTGGCGGACTTCGGGAGAAGGCGGCTGCGGAGCCGGTGCCTTGTTGGAGCCCGAGGCGAACGTCGGCGGCGCGGCACTGCCATTGGTGCCGATGCCGTTGAGCGTGGCGGATGGAGACGGCGGCATCCCGCCGGACTCCCAGCCCTTCGCCGTGGAGACCAGCGACGACAGGTCGGGGCCCTCGGAGAGCGCACTGGGCGCGGCCGGCACGCCACGCACGGTGGCGGACGGCGACGGATCCGGTGTGGGCGCGGCGACCAGCGGCAGCGGCTTGCTCGCCTGCTTGCCCATGCCCGCGTTCGCCCGATTCTTCGGATCATCCTCGGGGTTGTCGTAGATCTGGGTCTCGAGCTCGTCGTCATCCCACGCGAGCCCACCCGAATCGTCGGTGCGCGACTTCTTGGACCCAGGCGCTGGCGGCGCGGCGAGCACCGGAATCTGTCCCGAGGAGCGCGCCGGCGGCGGCGGCGGCTTGGTGCCGTTCGGCGCGATCGCGGGCATGCCCTGCGTGCGGCGAACGGGTGGCGGCGTGGTGGGTAGCGGGCCCGACGCGCGCTCGCCCGTCCGGGTGCGCGGCACCGCGGGCAGCTCGGGGGCCGGGGGCTTGAGCTGGCGGTAGCTCTCGAGCTTCGCCGTCTCCTCCTCGATCTCCTTGCCGAACGTCTTCTTCATCCACCCCGCCAGATCCTTGCGCGAGTAGAACTCGCCGGCGGTGTAGACGAAGGCCTGCAGCTCGTCGTGGAGATCGATCGCGTTCTGGTAGCGCTCCTCGACATCCTTGGCCAGCGCCTTGAGGACGATGCGCTCGAGCTCGTCGGGGATCTTGCGGTTGTACGTCGACGGCGGAAGGATCTCGACGTTGCGGACCTTCTCGAGCGTCGAGAAGTCGCTCTCGCCGACGAACAGCCGCTCGCCGGTGAGCAGCTCGTACAGCACGATGCCGGCGGAGAACACGTCGGAGCGGCGATCGACCGGCAGGCCGCGGACCTGCTCGGGGGACATGTAGCCGAACTTGCCCTTGAGGATGCCGGCCTGGGTCTTCGAGCCCTTGCCCGCGGCCTTGGCGATCCCGAAATCGATCAGCTTGACCTCGCCCTCGAACGACACGAGGACGTTCTGCGGCGACACATCGCGGTGGACGAGCGAGATCTCGCGACCGGACTGGTCGCGCTTGTTGTGCGCGTAGTCGAGGCCCTCGCAGATCTTCATGATCACGAAGCAGGCCTGGGCCACCGGCATCGCCTCACCGGCGGTGCGGCATCGATCGAAGATGCCGCGGAGGTCGCGGCCGTGGACGTGCTCGAGCGCGATGTAGTACGCGCCGTCGACGACACCGAGGTCGAAGATCTGGGCGATGTTCGCGTGGTTCAGCTGGACCGCGAGCTTGGCCTCCTCGATGAACATGCGGATGAACTCTTTGTCCTCCGCGATGTTCGGGAGGATCCGCTTCACGGCGACCAGGCGCTCGAAGCCCTCGACGCCGTAGGCCTTGGCGCGGAACACCTCGGCCATGCCGCCGACGTTGATCCGCTCGAGGAGGAAATATTTGCCGAAAGGCGCCGGCTTCTTCACGCGTTTGTCTTTTGGAAGGGGGAGGCCACCGCCAGACGCTGGCGTGCTGTGAGGTGGGACCCTATCCGAAACATTTTCCTTGGGCCACAAGCAGTTTACTACCCCCGTGGCCCGAGTGAATATCGCGAAGATCCCGGCATTACCAAGGAAATCGGCAGCGCCTTGTTAATTTTGAACGCCGGTCAGTTCTGGGCCAGCGCCTGAGCCGGCTCCATCTTGGCGGCGCGGCGCGCCGGGAGGTACCCGCCGAGGATGCAGAACACGGTCGAAAACCCCAAGGCACTCCCCCAGATCCACGTTCTGAACTCGAACCACGAGTCCGGCTTGAACGGGAATCTCGGGATGTTGGCGGCCGAGTAGGCGTTCCAGGCGGTACCGATCCCGAGGGCCAGGCCGATGCCCAACAACCCTCCGACGATGCCGATCAGGGCCGCCTCGCCGAGCACGATCAGCTGGACATCGACCTCGGTGGCTCCGACCGCCCGCATGATCCCGATCTCGCGCTTGCGCTCGGAGACCTGGATGAAGAAGTTGTGGCCGATGTTGATGATCGCGATCACGAGGATCGCGATCGAGATGATCAGGAACAGCAGCCGGATCACGAAGATCACGGTGGCGAACCGCTCGCCGAGGTTGTCCTCGAGCCGCAGGCCCTGCGCGGGATCCTTCAGCCACTCGCCGAACGGCGCGAGCTGGTTGCGGTCCTTCAGCTTGACGATGATCGACGAGTAGGCGCCAGCGGCGTCCTCGCCCATGTACTCCTTGTTCCAGCGGGTGATGTACTGGATCGGCATCGTCACGCCGACCTGCATCGCGCGCGAGCTGACCCCGACCACGACCGCCTCGACGCGCCGCGGCCGCTTCTTGGTCATCGTGCTGGTGCCCGCGATCGTCGTGTTGCCGAGGCCGATCGAGAACCGCATCGCCGACAGACCACGGCTCTGGATCAGGAAGTTCACCAGGTTCTGATCCGCCATCGGCATGCCGTGCGACTTCGCGAACTGGTTGTTGTAGAGCTCGACCACCGTCGAGCTGAGCACGACGGGGACCCGGTGCTTGCACATCCGCTCGCTGTCGTCGCAGTAGTAGACGTCCGGATCGGGGCACGGGTTGTAGTACTCGGTGGGCGTGGCCGGTGCGGGTGGCGGGGTGGTCGCCGAGCCCGCGCCTGCCGAGCCCGAGGCTGCGGCGGGCGGATCGTTCTGGACGCCGGCGCTGCCGGTCCCCCAGTTGTTGTTGTTGTTGCGGAGCACGTCCTTGGGTGGCTTGCCCGGCGCCTGCCGGACCGAGTCCTCCGGATCGGGAGGCGGCGGCACACACGCGACCCTGTGCGGATCGTTTTGGACCGAGTCCCAGTCCTTGAACTGCTCGCGGATCCGATCGTCGTCGGTGACGAAGCTGCCGTCGACACCATCGGCGAACCCGCCGACCTCGAACTTGAGATCCGAGCCCTCGAAGTCTCCACGGCCCGCCGCCGGGAACGCGAGGTTCATGCGCGGCACCGCACTCTGGACCTCGGGCCGCGCCATGATCATCTTGACCGTCGAGTCATCCAGCCGCTTGCTGGTGTCCTTGCCGAGCAGCGAGACGCGTGGCGCGACGACCTGCACCTCGTCGAGAGGGAACACCTCCTCGAGGACGTGCCCGGCCTTCTGGGTCAGCGCGAGGAACAGGACGAACGCGCCGATGCCGATCACGATGCCGAACGCCGACAGGATGAAGTGACGTGGGCTGCGCAGGGTGTTCGCGACCACCATGCGCACGAGGTTGTTCGCGGGCATCATGCCGGGCCTGCTCCTTCTGCGTAGATCGCGGAGTCGGTGGTCTCGACGATGTTCCCATCGCGCATGGCGATCACCCGCTTGGCGACGCTCGACACGCGCCGCTCGTGGGTGACGATCACGAGCGTCACGCCATCCTTCTCGTTGAGCTCCCGGAAGAAGTCGATGACCTCCTTGCCGGTCTCCGAATCGAGGTTGCCCGTGGGCTCGTCACACAGCAGCAGGGTCGGCGCGCCGAACAGGGCGCGTGCGATCGCGACCCGCTGCTTCTGGCCTCCCGAGAGCTCGCCTGGTCGGCGGTGCGCGAAGTCCGCGAGGCCGACACGCCGGAGCGCCTCGCGCCCGCGGGCCTCGAGGTCCTTCTTGGTCTGTCGGGCAAACGAGGCCGGGATCGTCACGTTGCCCAGCACGTTCAGGTGATCGAGCAGGTTGAACGCCTGGAACACGAACCCGATCGACTGGTTCCGTAGCTTGGCGCGCTTCCCGTCGCCGGCCTTGAGCGTGTCGATCCCGAGGACCTCGACCTCGCCCGCGTCGGGCATGTCGAGCCCGCCGATGATGTTGAGGAGCGTCGACTTGCCGGACCCCGACTGGCCGACCAGGGCGACCAGCTCGCCGGCCTCGACGTCGAGGTTGACCCCACGGAGGACCTGGGTCTTCGCAGAGCCGACGCCGTAGCTCTTGGTCACGTCACGGACGCGGACGACCGGGGCTGCTGCCACGGGCGGACCCTACCACATCTCCGCGTGACGCCTGCGGAACCGGGGCATGACTACCGACGGTTGCCAACCGCGGACACCACCAGCGTGCTCCCCTCCACCGTCACCGCGACGTGACCGTCGCGCCACCGCATGAGCCGCTCGACGATCCGGTCGGTCCGGCGGAAGTCGAGGGCCTCGAGCAGCGCCTTCCAGGCCTCCGCCGGGAGGCCCGGTGGTGCGATGTCGATCGCGGCGACAGGCCCCGCGACCGTCGCACCGGTGCCGACGATCTTGGCGAGCAGGCCATCGCCGACCGCGGCGAGCGCGACCGCATCGGTCAGCACGTAGTCGACCGAGGCGACCAGCGGGACCGAGAGGGAGTGCCCCTGGTAGGGACCGAACGTCCGGTTGCGCTCGAGCGCCGAACGGAGCGGGATGTCGTCGAGCCGGCTCTGGAAGTACCGCTTGTGCGCGAGCTCGAGCGAGATCATCCCCGCGCCCGACCGCTGATCGGGCTCGAAGCTCTGGAGCACGGCGCGCGCCGCGCGGACCCCGTAGCGGTCCAGTGCCTTGCCGTCCTCGTTGATCGTCGCGAGACACGGCTGCAGCCAGGCCCGCACCGCGAACAGATCCACGTTCCACTGCGCGGCGAGCGGCGCCCGCGACGCGACGCTCGCGAACCCCGCGGGCCCGGGCAGGATCGCGCGCGACACCGTGGTCGCGGCCGCACCGACGTCGAGCGTCAGCCTCCCCGCGACGTGCTTGGCATCGCCCTCGATCGCGATCGCCACGCGCCCGATCGGCTCGAGCAGCTTCGCGCAGGCGATCGCATCGGGCACCTTGCCGACGAAGCTCGCGATCAGATCACGGGCATCGAGGAAGCCCACCAGCGAGGGCTTGGCGGCCCCGGCGGCCTTGCTCGCCCACTCCCATTGCTTCGACCACCCCGGCCCCTCGGGGCGGTGGCTGCTCGTGAACCACGCCTGACCATCCTCGTGCGCGAACGGCAGCGAGAAGTGGACCCACAGCCAATCGTTCGCCACAGCCCAGCTGACCTTCACGCTGGCGAGCAGCTGCGCCGTGAAGATCTCGGTGCCGTCGACGATCACGGATTGCGTGACCAGCCCGCGCTCGCGCTGCCTGTCGAAGAACGCTGCTGTGGCCTCCGGCGCGGTGAGGTGCGCCACGAACGTCGGAGCGACGTCCTCCGAGAACATCACGATGCCGCCCTCGAGATCGACCCCGATCCCGGCGACCGCATCGGCGCTCAACGGATCGACCGCGAGCACGCCCGCCAGCTCGCGCGAGACCTCCGCGCCATCGATGCCGGCGAGCACGCCGAGCGAATCGATCACGTCCCGGAGGGAGCGCTGGGCATCCTTGACCGTCGGTGACGCGAGGACATAGGTCGGATTCGCGGGGACCCAGCGCGTGGCAGGGAAGCCACGGGCGACGGCAGGTGGGGCGGAGTGTGATGCGGGCCTGCCACCGTGACACCCCAACGTGACCACCAGGGCGGCGAGCACCCCGAAGGCCCCGCGGGCGCCCGAGCCGCGGGGGACCGAACTTGCGAGCCTCATGAATCGTCAGTCTTGCACGCAACCGCAGGTGCCGCTGGCCGATACGGGAGCTACCCATGCGGACCTCCATGCACGCGGAGTTTGCTATCGTCGGGCGGAGCTCGACATGACCTCGATCGGTGGACCCTCTGGCCTCGGTGGCCCCAAAGGACCCGGTGGCCCCGATGGCCCCGATGGGCCCGACGGCCCCGAGGGGCCCGACGGTCTCGACACCGTGTCCGGCGCCGACGCCGCCGACGAGGCACAGCGCACGAGCGACATCGATGCGCTCGCCGCCGAGGTCGCGGCCGGGCGCCTGACCCCGCGGGAGGCGATCGATCAGCTGGTCGAGGCGACGGCGACGCCCGATCTGTCCGCCGCCGAGCGCGCCGAGCTGCGCGAGCTGCTGTCGGACCTGGTCGCGAACGATCCGTACTTCAACGGCCTCGCGAACCGCGTCTAGAAACCTGGCTAGTAGATCACGTCGCCAACGAAGATCGTCCCGGTCTTCGAGCCGGCGGGCCCCACGAACTGGACGGCGCGCGTGGCCTTGCGATCGATCTCGATCATCTGGAACGGGCGCGTCATCGGCCGGCCATCGGCATCGTGGAACGCCGCGATCACCATGATCTGCCCGAGCCGATCGGCCTCGTTGACCAGGTTGGCCTGGACCACGGTCTTGCCGTAGTCGTCGAAGGTGTGGAGGTCCGAGATCCGCGCGCGGGGTGGCTCGTCGGGCACCAGGGCCCCGCGGACGACGATCCGGGCCGAGGTCGACGCCGGGCGCGGCAGGCGCTCGGTATCGACCAGGGCGAACGTGCGGCGCTCGCCGGCCGGGATCCACAGCGACTGCGGTTTCAGGTGCCCCAGGATGTCTCCGCCGGCGGCGGTGAGATCTCCTCCGAGGGTGACGTAGGCGCCCTCCGGGGCGGTGTTGGCGGCATCGATCAGCACGAACGTCGCCGTCGACGCGAACTGGCCGTCTCCCACCGTATCGGTCCGCAGGCGGGCGTCGCCGGTCACCCGGATCGTGTCGAGATCCAGCTGCCGCGCCGGCTTGCTCTTCCCACACGCGGAGGCGCCCAGGAGGGCCCCGGCGAGCGAGAGCAGAGCGAGTGCGCGCACGCGCACATCATAGCTCAGCCCGGTGCGGAGCCCAGTTCGGGCCGGTCTCAGCCTCGGCGACAGCCGTAGCGAGAGCGTCGGCCAAGACTCAGGTGACGTCAGGTGGGTCGAGAGCTCGAGATCACGCCGCGATCGTGCGCCGCTTGCCCGTGCCCTCGTGCATCTTGAGCACGTCACGGACCTTCTGGGGCATCGCGAGCTCGGTCGTGTCGAACGTGGCCAGGGCCGTCGCCACGGTGGTGACGCGCTCCTCGGTGGTCGCCCGCTTGTCCACGATGATGCGGTAGGCGCCCTTCACGCGGCACAGGCCACCATTGACCACGCTGGTCTGCAGCGGCTCGTAGCTGACCTTGATCCCGAGCTGGTCGGCCGTGGCCTCCAGCAGCTCGAGCAGTACTTCTGGCTTCATGACAGAGCCACAGTACCCATTTGGATCCAGGGCGCAACCTTTCTGTCCGATTCCCGGACGGCAGAGATCGTCAGACGATCGGCAAGATCACGCGAAACGCGGCACCGCCCAGGTCCGAGCTGCTGACGGTGATCTCCCCATGGTGCTGGTCGATGATATTGCGCACGATCGGCAGCCCCAGCCCCGTCCCCTTGCCAACGGGCTTGGTGGTGAAGAACGGCTCGAAGATCTTCTCGCGATCCGCGTCGGGCACCCCTGGCCCCGAGTCCCCAACCTCGATCAGCACCGACGCCGGGCCCTCGACCTGAGCCCGCACGACCACCCTGCCCCCGCTCTCGACGGCGTGGACGGCATTGGTGATCAGGTTGATCAGGACCTGCTCCAGCTGTCCCGACACCGCCTGGATCACCGGCAGCTCGGGATCGACCTCGACCGTGAGTGTGATCCCGCCCCGCTCCACGAGGTGATCGCAGATCGAGACCGATTGCCGGACCACGCTGGACAGATCTACCGACTCGAGATCTCTCCCACTGGGACGGGCGTACTGGACGAGATCGCGAGAGAACCGGAGGATCCGCTGCGCGCTCCCTCCGATCCGCCGGAGCTTCTCGAGATCGGCGGCGTCGGTCCCCGCCGCCTCGAGCTTGCGGACCAGGTACTCGGCATAGACCGTGATCGAGGTCAGCGGATTGTTGAGCTCGTGCACCACGCCTGCGGCGAGCTCGCCCAGGGTCGCGAGGCGCTCCGCCCGCACCACCTGTTGCTGGAGTGCGTCGATCTTCGACTGATCCTGGCCGATCGCGACCACGGCCTCGATCGCTCCGCCCTGGCCACCCGCCCGGCCGACCGGTGCGATGCTCCAGACCGTCCGCACGCCGCCGTTGGCGCGGGTGGGCAGGACCACCGTGACGGCGGCGTGGTGCTGACCGATCAGGGCCGCCGCGAACGCCGAGGTCAGGTACTGCCTCTGGTCGGCGGTGATGAAGTCGCGGATGTCGCGGCCGAGGACCTCGTCGCGTGCGTAGCCGGTGAGCTCGAGCATCGCGCGATTGCAGACCGTGATCCGCCAGCTCCGATCGATGCCGAGGATCAGGGCGTTCGCGCTCTCGAGCAGACGGGCCTGGTAGTCCCGGAGGCCGAGCGCATCGTCTTGCAGCCGCACCGTGCGCAGCGCGACCGCCAGATGGCTCGCCAGCGGCTGGACGACCGCCTCGTCCGAGACGACCCCGTCGGCGCCCGGCGGATACCCGATGTCGAGGACACCGTAGAGCTCGCCTCCTGCGGCGAGCGGGACCGCGAAGCCCGTGGCCATCCCCGTGAACGGCGAGTCCCAGCGCGGCAGCACCCGGAGCCGTGCGCTCGCTGCGACCGCGCTCTTGAGCTTCGCGCGCGCGAGCGCCTCCTCGGTGATCGTCACGCCATCGCCCGCCGCCGATTCGCGCACCGCGCCGCCGCGCACGTAGGTGCGAGCCGGATCGCGCGTGCGAATCTCGAGGACGCGCACGCACAGCGCGCGCCCCGGCAGGAGCGTTCCGAGGAGCGCGAGCGCGCGATCGACGAGGGCGACCTCGGTGGTGGCGAGCGGGAGCTCCGCGGCGAGCGCCCGCAAGGCCGCGAGCTGCGCCTCGGCCGTCGGCGCGACGAGGGTCACGAGCGCTCCTTCAGCGCATCACGCACATCGGGCGCATCGCGCACGTCGGGGGCACCGCGGGCGTCGAGCTCACCCAGGTCACCGAGATCTGTGACCGTGGGCTGCATCCCGACCTCTCCGGGTGGCTGCACCGCGAGGAACTCGCCGGTGAGGCTGTCGTCACCCATCGCGATCGGGATCGAGGGATCGCTCTCCGGCGCGGCGCGATCGAGATCGAGCATGCGCGCCGTCCCGACGTAGTCGGTGGTCTCGTACTTGGTGATCCGGCCGATCTTCTTGACGATGCCCGCCATGCGCTCGGCCTCCGACATGATGATGCCGACGGCACGGAGGTGCTGGGCCGCCTTCTCACTCTGGCGCTGGATCAACTGCGCGTACCCCATGATCGACGTCAGCGGCTGGTTGAGCTCGTGTGCCGCCGCGCCCGCGAGCTCGGCGACGAGCGCTTGCTTCTCCGAGAGCTGGAGCTTCTGCTGTGCATCGAGGAGGCGTTGCTCCATACGGATCCGCTCGCGGAGGTCTGTAAGGATACCGACGGTCGCGGCCTCGCGCTCGCCTTCGTACACCACCGATGCGGTCATGCTGACCGGGACGATCTCTCCTGCCGCGATCCGGACCTCCCGGCGAGTCTGCTCGAGCCGCCCCACGCCACCATACGAGGTCGACCGCAACATCCGCATGATCTGGTTCGCGCCGCCCTCCTCGTAGAGGTCCCACACGGGCAGCTTGCCGATCACGTCGCTCTGGCGGTACCCGAACAGCCGCTCGGCACCCTGGTTGAACAGGATGATCGTCCCGCGCATGTCGGCGGCGATGATCGCGTCGACGGTGGAATCGATCAGCCTCTCGAGGAACTCCTTGGTCGAGCGCAGCTCGTGCTCGAGTGCGCGCTCCGCCGTGACGTCGCGGAACGCGAGGATCACCGCGCCGGTGCCCGCGAGGACCGTCGAGGTCGAGACCGAGACCCAGATCGGCGAGCCGGACGTCGTCGACAGCTGGAGATCGAACGAATCGACGTTGGCGCCGGCCAGCACGCGCGACACCGTGTCCCCGATCTGCGCGCGCTGTTCGGCGGCGACGAGATCCACCAGCTCGGAGCCGAGCAGCCCGTCGCGGGCGAAGCCGGTGATCCGCTCGGCCGCGCGGTTGACGAACAGGATCCGCCCGCCATCGTCGAGCACCACCACGCCGTCGGCGCCGGCCTCGAAGTGCTCCTTCAGCGAATCGATGCCGCGCAGCCGGCGCTCGGCCTCGTACCGTGCGCGCGAGATCCGGTGCGTCTGATCGCGCAGGCTCTCGAGCACCGCGCCATGGCGCAGGTGTGCCGCGGTGATGCTCGCGATCAGCTTCCCGAGCTCGAGGCCGCGCGGGCCCACGTGTCCCGTGCCTGGCTGTCGCTTGCGCAGCAAGATCACCCCGAGCGGGCGCCCGCGCCACTGCACGGGGAACACCGCGATGCCGCGGACCCGCCGCGACGACAGCATGTCTGCGATCTGTGCGGTGAGCGGATGGAACAGCACGTCGTCGATCAGCACCGGGGCGAGCGTGCGGATCGCTTCGACGATCTCGGGATACTCGGCGATCGCGAGCGTGAACCGCTGCAGCGGCTCCGCATCGGTGGCGGCGATCACGAACGCGTGATCCGAACCCTCGATGTGCGCCACCAGAGACGCCCGATCGAAGCCGAGCACGCCCGCGGTGATCCCGAGCATCTGGACCAACGCTTCGGCGTCATCGCCGTTGGCCGTGAGCACCTCGTTGACCTTGGCGAGGGCCTGCGCGCCCGCGACGTCCTTCCTGACGAGGCGGAGCAGGTTGCGGCAGCGCACCGCGAGCATCGCGGGCGGTAGCGGGTGCCGCGCCACATCGGTGGCGCCCGCCGCGAGGGCTTCGGTGACGGCGGTCGGCGGGATCGCCGCCACGACGGCGAGGATCGGGACCTCGGCGAGAGCCGGGATGTCTCGCGCCTCCGCCACCAGGTGGGCCGCGTCCGACCCGGTGACGATGATCAGCGCCGGCAGACCGGCCGAGAGCGACAGCGAGGTATCTCCTCGGGCCGGCAGCCCACTCGATGCGAGCTGGGTCACCAGCGTGGCCCGTTCGGGCTCGCTGCCACCGAGCACGACGATGGTTGACGCCTCCACGCTCGCCCGACCGTACCACGCTGGTCAGCGGGTGGCGTCGTACGCCGCGAGCGCCGCTGCGAACACCAGCTTGACCGGGACCGCATGCCGGGTAGCCGCCGCCGCGCAGGCCTCGTACTCGGGGGCGGCGTTCACCACCTCGGACCCGGAGGACGCGAGCTTGATCGGGATGATGCCGTAGCGCGTGGTGACGTCGACCATCGTCCGCGCGAGCACCGTCCGCTCGAGCGGCGCATAGCGCACACCGATCGTGGTGGTCTCGCGCAGGATCGCCCCGATCACGGCCTCGCGCCTCGCGCCCTCGACCAGCGCCGACAGCATCAGCGCCGGGCGGCCCTTCTTCATCGTGATCGCGGTCCACCACACGTCGAGCGCACCGGCCGCGAACACGGCATCTGCCGCAGGGCCGCACAGCTCGGGGCTCATGTCGTCGAGGTTCGCGTCGATCTGCCAGACCGTGCTGGCGGGTGCCGCGAGCGGGATCGGCGACAGCACCACGGCACGGAGCACGTTCGCGCGGTCGGCGAGCTCGGCATCACCGGCGCCCCACCCGACCGCCAGCGGCGTGCCGGCCGGGGACGGCGTCCACGACGTCACGGTCGCGGCCAGGATCGCGGCCCCCGTCGGGGTGCACAGCTCGCGCGCGACGCCGCCGTCGGTCATCACGCCGCCCGCCTCGCGCAGCACCTCGAGCGCCGCCGGAGCCGGGACCGGGAGCACACCGTGCGCGCAGGTGATCGTGCCGTGCCCCATCGCCACCCCGGTGCAGGTGACGCTCGCGGGTGCGAGCCAGTCGAGCGCCGCCGCGGTCCCCACGATGTCGACCACCGAATCGATGGCGCCGACCTCGTGGAACGCGACGTCGGCGACCGTGGCGCCATGGATCTTCGCCTCCGCGCGCGCGATGCGGTCGAAGATGTCGAGCGCGCGGCGGCGCGTCCCTTCGGTCAGCGGCGCAGCGACCAGCCGCGCACGCAGATCGGCGTAGTGATAGTGCGCGTGGTCGTGCGCTCGTGCCGGCCCGGCGTGGTCGTGCGTGTGATCGTGCCCGTGATCGTGCGCGTGCCCGTGATCGTGATCGTGATCGTGCCCGTGATCGTGATCGTGCGCGTGATCGTGATCGTGATCGGGGGCGTGCTGATGATGATGCCCGGTGGCGTGCGGCGGCGACGCTGCCGCGGGATGCACGTGGCGCCTGGCGCCAAAGAGCTCGCCCTCGGTGGCGACCTTGAGATCGGTCGCAGCGATCCCGTGCTTCGTGACCTTCGTGATCTGCAGCCGCGCACGGCCGGCGCCGATCGCATCGAGGGCGTCGCCGACGATCTCCACGGGCACGCCCAGATCGAGCAGCGCACCGAGCATCATGTCGCCCGCCGCACCGCTGGCGCAGTCGACGTGCAGATGTTGGCCCTTCATCGTCGCACCGCGAGCCGGGCGACCTTGACCGCGGCGATCGCCGCGCCGACGCCGTTGTCGATGTTGACCACCGTGATCCCGGGCGCGCACGCGCTCAGCATCGAGGCCAGCGCCACCAGGCCATCGATCGAGACTCCATAGCCGACGCTGGTCGGCACCGCGATCAACGGCCGATCGACCAGCCCACCCAGCACGGACGGCAGCGCCCCCTCCATCCCCGCGACGGCGATCACGACCTCCGCCTCCCGGATCTCGTCGAGGCGAGCGAGCAACCGGTGCAGGCCCGCGACGCCGACATCGGAGATCCGCACCACGGGCGCACCGAGGAACTCCGCGGTCAGCGCGGCCTCCTCGGCGACGGCCAGATCGCTGGTCCCCGCGCAGACGATCGCGATCCTGCCCGCCACCGGCCGCGTTCCCGACGTCCCCAGCGTGCACACCCGCGCGAGCTCGTGGAACGCCACCTCGGGGAGCAGCGCTGCCACGGCGGCGGCCTTCACCGGATCGACCCGGGTGGCGATCGCACCGCCGGCCCGCCGCGCGAGCTCGCGCAGCGCACTCGCCACCTGCTCCGCCGTCTTGGTGGCGCCGTAGACGATCTCCGGAACGCCGGTGCGCAGCTCGCGATGGTGATCGATCATCGTGGAGCCCACGGCGTGCGCGACCTCGGCGTACGGCAGCGCGCCGATCTTCGACGCCGCATCGCCCGGGCTCAGCGCGCCGGAGCGCACCTGATCGAGCACGTCGAGGAGCTGCTGGTGATCCACGGGCCGTTGCTTACCACGGCGCTGGCCGGACGACCTCGATCCGACGTCCGGTGCGCGGATGCACGAACGCGAGCCGCTCGGCGTGCAACCACAGGCGGTCCGCAGGCGTGCCATAGAGGCGATCGCCGACGATCGGGATGCCGAGGCCGTCCGGGTGGGCGACATGGACCCGCAGCTGATGCGTGCGCCCGGTCCTGGGCACCAGGGCCACCCGCGTACGGCCACCCTCCCTCGCGAGCACGGCCCACTCCGTGATCGCGGGCTTCCCGTGGACCGGATCCACGATCTGCCGTGGCCGATCGTCGAGATCGCCGCGGAGCGCCAGCTCGATCGTCCCGCGCTCTCCTCTGACCTCCCCTGCGAGCCAGGCGATGTAGCGCTTGTCGATCTCCCGGCGGGCGAACTGCGCCTGCAGCGCGGCATAGGTCGCCTCATCCTTGGCACCGAGCAGGAGGCCCGAGGTCTCGAGATCCAGACGATGCACGACGATCGGGCCGGTCGCATCGGGATAGCGCGCGCGCAGCCGGGTCTGCACCGAATCGCGCAGCGCGCCACTGCGGCCAGGCACCGACAGCAGATCGATCGGCTTGTCGACGATCACGAGGTGCGCATCCTCGAACACCACGCGTGGGTGCTCCGCGCCGATCGGCCGCGCCCCGAACACGGTCGGCTCGGCGACCTCGAGACCGTCGAGCATGAACGGCAAGATCGGACCGCACTTGCCCCGGCACGACGGATAGAACACGCCCGCATGCCGGCCCCCCGTCGCGGGCGGCGGGCCCCACCACACCTCGGCCATCGCCACCGGGCGCAGGCCCAGGCGATAGGCCTGACCGAGGAGCTTGGGCCCCGCGCAATCGCCGGCTCCGCCGGGTGGCTCCCCCGGCGCGAACAGCTCGCGCAACGGGCGTCGCTCACCGCGATAGCTCGTGATGACGTAGCTGTCGTGCACCTGCTTCATCAGGGCTCGCGATTCGTCGGCGCGGCGCTGCTCGATCGCCGCGCGCTCCGCATCGTCCGCGGCGACCCGCGCCGCGAGCGCCACATACGGGAGCTCCGCGTCGAACCGCCGCCGCTCGGTGGTGTCGGCACGGCTGGCCTGGGCGAGCGCCTCGAGGTCTCCGCCAGCTGCCCGCGCCGCAGCGCGCTCGGCCTTGCGCGCACGGTGCTTCGCGCGCAGCGACTCGCTCGCCGCCGCGCGCAGGCTGTGTGCGGTCTCGAGCTGCGCTCGCCGTCGGAGCCGCGCCGGATCCTCGTCGAGTGCGCGGAGGGCGAGCTCGTGGGCCCGGAGCTGCGCCTGCCCCGCGGGCCACATCGCCTCCCACGCCCGCGGATCGAACAGCGGTGGCGCAAACCCGGCTCTCTCCCAGCTCCCCTCGAGCATGCCGGAGAACGCGCGCAACGTGACCAGCTCTCCGGCGGCACCGGCCGCCACCAGCACACCGAACATCTTGCCCTCTGACGGCAGCCGCATCTCGGCGAGCTCCGCGAGCAGCTGTTCCGCCGCACGGCGCGCGCTCGGATCGGGCACCCCGTCGAACGGATTCGCGAAGATCACTTCTTCTTCTTGCTGATCCGCACCGCTTCGACCGCCCGGTCGGTTGCCTGGACGATCTCGATCAGCACGCCACCTACCGGGATGGTCTCCCCCGGTGTGGGGATCCGGCGCAGCTTCTCGATCAGCAGGCCCGCGATGGTCTCGTAGTCCTCGCTCTCGGGGAGCCCGAGGGAGAGCTCCGCGTTGACCCTCGCCACGCTCGTCCGTGCCTCGATCCGCCAGATCCCTGGCTTCTCCGCGCGGATCGCCGACGGCTCGGTGTCGTACTCGTCGTCGATGTCGCCGACGATGATCTCGAGCAGATCTTCGATGGTGCAGATGCCAACGGCGCCGCCGTACTCGTCCACGACGATCGCGAGGTGGGTCTGCTCGCTCTGCAGCTGCTTGAGCAGATCGCTGGCCTTCATCGTCTCGGGCACGTAGGTGGGCGGGTGAGCGAGCGCGGCGATGCCGCGCCCGTCGTTCTTTCCCGCGGCCTGCAGGATGTCGAACACGTGCACGATGCCGACGACATCGTCGACGCGCGAGCGATAGATCGGCATCCGCGAGTGCTGCTTGTCAGCGACCTCGAGCGCCGCCTCGGACACCGCCGCATCCTCCGGCAGCGCCGTGACCTCGGAGAGCGGCACCATCAGCTCGCCGACCTTGTACTCGGAGAGCTCGAACACGTTCGCGATCATCTCCCGCTCGTCGGCGCTGATCTCGGGCTTGTCGGTCTCCGGCTCGCTCTCGATCAGGAGCGCGAGCTCGTCGCGAGTGACGAACGCCTTCTTCCGATCGGTGCGCGTGATCTTCGTCAGCAGGCTCGCGTACCCACCGACCACGATCACCGCGGGCCGCAAGATCCACGATGCATAGCGCAGCGGGGTGGATAACCCGTCGACCATCTTGTCGGCGTGGACCTGCACGATCTGCTTGGGCACGAGGTGCCCGAGCACGAGGAACGGTGGGACGGCGAACACCGGCGCCCACAGCGGGTGAAAGCCGCGCTGGACGAGCTCGAGGCCGAGCGCGAGCACACCGACCAGGAGCGCGAGGCTCGCGCCCACCAGGGTGGTCGCCAGCGTGACCTGCGGGACCCCGAGCATCTTCTCCGCGCGGCTCGCCGCCGGCTTGCCGGCCATCGCGCGCTCGTGCAAGCGGTTGCGGTCGGCGGCCGACAGGGCAACCTCGGCCGCGACGAAGAACGCCTGGAGGAGCACGCACGTGATCAGCACCAGCACCAAGGTGGAGGTGGTCATCACGACGACTTCTTCTCCGTCTCGGTCCGCTGGTCGAGCTCGCCCTGAGCGATCAGGTCGGCGACGTCGATCGCGGGCGGTGTGACCTCGTCGACCGGGTGGATCAACCGGGGCGGCGGTGGCGGATCGAGAACTCCGCTGAGCTCGCGCTGCGTCGGCTCCACGCGTGGCACCGGGCCGCTGAGATCGGAGCCATCCAGCTTGGACACCGGGACGCTGTGGTCTCGAGCGTCCATCGCATCCATGGCATCCATGCCTCCCAGGGCCTCCGCCTCCATCCGAGGTCGCGGGCCGGTGCCGTCGACCGGGGCTCCAGGATCGGTGGCTGGACGTGTGGTCGCCACGCCGGGAGCCGGCGTGCGCACGCGAGGCCGGCCCGGGATCGAGCTCTGGAGCTCGGCGCGCTCGTCGCGGAACTGGCCGAAGATCTGCGCGAGCAGATCGTCCATCGTGACCACGCCGAGCACCTTGCCGTACTCGCTGACGACGATCGCCATGTGGACCTTCTTCTGCTTGAAGGTCAGGAACAGACGCTTGACCGGCGTGGTGCGCGGGACGAACAAGGGCTCGTGGAGCAGCTCGCCGAGCGGGCGTCCCGTGGGCTGCCCGATGCTGATCTTCACCAGGTCCTTGGCGTTGAGGATGCCGCGGATGTTGTCGACGGACTTCTGGTAGATCGGAACCCGAGAGAACCCACGCGCCGCGACCTCCTTGACCATCCGCCCCATCGGCAGGTCGTACGACAGCGCGAACATCCGCTCGCGCGGCGTCATCACGTCACCGACCTTCTTGTCGGAGAACTCGAACACGCGGTGGATCAGGCGTCGCTCGCGGGCATCGACCTGGCCTTGCGCCGCGCCGGCATCGACCATGCTGCGGAACTCGTCCTCGGCCAGATCGCGCGCGGGGCGCGTGCGGACCGCCTCCCCAAACGGCGCGAGCAGCACGCCGGTGATCGCCTGCACCACCCAGCGGACCGGCGTGACGATCACCATGAACAGAGCGAGCGGCATCACGCACACCCGGGCCCAGGTCATCGGTGCCTTCGCCGCGAGCGTCTTCGAGGTCACCTCCGCGATCAACACGACCAGCGGCAGCGCCACGGCGAGCGCGATGCCACCGATCGCCCACGGCGTGGTGCCGACGCACATGCGGAGCACCACCGAGAGGCACAGGATGGCGAGGATGCTGTTGAACGCCTCGTTGCCGATCAGCACGCTGGCGATCAACCTCCGCGGCCTCTCGAGCAACTTGATGATCCGGCGATCGACCACGCGATCCGAGTGCGCGAGCTGCTCGCGCTCCACGCGCCGCAACGAGAACAGCGCGACCTCGGTCCCCGAGCAGAACGCCGAGCCGAGCACGCAGATCACGGCGAGCGGGATCGCGATCGACAGCTCGCCGATCACGACCGGCCCTCCGTGATCGGGAAGGTCGCGACGAACGTCGAGCCTGCGCCCGGCGTGGTGTCGACCCAGATCCTGCCGCCGTGAGCCTCGACGTACGCCTTCGCGAGCGTCAGCCCGAGTCCGGTGCCACCGAACGCCCGCGTCGACGACGAATCGGCCTGGAAGAACGGCTCGAAGATCTTCGCCACGGCTTCACGCGAGATGCCGATGCCCGAGTCCGAGACCACGAGCTGCACCGCGACCGTGGAGTCCGCCGCGGGTCCCGGAGCGAGCGGCCCCTGGCGGACCTCGACCCCCACCTTGCCGCGATCGGGGGTGAACTTGACGGCGTTCGACAGCAGGCTGGAGACGACCTGGCGGATCTTGCGGCGATCTCCGATCACCACCGAGTCACCACGTGCGTCGAGCTGGATCTCGATCCCGCGCCGGCTCGCCTGCGGCTGGAACGTCGCGACCTCGCTGGCGACGACGTCCGCCAGCGACAGCTGACCACGCTCGAGGGCGAGCTGACCGCTCTCGAGCGAAGACACCTCGAGCACCGACGTGATGAGGCCGAGCAGCTGATCTGCCTTGCCAAGGATCGTCGTCAGGTACTCCCGCTGCTCCGTCGACACCGCCCCCGCGAGGCCCTCCGCCATCATCTCGGCATAGCCGATCACCGACGTCAGCGGCGTGCGCAGCTCGTGCGACATCGTGGCGAGGAAGTTCGACTTCAAAGCGATCGAGCTCTTCGAGCCGGGCGACGGCGCGTTGCAGCCGCTGGTTGTGCTCGGTCAGCTCCCCGAACGTGACCCGCATCGCCTCCTCGTGGGTGGCGGCCGCCAGCTCGCGTGCGTGGGCGTGGTGGACCAGGAGGCCCAGCGTGTCGGTCGCCAGGGCGATCGCCGCATCGGCGGTCGCCCCCGAGGCCACCAGCTTCGCGAGCGGCTCGCCCTCGTGGTCGATCGTGCGCTCGACGGGATCGTCGCCCGTCATTCCCGCGAGCAGCCTTCCGCTCCGATCGTAGATCGCGAGCCGGGCCCCCAGCGCGCGCTCGATCGCCGTGACGAGCTCGCCGAGCTCCACCGCGGGGACCAGGCGAGCTAGCTCGATCGGATCGTCGAGCGTCGAGCCTCGCGTCACCCCCCTATTCTATCAGTTGTTACGCCTACATGCTCGGCAAGGGCTCGCCCGAATGCAGCGCCGTCGATACCCAGTTTCTCCGCGAGCTTGAGGTCCCTATCGAGCCGCTCCCAGGTCCGGGCGACCAGCTCGAAGAACGTGGAGACCACCCCCGCGCCGGCCTTGGCACAGGCCTCCTCCAGCTTGCGCGCGGGGTCTCCGAACCGATCCACCTGGTCGAGCGCGACCGCATCGGGCAGGTCGCGCTTGTTGTACTGGACGACCACCGGCACCTCCGAGAGGTCGAGGGATGCCAGGTTGGCGACCAGGTTCTGCCACGAGGCCCGGTTCGCCTCGCGCTGATCCGGCTGCGAGTCCGCCACGAACACGATGCCATCAGTCCCCGCGAGAACGACCTTGCGCGTGGCCTCGTGCACCGGCTGCCCGGGCACCGTGTAGACCTTGATCCGGAACGAGAACCCGGACGCGCGGAAGAAGATCGGCAACAGATCGAAGAACAGCGTCCGGTCATCGCGCGTATCGAGCGTCATCAGCCGACCGCGGTTGAGCTGATCGACCATGCCGTGCAGCGCGCGCAGGTTGCTCGTCTTTCCCGACAGCGGCGGCCCGTAGTAGACGAGCTTCAGCGTCAGCTGACGCTCCGTGAAGTCGACCTGCGCCACGGTGAACCCTACCTTACCTGGGGACGAGGGGACATGGGCACGGCCTCGGGCGGCGCGTCGGGCGCGCTCCGCGCCTTCACGAACACGTAGACCATGCCGACCACCAGCACGATGATCAGGACCACGAGCAGCGCGAGGAGGTTCTTGTACGGCGTGGTCGCGGGCTTGTCTCGCGCCGTCGCACTGACCAGGAGCGTCGCCTCGATCGCGCGGCGGATTCGCTCCATCTGCTTGGTCGCGATCGCGTCGTTGTCGCGCTCCCTCGCCTGCTCGCGATAGCGGGCGGCGACCCAGCCGTACTCACCTCGCTCGGCGACCAGCCGGAACAGCGCGTCGTGCCGCGCCTCGTCGGTCCACCTCTCGACGACCTGATCCCATGCGGCTCGGATCGCCTCCGGCACCGAGGTGTCGCGCTCACTCGTGAAGGTCGGCATCCGCGACGTGGCGAGGCCACAGGTCGCGCATGCGGCCAGCCCGGGTCGCAGCGCCGCCTCGCACTTCGGACAGCGATCGACCTCGGGTGCCGCTGCGGTCACCACGGCCGGGCGGGTCTCCGCCTGCTTCGCTTCGACGGCAGCGGTGGCCGCGTCCGCGAGCTCCTTCACACGCGGGATCGGCGTGGTGCTGGCGAGCTCGTCATCGGTCTCGGCGCCGGCGATCGCGGTCGCGGGGATCCCCGTGCCGCACGACGGGCAGGTCATCCCGACGTCGCCCGCGTTGATGGCGAGCGCAGGGCTCACGACCTGGTGACACGACGGGCATTCGAGCCGCACGGTCCGATCCTGTCACAACGCGGAGCGAAACGGGACCGGGGTCACGATCAGGACGAAGATCACCAGCATCAAGATCGCCGCGACCCGACGCTTCCCATCGAGCGGCTGGTCATCCACGGGTGGGTGGTACTCCCCGGCTCGCTGGCGCATCACCCCCAGGAGCACCGCCCAGATCAGCCACGGGATCACCCCATCCTTGGCGTAGAGCACCGCCTCGCCCACGTCCTTGCCCGCGCCACGCGCGGTCACGAACATCACCCCACCGATCACCAGGCCGATCGCTGGCAGGGCGAGGTTGAGCCGCTCCGACCACCGCTCGTGTGCCTCGCCGAGCGCGGCCCGCGCGATGTGGCCACCGTCGAGCTGGCCGATCGGCATGAGGTTGATCGCCGTGACCAGCAGGCCCACCCAGGCTGCCTGCGCCATCGGGTGGAGCTGGACATCCACGCCGCCGCCCGGGAGCCACTGCCCGAACACCGCGTACTTGAGCAAGGCGTACAGGATCGAGTTGCCCTCGAGGGAGCTCCCCGGCTCGATCGGCCCGACGGGCGACATCGACAGACCGATGAGCAACAACGGGATCGTGACGATGAGGCCCGCGATCGGCCCAGACGCCCCGACATCGAACAGGATGTTGCGGTCGCCGATCGGCTTCTTCATGCCGATCACGGCGCCGAGGGTCCCCCACGAGATGAACGGCGGCAGCGGGATGAAGAACGGGAGCGACGTCTCGACACCGCGGTACTTCCCGACGAAGTAGTGCCCTGCCTCGTGGCACGCCAGGATGCCCATCAACGTGGCGGCGTGGTACGGCCCACCCGCCACGTAGGTGGTGACGCAGCACGCGGCGAACAGCGCCAGATTCAGCCACGGCTCGCGCACGAGCCGACAGCTTACCCTACGGCGCCGTGATCAGCTGATCGCCCTGGACCTCGAGAATATTCGGAGCGCGGGCGAGCTCGCCGTCGACCCCCATCGCCGCGGGGCCGCAGGCGCCGTCATCGAGCTTGCCGCGGGACAGGGCCGCGCGCAGGGCCGCCCGGGGCTCGCGGGCCAGCGCCGCCTCCTGCCGCGCGCGCGCCACCAGCAGCGCCGCATCGTGGGCCTGCGCCGCGGCGCTGCTCGGCGGCCGGCCCGCCCGCTGGAGGAACGCCGCCGCGAACTGCGCACCGGTGTCGCCACCGAGGTCGCCGATGAACGCATCGAGGATCAGGGCGCCCTGCACCGCCTCGCCACCGCGGATCGGCAGCGAGGGATGATTCCAGCCGGCACCGCCGACGAGCTGCACCACCTGCGGCAGGTGCCCGCCGTGCTTCCGCCGCAGTCGATCGGGATCCGGGAACTCGGTGGTGCGGAGCTCGACGTTGAAGTACGGCAGGAACGCGGCGACCACCGCCGCGCGATCGTAGCGATCGGGGAGGTAGAGCAGCGAGTACGCAATGTCGGGGGAGAACGTCGTCCACCCGAGCCGTGTGGTCTTGGACCTCGCGAGGTGCGCCGCGAGCCGCGGATTCTGCGCCGGGATCAGGTTCAGGAACGTCTTCACGTCCGCCTCGAGATCGCCGCTCGTCGGATCGTACGTGCCCTGCCCCGTCACCGCGAGCCCGAGCCGCTGGGCCTCGGCGACGAACGCCTCGGCGGCCTCGCCCCCGAGATCATCCCGAGGCGCGAACACGCCGACCGTCGGAAAGCTGTCCTCGGCGGCGAGCCGCGCCGCGGCGCGTCCCTCGTCGGCGGGGGAATCGACCAGGCGGAACACGCCGGCCGCCGGATCGCCGCCGTCCGAAGGTGCGAGCAGCGCGATCGGCACCTGATGCAGCGACGCGGCGCGCGCCGCGGCGAGCCCCTCGCGCTGCCCCACCGGCCCGAGGATCGCGACGGCCCCCTGGGCGACCGCCGCGTCGACGGCCGCGACCGCCCCGTCGGGCTCGCCCTTGGTGTCGAGGAACAGCCAGCTGGTACCGGTCGCCGGCGCGAGCTGGATCGCGATCTTGAGCTCGGAGCCGATCGCCGCGAACCGCCCGCTCAGCGGGAGCAACACCGCGACCACCCCTGGCTGCACGGGCGGCGCGGCGAGCGCGGTGGCGAGCCCCGCCAGCTCCGCGTGGACGCTGGCCTCATCGGCCGCTGAGCTCGCACGTGCGATCAGCGCCCGCGCTTCGGCAAGGTCACCGCGGTGATACGCGAGCCGCGCGGCGCGCAGCGCGAGGCGCGCGGCCGGCGCGGCATCCCCGACGCGCTGGAGGGCTGCGAGCACCGAGCCTTCATCGAGCTCGTCGATCTGTGCCGCATCGATGTTCACGGACAGCGTGCCGCCGGCGCTGCCCTCGTGCCTGGTCGCGTGGGTCGCGTGCCCGGGATCCTCGTGCTCGACCCACGCACCCTGCGGCGCCTTGGGGCCGCAGGCGGTGATCACGACCAGCGCGAGCAGCCGCATCATTCGTCCATCACTCGTCGAGCAGCGACCGCACCCGATCGAGCAGGCGCCGCTTCTTGCCGGGGCCGCCGCCCGGGTCGGATTCCTGGCCTTCGCTGCGTGCGAGCTCCTCGATCAGCTCGCGCTGGCGCGGGGTCAGCTCGGTGGGGACCAGGACCTGGACGGTGACCAGGTGATCGCCACGCGGCGCGTGCTTTCCTGCGGCCTGCGGCACGCCCCGCCCGCGGATCCGGAACACGCCACCCGGCTGGGTCCCCGGCGGGATCCGCATCTTCACGTCGCCATCGAGCGTGGGGACCTCGAGCACGTCGCCGAGCGCGGCCTGAGCGAACGTGATCGTCAGATCGGTGCGGACGTCGAGCCCGTCACGCCGAAACGTCACGTGCTCGGCGATCCGGATCTGGACATGAAGATCGCCGGCCGCTGCGCCGCCCTTCCCCTGCTCGCCCTCCCCCTTGATCGTCTTGACCGTGCCTTCCTTCATCCCCGCGGGGATCACGACCGTGAGCTCGCGCGGCCGGTTGTTCGTCGTATCCGGCAGCGTGATCGTCTTGCTGACGCCGAACGCCGCCTCCTCGAACGTGATCTCGAGCGTGTAGCGGATGTCCTTGCCCTTGGCCTTGGACTTTCGCCGGCGGAACACGTCGTTGATGATGTCCTGCGCCGCGTCGACCACGGCCGAGAGGCCACCCGACCCGTCGTCGGGGTGGCCCCAGCGGTCGTAGCGCGCCCGCGCATCCTTGTCGGACAGCACGGCATAGGCCTCGTTGATCTCGCGGAACTTCTCGCCCGCGTCGTCGGAGTTGACGTCGGGGTGGTACTTGCGGGCGAGCTCCCGGAAGGCGCGCTTGATCTCGAGCTCGCTGACATCGCGCGAGACACCGAGCACCACGTAGTAGTCGCGCTTCCGGCGGGCCATCAGCCCCCCGAGCCGCCCGAAGGATCTGCGGCGGCGTAGATCGCCTCACCGATCCGCTGCGCCGAGACCTCGAGACGGTCGACCGCGTCCTGGACGATCGCGAGGTCATCGGTCGCCATCGCCGCCCGACACTCCGCGAGCTCGCCGATCAGGAAGTCGCGATCCTCCTCGGGCAACAGCGCGCCGAACTCGGCCATCGCCTTCTCCGACGAGTACAGGAGGCCGTCGCCCTTGTTCCGCGCATCGGCGATCAACCGGCGGACCTGATCGCTCTCGGCCATCTCGTTGCCTTCGTTGACCAGGCGCTCGATGTCGTGCTCCGACAGGCCGGTCGACGGCGTGACCGTGATCCGCTGGACCCGGCCGGTGCCGTGATCGCGTGCCGAGACGCTGAGCACCCCGTCGGCGTCGATGTCGAACGCGACCTCGATCTTCGGCACACCACGCGGTGCGGGCGGAATCCCGGTCAGCTCGAAGTTCGCGAGTGACTTGTTGTCCTGCGCCATCTCGCGCTCGCCCTGCAGCACGTGCACGTTGACGAACGGCTGGTTGTCGATGGAGGTCGAGAACACCTCGGTCGCACGCGCGGGGAGCGCCGTGTTCCGCGGGATCAGACGCGTGAACACCCCACCCGCGGTCTCGACGCCGACCGACAGCGGCGACACGTCGAGGAGGAGCACCTCCTGGACCTCGCCCGTGAGCACGCCGCCCTGGATCGCGGCGCCCATCGCCACCACCTCGTCGGGGTTGACCCGGCGGCTGGCCTCCTTGCCGAACATGTTCGCGACCAGCGTCTGGATCCGCGGCATGCGGGTCTGGCCACCGACGAGGATCACCACGTCGATGTCCTCGGGGGAGAACCCGGCATCCCCCAGTGCGCGCAGGCACGGCTGCAACGACGCCTGCACGAGCGGCTCCACCAGCTCCTCGAGCTGCGCACGCTCCATGATCGTCTGCAGGTGGCGTGGCCCATCGGCGCCCGCCGCGAGGAACGGCAGGTTGATCTCGGTCTGGAACGCGCTCGACAGCTCGATCTTCGCCTTCTCCGCGCTCTCCTTCAGGCGCTGGAGCGCCATCCGATCGCCGCGCAGATCCAGCCCCCGGTTCGCCGCCGCGAACGTGGCGAGCAGGTGCTCGACGATCGCGTTGTCGAAGTCTTCGCCGCCGAGGAACGTGTCGCCGGCCGTCGAGCGAACGCGGAACACGCCATCATCGAGCTCGAGGATCGAGATATCGAACGTGCCGCCGCCGAGGTCATACACGGCGACGCGCTGCGCGCCTTCGGTCTCGACGCCGTAGGCCAGCGCGGCCGCCGTCGGCTCGTTGACGATCCGCAGCACGTTGAGGCCCGCGATCCGGCCGGCGTCCTTGGTGGCCTGGCGCTGGGCGTCGTCGAAGTACGCCGGGACGGTGACCACCGCCTCGGTGACCTGATCGCCCAGCCAGTCCTCCGCGGTCTGGCGCATCTTGCCGAGAACCAGTGCGGAGATCTCCGGCGGCGAGTAGTCGCGCCCGCGGATCCGCACGTGCGCGTCGCCGTTTTCGGCGGCGACGATCTCGTACGGGCACGTCAGCAGGTGACGCTGCACCTCCTCGTCCTCGTACTTGCGGCCCATCAGCCGCTTGACCGCATAGATCGTGTTCTCGGGGTTGGTCATCGCCTGGCGGCGGGCCGCCTGGCCGACCAGCCGCTCCCCGGACTGCGCGAAGCCGATGACGCTCGGCGTGGTGCGCGCACCCTCGGAGTTCGCGATCACGACAGCTCCCTCGCCGTCGATCACCGAGACGCACGAGTTCGTGGTTCCAAGATCGATCCCGACGACGCGACTCATCGAGCTGACACCTTCATTCCGCGCTCTTGGCCTTTGCCACCACCACGAGGGTGGGGCGCAACAGCCGATCACCGGACTTGTAGCCGCGCTGCAACACCTGGACGACGGTGCCCGGTGCGGCGTCGCTCTCCTGCTGCGAGATCGCCTCGTGCAGGTTCGGATCGAATGGCTGGCCCATCGCCTCGACCTGGGTGACATCGAGCCGCTCGAACGCGGTCGTGAACTGGCGCAGCACGAGCTGCACGCCTTCGACGATCGGGTGCTTGTCTTCGGAGGCCTGCACCGCGTGCTCGATCGCCCGCTCCAGGTTGTCGACGACGGGGAGCATCTCCTTCAGGACCTTGCCCTTGGTCTCGAACTTCGCGTCCTCGGCCTCGCGCTTCTGGCGCTTGCGGAGGTTCTCGAGATCGGCGGCGGACCGGAGATAGCGGTCCCAGTTGTCCTTCTTCTCCTTCTCGAGCGTGGCGACCTTGGCCTCGAGCTCGGTGATCCGAGCGTTCAGACCCGGCTCGAGACCCGGCTCGGGACTCGGCTCGGCGGCGACATCCGTGATCACCTCGGTCGCGGCGGCAGCGGGAGCCTCGACCTCGATGGGCAACAGGCCGCTATCATCTGCGCCGCCCGCAGCGGGGGGCGCGACAGGATCGTCTGACTGACTGGGGTCTCCGCTCATCTCAGCGGGAAGATAACCAGCTTTGGCCACCGTGGACAGGCCCGGCGGCTACGACTGCAGCTCGGCGAGCAGCCGCGAGACCGTCTCGGCGGTGACATCCACGACCGACATCACCTTTCCGTAGTTCATTCGCATCGGTCCGATCACCGCGAGCGCGCCGATCGGCATGTCCTCGGGCCCATACGACACGGCCACCACCGAGCTGCCCGCGAGGCCCGACATCGAGGTCTCGGCCCCGAGGAACACCTGGAGCCCCTCGGCATGCCGCGTGCGGTCGAGCAGGCGGACCAGGGTCTCCTTGTCCTCGAGGGTCTTCAGGAGATCTCGCGCGCGGTCCTGGGCGAGCGCATCGTCGAGCAGGTTCGACTGGCCCGAGATCAGGACGTCGGCCGACCGATCGGGCTGTGCCACGAACACCGCGTGACCGAGCCGGAGCGCCGCCGAGATCGCCTGGTCGTACTTGTTCTTATCCTCGCCCAGCTCGCGGATCACCCGCTCGCGCACCTCGTCGATGGTCATCCCCGACAGGAGCTGGTTCAGGTAGTTGTGGATGCTCTCGAGGCGTCGCGGATCCACCTCGTCGATGATCAGGCGGTTCTCGATCCGCCCGTCGGTGGTGACCAGGACCGCGATCAGCTTGCCATCGCGGAGCGGCACGAACTCGATCTGGCCGAGCCGTTGCTGGTCCGGATCGGGCGCGATGATGATCGCCGCATGCTGCGTGAGATCGGAGAGCAGGCGCGAGGCGCGCTGCACCACCTCGTCGGGCGTGGGGGCGACCACGCGCTCGCGGATCTCCTCCTTCTCCCGCGCCGATAGGCCACGAACCTTGAGGAGGCTATCGATGAAGAACCGCAGCCCGGTCGGCGTGGGCACACGACCGGCCGACGAGTGTCGCTGCTCGAGCAGGCCCATCTCCTCGAGATCCGCCATCACGTTCCGGACCGTGGCGGGGGACAGCCCGAGATCGTGGCGCCGGGTGACCGTGCGCGACCCCACCGCGTCCCCGCCATGCAGGTACTCGGTGATCACAGCGTGCAGGATCTTCTGCGCACGCCTGGACAGGTCGGCTCCGCTCATCCGTCCGACGAGCTTACAAGATCACCCGCCGATTGCACGATGCGACCTGCGATCCGATCCGCCATCAGAAAGCCGCGGAGAGTCGGGCAGATCCGCCCTTCCCGGCGCTCGGCGAGCCCGCCCGAGACCAGCTCGTCGGCGAGGATCGGCCCCAGATCGGCCTCGGCGACCCCGTGGGACGTCCGCAGGCCCAACCACAGCCGGTCGATCGCCATCTCCCCGGCGGCGATCTCGACGCGCTCGGCGGGGATTCCCGGGGCCGCGAGATAGGCGGTAGCCCGGCGCGGATTGGTCGCCCGCACCCCTGCCCCGCCCGGGAGGTGCTGCAGCGACGCCGCTCCCACCCCCAGCCCGAGGAACGCCGCACCCTCCCAGTACAGGCTGTTGTGGACCCCGCGCTTCCCCGGCCGGGCATACGAGCTGATCTCGTAGTGCTCGAACCCCGCAGCACACAGGCGCTCGTGCACGGCGACGTAGAGGTCCGCGAGCGTGTCCTCGTCGAGCGGCGTCAGGCGGCCATCACGTACGCGCTGCCCGAACGAGGTGCGCTCCTCGATCGTGAGCTCGTAGACGGACAGGTGATCGGCGCCCAAGGTCTCGACCTCGCTGCCCACGCCCGCCGGGCCCGGCGTGCCGAGGATGAAGTCCGCCGAGGTCGTGAAACCGGCGGCCAGCGACCTCTCGACGGCGCTCCGCCCGTCCCCGAACCGATGATCGCGTCCGAGGGTGACCAGCACCTGCGGCTCGAGGGATTGCACGCCGATCGAGATCCGCGTGATGCCCGCCGCTCGCCACGCCGCCAGGTTTGGATCGGTGCAATCGCTCGGGTTGGCCTCGATCGTGATCTCGCGCGGGCGCGCCTGGTAGTGGTCGGTGATCGCCTCGATCGCGGTGGCGATGCAGTCGGGCCGCCACAGCGACGGGGTGCCACCGCCCAGGTAGATCGAGGCCAGCTCCCCCGGGAAGTCGCGGGCGCGCGCAGCGAGCTCGCCCAGGATCGCGGCGAGATAGACGTCGTGCGGAGGCTCGCCGACCTCGACCGCGAAGTCACAGTACGGGCACAGCTTGCGGCACCACGGGAAGTGGAGGTAGACGCCTAGGGTGGGTATCCAGCCAATCTACCTCGACAACGCCGCCTCGACCCGCGTGACCGACGAGGTCCTCGCCGTGATGACCGAGGTGATGCGCACGGCGTGGGGCAACCCGAGCGCCGCTCACCCCCAGGGCGCCGCCGCGCGTGATCAGATCGAGACCGGACGCCTCCGGCTGCTCGCGGCTCTCGGAGACGCCGGCGGCAAGCTGGGCGACATCGTGTGGACGAGCGGATGCACCGAGGCCGATGCCCTCGCGGTGCTCGGCGCCGCGCACGTCAAGGCCGGCACCATCGTGCTGTCGTCGATCGAGCACCCCGCGGTCAGCGCCGTCGCGGCGCGGCTCGGCGACCAGGGTCGGCGCGTGGTCACGGTCGCGCCGGGGCCCGACGGCGTCCTCGATCCCGAGGTCGTGGCCGACGCCGCGGCGGACGCCGGCGTGGTCTCGATCGTGATGGTGCAGAACGAGGTCGGCATCGTGCAGCCGGTCGCGGCGATCATCGCGGCGGTCAAGCAGCGCGCGCCGAGCTGCCACTTCCACGTCGATGCCGCGCAGGCCTTCGGCAAGGTCGCGCTCGATGTCACCGCGCTCGGCGCGGACTCGGTCGCGATCGCCGGCCACAAGCTCCACGGCCCCAAGGGCACGGGCGCGTTGTGGCTCCGAGCCGGCGTGGTCCTCGAGCCACTGTGGGTGGGCGGTGGGCAGCAGAAGGGCCTACGGGGCGGCACCCAGGACGCACCCGGCGCCGCCGGGCTCGGGCTCGCGGCAGAGCGCGCGATCGCCGCGCTCCCGCACGCACGCACGCGGTGGCTCGAGCTCGCGGGGCGGGTGACCTCCGCTCTCGACGCGCGCGGGGTCGCGCACCGCAAGCTCGTCCCCGATCAGCGCCGCGCACCGCACATCCTCGCGATCGGGATCCCCGGCGTCCCCGCGAGCGCCTTGCGCACGGTGATGTCGAGTCGTGGGGTCTATCTCTCGACGGGATCGGCGTGCGCGGAGCGCGACAGCAAGCCGTCCCCAGTCCTCGCCGCACTCGGGCTCGCGCAGGACGCCGGCATGGTGCGCCTGTCGTTCGGGCTCGACACCACCGCCGAGGAGGTCGATGCCGCAGCAACGATCCTCGCGGACGTGGCCGCCGAGCTCACTCCGCGACGAACGCCAGCGTGATCTTGTAGCGACCGCCCGGCGAGGGGCGGAATCGCCAGCCGCGGATCGCGTTGTTCAGGCACTTGCCGAGGCTGTCATCGCCGTGCGAGGTGAACACCACCTCGGTGACCGCGCCGTCCTTGGCGATCGTGAGCGTGGCGCCGATCGACTTCACGTTGCCGACGGTGATCGCCTCGACGCCCTTCTGCGAGCGCATGTAGCAGCGCTGCGTGCCGCTCGAGTACTTCTTCGACACGCTGTCGATGTCCTCGGGCGTCAGCGAATCGCCGGTCGGCAGCTCGGGGTTGGTGTTCGTGTTGGAGCCGGTGGTGTTCGTGCCGTTGCTCCCCGTGTTGGGGCGCTTGACCGGGACCTTCGTCGGGAAGAACGGATTGGTCGCGACCGCCGAGCCGGCGGAGCCTCCGGTCTCGCCGGGCTGGCGGGGGCGCAGCGGATCGTCGGGGCGCGAGGTGTCGATCGTGTCGGTGCGGCCGAGGCCCTTGTCGACGGTGTCCTCGCCGGCGAGCATCACCACGGCCACGATCACGCCCGCGAGCAGCACCACCGAGACGCCGATCAGGATGATCATGCCGCGCTTGTGGCTGTGCGCCACCGGGGCCGGCACCATCGCCATCTCCGTGCCGGGCGCGGACGGATCGGCCGCGATGCCGTTGGGCGCAAAGCCGGGATCCTCGATCCGTGCGACCGCAGCGGTGTTGCCGAGCTTCACCATGGCGCCCGTGCGCTGGAGTGAGGGACTCGAACCGGTGCGGCGCTGCGCGGCGGCCGCACTGAGGGCGTCGGGCTTCTTCGGCGCTGGCTTCACCAGATCCGCGAGCTTGACCACGCGCGACACCTCGCCGATCGAGAGGCTGTCATCGGCGTCGTCATCCTCGGACTCGTCGGTGATCGCCGCGTTCGCCAGCCGCGGCGCGGGTACCTGTGGCGCAGGCACCGGCGGTTCGAACACCGGCGGCGTGATCGCCTTCGCCGGACCGGAGTCGCGGCCGAGCCCCTTGCCGAACGGGTCGCTGCTGTTCCGGACGTTCGAGGCGACCGGCTCGGCCTTGGTCTGGGCCTCCTGCTCGAACGGCGGCGCTTCGATCTGCGTTGCCTGATCGCCGACGTCAAACCCGGACACGGCCGCGGGGGCACCGGCGCCCGGACGCGTCTCGGGCCGCACGCGCGCAGGTCCAGGCAGCGCGGGCTTCGCGCCCGGCATCACGGCAGGTGTCGATGGCGGCGTCGGCAGCGGGGAGACCGACGGGATCTTTGCCGGGCCCGTGGCGGAGCCGTTGGTCCGCGCCTGGATCGACGGGATGCCGGACGGGATCGACGGGATCGACGGCGTCCCACCGATCGGCGACGGATAGCGCGGCTCGCCACGCGGCGGTGTGGCCGACGGTCGCGACATCGCAGGCGCCGGCATCCCGAGCGCGGCCGAGGATCCCGAGGCGTTCTTCTCGAGCGAGGCCATGGTCGCCGCGAACAGCGGCTTGGGCTCCTCCTCCACCGCGGGGCGCGCCTGCGCGCGCAGCGCCGGCACACCGCCGGTCGCGCGTGGCAACGGCGGCGGCGCGGCGGGCGGCGCGGGCTTCTTGCGGAGCCCGCGGAAGTGACTGACCTTGTCGACGGGGAGCCAGTCGTCGAAGCCCTCGCTCCAGCAGTGAAGGTCGGCATCGAACGCCTTCGCGGAGATCCAGCGCTGTGCCTCGACCAGCGAGTACGGGCCTTCTTGATCGCCGTCGATCGAGACGTACCACTCCTCCTCGAGCGCCGGCGGCGGTCGAGTCATCGCCGAGGCGAAGGCTGCGCCGAGCGCGCCATTCGGGACACCGGGCTGAGCATTCGCTTGCGGGCGAACGGCCGCACCGTTGCCCACAGCCGCGGTCGGGAGCGAGCTCGGAGTGCTCGCCGCGATTGGTGGCGAGATCGTGGTGGGCTTTACGTTGCGGCGCGGCGCCTCGGGCTCGGCGGCGGCGTCCGCATCCGTCATGCCCTCGCGAACGGTGATCACGTTCGCGCAGTTCTTGCAGCGGATCTTGAGGATCTTGCCGCGGACCCGGTCGTCACCGATCGAGTAGCGAGTCTTGCAACGATCGCACAGGAACTTCACCGCAGACTTCCCCGGTGGGGAGTTCTGGGCCGCTGCGGAACCGAGCACGACACGTCTGCTGATTGTGCCGAAAAAAACCTGTGGTGGCAAAGGGGTACACGTTCGGACACCGCCCGCGCCTCAGGGTTTGGCGCGGTCGCTGCCGGCACTGCCGCTCCCCTCGCGTGTCTGCGTGCCTGCATCGAGGGGTTCGGCGCTGCCAGCGGCTTCGCCCACGGCCTTCCCGCGCTTTCGGGCGACGGAGACCGTCGAGATCACGACCACATCGCGCGTGGCTGCGGCACCTGGGCGGGTGGTGAGGAGACCTCCGACCTCGATCGTGTCGGCACGGCTCGTCAGCTCCAGGTAGAGATCCACGTCGTGGACCTCGGCGCCGATCCAGCGGGCGTTCGAGCTCGACACCTGGTAGAGGGCCGTCGGCTCGATCGACTTCGCGATCTTCCCGTTGTCGAACCGGAACGCGATCAACGACCAGCTCCGTAGCTGCGGATCGTCGGAGCGCGTGATCACGACGAGCTCGTCCTTGCCCTCGGGTGTTCGCAGCGGGGCCGCGAACACCACGTTCGGCACCTTGAACGTGGCCATCGCCTTCTCGGCGTCGGGCAGCCGTAACGTGATCTCGTTGTCGATGACCTCGACGAGCTCGCCGGCGCCCGTCAGGCACGCACCGACCGCCTTCTCCGTCGAGGTCGGGCGCGGACATCCCTCGCGCGGCGGCGGGCTTGGCGCGACGGGGGGCGCCGAGCTGCCGTCTCCGACGATCGCGATCGCCGAGATCCGATCCGCTTCGAGGACCACGCGCGCGTTGCGCAGCACGCTCGGGATCACGAGCCGCGGATCGTGCGCGCGCTCGGGCTCGTCGACGAGCGGGCCCAGCGCCGCCACCAGCTCGGCGCGGGTCGAACCGACATGGATCCCCGACTCGGTGCGCGCGACCTCGGCACCCACGACGGCCACGAAGGTCGCGGTGCCCTGCGGCTCACCGCCGATCAACACCGCGTTGTCCTCGGCACGGATCAGGCTGCGATGGAGGAGCCCAGGGATCTCGAACAGGGCCAGCCGGGGCCCCGACGGGAGCTGCTCCAGGAGGTCCGAGAGCTTCTCGCCGAGCTTGTAGGGCCCGACGCTGTTGGCCCGGATCGCGTGCGGCGGCAGCGCGCGCACGACACCGACGGGCGGCTCGATCACGCGGCGTTGACGAGGTGCCTCGCTCTGCGCCGACGCTCGCTCGCTGCGATCGTGATCGGAGCAGCCCGCGGGCGCGACGATCAGCGCAAGGGCGACGACGGTGAGCTTCACTTCATGACGATATACGCTACGAGCCCGACCACTGCCACGAGGAGCGCGGCGACCAGGATCCACGGCAAGTTCGACGGCGTGGACCGCGCCAGGAGGCCCGATCCAACCATCGGCACCGGACCGGTGTTCGGCGACACCGGGATCGGCGTGGGCGCCCGCGGCGGCCGGGGTGCGATCGGTGCGGCGTCAGGCACCGGCGTCGGGACCGGCGTCGGCATCGGTGGGCGTGCGACGGATCCGGGAATCGGCGTCGGCGTGATCGGGACCGTGGGCGGATCGTCCTCGGTGGCGGCGGGCTCACCGTCCCCCTCGTCGGTGACCGCCCGCGGCTTCGGCGCGTCGGCGATCGCGTCGGGCTCGACCTTCGCCATCGGGTTCGTGACGCTGGCCTCGTCCTCGGAGGCCGGCTTGGGCGGCGTGCGCTTCGCCTCCTTGCCAGACACCGGCGCCATCCCCGCGGGCCGCACTGGCACCGGCGTGCGCAGCGCGCGCAGCTCGGCGAGCTCCATCCCGAGCGCCTTCGCGACGTCGGCCTCTGGCTGCTCGGCGTCCTCCCACTCGGGCGCCTGCTCGGGGCCCGGTGCGCCCTCGCTCGGCTTGTAGCCATCGAACACCTGGCTATCGAAATCGAGGTCGTCGCCCCCATCGCCGCGGCGCGCCTCGGCCTCGCTGACCAGCTCGGGGCGGCGCTGCCCACCAGCCGCGTGCGTGAGCATGTCGAGGTAACGCGCGATCCGGACCGGTCCCGAGTGCAGCCGCTCGTCGCGCAGGAACGATTCCAGATCGTCGGCCAGGTCGTACGCGGTCTGGTAGCGATCGACCGGGTGCTTCTCGAGCGTGCGCATCACGATCGATTCGAGGGCCGCGGGATAGCCGCGCCGCGCGAACGTGGGCGGCTCGACCTCGGCGTTGACGAGCTTCGGCACGATCTCGCTCGCGGGACCACGGTAGAGCCGGCGCCCGACGGTGATCTCGTAGAGCACGATGCCGAGCGAGAAGATGTCGCTGCGGTGATCGACGACCTGCGACGCGCTCGACCGGGCCGCCTGCTCGGGCGACATGTACGAGAGCTTGCCGGGGATCACGTCGCCGCGCGTGCGCTGTCCGCGGGCGCGCGCGATCCCGAAATCGATGACCTTCATCGTGCCGTCTTGCGTGACGAGCAGGTTGGTCGGCGAGATGTCGAGGTGCACGATCTCGAGCGGCTGGTCCGCGAGCGGTGTGCCCTCGCCTCCGCGCTTGGCGTGGAAGTACCCCATGCCGTGGGCGGCCTGGCGGATCAGCTCGACGGCGTGCTCGATCGGCAAGAACCGCCCGTGCGTGAGCCCGCGCCGGCACAGCTCGTTGAGCTCCTCGCCGACGATGTACTCCATCGCGATGTACGGGATGCCATCGTGCTCGTCGACGTCGTAGACGTGGACGATGTTGGGGTGGTTGAGCAGCGCTCCGATCCGCGCCTCGTCGAGGAACATCTCCACGATCCGCGGATCGTCGGCCAGCTCGGCGCGGAGGCGCTTGATCACGACCTCCTTCTCGAAGCCCGCCATCGCGGCCTGACGCGCGAGATAGATCTCCGCCATGCCGCCGACCGCGAGCCGGCGCATCAGGGTGTAGCGCCCGCCGAACGCGGTGGGCTCGAGATCCGCGGTCTGGTGGCGCTTCACGGCATCACCTCGGCGGCCGGGATCGCCACGCCCGCGGCGGCGTGGGCGGCGAGCGTCCCCTCGATCGCGGCGCGCGCGACCGGATTGGTGGGCAGCGGCGACACGGGCGGGAGCGGTGATGCCGGCGCCGCGAACGCGGACAGCACGCGCGTCATGCCACCGGCGAGCCCGTCGAGATCGTAGCCGCCCTCGAGCACCGCGACGATCTTCCCACCGGTGAGCTTCTCGGCGAGGGCCCGGAGCCGGTGCGCCATCGCGGCGAAGCCATCGTGGGTCACGCGCATGCCGGCGAGCGGATCGTGCTGGAACGCATCGAACCCCGCCGAGACCAGGATCAGGTCGGGCCGGAACTTCGTGATCGCCGGGAGGAACACGTGATCGAACACCGCCGCGTAGTCGGCATCGCCCGAGCCATGCGGCAGGCCGACGTTGACCGTGGCGCCCTTGGCCCCTGCCCCGCCGAGCTCGGTGGGCGCGCCGCTCCCCGGGTAGTACGGATACTGGTGCACCGAGAGATAGAGCACCGACGGATCATCCCAGAAGATGTCCTGGGTGCCGTTCCCGTGGTGAACGTCCCAGTCGAGGATCGCGACACGCGCGGCACCGCGCGCCCGCGCCGCGACAGCTGCGACGGCGACGTTGTTGAGCAGGCAGAACCCCATCGCGCGGTCGCGCGTGGCGTGGTGCCCGGGCGGGCGGACCACGGAGATGCCCTGCACGAGCGCACCGTCGAGGACGTCGGTCACCAGCTGGGCCGTCGAGCCCGCGGCCATCCGCGCTGCGTTCCAGGTCCCCGGGGAGAAGTACGTATCGGCGTCGAGCCATCCGGTCTTGCCGGGGATCGTTCGCGTGAGGTCGTCGAGGTAGCTGCCCCCGTGGACACGGGCGAGCTCCTCGTCGCTCGCGATCCGCGTGGTGATCTGGCGCCCGCGCCCCACGATCCCGGCGGCCAGGAGCGCGTCACGCACGGCCTCGGCGCGCGCGGGGCGCTCGGGGTGGCCCGAGGGCGCGAGGTGCCCGGTGGCACCGAAGATCTCGTCGAGGACGTAGCCGAACATCGTCAGTCGCGTTCCATCCTCGGGGGGCGCGAGAGCAGCCGGGTCATCACCTCGCGGACCGGCACGCCCTCGTGGATGATCGCGTGCATCGCATCGATGATCGGCGCATCGCAGCCGAGCTTGGCGGCCAGCGCCTTCGCGACCTTGGTGGTCTTCACGCCCTCGGCGACCTGCTTCATCTCGCCGAGGATCGTCGCCATCGACTTACCCTGACCGAGGGCGAGGCCGACCCGCCGGTTACGCGACGAATCGCCGGAGCAGGTCAGCACCAGATCGCCCATCCCCGAGAGGCCGGCGAACGTCTGGGGATGCGCGCCGAGCAGCACGCCGAGCCGCGTGATCTCCGCGAGGCCGCGGGTGATCAACATGATCCGCGTGTTCGAGCCAAAGCCAAAGCCGTCGGAGATGCCAGCCCCGATCGCCACCACGTTCTTGAGCGCACCGCCGAGCAGCACGCCCGGAACATCGTCGGTGGCATAGATCCGGAAGTTGAGCGCCATCAGGGCGGTCTGCGCCTCCTTGGTCGCATCTGCGTCTCGGCCGGCGAGCACGATCGCCGCCGGCATCCCCGCCGCGAGCTCGCCGGCGAACGTGGGTCCCGACAGGTACGTCGCGCGCGCGGCGATCCGCGCCGGAAGGATGTCGCGATAGACGGCGTCGATCGTGTGCAGCGTGCCTTCCTCGAGGCCCTTCGAGGCGTTGATCACGATGGTGTCCGGATCCATCCACTGCGCGGCCTTGCCGAGCACCTCGCGGATCCCGTGCGAGGGGGTCACTCCCAGGACGAACCGCTTGCCGCGGACACTCGCCTCGAGATCGCTCGTCACCGTGACCGAATCGGGCAACCGGTGGCCCGGGAGGTACACCGTGTTCTCGCGCACCGCGTTCATCTCGCGCGAGGTCTCGGGGTTGCGGTTGTAGAGGCTGACCCGGTGGCCGTGATGGCCGAACAGCACGGCCAGGCACGTGCCGTAGCTGCCAGCCCCGATCACCGCGATGTCTTCGCCGCTCATCGGCGCCGAACCTATCATTACGCGGACGTAGGTTGTCGGGGACGTAGGTTGAAAGGGCTCAGCCGCCGCCGGCGGTCTCGGGCGTGTGCGACAAGGCCTCGCTGGACAGGACGACCCGGTTGCGCCCGGCGCGCTTGGCGGCGTAGAGCGCCGTATCCGCCGCGCGGACCAGGTGCTCGGCATCGGCCCCGTCGTCGGGGAACGTCGCAACCCCGATCGAGGTCGACAGCTTGCTCGCGCGCGGGGCGGCCTCGGAGAAGTCGTGGCCGTAGATCCGCTCGCGTACGCGCTCCGCGACTTTGGCGGCGGTGAACTTCGGCGTATCGACGAGGATCACGGCGAACTCCTCCCCGCCGTAGCGGGCGACCACGTCGTTCGCGCGGCGGGTGTCGGCGAGCACGCGAGCGAGCTGGCGGAGGACCTCGTCGCCGGCGGGGTGCCCGAACGTGTCGTTGAACTGCTTGAAGTGATCGACGTCGAGCATCAACAGCGACAGTGGGAGCCCGCTCCGCTGGCTGCGCTCGACCTCGAGGGTCAACCGCTCGTGGAAGTGGCGGTGGTTGTAGAGGCCGGTCAGGCCGTCGGTCACCGCGAGCTGCGCGAGCCGGGTGTTGGCCTCGGCGAGCTCGTGCGTGCGCTCGTGGATCTTCGCCTCGAGCTCGCGGTTCATCTCGAGCAGCGCCTGGTTCTTGGCCTGCAGCGAGGCGATCAGGTGCTGGTTCTCGTTGACCAGCCGGTAGGTGCGCAGGAGCGTCTCGACGGCGAGCAGCATCGCGGTCTCGTCCCACGGCTTGCCGATGTAGTGGTTCAGGTGCGCGCGGTTGATCGCCTCGATCACCGCATCGAGGCCGGCCTGGCCCGTGAGGAGGATCTTGGTAGTGGTCGGTAGCCGGCGATCGACGATCTCGAGCAGCTCGACGCCCTTCATGCCGGGCATGATCTGGTCCGCGATCACGAGGGCGATCTGCTCGCCCTCCCGGGACAGCTCGTCGAACAGCGCGACGGCTTCGTCGCCGGACCGCGCGGTCGCGATCTGGCACTCGTGGCCGAACCGGGCGCCGAGCTGGGCGCGGAGCACGCGGAGCACGCCCTCCTCGTCATCGACGCAGACGATCACCTCGCGGCGACTCACGTGGTGACCCTCGCGACCGAGATCGGCAGCCTCACCTCGAACACCGTGCGACCCGGCTGCGACGTACAGCGCATCTCGCCTCCGTGCTTGTCGACGATCTGGCGCGCGATCCCGAGGCCCAGCCCCGTGCCCTCGCCCTTGGGCTTGGTCGTGAAGAACGGCTCGAAGATCTGCGGAAGCGCCTCGGCCGGCACGCCTGGACCATCATCGATCACCCGCACCACGGCCCAGGCACCGTCGTCGGAGACGCTGGTCTCGATCGCGATCGTGCCGCTGCCTGCGAGCGCCTGCTGCGCGTTCTGGATCAGATTCGTCCACACCTGATTGAGCTCGTCCACGTATACCGGCACCCGAGGCACGTTGCCGAAGTGTCGCTCGACGACGATATCACGCAGCGCGTGGTGCAGGAGCGCGAGCGTGGTCTCGAGACCTTCGTGGAGGTCGGCCTCGGTGCGCGTGGCTTGCTGATCGAGGTGCGAGTAACTCTTGAGCGCGCCCACGATGCGCTGGATCTGCCCGATCGCATGCCGCACCGTCGACGACGTGCGGTGCAGGTAGACGTGGTCGGTGAGCGCCGCCACCACCTCGCGCGCCAGGGCCCCATCCCGCTCGGGCCCGAGCACCTCGATCAGCCGCCGCGTGTCCTCCACGGTGGCCCCGAGATCGGCGAGATCCGCGGCGAGGCCGTGCAGGTTCGAGATCGGGGTCCCGCCACGGGTCGCGGTCTCGAGCGCCGTCACGAGATCCTTGGCCGCCTTGCGCGCGACCAGGCCGGTGGTCATCGGGCGCTCCGCGAGGCCCGGCGCCGTGGTCTCGAGGTACGCGGTGATCGCCCGGATCACGTCGGGGGACTTCGCCCGGGTGGCCAGCTCGGTGCCGTGCCGACCGACGCGAACCAGCGCCGCACCGAGGCCATCGATCGATCCGCGGATCGCCGCCGTCGGCGAGTTGATCTCGTGCGCCACGCCTGCGACCAGGAGGCCGAGACCAGCCATCCGCTCCGACAGCACGAGCTGCGCCTGGGTCTCCCGGAGATCGGCGAGCGCCTTGCCCAGCTCGTGGTTGATCGCCGTGAGCTCGGCGGTGCGCAGGCGCACCTTCTTCTCGAGCTCCTCGCTGGCCTCGCGGACCTCCTGGTACAGGAGCGCGTTCTCGACGGCGGCGCCCGCCTGATCCGCGAACGTGGTGAGGAGATTGAAGTCGGCCTCGGAGAACTCGCGGGCATCCTCCGCCCGTCCCACGGCGAGCACGCCGACGACGCGCGCCTTGCGATCGAGGGGCAGCGCGACCAGGGGCCCGGGCGCGCCCGCCTTCTTCGCGGACTCGCTGTACAAGGGATCGTCCCCCGCGCGATCGAGGCGGATCGGCTGGCGGGTCTTCTGGACCTGCTCTGCGAGCGCACGGAGCGACTCGGCGGCGACGAGCGCCTCGTCGGTGGCGAGCGCACTCGAGACATCGGGGCGGCGGGCGCGCGCGGCGGAGGCACGCAACCGAGGCTGGGCCCCGCCTTCGGCGAGCCACAGCGCGGCGAGCTGGATGTCGAACGTGCGCGCGACCGCGTCCACGATCTTGCGCGACACCGAGTCGAGATCGATGACGCTCGACACCGCCCGGCCGGCGTCGTGGAGGGCGACGATCTCGCGCATGCGTGCGGCGAGGCGCGCCTGGTTGTCCTTGAGGGTCACCGTCATCTGGTTGAACGCGGTCGCGAGATCCGTCAGCTCGTCGCCGCCCGGGATGTCGATCCGGTGCTCGAGATCGCCGCGCGAGACCGCCGTGGCGCCGCGGTGCAGGCGTGCGATCGGTGCGCCGAGGCGGCGCGACCAGAACAGCGCGAGCACCAGCGCGAACACGAGGGCGCCCACGCCGCCGCCGATCAACGAGCGGATCGCCAGCCGCTTGGTCGCGGCCAGCGGGCTGCGATCCACGGCCACCCCGATCAGGCCGATCGGCCGGTCCTGGTTGTCGAGGAGGCCGGTGATCGCGACCTCGTAGGTCCCCGTCGGTAGATCGACGCCGCGCACCACCTTCTGTCCGCGCTGGGCGGCGACGCGGTCCTCGGCGGAGATCGTCAGCGGCTCGGCGCGCTTGCCGAGCGTCGAGCGGAACGTCACCGCCAGCTGCCCCGACAGGCCTCCGATCAGGACGTCCGCCGACAGCGCGCCCTTGATGCCATCGGCGAAGTCACCATCGAGCGGCGTCGACAGGACGAGCACACCCTTCAGCGTCAGCCCGGCGTCGACCACCGGGGACACGGCGCGGACCACGACGCGATCCCCGACCGCGACCAGCGAGACGGTCCGCGTCCACGACTGCCCGGCCGCCACCAGCGCATCGTGGGTCTCGATCCCGACGTCGGCGAACCGAGCGATCGCTCCACCCAGCACGCGATCGAAGATCAGGAGCCCGTTGGCATCGATCAGCTGGAGGCGCGCGGAGGGGACGTGCACGCCCTCGTGGGCGATCCAGGCCTCGAGCGCGCCCGGGCCCTGCCCGATCGCCGCCGCGAGCTCTTGCGACTCCGACATCTGGACGTTCTCGTCACCGATCCGCTCCACCGCACGGAGGACGAGGTTGAGCCCGACCGTGAGCTGGCGGCGCGCATCGTCGCGCAGGCCGGCCTCGAGGCTCGACAGGATCACGCGGGTGGCCAGCACGGCGACGATCAGCACCGGGACCAGGCCGGCGAACGCCATCGCGATCACGAGCTTGCTGCGCAGGCGGAGCCGCAGCTTCGGCGGGGGCGCCGGCTTCACGATCCGCGGGTTGGCGGGCGCCTTGGTGGAGATCCGGGGGCGCGCGGAGCTCATGGTGGCTCCGCGCGGCGGATCAATGGATAGATCGGGTGGCCGCGAGGCGACAGGATCAGCCCCTCGAGCTCGGCCCGGGCGGCGACCACCAGCTCCGAGTGCGCGAGCGGCACCCACGGCGCGTCGGCGGCGATCCGATCCTGGACCGCGGCGTACATGCCCGAGCGCGTCGGCTCGTCGCTCGCGCGCTGCGCATCGGTGAGCAGCGCGTCGACCCCGGGCACCCGGTAGAACGCGATGTTCTGCGCAGCGCCGACCTGGGCGTTGTCGGAGTGGAACAGCACGTAGAGGAAGTTGTCCGGATCGCCGGTGTCGCCGACCCAGCCGAACACCGCGAGGTCGTGCTCGCCGGCCTCGACCGCACGCTTGTGTTCGCTGTAGGGCTGGAGCACGAGCTCGGTCTTGATCCCGACCTGAGCGAGCGCGGCCTGGAGGAACCGCGCCACCCGCTCCGGCTGCGTCAGGTACGGCCGCGGTGTCGACAGCGAGTACAGCTTGTAGACCTGGTCGGGATCGAACCGCTTGTCCGCGATCGCCTCGGCGAGCAGCTTGCGGGCCGCGACCAGATCGTACGGGTAGCGCGTGGCGGGCTTGTGGTAGCCCCACTGCGTCGGCGGCAACGGGCCGTCCGCGGCGATCGCCCGGCCCTGATACGCCAGCTTGACGATCGGCTCCTTGTTGATCGCGAAGCTCGCCGCCCGGCGGACCCGCACGTCGTCGAACGGTGGGTGCTGCGTGTTGAACGCCAGGTAGCTGATGTCGTTGCCGGGGGTCGACTTGAGGACGAGGTCCGGGTGGAGCTCCACGAACGATTGCTCGTCGGGGAGGATCGAGGTGGCCACATCGACCGATCCCGATTCGAGCTCGACCAGCCGCTGGCGCGCATCGACGATCACGCGAAACACGATGCGATCGAGCGTGGGCGCCTTGCCCCAGTACCGATCGAACCGATGGACCACCACCTGCTCGCCGGGGGTCCAGCTCTCGAACGCGAACGGCCCGGTCCCGACCGGATGATCCTTGAACGCATCGCCCCACCGCCCGACCGCGGCCGGCGAGACGATCGGGAACATCGCGACATCGCCGACCAGCGGCGCGTACGGCCGCGAGGTCTTGATCTCGATCGTGTGGGCGTCGATCACGACGACCTTCGCGACGTCCTTGAGGAGGCTCCGCCAGTATCGGCCGTCCTCACCCTTGATGTAGTTCGGGTGCCTGGGATCGAGCAGGCGCTCGAACGAGAACTTCACCGCGTTGGCGTCGAACGGCGTGCCGTCGTGGAACGAGACGTTGGTCTGCAGCTCGAACCGCCAGGTCATCCCGTCGGGCTCGGCCTTCCACGAGGTCGCGAGGCCCGAGGTGATGTCCGTCGTCCCCGGCTTCCAGCGGACGAGGCCCTCGAACAGCAGCTCGCCGACCTCGATCGACTCGCTGTCGGTCACGCGGATCGGATCGAGGCCGATCACTCCCGCCGCCTCGGCGACGACCAGGGCGCCCGGATCACGGCGATGTTCGTGCGACCGACCGGCATCGCAGGCCACCAGCGCGATGCCAGCCAGCACGAGCCTGCCGGCGGGAAACCTCATGGGAAGGCACTCTACTCCACTCGCGCCGTCGATTGACTCTCGCCTTTCGCTGACTTAGCGTTCGGCCTCACCGCACGGCCAGGGTGAATGCAGGGCCGGCGACATCGTCTGAAGGGGGACCATCTGTCCATGCGCGCAGCGTCATTTCTAGCTTTGGTACTCGCGACCAGCGTCTCCGTCGGGGCGTCGGGCTGCGACATCGGCAAGATCACGGTCAACACCACGTCGAAGGTCCTCCAGCGCGGACAGCCGAGCATCCAGATGGAGGCCGACTACGAGCTCGCGCGCCAGGCGATCCCGGGCGCCCTGAAGACCGTCGAGAGCTTCTGGATCGTGGATCCCAGCAACGAGCGCCTGGTGAAGATCCTCACCGAGGGCTACTGCCAGTACGGCACCGCGTTCGTCGAGGACGACTGGGAGGTCGCGAAGTTCAAGAAGGACCTCGAGGCGATCGACTACAACAACACGCGCGCGACCCACATCTTCACGCGCTGCCTGAACTACTCGCTGAAGACCCTCGGCAGCCGCTGGCAGAAGGAGATCTTCGCCGACAACCAGGACGTGGTCACCAAGCTGATCAAGGACACCGGCAAGGGCAAGCGGTTCCCGCTCCTGTTCGCCGGCGCCGCGCTCGGATCGCTCATCAACCACAACCTGACGCGCATCGAGATGATCGCGTACCTGCCCACCGTCGAGGCGATCGTCAACCGCGTGATCGAGATCGACACCAAGCAAGGCCCCCCGGCGAACAAGTCGCACGCCGCGCTGCCCTATGTCGTGCTCGGCATGCTCTACACCGCGCGCGGCAAGGCGCTCGGTGGCGATCCGGACAAGGGCCGCGCGATGTTCGAGATGGCCCTGAAGGTCACCGACAACAAGTTCCTGCTCGCGCGCACGCTGATGGCGTACCGCGTGGGCCTCGCCACCAATGACCGCAAGTTCTTCCACGACCAGCTGAAGCAAGTGCTCGAGACCGCACCGTCGGTGTGGCCCGAGCAGCGTCTCGCCAACGAGGTCGCGCATCGCAAGGCGCGGCGGTATCTCTCGCACGAAAAGGAGCTCTTCCAATGATCCGGATGACCAAGGTACTGGGACTAGGTGCTGTTGCCGCGCTCGGCCTGATCGCGAACTCTGCACGGCCGGCCAACGCCGATCCCGTCGAGATTCGTCTCGCAACCCTGGCGCCGTCGGGGAGCCCGTGGATGGCGGTGCTCGACAAGGCCGCCGACGAGATCAAGACGAAGACCGAGGGTCGCGTCACCCTCAAGTACTTCGAGGGTGGGCAGCAGGGTGACGAGCGCGACTTCGTCCGCAAGATCAAGCTCGGCCAGCTCGATGGCGCCGCGGTGACCTCGATCGGTCTCGCGATGATCGACGAGTCGATCCGCGTGCTCGAGGTCCCGATGCTGTTCTCGAGCGCCGAGGAGGTCGACTACGTCGCGGACAAGATGTGGCCGTCGTTCCAGAAGCGGTTCGAGAAGAAGGGCTTCAAGCTCAACGATCGCGGCGAGGTCGGCTGGGTGTACTTCCTTTCGAAGACCAAGATCGAGTCGCTGGCGGACCTCAAGGGCCAGAAGATCTGGCAGTGGGGCGATGACCAGCTGGTCGGCGCGATGTTCAAGAAGCTGTCGCTCAACGGCGTGCCGCTTGGCGTGCCCGAGGTCGACGCCAGCCTGACGTCCGGTCGCATCACCGCGGCCTACGGCTCGCCGGTCGCCGCCGTGGCGCTGCAGTGGTACTCGAAGGTGAAGTTCATGACCTCGATGCCGATGAGCTTCGCGATCGGCGCGACGGTGGTCTCGCTCGAGTCGCTGAAGAAGCTGGCCCCCGCGGACGCCAAGTCCCTCGAGGACATCGGCAAGGCGAGCTCGAAGAAGCTCCGCAAGGTCATCCGCAAGGCGAACGAGGATGCCAAGGCCACGATGGTCAAGAAGGGCGTGACCGTCGTCCAGACGCCGGTCGCCATGGTCGACGAGTTCACCAAGAACTCGCTCGAGGTCCAGAAGCAGCTGATCGGCAAGGTCTACTCGCAGGACGATCTCGACGCGGTCCTCAAGTACCGGGACGAGTTCCGCGCGAAGAACAAGAAGGCCGCGCCCGCGCCCGCCGCGCCCGCAGCCCCCGCCGCGAAGTAACGCGAAACCCCACGACGACTCGAAGGCCCGGGGCTAAATGCTTCCGGGTCTTTGCTTTTTCGGCACCCTGGATTGAAAGCGGCGCGCTGTGGCCCCTACGATTGGGCCGTGACCGACGAACCCGAGGACGAGGGGTCCAAGCCTGAGCCCAAGGCCGACGACAAGGCCGAGGCGCGGGCTGACAAGGCCGAGGCCAAGGCTGACAAGGCCGAGGCCAAGGCTGAAGGCTGACAAGGCCGAGGCGAAGGCTGACGCGAAGGCTGACAAGGCCGAGGCCAAGGCTGACAAGGCCGACGACAAAGCCGAGGCGAAGGCTGACAAGGCCGAGGCCAAGGCTGACAAGGTCGGAGGCGAAGTCAGCCAAGGATGCGGTGCCGACCGGCGAGGCCGACATCCCGGCGACGCGCAAGCAAGAGGCGATCGAGCCCGAGCCACGGGCGAGCTCGGTCGACCTCCGCGGTGCGATCACCTATCCCGACGATGGGCCGCTGTCCGCGATGGTCCGCAAGATCGACAACGGCATCGGCGTCGCCGAGCAGATCGTGCTGGTCACGATCATGTCGATCGTGATCCTCACCGCCGCGAGTCACGCCCTGCTCGATCGGTTCGCGCACATCCACGTGCCGTTCAAGGACGACGTGATCCGCGCTGGCACGTTTGCGATCGCCATGCTCGCGGGCGCGTTCGCCAGCCACCAGGCCAAGCACCTCTCGATGGATCTGATCTCGCGGCGGCTGTCCCCGCGGGCGCGCCTGTTCCTCAAGGTGCTGCTGTCGCTGTTCGTGATCTTCATGGTCGTCCTGTTCATTCGATCGGGCTTCCACAACATCACCAACGAGCAGCAGTTCGCCTCCGAGGACAAGCTGATCTCCCGCGTGCGCATCGCGTGGCTGATCCCGATCGGCGGCTTCATGATCATCCTCCACACGGTGCTCCACACGATCATCGACGTGGACTACATCCTCCGACGCAAGACGCCACCCGAGAAGATGAGGTCGGGGCACTGATATGCAGACCTTACTCATCATCCTCCTCGCCCTCGTGTTCATCAGCGGAGCACCGCTGTTCACGATCATGCTCGCGGGCACCGCCCTCGGGTCGTACTTCTCCGCCCGCGGCTTCACGATCGGCTTCGATGGCGCGATCAACAAGCTGTTCGGCACCAGCGGCCGCGACGAGATCGAGGTGCTCTCCACGATCCCGCTGTTCATCTTCGCCGGCTACATCCTGGCCGAGGCCAAGACCGCCGATCGCCTCGTGCGGTTCGCCAACGCGATGCTCGGCTGGATGCCAGGCGGCCTCGCGATCGTCACGATCCTCACGTGCTCGCTGTTCACGGTGTTCACCGGCGCCTCGGGCGTCACGATCATCGCGCTCGGCGGCGTGCTGATGCCCGCGCTCGTCCGCAACGGCTATCCCCAGCGGTTCTCGATGGGCCTGATCGCCGGCACCGGCTCGGTCGGCCTGCTGTTCCCGCCTGCCCTGCCGCTGTTCATCTACGGCACCGTCTACGGCCTGATCCAGTCCGAGGAAGAGAAGAAGCTCGGCGTGTGGGCGACCGAGCGGTTCCTGTTCGCGGGCATCGTGCCCGGCCTCGTGCTCGTCGGCATGCTGTCGGCCGTCGCCGTGACGGTCGCGGTCGTGAAGAAGCTGCCGCGGCAGAAGTTCGAGATGGGCGAGCTCGGCAGGAGCTTCCTCCGCGCGCTGCCCGAGCTGTTCATCCCGTTCGGTGTGATCCTCGGGCTCGCCAAGGGCTTCGGCCTGCCGGAGATCGCGGCGCTCACCGTGGTCTACGTCGTGATCCTCGAGATCGTGATCTACCGGATGATCAAGCTCAAGGGGATGTGGGCCATCAGCTACGAGGCGATGGCGATGATCGGCGCGATCTTCCTCATCATCCTGTGTTCGACTGCGCTCACCGACTTCATCGTCAACGCCGAGGTCCCCAAGAAGCTGATCGCCTGGACCCAGGCCCACGTCAGCTCGAAGATCGCGTTCCTCCTGGCGATCAACGTGATCCTGCTGATCGTCGGCACGGTCATGGACATCTTCTCGGCGATCGTCGTCGTGGTGCCGCTGATCGCGCCGATCTCGCGCGCCTACGGCATCGACCCCTACCACCTCGGCGTGATCTTCCTGTTGAACCTCGAGGTCGGGTACCTGCACCCGCCGGTCGGGCTCAACCTGTTCCTGACGAGCGTCAAGTTCAACCGACCGATCACCGAGGTGATGTGGGCGACGATCCCGTTCTTGTTAACGATGATCGTCGCACTCCTCGTGATCACGTACGTGCCGGCGCTGACGGTCGTCCCGGAGGCCGAGCGCGTCGCACCGGTGATGAACCTCGTCGAGATCGCGGCCAACGGTGTCGAGGAGAGCAAGGTCTCGATCGCGGAGATCCAGCTCGTCGATGCGGTCGGACGCCCGCTCAAGGATATCGAGAACAAGCCGACGATCCGGAAGTTCGCCGATTGCCGGCCCAAGATCGGAGATCCCAAGCCCGGCGATCCGCCGCAGAAGCCGAAGGAGGAGCTCGAGAAGGACCTCACGGCCTGCCAGCAGCTGTTCTTCGACGTCTCGACCTGCAAGCCGAACCCGAAATCGGTCGACGCCGCCCAGGCGATCTGCGCGAACAAGGCGATCGCGGAGTGGACCGTCAAGCAGATGAACGGCGACATCCTCCACCCGGAGCGCGCGATCATCCTGATCGGCGAGCTGCCGCTGGTCGATGCGGCCGGCGATCCGCTCGAGTACGAGGCCCCGGTCCTCGATGACAAGGGGGCGCCGGTGCTGCTGCCCGGCGAGCCCGAGCTCGACGAGAACATGAAGCCGAAGCTCGATCCGAACGGGCAGCCCGTGCTCGGACAGGGCGAGCCGAAGTTCGAGACCAAGAAGCTCGTCGGTAAGGACGGCAAGCCCGTGGTCAAGAAGCTCGCCTCGTGCGCGTTCCACAACGTCGAGAGCGAGCGCGAGGGCTGCCGCGCGCCGTTCATCGCGGTCTCGAACTGCATGATCAGCTTCGAGGAGCCCACGGACTGCATCGAGGAGAAGTCCAAGGCGTGCGGCGACGCGCCCGCACCCGAGACGCCGGCTCCGGCCAACGAGGGATCGGGAAGCGCGGCTGGATCCGCGAGCGCCGCATCGGCCGGATCGGGGAGCGCCGCCGGATCGGGCGCGGCTGGCTCGGGCAGCGCGACCGCCGAGGCAGGCAGCGCGGCTGCCGGGTCCGGCAGCGCGACCGCCGAGGCAGGCAGCGCGGCCGCCGGGTCTGCCGGGTCTGCCGGGTCCGGCAGCGCGGCTGCGGGCTCGGGTGCCCCCACGCCGCCGCAGGCCGGCAACCCTGCGCAGTGTCGCAAGGAGGTGTTCGCCACCTGCGTGCGCGAGCAGATCCAGAGCTGCACGCACGACGCCGTCAAAGAGTTCGTGGCGGAGAAGGACAACCTGAAGTTCCTGTTCGATCCCCCGGCCCCCGCGGGTGCGGCAGCGACGACCAAGGGCGATGCGGCGTCGATGTCCCCGGCCTCCAAGGACAGCGGCGGCGGCTGCTCGACCACGAACGGCGCGGGCGGGCTCCTGCTCGTCGGCGCCGCGCTGGTCGGCCTGCGCCGTCGCCGTCGGCCGCGTCTCGCCGCGTGAGCCCGGCGGTCGGCCTCGTTCGCACGCTTCGCCCGCAGCAGTGGGTGAAGAACGTGTTCGTGGCCGCGCCGCTGGTGTTCGCGCAGCACCTGACCGAGCCGAGCTATGTCTGGCGGTCGGCCGCGGCCGTCCTCGCGTTCTGCCTGCTGTCCGGCGCGGTCTACGCGTTCAACGATGTCCGTGACGTCGAAGCGGATCGCGCCCACCCCCGCAAGCGGTTCCGTCCGATCGCGGCCGGCCAGCTCTCGGAGCGAGCGGCGCTGACCTGGGCGGCGGTCCTCGCCGTGGTCTCCCTCGCAGGCTGCTTCGCGATCAGCTGGAAGCTCGCCGTCTACGCGGCGGCGTACCTGGGCCAGAACGTGGCGTACAGCCTCAAGCTGAAGCAGATCGCGTTCCTCGACGTCGGCCTGATCGCGAGCGGCTTCCTGCTCCGGGTCCTCGCGGGCGCGGCGGCGATCGCGGTCCCCGCCTCGGGCTGGCTCCTGATCTGCACCGCCCTGCTCGCCACCCTGCTCGGCTTCGGCAAGCGCGCGCACGAGCTGGCATGGGCCGAGCGCAGCGGCGATCCCAAGGCCACACGCGCCGCGCTCGTGGGGTACTCGCTCCCGGCACTGCGGATCGCGATGTATGTCCTCGCCGCGGCGACCTGTGCGGCCTACGTCGCCTACACGCAGGACGAGCACACGATGCGGACGTTCGGCAGCGAGCGGCTCGTGATCAGCGCGCCCTTCGTCGGGCTCGGGATCCTGCGGTTCCTGGTCCTGGCGCTGTGGCGGCCCAAGGACGATAGCCCCACCGAGGCGATGCTGAGGGATCCGTGGTTCCTCGTGGTGGTCGCCGGGGCTGTGGCGGCGATCCTGTACGCGATCTACGGCTGAGCCCGTGATCGACGGCGTCCGTGGTAAAGACGTCTCGTGCCCGGCGACCCCAGCGAGCCCGACATCGCGAAACGCAAGGCCGATCACCTCGAGGTGGCGGCGTCGGGCCGCGCCGAGTTCGTGAAGTCCACGCTGCTCGAGCACGTGCACCTGATCCACCAGGCGCTCCCCGAGCTGTCTCTCGACGAGATCGATCTCGACACCGAGCTCGTCGGTCGGCCCCTGCGTGCGCCGCTCCTGATCACGGGCATGACCGGGGGCACCGCCGAAGCCGCCGCCGTCAACCGCGACCTCGCACGCGCCGCCCAGGCCGCTGGCGTGGCGTTCGGTGTGGGCTCGCAGCGCGCGATGGACGAGCATCCCGAGCTGACCGCGAGCTACCAGGTCCGCGATGTGGCGCCCGACGTGGTGCTGCTCGGCAACGTCGGCGCGGTGCAGGCGCTCGCGATGGGCGCCGCCCGCGTGATCGAGCTCGCCAAGCGGATCGGCGCCGATGCGCTCGCGATCCACCTGAACCCCGGGCAGGAGCTGATCCAGGTCACGGGAGACCGCGACTTCCGGGGGGTCCGCGATGGGATCGCCCGGATCATCGACGCGTCACCGATGCCGATCGTCGTGAAGGAGACCGGGTGCGGACTGTCCTCGGCCGCGGCCCGCTCGCTCGCCAGCATCGGCGTGCACACCGTGGACGTCGCCGGTGCCGGCGGCACCAGCTGGGTCGCCGTCGAGGCAGTGCGCGCCACGGCGGGCAGCGAGGCCGCCGCGCTGGGGACCGAGTTGTGGGACTGGGGCCTGCCGACGGCGGTCTCCGTCGTCGCGTGTGCGCGGGCCGGCCTCGTCACGATCGCGTCGGGTGGGATGCGCACCGGGTACGACGTCGCGCGCGCGCTCGCCCTCGGAGCCCGCGCCGGCGGAATGGCAGCGCCGATGCTGCGGGCACAGCGCGCCGGCGGCCAGGCCGCGGTCGCCGAGCTGATCGCGCAGATCGTGGGCTCGATCCGGGCGGTGTGCCTGCTCACCGGCTCCGCCGCCGTCACGGATCTCGCCCGCGCTCCGCGTCACCTCGGCGCACCGCTGCGCGACTTCCTCGACGACCTGGTTCCGATGCCGGGACCGGGTCCCGGATCCACCCACAGCCCCACCTCCACACCATGACGGCGATCGGCCTCGGCAAGATCATCCTCCTCGGCGAGCACGCGGTGGTCTACGGCTTCCCGGCCCTCGCCGCGGCGCTCGACCGCGGTGTCGCGATCGCGGCTGTCCCCACGCCCGCGGGCGGATCGCTCCGCATCGACATCCCCGCGTGGAACCTCAAGGTCACGGCGACCGATGACCACCCCGTCGCGCGCTCGCTGCTCGCGATCGTGGATTCGCTCGGGCTCGGGCGCCCCACGGTCTCGCTCGTCGGTGACGCGCAGATCCCGCCCGGTGCCGGCCTCGGCTCCTCGGCGGCGCTCGCGGTCGCGGTGTCGCGAGCGCTGCTGACGCACGCCAAGCGCAAGCTCGATGCGCGCGAGATCACCGCCGCCGCCTCCGCGAGCGAAGCGCTGATGCACGGCAAGCCGAGCGGCGTGGACGTCGCCCTCGCGATCGCGGGCGGCATCGGCGTGTTCCGCAAGACCACCGGGCTGCGCTCGTTCGCGAGCCCCACTCTGCGCGTGCTCGTCGGTCCGAGTGGTGCCCCGCGCACGACCTCGGCGATGGTCGAGCGCGTGGCCGAGGCGACCGCGAGCTCCGCTGATGATCCGCGCCTGCGCGCACTCGGCGGGTTGACCGATACCGGCACCACCGCGCTGCTCGCCAAGGATCTCGTCGGGCTCGGGGCCGCGATGAACCGCGCACACGACCTGCTGTCCGAGCTCGGCGTGTCGACCGAGCAGCTCGATTCGCTCTGCGAGGCCGCCCGGGTCTCGGGCGCGTACGGCGCGAAGCTCACCGGCGCGGGCGGCGGCGGCGCCGTGATCGCGATCGCGCCGCGCGAGCGAGAGCAGGCGGTGCTCACCGAGTGGAAGAACGTCGGCGTCACCGGCTTCGTCGCGACCGTCGGCGGCGGCGCCGGGACGGCCGCGTGAGCACGGCCACCGCGCGCGCGTGCGCGAACATCGCCCTCGTCAAGTACTGGGGCAAGCGGGATGCGGAGCAGAACCTCCCCGCCGCGGGCTCGCTCTCGCTGACCCTCGGCGCCCTCGTCACGGAGACCACCGTCACGTTCGATCCAAGGCTCTCCACCGACGAGCTCGTGCTCGACGGTGCCGTGGCGGGCCCCGCCGAGACGGCGCGCACCAGCGGCTTTCTGGATCTGATCCGCGCCGAGGCCAAGCTCGCCACACGGGCGCGGGTCACGAGCACGAATGACTTCCCCACGGCGTCGGGGCTCGCCTCCTCGGCCTCGGGGTTCGCCGCCCTCGCGGTGGCCGCCTCGACTGCGGCCGGCCTCGTCACCTCGCCGCGCCAGCTCTCGATCCTCGCGCGTCGTGGCTCGGGGTCCGCCGCGCGCTCGGTCTACGGCGGGTTCGTCCGCATGCACGCCGGGCACGCCACCGATGGCAGCGATTGCTATGCCGAGCCGATGACGTCTTCGCTCACCGAAGGCGTGCGGATGGTGATCGCGATCGTGGGCGGCGGCGCGCCAAAGACGCACGGCTCGCGCGACGCGATGGATCACACCGCGAAGACCTCGCCGCTGTACCAGGCGTGGCTCGAGCTCGTGCCACACGATCTCGCCGCCGCCGAGGGTGCGCTGTCGTCGGGAGATCTCGTCGCACTCGGCACGATCGCCGAGGCCAACGCGCTCGCGATGCATGCCTCGGCGATCGCGGCGCGCCCCGCCGTGATCTACTGGCAGCCGACGACGCTCGCCCTGCTCGCCGAGGTCCGGGCGCTCCGCGCGCGGGGCAAGGCTGCGTGGGCGACGATGGACGCGGGTCCGCACGTCAAGGTCCTGACCTCGACAGGTGACGCAGAGGCGGTGGCCGCGGCGCTCCGCCCGATCGCCAGCGAGGTGATCGTGTCGGCGCCCGGTGGGCCCGTCTCGGTGTCGACGTGATGCGTCTGCACCAGGTCTCCACATTCGATCCACGCTGCCTCCACACCGGGCTGCCATCGTGAACACCATGACGGCCACGGCGCCCGGCAAGCTGATCCTGACCGGCGAGTACGCCGTGCTCGACGGTGCGCCGGCCCTCGTGATCGCCGTCGATCGGCGGGTCGTCGCCTACGCGCGAGGCCCCGTCCCCGCCGGCAGCTCCCCGTTCCTCGTCGCGGTCGCCGACGAGCTCGCGGCACGGCGCGGCAAGGACGACCCGAGCGTCGCGGCCGCGACCAAGATCGCCGTCGATTCGAGCGCGTTCTACGACGGCACGCAGAAGCTCGGGCTCGGCTCGAGTGCCGCCGTCACCGTGGCGACGACCGCGCTCGCGCTCGCGGATGCCGGGACGTTCGACGTGCGTGAGGTGCTCGAGATCGCGAGCGCGGCCCACGCCGCGGCACAAGGCCTGCGCGGCGCGCGTGGCTCGGGCGCGGACATCGCCGCGGCCGTGCACGGCGGCACGATCGTGTTCGCCGGTGGGCAGATCACCCGCGGCGCCTGGCCCGCGAGCGTGCTGCTCCTGCCGTTCTTCACCGGCGTGTCCGCGGACACCGCCACCCTGGTCGCCGCCGTGGCGGCCGCGCGCGCCGAGCACCCCGTCGAGGTCGAGGCGGCGTTGCGCGCGGTGACGGAGGCCTCGCGCGCAGCCTGCGCGGCGATCGTGGCGCGCGCACACCTGGCCGGCACGGGCGTGGCGTTGCTCGCCGCGCTCCGGCTCGCCGCGGTCGCGACCGACCGCCTGGCGCTCGCCACGGGAGTTGCCCTGGTCCCCGGGTGTGTCACGGCCGCACGGTCGGCGATGGCGGCGTTCGGGGGCACCGCGAAGACCACCGGAGCGGGGGGCGGAGACATCGGGATCGCCGTGATCCCGAGCACCGCGGATGTAACCGGCGCCACCCGTGCGCTCATCCAATGCGGATGTCAGCCCCTGCGGCTCTCCGTCGACGAGGCGGGCGTGGACTTACGCCCAGCCGCGTCGTAAACACCAGGGTCCCCGTCGTGTCGTCCCCCCGCTCCTCTCGCTTGACCGGCTTCTACCGCCTCGGCGTCCTCGAGCGCCGCCGCCGCTTGCGCGAGCTGGCCGGGCTGCCGGCCGAGGGCTTCGCGGCGGTGGATCCGGGCGCGCTGTCGCTCGACGTCGCGGACGGGATGATCGAGAACGTGATCGGCGTCTACGCGCTGCCGTTCGCGGTGGCCGTCAACTTCGTCGTCGATGGAATCGAGACCCTGATCCCGATGGCGATCGAGGAGCCCAGCGTGGTCGCGGCCTCGTCGAACGCGGCCCGGATGGCGCGACCGCACGGCTTTGTCACCACGCTCACCGCACCGGTGATGATCGGCCAGATCCAGATCACCAACGTCGCCGACGTCGTCGCCGGCGCGAGCGCGCTCCGAGCAGCTGGCCCCGAGCTGCTCGCCGAGGCGCGCCGCCTGGTGCCGCGGCTCGCCGATCGCGGCGGCGGCCCGGTCGCCATCGACGTGCGGACCCTCACCGCGGCCGGGCCCGATGGGGGCGTGCTCGTCGTGCACCTCCACGTCGATTGCCGCGATGCGATGGGCGCGAACCTCGTCAACACGCTGTGCGAGGCGCTCGCGGATCGGACCGCCGCGATCGCTGGAGGGCGTGCCGGGCTCCGCATCCTCTCGAACCTCACCGATGGCCGCACCGTCACGGTGCGCTGCTCGATCGACGATGCGCTGCTCGCGAGCGAGGACGCCGCCGGGCCCGAGGTCCGCAAGGCGATCGCCGCCGCCTCGCGGTTCGCGGAGCTCGATCCCTATCGCGCCGCCACCCACAACAAGGGGATCATGAACGGCGTCGATGCCGTGCTGGTCGCCACCGGTCAGGACTGGCGCGCGGTCGAGGCCGGCGCCCACGCCTTCGCCTCGCTCGGCGGCAAGTACGGTCCACTCGCTGTCTGGCGCGAGCGCCCCACGGGCGATGGCCTCGACGGCGAGCTGGTCATGCCGCTGGCCGTCGGCACGGTCGGCGGCGCGCTGCACGTCCACCCCGGCGCGCGCCTCGCACTCGAGCTCGCAGGTGCGCACACCGCCGATCGCCTCGCCGCCCTGTGCGGCGCCGCCGGCCTCGCCACCAACCTCGCCGCGCTCCGGGCGCTCGCCACCGAGGGCATCCAGCGCGGCCACATGGCCCTTCACGCCCGCGGCCTCGCACGCGCCGCCGGCGCCACCGGCGATCTCGTCGACCGGGTCGCCGCGGAGCTCGCCGCCACCGGCGACGTCAAGGCCGACCGCGCCCGCGAGGTGTTCGCGCGCCTCGCAGGCGCGCCCATGCTAAAGGAGACTCCGTGATCCATCGCCTCGGCGTCCTTCGATCCCCCGCCCTCGCGGTGCCGCTGCCCCCGTCGCTGGAGCTCGACGCCTGCTATCGCTACTGCGAGGCGCTGGTCCGTGCCCGCCACCACAACTATCCGGTGGCCTCGATGTTCGCGCGCTCGCTGCTGCGCAAGCACATCTTCGCGCTGTTCGCCTTCGCGCGCGTCGCCGATGACTTCGCGGACGAGGCTGCGTACGAGGGCCGCCGCTCGCGCGAGCTCGATCGCTGGGAGGAGCAGCTCCACCTCGCGTATCGCGGCCAGGCCGATCACCCGGTGTTCGTGGCGCTCGCCGACACCGTCGACAAGTTCGCGGTCCCGATCACCGAGTTCACCGAGCTGTTGTCCGGGTTCCGGACCGATCTCGAGCGCCGACGGTACTCCACGTTCGACGAGCTGCGCAGCTACACGCGGCAGTCCGCCGAGCCGATGGGCCGGATGTTCCTGTACATCGGCGGCTACCGCGCGCCCGAGCTGCATGCGTATGCCGAGGATCTCTCGTCGGCCGTCGCGGTCGCCCGCTTGATCCAGGACATCCCCGCGGACTTCGAGCGCGGTCGGGTGTACATGCCCGCCGAGGATCTCCGCCACTTCGGCGTCACCGAGGCCGACATCGCCGCGCGTCGAGCGACGCCCGCCGTCAATGCGCTCGTCCGCTACGAGGTCGCCCGCACCCGTGCGCTGTTCGAACGCGCACGGCCGCTGGTCGATCTCGTCGGAGCTGACCTCGCGGTCGAGCTCGCCCTGACGTGGCACGGCGGGATGCGCATCCTCGACAAGATCGAGGCCGTCGGCGCGAACCTGTTCTCCGTGCGCCCGCACCTGTCCACCGCGGACAAGGCGATGGTCCTGACGCGCGCGCTCGCGTGGCGTGGCGGGACCCTGCCGCCACGCAGCATCCACCTGCTGTCTCGCCTGCTCGATCGCTAGGCGGCCGCGGCGATCTCGTCGATCGCGTCGGTCTCGTGGTGGCTGACGGCGACCTTGTTCAGGCACACCGGCATCCCGATCAGCGCGAGGCCGACCTTGTAGTCATCGCCGTCGTCCTTCATCCACACGCCCTGCGCGCGGAACCGGTACGACTTGTCGCCATCTTCGACCTGGATCTCGACCTGCTCGCCGCGAGCGACGAACGGTGCGTGGCGCACCACGAACCCGCCGGGACCGACCTCGACCAGCTCCACGCGGTCGTGGATCCGGTCGCCGCGCATGATGACGTCGAGCTTGATCGCCTCGCGGCGGAACTTGCGGCCGCTCTTCATGCGCTGGTCGTCCTCGCTCGGAGCGAAGGCGCCCTCGATCGCGGAGATCTGCTCGATCTCGTCCCACTCGAGGCCGACGCCCAGATCGCACTTCCCGATCAGGGTGCGGTACTGAAAGACGATCTCGACCAGCATGGTGACCACAGGTAAAGCAGGGTCCGTGCCACGGCCTGGGGTGGGGTAACGGGCCGAAACCAGGTTCGGGCCCCCCGTCCTGGTTGCCCGGGTGGCCGGGTGTGGCGTCACCATTCGGGGGGTCCGTGGTCGCAACGACACGCTCCGGTAACCTCGCGCGATCCCGCCCCTTGAGGTATCCAGGGGTTGGATGGATCTGTTCGCTCAGAGCGCCAAGAAGCGCCAGGTCGGGCAGCCGCTAGCCGAGCGAATGCGGCCACGTAGCCTGGAGGAGCTGGTCGGCCAGCTCCACCTGGTGGGGCCGGGACGCATCCTGTCAAACCTCGGGCCGGGCCGTGCCATCCCGTCGATCATCCTGTGGGGGCCGCCCGGGAGTGGCAAGACCACGCTGGCCCGGCTCCTGGGGGAGACCCTGCGGGCCGATCTGATCGCCCTGTCCGCGGTGGAAGCAGGTGTGAAGGATGTGCGCGAGGCTGTGGCCAAGGCCACGGAGCGCCGCGACCAGTTCAGCGCTCGCACCCTGCTGTTCATCGACGAGATCCACCGGTTCTCCAAGACCCAGCAGGATGCGCTGCTCCCGCACGTCGAGGCCGGCACGATCACCCTGATCGGCGCGACCACGGAGAACCCGAGCTTCGGCGTGGTCGCGGCACTCCTGTCGCGTGCGCGGGTGGTGAGGCTCGAGGCGCTCTCGGATGACGAGCTCGGCGGCCTCGCCCGCCGCGCCATCGCCGATCGCGAACGCGGCCTCGCGCCACTCGATGTCACGCTCGACGACGAGGTGTGTGCGCAGCTCGTGGCGGCCTGTGCCGGCGACGCGCGCAGGATGTACTCGGTGCTCGAGATCGCCGCCGATCTCGCACGTCGCGCGGCGGGGGACACGCCGGCCGCACAGATCACGGCCGAGCACGTCGCCGAGGCGGCGCAGGGCAAGACGCTGCTCTACGACAAGACCGGCGACGAGCACTACGGCGTGATCAGCGTGTTCATCAAGGCGATGCGGGGCTCGGATCCCGACGCCGCCGTGTACTGGATGACCCGGATGCTCGAGGCGGGTGAGGATCCGCGGTTCGTGCTGCGCCGGATGGTGATCTTCGCGAGCGAGGATGTCGGCAACGCAGATCCGCAGGCGCTGGTCGTCGCGGTCAGCGCGTTGCAGGCCGTGGAGCTGGTCGGGCTCCCCGAGGGCGTGCTGCCGATGACGCAGGCGGTGACCTATCTCGCGCTCGCGCCGAAATCGAACAGCGCGCTCACCGCGTACGCCGCCGCACGCAAGCTCGTTCGGGACAAGGGCGCCCTGCCGGTGCCCGCGCGCTACCGCCCCGGCTCGACCGCGCTCGATCGCGGGATGGGCCATGGTCAGGGCTACAAGTACCCGCACGACTTCGCAGGCAACTACGTCCCGGAGGACTACCTGCCCGACGAGATCGTCGGCGAAGCGATCTACACGCCGAGCGACTCGGGCTTCGAAGCCGAGCTGGCCGCGCGACGGGCGGCGATCGAAGCGAAGAAGCGCGACCGGTAGGAGCGCCGACAGTGCGACCGCGGATGCAGGCGAGCGCCTGCACTGCAGGCCGCAGCCCGCGCTACGCGAGCCGGATCCAGCGCGCCTTGGCCGCTTCGATCTTGCCGCTGAACGCCGGCGGGAAGTGGCGCTGCACGTAGGCGAACGCCTGCGTGATCAGCTCGCGATCGACCTCGTCCGGCACTTCCATGTTCTGGTCGTGCGGGTCCGGGCGGATGCCGAGGCGAACCACTTCGGTGAGCCGGAGCACGTGCAGGCGGTTCACGAACAGCGCGTGCGCGATGCCGAGGAAGAGCTCTTCGGTAGCAGGATCCTGGGCCATGGAGGGCGGTCTTTACCACACCCCGGAGGGCCCAGACCAGCGTGATCACGGACCTCCGGGGCCCTTGAACGTGGTCACCAGGCCCCCCAGCCGGGCGTTCGGGCTGATCGTGTAACCCTGCACGTCGACATTGGATAGGACCACGTTGTCCTCGTGCCACAGGGGCACGATCGGGACGTCCGCGGCGACCAGGCGCTGGACCTCCTGGTAGGCCGCCTTGCGCCGGTCCCGGTCGAGCTCGTGGCGGCCCACGGCGGTCAGCCGGTCGACCTCGGGGTTGACGTAGCGCCAGCGGTTGCCGCCATCGGGGTTGTCGGCCGAGGGGATCCGGGTCGAGTTGAAGTACATGAAGTAGTAGTCGGGCTCGGTGATGTCCGAGGTCTGCATCGACGCGAGCTGATAGGTGCCCTTCTTGACGTCCGCGAAGAACGTCGCGAACTCGAACGACTTGACCTCGACGTCGAGGCCGATCTCCGCGAGCTGGGCTGCGATCACACGCGCGACCGAGACCCGGAACGCATCCGAGCTGGTCTTGTAGACGAGCTTGGCTCGCGGCAACGGCCCATCGCCATCGGGGTCGGTGAGCCCGGCGGCATCGAGGAGCGACTTCGCGCGCGGCAGATCACGGTTCCAGTGCGCCACGTCCTTGGCATAGGCCCAGTGGCCCGGCGGGAGAAGTCCGGTGGCGAGCACGGCGCGGCCGCCGAACTTCGCGGCGATGATCGCAGGCCGATCGATCGCGAGCGCGATCGCCTGCCGGACCCGCGGGTCCTTCAGGACCGGATCGACGTTGTTCATCATCAGGTACGTCAGGATCACGCTCGCACCGCTCTCGAGATGAACGCGCGGGCGCGTGCGGACGTCGTCGAGGAGGTCCAGCCGCACGCCGTTCTGGATCAGATCGGCCGAGCCACCGACCAGCATCAACAGGCGCGCCGACGCATCGCGCACGAACTTGATCTCGACGTGCGGGACCTTCGGCTGCGCGCCGAAGTAGGTCGAGTTGCGGTCGAGGACGACGTGCGTGGTCGTCAGCTCTGCGAGGGTGTACGGCCCTGCGCCCTTCCCCGCTCTCGACACGATCCCGAAATCGAGATCCGTCCAGAACGTGGCGAGCGGATCCTTGAGCCGGAACCGCACCAGGCGCGGGCCGATCGCCTCGACGCTCGCGAACCTCTCGACGAACGCGCGGTGGTACAGGCTGTCCGAGTCCGCGGCGAGCGTGGAGCCGTACGTGTAGGCGACGTCGGCCGCAGTGACCTCGCCGCCGTCGGAGAACTTCGCGTCGGGTCGCAGCTCGACGTCCCAGGTCAGCGGATCTACCGAGCTGATCTTGCTCGCGAGCTCGAGCCGCGGCTCGCCGCTCGCGGTGTCCACCGCGGTCAGGCCCGGATACACGAGCTTGGACAGCTTGCCGTCCCAGTTGCTGATCGCGTACCGCGGATCGGCGGAGGTCATCGCCGCTTCGATCGCGAGGACCAGGGTGTCGTCGGGTGTGCGGCGGCGGTTCGGGGTGCACGCGCACGTCAGGGACGCGATCACGGCCGTGATAACGTAACTGCGTGGGTGTGTCTTCCAGGGCATCGTCGCTGGTGGGGCTCGTCGGCCGCGTCGCGCTCGGCGCGGTCGTCGTGGTTGTGGTGGTTGTCGGGCTGAGTATTCACTCCCACCCGGCGAGGGGGCAAGGCAGCGGCGAGGCCGTTGGGTCTGCGGCGCCTGCAGCGGATCCCGGCGAGGACGACGACGGCAGCGGTGCTGGCAGCGGCAGCGCCCTGATCGCCCCGGCACTCCCCGCCGCGAAGCAGCCGTGGCTCACCGAGCACCTGACCCGCGCACAGGCCGCGCGGCCCCTGCTCGCGCGCGCGAAGATCGGCGTCGCGGTCACCGACCTCGTCACCGGCGAGGAGCTGTTCGCCAGCAACGCCGATTCCAAGCTGAACCTCGCGTCGAACACCAAGCTCCTGACCTCGATCGCGGCGCTCGGCACCCTCGGCAACGGCTTCCGCTGGCGCACCACGGTCCTGGGCGAGCTGCCCGACGAGGCGGGGACGATCGCAGGTGATCTCTACGTGCGCGGCAAGGGCGATCCGATGCTCACCGCCGCGCACCTCGACGCCCTCGCCGCCGAGGTCGCCGCGCGCGGCGTGCGCACGATCGAGGGCCGCCTCGTGCTCGACACCGGCTACTTCGACGCGATCGTCGAGCCGCCGCACTTCGACGAGCAGCCGCGCGAGGGCGCCGGCTTTCGCGCCCCGGTCGCGAGCTTCGGGGTGGCGCGAAGCTCGATCACCGTGATCGTCGTCGCCGAGCCAGGGGGTGGTGCCACCGTGACGCTCGAGCCCGACACCGGCGGCTACTACCAGATCACCAAGCGCGAGGTCACGAGCGTCACCGAGGGCAGGACCCGGCTCCGCGTGGAGGCCAAGCCCAAGCGCGATCACGTCGAGATCGAGGTCAGCGGGCAGATCCGCGCCGGTGAGGGGAGCTGGGACGTGCGGCGCCGCGTCGACGATCCGGCCCGGTTCGCCGGCGAGGTGTTCAAGCGCGCGCTCGCGGACCACGGGGTCGCGATCCGCCAGAAGTCGATCGGCGTCGGTGCGGTGCCGGTGACGGCCAAGGTCATCGCCGTCCACGATTCACAGCCCCTGCCCGACGTGCTGCGGTTCATGAACAAGACCTCGGACAACTACGTCGCCGAGACCGTGCTGAAGACGCTCGGCGCGGAGACCCGGCCGCCCCCCGGCGCGGCCACCTGGGCCGATGGCGTCACCGCCGTCCGCGCCTACCTCGCGACGATCGGCCTCCCCGCGGGGAGCTATCGCGCGGACAACGGCTCGGGCCTGTTCTCCTCGACGGAGGTCTCCGCGCACCAGCTGATCACGCTGCTCGCCGCAGCGCACAAGGACTACCGGATCGGGCCCGACCTGGTGTCCACGCTGCCGATCGGTGGTGTCGACGGCACGCTCGCGAAGCGCTGGCATGGTCACCCGGCGCGCGGGCGCGTGCGCGCCAAGACCGGAACGCTCGACAAGGTGGTGACGATCGCCGGCTACCTCGCAGCCGACAGCGGACACCCGCTCGCGTTCGCGATCCTGTGCAACGACATCCCTGCCGGTCAGCGCGGTCTCGCGCGCGCGATGATGGACGAGATGGTCGATGTCCTGGCCGCGTATCTCGGCGCTTCGTAGCGATTGCTGGTCGGCGGGGGCAATGGTACGAACGGCCCAAGAAAAGGAGTCGCACCATGGCCGAGCTCAAGGGCACCAAGACCCACGGAAATCTCAAGGACGCGTTCGCCGGCGAGTCGCAGGCCAACCGTCGCTACCTCTACTTCGCAAAGGTCGCCGACGTCGAGGGGCACCCCGACCTCGCGGGCCTGTTCCGCGACACCGCCGAAGGCGAGACCGGCCACGCGCATGGTCACCTCGATTACCTGAAGCGCGTCGGTGACCCGGCCACGGGCGAGCCGATCGGCGACAGCGTGAAGAACCTCAAGGCGTCGATCGCCGGCGAGACCTACGAGTACACGCAGATGTACCCGGCGTTCGCGAAGACCGCCCGCGAGGAAGGCTTCGAGGAGATCGCCGAGTGGTTCGAGACCCTGGCCCGCGCCGAGCGCTCGCACGCCGGCCGGTTCCAGAAGGGCCTCGATAGCCTCAACACGAAGTAGTCGCATCCACGTCGACTGCGCAGCGGGCGTCCCTCGGGGCGCCCGTGGTCGTTTCGGCGGTCGGTCAGCGGTCGTGAACGCCGGCTGCACTCCGCCCACGATCGGGTACCATGGCCTCGACACCATGAGCTTGGTCCGCCCCATCACGCGTCTGGACATCAAGGGTCCCGCGATCTACACGCACATCCGCGACGACTATCGAAACCGCGTGATCGCGCTCAAGCGCGCGCGTCGCGTGTTCCTCGGCGACAAGGTCGAGCTGGTGTTCGACAACCGCCTGACGTTGACGATGCAGATCGAGGAGATCTGCCGGCTCGAGAACCTCACGCGCGACGAGCAGATCGCCGAGGAGATCGCGCTCACCAACCAGCTGATGCCCACCGACAGCTCGCTGGCGGCCACGATGTTCGTCCCGTTGCCTCAGGACGAGAAGATCAAGGAAGAGCTGCGGGCGCTGGTCGGCCTCGACGAGCACGTCATCCTCCACATCGGCGGGCATGCGATCCGCGCCGGCTTCGAGCCCGGCCGGTCCACGGAGGACAAGATCTCCGCGGTGCAGTACCTCCGGTTCCCGCTGACCGAGGACGATCGAAAGGCGCTCCAGACCCCGGGCACCACGCTCGAGCTCGAGCTCGATCACCCGAACTACCGCCAGCGGGTCGCCTGCAGCGACGAGCTCCGCGCCTCGCTCGCCGGGGACTATGCGTAGCGCCGCCCTCATCGTGCTGGGTGGGCTGGTCTCCGTGGGTGGCTGCGGCGGGCGGCAGAGTCAGGCCAACCGCGAGATGCAGAACTTCGCGTGCAAGGATCGCGCGATCAACTACACCGTGACCCACCACATGGGGGGCGCCGAGCTCGGCGTGCAGATGGACTGCGTCGACCAGGGTCCCCGCATCAAGCGCTGGCGAGTGGACGACAAGGGCACCCGTCAGGAGGATGCCCGCGGCATGACGCCGAGCGAGTTCGACGATGTGTGGAGCCAGATCGCCGGCGTCGGCTGGGAGAACCTCAAGGACTGCACCAACGGCAGCGAGGGCAAGAACGACCCACTCTACAAGTGGGCGATCAAGGACGACCAGAACACGAACGCGTTCCAGTGCCAGTCGGCGACGGTGCCATTCCCGTACAACTCGCTCGTCGATCCGCTCGACATGGCCGCGCAGCGCAGCGGCAAGCAGCTCGGCGATGACGAGCCCACCGAGCTGAAGAAGTACGACAAGAAGGACAAGCAGAAGTGAACGGCCCGCTCGCGGGGGTGACGGCGGTGGTCACAGGCGCGAGCCGCGGGATCGGGCGCGCGATCGCGCACCGCCTCGCCTCGGCAGGGGCAGAGGTCGCGCTGTGGGCGCGCGATGCGAGTGCGCTGGGCGGGGTCGCCGCCGAGATCGAGAGCTTCGGTGGGCGAGCTCGGCCGTTCGTGGTCGATGTCACCGACTCCGCGGCCGTCGGCGCCGCGGCCGACCTCGTGCGTCAGACGATGGCGCCTGCCAAGGTCGTGGTCAACAACGCCGGTGCCGTGCTGCGGAAGCCCACCATCGCGATCTCGGATGCCGAGTGGCGTCGCGTCCTGGCGGTCAACCTCGACGGGACGTTCTTCGTGACGCGGGCGTTCCTGGTCGATCTGACGCGGTCCGGCGGACGCGTGATCAACATCGCGTCGATCGCCGGCCGTGAAGGCACGCCCCTCCTCGCGGCCTACTGCGCCGCCAAGCATGGGGTGGTGGGCCTGACCCGGGCCCTTGCGGAGGAGCTACGCGCTGCTAAGGTCTCCGTGAATGCGATCTGCCCCGGCAGTGTGGACACGGCGATGCTCCGCGAGGGGCTGCCGGGAGCGACGCCTGCCATGAGCCCTGACGACATCGCAGCCGCCGCCGTGTTCCTGGCCACCCCGCCTCCATATGGAGCGCCGGATGCGATGACCGGCTCCTGCCTCGACATCTTCGGATAACGATCAGGAGTGATGCGGACCATGCGCGAGACCGCCTTCGACCCGAGCGCGCTGTCATCGCTGCCGATCTTTCCGCTGCCGAACTGCGTGCTGCTCCCCGGAGGCCTCCTGCCCCTCCACGTGTTCGAGCCGCGCTATCGCGAGCTGACCCGGGACTGTCTCGCGGGTCACCACCTGATGGGTGTCGCCCGCCTCCGTCCCGGCTACGAGTCCACCTACTACGGCCGCCCGCCGGTCTACGAGCGCTGCGGCGTGGGGCGGATCATCTGCTCGGAGGAGTTGCCCGATGGGCGGTTCGCCCTGCTCCTGCGTGGCGTGGCCCGCGTCGAGATCGCGCGCGAGCTCTCCACCGAGCGCCAGTACCGGATGGTCGAGGCGCTCGAGCTGCGCGACGCCGCGGTGGATCCGCTCGACGCCCGCGATCACCAGAACCAGCTCGTGTCGCTGTGCGATCGGCTCGCCGAGGTGATCGACGAGGGTGGCTCACAGCTGCGCGAGCTCGTCCGCACGTTCGAATCGCCGGGCGCCTGTGCCGATGCGATCGCCGCCGCGCTGATCATGGACGCCGACGCGCGCCAGGAGCTGCTCGAGGCATGCGATCCGATGATCCGCCTGCAGCGCACGCTCGGTCACGTCAGTCACCTCCTGTGCGAGCTCGCGCCGTGCGAGAGCACCGTCAACTGACAACGACCTGACGAAGCGCTCACTGCGCGGGCATGCACTTGTTCGTGTGATCGGGCATCCCCGCGCACATGAGGCCAGCGTTGCACGCGTTGTTCGCCATGCACGCTCCGCCGTGCGTCCCGGGCGATGGCGCCGGCACGCACTTGTTCGAGCGGTCGGGCATCCCCGCGCAGACCAGGCCCGTGTTGCAGGTCAGCTGAGCGGTGCACGCGCCGCCCTGCATCCCGATCGACGGTGGCGACGGCGGCACCGGCGCGCGGGAAGGCATGCACTTGTTCGTGTGGTCCGGCATGCCCGCACACTGCAGCCCGGGATCGCACGTGAGCTGCGCAGTGCACGCTCCACCCTGCACGCCGATCGCCGGCGGCGGAGGTGCGACGGGCACGATGTGGCCCTGCATGCAGCGGTTGGTGTGATCGGGCATCCCGGCGCACACGAGGCCCGGATCGCAGCCGAGCTGCGCCGTGCAGAAGCCGCCCTGCGCTCCGACGGGGACATTCTGCTGGGGTACATAGCCTGGACCGATCGGCTGCATCGGCGGCGGATGCGCGGCCACGTACTCCTGGTGGGCAGCCCGGCACTTCTTCGTGCGGCCGACGCCGACGAACGCGCTGACGCCGAACAAGCCCGCGAACAACAACCCCGAGATCGTGGCAGCGGTTCCTTGATCCGCGGTGTCCGAGGACACGTCCCCGTCCTGCGTGGTGCCGAATGCCCCGAGGGCGCTGAGCAGCAGGACGCCACCGATCACCGCATCGACGATCGGCAACGTGTTGCTGTCGGTGCAGCGCGCGTAGGTCTGGGGCGGCTTACCGACCGGACCGGGTCCGTGCGTGAACAGGAGCGAGCAACCGGAGACGGTGAGCGAGAGGACCGCGGCGATCGTGCGCTTCATGGAATGGCCGATCTTGATCGTCGCAGAGATCCGGCGCCAGATCCTGACCGATCGGCGCCCTCACGCAGCGAGCCATGGCCTCCCGCCGGGCTCACGGATCCTTCACCCGCTTCGCGGACTTCGCGGACTTCGCCGGCTTCGCCGCCGGCAGCTCGACGTCGACGCGCTCGCCGACGTAGGACGGAAATCGTGGCACCCCGTCGTCCGACAGCTCCTGGTAGCGGACCGTGACCACGCTGCCGATCGCCGGCGGTGCCTCGCGCTCCGCGTCGGAGAAGCCCGTCCCGACATTGAACTTCGCCCCGGCCGGCAGCTCGCAGATCAACGCGCCGAGCCGCCCCTTGTGCTTGCCGGCGCCAGGGGCGTGCCCGATCACACGGGCCTCGGCATCGTGGAACGTCTTGACCTTGAGGAGCGAGCTCGAGCGTCCGACCTCGTAGGGCGAGCCCGGGCGCCGCAGCATCAGCCCTTCCCCGCCGAGCTGCTCCACGCGCGCGAGCTCCTCCCGCAAGTGTGCCACCCCCGTGCAGGCCACGTGATCCAGCACGCGGGCATGCGGCGCCTGCGCGCGCTCGAACAGCTGTCTCGCGTGGGCGATTCGCTGCTCGAACGCCCCGGGCGCGTTCGGCGCGTCGAACACGACATAGGTCACGGTGTTCCACGCAGCGCTCGCGGCGCCCGAGCGCACGATGCTCGTGGTCTTCCCGAACAGCTTGCGGCCCACCCACAGCTCTCCGTCGAGGATGTCGGCGGGGAGCGCCGCCGTGAACCACGCGGGTGCAGAGAACGGATTGCCGAGCCTCGAGATGAACGTCGTGCCGTCCCAGTACGCCCGGATCCCGTCGAGCTTCTCGCTCATCCACCACCCCGTCGGATCGTGATCGGTCTCCCATTTGTGCGCGAGCAGGACCGGGGGCGCCGAGTCCTTCTTGACCGCCTGCGCGCGCCCACTCGCCTTGGCCGGCGCCTTGGCCTGCGCGCCCACGCGCTGCTCCTCCGCGGCATCGCCCAGATACGCGCGGAGGTGCTTGCAGCTCCGGCGGCTGATCACCGCACCCTGGTTCCGCCACGCGGGGCACGTGCACATGTAGATGTCGCCGTGGTGGGACAGCGTGTACGTGCTCGTCGATCCCTTGACCGCGACCTCAGCTCCATCCGCGAGCGTGTTCGGCACCGCAGTGCAGGCTACCGAGCTTCGCTGGCTGGATCTATACTTTGCCGTCGTGAGGATCCGTTGGCTGGGTGCGCTCGTGGTGGTGGCTGCGGGCTGCTATCGGCCCGCGAGCGAACGCGAGTGCTCGGTGTTCTGCGATCACACCGTCATGGCTTCGCCCTGCCCCGACGGCCTCACCTGTGGTGCGGACGATCGCTGCTACGACACCGTGCAGTGTGACCAGCGACCGCTCGACGCCGCGGTCGGTGATGACAGTTCGAGCGACGCGCTCGACACCTGCCCCGGTCTCGGCTGGCTGCACTTCTGCCCGGCCAACCCGCACAGCGGCAGCGAGACCATGCCGCCGACGTTCAACACCAGCACGATGTGCACCGAGATCAGGCAGAGCCCGGGCGGCCCGCTGTGCGTGTACGCGGTGACGGGCTCACTCACGGTGAGCGGCAACGTCGCGATCACCGGCCCGCGGCCGCTGGTGCTGGTCGCCGACCGGATCACGATCGAGATGTCCGGCATCCTCGATGTGGCCGATGGCGGCGCCGGCGCCGGCCCCGCGGCCTGCGCGGATCCCGTGTCCGGCGGGATCGGGGTCGACAGCTGCAGCGGCGGGGCCGGTGGCAGCTTCGTCTCCGCGGGAGGAATCGGCGGCATGGGGACGACGTCGATTCCCCAGACCCCGAACCCCGGCACGGTCCCGAGCTTCCTCCGCGGCGGCTGCGCAGGCGGAGCTGGTGGCCACGTCCTGAACGAGGGGATGTCACCAGGCGGCAAGGGCGGCGGTGCGATCTACCTGATGGCCAGCCAGGAGATCGTGATGTCGGGCAGCATCTACGCGTGGGGTGGCGGTGGCGAGGGCGGCACGGGCGGCAACACCACGACGGGGGGAGGCGGCGGCGGCGGGAGCGGCGGCCACATCGTGCTCGATGCGCCCACGATCACCCTGAGGTCCACGGCGCACCTCCTCGCGGAGGGCGGAGGTGGCGGCGCGGGCGGCGCGAGGGGCGTGGCGGGCGATCCGGGGATGGTGATCGGTCCGTCGCCGACCCACGCGGGGTTTGGTGGCGTTGCGAATCCCCTGTGCGCCGAGTGCGGCGACGGCGGCAATGGCTCGTTCGGGAGCCAGGCGGGGTTCGTCGGCAACGCCGCCTCCAACGCCTTTGGCGGGGCCGGCGGTGGCGGCGGCGGTGGCGGCGAGATCCACTGGTTCTTCCACACCCCGTTCTTGGATGTGGGCGTGATCTCACCGACGCCCGTCGGTAGCCCTATTTGATGACGGCGAGCCGCGGCGAGCGCTTCGGCTTCGACAGCACGTTGCCCGCGACCTTGATCGCCGCCTTGGTCGCCAGCTCCATGAACCGCATCGCGTTCTCGGAGTCCGGGCTCGACGCGACGATCGGCACGCCGGCATCACCGGCGAACCGGATCCGGGTGTCGAGCGGGATCTCGCCGAAGAAGTCGCAGCCGACCTCCTGCGCGAGCCGCTTGCCACCACCGTGGCTGAAGATCTCGTCCATGTGTCCGCACGCCGGACACTTGTAGTAGCTCATGTTCTCGACGATCCCGAGGATCGGGATCTCGACCTTCTCGAACATCGCGATGCCCTTCACGACATCGACGATCGAGACCTCCTGCGGCGTGGTCACCATCACCGCGCCCGCGATCGGGATCAGCTGCGAGAGCGAGAGCTGGACGTCGCCGGTGCCCGGCGGCAGATCGCACACCAGGTAATCGAGATCGCCCCACTCCACGTCGCCGAGGAATTGCTGGAGCAGGCGATGCACCATCGGGCCGCGCCACACCACGGCCTCGCCCTTGTCGACGAAGAAGCCGACCGAGATCACCTTGAGGCCAGAGTGGTTCGCCGGGATGATCTTCGCGTCCTTGCTCGCCGAGGCCGGGACCTCGGGCTGACCGAGCATGGTCGGGATCGAGGGGCCGAACACGTCGGCATCGAGCAGGCCGACCTTGGCGCCGTGCCGCTGCAGCGACAGCGCGAGGTTGACCGCGACCGTCGACTTGCCAACGCCGCCCTTGCCGGCGGCGACCGCGATCACGTTCTTGGGGCCCTTGAGCGTCGCCTTGTCGCTCGGTGTGGGGAGGAATGCAGTGGAGACATCCGCCACCACCGTCACGCGCTTCGCGCCGACGGCCTGGACCGCCTTCTCGATGAGCTGCTGCAACACCTTGCGCTGCGCGAGGGGGTACGCGTGCGTGGGGATGTCGAGCCGGACCAGCACGTCGTCACCGGAGACCTCGACGGTGCGCAGCACGCGATAGGTCACGATGTCGTGGCCGAGCATCGGGTCGATGACCTTCGCGAGGGCTTCTCTGACGCTTGCTTCGTTCATCTCTGGTCGCTCCTACGCAAGGTGGCCGAGCTTGGACTTCTTCGCTGCGAGATAGCTCTCGCTGTGCTCGGTGGCGCCGACCCAGTGCGATTCCTGGGTGACGACCTCCATCCCGGCACGCTCGAGACCCGCGATCTTCTCTGGGTTGTTGGTCATCAGGCGCACGCTGGTGACCCCGAGCTCGCGCAGGATCTGGGCCGCGAGATCATACGAGCGGAGATCTGCCTCGAAGCCGAGGGCGAGGTTCGCATCGACGGTATCCGCCCCCCCATCCTGAAGGTGGTACGCGGCGACCTTGTTTCCGAGGCCGATCCCGCGCCCTTCCTGGACGAGGTAGACGAGGACCCCGCGGCCTTCTTGACCGATTCGCTCGAGTGCCGCATCGAGCTGCGCCCGGCAATCGCAGCGCAAGCTGCCGAGCACCTCGCCCGTGAAGCATGAGGAGTGCACGCGCGCGAGCACGGCCGCGCCGCCGGCCGACGCGACGTCACCGAGGACCATCGCGACGTGCTCCTCGAGGCCCATGCCGAGCGCGGTCCCGCCCGCCTTCGCATCCTCCCCGGTCCGGTAGACGACGACCCGGAACTCCCCGTTTGGCGTGGGCAACCGCGCCTCGGAGAACCGGCTTATCACGGGGTTGGACATGGCGCTGGGCGTGTATGTCCCCGACGGCGCACGTTGTCAATCATGCTAAGGTCTTCGGGCTATGGCTGTTCGTCCCGTCGTGGTCTGGCCCGACGACCGTCTCCGGCAACCCTCGGTTGCGATCGGGGCGATCGACGCCTCGGTGCGCGCGCTGTACCAGGATCTGGTCGATTCGATGTACGCCGAGAACGGCCTCGGCATCGCCGCGCTGCAGCTCGGGGACAATCGCCGGATGTTCATCGTCGAGCCCCGCCTCGCCGGGCGTGACGAGACGGAGTTGCCAGTCGCGTTCATCAACCCCGAAGTGATCGAGAGCTCGGACGAGCAGCAGGACAGCGAGGAAGGCTGCCTGTCGTTCCCCGAAATCTACATCAAGGTGAAGCGTCCGCTCCGAACCAAGGTGCGCGCGATGGGGATCGACGGCGTGGTGTTCGAGATCGAGGGCGAGGGCCTGCTCGCGCGGTGCTTGCTCCACGAGCTCGATCACCTGAGCGGCAAGCTGCTCGTGGACTTCGTGGGCCCGCTGAAGCGGACCATGATCAAGAAGAAGCTGACCAAGCTGAAGGGCGCCGAAGCCGAGGACGCCGAGGCCTAGGTCAGGGCTGCTTGCCGCTGAAGATCTTCGACAGGTCCGGCGGCTGACTCCCCTGGGGTGGCTCCGAGCTCGGTCCACCGAACGGTTTCGGGCTCCACACGGCACGCTGGATCGGCACGCCGACCAGCCGCAGGCGCTCGGCGGGCGTGGCGAGGTTGTCGCACGAGATCTCGAACGCGACCCCGACGTGGTCGCCGCTGCGGAAGCACACCGGATGCTGGCCCCAGCACTCGCATGCGGTCAGCGGCTCGGAGTGCTGGAACGGGGACTGGATCACCCACTCGGGGTGCTCGACGATCGCGAGCTTGCCGCTGGTGACGTGCACGTTGAACAGCGAGCCATCATCGTTGGGGATCACGTAGAACAGGAGCTCCTGGTCGCGGAACACGTGGAACTCGATCCCCGACCTGTCGACCGGCGTCACGGTGTAGCGACCGCCGAGCAGGTGCTGAAGCGCGTCCTGGTTCGCGGGTGTACGACCGGTGATCGGCCCGAGGGACTCGACACCGAGCTCGAACAGGGCGCCGCTCCGCGCGGCTCCCGGGACCACGTTCGCGATCGGCTCGGGCCGAGCTTGGGACGCCGAGCCGGCGCAGCCGGCGAGCGCCAGCGCGAGCGTGCACGTCCTCGACATCTGTCGATTGTACGTGGCGGATCGGCGGCGCGCACGTGTAGCCTGCGCGCGTGATCGACAGCGTCTTCGTCCGCGGCCTGGAGTTCGAAGCCCATCACGGCTACACCGCCGCCGAGCGCCGCGGGACCCGGAGGTTCCGCGTCAACCTCACCCTCGAGCTTCCTCTCGCGGCCGCCGCGGCGTCGGACAAGATCGCCGACACCGTCGACTACTGGAAGGTGTCCGAGATCGTGGTCTCGATCGGCACCAAGTCGACGTTCCGGCTGCTCGAAGCGCTGGCCGGCTCGATCGCCGCGAAGATCCAGGAGCTCTATCCCCACGCCCGGGTCGAGATCGAGCTCGAGAAGCTCGCCCCGCCCTGCCCCGGCGTCCCCGCGGCGTGCGGCGTCCGCCTCGTCTTGCCTCCGGTGGGCGCATGAGCTTCACGTTCGCCACGCCGGTGCGGTTCTCCGATATCGATCACGCTGGCATCGTCTACTACCCGCGGTTCTTCCACTTGTTCCACGTCGCGTTCGAGGAGCTGTGGCGCGCGCGGATCGGCCCCCAGGCGTACTCCGAGCTGATCGACCGCGACCGGATCGGGTTCCCCGCCGTGAAGGCCGAGTGCGAGTTCAAGGCCCCGCTGCGGTTCGGGGACACCGCCGAGATCGAGGTCTCGGTGTCACGCCTCGGTGCGAGGTCGATCACGTTCCGCTATCGGATCTCTCGGGCAGCGACCGGCGCGGTCCCGCGCGAGCTGGCCGCCGAAGGCTCCGTGGTGTGCGCCGTGGTCGACCTGGCAAGGTTCGTCGCTGTGCCCGTCCCCGAGCGCGTCGTCGCCATGCTGGCCGACCTGATCGAAACGTGATTCGGGGCTTTACCCCCGCGGGACCTCGTACTAAGTCCGGGGCAGATGCTCGAGCGTGACCCCAAGACCCTGGCCCGCCTGCAGGCGGTCGTCACCGCGCTGATCGAGCACCGCGTCTCGACGTCGCTGGTCGATGTCGAGCGCGCCCTCGCCCGCTGGCGCACCGGCGATCACAGCGCCCTCGCCGCCCACGGCGCGGTGCTGCGCCACGCCGCCCGCTGCGAGCGCACGGTCGAGCGCGTGACGGCGGCAGCCGGCGATCGCCCCGAGGGCATCCTGCGCGACGCCGTGGATGCCGGCCTGATGGCCGAGGACGAGTTCGTGCAGCTGGTCGGCAAGTCGCCCACCGATGTCCCCTCGATCGATTCGCTGGGCGATGAAGATGATGCCAGCGCGCCCGACAAGCGGCGCACGCTCGAGCAGCTGCTCGCCCGCGGTCCGGTGCTCGTGCACGTCGACGCGCGCCGGGCCGAGGTCAGCGTCCCCGCGCGGTTCCGCGCCGATCCGAGCCTGGTGCTGCGCTTCGGGTACAGCCTGACGCCCGCGATCGGCGAGCTGTCGGTCGACGATGAAGCGATCGCCGGCACGCTGACGTTCTCGGGCCAGCCGTTCCGCTGCATCCTGCCGTGGACCGCCGTCTACGCCGCGATGGTCGAGGGCGAGCAGCGCGGCACCGTGTGGCCCGAGGATGTTCCGGAAGACGTCCTGACGGGCAGCGGCGATCAGCCGGCCGCCGGGCCCGCCGTGGTCAAGGACGCCTCGGACGCCCCGATCGCGGCGCTGGCACCGATCGAGGCGGCCGAGCCACGCTCCAAGCGCGCGACGCACCTGAAGCTCGTCGAATGATCCGCGCGCTCGCCCTGCTCGCGAGCCTCGCCGCCTGCGCCCCCGCCGCGCCGCCGCCCGTGATCGCGGCGCATGCGCCTCCCGCGCGTGCGCCCACCACGCCGCCACCCTCGGTCCGCTGGATCGACAATGGCTTCGAGCTCGCGCACCTGCCGGCGATCACGGCCGACGGCACGCGCATCGTGCTCGCCGAGATCGACGGAGATGGAGGGCGCGGCAACCCGAACCTCCGCGTCGTGGCGCGCGATCGCACCGATGCCCCCGTCGAGAAGATCACGGTGCTCCGCGTCGACGAGGTCGAGACGGTGTTCACCCCCGAGGGGACCCACGCGCAGCTCGACGCGCGGCTGTCCGCGGCGAATGCCTGGCTCGCCAGGGTCCACCACGACGCCGAGCTCGTCGAGCTGCCGAAGCTCGTGGTCGACGCCACGGACGGCTACACGCAGCACGCAGCGAGCGCCGGCGCGGTCTCGCTCGACTGGCACGCGGACCGGCTGACGATCTCCGACGGCAAAAGGCTCGTGCACTCTCGCGCCACGCCTTCGACGTGGCACGCCCCCCGCGAGGGCAGCTGCGAGAACCCCGCGAAGCTCGGTGCGGCGTGGGTCGATCTCCCGCGACGGATCGCGCTCGTCGAGATCATCTACAACGGCACCGACAGCTGCTGGGAGCCGAGCGGCCAGCTGCACATCCTCAGCTGGTAGCGCATCCCCGCAGGGATCGGCATCGACTTCGCGGGGGCGAGCCACAACAGGGGGCGATGTAGGATTGCCACTCCCGCCTGGCAACGTGCTTGTGGTCCGTCACGTTGATCGGGCACGCTCGTAGGGGGAGTTCGCACACTTGCGAGCGTAGAAGTTTGGCCAACGGCGCGGCCGCGCTCTTGCCATGGGACACGACCACGAAAAACGCCTCGCGAGCGCCCCCGGCCGGCTGGCCGAGGCCGACGACGAGCGCAAGCGCGTCGACGACGAGGGTGAGCTCGACGCACCTGGAAAGCAGACCCGTGTCGAACAGCTTCGCCGGCTGTCGGAAGAGGTCGCACGTCGTCTCGTGGGTGAAACGGGGACGGTCAGCGGGGCTTTCCCCCGGACGGCTCGCGCCCCGGGCAAGCGGACCCACGCCGAGGGGCTGGTTGCCGAGGCACTCGCGCCGCACCGCCAATCCCCACTGTCCAAGCTCGAAGAGGTCCGGGTCGCCGGGCTCCGCGAGGTACTCGACTCGCTCGACTCACTCGACGCACTCCGGCCGCACCATGACGCCACGCGATTGAAACGCGCCACGCTGGCGGCGATCCCGCCCGCGCCCGGTGCCCCGCAACTGGCCACGACCGCTGGTGGTCGCGCACTCGCGCGTGTGGTGGAGCGTCGGGCAGCACAGCTCTATCGTCGCGCCGCGGATCACGGTGACGTCGAGGGTGACGATCCAGCCGTCGAGCAAGCGCTCGCGCGCGCCGGTAGCGGCCAGTCCCTCCCGGGCGAGCTGCGCACGCGGATGGAGGACGAGCTTGGCGTCTCGCTCGGGCGCGTGCGGATCCACACCGACAACGTCGCCGCGAGTGCCGCCCGTGCGGTGCGCGCGCAGGCATTCACGGTCGGTGAGGACATCTTCTTCGCGCACGGCGCGTTCTCTCCCGAGTCGCGCGATGGACAGCGGCTGATCGCGCACGAGCTGAGCCACGTGGTGCAGGCGTGGCAGGGCAAGACCAGCAAGGGAGGCGCGGGCATCACCGTCAGCGATCCGAACGAATCGCTCGAGCGCGAGGCCGATGAGATCGCCGAACGCGTCGATCGCAACCATGGTCGTCACGCCGCGCGGCCCACCGCCCCGCCGTCGGCAGCTCCGACGAGCCCCGTGGTCGGGGCACCCCGCGCTGCCGCGCCAGCACATGGCCTTGAGATCGCGACGCCGATCGCGGCACCCACCACGATCCCGATCGCGACGGGCGTGCACCCCGCGGCTTCGATCTCCGGCGGTCGTGTGCTGCTGCGCAAGCCCGACCACGACTTCCCGCCAACGGGGCCTGGAACCTCGCCCGCGGGTCCGCACAATCCCAACAAGCTGGTGCCCACCCCGATGCGGGTCGAGCGCGACCATGCCGAGGAGCGCGGGCATCATCAAACGCAGGCCGAACACCAGGCCAGCCAGGCCGGCGCGCACGCCACGCACGCGGCAGAGCTGACGCAGAACCTGACCAGCGCCACCCACGGCGCGCTCGGCCAGCTCGATCAAGGCATCACCCACGCGCAGTCGACGCCGGTCGGCCATCGCGCGGCCGAGCACGTGCGCGCGCGCGGCCAGGAGGTCGCGTCGGCGTCCCAGCAGATGCACGCGCACGCCGCCGAGGCAGCGACAACGCACCCGCACCCGAACGCGGCAGCCCATCCGCACGACGCGGGTCACGGTCACGGTGGTGGCGGAGATCACGGCACCGGCGGCATCCAGTTCAAGGCGATCAGTGACTGGTCGCCGTACATGCCCACGGCTCTCCCCGATCAGGATGAGCGCGAGCGCGGGCGGATCCAGAAGCTCGTCGAGAGCAAGGTCAACAAGGACCGCCATGAGTCAGGGGCCGCGCTCGCCCAGCTGCGCGCCGCGCAACTCAAGCAGGCACGGGCCGTGCGCGCTCTCGGCCCGCAGCTCCAGGGCCGCGTCGCTGGCGCGGAGCGAACCGCGATCGCCTCGGTCACCTCGACGGAGAGCTCGCAGTGCGCAGCCGTGCGCGGTGCGGTCGCCGCGGTGCAGGCGCAGGTCGCCTCGCACGCCTCCGCGATGCGCTCGCAGATCACGAGCGCACACACGGCAGCGCTGAACCAGATCAAGTCCGCGGCACGCACGGCGAACCAGCAGCTCCAGCAGGCGCAAGCGCAGGCGATGACCAACATCGCGAGCGCCGAGCGCAACCAGCTCGCCGCGGTCGCCGCCGAGTTCCTGGCGGCCAAGGCCCGGATCCTCGCGCTCGGGCGGACCAAGGGCAGCGAGGCACGCGGGCTCGGCGACTCCGTCGCCCTCCCCTACGATGGCGACAAGCTCGACGCCGCGCGCAAGGCCGCCCGCGAGGTCGCGGCGGCGTACGCGTCGGCGATGCCCGAGGAGGCCGCGCGCGCCGCGGCGCAACTCGGCCGCGAGCAACCGAACAGCGAGCGCGGCATCCGCCAGATCGCGACTGATCAGCGTCGCGCGGTGCAGGACACGTTCCGCAACGCCAAGCGCGTGCTCGATCAGACCGAGCAGCAGTCGACGCAGGCGGCGAACACCGCCAAGACGCAGGCGCTCGCGGGGGTGGATCAGATCGCTTCCGCGACGAGCTCGCAGCTCGCCACGCACGGCACGCAGTCGGTCGCGGCGATCCAGGCGCAGGGTCAGTCCGCGCGCCAGGGGATCACGAGTGCCGCCACCGCATCGAAGGCCCAGCTTGGCAAGGCCGCGAACGATGCTGCGGCCGGCCTCGAGAAGGGCGCGAAGGGCCTGGCCGCCGGGGCGCGGCAGGTCGAGGCGCCGGATCCCGAGCAGATGCACGAGGCCGTCACGCAAGGCGCTGCCCAGCTGCGCGGCGCCGCGGGTGACATCTCGAGCGGCCTGACCAAGAACGCGACCCAGGCCGCGAGCGGCCTCACGCAGCAGGCGACCAGCGCATCGGCCGGCATGACCCAGGCCGCGCAAGGTGCGAGCGCGGCGGCGAGCCAGATGGGCTCCGGCGCGCAGCAGCAGCTGTCGGCGGCGGCCCAGGGCGCCACCAGCTCGCTGACCCAGCTCGCGAACGGCTTCCACCAGACCGCGGATCAGGTGGTCGCCGGCGCGCGCGATGGGTTCACGCAGCTCGTGACCGCGACGCAGAGCGCGTACACGGCAGCGACGACGCAGCTGCGGACGGGGCTCAACGAATCCGTCACCGGGATCCAGGGCAGCTTCAACCAGGCAGTCCCCGGCGCGGAGCTCGCGGACATTCAGAAGAATGCGAAGAAGGCCGCCGACGCGGTCAAGCCGTGGTGGCAGCGCGCGCTCGCGTTCGTGGTCTCGGTCGTGGTCGCGGTGCTCGTCGTCGTGGTGGTCACGGCGCTGATCGTGACCACAGGTCCCGTCGGCGCGATCCTCGTCGGTGCCGCGGCAGGAGCGCTCGGCAGCGTCGCGGGACAGATGGCGAGTAACCTCGTCCTCGGCCAGGGTCTGACGGAAGGCATCACCTGGCAGTCAGTCGCGATGGGCGCGATCGGCGGCGGGCTCGCCGCAGGCCTGACCGCCGGCCTGTCCGCGGGCGCGGGCCAGCTCGCCGCGGGTGGTGGTCGGTTCGCGAGCGCGGCGACCCGCTTTGGGACGGCGATGGAAGGTGGCGCGGGACTCGGCAACTACGGCATCCGGCTCGCGACCAACGTCGGCTCCGATGCCGTGACCGACGCGGCGGCGCAGATGATCGTGACCGGGCGTTACGAGTTCAGCATGCAGAACCTCGTGACGTCGATCGCCACGAACTCGATCACGAGCACGAACCGGTTCGATGCGATCCAGCAGCAGGCTGGTGGTCAGGTACGCACCGCGCTCGGGCTACCACCGATCCATGTCAACGCGCCGGGTGGCGGTGCGACGGGTGCGGATCCGGGCGCCGCCGCGGGCGCGGGTGGCGGAAGTGCGGGCGCCGCTCCGGGCGCGCACGCGCCGACCGTCACGCCTCCCGCTGCGGGTGGTGCGGGTGCTGCTCCGCCGGCGCACGCTCCGGGCGCACCGGGCGCGGGCACCGCGGGCGCGACGCCGCATCCGGCGGGCGCCGATCCGGCGCACGCGGGCACGGCTCCGGGTGCAGGTGCCGCCGGCGCCACGCCGCCGGCGCACGCCGATCCGGCCGGCGCGACTGCGGGTGCTGCGGGCGCTGTGCCGGCTGCTCCGGTGGGCGGAGCTGCGGGTGCAGCGCCGGCCGCTCCGGCAGGTGCCGGGGCCGCAGGCGCGACGCCGCCGGCGCATGCAGATCCAGCCAGCGCGAGCGCCGGCACCGCGGGCGCGACGACGGCGACGCCGGCTGGTGGAGCAGCGGGTGGTGCGGGTGCCGCACCGGCCGCACCGGCGGGCGCAGGCGCCGCGGGCGCGCATGCAGATCCAGCTGGCGCGAACGCCGGCGCGGCGGGCGGAGCACCGCACGTCGATCAGCCGGGCGCGACGACGGCGGGCGCCAACGGCGCGACCGCGGCTGCAGGTGGTCCGCACCCAGCGGGTGGTGAGGCTGGCGCGGCAGGCGCCGGCGCGTCGCATCCCGCGGGCGGCGAAGCCGCGGCCGCGGCAGGTGGAGCACCTGGAGCAGCTCCGGCAGGCGCCGCTCCGGCAGGCGCAGCTGCGGGCGCAGGCGGCGCAGCGCCAGCGCACGCCTCCGAAGCGGGCGCTGCTGGTGCGGGTGGTGCGGCGCCCGCAGCGGCTAGCGCGGCGGCGGGCCCAGCGGGCGCTCACGCTCCGGGCGGCGAGCCGGCGGGTGGCGCGGCTGGCGGTGCGCACGCCGACGCCGATGGTGGTGGCGGCGCACCGCACGACATCGGCGGCGAGCTCGCGAACCTCGGCTATCCAGCGGCGACACGCGCGCACGCCGAGCAGGCGGCGTCGATCGTCGAGGGCGGTCAGGCGCCGGGGCGCGAGCATCTCCGCGACACCGAAGCGAACCAGCAAGGCCTCCGCGACCTCGAGGGGATGGTCAACGATCCGCACCTCACGCCCGAGCAACGTGCGCAGGCGGGCCGCGATCTCGCCGCGCGGCTGCGCGCGCAGCCCGAGCCGACCGGCAACCTCGCCCGCGACGTCGCGCAGACCCGCAGCACGACGGCCGAGGCCGCGACGCCCGACGCCGCGCCCGGTGGTCACGCGCGGCCGGCCAACGAGTCGGCCCCGATCCCCGCGCGCAACGAGGGCCCGCAGCAGCGTCGGCAGGCGCTCGCCGACGACACCAACCTGACGACGGCCGAGGCGTACGCCGCTGGAGAGCTGCCCGGCAATCGCGACGCGCACTGGGACGCGATGCGGGCTCCCGAAGCGTGGACGCCGCAGCGTCAAGCGCTCCACAACGAGATCCTCGCGCGCGCCGAGGCCGACGCGCGTGCGTTCGCCGACGCGCACGCCCAGAGCCAGGCTGCCGCCGGTGGGCCGCATCGCCCCGAGGTGTTCGCGATGCGCGGCAACACCGCTGCGGGCAAGACGCGCGCGGTCAAGCAAGGCCTGGTCCCCGAGCTCGCCGCGCCGGTGCGCGCTACCAACGATCTCCACGGCCCCGGTCAGGCGGGACACCGCGCCGTCAACCCCGACAACTTCAAGGCCGACCTCTATCGCGGCGAAGGCGCCGGCCTGACGTCGAGCCAGGTCCACACCGAGTCATCGATCCTCGCGGCGCGCCACACCGAGGCGCTCGCACACGTCCAGACCAGCGATGGCCAGACCGGCAGCGTGCTCGTCGACAAGCGGCTGGGCTCGGTCGACGACGTCACGCGGCTCCAGGATCTCGCCAACGGCACCGGGCGCGGCCTGACCATGCTCGACGTCGACGCGCCGGCGACCAGCTCGATGAGCGGCGTCCTCGGCGATCGAACCCCGGGCGGTGCGGATCCCATCCCACCGTTCGATGCGATCGCGCAGGGCTTCGTCGATGCGCGCGGCAACCGGCTCGCCGTGATCCAGCGAATCGCCGCCGATCCGAACGCCAACTACCGGCTGTTCGCCACCGAGCCCAACGGCACGAAGGTCCTGGTCGCCGAGATTCGCCCGCTCGGCTCCGGCGAGGTCGTCCCGCAGAACCCGATGGAACGCCTGGTCGTGACCCAGGGCCAGGAAGCCCGGCTCACCGAGCTCACGCAGACCCGCTCCGAGGCCCAGGCCGAGATCAACCGACTCCAGGATCAACCGCTGACGCCTGCGGTGATCCGCGAGATCACCGCGCCGCTCGGCGAGTACGGTCGCGGCCTCGCACAGCGCCTCGAGCGCCACATGGGCAAGACGTGGCGGCAGGCGGTGAACGACTATGCGGCCGAGCGACCGCCCGCCCCTGCCACGGGCACGACACCGACGGCGACCGCCGACGAGAGTGGTGGGAGCTATGGTGGCGGCCCGCGGCAGCAGTTTGGAGGAACCGCGCCAGGGTCCGGTCCTCAACACGCTGCGAGTGGCCGCTCTTCGCCCCCAGCGCCGGGTGGCTCGGTCCGCAGCTCGATGTTCACGGTCGAGAACTTCGAAGCACGCCACAACACCCGCCTTGACTGGGGTCGCTCCAACACGGCGGGACGGTTCACGGTCCAGTCCGGCGGCATCCACGTCCAGGCAGACGTCACTGCGACGACTCCTGAGGCCCAGCGCTACTCGGTAGGGTTCGTCCAGACGCTGCACTCGTCCGAACGCCGCGCGATGTATCAGCTCCCCGACCATGGAGTCGACAACGAGTTCGTCGCGACGCGTGGCCGGCACATGGATCAGCGTACGGACCTCGCCTCGCCTGCGCCCTGGTACAACCCGCCGCTGCATCCGCGGCCGACGCTCCAACGACCGGGGATGAGCGACAACCCGACGTTCGAAGTCCCGATCATGAGCCCGGGCAATGTCCCGCTCCACGCGATGGCTGGCCACGAGTCGTTCACCACGTATCTCGTTGCGATGGTCGGCACCGATCCCGCGTCGATCGTCTACCTCGGCAACGTCCGCTGGAACATCAACTGGTCGGGACGCTTCACCCCCGGGCTCGGCAGCTTCTCCGGCCACGACTCTCATGTCGGCGCCGCGCACATCGGCTCGACCGGGGGCGCGACGCTGAGTGGACCACCAGCGAACGCCGGGGCGCCCGGCGGGTTCACCGGCAGCGGAGCGGCTCCAGCTCCAGCGGCTGCGGCAGCAGTGACGCCGACGCCGACGCCGACGCCCACGCCCACGCCCACGCCCACGCATGGTGCACCCAAGCAGCAGTTCGCCGGCCCCAGCCCCGGAACGGACGCCAAATCGCAGCCCGACAAGGACAAGGACAGCAAGGCCGCGCTCAACGTGGGCAAGTTCGGTGGAGGCGCGGGCAACCAAACGCCGCCACTGTCGCCTCCCGTCAAGGGATCCACTGCACCGGCAGTCCTGGGCAAGAAGCCCGGCGCTACGGCGGTGCCCCCGGCTGGCGGGGAAGTCCCGAAGAAGAACAAGGGTGGGGCCGACCACAAGCCCGCTGTCCCACCGCCGGTTCAGATCAAGCAGCAGCCGGCGGTGCCGCTCCAGCCTCGGGGCGCAGAGCCGGCGAAGCTCACCGACGTTGCAGACGTCGCTCCACCTCAGCCCGTCGTGGTCGCAACGCCGACGACCGGCAAGATCGATCCGACCCACGAGTCACTGCGCTCGGCCGTTTCGTCGATCAGCGCCCTGATCAAGAGCAGTCACGACGAGATCCTCGCGGTCTCCCGACAGCTCCAGCAGACCGTCGCAGGAGAGCTCGATGCGTATGCGGCCACGATCGACCAGAAGGTCGCCGTAGGGACCACGCGCGTCGGGACCGCATACGACCAGGTCTCGAAAGCGATCACCGACGCGGGCACGCAGGCAAACGCCGAGATCACCAAGCGCGAGAAGTCGATTCCCGCGACGATCCAGGCCACCCGCGCCAAGAAGGCTGGCGAGATCACGGCGCTCGTCGATCGCACGAAGAGGGATGCGCGCGCGAAGGTCACGGCAGGACCCGAAGCGGCCGCCGCGAAGGCAGCGGCCGTCGCGTTCGCCGGCAAGGTCAAGCAGCAGCACGCGAAGCTCGCCGAGAAGATCAAGACCGACACCTCTCCCGGCGGCGCGATCGCGGGGAAGCTCAATCCGAAGGCGTACTCGACTGCGGTGCAGGTCGGCGGGAAAGCCGCCTACACCGCCGGCCTCGATGCGCTCGGCGAGGACAAGAAGCTCTCGGTCATCAAGAAGCAGGCCGACAACCTGCTCAAGATGTTCGACGGGATCCTCAAGCCGAAAGAGGATCTCTACGCCAAGCAGAGCGGCGTCATCATCACGGAGTCGCTCGACGGAGCGGACAAGGACCTCGACAAGGCCGTCCAGCAGCACGTCCCGGAGCAGCAGAAGCACCTCGACGAGGCCGCGGCCGTCGCGACCAAGTCGCTGCAGTCGCAGGTCGACACCCAGCGCGCCGGCATCGCGAACACGGACAAGCAAGCGACGACCCGCCTCGCCCACGACCGCAAGGCAGCGGAAGACGGCGCGCACAAAGCCGGAAAGCAGCTCTCCGACGACGTCAAGCAAGGCTCCAAGGAGATCCAGAACAAGCTCGGCAAGAAGGCGGCGCAGGACGCGGCCTCGTACAGCGCAATCACGCAGCAGCTCCAGGGGATCGGGAAGGCGAAGAAGCTCGACGAGGCGACGAGGGCCAAGCTCGACAAGCTGAAGTCGCAGCTCGAGACCGCGCAGGCGGAGAACCAGAAGACCCTCCAGGAGCTCGCGACCACCAGCATCGGCCAGCTCAAGACCGGCAAGGAGCAGCAGTTCGAGCAAGCGATCGCCGGCTACGAGGGCGCGGCAACGAAGACCAAGACCGAGCTCGTCGGCGCGATGACGACCGCGACGACGGACCTCGGGAAGTCATTCGACACGATCGGCACGAGCTTCGACGCGACGGTCGCGAGCGAGGCCAAGAAGCTCGATGTCGATCTCAAGTTCTACGTGGATCAGGCACCACAGGTGCCTGGGAACTACGCCACGACGCTCGACACGCAGCTCACGAAGGTGATCGACGGCCTCACCCAGGGTGCGGCCGCGGCCCTCGAACCGTTCAAGCTCCAGGAGCGGCTGACCAAGGAGGCCGAGCCCGAGATCAAGGCCGCGATGAAGGCCGGGCCGGAGAATGCGCAGGGCCTGTGGGATGCGATGGACGGCGTCGGCACCTCCGAGAACAAGATCTTCGGCATCCTCCGCAAGGCGACGCCCGGCGAGCTCGTCTTCATCGAGGGTTGCTACAACGACGCCTACTCGAAGCGCGGCACCAGCAAGTACCCCTCGCCGCTTCGCGCGGATCTCGACGACGAGCTCAGCGGCTCGGAGTGGGACATCGCGTTCGCGTACCTGCGGCACGAGCGCGAGAAGGCGCTCAAGCTCGAGCTTGACGATTCGCGCGGGGTCTTCAACGACGAAGAAGATCGCATGGAGGAGGTCCTCCGTGCGGCGAGCGACGACGAGATCAAGAACATCGTCACCTCGGCCGACGGCAAGGCCGTCCTCGAGCGTGTTCGTGGATGCCTCAGCAGCTGTGACCTCGACGTCGTCAACGCGCTCACCAAGATCGACGCGGAGACCGGCCTACCGGCGGCCGATCGTAAGGTTCAGGCGGATGCGATCCGCGTGTATGACGCGATGTACGGCGGCATCACCGGCGTCGGCACCGACGAAGCGAAGATCAAAGAGAAGCTCGAAGCCTGCAAGACCAAGGAAGAACGCCAGGCGCTCCACGACGCGTACAACGCGTACATCAGGCAGAAGGACCCGCTCAAGGCGGCCGAGCTCCTCAAGGACAAGGACAACGCCGGCTGCGATCTGATGGACGCCTCGTTCAACGACGAGATGTCCGGCGGCGAGTGGACGTACACGCGGACTCTTTCGGAGACGAAGCTCGACGACAAGGAACACGACGCGACCGTCAAGATGGCCAAGCTCGTCGACGGCGCGCAGGGCGCCGCCACCGACGAAGACAAGATGTACGAGGCGCTCGAGGACGAGGAGTACGCCAAGCAGTACGCGGAGGCGAAGACCGACAAGGAGCGCCAGACGCTCGCGAGCGATCGCGAGATCGCACTGAACAAGCGGCTCAAGGGCATCACCGACGCCGGGATGATGACAAAGCGCTTCAAGACGGACACCGTCGCCAGCATCATCAGCGGGGAGATGGGCTCGGAGGACGTGACCTTCGAGGAGCTCAAGGACGGACACTGGTCGACAGACGTCGCCAAGCGCCCAGACAAGGCAGGCAAGCCACTCGACCGCAGCGGCTTCCAGCTGATGGCTCAGATGGGGACGCTCAACCTCGAGCAGATGGTCGCGCAGCGGGTGCTCCAGGCCGGCAAGGCGGAGCCCGAGCTGCTGATCGCGTACGCGTGCTGGGGCGTGACCGGCACCGACGAGGCGACACTCAAGAAGGCCCTCAAGAAGGAGGGCGGCCCGATGGACAAGGGCGACCTCGCGACGCTCAAGTCCAAGTTCTTGACGTACTGGGGCGTGGAGCTATCGAGCGCCAACGAGCTCGAGCAGATGGACTTCACGGAGCCTACGGGAACCGTTCCCAGCGAGCTCAGCGGCAAGGACTGGCTCGAGGTCCGGATCCTGCTCATGGGCAAGCCGACGAACCCCAAGGAGGTCGGGTACGTCGACAACGTTCGCTATCGGTTCGTCACGAGCGGCAGTGGCTCGCCCTCACCGTGGTCGCACGCCCGCGAGGACATGGAGGTCAATCACCAGAACCTCCAGACCACGGTCAACCAGCACAAGGACGAGAAGGATCTCAAGTCGCTGGATCCCGCCGCGCGGACCGAAGCCGAGGTCAAGGCGCTCCGGCCCGATGGCAAGCCGCTGACCACCGACGACAAGATCGCGACCTCGGCCTACCTCGCGGACAATCGCTTCGAGCAGCTCGCGAGCTACGCCGAGAAATCGGAGATGGCGTTCCTCGAGGCCAAGGAGGCGATGGCCAACGCCATCATCACCATCGTCGAACTGATCGGCGCTGCGCTGATCACGGCGGTCTCGATGGGTGCAACGAGCCCGATGCTCGTCATGTTCATCGGGAACCTGATCCTGGCGGGCATGACGATCTACATGCGCAAGGACATGGTCGGCGACGCGTATGGCTCCGAGGACATCGGTATCGATGTCGTCAAGGGCCTGGTGATGGCCGCGCTCGCGGCGGCCAGCGAAGCAAAGTTCGTCACGAACTTCGCGGGGAAGGCCGGCAAGATGGCCGGCAGGACGTGGGAGATCTTCGCCGGCGGCGCCGAGAAGGCCGGCATGAAGGTGGTGGAGAAGGAAGGCCTCGCCGTCGCCGAGAAGGCCGCGGCCAAGCTCACGGGCGAGGTCGCCGCCGCGTCCAAGCAGGTCGCCACGAAGGAGGCCGAGAAGGTCGGCGTCACTGTCGCCGAGAAGGAGGGAGAGAACGTCGCCAAGCAGGTCGCCGAGAAGGAAGTGGCCCAGACGGCCGAGAAGGCGGGCGCCGGCACGGCCGTGAAGAAGACCGGCAAGGAGACGTTCGAGGACGTCGTCAAGGCGGGCACGAAGAACGCGACGACAACCGCGATGAACGAGACCGCCGACTTCCTGATGGACGAGAAGACGTGGGATCTGAAGGGCTGGGAGGCGTTGTTCGGCGAGAACGGACTCGGCGCGCGTCTCTTGAAGAAGATCCCGAGCGCGTTCGCGCAGGGCGCGTTCACGGACTACATCCAGGGCCTCGCCGGTGCCAAGGGCCCCGAGTACCTCCCCCACACCCGCAGCGGCACCGAAGCGGTGTTCCGCGCGATGCTCGCCGAGGTCGGTGGCAACACGGCTGGCTTCCTGACGTACATCGACAACTATGCCGATGCGCAGACGTTCTGGCTCGAGCTCCTGAAGAGCAACACGCGTTCGCTCGCGAGCGGCGGCTTCAACGGCGCGTTTGGACACGCGATGCGCGCCCGGGCGCTCGCGCGCGAGTTCTCCAACGGCCACAACGCCGGCGATCTTGCTGAGGCGATGCACAAGCTCCACGAGGCCACCGGCTACATGAAGCCGGACGAGATGAGCGCGCTCGCGAATCACGTCGCGACGATGAACCCGGCCGCTGTCGACGCGTTGCCCCCGGAGTTCAAGAAGTACCTCACCAAGCCGGCGCCCCCGGGCGCCAACACCAACGAGGGTGGCAATAGCACCGGAACTACGCCCGCCGTCGTGACAAAGCCCGCGACGGGCGACGAGACCAAGAAGCCGACGGTCGGAAACGAGAACGAGACCAAGAAGCCCGCTGCCGACGAGCACGAGACCAAGAAGCCGGCCGCCGACGAGGAAGCCAAGAAGCCTGTCACCGACGAAGAGCCCAAGAAGCCCGCGCCGGACCAGGAGCCCAAGAAGCCCGTCGTTGACGAAGAGGCGAAGAAGCCGACCAAGGAAGACGAGGACAAGGCGGCGGCCAAGGCCAAGGGACCAACTGCCACCGACGCCCACGACGACCCGACGAAGAAGCCGGTCGTCGAGGATCCCAAGGTCACGGAGCGGCGCGCGCGGGCGGAGGAGGTCTGGGACCAGATCCAGGCCGGCGAACGCGAGTGGACGGGCAAGAACCGCGAGGAGTTCATCCAGCACTACATCGATGGCTGGGAGATCGATCCCAACGCCGACGTGCGCCGGTGGAAGAAGCCCGGTTCGGACTCGAAGCCGCCGGCGAAGTTCCCACCCGGGACCGATGGGCCCAAGGCGCTCGAGATCCTGACCGGCAAGGGCGACAACGGTCGCGACAAGTCGTTCAAGGCGTTCGCGGAGATGCTGGAGGCCCGCGGCGTCACGCGCGCGCAGCTTGCAGCCGAGCTCGGGACGATGGATCTGACTCGCAGCGAGGACGTGATCCGCCACGAGCTGAAGGATAAGTACAAGAAGATCATCCAGGACGAGCTGACCTCGAAGAGTCCCGCGGCGATCAAGAAGCTCCAGGACAAGCACAAGGATCTGGACTGGGCGAACAACCCAGACGAGGCGCGCAAGGCGGCCTCGCACCGCGAGCTACTCGAAGTGACGAAGGGTCTCGGGAGCTCGGACAAGGGCAACATGACCGAGGAGTGGTATCGGGCGACGTTCATGCCTGACACCCCGACCAAGGCGGTCAAGCACATCGAGGTGCCTGCGGGTACAGTCGAGGGAGAAGGCAAGCGCGTCCTCGACCTCACGAAGGACGGCATCGTCCACGAGATCAAGTCGACAGATGCCGTGCTCTCGCCGGAGGACATCGCGCAGATCCACGCCGATCGCGGCTTCGTCGACAAGAACGTGACAATCACCGCGCGCGACGGATCACCGCAGGAGCTAAAGGGCGTGGTCGTGGTGCTGACGTCCCCCGAAGGCGCAGCAAAGAACCTCGGCGTGATCAAGCTGATGCTCGTCGACAAGCGGTTCGCGGGCCAGCTGACGTTCGAGGTGTTCGATGCGAACGGCGTCAAGCATACGATCACGTCGGCGCGCGATCTCGACGACCCGAAGTTCGCATTCATGCACCCCAAGGCCGACTCGCCGGCCACGAAGCCCGCCGCGGACGAGACCAAGGACAGCACGACGCCGATCAAGTCGGCAGGTGATGGAGACACCACGAAGACTGGCGGCGGCGCGTCGAACCACGCTGGCGATCACTCGCTCGAGGAGGGCGCGAACAGCGAAGCGACAGGCCAGCGCGCGAAGGCCGCGCTCGCCCATCTCGACCCCGTGGCGCAGAAGCACGCCTCTGACTTGATCGCCGACGCGAAAACGCCGGTGAAGAAGAACATGCTCGAGCGCGCGCTGGCCGCGGGCCGCAGCGGCCACGAGCTCGAGCAGCTCCGTGCCGCGATGGGTGGGATGTCGGACGCGGAGATCGCCCTCGCCTTCACCGGCAAAGGCGTCGTCCAGTTCTACCAGCAGAGCTGTGTGCCGACCGCGTATCAGATCGCGATCGCCGACGTGGATCCGTTCTTCGCGTTCCAGCTCCGGAACCACCCCGAGATGGTGATGGATCAGCAGCGACAGGCGCTGCAGGTCAACGGCGCCGCGCAGACCAAGCGCACCGACGTCGACACGGGCGAGGCCAAGGGGAACATCAAGGGTCACACCGATGACCCAGAGATGGCGAAGAAGCTCGCCGATCCAAACTCGTACGACACCAACGGCGGCAGCACGACCGGCATCGAGCCGACCACGATGGCCGGCGGCGAGCTCCACAAGCAGCTCGAGAAGGCGACCGGCCACACCTACGAGGTCATCACCAACGATTCGCTCAAGTTCAAGCACAAGGGCCAGGGCGAGTTCCCCGACAAGAACAGCCCGCACGAACGGATCAAGGCCGCGGTCGAGGCCGGGCTGCCCGTGATCATCGGCCAGAGCATGCCCGGTCAGGCTGGTGGGCACGCGATGATGATCGTCGGTCACACCGTCGGGGCTGACGGCAAGCTCACGTACATCCTGCGGGACCCGATGAGCGGAACCAATGCGCCGCTGCCTGCGGACCTGATGGACACCTGGGGCGTCCAGAGCATCACGCTGCCGAAGGGCATCAGGGCTCCAGAGCTGAAGCCGTCCACGGCTACGAAGTCAAGCAAGCCGACCACCACCGGCGGCACGGACGAGGAGCACGCGCTCAAGAAGGCCGTGACCGGCGAGGACGAGCAGAGCGTCAAGAAGCCCGCCCGGGACGAGGACGAGCACGCGGTCAAGAAGCCGGTCAGTGCAGACGAGCACGCCAGCGGCGGCGCCAAGAAGGTGACCGATCCGGACAAGACCCGCGCCGAGGACGAGCGCCAGACCAAGAAGCCCGAAAAGGAGGGAGTCGCCGAGGCGATCGATCGCCGCAACAAGCCGCTCAAGCCGATGAAGGCCGCCAGCGACGCGGACTGGGCGAAGCCCGGCGATCGCAAGAGTGTTCCCGAGGAGGTCCCGCTCACCCGTCAGGAAGTGCGCGACATCATCACGGCCAAGTACCGCGACACGATCGAGCCGTTCCTCAAGAACAAGGAGCGCACGGCTCATGGCGACTACGAGGATCTAAAGAAGCGGATGGACGCCGAGCCCGTCGGCTTCGCGAAGACGAAAGAGGGCGCCCAGAAGCTCAGGGACTACATGAAGGAGCTCGACACGATCTCGAAGAAGATCGTGTCGGCCAACGGCGGCAAGGATCCCGAGGCCGACCTGCGCATGCTCTACAACGTCGTCGAGCAGGACTTCATGAAGAAGGAGTGGCTGCCACAGATCGCGAACCTGCCCGTCGAGCAGCAGGCGAAGCTCGCGCACATGTGGCGCGAGGAGTGGAAGATCTACGTCCGCGACATGATGGCCGACAACAACCAGAAGGAGATCCTCTACCTCCGTGACCGTGGCAAGTCTGGTGATCGCCGCGGCGACCGCTTCGAGGACTTCTTCACGAAGAACATGGAGGCGAAAAACAACGACGTCGAAGCCGCCCACAAGGAGACCATGGACTCGGCGTTCCGCTCGAACGAAGAGGTCAACCTCCAGAAGACGGGCTACAAGGACGGGATCGACGCCGAGAAGGCGAAGGCGATGCGCGATGCCGCCGCCAAGCGCGACACCAAGACCGAGCTCGCAAAGGTGAAGGCCGAGAACCAGGAGGCGATCGACAGCGAACGCGAGCGCAAGGCGCCCAAGGTCAGCGACGAGACGCACGTTGTCGGCAAGGACGATCCGGACGCCCTCGCGGCGAAGCAGCAGGAAGGGAGCCCCACGCGGCGCGTGGAGATCCACCTCGCGGATGACAAGGCCGCGACGACGCCGAACGCAGACACCCTCGCGCTCCGCGGGGACCTCGACGCCCTGTTCAAGGAGGCCGGCCCGCTCCGCTCGAAGCTCAAGAAGCTCCTCGACGCCAAGGCACCGGCCGACGAGATCGCAGCCGTCAAGAAGGCGATCGCGCCCATCGAGGCCGCGGTCGACGCGAAGCTCCGGGACCCGAAGAACAAGGATCTGCTTCTCGACCCCGCCGTGGTGTTCGCGCTCGCCCGGGAAGCCGCGGAGTCCGGATCTCCGCACATGAAGTCGTTCATGTCGTCGAACATCGACGCGATCGCCGTGGCGCAGGCGCAGTCGCGCCAGGGCGTCGATCCGGTGTTGCGTGCGAAGCGCGAGGTGTTCGAGCGCGAACTGGCCCTCACGGTGCTGAAGAACGGCCCGATCAAGGAGGCGGTCGACAAGAACCTCCAGATGATGTGCGACAAGGCCCGGGACTACATCGAGAAGAGCCGCGCGGCCGGAGCAGAGCGCGAGGAAGGCTTCGCCTCTCTGGGTGTGCAGGCCGACGGCGGCTACGCCGGTGCCGTGCTCACGAGCGACAAGGCCGGCGACAACGCGGCGACGATGCTCGACGTCCTGCGCGAGGGCAACGTCCGCGAGCGCATGATCGCGCTCGGCAAGTTCGCGGAGCTGATCGCGAAGGACATGCAGACCGACAAGGCCAAGTTCTCGAAGGCGGCCGAGGCGTCGAAGGATGCCAAGGGAAGCAACGAGTTCACGGCCGCTGATGCCGAGGCGTTCCAGAAGCGCCTCGCGCAGTACAACACGGACCGCGGGCACGATCCGAACGACCCGAAGGGCAAGACGGCTCCCGACACCAAGGACTTCCTGAAGCCCGTCAGCACGGAGACCGGCGACGACGGCGCGCAGAAGCAGTACCAGTCCACGAAGAAGCAGGACATGGACACGAAGATGCCGAGCGTCTTCGTGGACGACGCCGAGGACTTCATGGGCCGGCACCTGACGCCGAAGGAGTCGAAGGACGCGGCGAAGGGCTCGACGAAGGGCGGCGAGTCGAGCCCGCTCGCCAAGACGACGATGACCGTGGAAGAGGCCCAGGCGATGGGGATCGATCTGAGCCCCCGCGAGATCAAGGCAGCCAAGGAAGGCAAGCTGCCGTGGATCGTCGGCACCCAGGCCAACATCGTCGACCCGCAGGCACAGTTCATCCAGACCGGAAGTCAGATGTCGATGCCGCAGAAGGCAGGCATCTCCGGGACCACGTTCCGGTTCATGGAGGCGTCGGCGCTGCTTGGCGGGCAGCCGATGCAGTCGCGGCTCGCGATGATCGGAGCGCTCCAGGTGATCGACGCGCACACGATCTACGAGATCGCGAGCGCGGCGCAGGGCTTCGGCCTGCCGTTCAACCCCAAGAAGCCGTACGAGAACCTCGGCGTGGCCGAGAAGGACCTCGCCGACATCGCCAAGCGGAGCGGCTCGACCCTCGACGAGCTGAACGCCACGGCCCCGTCTGCAGATCCGACGACGGCTCCGCCCGCAACGAAGTAGCGAGGTGTATCCTGCCCTCGTGAGCAGTGAATCCCTCGGTCGCCTCGAGCGAGTGCTCGCCGAGCGCGGCGCCCCCTCCCCCGCGATCCTGGCGGCGGTGGAGCGCTCCGGGACCGCGACGGTGTACATCGCGGCGTCGGGGTTCTCGCGGCGCATCGACCTGCTCGTCCCGTACAGCGCGGAGGCGGTCGCGGCGGTCGCCCCTCGCATCGTCGTCGTGGAGGTGCCGGCGCGGTCGATGCTGCGGATCAGCACCGACGGCGCCCTCGTGAGCGCGGCGCGCGTCATCGTCGGCGAGGTCTCGTCCACCGAGGCCGTCGACGACGCCGGGCCGGCCACGGCCCGCGACGCCTGGCGCCCGATCGTGGACCAGCTGACGGCGCTCGGCGGCGCGATCTCGAGCCGGACCCATGTGCTCACCGATCCGCGCGGGGCGGTCGCCGTCCGGTATCCGGACCGCGACGACGCTACCGACGAGGCGCTCCAGGACGGGCTGATGGCGCTGGCGGCCCGGCTCGGGGTCTCGGAACCGCAGCGAACCCGGTGGCGAGCGCTCCACGCGGCGAGCGGCGCGGGTGCCGCCGTCACCGTGGCGACCCAGTGTCTTCCCGGTGGCCCCACGCCGGAGCTCGGCTTCTTGTATCGCCACACGCAGTGGGATCACGCGATCACGCTGGCCACCATGGTCGCCGACGCGCCGCTCGCGCGCAGCGTCGCCGCGGGGTTCGGGACGCTCGCGGGGATGCTGCAGAGCGAGGAGCTCTCGGGCGTCGAGGTCCTGCTCGGCGGTGACGCGATCGACATCGTCGCGTGGACGACGCTCCGCGAGGCGACGTCGTGATGGCATTCGACGAAGCGGTCGCGCACGCGGGGCCGCTGGTCGCCGCCTGGGACCACGAGGACAACGCGGGCACCCGGCTGTGTCTGTTCCACGTCGGCGACGGCCGGGTCACCCAGCTCGCGGAGACGAGGATCGACGGCGAGGCGCGCGAGGACGTGGTCCACCGCCTGGTCGCCCGGGGCATCCGGATCGGTGGGATGTACGCGGGAACCGTGTACCTCTGGGTGATCGACGAGGCGGGCTACACCGTGTGGGAGAACCACGACGTCGTGGCCACCGGCACCCGTGCCGCCAAGGCCGTGACCCAGGTGACGCTGTTCGTCGATGTGGCCGACGATGGGCACCGCGGGGTCCGCGTGACCCTCGCGGACGGTCACAGCGAGACGCTCGTCGAAGAGAGTGATCCCACGCCTCGCCTCGATCCCTCCTACAACGACGACGACCTGTTCACGGATACGCGGTGGGCCGCGATCCTCGGCAAGCAGCTGTCGGTATGGTGGCTCGCACCGTTCGTCAACGAGCGCAGGAACGAGTCGAACGAGCTCCCGCTCGTGGTCGCTCGCGCGGCCCGCGCGATGGCCGACCAGCTCGACGGCGGCGCGGGTGGTGAGCTGCTGATCTCGATGGGGGCGGTCGGACGGAGCGCCGACCTCGCCTTCCTGGTCGGGGCCGCACGAACCACGCTCGACCTGCGGATCACGTTCCAGGATGGGCAGACCGCCGCGGTGACGCTCGACCGCGGGACCCGCGCCCAGCTGTCCGCGTTCCTGCGGCGCGTGACGACACCGTTCACCGTGGTGCGCGGGATGAACGATCAGATCGAACGCCGGAAGGCCGGGCGCGCCTGATGCTGGCGGAGTAGAGTCGGTCCCGTGAGAGGCCTCTGGTTCGCTGCGTCCGGCACCGACAACATCGCGCTGATGCGAGCTGTCGGTGCGTGGGAGTACTTCACGACGCCCCCGCAGAAGGTCGTCCTCGACTACCGGAGCGAGAAGAAGGGCTCGGCAAGTTGGGCCGACGTCGCGGCCAAGTGCAAGACCATCGCCCAGATCATCTGGGACGAGGCCGCCGGCAAGCTACTGTCATTCACGCCCGGGAAGATCCACCAGGGCGCGCTCGGCGGTGTCGTCCCCGAGTACCCAGTCTCCGTGGAGGGCGTGCTCGCGGCCTTCGCCGCACTCCCGGTCGAGCTAGCAACGCTGCAGTCGCCGTTCGAGGAGCTGCACAAGATCTACCGCGCGCCGGGCTTCGGGGACCACCAGGGGCCGCTCGGCTGGGGATGTCTGTTCAAGGGCGCGGGGCACGACCGACTGGTATCTCGGCGCTGGCTGGAGCACGGTCCATGGCGCCTGCTTCGCGGCCCCAACGACACCACGCTGGTGCAGTTCCACGCGCTGGACGCGACGATGGAGCAAGCGATCGAACAGGCGCGCGAGGGTCACCAGCGGATGGGGATCACCGACACTGGAGGCTTCATCCAGACCGGCTACGTGTACGCCTACAAGCCCGACGGTCTGTACGTCGCGGCCGATCGGAGCCTCCGGATCCTGATCAACGGACGCGACGTCTCGCAGCGCGAGATGCTCGACGCGGCCGCGTATGGCCGACTCCACCGCGATGTGGCCGAGCAACCGATCGCCAGCGTTCGCTTCGTGTTCGTCGACGGCGAGCCACGGGCACGCCAGCACCTCCACGAGATCTGGCTCCGCGGGCTCGAGTGCTGGGCCGTCGTCGATGGAGTGGAGAAGCGACTCGACACGGACTACCAGCCCGGCCCCTCCCCTGCCCGGGCCGACGCACACAAGTAGGCTCCGAGCCGAGCCAACGGTTTCGAGCGGCCGCGCGCCGAGCGCCGCGCGCCGAGCGCCCGCTGAGCCGCGAGATGTGCCCGCTAGTTGATCTTGGCGAGCTCGGCGCGATTGCCGACCGCCCAGAAGCATTGCCAGCTCCACGCCCGGAGGTCGTGCATGGACGCGACATCGGCGATGTTTCGGACGAGCACCTCGGCGATCCGCGGCGGGACGGCAGCGGCGACCTGGCGAGACGTCAGCTCGTGGACGAACGCGTGCATCGGCATTGTGGGGGCGTCGTCGGTGCCCGCGAACCCGAGCAACAGATCGGCGAGGCGCCCAACCTCCTCGGGTGTCACGGTCCCGATGTCCGCGGCCTTCGCGCGGGCCTCGGCCGTGGCCGCCGCCGACAGCTCGAAGGATACCGACCCAGCGACCATCGTGCTCGCCGGCCAGAGCGTCGTCGACGGAAGGCGCTCCGGGTCCCACGACTGGTGATTGAGCAACGCCGAACGCAGGCTCGCCCACGCGAACGGCGTCAGGTCAGTGCGCCGGTAGCGCACCGTGAGGTGGAGGGCGTGGACGATCGGCGCGGCGGCCTTCGTCGTCAGGGCGAGGAACTCCATCGCTTGCGGATCCTCGCCCCGGAGCACGTAGGTCGCACGAGTCCCGGCGTCGGCCCCGCGAGCAAGCACCCGGCCGTCGAGCGCCGAGCCCTTGATCGCGTCGGGATCGAGCGCCCTCGAACGGGCGTACGCCAAGGCGAGAGCCGCAGCGATCGCGTCGGGCGCAATCGCGGTCGGAACCTCGTCCATGCGCAACCCGATCTCGATCGGGCCGTCGGCAAGCGCCAGGACCGCACCGTAGCGAGGCAGCTCTGCCGTCGGCGCTACCAGCCGGGCGTGTCCCGGCACGGCGATCGCGTAGCCGAACGCTGGGTGTACGAGCAGCCGTGTCTCGTGGGCATCTGTGCCCCGGAGCTCGAAGCCTCCTGTCAGATGCGGCTTCATCCGACCGGCGTCCCCATCGGCACGAGCATCTCCGGCGTCGCGACGATGTCGCGCTCCGTCTGAAGGAAGGGCGGTAGCGCGAAGAGCTTCACGTGGCTGATTCTTGCACAATGATCGCGCCAAGCGCGACGAGGAGCTGCGTCCGGAGATCCAGCGCGTGTATTGATTGCCTCCACGACTGGTGCAACTCGGACCGTGCCCGCAAGGAGCGGCAAGTGCAATTCGGTCGTCTTCGACGCCGACTACCAGCCGGCGCCCTCACCCTCTCGGGACGGCGTACCCAGGTAAGCTCGGGGTGTGGAAGGTCCGCTCCTCTTGCGCCTGACCCGCCTCCTCGAAGAGCGTGGAGTACCGATCTTCCCAGTGCTCGAAGCCGTCAACTTGTCCGGGGCTGCGGTCTCGTACCTTATGGTCTCAGCATTGTCGCTGCGGATCGACATGATGGTCCCGTTCACCAAGGAGGCGCTCGCGGCCGTGGCGCCGTCGGTCCACCCGCCCGAGTTGCCACCTCGCGCGCATCTGAAGATCTCTGCCCTCGGCGAGGCGTTGAGCGCCCATCTCATCATCGCAGGCGGTCCAACGCCGCGAGATGCAGTCGCCGAGCTCGCCGAATCGCCCGCGGCAGGCAACCAGTGGCTCGCGATCCTCGAGTCGCTGCCAGTCGGCGGAAAGATCAATCAGCGCCTCAAATCACTCACAGACGGGTGGTCTGCGATCGCGATGGCGTATGACGAACGGGACGCCGAAGCCGAAGCGACATTCCTCCACGAAATCGAGCCCCTCGTACGTACGCGACGTGCCTGGCCAGAACTGCACGCAACGCTGGAGCCCGGCGCTGCCGTCTCCATTGCGACCAGGTGTGCTGCCGCCGGCCCGACTTCGGATCTTGGGTTCCTGTATGGCAACGGCACCTGGGATCAGGCTGTGACGTTGTGCGGGCTGATCGCGGATGCGGGCGCCACGCGTTCGGCGGCCGCTGCGCTCGGCGCGCTCGCCGCCGCATTTGACAGTGTGGGACCGCGCGCGATCGAGATCGTCTATGCCGACACCGTCCCCACAGACGTTATTACCTGGGTGATCTTGCAGTGAGCCGTTCGCTTGACGAGGTCCTCGCCAGCGGTGCGACCGTCGTCGCCGCTTGGGACTTTCTCGACAACGATCGGACGACGTTGTACCTGTTCGCCGTCGGCGAGGCAGGTGCGAAGTCGATCGCGAAACGCACCGTGTCTATCGAGGACCACGATGCGATGGAGAAGCACCTGGTCGCGCGCGGCCTGCGGCTCGGCGCGACGTTCGGAAGCAACGTGTTTGTGTGGGCGTTCGACGACGCGGGCTACGCGATCTGGTCCAACTCCTGCGTGGTGGCGAGCGGCGAGCGAGAGAGCCTCAGCGACGTCCGTGAGGTGATTCGCTTCGATGCCCCTGAGGATCGCGGGCATCGCGGCGTGCAGGTGATCCGCTCGAGCGGGCAGCGGGAAACGCTGGTGGAGGAGCATGACTCAGCACCGGAAGATATGGTGACGTACGGCGTCGACGACCTCGTGCACGACTCGCGGTGGGCGAAGTACCTCGGGCTCCAACTCGCCACGTGGCTGGCGGTTCCGTTCGTCGATCAGATTCAACCAAGTGGTCGCACATGAACCATCGCCCGGTCGTCCTCGTCCTGTTTGCACTCATCGCCTGCAAGTCGAAGGAGCAAAAGCTGCTCGACGAGAACCATGACGAGATCACCGCCGCGCTCGGCAGACTGAAGGCGCTCGCTCCGCTGGTCGAGAAGCAGGAGCACCTTCCCGAGGCGAACTGGCCAATCGCAGGGGTCAAGGTCGGCGAGAACGCGGGCCTCATCTGGGCCAACGCGCTCACCGGCACGTGCAACCACATGTGGACCACCTACGCGCCGGACAACTCGGGGACGGACTTCGTCGCCCTCGACCTCTACCGAGCGGACTATTGGTTCGAAAGGCCGACATGCGCCATCGAGGGGAACGAGAACCTCATGAAGGGGCTCCGGCAGATCGATGTCGAGACGCTGATCCAGATGAAGTACGCACTCGTCCTCCGGACCACGATCAAGGAGCCCCCCCGCCTCGACCGCGGGGAAGTGACCGCCAGCGTGGACGCCTACAAGAAGACCGGCCAGGGCACTGACCTCAAGCACTTCGTGCCGGGGCACATCGCGGGCGACGCCCTTCTCTACGAGCTCTCCAGTGGCAAGCTCGTCGGGAACTTTCCGTTCGACGCACAGAGCAGCGGCGAGGTGAAGGTTGGCCGGAACTTCCAAGAGTTGACGTTCGACCTCAACGATCAGCTCGAGAAGCAGCTACAAGCGCAGCTCGCGAAGTGACACGTCGGGACGAGCAGCCGCGTCTCGTCCGCGTCGGTGCCGCGCAGCTCGAAGCCGCCCATCGAGGCAGTCATCTCGGAGCCAGCTTCGCGCGGATCCCCTGGTCGGCGTCCTCGAGGAACTTGGTCGTCAGCTCGTCGTGCTCGTCGTACAGTTTGGACACGTCGACAGCGTCAGCGCTCTGGAACTCGAAGCCGAAGCCTCCGAGCGCCTTCTCGCTGGCGATCTCGAACAGCAGCGCGTCGCCGACGACGTGGCCGCGGGTGAACGTCTTTCCACCCGCGAGTTTCGGGCGGTCGAGCACCTTCGTCCGCAGCACGAGCAGGTACCGCGTGCGCTCGAGCCGATGGAGGTACCCATCGACGGTCGCAGGGTCACCGGCGTCCTTCCCGGCGAGGGCGCATGCTGAACCCTTCAGCCACTCATCGGCGGCGTCGGAATTGATCCGGAACCATTCGCCATCTGGAGCGGGCTGGCAGCCACGCGTCAGTAGGGCCTCGTTCACGATCGCCGTGTTGTACTTGGCGTTGGGAGGCGCTCCGGTACCGGGCTCGAACTTCGCCCCGATGTCGACCACCTTGAGGTCGAGCACGACCCCCGCGGGTACTTCGAGACGATCCACGGTGGTTGGTGGCGCCGCGGCGACGGCCTTGGCGATCGCCGCGATGTGCGTGAGCTGCGGTTCGGCGGCGGCGCGATGCTTGGCCACGACGTCTTGCGATCCGCCACAGCCGAGAGCGAACAGGTAGACGAGCACGAGGGGCTTCACTGCGCCGGATTCTGGCACAGACACGGACGGTGACACCGGGCGAGCGCTTCCGCATGGCCACGCGTAGAATCGCGTTGTGACGCTACGGCTGGCGCGCCGCGATCTCGCCGGCGAGCTTGGCTGCCTGTGCGCGAACGTGCGCATCGCCGTCGCGCGTCAGCGCGCCCAGCGCCGCACGAGCACGCGTCGCGTCGCCCGAAGCTTCGAGGACCTCGGCGATGGGATCGGGGCCCGACCGGAACGCGGGGCCGTCGGCCGTGGGGCGCTCGAGGATCCGGCGCACGCGATACTCGACGATGGCCCGGTCGACCGCATCGAACCGCAGCTTGGTCTCCGCTTCGTAGAACGAGTAGAACAGGTAGTACTCGACGTTGGCGGAGCGGAGCCGGTACTCGGTCAGGCGGGTCTGCATGCGCGGATTGTGCGACTTCGGCATGAGCTTGGCTTCGATCGTCAGAGCCCCGATCTCGTCGAGACTGCGGACCGAACCATCGGGAAGCTTGAGCTTCCCGCCGGCGACATCGACACGCAGTTGCTTCTTGCCCCATTCACCCGTGACGCCGCGAACGATCATGAGCGACGTGACCAAGCACCCGAATACCGAGAGGTAGAGGAGCTCGTCCGCAATGTTCTCGTTCGCGATCACGTTCGCGACGATGCTCGCGAGCCCGACGGTCCCGAGGACGATCATGAACCACGACCGGTGATACGTGATGCGCCGAAACGCCATGGTCAGCTGACCTCGGGCACCTTGAACGCGCGCCACGGCTTGGGGAACCACGCCCAGCGACCGTCGGCGAGCGCCACGAGACCGTCGTAGGCGATCGCGTCCGTGCCGCCGATCAGCCGGAAGCGAGACCATGCCTGATCCGGTACGAGTAGGTGCGCGATCCTCGCGTAGCCGCCCGGAAACTCGCCCGAGTCGACGATGTCTTGCGACCGCCTCGTGACCACCCGAAGTTGCGCGCCGACGGTCTTCGTCAGCGCGCCGGGCGGGTTCCGCCAGAACTCGGCGTACGCCTCCTCGGCTTGCTTCGCGGCATCGCCGACGAACACCGTGGCGAAGTCTTCGTGCGTGGGCTTGAGCGCCGCGGCGAGCAGCTCGGGCGGTCCGTACATGATGCCCGAGAGCAGGACGATCGCGCGCCGGTTGATGTCTTCGAGATCCACGGCCATGATCTTGTACCAGAGGCTGCCTCGCTCCAAGTCTGGTGAGGCCCTATCCCACCCTGCCGCAGCTCGCGGACACGAGGATCAGCTAGAATCGTCGTTGATGAGTGACTTCGTGAACGACCTGGTCCGGCGCAGGCAGGAGCAGGCCGCGCTCGAGCTGGCCGAGGCCAAGCGGGCCGCACTCGCTGCGGGCAAGGAGCCGTTCGAGATCGACAGGCTCGATGCCCTGCTCTCACGGTCCACTCCCTCGAGTGCGGCCAAGGCACTCGAGCTCGAGGAGAACTACTACATCGTGCACACCAAGGTCCGGACGCTCGCCGAGTTCGCCGAGGTGGTCCGGAAGCTCGCGGTGTGGGAATGAGCGCGAAGCCGCCCGCCGACAAGCCGCCGGAGCAGGTGCTGGCCGAGGCGCCGCTCGAGGTCCTGATGGAGGCGCTCGCGAAGATCAGCGGCCAGATCCAGGGCAAGACCGGCGACGCGCTGCGGGCGCATGTCGACACCGTGAAGGGTCAGGCCGCATCGCTGATCGGCAAGCTCGAACTCGACGAGTTCGACCACGAGGCGAAGCAGGGCGTGGCTGCGGAGGTCGACAAGCTGCTCGAGACGGTCAGCACCTCGCGGACGCTCGCCGGAGACGCGATCGCGAAGCACCGGAACCAGATCTCGGACGCGTTCCGCGGGGTCGAGCTGGAGAAGATGGCCGAGGGCCTCCAGCTGCTCGCCGCCTGGCTGCGCGATCCCACCAACGAGAAGGCCGCGGATGCGCAGACCCTGATCGCGCACCTCCAGGAAGCGATGGGCACCATGGTCGGCTACGACCCGGAGCGCGACGAGGCCGCGCGGCGCGCGGAGATCAAGAAGGACGTCCAGGCCTCGCTCGACAACATCTTCCGGGGCACCCCGAAGAAAGCCTGATCGCCGTGGCCGAACGTCGTCGACGAATCGTCCGGTTCTTCGGACCGCGCAACGAGATGCTCGTGGCCGAGTCACCGAATCTCGTGCTGTATGACGCGAGCGGGACCCTGCGCTTCCGCACCGAGGTCGAGGACCTGCTCGACGTGGTAGCCGTCGGCGAAGAGCTGTGGGCGGTCTCTCCCGGGCGCGTGCATCGGCTCGCCCTCCGCGACGGGCACCTGATCAGCAGCGAGCCGATCGACGCGCTCGACGCCACGGGCCGGTTCATGCAGTCGAGTACCGCACCTCACCTGCCTGTGTGGCACGCGGCGCAACCGGTGTGGCTTCGGGCGAGCCCGGCGCGCATCGAGATCCCCGGGCCCGGCGGCGAGCTGCTGCTGCCGATCACGGATGGCCGGTGGATGTTGTGGCAGGCAGGCAGGCTCCGGATGTGGCGCACGATCGGCGAGGCTTGGCGGACGTCGATCGGGGAGCCGGGCTCGAAGGCGTTCGACGCGCAGCTCGTCCTCGATGGCCGGATGTTCGTGCTCACGCAACAGAAGGTCGCGCGCGCGGGCGAGAGCGACGGCGAGCTGCGGCTGTCGGTGGTCGCGGTCAACGATGGCGCGCAGGTCGCGCAGATGCGGCTCCCCGGAGCGACGCAGCTCGCGATCGCAGCGCGGCGTGGCGTGGCGCTCGCACGGGCCGGGGAGCGGCTGAGCCTCATCGACCTCCGGTTCGGCCGGTGGATCCGTGACCTCACGCTGCCAAGCGGGATCATCGATTTCGCCGTCGACGATGGCCTCCAGCACATCGCCCTCGGCACGCCGGATGGGATCGAGCTGGTCACCCCCGATGCCCTGCCGTCCCCGGTCGCACAGAAGCCGCAAGTGGTTCACGACGAGGCCGTCGCAGCCACCGGCGGCGACGAGCATCCGGGCCCGGCCAACGGTGAGGCCACCACCAACGGCACGAGCCTCGCGACCGCC
>JADKKI010000019.1 GCA_016720595.1 Myxococcales bacterium
ACGCAGCGGTCGCCGCTCGCTGTCGAGCCTTGTCGTTAGATCGGAAGATCCGCGTCGACGCGCTCGATGTGGATGTTCTTGTCCTTCGCATCGGGCTTGCGCGCGGCCTCGGCGAACCGCTCGGCCTCGTTGCCCGCGATCTCGACGCGGGTCTCGCGCGCGAGGATCTGGATCTTGCCGATCGCCTGCTTCGTGATGCCACCGCGGCGGCAGAGCAGGGGGATCAGCCACTTCGGATCGGCGTTCTTCGCGCGCCCGACGTTGATCGTGAACCACACGGCGTTGCCACGCGAGGCGCTCGGCTCGTCGTCCACATCGCGGCGCGGGCGGCGATCCGGCGGGGCGGGGCGCGCACCGCGATCGCGCTCGGCGAGGCGGCGATCGGGCGGCGGGTTGCGACGATCCTGCTCGACGGGAGAGGCCGCGACGCGACGATCGCCATCGCTGTCACGACGCTCGGGGCGCTCGGTGCGCTCGGTGCGCTCGACACGCTCCGTACGCTCGCACGCTCGGGGCGCTCGGTACGTGGGGCGGGGCGGGGCGCGGGGCGCGCGGCGGCGTCACCCGGGCGGCGGGGCCGCATCGAGCCGGGGATCGTGAGCTCCTCGGGCGAGGGGCGGGCCTGGCGGCGCTGGTTGACGAGCGCGGCGACCAGATCCTCGGGGTTGCGATCGGCGAGCAGCGTGCGCGCCACCTCGCGATCGTCGTCGGTGGGGCTGTCGATCAGGCCGCGGATCTCGAGGACGAGCTGGTCCTGATCGCGGATCCGGATGTCCTCCGCGTTGGGCGGCAGCTTCCACACGGGATCCAGATGCGCTGCGTGGAACATGCGCTCCACGAACCGGCGCGCCTGATCGGTGGCGAGCACCACGGCCACGCCCTTGCGGCCCGCGCGGCCGGTGCGCCCGCTGCGGTGCACGAGCACCTCGCGGTTCTGCGGGAGGTCCGCGTGGATCACCACGCCGAGATCGGGGAGATCGAGGCCGCGCGCGGCGACATCGGTGGCCACGCACACGCGGGCGCGGCCATCGCGGAGCGCCTGCAGCGCCTGGTTGCGCTCGCGCTGCGAGAGCTCGCCGGAGAGCGACGCCACCGAGAAGCCGCGCTCGTTGAGGTTCGCCGCGAGGCGGGTGACGCCGTCGCGCGTGTTGCAGAACACGAGGGAGCCCGGGGCGTCGTGGTAGCGGAGCAGGTTGACGACGACGAGGTCGCGCTCGCGTGGGACGATCGAGACGGCGACGTACTCGATGTCGCGGTGGCGCTCGCCCTCGGTGGCGCTGGCGAGGCGCAGCGCGTTCTTCTGGAACTTCTTCGCGAGCGTCGCGATGTCCTTCGGGATCGTGGCCGAGAACAGGAGCGTGCGGCGATCGGCGGGCGCTGCCGACAGCAGGCGCTCGAGATCCTCGCGGAAGCCCATGTCGAGCATCTCGTCGGCCTCGTCGAGCACCACCGCCTCGATCCGCGACAGCACCAGCGCGCCGCGCTCGAGGTGATCGCACAGGCGGCCCGGGGTGCCGACCACGATGTGCACGCCGCGCGCGAGGAAATCGCGCTCGCGCCGCGGATCCATGCCGCCGACGCACGTGGTGATCCGCGCGCCGGTCTCGGCGTACAGCCAGGACAGCTCGCGATGAACCTGGATCGCGAGCTCGCGCGTGGGCGCGACGATCAGGGCACGCGGGGCGCCGGCGGCGGGGAGGCGCTCGGTCTCTCCGAGCAGGCGCTTGGCGAGCGCGAGGCCGAACGCCACGGTCTTGCCGGAGCCGGTCTGGGCGGAGACCAGGAGGTCGCGATCCTCGGCCTCGGGAGCCATGACCGAGGCTTGCACCGGGGTGGGCTCCGCATAGGACTTGGCGGCGAGGGCGCGGCGGAGGCTCGGGTGCGCGAACGAGAAGGACATCGGATTGGGTCGCGGAACCTAGTCGGTTCGCGCCCGATCCGCAATGAAATCAAGAGGACGTCGTCGGTAGCAGCTGACGTAAGTGCCACGCCTGCGTGACTAATGCGCGCTGCGCGAGGCGATTGGTGCGGGCGAGCGAGGAGGCGTGAAAGCCCGAGATCACGACCGTCGCGAGCGTGGCACCCACCACCAGCGTGAGCGTGGGGCCGCCCGAGATCACGAGCGCGCCGGCGTGGCTGAGCAGGCCGCCGTCGCGCAGCTCCCACGTCATCGTCAAGAACCCGCGGGCCTCGAGCACCAGCGGGATCGTGAAGCTCGCGATCATGATGACCACCAGCACCCACGAGCGCTGGATGAACGCCGGATACGACATCACCGACATCGTGACGACGCAGGTCAGCGCGGGGACGAACGTGAACGGCCCGGCCATCCGCGACAGCAGTGCGAGCAGCACCGCGTTGGCCACCGCGTAGCCGATCATCTCCACGAACGAGCGCTCGGGCTTCCTCCGGATCGCCCAGGCTCCTGCGGCGAGCAGCAGCGCGGCGCCGAACACGGCGAGCACCTCGGGCCACTTGCGGATGCCGTTCCACGCGGCGAGCGGGAGGAACGAGGCGATCGCGAGGTACGCGAGGATCGCGGTGCGCGCGTGCCGGCGCACGCCATCGGCATCGGCATCGCGCAGCGCCGCCACCAGCTCGGGAGGCGGTACCTTCGGCGGCTCGAGCACGAGCGAGGAGATCAGCTCGGCCGCACCGCCGAGCTCGGGATCGAGGGCGAGCGCGCGACCCGCGGAGTGCATCGCCTCGGAGCGATTGCCGGTGCCGAGCGCGGCGTGCGCCCGGAACAGCTGCTCCTTGGCCACGCCCCGGCGGCGCGCGAGATCGCGATCTCCGTCGAGGAACGCCTGCACGCGCTCGGCGATCTGCCGTGCACTCGGGCGCGCCGTCGCGTCCATCGAGAGTGCCGCGGTGCACAGCAGATCCAGCTCGGGCGGGATCGCGAGGTCCGGGAACCGCGCGGACGGCGAGACCACCGTGGTCGCGTTGAGCGTGCTCGCGATCGCGGCCTGCGATTGTCGCGGGTGCACGGGCTGCTTGGTCAGGATCTCGAACAGCAGCGAGCCGAGCGCATAGATATCGACGGGGCGGCCCACCTCGCCGGCGGAGTGCAGCTGCTCGGGTGCGATGTAGCCCGGCGTGCCGAGCAGCTGACTCGGCTCGCCGGTGCCATCGAGGCTGTCGAGATCTGTGGTCACGACCTCGGTGGTGGCATCGGTGAACACGCGCGCGAGGCCCCAATCGAGCACGTACACCTCGCCGAAATCGCCGAGCATGATGTTCGAGGGCTTGAGGTCGCGATGCACCACGCCGCGCATGTGCGCGAACTCCACCGCGAGGCAGACCTCGGCGTACGCACGCAGGAGCCGCTGGCTCCCGGGCTGCTCGGCGGGCAGCTGCTCGCGGAGCGTGTGGCCGGTGAGCCGCTTCATCGTGAAGAACGGGCGGCCGAGCGGATCCTTGCCGAGCTCGTGCACGGGGACGATCGCGGGATGATCGAGGCGCGCCTGGATCCGGGCCTCGCGGAGGAATCGGTTGACCTCGATCGCGGTCGGGCTCTCGGCATTGAGCCGCTTGAGCGCCACGTCGCGGCCGATCCGGTGATCGTGCGCGTTCACCACCTCGCCCATCCCGCCCTTGCCGATCACCTCACCGAGCGAGTACGCGGCCAAGGAGCCGCCGGGCGGATCGAAGCCGGGATCCACCGGGACGCTGTCGGCGCGACCACCCCGAACCACGGTGTAAGGCTCGTCCCCATCCGTCGGTGCCATGACCTCCATCGTACGGGAATCCAGGGGCTTGGCGGCCGGTTGTTCCCCAGGCGTAATCCTTCGGCCGGCCAACACCTCTCCCCACGGACCCATGCCTGAACCCTCCTGTTGCTGTGCTGACTGGGTGTCGACCCTCGCCCGAGGACACGCGGGCCGCCTGGCCGCGATCGCCCGGCGCGAGGGTGTGGGCGCGGCCGACGCGCTCGATGTGGTCCAGGATGCGTTCCAGGTGCTGATCGCCAGGCCCGATGCGGCCTCGCTGCGCGATCGCCCCGCCGATGCGGTGCGCGTGCTGTCCGCGATCGTGCGGAACGGTGCGCGCAACCTGCGCCGCCGTCACCACCACGCTCGGCCGCACGTCGAGCTCGAGGACGCTCCGCTCGTGGCGACGACGACGGCCCCCGACGAGGCGCTGGTCAACGCGCTGACCGTGGCGCAGCTCGAGGGCTGCATGGCGAGCCTCGGGGACGTGCATCGCCACGTCGTCACGCTGCGCGTGCTCGAAGAGCTCTCGGGCGACGAGGCCGCCGTCGCGCTCGGGCTGACCACGGGACACGTCGCCGTGCTGCTGCATCGGGCGCGCAAGCAGCTCGAGCGCTGCATGCTCGCGTAGGCTGGTATCTCAATCCTCGAAGCAGGGCTTGGCGCGACAGTCGATCGTCGCGAGCAGCTGGCCATCCGCATCGAAGAACTGGTTCGATTGCACCGCACCGCTCGCGCGCCGGTTGATCCGCACCGCGTGCCACGGCGTGCCCGGGCAGGTGGCGCCCGTGTAGCAGGCCGAGAACTTCGCGGGTTGGCCCGCTGCGTCGAGGAGCTGGATCGCGAACAGCCGGTGCGTGGCGTCGTAGAGGTTGTGCTTGATCGCCGCGCCGGCGGAGTCGAGCAGGTTGCCGTCGGCGTCGAGGTTGCGCGCCTCGTAGAGGTGGTCGTAGTTGTCGTAGCGAAACCGGCGCTGCGGCACGCCCATGTTCGCGGCGGCGGCGCCCTTGGTATCGATGAACGTCTCGGCGAGCACGCGCCCGGCATCGTCGTACGTCGCGCGCTTGCCGTGAAAGCCGGTGGCCGAGCACTCGACGGCGCTCCCCTGCTCGTCGTAGCAGCCGGTCTCGGTGACGTTCCCGGCGGCGTCGTGGACGTAGCGCATCTCGTGCACGTGGTAGCCGACGTCGGTGGTGGGCCGCCCGTCCTCGGCGAAGTTACGCGTGGAGGTGATGCGGCCGTGCGCATCGCGCGTGTGCTCGAACTTCGCGGGCTGGCCCGGACCACACGCGATGGCCGTGCCCTTGGCACCGATGCAGGTCTGGCTGCGCACGAAGCAGTGCTCGTCCACATCGTAGTCATAGCCATGCAGGCCGAGGTGGTTGGTGGACACCGCGCCCGCCGCATCGAAGTACCGGGTGCGGTTCAGGCAACCCTCGGCCGCGTAGCCGGAGTCCTCGATCGTGATGCCGTCGCTGTTCTTCACCGGCGCATCGTTGCGATCGAGGCACACGAGCTTCACCACGCGGCCATCCTTCCATTCCCGGCGCTTTCCGGCGCAGCCGAGGCTCCCGTCGTCCACGCGGGCGCCAGCGGCGTCGAAGTACTGCGACAGGTTCCAGCGCCCGGTGGCATCGCGCGTTCGCACCACGCGCTGGATGCCATCGATGTCCGCGGCCGGCGCGCCATCGAGGCCGAACCGGGTCTCCTCGATCATGAACCCGCGCGCGTCGTAGCGGAACCGGCGCATCGCCACGCCCTCGGTGTCGCGCATCGGATCGCCAAGCCACTGCAGACAGCGCAGCTCGGTCAGGCGGTGCTGCTTGTCGGCGACGTATGCGAACAGCCCGCAGCCGGGCAGAGCGTTGCTGCCATCGCGATCGCGCCCGGAGAACCGGCCGGGCGTGGTGAACAGCAGCGCCTCGTCGAGCTCCCCGCTCGCATCGAGGTGGAGGCGCTGCGCGGGCTGCCCGTTCGCGCTCGTGAACACCGTGGTGTCATCGACCCGGCCGCCGTTGACGCGCTCGACGATCGTGACGCCGCTGCCGCGACCGACCCGCCAGTTGATCCCCGGGTTCACGGCGCCCTTGCCACACACCACGCCGAGCTGATCGACCTCGCAGTACGGCTCGGTGGTCCAGGTCAACGACGTCCGCGGCGGCGGTGTGTACGAGAGCGGAGCCTTGGGTCCACGATCGGGCTCCTCGAGGAAGAACAGCTTGTCGGTGCCGGCGGCGGCCGCGGTCGGATAGTCCGGGTGTGGTCCCTTCTCGGGCAAGGGCGACGTGATCTCGCGACCGGACTCCGCGATCGGCGCCCTGGCAGGAGCCTTCCCGAGCGGTGTCGGCGCCGACCGTTGTTCCTCGGCGCGCTTCGTGTTGCAGCCCGCACACAGCGCCACCACCAGCCAGAGTGACTTCATCGAGGCGACGATAGCGGATCACGGGCTCGCGATCGCGACGTCACCCGACAGAGCGCGATCGAACATGCCCGCCACGAACGCGCGCGGGCGGCTCCCGACCACGCGGCCGACCTCGCGCCCATCCCGCAGCAGGACGAGCGTGGGCATCGAGCGCACGTTGAAGCGCTCGGCGAGGACAGGCTCGTCGTTGACATCGATCGCGGCGAGGCGCACACGTCCGCCGTACTCGGTGGCGAGCGCGGCGAGCACCGGCTCCATCACCTTGCAGGGGGCGCACCAGCGCGCTGTGAAGTCGATCGCGGTGACGCCCGGAAGTGCGGCGAGGGCGGCGAAGGCGGGGAGGTCGAGGGTGGGGAGCGTGGTCATGGGCGGAGAGGTGGCGAGCCAGCCGGGGATTACAGGTGGGGAGAATCCGGGATCCGGCCGGGAGTCCCCTGTGGAAATCCGAGGTCCGGCGCAGTGTGGTCGCGGGGTTGGCGGATCGAGAGGCCCGGCACGGCGGTTGCTCCTGGTCTGGATGTGCGTGACTCGATGGTTCCTTCCGATGCCGAGATGATGAGGGAGCTGGAGCGGGCGGAGCTGCGACGGCTCGAGCCCCAGCCGCAGAACGTGGTCCGGGTCCGCCGGGCGCCGACGGTCAAGCCGCCTCGCTGAGACGTGGTACGACGGCCGGGTGGCGCCGCCCCTGGTCCGGAAGTCCGTCACGGTGCCGCTGCGCGCTGATGGGACCGCCCGGATCGTGGCGGTCGCCGACACCCACTCGCAGCCGCACGCGCGCACGATCGAGCACCTGACGGCGCTCGCACCCGATGCGATCCTGCACGCGGGTGACATCGGGGATCTGGCGGTGCTCGAGGAGCTGGCCGCGATCGCGCCGCTGCACGCGGTGCGCGGCAACATCGATACGCGCGCGCACCAGCTGCCCGATGTGCTCTCGCTCGAGCTCGCGGGAGGCGGCCGCGTGCTGCGCGTGTTGATGACCCACATCGCGGTGTACGGGCCGCGGATCCGCGCTGACGTCGCGAAGCTCGCGCGCGCGGACAAGGCGACGCTGATCGTGTGCGGGCACTCGCACGTGCCGTTCATCGGCGGCGAGCGCGGGCTGACGGTGTTCAATCCGGGCTCGATCGGGCCGCGTCGGTTCCAGCTCCCGATCGTGTTCGGGACCATCGACGTCACCACCACGGGGGTGCGGCTCGCTCACGTCAACTGCGAGACCGGCGCGGCGTGGAGCCCACCGTAGTACGCTGAGGCGTGGGCAACAACGACGTCCTCGATTTCGAGCGCTCGACGCGGCGCGCGCGACACGTACGGATGTCGATCCTTGGCCTGGTGATCATGTCGCCGTTTCTGTGGCTCGGCTGGAACTGCCACAAGCGGGCGAAGCAGAATGACGAATGGCGGGCCGAGGCGCGGGAGCGCAACGCGCTGTCGCCCACCGAGCACGGTGAGCTCGAGCGCCTGCTCCCCGAGCTACACGCCGCGGTGACCCGCGCCACGAAGGCGTTCCGCGAGGACATCACGCCAACCACGCTCGCGGCGGCGGTGCCGGGTGAGGCGCCATGTCCGCAGCGGGCACCGGGGTTCGAGGACCTCCGGGACGATGCGTCCTCGCGCTACGCCTACTACGGCAACGGGCTCGAGCTGGTGAAGCCAGGGGAGCAGCCGCTACCTCGCAGCGTGCAGAGCACCGCGAGCTCGTTGCAGGACCTCGAAGAACGGATCGCGAAGGACGAGGACGGCCCGACGAAGTCGCACCTGGAGTCCGCGCGCGCGCTGGCCGGAGAGCTCGATCTGATCCTGATCGCGGTGGGCGCGCGGACCGAGCCCATGGTGCTCGCGGACTCGTACATGCCGGGGACCGTGCGTGGCACCGCGTACCTGTACTCGGTGTCCGCGCGGAAGATCATCTGCGCGGTGGATCTCGCCGTGGAGAACGCACCCGAGGTGAAGATCGAGTACCGGACCTCGACGTACGACGTCACCGGCTCGAGCAACAAGCGTGCGGCGGCGACCGCCGAGCTCGCGCGCGACCTCGCGCTGAGGACACGCCGCGCGGTGGCGAACGGGTTGCGCGCGGTGCGCTGAAGCTGCGCGGCCTCCCCGGTCGGCGAGGCCAGCCCACAGGCTCGGCCCTTGCTTTGAATGGGAAGAGAGTTACGGAGGGACGTGATGTCGGACGAGAACGAGCCCCTGGCGGTCGAGCCAGATCGCGCGGTTGCCCTGCGAGCGCTTCGTAGCCTCGAGGCCACGGAGGCCCGCGTCCAGAAGAACGCGCAGCGTGAGGCCGACGAGGCCCGCGGCAAGCTCGTGCTCGAGCTGCTGCCGGTGCTCGACAACCTCGATCGCACGATCGAGGCAGGGCTCGCGCACGGCGGGGATCCGGCGCTCCTCGAAGGTGTGCGCATGGTCCGCACCCAGCTCGAAGGCGTGCTCCTGCGCTACGGCGTGGAGACCATCGATGCCACCGGTCAGCGCTTCGATCCGGCGATCCACGAGGCGATCGGCGTGGCGCCCACGGGCGATCCGCGCGCGAGCGGCATGGTCGCGCAGCAGCACCAGCCGGGCTATCAGTTCGCGGGGCGGCTGCTCCGGCCGGCCAAGGTCCTGGTCGCCAAGTACATCGCACCGGCGCCGCGCGCACCGGGCCACTGGTACTAGCGGGGCGCGCCGAGCAGCAGACGATTCTTCGGCGTGATCGCCGGATCGATCGTCTGAGCGAGCACGTCGTAGCCGGCGGCGATCAGCCGCTGCGCGCGGGCGACATCGATCGCGAGCGGGCCATCGAGCCAGGCATCGAGCGGCGAGCGCGTCACCTCGTGGCAGCACGGCAGCACCGCCACGCGCGCACCGGCGGCGACGCACGCAGCGAGCACGTCATCGGTGAGCGCGCCGCAGGCGTGGACCGAGACCACGAGATCCCCGGCGGCGAGTGCGAGGTCCGCGAGCCGCGCGCGCTGGAACGTCACGCGGTCCGCGAGGCGAGGCCAGGTGCGAACGAGCTCGGCGGCGAGCTTGGCGGCGCTCTCGGGGATCACGGGATCGGCCGCGATCGCGGTCGGCGAGGTGTCGTCGAGCAGCAGCAAGAGGTGGGCGACCAGGCCGTGGCCACACGCCACATCGATGACGCGGCCGCCGCGATAGCGCCGGCGAGCACGCCGCGCGACCTCCCAGGCCTCGTAGAGCTCCTTGCGCGGGAGGCAGTCCGCGCGGCACACCGCACGCGCCACGCGATCGAACAGCGATTCGCTGCCGAACCGCTCGAGATCCCGCGGCGAGAGGCGGTTCCGGCTGCCCGGTGCGAACGTGCGGGTCACCGGGTCACGGGGCCGTGACTTCGAGGACGTCGATCTGCGCGAACTGACCGAGATACGGTGACGGCATCGTCATCACGCCGGGGATCGTCATCGTCCCGTTCGCGCTCTCGCGTGCGTCGAGCGCGCTCATGAACAGCGTGACCTCGGCACCGCCCGTGATCGAGAGCGTCGCCTCGTAGTCGAGCACCGAGAGCCCCATGCCGTTCACGTTGTTGAGGAAGTAGCTCTGTGCGGGCTGTGCAACGCGGAGCTCGGCGACGGTGAGGAACGTGCTGGTGGTCATGCCGCCGACGTACCAGCTGCCCTGCGCCATCCCGCCCGTGTACGTCCCGCGCTCCATGATCCCGCGGATCCGGACTCGCACGGTGTACGTGACGTCGGGCCTGCCGCCGACGGTGACCTTGTGGGTGACATCATTGCAGTCGCAGAGGTTCGGGTTCGGCGCGGCGGTGCACGGCATCAGCCATTGCTGCCCCGAGAGCTCGCCGAACGAAGGAAGCACCGTCGCGTCCACATCCACGCTGCCGTCGAGCTTCACCACCGCCGCGTCGGTCGCTTCGCGCTCGCAGGTCCGGGTCGCGGGGCTGCAGACCAGCGGCGATGGACACGCACCGGCGGCAGGGCACGCGGCTCCCGCCTGGGGATGCGGATCGAAGCATCCAGCGAGCAAGCCAGCGATGAGGAGCAGCGAGCGAATACCTCAGGGTATCGCTCGTTCGGTCCTCGTCGCAACCAGGCGACCTGGACCCACATGCCTCCGCTGCCCGCGGCCGATGCGTCGGTGTTCCCCTCGGTGGTATGACGGAGGCATGAAGATCCTCTTGCTGGTGGTCGGGTTCCTCGCGGCGTGTGGCAGCGATCCGAAGGCGACGGTGACGCCGGTCGCGGTCCCAACGTTCCATGGTGATCAGGCGAACGTCGCGCCCACGATCTCGCTCGAGGAGCTGTTCGGGTCCGAGCTGGTCGCGGCGTGCAGCTCGTCCTCGGACTGCGGCGGCAACGGGAAGTGCTCGGGCGGCAAGTGCGGCAGCTGCAGCTCCAGCTCGGACTGCAACGGCAACGGGAAGTGCTCGGGCGGCAAGTGCGGCAGCTGCAGCTCCAGCTCGGACTGCAACAGCGGCAAGTGCTCGGGTGGCAAGTGCGGCGGCTGCTCCTCGAGCTCCGATTGCAATGGCAACGGGAAGTGCTCGGGCGGCAAGTGCGGCAGCTGCAGCTCCAGCTCGGACTGCAGCGTCGGCAAGTGCGCGAGCGGCCAGTGCGGGAGCTGCTCGAGCAGCTCGGACTGCAAGGGCGGCACGTGCAGCGGCGGCAAGTGCAGCAACTACACGAACTGAGTTAGTTCGTGCGGCGACGGCTGAGGCCCTGCAGGCGATCGCCGGACTTCGGCCGCCCCACCACCTCGCGGCCACCCTTGTTGACGATCAACACCGCGGGCTTCGGCGCCTGCTGGTTGACGATCACGGGCGCGCTGACCTCGCAGACGACCTTGCGATCGAGCCCGCGACCCACGACCACGCGCTTGCATCCCGCGGACTGCGTGGCGGTGGCCTCCGGCTTGGGATCGGCGGCGACGGTGCCAGCACCGAGGGTCAGGGCGACGAGGGCGACGAGCGTTCGCATGGCACGAGTATGCGCGATGCCGCGCCCGATGCCCTGAAAAACGCTACCGGCGCAGGGTGCGGACAGCAGCCATCGCACCGGCCGTGATCCCGAGCAACGCCGCTGGCAGCCAGAACGCCGCGTAGTAGCCGACCACGGGCAAGCCACCCGCGATCGCGTACTCCGCCGAGGCGGCGGTGTGGATGCACAGGGCCACGCCGCCCACGGCGAGGATCGCGATCCCGGCCGTGCGGCGCAGCACCACGAGCAGGCTGCCCAGGCCGAGGAGCGGGGCGAGCACGAGCGCGAACGTCACCGTGCGGGGGGCCATCGGCTGGCCGAGCGCATAGAGCACGAGCATCGGCGCCGCCGCGAAGTTCGCGATCGCCGCCCACCGGGCCGAGCGGACCAGCCGATCGCGCGAGGCCCACACGGCGTGTGCAGTGTGACGAGCGAAGTACGTGGCCACCTCGGTGCGTGCGAGCTGGGAGAGCAGCACCGCGCCGCCGATCACACCGATCGCGGCGAGCCACGGGGTCTCGCCTCGCTCGCCGATCCAGTGCAGCGAGTTGAGCGCACCACCGAGGCCGCTCCCGGCGGCGAAGGCCATCGCAGCCCAGCGCGCCCAGAACGCACCACACACGAGGCCGAGGCCGACCGTGATCCCCAGCGTGGCGATCAACCCGGCGTACCGCGCATCGGGCATCGCATCCCACGCGAACGGCCAGTGGCCGAACACGCGGGTCGCCGCGAACGCACCGAGCGTGATCATCAGGCAGCCGGCGATCGCGGCGTGCGCGCGGACGTACGTCGACGGCACCACCGCGCCCGCGACCGCGGCGCTGATCGCGATCCCCGAGCCGAGCCACACCGCACCGCTCGCGAGGCCCCACTGCCCCCACCACAGATAGACGATCCAGGTGATCGACAGCACGGCGACGCAGGCGGGCAGCGCACGCTTCATGACCTCCTTGAACGCACGAACCGCCCAACCGGTTCCCTCGATCCGCACGCTGCGCTGGCGGGGCGGGCAATCGTTTCTGGTAGTTACGGTGGGATCACGGCCAGGCGGTGGCCAGCGCACAGATCGCCGCGTGCTCCGGAACCGCCTCGAGGTAGCTGCGACGCCAGGCGGGATCCCCGATCTTCTCCGCCGTCTCCTGCAGGCGCTCGGCGGCGGTGGCGATCGCGCGCCGCGCCGCGTGGTGAGCTCCCGTCGCGTGGAGGGCCTCGGCGTAGGCGAGGCGGATCTCGCCTTCGCCTTCCTCGGGCGGCCCGTGACTCTCGAGGAGATCGTGACCGATCTTCGCGTGGGCGAGCGCGGCCGACAGATCTCCGGCGAGGCGGTACGCGTTCGCGAGCGTCGCGTGGAACTGGGACCGCAGTGCAGGCGCGTCGGGTGTGGCCTCGACCGCGGCACGTGCCAGCACCATCGCGGCCGGAGCATCGTTCGCCGCGATCTCGATCTGGGCGAGGTAGTTGCGCGACGCAGCGCCCAGACGGACGTTGTTCTGCGCTTCGAACATACGGAGGGCCACTGTCTCGATCCGGCGAGCCTCGTCGAGGCGCCCCTGGCGGGCGAGGGCGAGCCCGAGGTTGTGCTGCGCCATCGCCGTGACCTGGTGCAGGCCGATCCGCGTGGCGTCCACGATCGCCTCGCCGAACGATTCGATCGCGCGCGCATAGGCCCCGAGCCGTAGCTCGTCGTAGCCGACGTTCGCGCGCTGCTGGCAGGCGTGGCGCATATCGCCCACTGCGGTGAAGCACTCGACCACGCGACCATCCAGGGCGAGACACGCGGCGATGTCGCCATCGTGCATGGCGCGCCAGGACCGCGCGTGAAAGATCCACGCGAGCGTGGCGGGATCCGCACCGATCGCCGTGATCTCGAGCTGCGCGAGGTGATCGAACAGCAGGCCCTCGAGGGCCGGGTCGCGCCGCGCGAACAGCAACGTGGGAACCACCATCGCGATCGCCTCGGCATGCGCGCGCTGCGTCGGCACCGCCGCGGGGATCGCGACCAGCCGGTGGGCCAAGCCTCCAACCTCCTCGTGCTCGAGCCGGCGTGTGCGCGCGTCCGCGACCGAAGCGAGCGCGGTCAACCACGGCGTGGTGCCGGGCTCGAGCAGACCGAGTGCCACCTCGCCACGCTCGATCGCGAGCTCGTACTCGCCGCGCCACACGTGTGCCGTGGCCTGGAGCTGCCGCAGCAAGCCCGCCGCGGCGCGATCCTGCGGGGCACTCGCCCCGGAGTCCCGTGCCAGCGGTCCAAACGCGCGCTCCGCGCGTTCGATCGCCGCGCCCAGATCATCGCGCGCCACCGCCTGATCTGCCGCTCGCCGGTACCAGGCGAAGGCGCGCCGGGGCTCGTCTCCGCGATCGAAGTGCTCGGCGAGCGCCACCGCATCCGCTTCGGAGGCGCTGCCGCCGACGTGCGCCTCGAGCCAGACGCCGGCGAGCAGGTGGCCGCGCTGGCGATCTCGATCCGGCAGCATCGAGTACGCCGCCTCGCGCACGAGCGCGTGCCGGAAGCCGTACTCGCGCTCGCCGGGGAACCGGCAGTCCCGGCGGGCCACGATCAGCTCACGGGCCACCAGCTCCTCGAGCCAGTCGTGCGCCTGTGTAGCACCGCCGCGCAGCAGGCTCGTCACGCCGCCGTGCCAGAACACCTGGCCGAAGATGCTCGCGGCGCGGAGCACGTGTCGCGCCTCGAGCTCGAGCCCCTCGATGCGCGCCTGCGCCATCGCGACCACTGTCTCGGGCAGGCGATCGCCTTTGCCCTCGGCGACCGCGCGGATCAGCTCCTCGAGATAGAACGCATTGCCCGCGGCCCGATCGAGGAGGCGCGCCACGCTCGCATCGTCGAGATGCTCGCCGAGCATCGTCCTCACGAGCTTCTCTCCCGCACGGCGGGTCAGCTCCCCGAGCTGGATCCGCTCGACGCTGCGCTCGGCCCACAGGCGAGGGAACACGGTGTCGACCTCGGGGCGAGCGAGCGCGAGCACCATCAGCGGCCGATCGGGCAGCTGGCGGACCACGGCGTCGATGAAGCGCACCGTCGACAGATCGCCCCACTGTAGATCCTCGAGCACCAGCACCACCGGGCGCTCGGCACACGCCGCGGCGATGTAGTCCTCGCACGCACGGAGCATCTGATCTGCCATCAGCTGCGGATCGGCGCGCGCGGCCCGCAGCTGCACGCTCGCCTCGTCATCGGGGTACGGCGTTCCGATCAGCTCGCCGACGAACTCCGTGACGCGCTGAGCATCGTCACCAGACAGCGACCGCGTCACGCGCGCGCGAAGCTTCCTGCGACGCACGGGCAGCGCTTCGCTATCGGCGATGCCGGCACCGCGCCGCAGGGCCGCACCGAGCATCGCGAGCGGCGCACCTGCGCTCATCGGATTGCCTCGGCCGATCCAGATCTCGGAGCCGGCGACCTCGGGCCGCTGGAGGAACTCGTGCCGCAGGCGGGACTTGCCCGTACCGGCCGCGGCCGTCACCACCACCAGGTGCGCCACGGGTTCGTTCACGCACTCCTGCCAGATCGAGGCGAGTGACGCGAGCTCGCGATCCCGACCGACGCACGGCGTGGGCCGCCCGAGGAGCGTGCGCGCCGGATCGGCGACATCGCGCTCGCCGACGAGCACGAGCCCCTCGTCGTCGCCGTCGATCGCGAACCTGACGTCGAGCAAGCCGGCGGCGATCTCGTCGACACGGATCGGCAGCGCGCCCGATGGGACGGCCATCACCTGCGTCGGCCCCGTGGCCATCGCGAGCGGTGCGGCGAGCAGCACGCCCGCGCGATCGATCACCTCGCCGAGGTGTGCGCGGCTCCCCACGGCCTCGCGCCCGATCACGAGCGCCATCGGCGCCGTCGGGAGCAGGCGCCGCACCGCGATCGCGCAGCGCCCGGCGCGCGCCGCCTGATCGGTAGCGGTGCCGCGACCGACGACGGTCACCACGAGCGATCCATCGGCCAGCACCTCGATCGTGCCGCCATGCGCGAGCGCCACCTCCGACAGTGAGGCGAGGGTCGCCGGAGGCGGCTCGGTGTCCACGGAGGTGGCCGTCTGATCCCACGCCGCGTCGGGGATCGTGCGCGGGGTGGCAGGCGTGAGAAGCGCCGCACCGGGTCGAGGGAGGCCGCGCTGGGCGAACACGAGGCACACGAGCCGCTGCTCGCCCGTGGTCACGGCGGACCCGCGGCCGTCCGACGTGCGCCCGCGAACGCGGGAGATCTCCCCGAGCTGCTCGAGCGCCGCGGCTGCTGCGGCGCCATCGCGCGGGCGCTGCTCGGGCGTCCTCGACAGCATCTGTGCGAGCAGCTCCTCGAGAGGCGCCGGGAGATCCTCGCGGAACGCCGAGACTCGCGGCGCGTCCTCGAGGAGGATCTTGGCGAGGATGGCCATCGGCGAGTCACCCGTGAATGGCGGCTGCCCGGTCAGGCACTGGAACAGCACGCAGCCGAGCGAGAACACGTCCGCACGGGCGTCGACGTCGCGGCTGCCGCGCGCCTGTTCGGGAGCCATGTAGCCGGGGGTGCCCATCACAGCGCCGGTGCGCGTGATCGATTCGTTGATCCCGCGGATCCGTGCGATGCCGAAATCGAGCAGCTTCACCCGATCCACGTCGCCCCCGACGAGGAACAGGTTCGATGGCTTGATGTCCCGGTGGATGATCCCGCGCGCGTGGGCGGCCCCGAGCGCGTCGGCGATCCGGCGGGCGAGCTTGACGGCGGCTCCCGCGTCGAGCCCTTCGCGGGCGAGCCTCGCCGCGAGATCCTCGCCTTCGAGCCACTCCATCGCGAGGAACGAATCCCCCTGCTCGGTCTGGCCGTGCGCGAGGTAGCGGACCACGGCAGGGTGCGCGAGCTCGGCGAGTACGGCGGCCTCGCGGCCGAAGCGCTCGATGTGGGCCGGCGTGACGTGGCCCTGCAGGATCTTCACCGCCGCGGCGCCGCCCGTCACACGATCATGCGCGCGGTACACCGCCCCCATCCCGCCTCGTCCGGCGAGGGTCGCGATCTCGAACCGCGCTGCGACCACCGCACCTTCGTAGGCCACGTGGCCATATCGTAGACGATGCGGATCGAGCTGGCCACGCACACCGCGGCCGGAGGGCGCGGCTCAGGCCTCGCCGGTTCGTACGAACCGCGCGGCCGTGGTCGCCGTCAGCTTGAACGCCGGGCTCGTGCGCCCGGTGCGGATCAGCTCGTTCGTGCGCTCGTCGTACGCCGCCACGATCGCGTGCGGATCATCGTCATCGGGCACGATGTCGAGATCGATCCGGATCCGCTGACCATCCTCGCCGGCGTACGAGAACGTGGAGTGCAGCCGCGCGCGCGCGGACTGCTCGTGCCGCCGCAGCACCTCGGTGGTGGTCTTGACCAGGGTGTGGAACGCCGCGTGATCGAGCGGCTTGGGGTTCTTCTTGTCGCGGCCCATGGTCCACGGCGAGACCAGCGCGGGCTCGGAGTCACCCTTGCGGGTCATCTCGACGGCCCAGCCATCGTCATCCTCGTTCTTGATGACGCGGGCGATCCAGCCGTCCTTCTTCCAGAGGCGGGGATCGGAGATCTCGTCGGTGGGGGCGTCGATCATGGCGCCAGCATGCACTGCCGCCCTGACACGTCGTGATCCCGAGCACGCGCAAGCCCGAATCCCGCGTCACAGCGCGGGGCCCGGGGAGTGTATCCTGGTCGAGATGAGGACGTGGTGGATCGTCTGCCTGCTGCTCGCCGCGTGCGGGGCCGATCCGGCCGGGCTGACGCTGGTGGTGGTGACGCCCGCCGCGGCGGGGCACCTCGAGATGTTCGTCGCCATCGACGACTGCAAGCTCGGCACGTCGGGTTGCCCGGGGATCGTTCCGCCGATGTTCAAGCGGCGCAAGGTCGGCGACGGATTCTTCCTCGATGACCGCCTCGCGGCCAGGTTCGAAGTCACCGGGACCGAGACGATCGTCCGGCTCACCTCCGATACGACGCTCGACCACACGGCGAAGCGAATCGTCGTGGTCGCGTTCGACGAGCAGGACCAGCCCATCGGTTCGTTCGTCGCGCGCGATGCGATGATCCCCGCGAGCGACGCGGTCGCCTGGAAGATCAGGCTCGATCCATGGCAGCCCCCGGTGGATCAACAGCAGCCCAAGCCCGCGGACGGCGATCACGTACTGCTGTGGAATCGGAAAGGCGACGGCCTGGCCTCGTGCGTGTTGGTCGAGCACGTCGACGGAGGCGCATCGAGCTACGCGTTTCTCGTGCCGCGCGACGACACCGACTGCGACAGTGTCGTGCTCGAGTGCGACGCGTTCTGGTACGAGAAGCCGGTCGCGATGACCTCCCCGGTGAATCGCGCGAGCTGCCTCGCGCCCGCACCCATGGGGGGTGCATGTCGCCTGGCGGGGCCGGCCTGCGACGAGGCGGCCGCGACGGCCTCGGGCTGCATCCCGAGCGACGTCGTGTACTGCTTTCCGGATCAGGCGTGTGCCGACGTGAGCGGCTGCCCCGGAGACGGCAAGTTCGGGACGTGTGCGGCCACGCTGTCCAGTCCGCTCAGCTTGATGCCATTCGTGAGCGTGGGGTGGCAGCGCTCGGACATCGACGGAGCATGCACGAACGCGGGCCTCGATCACGTGACGTTCAACGCGCAGCCGTTGGTCATGGCGGCGGGCGGGATGATGGCGTGCGATGACGTCAAACTTCGCGACATGTCAGCAGCGGGCCCGAACATGCCGATCAGCTTCAACCAGGTGGCGCAGGTGACCTTCGGTGCGATGGCGGGGTCGGTGGGGATCAAGGCCAGCCTCAGCGGGCCTCCTTGCATGGTGGACCTCGCGTGGGTGACTGGCATCGCCGGGGATACCGCCCGACAAGCCGCTCTGGCTCGACCTCAAGGCCGGGAATGGCCACGTGGTGGTTCCCTTGTATGTTCGCTTCGAAGTGCCGAGCGGCGCTCGCTGTGTGAACTCGATTTCACCGATGGTCAACACACCGACGAACGTCACGGCCCCGTTCCACGGTTGCCTGACCTCACCACCGTGAATCGGCGCGGGTGCGGTCAGGGGCGCGGGTGCGCGAGGAAGAACTCCACCACCTCGGCGCCCCACACGAACCCGGCGGCCTGCTCGCAGCGGAACGAGAACAGCTGGCCCGGCTGGTTGCCCGGATCCGTCGAGCCGGGGAAGCAGTGCCCCTGTAGCACCGACGCCGAGACCAGCGGCACCTGCGCGCGCGACGAATAGTCGTGAGCGAGGAACTCGAGCACGGTGCCTGCGCCGTCGCTCCAGCGGCTACGCGTGAACGTGGGGCTCGATTCGATCACGCCCTCCGCCGTCAGGTGCCACGCACTCACGATCGCGTCGACCTGCGGCTGTGCGCACGAGAACGGGATGTAGTTGTGATCTGCGCGGCCGTGCATGTAGAGGATCGGTAGCTTGCGGCTCGGGATCTCGGTGCCGGTGAACGTGCACGCGGCTTGCCCGGCTGGATTGCCGATCACCGGGCAGCTCGAGGCCGCTGCGGCGGGCGCGACCGAGGCGAACAGATCGGCGTGCGAGCACAGGAACCGCCACGTCATGAAGCCGCCCTGCGAGAACCCGGTCATGTGCACACGCGCCGGATCGATCGCGTACACGGCGATCGCGCGGGTCAGCACGTCATAGACCTTCGGCTCGTCGGCCTCGCTCCACGAGGCCTGCGGGGGAGCCGGGTTCGCGCTGGGCTGGAGCACGACGAAGCCGGCGGCACCACCTCGTGCGCGCAGGCCCGAGTTCGCCTCCTCCATCGGACCACTCATCGTCAGGCCGTGGACATCGAGGATGATCCCGCAGCCCCCTTCGACGCACGCCGCCGGGACCTCGACGTCGAACGTGATCCCGTTGCACGTGTAGACGCGATGACCGGCGCCAGGCGAGGGGAAGCACGGGTCGGCGACGGGTGCGCGCGCATCGGCGCTCCGCGCATCGATCGCGGGCGCATCGAGGCTGCGCGCGTCGATCGGATCCGCGGCCGGCGGTGTTCCGCTGCTGCAACCCACGACGAGGGCGAGGACGAGGGCGACGCAAGCGACGAGTCTGGTCATGAGGTCCTCGCTCAGTCCGCGATCGTGACGTCGAACAGCCGCGCGAGCGCCTGGTGTCCGGTCGGGTTCGGGTGGATGCAGGTCAGATCGAACCACGTCGGTGTGTTCGGTCCGCGATAGCAGGGGCTGTTCGGATCGTCGGCGTGGAACCCATGACCGCAGAAGTTCTCGAGCGAGAACACCATGTCTGCCTGGTGCTCCACCGCGATCCGCATGTACTGCTCGGTCGCGCGCAGATAGGCGGGCGTCATCTGCGGTGCGGCCATCGCATCGAAGCCGGCGATCGCGGCCGCCGGGCACGACAGCAGATCACCGGTGGCATCCGTGAACTCGTAGACGTTGGAGAACACCACGTAGGAGCCGTTGGGGAAGTGCGCCGGATCCTTGAGCCAGGTCACCGCGGTCTCGAGCTGCTGGAGGGCGAGGTCGACCTTCGCCATCGTCTGCGCCGGCGTATCTCCCGCGGTCGCTTCCTTGGCGATCGCGCTCATGTCGTTGCCGCCGACCGTCATCACGATCAACGTCTTCCGGTTCTCCACCTCCGGCAGGCAGTGCCGGATCTGTTCGTGGGGCGGCCCGAACAGATCATCGGTCCGCGCGCCCCAGTTCGAGCAGTCCTGGATGTCGATGAACAGGCCGAACCTCGCGCGCATCTCGTTGGCGACCAGGGTCCGGTAGAACGCGGTCGGGAGCGTGGGCGGGGTCCCCGTGGTGATCGAGTCACCCAGGAACACCACCCGCTCGACGCCGGTGATCTGCTGGTAGTTGGTCCCGGTGCAGTCTGCGTTGACCACCGGACTGAACTGGTTGTAGTTCGGGTGGGGCTTGGTCGGGTCGGTCGGGGGGAAGCACTGGTCGACCGCCGACAGGGTCGCGTCGGTGGCGGCGTCCGGCAGGCCATCGACCTTCGCGTCGTGACCCACGGCGGAGTCGGGCAGGGCGGACCCATCCAGCGGGACGTCATGACCCTGCGAGCTCGCACATGCGGAGGCGAGGAGGAGAGCTGCGGACAGGACACGATGCGTGATCACGTGCGCGCGATGTGCAAGCGATGTGCGCGCTCTAACCCGTGGAGATCCCACGCTGGACACCCGCGTCGACCAGATCTGGACAGGTCGCTCACCGGCTTGACGCCGGTCGCGGCCATTGCGTAACTGCCGCCGTGCGAACCAAGCTGATCGTGGTCGTTGCGGGGGTGGCGCTTGGCGCGGGAGGCGTCGCGGCATGGCGATTGGCCCGTGAGGGCGATGACGGTGACCGGGGCCACCGCCGCGATCACGATGAGGACGAGCGCGAAGCGGGTCACGGCCCCCAGCGCGAGGATAGCCGGAGCAAGCTCCCCGGCATTCATCGCGCGGGTCCCAAGGAGCTGGCGGTACGGAACCGGGTCGGTCGCACCGAAGCGGCCAAGCTAGCTGGCAAGGCCGGCCAGCTCGCGCGGCTGCCGTCGGTGCCCGCGACCACGTGGGTCAGCATCGGGCCCGATGATGCGCCCAAGGAGTTCAACTTCTTCGAGATCGCAGGCGTCGACTCCGGCCGGCCGAACTCGATCGTGGTCGATCCGCGCGACCCCAACGTGGTCTACGTCGCGGTGTCGGGCGGGGGCGTGTGGAAATCGTATGACTTCCTGTCGGCCCACCAGGCGTGGCACCCGACGATGGACACCCAGCCGAACCTCGCGGTGGGGGCGCTGGCGATCGATGCCGATCACCCCGATACGCTGTATGCCGGCACCGGCGACTTCGTCGATGCCTCCGGCAACACGGTGCAGAAGACCATCGATGGCGGGGGAACCTGGGGCACGCCGGTCGAGCTCGCGGGCACGTATCCGGGAGCCAACGGCGTCGCAGCGAATGTCGGCTCGATCCGCTCGCTCGCGGTTCGTGGCGATCTCGTGTTCGCCGCCACGGATGCCGGTCTGTTCCAGTCCACCGATGCCGGCGCGAGCTTTCAGCTCGTGGATCTCCCGAACCCCGATGGCAAGCTGCTCGCGGAATCGTTGTTCAGCATCGTCGAGATCGGCGGCGGTGGCTGGGTGGCCAGCGGGATGGCAGCGTGCGACGAGGATCGCGGCGCTCCTGGACTGTTCGGGTTCGATCCCAACCCGGGGTTCTGCCCGCTCGGCAACAACGCCGCGTTCTGGCGCACCGCCGATGGCGTGACCTGGACGTCGATCACCGCCACACCGGCGGTCGCCGGCACGGGGCGCACGATGCTCGCGGCGGGGCCGACGAGCGATCCCGCGCACACCGCGGTCTACGCGTACATCGGCTCGGGGTTCGGCAATCGCACGATCGGGTTCTGGCGCTCGCTCGATGGCGGCGCGAGCTGGTCCAACGCCACGGGCTTGCTCGCCAACCCCACGCTGCTCGATCCCAACGGCGATGACACCTGTCTCGACACCGACATCGGTCACGATCAGAGCTGGTACAACCAGGCGATCGTCGTCGATCCCACCAACGGCGATCACGTCCTCGTCGGCGGCAACCTGTGCGGCATGCGCACGCTGAACGGCACCGCCGAGCTCCCGACCTGGGAGCTGGTCTCGCACTGGTTGCCGGGCACCGCCTATGGCGAGACCGCGAATGGCCGGCTGTCCTACGTGCACGCGGACTGGCACACGGCGACCTCGGTCTCGATCGATGGCGTGCTGCGGACCTTCGCGGGCACCGATGGCGGTGTGTTCAGCACCACCACGGTGTTCGATCCGGCGACCCCCGCCGAGCAGGTCACCTGGACCCATCACAACCGCGGGCTCACCACGCACCTCATGTACTCGGTGGCGTCGGGCGATCCGGTGACCGGTGATCCGTTCCTCGCGTTCTCGGGCCTGCAGGACAACGGCACCCGGTTCCGTGCAGATCCGCATCATCCGGCGGCGTTCAACCAGGCGATCGGCGGTGATGGGATCGGCGCCACCGTGCACGCCGCCACCAGCGGCACCACCTACTGGGCGAGCGTCCAGTTCGAGCGCTGCTTCTGCAAGCCCGCGGAGAACGACTGCTCCGTGGAGGTGCCCGAAGCGGAGGATCCCGATTCGCACTGGCACTTCACCGCTTCGCCCACGGGCCCCGCGCTCGAGGATCGCGCTCTCGAGGAGCGGATGCGCGAGCGTGCCCGGATCACCGGCGAGGATCAGGAGCCGTTCCTGATGCACTACGCGAACGTCGAGACTGACACCGTCGGGCAGAGCGTGCTGTCTCACAGCGACGGTCGGGTGTTCGTCAGCGAGCCGCAGGGCACCGGCTTCGTGTGGCGCCCGATCTCGCAAGATCTCAGCACGGACATGTCCGGCAATGGCTTCGCGAACGTGAGTGCGTCGCGAGGCCAGCCCGGGGTGTTTGCGGCCGTGGGCATGACCTCGCTGTCACCGTTCTGGTACACGACGGCCGGCACCGTGCAGCAGCCGTGGATCGCCACGGGCCCCGTCAGCGTCAACCTCTCGCAGCGGATGAGCGGACCGTCGTCGATCGACTTCCCGTTCGAGCCGCCGGCAGGCACGCAGCCCGGTCAGGTGTTCATCGGTGCGTTCACCGGCGTGATGACCCCAGCGGGAGAGCCGCCACCCGATGCCAAGGGGCGCCTCTACCGCACCACCAACTTCGGCGCGACCTGGCAATCGATCGTCGGTGCCGATCCGGCGCATCAGCTCCCGAACGTGCCGATCTATGTCGTGAAGTACGATCCGGTGACCCCGACGACGATCTACGCCGGCACCGATCTCGGCGTGTACCTGACGACCGACGATGGCGTGACCTGGAACCGGATGGGGGAGGGCCTGCCGATGGTCCCCGTGCGCGACATCTACATCGCGAAGAACCAGGAGTTCATCCGGGTGGCGACCTATGGCCGCGGGCTGTGGGAGATCTATCCGAGCGCGGGCGCGAACCGCGGCGTCGCCGGCGATGGGGACTACGATCGCAACCTCAAGATCGATTGGATCGATGTCGCGGCGCTGTCGTCGCGGCTCGGCGTCACCCCGGCGAACACCACGCCCCCGTTCTATTCGTGGATCCTCGATCTCTCGGCGGCCGGCAGCGATCCACCGCTCGCCGCGATCGACCGTTCCGATCTCTCAGCCCTCGTGCGGAAGTTCGGAGGTCACCCGTGAACCGCGCCGTCCTCGCTCTCGTTCCCGTCGTGCTCGCCGCCTGCGGTGACAACGCGCTGCCCCGGCTGTCGTACACGAACCCTCCACCCGGCGGCGCGCTGCGCCTGATCGCCGGCGATCGCGCGAGTGCGAGCCGCCTCTCGCTCTCGTTCGTGGTCGGCGATCAACCGGTCACCGGGTACGCGGTCGGCTTCGATCTCCCGCTCGCACCGGATCGCGTGCAGCTCGCGAGCTTCACCGCAGGCCGCGCGCTCGATGCCGGCGCGAGCGTGCCCTCCGCGATGGCCAGGATCCCGTACAACGGGCCGCTCGCGAACAACCTCGTCACCGCTCAGTCCCAGCAGGGCGCTACCGATACCGAGCTCGCACCTGGCAGCGTGCTGTTCTCGCTCGAGCTGGTCGCGGGCACCGACGCGCCGGAGGGCGTGGTGTTCGATGGCACCGCCGCCGAGTTCCTGCTGCCCTCGGGCGGCATGCGCGCGCGCTCCGGGACCACCGTGGTGGCGGCGCCCGATGTGGCGATCGGCCGTCTCGAGCTCGGCCCTCAGAGCCCGTGAGCGCGTTCGCTCAGGCGTGATACCAGGGCAAGCTGAACAGCTTGACGATCCCGAACACCGCCACGCTGTAGCCGGCGACGATGAAGCCGTAGCGGAGGCGGTGCTTGACCACCAGCGCGAGGCCGCCGAGGAACAGCGCGATCGTGAAGAACACGCCATCGAGACCGAACTGGGTCGAGTCTCCGCTGACCTTCTGGCCCTCGGCGAACGTCTTGTCGGCCTCGGCGAACTTCAGGGCCGCGGGCTCGAGCAGCTTGTCCATGTACTTGTCGCCGAGATCGGTCTCCACGCCGAGCAGCAGTGTGTCGTCGGGCATGGCGATCGCGGCTTCTTTGTTCCGGCTATGGAACTTCTCGGGATAGCCGAGCGCGAGGTAGCCCTCGTTGGTCATGTGCTGCGTGTAGAGGTACTTCGCGACCTCGAGCTGGTGCTCCTTGGTCACCGGATCCGCGATCGTGGCGGCGGACAGGATCAGCTCCTTGCCCTTGAGATCGAGCTCCTCGTCGCGCGTGGCCACCGCGACCGCGTGGTTGTACGCGGTGGACGCCTTGGTCGCCGTGGTGGCTGCCTTGCCGTAGTTCTCGGTGGCGGTGCCGCCCCACTGGCTGCTCTGATATCCGGCCCAGCCTCCACCGAGGGCACCGATGCCCAGGAGGATCGCGACCAGTACTTCGTACAACGACGTCTTCTCGACTGACATGCGGCCCACCGTACGCAGGGACCGCGCCGGATTCCAAGACGCGGGCGCAACTACTCGTCGCGCACTGGGATCTGCAGCTGCTGGCCGGCGCTCGGCTTCGCCGCTACGCTTCCACCATGCTTCCTCGCACGATGTCGCGGCAGGCGAAGGGCCGGGTCGCTCCACCGCCCAGGCTGATTCCGGTCGCCCAGGCTGTGGCCGACGCTGTGGGTAAGCTCCCCGCGGTGATCGCGCAGGCGCACTGGGAGATCGGCTCCCAGACCGAGGTCAACGGCACGGACTTCTACGTCGGCGAACAGGAGCTCGGGCACATCCACCTCGACGGCGAAGCGCACGTGCCCATCGGCCCGGCCCTCGCCAAGGTCTTGATCGCGGCCGGGCTCGCGCGTCGATTCCGGTGGTCGAGCGAGTTCGTCGTGGTCGATACGGCAGATCGCGACGATGCCCTGTGGGTGTTCGGGCTGCGCCGGGCCCAGATCGATGGCGCGAGTGAGGCCACGCTTCGCGAGCAGATCCGTACCCGGGCTGCCCGCTGAGGGCGCTACCCCTCATCGTCGATGAAGTACGGGTTGTTGTTCCTGCTCGCCGCCTGTGGCGACAGCTCCGGGGCGCCGGATGCCAGCCTCCCGCGTGATGCGGCGGCCGATGCGTCGTGGGTTCACGTGGACGACGGCACGCCCACCCGACAGGCGTGCACGCAGACCCTCGGCAACGCGCTCGGCACGGCGTTCGGGCGCCTCGATGGCCTGCTGGTCGCGATCGTCCCGCCGGGCAATGGCGGATGCAACGCGGATGCAAATCACGTCCACCTCCAGGTCAGGATGAATGGCGCGATCTATGACATCGCCGTCGACGTCGGCGGAATGAATGGCGTGGAGGACGTGCACACGACGACCCGAGACCTCGTGATGCCCGGGGGACCGTGGAGCGAGGGCTTTCACCCGAGCATCCCCACCGACTACGTCGCGCTGGGTGTCCACGCAGCCGCACTCACGCTCGAGTCCCGCCAGGTGCTCACCTCCCAGCTGATGTCCGAGCTCGCCACGGCGAACCACGTGTCGGTGTATGCGACGCCCTATGGACCCGACGGTGCCCACCTCGTGCACCGCAATGGCTCGGGTCACGATGGGATGATCGTGACGCAGCCGCTGTCGACGCCGGCGCACCTGCGGATGTTCTCGTTCACGAGCCAGGCGTTCTGAGGCCTCTGCATCCCGATCGGTGATTCGGGATCCGGCGCGATGAGCGTGCGATCGGGGGGACTCGAACCCCCACGCGGTTAAGCGCTGCCACCTAAAGACAGTGTGTCTACCAATTCCACCACGATCGCAGGCACTTAGAGTACCACAACTCCGGTGGTCGATGTCGTCGGGATGACCGCATCTCACCTCGGTGGCTGTCGATGGTCGCGCGCGCTACCGTCGATGGGCGCATGCGCGGCGAGGCTCGACGACGCGGATGGATCGGGCCGCTCGTGTGGTTCGCCGTCGCCGCGACGGTGGGCACCCTGATCTGGCGCGACCTGACGAGGGGGCCGTCCTCGTCGGGCTCGTCGGGCTCGAGCGATCCACTGCCGGTGCGAGCGGTCGTCGACGCAGCGGCACCGAGCGACGTGCGCCCCGACACGGGGGCCCCGCTGGACGCGGCGGCGCCGGCCACACCACCGGATGCACCAGCACCACCCGCGAGCCCGCTCTACACCATCACCGACGCGCTCGACGACGTGCTCTCCGGTCCGCTCGTCTTCGTCGGGACCGGGGTGGGCTTCGGGAACGACAGCATCCATGCGTGCGCCTATCGGAACACGCGCGTCCTGGTGGTCAACTCGTACTGCACGGCCAAGGAGACGCCGGCGTTCAACCTGATCGTGGTGTCCCCGTCGCGAGGCCGGACCGCGGTGTACGTGGAGGCCGAGGGCCCGATCAGCCCGCTCGCGCGCAGTGACTACAACACGTTCCGGATCGAGGCACATGCACCCATCGCAGAGCCACCGTCGCTGTCGTTCACGTTCGCCGAGCTGAACGCCTGGGATAGACGTCACTACAACCTGTTCCCACCGGCGTGCACGTTCGAGGCTGGCCGAGGGCAATGCTCCTCGGAGCTCGAGGCGAAGCGCGAGGCCTGGGCGCCCGTCAGCGAGGCGTTCCTCGCCGCTCCGCCTGCGGAGTGGTTCCGGCTCGTCAAGGATCTCCACGCCCGCGCCGCGCGTGACCGCGGACGCGCGAACCCGTCGAAGTAGCGGCCTGCCTACTTGAGCAGCGACGGCTCGTCGGGGTCATCCGTCGTCACGCGCGGCGCCTCGGCGGGGCGTGGGGGCGGCGCGACGACCACGGGGCTCGATGGACGCGACGTCTCGACGCGCGCCACGGGGAGCTGCGGCCTGCTCGTCCGCGGCGCGGGCTCGGGCTTGGCGAGCCGGTGGAGATCGCGGCTGCGCTTGCTCGAGGCGTGCGCGCGGATCGCGCCGCGCGTGATCAAGGCCGCGATCGATCCGCCGATCAGCACGAGCGAGGCCATCGTCGAGGCGCCCGCGAACGACAGCAGCGAGTACAGGCCCAACCCCCCCAGTGCGCTCGCGGCGAGCACGGGCGTGAGCTCGCCGGTGGTCTCCTGCGCACTGCGCCGCGTGCGCCGGCGTGACAGGCCCACCGAGAGCGCGCCGAGGATCACCATCGGCAACGCGACGATCGTGCACACCAGCTCCACGGTGCGCGCCGTGCCGTGCGTGCTCGGGTGCGGGAAGATCAGCGTCGGTAGCAGGCCCTGCGAGGGCGCCTCGTCCACGCCGTGGATCGCGATCAGCGCGCGCACCTCGTCGTTCGAGAGCGCCTTTCCTGCGAGGCCGACCTCGCCATCGGGGCGACGCTTTCCGCAGTGTGGGCAGACCAGGGCCGCCGCGTTCATCGGCTGCCCGCAGGCGGGGCAGGGGACCGCGCTCAGATCAGCTCCGCATCTTCGATCAGCACGGCGGCGGGGCCGAGGTACGGGCCACGGCGCAGCGCGGTGGAGCTGCGCCGGGCGCGCGCGAGAGCGGCCACGAGATCGAGACGGAGCGTCCCACCGGTGAACGCCTGCCCGGTCTGGCGATCGATCGCGAGGCCGAGCTCGAGGCTCGCATCGCCGGTGTAGGGATCGATCGCGAGCGAGCGCAGCCGGCGGACCTCGATGGTGCGGGTCGGGAGCGGTGCATCGTTCCAGGTGCCGCGGGCGATCACGAGGTTGCGCACGCCGCCGTTCGGATCGACCTTGCGCCGCGCGGCCTCGCGCGCGGAGATCCCGAGGCCGGTGGCGATGCCGCGCTCGATCAGTGCGAACCGGCGCACGGCGTCGCCCTCGTCGCCCACCGGCGCGGAGCGCGCCGCGAAATCGAGCGCACCATCGGAGGTGATGGTCAGCGGCTCGGCGATCTGATCGGCGCCCGGAGCGATCGCGGTGGACTGGCGATACCGCGTGAGGCCCTGGCGCTCGGTCTCGGCGCTCGCGTGATCGGCGAACACGGACCACACGCCGAGGCCGCCGCCGTGCAGCAGCGCGTCCGCGCCGAGGATCACCGCGCAGGGGCCGAGGACGGGTGCGCCGGCACCGCCGATCAGGGCGAGGTCGGTCGCGGCGCGGGCGATCGCATCATCGAGATCCAGATCTCCGCGCCGGCGCGCCTCGCGCGTGATCTCGAGGCTGTGTTCGCCGAGCGCGACCAGGCCCTCGGCGCGCAGGTTGGTGGCGGTCCACGCGGTGTGGAAGCCTGACTCCGCCTGCACGGTGACCCGCTCGCGGAGGAGCTCGAGCGCGAGCCGCACCTCTGTACCCCCGGGGCGCTTCGCCTTGGCGGCGAGGTCGGCGGCGACCACGGCGAGATCAGCGCGCTCGAGCACGGGATCGAGGACGTTGACCTTCGCGGGTGCTGCGGCCGGTGTGGAGGTCCAGGCCGGGCCGATCGCGGCGCTGGCGAGCGAGATCGCCTGATCCACGAGGTCACCCGCCTCGCCCTGCCGCGTGCCGAGCTCCAGGTGGGCGGTGCCGCGACCGCGCGAGACGTCGTGGTGCACGATCAAGGTCCAGCGCGTGCGCGACTCTGCGCGGCGGAGGGCGCGATCCTCGACCAGGCTCGCCACCTCCTGCGCGCGCTCGATCACCACCCAGTCGGCGACCTTGCGCGCCGTCAGCGCCGAGACCAGAGCGCGCCGCGAGATCACGTGGCTCTCCGTCGCGCACGCACGAGCGCCCGCGAGCGCAGCCACGGCGCTTCGATCGATCGCCACAGCGGCTCGCCGCCGAGCTCCTCGCGGATCACCGACGTCCCCGACTCCTCGGCCACGCCGCTCACGCCCGCGAGCAGCGCCGCGAGATCGCCCACCACCTCGACGTCCGCATAGACGCGCCCCGTGAGGCCGCCGTTCTTGATCTCCTTGGCGCGCGCCACCGCGACGACGATCCGATCGCTCGACGGATCGAACACCGCGCCGAGCTTGCCCTCGAGCAGCCAGCCGTCGCTGTACAGGCTCTGCCTGGTGCCGGTGCCCGGCACGAGACGCAGGTGAGACGGCGTCGGCCCGAGCGCTCCGACGTGGCCTGGCCGCCGGCCGCGCCCCGCCGCGAGAGCGAGCTTGGCGGCGACCGCGGCGCGATCTCCGAGACGCCCGGCGACGCGGCCCTGATCGAGGAGCGTGACGGCGGTGGCGGGCTCGCCCTCGTCATCGAACGCGAAGCCGCCGTACGCACCCGGGGTGCGGGGATCGTCGACCAGGGTCAACGACGGCGCGGCGACCTCGGCGCCGAGGGCGAGGCGCCGGTTGACCTCGGGCCGGCGCGCGGCCGTGGCGGTGAGGAGGCCGCGCACGGCGGCATCGATGATCGTCGCGGTGACGCTCGGCTCGAGCACCACGGTCTGCTCGCCATCGGAGAACGCGCCCGGCGTCATGAGCAGCATCGCGTTGGTGCTCGCGCCGGTGACCTCCTCCTCGGTGAGTTGCTGATCGTCGACCTCGCCGATCCAGCCGCGCTCGACCTCGCTGACGCTCGGCCGCGAACCGTTCCAGGCGGCGCGTGTGGCTCGCTTGCGCACGCGACGGACCTGCTGCTCGAGGTCCATGCCGGGACCGATCGACCACACCGTGACGTCGTCGATGTCGATCATCGCCGCGGCGTAGACGATGCGGCTCGAGCCTGTCTTGTCATTGCGCATGATCGCGCCCACGCGATTGCGCAGCGCATCGTCGGCGATCTGCATCGGCTCCCTCGGAGATCGAGGAGGCTGCGGAAACGCCAGATCCGCGGCGCGCACCGAGCCCGGCGCCAGCGCACGGGCCGCGGCCAGCACACCCGCACTGCTGAGCTCGTCGGTGACCTGCTCGCGCCAGGTGCCGTCCTTGTCGCGCACGGTCAGCACCACGCCATCGCGCTGCGAGCGCGCGACACCGGTGCCGAGGATGTCGATCGCGGCGGTGGTCCTCCGCCGGCTCACCGCGAGCGCATGGACGTGCGGATACACGGCGGCGAGCCGCGACACCGCATCGCGTAGCCACGCGCGAACATCGGAGCGGACCAGCGGCGCCACGCGGACCTGCTGGATGGGCGCGCCGCAGCCGAAGGCGAGCAGCAGCGAGGCCGAGCCCACGCCCAGGCCTGCGAGCATCTCGCGCCGGTTCCAGGTCACGGCGCGAGCATGCCACGGGGCCAAGGCGCGCGGGCGTGCGGTCGGTGACGCTCAGGGCGCAGCGACGCGGCCGCGGGCGACGAGCGCATCGAGAGAACCTAACCAACAACAAACCAACAACAAACGAAAAAACCAAACTCAAAACACCAGTTCGGTCTCGAGCTTGGGCGAGCCGCGCTTCGGACGCTTGGTGGAGATCTTCGAGCCGGGCGCGCCGCGCTCGATCCACGAGGCGACCCGGTTGAAGTCCCCGAACCGGGTCAGCTTCTCGTTCGCGCCGAGGAACGCCATCACGATCTCGTGGTTCTCGAACCGCGCGGCGGTGATGAAGCAGTACCCGGCGGGCTTGGTGTAGCCGGTCTTGCCACCGATCACGTCGTACTTGCGGGCGACCAGCGCCTGGTTGGTGGTGCCGTAGCCGATCTTCGCGTACCGATCCTTCGACACGACCTCGGCAAAGTCCTCGTGCATGATCCCGCGCAGCACCTCATCCTCGAGGGCAGCGCGCAGGGCGATCGCCATCTCGCGCGCCGTGGAGACGTTGCCGCGGAGGCCCGAGGTGTCGGTGAACTTGGTGCGCTTGAGGTGAAGGTCCTTGGCGACCTTGTTCATCGCCTTGATCAGCTCGTCCGGGTCCATCCCCGCGGCGCGCCCAAGCGCGGTGGGCGCACGGTTGTCTGACGCCATGAGCATGGCGCGCAGGAGATCCTTGTTCTTGAACGTCTGCCCGATATCGAGCCGGGTCCGGGCCCCGCCGGCGGCCGACTTCGCGTCTGCCTTCGTGATCTCGGTCCAGCCATCCAGGTCCAGCTCGTGCTGCCGGACCGCCATCGCCACGAAGATCTTCGTGGTCGACGCGATCGGCCGGATCTCGTCGGCATCCTTGCTGAAGATCTCCGCGCCGGTCTCTGCGTCTATAGCGATGGCCGACCGGGACTTCACCTCGGGTAGGTCATCCGCCCAGGTTTCCCGTGCGCAGAGCACACCAAGAACAGCCCACATGACGAAGGTGCGCACGTTGGTAATCGTGACACGAGCCCCGCGGAATCGCGACTTTTCACAAGGTTGTGGTCTAAGATGATGCGTCGCGGAGACCTCATGGACCCCCAACAAGGGCCGCCGCAAGCAGACCTCCTGATCGGGCAAACCATCGGCAACTATCTGGTGATCCAGAAGTTGGGCGAGGGTGGGATGGGTGCGGTCTATCTGGCCGAGCACCCCCAGATCGGCAAGAAGGTCGCGCTCAAGGTCCTGCACTCCGAGTTCTCGGCGAACGAGGACGTGACCAAGCGGTTCTTCAACGAGGCCCGCGCGGTCAACGACATCGGTCACCCGAACATCGTCGACATCATCGACTACGGCGTGATCCAGGGCGCCGGTCGCGATCAGCTCGTGTACTTCATCATGGAGTACCTGGCGGGCGGGACCTTGTCCCAGCTGATCCGCACCGAGTCACCCCTGCCGCCCGACCGCGCGCTCGGGATCGCGATGCAGGTCGCCGATGCGCTCGCCGCCTCGCACCGGATGGGCATCGTCCACCGCGACCTCAAGCCCGACAACATCATCCTGTCGCAGCGCGGCCGCGATCGTGACTTCGTCAAGCTGCTCGATTTCGGCATCGCGAAGCTGACCAACGATGCGCAGGGCTCGTCGCGAACGCGCACGGGCATCGTGATGGGCACGCCCGCGTACATGTCGCCGGAGCAGTGCGAGGGCCGCGGCAACGTGGATCTGCGGACCGATGTCTACGCGCTCGGGATCGTGCTCTACGAGATGCTGACCGGCCGCGTGCCGTTCCTCGGCGACGGCTACGGCGAGATCCTCGTCCAGCACCTGACGCAGCGACCGCTGCCACCCTCGCAGTTCCGGATGCTCCCCGCCCACGTCGAGGTGGTGGTGATGAAGGCGCTCGAGAAGCGCATGGAGCAGCGGTACCCCACGATGGACGAGATGATGCGCGCGATGGCCGATCCGGTCGGCTACGTCGAGGCGCATGGCGGCGTGCAGAACTTCCTGCAGGTGCAGCTGATGCCGTCGACCGCGCCCGTGCCGGTGCGGATGACGCCCGCGCCGTACACCCCGGTCCCGGGCACGTTGCAGCATCCATCGGGGATCTATCCCGGCGGCAACCCGCCTTCGGGGATCTATCCCGGCACGCCACCGTCGGGGATCTATCCCGGCACCACACCTACGCCCACCACGCTCGGAGCCGCTGCGGGTGCCGCGGACGTCACGCCTCGCAAGAAGAGCCGCGTCGCGTTCATCGTGGCGGGCCTGCTCGTGGTGGCCGGTGCCGGTGCCGGCGTCGCGATCGTGATGACCGGAAAGGATGTCCCTGCCGGCGGCGGGGGCAGCTCGAGCGCGTCGGGCTCGAGCGAGACGGGGAGCGCGGCGGGCGCGGCGGGCACCAGTCCCCAGGTCACCCCAGGCTCGAACACCGACAAGACCGTCGACAAGGGCAGCGCAGGCAGCGCCACGCCGACGGTTCCCACGGTCCCCACGGTGGGCAGCGGAGGCAGCGCGACGGTGACCGACACCGGCTCGGCGGGCTCGGCGGGCTCGGCGGCCGTCGAGGAGCCGAAGGTCTCGACGATCACGCTGGTCACCACGCCCGCTGGTGCCGCGATCTTCGTCGATGGCGTCGACACCAAGAAGAAGACCCCGGAGCCGTTCGAGGTCCCGAGGGACAAGCACGCGGTCCTGATCACGCTCAAGCTCGACAAGTACGAGGACGTGGTCCTCAAGAACTTCTCGGTCGACGCAGATGTCACCGACAAGTATCCGCTGATCAAGAAGAAGGGAACCTCCGGCCCGACGGGCAAGGGGAACCCGACCGGCAACGGCAAGGGCAGTGGCAATGGCAAGGGCAGTGGCTCCGGCCGCGGCCCGGGCAACGACACCGGCCTCGAGAGACCTGACTGACCGCGCGGGGAAACCGAATGAACCGATGGAAGATCTTTGCTTGCACGTTGGTGCTGCTGCCGACGATCGCGGCGGCGCAGCCGACCACGCCTGACGAGTGGTACAAGGAAGGCGAGACCCAGTACAACCTGGGCAACTTCCAGGGCGCCGTCGATGCGTTCAAGAAGGGCTTCGAGCTCGAGCCGAACGAGAGCAAGAAGGCCGCGTACCTGTACAACGTGGCGCAGGCGTACCGGCAGGCCAAGGACTGCAGCAACGCCCAGTTCTTCTACAAGCGCTATCTCGCGCTCAAGGAGAACGACACCAAGAAGCCGCTCAAGGAAGAGAAGCGCAAGGAGATCGAGGACCGCATCAAGGAGCTCGACGAGTGCGCCAAGCAGCAGGAGGCGATCCGGAACAAGCCACCTGACTCGAACCTCCGCCCCGACGGCGACGACGACAAGAACAAGGGCACCGGCGACAAGGGCACCGGCGACAAGGGCACCGGCGACAAGGGCACCGGTGACAAGGGCAAGGGCAAGGTCGTCGGCGAGACCGGCGATGGTGACGGTGATGGTGACGGCGATGGCGAGGGCGACGTCCAGAAGGGCGCCACCGTCTCGGCCGCGCCCAAGCTGCTGTCCCTCCGTGCGTTCGGTGGCGGCGCGAAGGTCAAGACCGGCGATCTCAAGGTGCCCATCCAGGCCACGTTCGGCCTGCTGGCGGGCTATCCGCTCTCACTCGGTCCCAAGCTGTGGCTCGACCTGGGCGCAGGCTTCACGTTCACGCCCGTGCCGTACGACAGCATGGGCACCAGCAAGAGCGCGAAGCTCGTCGGTCTCGTCGCCGATGTCGGTGTCTCGTACGAGGTGGCCTCGAAGTTCGCCCTGCGCGGCGACCTCGGCGTCGGCGCGCTGCTGTTCAGCGGCGTCAGCAACAGCCCGTTCACTGACAACCTGCCGGCCAACGGCGCGCTCACGATGTTCCATCTGCGGGTCGGCGTCAGCGCGGACTATGCGGTGACCCAGAACATCGTGGTGACCGCCACGCCGTTCGCCTTCTCGTACAGCCCGGCCCACAAGGGCCTGCGCGACGACATCAAGTCGATCACTGCCATCGACTTCATGGTGGGCGTCGGGTATCGGATGTAGCGATGAAGAAATGTCCCTTCTGCGCCGAGGAGATCCAGGACGAAGCGATCAAGTGTCGCTTCTGTAACTCGTTTCTCAGCGCGGCTCCGGCGGGCGCGGGTGCGGCGCCCGCGACGACGGCGGCTCCGGCGGAGGCGGCTCCGGCAGCTCCGGCTGCGGCTGCGAAGGAGGCCGCGGCCAGTGCGCATCCGTTCGCGCGCAACGCAGGCACCGCGGGAAGCCCGGGAAAGGATGCGCCGGAGGGCGAGCGCAAGGTGCTCTACGAGGGCGTGCCGTCGTGGAAGGCGTACCTCGGGCTGCACATCGCCTCCGGGTTCGGCGCGGTGCTCCTGATCGTGATCCTGCGGATGATCCACGGTGGCGATCCGCCGCTCGCGACCAAGTTCCTCGACGTGGTGATCCCGATCGCGGTCGCCGTGGTGTTCGGCTTCGGCCTCACGCTGTATCGCAAGTCGATCAAGTTCCGCGTCACCAACACGGTGATCGAGACCGAGCGCGGCCTGCTCTCGAAGCGGATCGACGTGCTGCAGCTGTGGCGCTGCCGTGACGTCAGCTACCGGCAGAACCTGGTGGATCGCATCCTCGGCATCGCGCACATCGACGTGTACGCCCAGGACACCACCACGCCGCATATCGAGATCGTCGGGATGCCGGCCTCGCGGCAGCTGTTCGAGAACCTCCGGGATTCGATCGAGATCCAGCGGCACGCGAAGAACGTCTACGGCGTGGTCAGCTGATTCGCCTTATCATCGAGGGATGACGCTTCGTCTCTCGGTGCTGGTGATCCTGGGGCTGGTGGCGCGTGCGGGTGCGGAGCCGATCGACGCGGCGATCGAGCGCGCGAGCGCCGCGCACAAGGCGCTCGTCGTCGAGGTCGGCGCCGAATGGTGTGGGCCGTGCAAGGAGTTCGAGAAGCACATCCTTCCGGACCACCGGGTCCAGGACGCGCTGCGGTCCGTGGTGTTCGTCCGGTACGACGCCGACGAGCCCGAGGGTGAGGCCGTGGTCAAGCGCCTCCAGATCACCGGGTTCCCGACGTTCGTGGTGCTCGGTGCGCGTGGTGCGGAGCAGAGCCGGCGCGCGGGCTCACCCGATGGCGAGGATGGCGTGCAGGCGTTCCTCGAGATCGTGCGCGACGCGGAAGGTGCGCTCGACGACGAGCTGACGATCCACGCCAAGCTCAAGGCGCACCCGGGCGATCTCGGCGTGGAGCTCGCGGCGGCGCGCTGGTACGTGGCGCGCAAGCTGCCGCGCGAAGCGCTGTACCACTACGAATCCGTGGCGAGCGATGCGAAGGCGTCGAAGCTCCAGCGGCGTACGGCCCTCGAGGCCGCAGGGCACCTCAAGCGCGTGCTCGCGTGGCGCGCGCAGCTGATCGACGACACCGTGGCCCTCCTGCGCAGCGCGCCGGACCTCGCCGAGTACGATGACCTCGTGCTCGCCACGGTGGGCTCCACGCTCCCACCCGAGGAGGCGAAGGCCCTGGTGGCCACCGTGCTCGCCGCGCAGACCGACGAGGACACGCTGAACGGGATGGTCTATGTCGCGCTCGCGGCGGGTGCCCACGAGGCCGCGCTGACCGCCGCCGAGAAGGTGGTGGCGAAGAAGCGCAGCCCGCAGTTCCTCGACACGCTCGCCGAGGTCCGACACGCGCGCGGCGAGCGAGAGGAGGCACTGAAGCTCGAGGACGAGGCGCTCCAGCTCGCCCCGACGTTCGCCGAGCTGATCGCGAACCGGGCGCGGTTCGCGACCTCCCGGCGCGAGTCGAACGAGATCATGACCGCACGGGCCCGGGCCGAGGCGCTGCGCGCGCGGTTCGAGAAGGTCGATCAGCTCGATCGCGTGTCCCTTGCGAGCCAGCCCAGTACGCCGAAGCGGAACCGAGCGGCCGAGGCGATGAAGGCGGAGACCGCGCTGGAGAAGGTCGTGGCGAAGCGGTGCAGGGAGGCGGCCGGGACGAGCGGCTATGCCCACGCACAGGTGGTGGTAGATCGAGAGCGGATCACGGCGGTCACGCCGTACACCGATGCGCTGGCGAGCGCTGCGCTGCGCGGGTGCATCTCGCGCGAGCTGCTGGGCCAGGCGCTCCTCGATCCGGGCTTGGCCGCGAACAGCCGCGAGCGGACACTGACGCTGAAGTTCAAGCGCTGAGCTCGAGCTCGAGGCGCGAACCTCAGCGGATCTTGGCCTTCGGGATCTGCTGCTCGGCGCGCCAGGCCTTCTTCGCCAGCGCGTTCTGGATGCCGAGCGCGGCGGACACCGCCACGGCGAAGCTGACGAAGGTCACCCACAGCACGAACGTGCCGCCGCTCATCTGCCCGCGGGTGACGTGCATGGTGTGGGCCTCCTTGTCGGGCTGCACCCCTGCGTTCGCGAGGAAGTACGCGATGCCCGCGACCGCGCCGCCGATCAGGAGCGAGAGCACGATCCGGCGCATGCGACCGGAGCTGTCCTTGAGGTCGGGGATCTCGCTCACCCCTCCAGGATACCGCGTCAGCGCTTGAGCTTGAGCGGATTCACGCCGGTCAGCACGAGTTCCCCGGTCGGGCTGATCCGGATCTCCGCGATCGGCGTGGCCTCGACGTCGGCGAGCGTGTAGCGCGGGGTCAGGAGCTGGATCCGCTGGTTGGCCGAGCCGCGCAGGCCGGTGGCCAGACGATCGCCGGAGACGTAGCGGCCATCGACGAGCACATCGAGCTGTGCGAGGACCCCGGGGCCGCCGGGGAGCGCCCGGATCTCCTCGATCGTGTAGCCGGAGAAGGCCAGGGTGGAGAGGCCCAGGGCGCGCGCCGCCTCGAGCAGGGCGAGGGCAGCCGCGGGCTGCTGCAGGGGCTCCCCGCCTGACAGGGACAGGCCTTCGATCTTGCCGTCTGCCGCGGCCGCCGCGAGCTGCGCGGCGAGCTCGGAGATCTCGACCTCGCGACCGCCGGTGGCGTCGTGGGTTCCTGGATTGAAGCAGCCGGGGCAGCCGAGGGTGCAGCCCTGCATCCAGACCACGAACCGCGCGCCAGGCCCGTTCGCCCGGCTGCGTGGCTCGAGGCCGTGGATCCGCGCGATCACTTCCCGGGCTTGGGCAGGATCGGCGCGGGGAGCGCGCCGGAGGTGGCGGGCTGGACGTCGATCTCCTTCAGCAGGAGGTCCGGTGTCACGATGCCGCTCTCGATGCCGCCCGAGGGCACGAAGCCATCGTCGGTGCCGCCGGTGAGGCGGAGCGAGAGCTGGGTCTCGGTGGCCGCGAGGAAGTTGTACGTGGTGGTCTCCTTCGAGACCCCGAGCACGTCCTTCCAGGCGCGGATCGGCACCTCGCTGAGCTGCACGCCGCGCACCAGCTCCTCCTTGCCGTTCGGGTACACGCGATAGGCGAGCACGGCGGGCGGCGGGAGCTGCTGATCGGTGCTCTTGATCATCTGCACCAGCTCGCGGCGCGAGAACTCGGGTGCGGCGGTGATCGCGGCGTCATCGAACCGGCGGATGATCAGGCCGTACTTGAGGCCCTCGCCCCGGGCCGCGGCGATCAGCTTGGACTTGAGCTGGGCGCGCGGGACGGTGGTCTTGCCGCTGACGAACAGGTTGGTGGCGCTGCCGTGGAACGCGCCACCCTCGGCGGTGCGCCGCGCGTGACCGTTCGAGGTCATGCCCTTGGCGGAGGGCGTGCGCGTGGTGAGCAGCGTCTTCAGCGTGCCGTCCTTGACCACCTCGACGCGCTGCGCGGCCACGCCTTCGTCGTCGATCTTGTAGCCGCCGATCAGCGCGTGACCGCCGCCATCGCGGGCGGTGGGGTCATCGACGATCGAGAGGTTGGGCGCCAGGACGCGGAGCCCGATCTTGTCGGTCAGCGCGCCGCCGAAGCTCTTGGCCTCCTGCGGGTTCAGACCCTCGGGCACCGGCGTGCCGCCGAGGTTCGGCGCGAGCGAGGCCCGGAGGAGGCCAACGGCGCCCTCGCCCTCGAACAGCACCGGCCCGGAGTACCGCTCCATGAGCGGCGCCGTCTGGAGCGCGGTGATCGTGTCGATCAGCTTCTTGGCCTCGCCCTTGAGCTCGTCGTCGGAGGGCAGGTCCTTGACGGTGTGGCCGTAGCGCAGGAAGTACTGCGCGAGGGGCTGGCCATCCTGGGACTGGCCGCTCGCGGAGATCACCACGCCGCTCGCGCGCCGCGTGTCCGTGACGCTCGTGCCCTCGGTGGTGATGTACCAGCGCCGCTCGAGATAGCTGGTCACCGCCACGCGCGAATCGCGGACCGTGGGGTGATCGCGGAACACGGCGGACAGCGCCTTGGCGCGCGTCTCGAGCTCCTCGATCGGCTCGAGCACGGGGACCAGGACCGGCGCCTCGCTGACCACCGGCTTCTCGGTGGTCCACGCCGGCACCTCGGACGGGCGTGCTCCGCTCGCGCGGCGAGCCTCGAGCTTGGCGCGCAGCTGGATCAGCGCCTCCTTGTACGCGCCGTCGGTGACGAGCCAGGCGGCGCGCCGGGCGATGCGTGCGTTCGATTCCACGGGCAGGTTGATCGCGACGACGGCATCGATCTCCTCGCCGTTGGGCACGGAGAAGTTGCCGTTGTCGAGCGTGGGCGAGACCTGGACGCGCACGCGCGCCTCGAGGTTCACGAAGTGCCGGTTGCGCTTGCTCGTGGTCTGCCCGAGGCTCGCGGCGGCGTCATTGACGTCGACCTCGGTGACCTTGTAGGCGATGTGATACGGCTTGGGATTCCCCGGGATCTCGAGGTTGGTCATCGCCCGGTTCATCTCCTCGGCGATCGCATCGAGGATCTCCTCGGTGACGGCCTTGGAGCCGGGACCCTTGGGGAGCTCCTTCGCGGGGACCGCGGAGACGGTGGCGGGGACGAGGGCGAGGAGGGCACACGCGGCCCACTGGAACGAGCGCTTCACGGCGTCTCCTTCGGGGTCGAACCGGTCGCTTGCTTGATCGAGGGTGGCTGCATGAGGGGGGGGCGATCGGGCGGGATGAAGCCGCGCTCGATCTCGAGCTTCTCGATCAGCAGGCTCGGGGCGGAGGCGGAGACCGGGACCCAGCCGCTCTCGGCGCCGCACACGCCGTTGAACGTCTCGATCTCGCGGCTCGCCGCCCGGATCGACTGCAGGGCCACCAGGGGGGTGCCGCTGATGTCGATGCCGCGGACCAGCTCGCGCTTGCCGTCCGGGAACAGCTTGTAGGCCATCACGGGGTTGACCTTGAAGGCCTGGGGCGCAAAGGCGGACGTATTCGTGAACCCGCCGCTGATATCGGAGAAGATCATCCCGTACGGACGCTTCTGCTTCTTGATCTCCTCGATGAGCAACTTCTCGAGATCCGCCCGCGGCACGCTCTTGGACACCTCGACCACGAGGTTGCCTTGACGTGCGACCGGCGGCAGGCCCGGGGACCGGCGGCCGTGGCCGTTGGAGCTCATGAAGCCCTTGATCGGGTTGCGGCCCATCAGGAAGCCCACCAGCTTGCCGCGATCGATCAGGGGCACGTGCTGCGCGCGCACGCCCTCGTCGTCGAAGCGGAAGAAGCCGTTCAGCTGCATCCCGTTGAGGGTGACGATCATCGGATCGTCGTAGACACTCAGCCACTCGGGCGCGATGTCCTTGCCCACGTACGACGCGAAGGTCTGGCCGCTCGTCGTGTCCTTCTGGCGGTGGCCCTCGATCCGATGACCGAACACCTCGTGAAAGAACACACCGGCCGCGCGGCCCTCGAGGATCGCCGGGCCGACGTACGGCTCGGCGAGCGGGGCGTCGTGCAGCGCATCGAGATCGCCGGTCACGGTGGCGATCATCTTGTCGACGTCCGCCTCGGGGGGCAGGTCCGCGGGCTGGCGGCCGAACCGCTGCTCGAGGCGCGACAGGCTCATCCCATCGTCGGCCTTGACGCCGACGGAGACCGACATCTGCGCGTTGGTCCACGACAGCTGGATCTGGCTGCCCTCGCTGTTCACGAACCACGCCGTGTTCTGCTGGAACACGACGCCGCAGGTGCCGCGTGTGGCGGCGCCCTTGAGCGCCTTGGCCGAGCAGCGCTTGAGCCGCTCGACCCAGACGGACTTGTCGAACGTGACGGTGACCGGCGCCTCGACGTAGACCTCGGGCTTGGAGCCGGCGAAGTCGGGCGCCGTGGCATGCTTGGACAGGGTGGCCTGATCCTGGCGGACGTAGCCGAGCGCGGTGACGGACTCGCGGTAGCGGCGATCGGTCTCGAGCCACAGCGCGTTCGCGATCGCCTGCTTGTCCTCGCCGAACGGGACCACGCCGCGGCGGGTCAGCGGCGAGTTGAGGCCGTTGTCGTCGCTGGCGAGATCGCGGGTGTTGTCGAGGTTGGGATCACCCACGCGGACCTCGACGTCGAGGTTGCGCGCGGTGTCATCGCTGTCGGTGATCAGGGCGCCGCCCTCGGCCTCGAGGCTGACGATCCGCTGTTCGACGAGCTGGTAGGCGAGGTAGTGGGCGGGCTCCTTCTGCTTCTGCAGCGCGCCCATCTCCCGCTCGTTCTCGCTCTTCAGGATGTCCAGGATCGCCGACCGCTTGTCGGGGGCGTTGCCCTCCGTCGGCTGGCTCTTGGTGACCTCGATCTTCGCGGGGATCGCGGGCAGGTCGAGCTTGATCTCGGGCAGCGGTTGCGGCTTCGGGTCGGGCTTGACGGTCGTGTTGCCGCCATTGCCGGCGGGGCAGCCCAGGAGCCCGGCGGCAGCGCCGAGACAGAAGATCCATCGCATATGCCCGAAACACTAGCACGGCTATAATGAGCGCCACCTTGCCGTTGGAACGTCCTACCGTCCTCGTGATTCACCACGATGCCGACGCATTGGACTTGCTCACGCGCCTGTTCGAGGCGAGCGGCTTCGACGTCGTCACCGCGGTGACCGGGTATCGCGCCCAGGCCCTGCTGGAGGGTGATCGCCGGGTCGACGTGGTGGTCGCCCCGTGGGACACCCACCACGCGGTCGGCGGGGAGGTCTATCGGTGGTGCCTGCAGCGCCGCTACGATCTCCGTGATCAGTTCGTGTTCATCGGCGCCGAGGTCCCGGCGGAGTTCGATCAGCTCGTGGCAGGGCGCTGCCTCTCGGTGTCGCTGGTCCGGCCGGCCGAGGTCGTGCGGGTGGCGCTCGCCACCGTCAAGCGGCGCGTCAAGCTCGAGGCCCAGCGCGATGCGCTGTCGGAGCACGATGGCGCCAAGCACCGGCTCCTCCTGTGCGACGACGAGCCCGTGCTGCTGATGGTGATGGGTGATCTCCTCGCGCAGACCTATGCGGTGACGCGCGTGGAGACCGGTCACGCCGCGATCGTGCTCCTCGAGAACGAGGACTTCGATGCCATGGTGCTCGACTGGCACATGGATGATGGCAACGGCGCCGACGTGTACCGCTGGATCCAGGCCCACAAGCCGTGGCTGTGCGATCGCGTGGTGTTCCTCTCGGGTGGCGAGGGCGACGATGCCCAGGCGGTGGCTCCCGGGCGGCCGATGCTGCGGAAGGGCCAGGACTCGCACGCCCTGACCACCGTGCTCCACGAGATCGTGCGACAGGTGCGGAGCGGGTCGATCCCGATCGAGTTCTGATGCAGGCGAGAATCCTCGACGGCGACAAGCTCGTCACCACGACCCGGCTCGTGGACATTCGCGCGGCGCTCGCCGCGAAGCAGCGGATCTGGATCGATCTCGAGCGCGAGTCGCCCGAGGCCAACGAGCTGCTGAAGGACGTGCTCAAGCTCCACCCGCTGACGATCGAGGATGTCTGGGGGCCGCGCTCGCAGCCGAAGATCGATGACTTCGACGAGTACCTGTACGTGATCATCCACGGCATCGGTGCGCGCAAGAAGGACAAGCTCGAGCTCGTCGAGATCGACATCGTGATCGGCGACAACTGGCTGGTCAGCCACGATCGGGATGGCCTGATCTCCGACGACGTGGGCACCGAGCTCGATCACTCGCCACGCCTGATCCAGAAGGGCATCCCGTGGCTCGCCCACGCGCTCCTCGATCGCGCGGTGGATCGCTATCTCCCGGTGATCGATCAGCTCGATCGCGAGATCGAGCAGCTCGAGGTCGACGTGCTGTCCAAGGCCGGCACGCCGAAGGGCAAGAAGGTCCTCGCGCGCATCCTCGCGTTCAAGCGCACGCTGCAGGACCTGCGACGGATGTCGATCCACCAGCGCGAGATCTTGCTGCGTCTGTCGCGCGGTGATTTCGGCGAGATCCCGGCCGAGGCGATCCCGTTCTACCGGGACGTCTACGATCACTTCCTCCGGATCGGCGACATCACCGAGGGCTACCGCGATCTCGTGACCTCCGCGCTCGACGCCTACCTCAGCGTGCAGAGCAATCGCATGAACGAGGTGATGAAGACGCTGACCCTGATCTCCACCATCATGCTCCCGCTGACGTTCATCGCCGGCGTCTACGGCATGAACTTCGACAACATGCCCGAGCTGCACTGGTGGTGGGGCTATCCCTTCGCGCTGGCTCTGATGACCTCCGTCGGCATCGGCATCCTCATGTACTTCCGCTACAAGGGCTGGATCGGCGACAGCGAAGCGGCCAAGGAGCGCAAGCGCCGGGCCGACACCGGCGCCGACTGAGTCATCTACTCAGTTGGTGCCGAGGACATCGCTGGCGATCTCTTCGAGGCGCTGGAGCGCGGCCACCAGGTTCTCGAGTGGGAGCTCGTCGGCGTTGAGCATCAGCACGTACCCGGGCTCGCCACGGCGGATCGTACCGCGCGGATCGTAGAGCAGCCAATCACTGGGCTGGCCCCAGTTCGCGAGTGGGATGCACTCGTCGATCCCGGTGGCACCGTACTCGGCGGACATCGCGAGGTACTCGCGTGCCCTGGTCGCGAGGGCGGTGTCGCCGCCGTAGTCCTTGGTGCCGAAGAACTCGTTGTCCCAGAGCTTCATGCCATCCGCGATCGTCAGTAGCGCGCGGTAGTCATTCGGCAGCTGGAGCTTGGTGGCGTGTTCCGCCGCGAGCACGCTCTCGAGCGTGGTGGGCGGATTGAGCTGACCATGCTCGCCGAACCCCTCGAGCGTGGCCACCACCGAGGCGAGGGCGGCGCGCACCGGCTGGAGGTGCGGGCGGATGTCCACCGGGATCACGGGTACCGCTGCCCCATCGAGGACCCGGTCGAAGTCCGGGTCGGCGAGGTACGGGGCGAAGTCGTCATCGCGGCGGACCTGTGCGGGCGTGGCGCCGGCCTCGAGAGCGGCCTCGAGGGATGCCAGCATCGCGTCGCGCGCGTTGATGACCGCGTAGGCGCAGGCGATGTTGAACCGCAGCTCGGCGGTCGCGCTGTCGGGAACCAGCGGGATCAGCCGCGCGATCCGTTCGGGATCGGGGCCGACGGCGGCGAACGCGTTGCGCAGGAACTCCTGCGCGTGAAACCCGGCGCGATCGGGCAGGTCCGTCCATCGCGAGAGCACGAGATCGAGCAGCTCCTTGACCTCGGGACCGCCACGGTGCTCGTGCGCGATCGGGAGCAACATCAGCTGCGCGGAGCCGAGGGCGATCTGCCCCTGCTGGACGTTGGCCTCACCGTCGATCGTCGAGAGGAACCGGCGCAGCGCATCGATCGGATGCTCGTCCTCGAGGATCTCGACGACCCGCGCACCACCCGCGGCCCGGACCACCGGCTCGATCGGCGCCGGGGGCAGCGTGCCGAGCGGCATCCGGCGCTTGGTGGCGGTGGACTTCGGTGCGGGGACCGCAGCCTTCTTCGGCGCCGCCGTCCTGGGCGTAGCGGCCTTGGGCGTAGCGGCCTTGGGCGTAGCGGCCTTGGGCGTAGCGGCCTTCTTGGGTGCGGCCTTCCGAGGGGCGGCCTTCTTGGGTGCGGCCTGCTTGGGCGCGGGCTTCCTTGAGGCTGCGGGCTTCTTGGCGGCGGCGGACTTCCTGGGCGCGGGCTTGCCAGGCGCAGGCTTGGCCTTGGGCCTCGCCGCGGCGGGCTTTGCCCTGTTCTTCGCCTTTGCCATGCTCCTCGACGACGCTACCAGGACTACTTCTTCGCCGCGAACATGCCGTCCGCGTACTCGACGATCTCACCGGCGACCGCGGAGGCCGCGACCGTGAGCGGCGAGGCGAGGTACAGGCGCCCGGGCCCCGAGCGGCCCTTGTAGTTGCGATTGATCGCCGAGACCGTGACCTGATCGCCGCTCTCGGAGACGCCGGGGCCACAGCCGATGCAGGCACCGCATCCCGGCTTGATGACCTCCACGCCCGTGCGCTCGAACAGCTCCAGGTAGCCCTGCGCGCGCGCATAGGCCTCGACGTCCTGCGAGCCGAACTGCAGGTAGAACTTCACCCCGTCGGCGACGCGCCTGCCGGACTTCTCGGCCTCGACCATCACGCGCGCGTACATCTCGATGTCCTCGCGCTTGCCGGCGGTGCACGAGCCGCCATACGCGATCTCGATCTTGACGTGGCCGATCTCCGGGATCAGCGCGCCGTTCTTCGGATCGCTCGCGATCCCGTGATCCGGATCGCCCGGGGTGGCGACCATCGGGCGGATCGCGCCGAGGTCGATCTGGTGCACGCCGCCGTCGTGGTGGGCGCCGGGATCGGGCGTCACGACCTTGGCCCGCAGCGCGTCGATCGAGGCGCCGGGCCGCCGCGCCACGATCCACTGGAGCATCGTGTCGTCGACCTCCATCACCGCGCCGCGCGCGGAGCACTCGGTGGCCATGTTCGCGAGCGTCGCGCGCTCGTCGGGCGGCAGCCGGAACAGGCCCTCGCCGCCGAACTCCATCACCCGGTTGAGCGTGTCCTCGCGCTTCGCGTACGTGGCGAGGATGTGGAGCATCACGTCCTTCGCCGTCACGCCGTCCGCGAGCACACCGGTGAGCTCGAACCGGATCGATTCGGGCACGGCGATCGGCGTGAAGCCCCAGTACAGGAGCGCCGCGTACTCGGTGGCGCCGACGCCCCACGACAGCGCGCCCGAGGCGCCGCCCATGCAGGTGTGGCTGTCGGTGGCCTGCACGAAGTCCCCGGGATCGAGGAACTGCTCGCGGGCGACCTGGTGACAGATCCCCGGCGAGACGCCGTCGACGGCGCTGTAGTTACGAACGCCCGTACGCCCCGCGAACGCTCGCTGAAGATCGCGCAGCTTGCCGATCTTGTCGGCGAACTTCGCCATCGAGGCCACGCCCGTCGCATAGATCAGGTGGTCCTCGAACACGGCGAACTTCGTGGGGTTCTGAAGCTGGTAGCCGGGCCCGTATTCGGCCGCGAGGAAGAAGTCGACCTGCGCGGTGGTGAACTCGTGCGAGTACCCGGCGTCGACCTTGACCAGCACGGCATCGCCGGGCTTCACGTACTCGCCCTGACCCGGCAGCAGCTTCGCGGCGAGGATCTTCTCGGTCAGGTTCATCGGGCGCACGCCGGTGCCCGTGGCGGGGACGCGGATCTCGCCCTTGTCGAGGCGCGCACAGAACGGCAGCAGGCCGCCGCTCTCGATGATGAGCGCGGTGATCGCATCGTGGCCCTGCGTGAACTCGGCGAGCGCGATCGACTCGCCGGCCTCGAGCCGGCGGAGCACCGTGTGGTCGCCCATCAGCTGGCCGATGTTGATGTTGTTGCGCGCGTGGATCGGCGCGAACGAGGAGGCGATCGCGAGCTTGCTCCCCGAGAACACCTCGCACTGCGCGGCGGTCTCGCGGCTCGAGCCCACGCCCTTCTGCGCACCGGCGACGATCACCTCGAAGCCGGCCTCGACCAGCGCGTTCGCCGGGATCAACCGGGTGCCGCCGATCACGAGGCCGGCATACGCGTTCTTCGCGATGTCGGCCGGGTCGTAGTCGAAGCACACCCACGCCGGCGTCATCGCATCGGTGTTGATGTCATCGAGGAGATCCTCGGGAGCCACGTCGCCCATGCGTAACGTGAGGGTCCCGGCGAGCTGCTGACGGATCTTCTCGGGATCCTTGGTCAGGTAGAGGACACGCTTGCCCGGCGTGAGCGCGAAGCGGCGATCCGACATCGCCGAGGACCGTACCACCCAACTGCGCCCGCGGGATCAGCCGTGCTCTCGGCTCAGAACGGGGGCTTGATTCCCGTGCCCGTGGTTTCGGGCTTGGCGCCAGAGCCGGTGTTGTTGCCGGTGTTCGGTGGTGGGATCACCTTCACGGCTGCCGAGCCAGAGCCGGCGCCGTTGCCCTTGGGCGGCTTGGTCCCGCCTTTGGGTGGCTTGGTCCCGCCCTTGGGTGGCTTGCTGCCACCGACGGTGAGCGGCTTCCCGACGACCTCGGGAGCCTTTGCACTGCCCGCGTCGCTCCCGAGCTCCGTGGCGATCGGCTGTGCGCTGCCCGCCGGTGTCCCGGTGTCGCTGCCCGCCGGCTTTGCGCCGCTCGGATCGGCGATCGGCGGCTGGGTGATGGGCTGGGTGATCTCTCCACGCGGCTTGGGATCCGGGGGGGTCTCGTCGCCACCGCGCATGCTGAACGCGATCGCGATGGTGGCGACCAGCGCCACCGCACCCGCGCCGGCGATCAAGGGCCAGCGCTTCTTCGCGGGTGCTGTGAACCCTGGCGTCGAGAGACCGGGCTGCGAGGTCGCAGGCACTGGATCGGCCGAGGCGGCGAGCATGGTCTCGCCGGTCATCATCCGCTGGACGGCGGTGTTGCTCGGCTTACGGCGCTCTGCGACGAGCGAGGGCGGCACCGGCGTCTGGAGGCCCGCGAACTGCGCGGTGGTCGCCGGGAACGGTCCGAGGCTCGGGTTGGTGTCGTTCGGCCACGCCTCCGCAGCGAACGGCGTCGGGGTGCTGAGGTTCAGCGCGTCCTCGAGAGCGGAGCGCGCCTCGTGGGCGCTCTGGTAGCGGTTCGCGGGCTTCTTCGCGAGCAGCTTGTCGATCACGCGGGCGAGCTTCGCGGGCACGCCCGTCATCGGCGGCGCCGGGTCGTCACAGGCGTGCATCGAGAGCAGCTCGTGCACCGAGTCCGACATGAACGGGAGCCGGCCCGAGCCGAGCAGATAGAGGATCACGCCGAGCGAATACAGATCGGAGCGCGCATCGCACGGTTCGCCGGTTGCGAGCTCCGGCGGCATGAACGCGGGCGTGCCGACCACCGCCCCGGCGCCAGTCATCGTGGTGGAGGTCTGATCGGGCGAGGTGGACTTCGCGAGGCCGAAGTCGAGGACCTTCACGAGGTCGCGACCCGAGGCCATCAGCATGATGTTCGAGGGCTTGAGATCGCGATGGATGATCGAGAGCTCGTGCGCGCCCTCGAGCGCGTCGCAGATCTGGATGCCGATGCGCACCACGCGCTCGGGCTTGAACACGTGCTCCGCCTTGATCACGTCATCGAGCGTGCGGCCCGAGACCAGCTCCATGACCAGGTAGAACACGCCGTCCTCGGTCTGCCCGAAATCGAGGACGCCGACGGCGTTCGGGTGAGTGAGGCGACTCGCGAGCTTGGCCTCGCGGAGGAAGCGCTTGATGACCTCGGGCTCGGAGACCAGGCTCGAGTTGACGACCTTGATCGCCACCTCGCGATCCACCGAGTGTTGCTCCGCGCGATAGACCGCGCCCATGCCGCCGGAGCCGAGCTTCTCGAGGATGGTGAACCGGCCGTCGATGTCACGGCCGAGGAACGGATCGATCCGCGCCTTCAGCTTGAGCAGCCGCGTGCCGTCCGTGGGACAGCGCTCGCCGACATGGAACGTCTTCTCGCAAGCCGTGCAGTACAGCTCGCCAGGAGGGTTCGAATCGGCGGCAGCGCTCAACGACTCCACCCCACGGTGACCACGCCTCCGCCGTCGTGCGGCGTGACGCCGACCTGGACCGGCGCTTCCTTCTGCTTGAACACCGTGAACTTCAGGATCAGGCCGGTGACCAGGGTGGCCGCGCCCACGCCGTAGACCGCGAGCGTGATGTTGCGACTCTTCTCGAACTTGTTGGTCGCATTGATCGTGTTGTAGTCCGTCTGTGTCTTCGCGTCCTTGAGGTCGTCGCGCGCCGGCTTGAAGTAGAACACGTGCAGCGCGGCGCCGACGACGACGAGCCCGCCGCCGGTGGCCATCAGGACGAGCGGCACCTTGCTCGCGGGTGCGGCGTGGCCAGTCACAATGCCGCCGCCACCGCCGCCAGGCTTGCCCTCACCGACGGGCAGCATCGTGATCGTCACGGTCTGCGGTGAGCGATCGTCGGGGACGTCGATCGTCTTCTGCGCGTCGTTGTACCCCTTCGCGGTGGCGATGATGGTCTGCCGGCCGGGCCGCAGGTGGATCGTGCGCGGGCCGAACAGCTCGTCGGGCGCGAACGACGAGACGGCGAGCTTCACATCGACGCCCGCGGGCTCGACCTTGATCTCGACCGGCGCCACGTTGACCGAGGCGAGCCGCTCCACGAGCTGCTGCTTGGCCATCGGCACCCACTCGGGCACCGGATCCGCCGGGGTCGCGCGCGCCTCGCACTCGGCCAGGAAGATCTCCGCCTGAGGCCAGTACTCGATGCGCGTGTACGCGAGCGCGATCAGGCACGAGTGCCGGGCGCGTGGTTCCAACCGCTCGGCCGCCTTGAAGGCATCGATCGCCTCCGTGAAGCGCCCATCCTTCGCCAGCTGTTCCCCTCTCGCCCGCAGCTCCTCGCCGGATTCGGCGAGCGCGATCGCAGGCGCGATCGAGCACAAGCCAGCGACTACAATCGCCAGGAATCTCACCGTTGAGGATGGTAGCACCGGACTGTCCCGATCGCCGCCACGGCGTTGTCCCTTAACGGGCCCCTGGGATCGGGGCTATGACGTTGGGGATGACGCGTGCCCCCTATGTAGGTCTCCACGTGGCGACAGGTGCGAGACGGGCGACCGCCGCCGACATCGTAGCGAGCGTCCAGCGCGAGATCTCGGGAGGCGCACTTCCTGCGGGCAGCCGACTCCCGCCTGTGCGGGCCCTCGAGAAGCAGCTCGGGCTGTCGAAGAACACGGCTCAGGCCGCGTACGACGAGCTGGTGGCCCGCGGTTTGGTGGAGGCCCGCGAGCGGGAAGGCGTGTTCGTACTCGCCGCTACCAAGGTTTCAGCGCCCGCGCCGATCGTCTCGGTCCCGCTCCCGCGGCTGGTCCCTCCGCCGCTGTCGCGGCCTGACCTCCCGGCGCGCGGCACCACCGCGCTGTCGACCGTGTTCATCGATCCCGAGCTCCTGCCCACGGAGCGGATCGCGGACTGCGCGCGCTCGGTGCTGCGCGAGAAGATGCCGGCGCAGTACGAGGCGCAGGGCTACCGGCCGCTGCGCGAGGCGATCGCGAAGCGCCTGCAGGCGCGCGGGCTCGACGTCGAGGCCGACGAGGTGGTGATCACCACCGGCTCGCAGCAATCGCTCGACATCGTGGCGCGCTCGCTCGCCTCCAAGCGCGTGGCGTGTGAATCGCCGGTGTACGCGTATGCGAAGCTGCTGTTCGAGAGCCTCGGCAACGAGCTGGTGGGCCTGCACCTCGATCCGTTCGGCGGCATCGATCTCGAGCGATGGGATCGCACGCTCTCGACCCGGCCCTCGCTCGCGTATCTGATCCCGAGCTTCCACAACCCCACCGGCTATTCGTACTCGAGCGCGGAGCTGCGCGGCGTGCTCGAGCTGTGTCAGCGCCACGGCGTGGCCGTGCTCGAGGACGATTGGGGCAGCGACATGATGAGCGACGGCGAGTACCGCCCGATGCTCCGCATGCTCGGCGGCAAGAACGTGCTGTACGTGAACTCGTTCACGAAGAAGCTGCTGTCTTCGCTGCGCGTCGGCTTCGTGGCCGCATCGCCGGAGCTCATCCCCACGCTGGTCGCGATGAAGCGGCTGTCCACGCTCGGCAACGCGTGGCTGACCGAGGCCGTGGTCGCGGAGTTCCTCGATCGCGGCTACTACGACACGCACCTCCAGGCGCTCCAGCGCGCGCTCGATACGCGGTACGCCGCGTGCCTGGCCGCTCTCGACGAGCTGATGCCCGAGGGCGTGCGATGGACGCGGCCGGGCGGTGGGCCCACGCTGTGGCTCGAGCTGCCGCGCTCGATCGAGCTGCCTGCGATCGAGGCGTTCCTGGCGAAGCGCGGCGTGCACGTGAGCAACGCCTCCGCCGCGTTCCTCGGGCCAGCGCACCTGCACGGCTTCCGGATCGCCTACGCGTATCTCTCGGAGCTCGAGATGCGCTCGGCACTCACGATCGTCGCAGACGGCCTCCGGACGCTGTCCCGCTGAAGCCCTGAAGACCGCACGGATCGGGCAAATCGCCCCACCGCCGTCGAGCGTGCATGGAGCTTGTGGATCCCGCCGCCCCGGGGCAGAAATGTAGGTCGTGAGGTCCTTTTCGGTCGCCATGCTGGCGGTCGCCGCGTGCAGCTCTGCACCGGCGGCGACGACCGATTTCTTTGGCCCCACGATCGAGCCGCCGCGCGGCCTCGGCAAGATCCAGCCCGGGATGAGCGTGGCCGAGGCCAAGAAGCAGGTCCCGGCGCTCAAGGAAGACCACCAGGGCGTGCGCGAGCACCTGGTGCTCGATTCCGGCGTGGGGGACGTCAAGCTCGAGGTCCGCGTGGACAACGGGATCGTGGCCACCGTGGTCGCGATCGTCCAGGGCCAGAGCGCGCGGGACCTCCTGACCAAGGCGTGGGGCCAGCCGCAGATCACGCGCGATTCGCTCGGCCAGCCCGAGACCACGTGGGCGAGCGAGTCCACCGGGTGGAAGGTCAAGCTCGATTGCCTCGAGCGCAACTGCCTCGTCGAGTACGTGCCGTATCACGTGCTGACCAGCGAGTTCTTCGGCGCGCACGTGGTGCCGCCCGGCGATCTCGCGAACCTCAAGATCGGCATGAAGCTCGCGGAGGCGCGCAAGCTCGCGCCGGGGCCGATCGATGTCCGCGCGGGCATCCCCACCGGTGTCGATGGCGTGCGCGAGTTCGTGGCCGTAGATGACAAGCTCGGAGTGGTCCGCGCGATCTATCTGAACCTCCCGCAGCACGCGGAGAACCTGATCACCGAGGCGTGGGGCGATGGCTGGGCCGCGATCGAGCCCGTGGGCAAGAACGTCCTCGTGTGGCCCGATCCCACCACGCGGTGGCGCGCCACGCTGCGCGATGCGCTCGGCTACAGCCACGATCTCGCGTACGACAACTATCTCCCCGCGGCCGATCTGTTCGGCGAGCAGCCCGACGTGCTCGATGCCGTCCCGGTCCTCGGCTCCTCCGTCGAGGAGGTCAAGAAGCTGTTCCCCACCGAGATCACCACGGTGGGCCGCGATCTCGTGCTCTCGCTGCTCCCCACCGAGTGGGAGCGCGGCGCCACGAAGATCAACCTCGACGTCGCCTCCGGCCACATCCGCGCGCTCTCGTTCTCGATCCCCTGGAAGGCGCACCCCGAGGCCAAGGACGAGCTGCTCGCGATGTTCACGCACAAGTGGGGACAGCCGCGGCCCACCGAGGAAGACGACAAGAAGGTCCTGATCTTCCGCGAGGGCGATCCGCGCGTCGAGATCCGCGACGACACCGAGCACGGCACGTATCAGATCGAGATCCGGAAGTAGCCGCGGCGGTCAGCGGCGACGTGGCCTCGTCCAGAGCTCCGGCGATCGGTAGCGCGGACCCGCCCGCGAGGGCTTGGGTCAGCGCTCGAGGCTGCGTGGTAGACTTTGAGAGTGAGTATTCCCGATTCACACGACAGTGATTGGGAGGCCAGACTCTCAGCAGTATTTCCCGACTGGAGAGACCCTTCAGCGCGTGCGGCTGCGTGGAACGAGTTGATGGAGCGTCTGCACGAGGGGGATCAGGTGTCGGGCATCGTTGTGGCCCGCGCACCGTTCGGAGCGTGGATCGCGAGCATGGTGACATCGAACGGCTTCACGGATGTCGACTCCACTCGCGAGCGCTCCGATGATCAATTGTACACACTCGTGATGTCATACCCACCTGATACAGATCAGTAATGGACGCCGCGCCTTCTCCGTCTTCACACCCGTCCCTGAACCCACAGCAGGTCGTCGCGCTGGGCGAGCAGATCGCGGAGCACGCGGCGCACCTCGACGCGGCCACCCACCGCCTGCTCGCCGATCTTCGCGCCTTCGACCGCGCCGGCGGCTGGGCCAGCCAGGGCGCGCGTACGTGTGCAGAGTGGCTGTCGTGGCGGCTCGGCTGGTCAGGAAATCGTGCGCGCGAGCACGTCCGCGTGGCGCAGCGCCTCGGCGAGCTGCCGCTGATCGATCTCGCGCTGCGTCGCGGTGAGCTCTCGTACTGCAAGGTGCGGGCGCTCACCCGCGTCGCAACGCCCGACAGCGAGGCCCTCCTCGTCGAGACCGCGCGGTATGCCACGGGCCTGCAGCTCGAGTTGATCTGCCGCAAGTACGCCATGGTCCAGCGCGGCCAGGCACAGCCGCCCAGTCCCGAGGCGGACGCAGATCGCCGCAGGATCTCGAAGCGCGAGCTCGACGACGGCATGGTCGGGATTCACCTGACCCTTCACCCCGAGGAGGCCGCGGTGGTCTGGGAGGCGCTGACCGCGGTCGCGCGCGAACGGGAGGGCGGCGGCGGGTTCTGCCGGATCGATGCCGCGATCCAGATCGCACAGGCCGTGCTGCGCGGTGATCGCCCGGAGCGCGCGCCCACGGAGGTGGTGGTCACCGTCGCCGCCGAGGTCCTGGATGGCTCGAGCTCGAGTGCTGTCCCGGTCGCGGTCATGAGCGACGGCACCTGTGTTTCCTCGGAAACCGCGCGTCGCCTCGCGTGCGATGCGGGCATCGTCGAGCTGCACGAGGATACGCACGGCACGCCGCTGTCGGTGGGCCGCAAGACGCGCTCGATCCCCCCGGCGATCCAGCGCGCGCTCGCGAAGCGCGATCCCACGTGCCGGTTCCCTGGGTGCTGCAATCGCGTGTTCGTGGAGGGCCACCACATCGAGCACTGGGCCCACGGCGGGGAGACCTCGCTCGAGAACCTCGTTCGGCTGTGCGACCTCCACCACCGCCACGTTCACGAGTACGGCTATCGCGTGACCCTCGATGCGCAGCAGCGGCCGCGGTTCTTCGACCCGAAGGGCGTCGCGATCCCGGACGTGCCACCGCCATGCACCCCGGCGGGGCTCGGCGTCGATGCGATCCGGCGGCTCAACCAGCCGCTGGCGATCACGCCTGCCACCAATGCACCGAGATGGGATGGCAGGCAGGTGAACTACGACTGGGTGATCGAGGATCTGGTGCGGGCGGATCGACGGAGCTGACGTTTCCGCGGGAATTGAGCGAACCGACGACTGCTCACGATGCACGCACAACGGGCGCCGGTTCATTGGCACGGAGCTTCGCTAGAAGAAGTCGATGTCCTGTTTGATGCTGCGCGCGCCCTCACTGGTGACCTCGGCCGAGATCCATCCGCTGTAGCCGGGCTCGATGTAGCCGTGGAGCGGGATGACCTTGAGCGCGCCGCTCGGCAGGGTGAACGTGACGTCGACGTGGGCCTCGTTGTCGGCCTCCACCCAGACGCAGGCTGATGCGGCTGGAGTGAGATCACCGACGGGGAAGGTCCTGGTGGAGATGCTGCTCCTGACCGCCACTTGACCCGAGCGCAGCGGCTGGCTCCCAACGTTCTCGAGGCAGACCTCGATCCCGCGGAGATGTCGGTAGCAACGATGAAGCACGAGTCCCACGACCAAGCTCACCGTCGCGAGGACAGCGAGCTTGATGATGAGTCGCACGCGTGGAGCCACGCAACGAGCATAGCGTGAGGTCACCGATCCGGCGCCCGCCGCTTCGCCGTGCACACACCGGAGCGATGTACAGGGAGAACATGAAGCGGGACCGCATCACGTTCGGCGGTTCGGAGTTGCCGGCGACTCGGGTATGCTTTGGGCCTTGTCATCACCCCGGGGCAAGAGCATTCGCCTGAAGCAGCTCCGATGGCCAAGACGTCTGCGACCACTGGTTCTCTCCACGGTGGCATGGTGCGTACCGCCCTCCTGCTGGTCGGAACCACTGCCATCATCAGCGCGCTGATCGTGTGGTCGCTGCGGGCGTTCGGGATGGACAGCGTCCCGTTCGCATTCGTAGTCGTGTGGCTGCCGATGACCTGGCTCGGCACGGTGAGCCACTTCGTCCGCCTGCGGTTGCCCAGGACCTGTCACACCCTTCGCGGGTTCGAGCGGGACGGTCGCGTGTACGAGAGGCTCGGCGTTCGGCTGGTCAAGCGGCTGTTGCGCCGCGGTCCGTTCGCGCTGTTCAACCCGGGTCTGCATCTCCCCGTGGAACGAACACCCGAATCGCTGATGCGCGTCGACGACCGCATGCGTGGAGCAGAGGCAAGTCACTTCATCCTGTTCGTGCTCACGCTGGCGCTCGTCGCCCATGCCGCGCTGCGGGGCTGGTGGCTCGCTGCCGGTATGACGCTGATCTTCGACGTTCTCGTCAACGGCTATCCCGTGATGCTTCAGCGGTACAACCGCGCCCTGCTGAGCATTCGCTTCGCGTGGGAGCCGGATCAAGGTTAGTCGGCCGCCTCGTCGTCTGCGGGGAGATTGGTCTCCTGTTCGAGCTGCCAGTGAGCGTCGCGGCACCACAGGGCGGTACTCGCGCCGCCGGGCTTTCCCCACGACACCACGCACCACGAATCCTTGACGCCGCACGGCGTGCCAGCGATCGGCAGCGGCGTGCATTTCCCATCGTCGGATCTCGTCGTGGTGGTGCCAGCCGGGGTGGTGCGTACCGGGGTGGTGACCGCCGGAACAGGCGACGTCGACCGTCCTTGCGGCGGGGAAGAATCACCACAACCCGACATCGCGAGGATGATCATCAACCTTGGCGTCGGCATGGCCGGAGGATGCCACGAGGCACGACGGCGCTGGCGCCGATCAACCCGACCGAGCTCTGGGGTCAAACAAGCGTGACATCGGAGTAGGATGCCCGCGCGTGGGCACGCTCTACCTGATCCGCCACGGCCAGGCCTCGTACGGCGAGGCCGACTACGATCGCCTCTCGGCGCGTGGTCAGGATCAGGCGCGCGCCGTGGGCCGCTGGCTCGCCACGCGCGGCGTCTCCGCGCTGTACACCGGGCCGTTGCGCCGGCAGGTGCAGACCGGCGCGTTCGCGTCTGAGGCGGCGGCGGCGGCGGGCGCCTCGTTGCCCGAGCCCATCTCGCTCCTCGAGCTCGCCGAGTACCCGGCGTTCGAGCTGCTCCAGCACCTGGTGCCGCGGCTGGTCGCCGAGGATCCGAAGTTCGAGGCGCTCAAGTCCGCGCCCACGCCGAGGCTGCTCGACGAGGCGTTCCACACGATCCTCGCGAGGTGGGCGAGCGACGAGTGGGCGGTGGATGGCGTGGAGCGCGTCGCCGAGTTCGTGGCGCGCGTGCGAGAGGGGCTGACGCGGATGCTCGCGGCTGCGGCGTCGGGCGCGAAGATCGCGTGCGTGACCTCGGCCGGGCCGATCGGCGTGGCCGTGGGGCTGACGTTCGGGATCCCGGATGCGCGCATGGTCCGCACCAGCATCGTGATCCGCAACGCCTCGGTCACCGAGCTGCGGTTCCGCACCCAAGATTTCGCGCGCCACGCGGCGTGGAAGCCCGAGCAGGTCTCGCTCGTCACGTTCAACGTCACCGCACATCTCCCCGACGAGCTGCACTCCGAACGATAGGTCAAACCATGGACTTCGATCCGCCCGCATCTGTCCGCCCGTTGCTCGAGAAGATCGAGAAGTTCGTCGCCGAGGTGATCATGCCCGCGGAGGCGGAGGTGATGGAGCGCGGCTTCGTGGCCTCGGCCGCGCGGCTCGACGAGCTGCGCGCGCAGGTCAAGGCGGCGGGGATGTGGGGCCCGTCGCTGCCCAAGGATGTGGGTGGGCTCGGGCTCTCGCTCGTCGAGCATGGCCTGGTCTCGGAGCGCCTCGGGCGCTCGCCGCTCGGGCACTACGTGTTCGGCTGCCAGGCGCCGGATGCCGGCAACCTCGAGATCCTCCACAAGTACGGCACCGCCGAGCAGAAGGCGCAGTGGCTCGCGCCGCTCGCGCGCGGCGAGATCCGCTCGTGCTTCTCGATGACCGAGCCGGAGAACCCGGGCTCGAACCCGACGATGATGTCGTGCACCGCCCGCAAGGACGGCACCGACTACGTGATCGATGGCCACAAGTGGTTCACCACGGCGGCCGATGGCGCCGCGTTCGCGATCGTGATGGCGGTGACCAACCCCGAGGCGAGCAAGCACGCGCGCGCGTCGATGATCATCGTGCCCACCAATACGCCGGGCTTCGAGCTGGCGCGCAACATCAAGATCATGGGCGATGCCGGCGAGGGCTACGGAAGCCACGGCGAGATCTGGTACCGCAACGTGCGCGTGCCGCAGACCAACCGCCTCGGCCCCGAGGGCGCGGGCTTCCTGATCGCGCAGGAGCGCCTCGGCCCGGGCCGCATCCACCACTGCATGCGCTGGATCGGCATCTGCGAGCGCGTGTTCGACACGATGTGTAAGTACATCACGCGCCGCAAGATCGACGACGACAAGACCCTCGCCACGCGGCAGATCGCGCAGGCCTGGGTCGCCGAGGCCCGCGCCGAGATCAATGCCTCGCGGCTGATGGTGCTGCACGCGGCGTGGACGATCGAGAACAAGGGCTTCGAGGCCGCGCGGGACGAGGTCTCGATGATCAAGTTCTACGTCGCCAACGTGATGCTGCAGATCGTGGATCGGGCGATCCAGCTCCACGGCGCGCTCGGCATCACGAGCGACACGATCCTCGCGTTCTATTACGTGCACGAGCGCGGCGCGCGGATCTACGACGGCCCGGATGAGGTCCACAAGATGGTGGTGGCGAAGCGGATCCTCGCGAGGTACGGGCGGGCATGAGCCTGGTCGAAGATGCGCCGCGAGCGGTGCGGACCGGTGAGGAGCTCGAGCTCGGCGCGCTGACCGCGTACCTCGAGCGGGAGCTCGGGGCGCTGGGGGCGGTCACCGTCGAGCAGTTCCCCGGCGGGCACTCGAACCTGACCTACCTCGTGCACCACGGCGATCGCGAGTACGTGCTGCGCCGGCCACCGCACGGCAGCAAGGTGAAGTCCGCGCACGACATGGGCCGTGAGGTCGCCGTGCTCTCGAAGCTGGCGCCGGTCTATGCGCGCGCGCCGCGCGTGATCTCGTTCGAGGCGACGGGCGAGGTGCTCGGTGCGCCGTTCTATCTGATGGAGCGGCGGCGTGGGGTGATCCTGCGCAGGGAGCTGCCCGCCGAGCTCGCCAGCGATCACGCGGCCGTTCGGCGCGTGTGCGAGGTGCTGGTGGATGCGCTCGTCGATCTCCACGCGGTGGACTTCACCGCCGCCGGGCTCGGCGAGTTCGGTAAGCCAGCCGGGTACATCGCGCGCCAGGTCACGGGATGGACGGAGCGGTACGCGAAGTCACAGACCGACGATCTGCCCGCGGTCACCGAGATCGCCGCGTGGCTCGCGAGCCATCAGCCAGCGGACGGCGCGCCCTCGCTGATCCACAACGACTTCAAGTTCGACAACGTGATCTTCGATCCCGACCTCGAGCGGATCACCGGCGTGCTCGACTGGGAGATGACCACGATCGGCGATCCGCTGATGGATCTCGGCACCTCGCTCTCGTACTGGGCGCAGGCCAGCGATCCACCGGCGTATCACCAGCTACCGTTCGGGCCGACCGCGCGGCCCGGGATGATGACCCGCGACGAGGTCGCCCGCCGGTACCTCGAGCGCTCCGGGCGGCGCACGGACGACCTGGTGTTCTTCTATGCGTTCGGCCTGCTCAAGACGGCCGTGATCGCACAGCAGATCTACTACCGGTTCGCGAAGGGGCTGACCACGGATGCCCGGTTCGCCCAGATGATCTTCGGCGTGCGGCTGCTCTCGGAGCAGGCGCGCACGGCGATCGAGCGCGGCACGATCTGAGGCCGCACGTGTGGGCACACCGGCGACGCTGAACCCACCTTGATCGACGCCCGATCCGGCCGGTACATCGAGCATGGGTCGTCTCGCCGCGGGCGCTGCGCTGCTGTACGTCCTCGCCTCACCTGCGGCGGCCGCGCCGATCGTCGACGATGGCCCGCTCGACGGCACGACGGTGGAGCGGGAGCTTGTGCCCCCCACGGGCGTGGCCCGCGCACAGAGCCGCACCATCTTCCTCAATCGCAAGGGCGCTATCGTGCGCCCCGGCGTCAACGACGCATTCAAGCAGACCTCCACGATCGTGACCAAGCCGGCCACGATCGGGGCGTGGGACGTCACCGACGCCAAGTGGACCGCGACCGTGGCGTGCATGCGCGACATGTGGTCGCGGTTCGATGTCACGGTGACCGATGTCGACCCGGGCAGCGATCCCCACATCGAGGCGCTGTTCGGTGGCTCGCCCGCCGATCTCGGCCGGCCGGCGAACGTCGCGGGCATCGCGCCGTTCGCGAGCGACTGCGGCGTGATCGAGAACGCGATCGTGTTCACGTTCACCGACAACCTGCCCGCCGATCCGCAGCTCGTGTGCGAGGTGATGAGCCAGGAGCTCGGTCACGCGTATGGCCTGGATCACGAGCTGCTGGCCGCCGATCCGATGAGCTACCTACCGTTCGTCGGCAAGCGCACGTTCCAGGACACCACCGCCGAGTGCGGCGAGAAGACGGCGCGGCCGTGCGGGCCCAGCGCGGTGGCTTGCCGGACGCTGCAGAGCTCGGCCCAGATCCTGCGCTCGCGCCTCGGCGCAGCAGGCGGCGATGGCACGGCGCCGACCCTCGTGATCACCTCGCCCGTCTCTCACGAGGCCGTGTCGCGCGGGTTCACGGTGGCAGCGCGCGCCTCGGATGATGTCGGGCTCACCGCCGTGGTGCTCTATGTCGATGGCGCGCTGATCGAGACCCGCACCACCGGCCCCTTCGAGTTCACCACCGATGCGAGCCTCCCCACCGGTGCGCACACGGTGATGCTCGAGGCCCGTGACGCCAACGAGAACATCACGGTCCGCGAGGTCGACGTCATGGTCTCCGAGGATCCGCCGTGGACGGCGATCGGCTGCTCGGCCGGTGGCGGCACCACGGGCCTCGGCAGCTGCGCGGCGCTCCTGATCGTGCTCCGGCGCCGCCGGCGTGCTGTACCATCCTGACGTGGATTGGCGCACCGAGCTCGCCACGCTGCTGCGGCCTGCCGCGGGCGGCGTACACCTCGTCTCGACGGGGCGCGCCGCGCAGGCGCGTTTGCAGCGGCAGCTCTACGGCGTGGACAACGATGCGGCGGTCCGCGAGCAGTTCCTCGCGCGGATCGATCAGCTCCCCACCGCGCGCGGGGTGATCCTCGGGATCCCCTCGGACGTCGGCGCCGGGTTCGTGCGCGGCGCCAACCTCGGGCCGCAGGTGATCCGCGCGGAGCTCCAGAAGCAGCACCCCGGATGGGCCGCGCACCTCACCGCCTCGGGGATACGCAGAACCCGAACATCGCGCCGTTCGTGATCGGCGGCGATCACTCCACGGCGTGGCCCGTGGTGTCCGCCCTCTCGCGCGCCCGCAAGGATCGCTGGGCGATCGTGCAGCCCGATGCCCACACCGATCTGCTCGAGCATCGGCTCGGCGTGAAGTACTGCTTCGCCACCTGGTCGTTCCACGCGAACGAGCTGTTCAACCGTGATGGACGGCTGGTCCAGGTCGGCACCCGGGCCTCGGGCAAGGATCGCGCGCACTGGGAGAGCACGCTCGGCGTCCGCCAGTTCTGGGCGGAGGAGTGCCGGCGCAAGCCGGAAGAATCGCTCGATGCGGTGATCGCGTACCTCAAGAGCATCGGCGCGACGTCGGTGTACTTCTCGAACGACATCGACGGCACCGACGAGGAGTTCGCGGACGCCACCGGCACACCGGAGCCGTGGGGCCTCGAGCCCGAGTGGGTGCTCAAGCTGATCCGCCGCCTCGGCGCGGAGATCGGTCTCCTCGGCGGCGACATCATGGAGGTCGCGCCTCCGCTCAGGCAGATCCCGCGCGGCGCGCACAAGACCACCACGCTCGCGGCGCGGTACTTCTACGCGACGATGGCCGCGACGCTCGGCCTCTAGCCTCCTCTAGCCTCCGCTGGCTCGCGACGGGAGCCCGTGCTGTTCAGTTTTCTGAGGCAGCGCGCCGGAACCAGCGAGAATCGCGTCGTCGATCTCTGGCACAGGAGTTGGATGAGCCAAGGTCGATGACTCGACTCTCCTGGCTGGTACTCGGCCTGATGTTCGGCGGCTGCATGGAGCACGGCAGCGGCGGGCCGACCTCCGATGGTGGGAGCGGGCGCCTGTGCGGAGGCTTCGGCGGCGGCGTCTGCGGCGCCAACGAGTTCTGCGACTTCGGTCGCAACACCTGCGGGGCGAGTGACGAGAGCGGCACGTGCCGGAGCAAGCCTTCCGGCTGTACCGACAACTTCGATCCCGTGTGCGGCTGCGATCACCTCGTGCACTCCAACGAGTGCGACGCTCAGGCGGTCGGTGTGGACGTCGACGCGAGCGGTGCGTGCCCCGTCACGACGGGGACGTTCGCGTGCGGCTTCCGGACCTGCCAGACGGCGAGCCAGTACTGCCAGCGCGGTGTCTCGGACATCGGTGGCGAGCCCGATACGTTCACCTGCAAGGCGCTGCCGGCATCGTGTGGAGTCGGCGGCGCGAGCTGCACGTGCCTGGCGGCCGAGGCCTGCGGCTCGTTCTGCGCGGGTGCGGGGACCAGCGGCCTGACGCTGACCTGCCCGGGCGGCTGAGCGCGCGGCTCGCTCAGCAGGTCAGATGCTCAACGCGCATCCTCGCGACGCGCCTCGGCGATCAGGGCGAGGAGCGCGACCGCGAGGACGAACCTGGGATCCATCGAGGACGGCTGGGTGTCCACGGTGAACTCCTTGTTGAAGAAGCGGAACTGCTGCTTGATGAACGCGACCTGGGTCGTGCCTTGAAAGATCGCGTGCTTCGAGGTCAGGAGCGGGAAGATGCGTCGAAGGATCGAGGCTCCCTGCTCCTCGGCGAACCCGATCTCGACACCTGCAGGATCGAAGATGTGGAACTTGTCGCGCACGATCGATCGGAGCCCGCGCTTCTGGACTGATCCGAGCAGGGCATCGGTCACCGCGTCGTGGACCTCGTACGAGAGTTGATCGCGATCACCTGTTTGGACTTCACGCGCAGCAGCGGCCGGGGTCTTCGCCTCGTCCGCGTACACCATGAACTCCTCGCGCAGCTTGAGCAGCGGATGCTGGATGTACATGATCAGCTGGCCGTCACCGGTGAACACCCGGAACACGCGCTCGAACACCGACCAGAACTTCCGCTTGATGATGTAGTGGCTCTGCGTGACGAGGGAGACGCTCTCCACTTCGCGCGTGAGGGGTGTGGTCACCTCGGCGTGGTAGCACCTACATCGACCCCATCCCACGGTTCGGGGTATGTTCCGGGCATGCGAGCGATCGCCATCGCGGGGCTGTGGGCAGCGCTCGCCATCGGGTGTGGCGGCGGTGATGACGGCGGGGATCCCGGTCGGGTCACGCTGCATCGGCTGAACAACGCCGAGTACAACAACACGGTCCGCGATCTGCTGGGCACCAAGCTCACGCCGGCCACGGACTTCCCGGCCGACGATCGAGGGTACGGGTTCGACAACGTGGCCGACGTGCTGCGGCTCTCGCCCCTCTCGCTCGAGCTCTACGAAGGGGCGGCCGAGGCCCTGATCGCCGACACGCTCGCGGTGACCACGAGCACGACCACGCAGATGTTCGAGCCGATGACCGACGCCGCGTCGGGCGCGGCGCAGGCCGGTGGCTGGCTGTTCTTCTCGAATGGCAGCTCCGGGCACACCGTCCAGGCGCCGATCGCGGGGATGTACAAGATCTCGATCCGCGCCTACGGGCAGCAGGCTGGGCCGGATCCCGCGCGGATGTCGATCGAGGTGCCGAACCAGGCGCCGATCATCATCGACGTCACTGCCGTCGCGGCGAGCCCGGCGATCTACGAGAGCACCGTGGCACTCCCCGCGGGCAGCTCGCTGGTGACGGTCTCGTTCATCAACGACTTCTACGATGCAGCGACCATGGGGGACCGCAACTTGTGGGTCGATTACGTGCACGTGACCGGTCCCCTCGATGGCCCGCAGATCGATGGCACGCGGCGCAAGCGCTTGCTCCTGTGCGATGCCCTCGACGACGCGGGCTGTCAGCGCTCGATCCTCGAGGCGTTCGCGAAGCGCGCGTGGCGCCGCCCTCCCACCGACGAGGAGATCGGCAAGCTGCTCTCGCTCGTCGAGCTGGCGCGCGCGCAGGGCGACACGGCCGAGGCCGGGCTCCGGCTCGCGCTGCAGGGCGTGCTGGTCTCGCCGCACTTCATCTTCCGAGTCGAGGTGGATCCGAACCCGGGCTCGCTGACCCCGCGCCCGCTCACCGGCTGGGAGCTGGCCACGCGGCTGTCGTACTTCCTGTGGAGCTCGATGCCGGATGCCGAGCTGTTCGATGCGGCCGAGTCCGGTCGGCTGACCGATGATCCCGCGGAGCTCGGGCGCCAGGCGCAGCGGATGCTCGATGATCCGAAGGCGATCGCGCTGACCGACAACTTCGCCGGGCAGTGGCTGTTCACGCGCGCTCGGCGATCAGGATCCGATTACCAGCTGTTCCCCCGAGTACGACGACGAGCTCGAGGCCGCGATGCGTGCCGAGACCCGGCGCTACTTCCAGGCGTTCCTCAGCGAGGACGTGCCGATGGATCAGTTCCTCGTCGCCGACTTCACGTACGTGAACGATCGGCTCGCCGAGTTCTATGGCCTGCCGCCGGTGGGCTCGCCCACGGATCTGGTCCGCGTCTCGCTGGCGGATTCGCCGCGGCGCGGCTTCCTCACGCAGGGCAGCTTCCTCCGCGTGACCTCGCGGCCGAAGCGCACCTCGCCGGTGCTGCGCGGCAAGTGGGTGCTCGACAACCTGCTGTGCACGCCGCCGCGCCCACCACCGCCCGGCGTGGAGGGCCTGCCGGATGCGATGACGGCCACCGGCTCGATCCGCGAGCGCCTCGAGGCGCACCGCAACAACCCGATCTGTGCGAGCTGTCACCGCACGATGGATCCGATCGGCTTCGGCCTCGATAACTTCGATGCGATCGGTCGCTATCGTACGGCGGATGCAGGCTTCCCGATCAACGCCACGGGCGAGCTGACCGATGGCACCGTGTTCGATGGCGCCACGGAGATGACCCAGCAGCTCGCCGCCAATCCGGGCGTGTACCGCTGCATGGTGCAGAAGCTCTACACGTACACGGGCCGGTCGCCGTTCCGGATCGAGGCGATCGAGCACATCGATCGGCTGACCGAGCGGTTCATCGATCGCGGTACCACCTGCGCGATCTCCTCGTCGACATCATCACCGACCCGTTCTTCGTGTCCCGCCGAGGTGAGCCATGAATCGCCGCAAGTTCCTCGGTGGTGCGGGCGCGATGATCGCGCTGCCGTTCTTGGCCTCGCTGCGCTCGCGCCTCGCACGCGGTGCAGAGCCGATGGTGCCGCGGCGGTTCGTCGGGTTCTACCTGCCGTGCGGGATCGTGATGAACAACTGGACGCCTGCGGTCGAGGGGCCCAGCTGGACGTCGCCGATCCTCACCCCGCTCATGCCGTACAAGGACAAGGTCCTCGTGCTGACCGGCGTGGACAACAAGCCCGGCCGATCCGACGGCGGTGGCGATCACGCGGCCGGCACCGGCGCGTTCCTCACGGCCACGCATGTCCGCAAGACCGCAGGTGCCGACATCCTGAGCGGCGTCTCGATCGATCAGCTCCTCGCCAAGACCTTGAGCGCGGGCCTGCCACTGCCTTCGCTCGAGCTCGGCACCGATGGTGGCGCCGCGGTCGGCGATTGCGACACCGGGTACAGCTGCGCGTACGCGCGGAGCATCGCGTGGTCCGGGCCCACGAGCCCGCTGCCCAAGCAGACCAACCCCACCGCGGTGTTCGATCGGCTGTTCGCCGGCTACGATCCGGACGCCTCCGCGGCCGAGGTCATGCGGCGCAAGGTCTACCGGACCAGCGTGCTCGATGGCGCTCTCGAGGATGCGACGTCCCTGCGCACCAAGCTCGGGCGCACGGATCAATCCAAGCTCGACGAGTACCTGAACGCGGTCCGCGAGCTGGAGACCCGGATCGCGCGTCCGACGAAGGTCTGCAAGCCCGGCGCGCGGCCGCCCGGGTCTCTCGAGTTCGCGGATCGCTCGCGCGCGATGATCGATCTGATCGCGATCGCGTTCGAGTGCGATCTCACGCGCGTGGTCACGTTCATGCTCGGCAACGCGGGCTCGGGCAACACCCACCCGCAGATCGGCATCGCCGAATCGCACCACGAGCTGTCCCACCACATGGGCAACACCACGAACCTCGCCAAGCTCACGCAGATCAACACCTGGGAGATCGGCGAGCTCGCCTACCTGCTCGGCAAGCTGAAGGCGATCGACGATGGCAACGGCGTGACCGCGCTCGATAACTCGATCGTGTTCTGCTCGAGCGAGATCGAGGATGGCGATGCGCACCGCCACACCAACATGCCGGTGGTCGTGGCCGGCGGCGGCGCGGGCTCGATCGTCACGGGCACGCACCGCCGGTACACGGGCGGCCCGCCGGTGGCGGATCTGTTCATCGCACTCGCGGGCGGGCTCGGCCTGCCGCTGAGCTCGTTTGGCGATGATGGCACCGGCCCGCTCGCCGGCATCCGCGCGTGAGGCGCAGGGCCTACTTCGTGTAGTCGAACCAGGCGCCCGCGTACGGCGCCTGGACGTGGCAGCGGCTCCAGCACAGGTCGAGATGCACCTCGCCGGCGCCGGGGCTCGGCATCTGGGTGAACAGCCAGCCGCCCTCGTCGTCGGGCGCGGTGCCCGGGCGGAGCTTGCGCATGATCTCGATGATCCGCAGCGCACCTGGCTGGCCGTTGTCGTTGTCGTGGACCTCCTTGACGAGCACCGCATCGCGCTCGGTGGTGCCGCGGGTCCGCGCGATGTCGTTGACGTAGATGATGCGATACGAATCGCCGTGCCCGGGCACGTTGCCGAACGTGTCCACGCGGTGCCAGCTCGTGTAATCGCCGAGCTCCGGTGGCGAGACGCTGTCGGTACACGCCGCCAGCACGAGCGCCGCGAGCGTGAGCGCCGCGATCTTCACGGGACCACCAGCATGCCCACCGAGACCTCGACGTAGTCGATCGATCCATCCGGGCCGTCGAGGTCCGCACCGTCGTCGAGGCGGGCGGTGAGCTCGTAGCTCCCGGCCGGGATGCCGGTGAGATCGACCGTGAACGAATCGCGGCCGGAGACCAGATCGGCGATCACGCCGGTGACCAGCTGGTTGCCCTTGCGGCGCGGCCCGCGGAGGTTGCCCACCACCAGATCGCGATCGCGATCGCGGAGCTCGTACGAGAACGTCACGATCGCGCCCTCGCGACCGAGCTCGGTGACGGTGAGCTCGGGGGTGGCGTTGTCGGGGCGGCCCGGGCCGCGCGGGGCCTTCATCGAGCCATCGACGAGCCCGGCCCAGCTGCGCAGGACGGTCAGCTCGTAGTCCGCGAGCTCGCGGCCCGGTGGCATCACGGTCTCCGGTGGGGCGGTACTTGCTGTACTGGATCCGCTGGGCGATCAACGTGGCGTTGTGTGCGGCTCCGGAGATCGGAGCGTCGAACGCCACCACCTCGACGGGATCGTACGAGTCCAACCGCAGGCCGAACGCGGCGAAGCCGAGCGTGGGATAGCCATGACAGCGCACGCAGTTCGCGGCGAGGATCGGCATCACGTCCACCTGCCAGCTCGGCTGCGCCGGCGGATCGTCGAAGCCGCAGGCACCGAGGCCCAGGCCGACGACGAGCGCGAGCGTGATGTGGCGTGGGGCGGGCACGGCGCTCACAGGTAGTAGTGTAGCTGGAGCAGTGCGAGCAGGTTGGGATGCGTGGTGTCCCCTCCTGTCGCCTCGAGCCGGGTCAAGAGGTGGGCCTCGACGTGCGCCCAGGGGAACGCCTGGACATCGAGCTGGAACGCATTGCGCGTGGAGCCGCGGAGCGACAGATCCGGATCCCATCGCTGTAGCGCGGCGCCGATCATGTACCCCGGCAGGATCAGCTTGGTCAGCTGCGCGAAGCCGAGGAGCTGCAGCCGCGTGGTGCCGCCGGTGGCGAAGCTCTGGCGCTGGAGATCGAGCTCGCCGATCGCCATCAGGCCCGGCTTCTCGAACCAGTACTTGCCGATCGCGCCCGCGGTGACGCGGCGATCGTCGTCGGTCTGCGCGACCCGCGCGTTACCGGCCACGAGGTATGCGCCGAACCTGCGCTCGTAGTACGCGGTGGCGCCGCTCGCCTTGGCGCCGGACCCGGTGTACGGGATCGGATTGCCGAGGAAGCCGGCGAGGTAGCCCTCCCAGTTGTTGCCGCTGGCTCCGAGCTCGACGGCGTAGGGCTCCTCGAGGGTGGACTGATCGAGGTAGCGCCGCGGATACGCGGTGTGGTCCTGCGAGCGCAGGCCGAACACCGGGAAGAACCGACCGGCGCGCACGGTGACGTTGCCCGAGCCGCTCTCGTACATCAGGTAGTGCTGGCGCGAGGCGACGTAGCTCGCGACCGAGGCCCCCGGCGTGCGCGAGCGCGCGGCGCCGTTGAGACCGACGGTGAGGTTCAGCGAGATCGGGCCGAAGGCCGCCCGCGAGTACGTATCGGCCTGCATCGGGAACGCGAGCAGCGTGGGATCTCGATCCGCGAGCTGCTTGCCCCCGAGCGCGAACCTGAAGTCCGCGCCGAGCGCGAGCCACGAGGGCAGGGTGACCCCGCCGTGGGCGAACCTGCCATCGCCGCGCCCGCTGATCCCTTCGCCGGCCTCGTCCCGGCCCAGATCGTTGAGCAAGCCGCCCCCGCCAGGTGCGAAGTGACACGCCGAGCAACGATCCGAGCCCAGCGCGAACTGGAACTGCGGATACGCGTCGGCGGTGGTGGTGCCGACTGCGAGCACTGCAAGCGCAACGAGCGAGGCGAGGCTCAATCGCACGTGGCGCCCTCGAGGATCCAGCGCTCGACGATCTCGATCTCGACGTCGGGCAGCGGCACATCGGGCGGCATGATCGACCCGCCCTCGCCGCGCAGCAGGTACATCAGCTTCGAGGACTCGGGATGGCCGGGGCGCACGAAGTTGCCGGGTGGATCGCCGGGGAGCGCCGGCGCGTCACAGCCGCGGCCGGTCAGCAGCACGTACGCGGCATCAGGCGTGGACAGATCCACCCCGGCGCGCGAGCCGAGCTTGCTGTGACACGCCGAAGTGGTGCAGCTCGGGCGGAGGATCGCGGCGTGCACGTAGGTCCACGAGGCGGAACGATCGTCGACGGTATCGCACCCGGTCAGCGTGAGGCCGGCGAGGAGCCAGCCGGCGATCGTGAACGCAGCGCGCACGCGGGCATCCTCTCACGGGTGCGGCGGGCCGGACGGATCCCGGCGCGCGAGATCTCGTCGTGCCGGGGCCAGGTGCGCCGAGTGCACTCAGTCCGGTTTGCGGGTGGCGTAGTAGAGCTGGTAGTCGCCACCGATCAGCACGCGGAAGTACAGCGTGCGTCCGTCGGTGCTGAGCTCGGGATCGCCGAGGTCCTTGTCCGGTGTGAGGGTGACGACCTCCGCGGTCTCGAACGGGCGATCGAGCGACGTGCGCGCCGAACGGTGGATCTCCGAGCCGAATTGCGCGGTATGGGCCTCGTAGAACATCTCGAGTCCATCCTGGCTCAGCGTCGGTGACGTATCACCGTACATCGACGTCGGGATCATCGGCGCCTGCACCGGGTCCCATCCGGCGTCGAGCGATGTGCGCGCGTACTCCACCAGGGCTGAACCCGGATCGTTGTGGTCCGGTGCCGAGCCGGCGACCAGCCGCAGATCGTGTGCGCCGAGATCGGCGGGACCCACTGGCGGGAGGTGCTTCGTGCCCGGTAGCCACAGTGCAGTCGGGTCGTTCCGATGAAACGACTGCTGCTGGTAGGACGAGGTCTGGCAGAACAGGTCGAGCCCGTCGGCCGAGATCGTGCCGTGCACCTGAGCCTCGTTGACTTGTGTGTTGATCGGATTGGGAGCGTCGAACGTGGTCCCGGTGGTTCGCTTGGCGACCAGGATCCGGTTCGGCTGCGGTGGCGTATCCGCCTGGAACCGCTCCGACGAGAAGAACAGCTCGCCGTCGTTCGACCACACCGTCGGGGCGAAGTCGCTGCCGGAGGCGCCCGCGACGTTGGCCACCGGCTGCGCACCCATGAAGTCGCCCCAGCTCGTGGGATCCGTGCCGCCATCGCCACCGCCGCCACCGCCGAACCCGGGCTTGCTGAAGCAGCCGGTTGCAACGACAAGGACCAGCGCACTCACCCTCACCGTCGCATCATACCGCAGACGTCGTGCGTCGATCGCACGGAGAGCACTCGTGGAGCTGCGATCATCATTGTCGCGAGGCGCCCTTGTGGCGCTTCATCGGGCCATCGGAGGATGCACAGATGCCGCGGAGGCGAGCGACGGTGGTCGATGTGGTCGAGGCCGCCTATCGCGCGGCCGTACGGTCACCAACCACCTGGGTCGCCGAGGTGCTCGCCGTCGCGGCTCCGCTGCTCGACCGCGGCGCAGACGTCGTCGCCTACGAATACGACACCACGCGGCCGATGCGGCAGTGGCTGTCACCGCCGGTCGGGAATCCCGAGCTCGCTGCCTCCGTCGTCGCCGCCTTCGCCGACACACCTCCCGGCATCAACCACGACGTCCATCGGCGGCTCGGGCCGGTCACGATCTTGAGCGAGATCCTGCAGGCACCCCTGGCCACTCGAACCGACCTGGCGCCTCACGCACGCCCGCGAGCGATGGCCGACATGCTCGGAGTCAACGCCACCGATCCCAGCGGTCGCGGCACGTACTTCTGTGCGCCTTCGCGCCGCGTGATTCGACGCAACGGTGGTGGGATCCAGCGCTGGGAACAGGTGGCCGCCCACATCGCGGCCGCCGGGCGGTTGCGTCACGTCCTCGCGCGGCCGGGATTGCCCGAGGCGATCCTCTCGCCCGACGGGAAGGTGCTCCACGCCGCTTCGGCCGCACAGTCCAGCCTGCCAATGCTGCAGCGCGCGGCCCGCGCTTCGGAGCGCGCACGCGTCGAACGCACCGACCTCGACACGCTGGCCGCGTGGTCCGCACTGGTGGATGGTCGTTGGTCGCTGGTCGACGAGATCGAACGCGACGGGAGGCGCATCCTCCTGGCTCATGCCAACCCGGCGGCGGTCGGCGATCCGCGACGCCTGACCAGGATGGAGCGGGTGGTCGCCGGCTACGTGGCGATGGGACACTCGAACAAGCTGATCGGCTACGAGCTGGGAGTGGCGCCGAGCACCGTCGCCCTTCACCTTCAGGGCGCGACGAGAAAGCTCGGAGTGCGGAGTCGTGTCGAGCTGGTGGACCGCGTGCTCCTGATCAGTCACGGTCGGAGCCAGCAGTTCGAGATCGGTGGCGAGCTCGTGAACGCGATCGTGAGCCCGGAGTCGGGCTCGTCGGCGCGGATCGCCACGCTCACCCGTGCCGAGCTGGCCGTGGCGCGCCTCGCTGCACGTGGACGCTCGAGTGCATACATCGCGCGCGAGCGCCGAGTGTCGGTGCGGACGATCGCGAACCAGCTCGCGAGCATCTACGCCAAGCTGGCGATCGGCACGCGGAGCGAGCTCGCGCACCTGCTCGCAGCTTCCCCCCCGACGAAATGACTATGGCGAACGAAGGCGGTGCGTTCGAACGTCCCGCCGATGAGAACCGCTTCGATGTTCAGGACAGGTTGGGTGATGGCGATGGTCGTGACGGCAGGGTGTGGTGGCGATGACATGCCGAAGTCCGTCGACGCTCCCGTAGGGCCCCCCACGGTGATCGGCGCGCTCGCCGCGCACGGGCCGTGGATGGAGGACTTCGTGTGGAGTGCCGCTGCCTACAGACCGTGCACCGGTTGCGAGCACCTCACCGTGCTCCAGTTCTTCGCAGATCACTATCAACTCGGGGTGTACGCGCGTACGCCCGGGCAAGCGGCAACCGCCAACCTGGCATGTTCTGCTCGGTTCAACCTCGTCGAGACCGCCGTCGCCGGCTTCGATCCGCGCGATCGGACGGTCGTGGACCTGACGATCGGGACCAATGATTGCGGGTTCACGACCGTCGGCCCCGCGAGCACCTACGTGTTCGAGGTGGTGACGCGCGACACCTCCGGCGCGCCGAGCTATGTCGCGTACTGGCCGGGCGCCGGTGCGTCGCCGTTCCCCGGCTACGACTATCAGGGCGACGGGACGAAGGCGGACCCACTGCGCTTGTGCACGACCGCGTTCTCGACGTTGTGCGAGCCGGCATGCAACCTCAATGCACTCCCCACCGGAGGTTGCGGTCTCGCCCAACCGTAGCGCTCGAAGCTCAGAAGTACATCCGGCAGCTCTTGCAGTAGAACCGCAGGTGCTCCTCGACCCAGGCCATCGGTGACTCGCACTGCGGGCACGCCGGCGATGGGCCACTGGTGGCCGTCTGCGTGGCGGTGGGGGGCGGCAGCGAATCGGGCGCGGTGGTGATCGGGATCTTCGGCGCCTCGTTGATCGCCTCGTTCACCGCGACATCCGTCGTCGCGATCTCGCTGGCGCTGACCTTCGCGCGCGCGATCGTCGCCAGCTCGCTCTCGCTCGGCCTCCCGGCGTCGCTAGCGGCGAGCTCCTCCGGATCGTGCTTCTCGACGGCGGAGGTCTCGATGTCGTCGGTCTCCGAGGGTGGGCGCATGGTCGGCGCCTCCTCGGTGTCGAGCGGCGCGCTGACGCCGGTGTCCTCCACATCGGCATCGGGGACCGAGATCGATGCGTCGGTGGAGTCGCCGATCTCTCCGCCGGTGGTGGGGCGCCCGACCTGCACTGCGCCGGCGTCGCCGCGATCGATCGTCATCGCATCGCGATCCACGGTCTCGAGCGCCTCGGAGGGATCGGTGACAGCGCGGACGGGGAGCTTGAACGCCGCGACCGGCGCAGGCGTGGTCACCGGAGGCGGCACCACGGCAGCGGCGAGCGTGCGCGGCGTGGTGGGCGCGGGCATCCCGCGCACCGGCGGTGGAACGCTCGAGGCCTTGAGGCGCGCGGCGATGGTCCCCGGCGGTGGAGGAACGCTGAGCGGTCGCGCGCGATTCGGCAGTGGCGGCGCGAGGCTCGGCGGCTTGCTGCGCATCGGCGGTGGCGGTGGTGGCATTCCGAGGCCTGGCCCGACGGCAGCGCCCTGCGTGGTGATCGGGCGTGGCGGCTCGGGTGCCGTGAACGGCCCGGGCGTGGGGATGCCAGCGACGGCCGAGATCTGCGCGCGCGGGATCGGCGCGGGAGCCTGCATCGGCAGCGGCGCCGCTGCACCGGGCACGTAGCCGCTCGTCCCGCCGTGGTTGGGATCCGCCTCGTACAGGGCGCGGAGCTGCGGCGCGGAGTTGAACAGCGGGGCAGGTTGCCCGCTGCCCATGCCGAGCGGCCCGGCCGGACCCGCGAGGCTCCCGCCGGGACCCGAGGGCGCCTGCATCGCGGCAGGGCGGAGCGTGTCTTCCTGGAGGAGGGCGAGCACGTCGACCGGTTGGGATGCAGGTGGTGGAGGCGCGAAGCCCGGCGCGATCGGCGCGCGTGACGGACGGAGCGTGACCTTGGGGATCGGTCGCATCGCGAACACGCTGCCGGCGATCCCGACCACGACCGCGGCCCAGAACATGTACATCCCGTAGCCCACCGGCAGCGCCACGTGCTGCACGGCCTTGACCTTCGGACCCTCGACGATCAACGCGATCGCGGCGATCGCGGCGACGACGGTCAGCCCCATCACCAGCTTCGCGAGGCTCTTGCGTCCGTCGGCACCGCGCCAGGTCGAGGCCGCGAGGAGGAGCATCGCGAGGGTGAGCAGCGCCGAGATCCCGAGAACGATGTACCCGGTGGTGGTGAACGCACCGGGCATCTCGAGCTCCGTGCAGCCACCGTCACCGCCGGTGTTGCAGCCGTGCGAGCCGTGCAGCCCGATGTGCACGGTCTTCGCGTCGATCGTGCGGCCCTGCACCTCGGGGTGCCCATCCCACCAGGCCGACGTCGCCAGCGAGAGCACCAGCAAGGCCGCGGCGGTCAGCGCGAGAGCCGCGCCGGCGAGCCGAGAGGACATGCCTCCAGGTTACCACCGAACGAGCGCATCGAGGGCGGCGCTCGCCGACGACGCGGTGCGAAACAGCGAGCGAACCTCCGGCCGCAGCACGCCGATCTGTGCGGCGTGATCGAGGAACGCCGCCATGTGCGCCCAGAACCCCTCGACATCGAGGAACACCACCGGCTTGTCGTGGTAGGCGAGCTGGATCCCGGTCAGCTGCTCGAACGCCTCCTCCAGCGTGCCGAACCCACCCGGCGCCACCACGAACGCATCGGCGAGGGTGAACATCATCGCCTTGCGCTGATGCATGGTCTCCACCACGTGCTGCTCGGTGAGCCCGGTGTGTGCCACCTCGAGCTCGACGAGCGCACGCGGGATGACGCCGATGACCCTGCCGCCGGCGGCGAGCATCTCGTCGGCGAGCACGCCCATCAGGCCGCGATGCGCGCCGCCATAGACGAGGGTGAGCCCGCGCGCGGCGAGCTCGCGTGACAGCGCCTTGATCGCCTCGACGTCCGCGGGGCGGCCTTGCGACGACGACAGGAACACGCACACGCTCCGCATCGAGGAGAAGCTACCGCATGCTAGCGTCGGCAGGTGACGCGGCGCTGGCACGATCGATCGTTCGACGAGCTGACCGCGCGCGAGCTGTACGCCATCACCCAGCTTCCGCGAGCGGGTGTTCGTCGTCGAGCAGGCCTGCGTGTATCTCGATGCCGATGGTGCGGATCTGGTCTCGCGCCACCTGTGGGCCGAGGCGGGCGGCGAGCTGCACGCGTATCTGCGGCTGGTGCCGGCGGGTGTGAAGTTCCCCGAGATCTCGATCGGGCGCGTGATCGTGGCGCCCGAGGCGCGCGGGACCGGTCTCGGCAAGGAGCTGATGCAGCGCGGGATCGCCGCTGCAAACGGTGCACCGATCCGGATCGGCGCCCAGGCCCACCTCGAGAAGTTCTACGGCGAGCTCGGCTTCGTGCGGGCGAGCGAGCCGTACGACGAGGACGGGATCCCGCACGTCGAGATGACGCGCGGTTGAACACCCCTCCGACGGCCCCGCAACGGCGCCATGGGCTGGACGTTACCCGGTCCGCATGGTTGGATGCCTCCCCTATGCGGATGATCCTCGTCGGTCCCCCTGGTGCTGGTAAGGGCACGCAGGCTTCCCGGTTGGTCGAGACCTACAAGATCCCTCACATCTCCAGCGGCGACATGCTCCGCGCCGCGGTGAAGGAGGGCACCAAGCTCGGCATCGAGGCCGACACCTTCATGAAGGCCGGCAAGCTCGTGCCGGATGACGTCGTGATCGGGATGATCCTCGAGCGCGTCGCCAAGCCGGACTGCGCGAAGGGTTTCATGCTCGATGGCTTCCCGCGCACCCGGCCGCAGGCGCAGGCGCTCGATGCGGCGATGGCCAAGGCCGGCGTCTCGCTCGATGCCGTGGTCCTGATCGAGGTCCCCGATCAGCTGCTCGAGGAGCGCGCGTGCGGCCGTCGCACCGATCCCGAGACCGGCGTGATCTACCACCTCAAGTACAACCCGCCGCCCGCCGACGTCGTCGCGCGGCTCGTCCACCGCAAGGACGACACCACCGAGGCCGTGACCACCCGCGTGCAGAAGTATCACTCGGAGACCGCTCCGATCGTCCCGTTCTACATGGAGAAGGGGATCCTGAGGCGCGTGGATGGGGTGGGCGATCCGGACGAGATCACCAAGCGCATCACCGCGGCGCTGGCCTCGTAATGGCCGGCTTCGATCACAAGACCCTCGATGCGAAGTGGCAGGCGTACTGGGACGACAAGCAGACGTTCCTGACGCCCACGGATCGCACCCGTCCCAAGTACTACGTGCTCGACATGTTCCCGTACCCGTCGGGGGACGGGCTCCACGTCGGGCACCCCAAGGGATACACGGCGACCGATGTCGTCGCGCGCGCGAAGCGGATGATGGGCTTCAACGTGCTGCGCGTGATGGGCTGGGACAGCTTCGGCCTCCCGGCCGAGCGTCGCGCCGAGCGCACGGGCGAGCACCCGAGCGTGATCACCGCGCGCAACATCGCCACGTTCAAGTCGCAGCTGAAGAAGCTCGGCCTGTCGTACGACTGGACCCGCGAGCTCGCGACCAGCGATCCGAACTACTACAAGTGGACGCAGTGGATCTTCGAGGTCCTGTTCGAGCGGAACCTCGCGTATCGCGCCGAGGTCCCGGTGAACTTCTGCCCGGCGCTCGGCACCGTGCTCGCCAACGAAGAGGTCCACGACGGCAAGTACATCGAGACCGGTGATCCGGTCGAGAAGCGGCTGATGAAGCAGTGGATGCTGAAGATCACCGAGTACGCCGATCGGCTCTCGGAGGATCTCGCGGGCCTCGATTGGCCGGCCGGCACGCTGAAGGCGCAGTTCGATTGGGTCGGCAAGTCGATCGGCGCCAACGTGGTGTTCAAGGTCGTCGGTGGTGATGCCGCGATCACTGTGTTCACCACGCGGCCGGATACGCTGTTCGGCGGCACCTGGGTGGTGCTCGCGCCCGAGCACCCGCTCGTCGACGCGATCACCACGCCCGCGCAGAAGGCCGCGGTCGCGAAGTACCGCGAGGACGTGGGCAAGCGCAGCGAACGCGATCGCACCACCGAGGCCGCGGATGCGCCGAAGACCGGCGTGGCCACGGGCGCGATGGCGACCAACCCGGTGACCGGGAAGCAGATCCCGATCTGGATCGCGGACTACGTGCTCGCGAGCTATGGCACCGGCGCGGTGTTCGCGTGTCCCGCACACGACGAGCGCGATCACGCGTTCGCCACCAAGTTCGGCCTGCCGATCGTCGAAGTCGTCAAGGGTGGCAACGTCGCCGAGGCGGCGTTCACCGGCGACGGTCCGCACGTCAATAGCGAGTTCCTCGACGGGCTCGACATCGCGGCGGCGAAGCTCAAGGTCATCGAGTGGCTCGAGCAGCGTCAGCTCGGCGAGAAGAGCATCCGGTACAAGCTGCGAGACTGGCTGTTCTCGCGGCAGCGGTACTGGGGCGAGCCGTTCCCGACCTACGAGGATGCGAGCGGTCAGGTCAAGCTGGTCCCCAAGGCCGAGCTGCCAGTCGCGCTCCCGCAGATCGACGAGTACAAGCCCACCCGCGACGGCGCACCGCCGCTCGCGCGCGCGAAGGACTGGCTGCCCTATAACGGCGGCACGCGCGAGACCAACACGATGCCGCAGTGGGCGGGCTCGTGCTGGTACTACCTGCGGTTCCTGTCACCGAACCGCAGCGACGTGGCGTGGGATGCCGAGGAAGAGAAGTACTGGATGCCCGTCGATCTGTACGTCGGCGGCAACGAGCACGCGGTGCTCCACCTGCTGTACGCGCGGTTCTGGCACAAGGTGCTCCACGACGCCGGCCTGGTGTCGACCAAGGAGCCGTTCCAGCGCCTGTTCCACCAGGGCATGATCCACAAGGGCTCGCTCAAGGATCCCACCACGAACAAGTACTACGGCTTCGACGAGGTCGAGGAGCGCGAGGGCAAGGGCCTCGATCCCACCACGAGCAATCTCGCGCAGCTCGCGTCGGCCACCTGGTACGTCAAGGGCACCGACATCAAGCTCGAGCCCAAGCTCGATAAGATGTCGAAGTCTCGCTACAACGTGGTCAACCCCGACGACATGGCCAACGAGTACGGCGCGGATGCGATGCGCATGTACGAGCTGTTCATGGGCCCGCTCGAGGATGGCGTGGAGTGGGAGACCTCGGGTGTGGCCGGCACGCGTCGGTTCCTCGATCGTGCGTGGCGCCTGCTCGTCACGCCCGCGGATCCGCAGGCGGATCAGCAGATCGAGACCTTGAGCGGCAAGATCTCCGAGGATGCCTCCACCGATCAGAAGGATCTCGAGCGCACCCTGCACGCGGCGATCAAGAAGGTCACGCAGGCGGTGACCGATCTGCGGTTCAACACCGCGATCGCGGAGATGATGGTGTTCGTCAACGAGGCGACGAAGGCGACCGCGATCCCGCGCGCGTGGTTCGAGATGTTCGTGAAGGTGCTGTCGCCGTTCGCGCCGCACGTGGCCGAGGAGATGTGGCAGCGGCTCGGCCACACCACCACGCTCGCGTACGAGCCGTGGCCGGTGCATGACGAGGCCAAGCTCGCCCGCGACGTGATGGTGATCGCCGTGCAGGTGATGGGCAAGCTGCGCGGGCAGATCGAAGTCGCGCTCGATGCCTCCGAGGCGACGATCCTCGCGGCGGCCAAGGCCGACGACAAGGTGCAGTCGTTCCTCGAGGGCAAGCCGATCAAGCGCGAGATCTACGTCAAGGGTCGGCTCGTCAACCTCGTCGTGTGAACCCACCGGGTCCGGTGTTCGGGCTTGGCATGACCTATGTCCGGGCATAAGCTTGGACATATGGACAAGATCATTCCGATCAGCGACCTTCAGACCCAGGCGAAGAAGTACGTCGACCAGGTCAAGGAGACCGATCAGCCAGTGGTGATCACTCAGCGCGGTCGGGCCGCTGCGGTCCTGATCAGCGTCGAGACCTATGACGGCCTCGTCGCGACGCGAGACGAGATGAGCTATCCCGATTGGGAGGCCCGGTTGCGCCGCGCACAGCGCGAGTCGAAGCAGGGCAAGCGGGTCTCTCTCGACGACTACGTTGCTCGTCGAGCGAAGCGGTGAAGGTCGAGCTCCTACCGCAAGCCAAGCGCGATCTCGACGCGATCCACGACCCGCTGTACTCGCGAGTCATCAGGCGTCTCCGCTTGCTGGAACATACGCCGGAGATGGGCGCGGCGATGCTCGGGCCGTTCGCAGGCTATCGCAGCACCGTGGTCGGCCTGTTCCGGATCGTCTATCGGGTGATCGCGAGGGACCGCGTGGAGATCGCGTACATCCGGCACTGCCGGCGCGCACCGCCGGGCTGAGCAGACGTCGCTACGGATGGTCGAGCACGTGGAGGCCGTCGAGCCGGCCCTCCCAGTGCTCGGCGCTGAACCCGGCGTGGCCGGGCGGGAGGACCTCCGAGGTCACCGACGTCAGCACGGGGCCGCCGTTGAGGTCGAACCGGCACGTCACCGTCGTGGTGGTGCCGCCGGTGACGACCGAGCCGGTGATCCGCAGCGTGTTCACGCCGGCGTTGCGGGCCTGGTACTTGGGATCGCCCAGGCCCATCGGTCCGATCACGCCCATGCGTTCGTTCGTGATGTCCCCCATGTACCTGCAGCCGATGTCGGCCGCGCTGGGGGCCGCCGGGTCGGCGCGGAGCCACAGGGTGATCGAGCCGTAGCGCGAGTGCGCATCGAACCGGAACGGCGCGTGATAGGTGGTCGTGCCCTCGCCCTCGAGGGAGGTCGAGGCGATCACGGTCGCGGTCCCCGTCGCGCTCGGGAGGCCCAGCAACAGGTTGGGCGAGCTCGTCCACGCGATCTCGCCGGTGCGGGGGAGCCACAGCGCATTCGCGAGCTTCGTGCGGGCGAACGTCATCACGCAGCGCGACCGATCGCCCGGCGATGAGGGGAACGGATCGCACGCGTTCGGGATGTCGTCGCCGTCGGTGTTGTTCAGCGGGTTGGCGTTGAACGGACAGGCATCGACACCATTGAGCATCATGTCGATGTCGTAGTCACCGGTGGCATCCTCCGACGACGCGAGGCAGGAATCGATGTCGTCGGAGGTGCCGTCCTCGTCGAGGTCGACGAGCAACGCGTCGGGTGCGTCCGGGTCGAGCGCGGCATCGGGATGCGCAGGGTCGCCGAGGCCGAACACGGCATCACAGCCGGTCAGCGCGCAGAGCATCGCGAGCCAGGTGCGCACCCGCGGACGATATCACGCTCGATCAGGCGGCCTGGCCGGCGACACCCGAGGCGGCCGTCGCGGCGAGCTCGCCGGCGGCGCGCGAGGTCTCGCGGGCAGACTTCACCGCGCCAGTGAACACGCGCTCCGCGCCGGTCAGCGTCTCGTTGCTGGCGTCGTCGAGCTTCGCGACGACCTTGCGCGCGAGGCGGATCGTGCCGGCCGCCAGCTTCTCGGCGAGGTCGAGCCCGCTGTCGATCGCGGTGCGCAGCTCGATGCGCGCGTCCTGGAGCACCGCGACGGCCGTGGACTGACCGCGGTCGGCGACGTCGAGCGCGAGGTGAACGACGCCCGGCACGATGCCGTGCGCGACGCCGGCGACGATGCCGGAACCGTGGTCATTGCGATCGGTGGACTTGGTCTCGGACTTGGTGGCCATGGGGGTCTCCTTCATGGCTTTCACTTTAAGACGCACTGCGTCACGCGCAAGGCTCAGCCAGGTGCCGGGCTGATGACATCTTCTAACGCGGAGCGTCAAAATGCATTCAAGCATCTATGATCGATAGCTATTCTCAGGACTCCTGCGACCGGAGCGGAGCCCGAGTACAGTCGCGGCCCATGGAGCGCGAGTTCATCCCCGTCAACGTCGCGGTGCTCACGGTCTCGGATACCCGGACGCTCGCGACCGATACCTCGGGGCGGCTGATCGAGGACCGGATGCGCGAGGTCGGCCACCACGTGGTCACGCGCGTGGTCGTCGTCGACTCCGAGATCCAGATCCGCGCGCAGCTCGCGGCGTGGATCGCAGATCCCGCGATCGATGTGGTGATCGCGACCGGTGGCACGGGGGTCACACCACGTGACGTCACCCCCGAGGCACTCGCGCCGCTGGTGACCAAGCCGATCCCGGGTTTCGGCGAGCTGTTCCGCTGGCTGTCGTTCGAGGAGATCGGGACCTCGACGATCCAGAGCCGCGCGGAGGCCGCGCTCTGCGGCTCGACCTACGTGTTCCTGTTGCCCGGCTCGAACGGCGGGGTGCGCACCGGGCTCGAGAAGATCCTGATCCCGCAGCTCGACCACCGCGTGAAGCCCTGCAACTTCGTGATGCTGCTCCCGCGGATCAAGAACGAGCCCACCGGCCGCGGATAGCTCGCAAACGTCGTCGAGCCGCCGACGTGTACGACAGGTGCGGCGCGTCAGCGACCTCACCCCAGAGGCAGAACTCCGCGTGAACACACGAGGACGTGACGGCCTGTCTCAGTTAGATGCAATACCATTGCATATGAATTCTGCGAACGCGGCTCGTGGGATCACATCGTCTGTCGTGACTGCCACCGGGCGATCGGGGCTACACGTCACACCCCGTCACACGATCGCACCACACGGGCGCACCTCTGACGTGTTGGTCCTTACGATGTCAGGAGGCAGGTGTATCCGCGCGTTGGGGGCGCGAGTGTGTGCTCGCTCGAGCTGACAGCGCGAACTCCTCGTCTCTGCGCATGTTGTGCAAGGGCACGTGGCATCGCCGATGAAGAGTCGGTGGGCATGTCGAAGTGCCGTCCGTCCGCATCGAAGTCCATCGCCGCGTTGCTGTTCGCGATCGCCGGCTGTCAGACGGGAGATCCTTCGGGATCGGGAGAGGCCAAGCAAGATCCCGCGGGACCGCCGTCGGACGTCCAGGCCGCGCTCGACGCACTGCCCGATGCGCAGGTGCTGATGTACACGCAGGATGGGCTGCCGATGTACATCGTCGGCGAGCTGGCGAAGGTCGGCGCGATGCAGACCGATGATCCGGCCGCGGCGGATGGCCTGGTGCGGCCGTCGCTGTCGCCGATCCTCAAGGCGTTCCGGCTCGAGTCCTCCGACCTGGCGCTCAAGAAGCTCAACGTCGACGCGGACGGCCACCGGCACTTCCGCTACACGCAGTCGTTCAACGGGCTGCCCGTGGTCGGTGGTGACCTCGTGGTGCACGTCGACATCAAGGGCGCGATCTACTCGGTCAACGGCACCGCGCGCGGTGACATCCCCGCCGAGCTCGGGCAGACCCCGATCTCGCAGACCGCGGCGACCTCCGCGATCCGTGGCGATGGCCGGTTCACGGGCCTCACCGTCACGCCGCAGCGCACCGTCTATCTGCAGACCATCGATGGCGAGATGCACAAGGCGTACGAAGCCCTCGCAGAGGGCAAGCGCGGGCAGAACCCGGCTCGCGACAAGGTCTATGTCGATCAGGACACCGGTGAGATCGTCGCGGTGTACCCGCAGATCTACTTCGCCGAGAACCGGAAGGTCTACAGCGCGAACAACGGCACCACGGTGCCGGGCACGCTCAAGCGCAGCGAAGGTGGCGCGGCCACCACCGACGTCGATGTCAACGCGGCGTATGACAACACCGGCAACACGTGGTCCGGCTACAACTCGTTCTGGACCCGAGACTCGTACGACAACGCAGGCGCCGCGCTGATCAGCTCGGTGCACTACTCCTCGAACTACTGCAACGCGTACTGGGATGGCACGCAGATGGTGTACGGCGATGGCTCGGCCTCGCAGGGCTGCGGACCGCTCGCGCGAGGGCTCGATGTCACCGCGCACGAGCTGACGCACGCCGTGACGGAGCGCGAGTCCGGCCTCGTGTACAGCGGTGAGCCCGGCGGCATGAACGAGGCGATGTCTGACATCTTCGGCGCGTTCGTCGAATCGTGGGTGGATGGCGGCAAGACCGGCAGCCTCCCGATCTCGACCGACACGTTCCTCGTCGGTGAGGACATCATCGCCGGTGGCCTGCGCATGATGTGCGATCCGGCGGCGGACGGTGCGTCGAAGGATGTGTGGACCAGCACGGTCGGCAATGTCGACGTTCACTACTCGTCGGGCGTGCCGAACCTGATGTTCTGTCTGCTCTCGAAGGGTGGTCAGCACCCGCGCGGCAAGACCACCGTGCAGGTCCCCGCGATCGGCCTCGAGAAGGCGATCCGCATCATGTACAAGGCGCAGACCGACATCCTGACCTCGAACTCGAAGTTCGCCGCGGTGCGCACCGCGATGGAGCAGGCGGCGACGGCCCTCGGCTATGACCAGGCGACCAAGGACGCGGTGGGTTGTGCGTGGGCGGCGGTCGCCGTCGGCACGGCACCGGCGAGCTGCGGTGGCGGCGGCGGCGGTGGTGGCGGTGGCGGCGGCACGACGCCCGGCGCGCTGACCAACGGTGTCGGCGTCGCGGTCAGCGGTGCGACGGGGAGCCAGCAGATCTGGACGCTCGTGGTGCCCGCGGGGCAGACCACGCTGACGTTCACCACGACCGGTGGCACCGGCGACCTCGACATGTACGTCTCGGCCGGCGCGGCGCCGACGAAGACCAGCTACCAGTGCCGCCCGTACATCAACGGCAACACCGAGACCTGCACGTTCACGCCGCCGACCGCCGGCACGTACTACGTGATGCTCGACGGCTACGCCGCGTTCTCGGGCGCGACGCTCAAGGGCACGTACAGCGCGGGTGGCGGTGGCGGTGGTGGCGGCACCGGTGATCCATTCCTGACCAACGGCACGGCGGTGACCGGCGTCAGTGGCGCGGCGAGCAGCGCGGCGTACTGGCGGATCACCGCACCGGCGGGCAAGACGCTGACCGTCAAGATCAGCGGCGGCACCGAGGATGCGGACCTCTACACCCGGGCCGGATCGCGCCCCACCACGGCGACCACGCCTGCGGCCCGTACGTCAACGGGAACACGGAGACCTGCACGCAGACCAACACGGTCGCCGGGGACTACTACGTGATGGTGCGCGGGTACACGGCGTTCTCGGGACTGACCCTGATCGCCAGCTACTGACCCGTGTTAGCGTCCCAGCGATGCGGAATCGACTAGCTCAGGTGTTGGCAAGCGCAGCCTTTGGCCTCTTCGCCACGGCGTGTGGTGGTGGCGGTGCAGGGAAGATCATGGCGGATACGCCGATCCTCCCGTACACGGCGCCCGACATCGACGAGATCACGGGGATCGATCCGGACGAGGAGCCGGCCGAGCCCACGCCGATGCCCGAGCCCGCAGCGGCACCGGCACCTGCACCCGCACCGGCTCCCGCCCCGGTCGCACCGGCCCCCGCCCCGAAGGCGACCCCAGCTCCGAAGGCGACGCCCAAGGCGGCTACCAAGGCCACGCCGAAGGCCGCACCGCCCGCGGGGCGCGGCACCACGACGACCGGCGGCGGCTGATCAGCTGCGGAGGCCGTGCTTGCGCAGCAGCGTGAGCAGGTACGGCCGATCCATCCGCGCCACCCGCGCCGCCTCCGAGGCGTTGCCGTCGGTGCGCGCGATCAGGTCCTTCAGGTACGCCGCCTCGAACGCCGAGAGCGCTGCGGCCCGCGCATCGCGATACGCCGCGACGTCGCGACCGGGGCTCGGCGCCGCGGCGAGCGGCGCGGCGCGCTCTCCACCGAGATCGAGCTCGCCCATCACGATCGCGGCCTCCACCACGTTGCGCAGCTCGCGGACGTTGCCGCTCCACGGATGCGCACGGAGCGCCTCGAGCGCGCTGGCGAGCGGCCCGAGCTCCGCCACACCGGTCAGCTTCTCGACGAAGTGCGCGGCGAGCGGAGCGATGTCCTCGGGACGCTCGCGAAGCGGTGGGATCAGGATCTTTGCGACGGCGAGGCGGTAGTACAGATCCGCTCGGAACCGGCCGGCGTTGACCTCGGCGCGCAGATCCCGATGCGTGGCGGCGAGGATCCGGACGTCCACGGCGATCGGCTGCGCACCGCCGACGCGGCTGAACGCGCGGCGCTCGAGCACGCCGAGCAGCGCGGGCTGGACCTCCAGCGGGAGCTCGCCGATCTCGTCGAGGAGGACGGTGCCGCCCTGAGCGCGCTCGAACGCACCCACGCGCCGTTGATCCGCGCCAGTGAACGAGCCCTTCTCGTGCCCGAACAGGATCGAGGCGATCAAGGTCGCGGGCATCGAGCCACAATCGACGACCACCAGCTCGCCGCCGCGGCGCGGGCTCGCCTCGTGGAGGGCGCGTGCGACGACCTCCTTGCCGGTACCGGTCTCGCCCTGGATCAGCACCGAGGAGTCCACGCGGGCGAGCTTGTGGACGAGGCGCGCGACCTCGCGGATGCCTTCGCTGTCGCCGACCAGATCGGCGTGGCGTGGCGCCTCGGTCTGCGGAGGTGCGACGCTCGAGCCCGCATCCTCGACCGCGATCGTGGTGTCGCCGAGCTTGAGGCGCGTGCCGGCGGGCACGATCGCGCGCTCCACCCGCATGCCACCCACCCAGGTGCCGTTGCGGCTGCCGAGATCGGCCACCTGCACCCCGCTCGCGGTGCGGCGCAGCTCGAGGTGGTACCGGCTGACGGTGGGATCGGTGAGGACGATCGCGTTGTCCTCGCTCGTGCCGATCGCGATCGAAGCCGCGTCATCCGGCGCGTGCTGCGCGCCTGCGTCGGGGCCGGCCTCCACGGTGATCCGCAGCCGGTGCACCATGCGCACGGGGCGTGGCTGCAGCCGGGTGCGGGGCGAGTCATCCATCGGGCGAGCGTACCAGGTCACGTCGGTGGCCCAAGCAGGACTCATGCCTGTTGGGCGGAGCCATCCGGGAGAGGCACGTACCGTGCAGCGCGCCGGGCCCGGAGGTCTCCATGCGTTGCATCGTCAGTAGCTTGATCGCGATCGCTGTCACCACGAGCGCGGTGGGTGCGGCGACGTTCGCGCCCGTCGCGGACTTCGGCACCAACCCCGGCGCTCTCAAGGCGTACGACTACATCCCCGACGGGCTCCCCGCAGGCAGTCCGCTCGTCGTCGTCCTGCACGGCTGCACGCAGACCGCGATGGCGATGCAGAGCGCGGGCTGGGATCAGCTCGCAGATCAGTACGGGTTCGCCGTGCTCTATCCCGAGCAGCAGACCGCGAACAACCCGGTGCGCTGCTTCAACTGGGCCGGCGAGTACGGCGATCAGGCGAACATGACGCGCGGGCAGGGCGAGAACGCCTCGATCATGGCGATGATCGACAAGGAGATCGCGCTCCGTGGCATCGACACGAAGCGCGTGTTCGTCGTCGGGCTCTCGGCCGGTGCGGCGTTCACCGCGGTGATGCTCGCGACCTGGCCCGATCGGTTCGCCGCGGGCTCGATCATGGCGGGACTGCCGTACAAGTGCGCCACCGACGTCAGCGGCGCCTACAAGTGCCAGAGCCCAGGCGTTGTGAAGACCGCCGCGCAGTGGGGCGCTCTGGTGCGCGCGGCGCACCCGGGGTTCGCGGGCCCGTATCCCCGCGTCCAGATCTGGCACGGCACCGCCGACACCACGGTCGCGCCCGCCAACGCCGACGAGCTGGTCAAGCAGTGGACCGACGTGCAGGGCGCCGATCAGACCGCCGATGAGAGCGAGACCATCGGCATGGCCACGCGCACGGCGTACCACCGCAGCGGGCAGACCGTCGTGGAACTCTACAAGATCACGGGCATGTCCCACGGCATCGCGATCGGCGTGGACCCGCAGGGCGCATGCACCGCAACCACCGGCGCGTACTTCCTCGATGTCCACGTGTGCTCGACGCTGCGCGCGGCCGAGTTCTTCGGCCTGACCGGCAACGGCGGCGGCAGCGGCAGCGGCAGTGGCGGCGGTGGAAGTGGGAGTGGGAGCGGCAGTGGAAGTGGCAGCGGCGATGATGATCCGAGCGGCGACGGTGGCTGCACGGCCGCGGGTGGCGCGGGCTGGGTGGTGGCGATCGCGGCTCTCGGCGTGGCGCTCGTCCGTAGGCGCCGTCCCACGATCGCGGCGTGATCCTGTTGGCGCGGGCCAACAGCGCGCGCTGGAAGAGGGGTGAGACCCCTTTGTTTCGGGGCACGTCGCATGCAGTCGCGAGCGCGCATGCAGCTCGTTCGCTCGCTCGTCCTCGCCTCCGCCGTGCTGTGCTCCGCGCGCTCGGCCCACGCCACCCTGACGCCGGTGCAGAGCTTCGGCTCCAACCCCGGCGGCCTCGCGATGTACGAGTACGTGCCGGCAGGCCTCGCCCCCGGGCGACCGATCGTGGTGGTGCTCCATGGCTGCACGCAGACCGCGGCGGCGATGGAGAGCGCCGGGTGGAACCAGCTCGCCGATCAGTACAAGTTCACGGTGGTCTATGCGGAGCAGCAGACCGCGAACAATCCGGTGCGCTGCTTCAACTGGGCGGGTGAGTACGGCGATACCGCGAACCTGGTGCGCGGGCAGGGCGAGAACGCATCGGTGATCCAGATGGTGGACAAGGCGATCTCGCTGCACGGCGGCGATGCCTCCAAGGTGTTCGTCGTCGGATTCTCCGCCGGCGCGGCGTTCACCGCGGTGATGCTCGCGACCTACCCGGAGCGGTTCGCGGGTGGAGCGATCATGTCGGGCGTGCCGTATCGCTGTGCGACCTCGGTCAGCGGGGCCTACAGCTGCCAGAGCCCGGGCGTGACCAAGACGCCGGCGCAGTGGGGGGACCTCGTGCGCGGCTCGCACGCGGGCCCGTATCCGCGTGTCCAGATCTGGCATGGCTCCACGGACACCACCGTGGTCCCGGCGAACGAGGCCGAGCTGATCAAGCAGTGGACCAACGTCGCGGGCGCCGATGACGTCGCCGACGAGACCGAGACCATCGGAAGCGCCACGCGCACCGCGTACAAGGCGACCAACGGCGCGGTCATCGTGGAAGCGTACAAGGTCACCGGCATGGGGCACGCGAACGCCGTCGGCGCGGATCCGGCGGGCGCCTGTACCGCGACGGCGGGCTCGTACTTCGAGGACCGCGGCATCTGTGCCACGCGCCGCGCGGCGACGTTCTTCGGCCTCCTCGGCGGTGGTGGCACCACCACCGGCCCCGACACCACGGCACCCACGGTGGCGATCCAGACGCCGGGGAGCGGGGACACGGTGACAGGTCAGCTGACGGTGGTGGTCGCCGCCGGCGATGACACCGCGATGGCGAGCGTGACCCTCTCCATCGATGGTGCGTCGGTGGGTGCAGCCGACGTCGAGGCGCCCTATCAGTTCACGTGGGACGCCACCGCGGCCGGGCCCGGTGCCCACGATCTGGTGGCGGTCGCGCGCGATGCGGCGGGCAACACGGCGATGGCGAGCGCCAACGTCACCGTGCCGGGCGCGGGCGGCGGCAGCGGCAGTGGCGGCAGTGGCGGCGATGACGACGGCACCGATGCGACGAAGGATCTCCCGGGCTGCGCGCTCGACGCCGGCGGCGGTGGTGCCGGCTTCGGCTCGCTGGTGATCGGTGTGGCGGCGCTGCTCAGAACTCGCCGCCGATGCCGGTCGCGCTGACCAGCACGCGCGCGTTGCGCTGGCGGTAGTAGAGGACGAACGAGGTGATGCCGGTGAGTGCGGCCACACCGAACGCGATGTTCGCGGTGAGCCCCCACCGCCTCCCGCGATCTTCGACGGCGGTCAGCGCTGAATAGTCGAACCGCTCGGGCTCGGCGCGCATCCGATCCCAGTCGTGCTGTGCGAGGTTGAACCGCCATGCGGAGAACGCACCGGCACCGAGCACCACGCCGGTCGCGACGGCCCAGGTCGACCAGCGCGCCGGGACGCTCGGGCGAGGTGACCCGCGCAGCGACCGTTGCGGGGCGGCGGAGGCGATCGGCGCAGGAGGAACGCTCTTGAAGATGCGGTTGCCCTGCGCGTCGAGCGCCGCGACCTCGATCGCCGTGGTGCCGGAAGGGACTGCGAGCCGCAACGCCCGGCGCTCCACCAGCTCGCGACGGATCTGGTGCGGATCGATCACGGTGAGGGCGATGCCTCGCACCAGGCCCAGGGCATCCGCATCGACGAGGAAGCTCACCGCACCATCGACGGCGATCACCGACAGGCGCAGTGGCACGGCGCGGCGGCGCGCGGCATCGAGGGGCGCGACGAGCTTCGGCGAGGTGCCTTCGGGGAGGCCCGCCGCGGGGCGGATCGCGAGCGCGCGCCCGAAGTGATCCTCGGCGAGCTGGGTGCGATCGAGCCCGGCGGCGAGGCGGCCCGCATAGAGCTGCAGCTCGACGTACCGGTCGGGATACGTCGCCCCACCGCTGGCGAGGACACGCTCGACGATCGCGAGCGCCTTGTCGTAGTCGAGGGCCGCCTCGAGGCGGTGGGCCTCGGCGAGATCGTCGTCGGCGGCGGCCGTGCCCGTGATCGCGCCCATGATCGTCATGATCATCGCGAGAGCGAGCGTGCGGCGCACGCGCCGAGCTTACCAGGTCAGGACGATCGGTTTGGCGGCGCGGCCGGGCGGGACGTCGACGGTGAGGTCCTTGCTGCGGCCATCCACGAGCACGGCGCGGACGCGATGTCTGCCCGCCGCGATCGAGCGCCCGAGGATCGGGGTCAGATCGAGCAGCTTGCCATCGAGGTAGATCCGCGCGTACGGCGTGGAATCGATGCTCAGCGTGCCCGGCTTCGGTGTGCGTGCGGAGTCCGCAGGCATCTCGATCGCCACGGCGGCATCCGGCGCGACGATCGGAGGGCTGGTCGCGGCATCGAGCTGCGCCGTGGCGAGCGGCGCCGGCCGGGCATCCACCGGCGTCTCGGAGGGCGTGGCGATCGCGGCCGCCTCGTGGCGCCGGATCATGGGGAGGATGCCGAGCACGACCACCAGGCCCACCACGAGGAGCCCCGCACCCACGACGAGTGGCACGCGGCTCGGCGGGCGGGGCGTGACGATCGTCGCCTCGCCGTGGAGCGGGCGGGTGACGGAAGCATCGAGCGCGAGCGAGCTCGCCTCCGCGATCACGCGGGCCTGGCGGGTGCGCTGCGCGGTCAGCTCGTCGGTGGCTGTCACCACCGCGGCGATCGCTGCGGCGCTCGCGGGTCCACCATGCGGCACCAGGGCCTCCTCGAGAGCGCGGGCCAGTGCGGCGGCGTCGGGATAGCGCGCGGTCCGGTCGCGGGCGAGGGCGGTGGCGATGACCTCCGCGATCTCGGCCGGGATCGCGGGATCGGCCTCGTCGGCGCGCGGGATCGGCTCCTCGAGGATCGCCCGCGCGGCGAGGTAGTCGCTCGGGCGCTTGAACAGGCGCTGATGGGTCGCGAGCTCGTAGAGCACGATCCCGAGCGCGAACACGTCGCACCGTCGATCGAGGGGCTCGCCCAGCAGCTGTTCCGGCGCCATGTACTGGGTCTTGCCCTTGATCGTGCCTGCCTCGGTCTCGGCCGCGCCGCGGACCTTGGCCACGCCGAAATCGAGGACCTTGACCGTCCCCGCAGCCGTGACGAACAGGTTCGACGGCGAGACGTCGCGATGGACGAGGCCGGCCGGGTGCCCATCGGCATCGCGGAGCTCGTGGGCGTGGTGGAGCCCCGCACACGCCTGGAGGATCACGCTGCAGGCCACACGCAGCTCGGAGATCCGATCCGGATCGCGCGGCCGAGCGATCAGCTCGGTGACCGGCACCCCATCGAGGTACGGCATCGCGAGGAAGTACTCGGCGCCATCGCGCCCGAGCTCATGGACCTCGCAGATGTTCGGGTGATCGAGGCGGGCCACCAGCTTGCCCTCGTCGAGGAACATCGCGACGAAGGCTGGTGAGGCGACCAGCTCGGGGAGCAGCCGCTTGACGACGACGGTCTTCTCGAACCCGGCCTCACCGGCGAGTCGCGCGAGGTGGATCTCGGCCATGCCGCCGAGGGCGAGCTGCCCCAGGAGCTGATAGCGGCCGAGCTGCCGCGGCACCGGTGGCGCTCCGGCGCCTTCGTCGTTCGGCGAACGATCGACCTGGTACGATGGCACGGCGTCGCTACTATGCCGTGGAACCTCGCCGTCTGTGTGCTCGTGTTCGCGGGTGGCTGCCTGTTCAGCGCCGACTACGGCGGCGGGCAGTTCCGCTGCAGCGATGGCAGGTGCCCTTCGGGCCTGGTGTGCAGCGCAGACCAGCGATGCATCGCGAGCCCGGTGACCGATGCCCCGGCCGCCGATGCCTCCGACGGGCCGGTCGACGCGATCGATGCGCGCCTCGCCGCCCTGACCTGCGCAGATCCGGGCGTCGTCGCGGCCACCGGCGGCTCCGAGCCCGGCACCACCGCGGGGCGGACCTCCACGATCTCGTCCTCGTGCGGTGGGTTCGTGATGAACGGTGCGGACGCGGTGTACCGGCTCACGGCGGCTCTCGGCGACTCGTACCTGATCGGCATCACCGGGGTGAAGGCGTACGTGATCGCGCCGTGCAGCGTGTCTCCGGCCACTCCGGTCTGTCTCGGGAACACGTTCGCCTCCCCCGGCAATCCGATCTCGATCACCACCACGTTCGCGGGCCAGCACTTCATCGTCGTGGATCACGAGAACGCGGCCACCACCGGCGCGTACACGCTGACGGTGACGAAGCAGTAGTCACTCGCACGCGTGGCGACAGCTCGGGAGGCGGGCGATCACCTTCTGGAGCTCGAGCACCTCGAGCGCGGGCGCCACGTTCGCGCACGGGCCGGCCGCGAGATCGGTCAGGCAGCGCCGAGCCTCACGCTCGTCGAGATGTGGGCACCGCTGCAGCGACAGCGCCTCGGGCAGCTGCCGCATCGTGCTCGCGATGTAGTCGCAGCGCGTGAGATCGCCGGTGCCGCAGCCCACCTCGTGACGGCAGGCGGCGCTGTAGATCGCCACGACCATCGTGTTGACGAGCGAGGCCTTCGCGGGGGCTGGCAGCAGATCGACCGCCGCGTCCCCCGAGCCACTCCCCGCGATCGGGACCTCGGCGGGCGGCGTGCGACCCCGGCGGACCACCGCGAAGGTCAAGAGGCCGCCGGCCGCGACGGCGAGCGCCACCGCGATCATGGCCAGCCTGCTCCGCGGCGTCACCCAGCGACGGTAGCGCGCCCTGTTGGCTCGCGCCCACAGTTGGCCTCGGCCAACAGCCGATGCCCTGGTCCCCACAGGCAAGTGCGCTGGTACGGCGGTTGCTCGAGGCCCTCCGCATGCGTAGCGCGCTCTTGATCGTGTTGATGGGCTGCCAGCTCGGCGGCACCGGGCATCCGGGTGAACCAGGTGATGACCAGGGCTCCGGGGTCGACCACACGGCCTGCACCGACGCGATGGCGGCCGCGCCGATGGCGCCGGCGGGCTATGACTTCCACGACGGGCTGATCGCCGCGCCTCGGAACCGCTGGGACGGCGTCTCGATGCCGCAGCCCGGCGATGCGATGTATCCCGGCGGCCGGTATCGCTCGATTGCCACGGATGCGTCGGGCGCGATGCACCCCGGGTGCTCCACCGCGGGCCTCAGCTACCCAGCCGCCACGATCCCCGGGTATCCGTGCGCCGCCCGCGAGTTCCCGTTCCCGACGGGCGTCGCCGAGGACACTTCGAAGCCGATCGTGATCCTGGTCCATGGCAACTCGGAGTCGCCCACGGGCTGGATGAAGTTCGTGCACGCCGATCCGGCATCGCTCATGTTCCCCGCCGATACGACGGCCCGCGACCAGCTCGCGGAGCTGCTGCCGGCTGCGGGGGTTCGCACGCTCGCCGTCGATTTTCGTACCGACCTGATCGACGATCCCAAGAGCCCCGAGGGCAAGGACACCGGCAACACGGCGAAGAACGCCGACCATGGCTGGGACGTGCCGATCCTGCAGGAGCTGATCAAGCGCGTCGCGATCGCGAACCCGGGCCGCGAGCTCTCACTCGTCGGGTTCTCCCTCGGGGCCACCACGGTGCGCGATGCACTCCGCCGGCTGTGGGTGGAGAAGCAAGATGGCACGTGGGACGTCAACATCTTCGAGCGCATCCACGACGTGGTCGTGGCCTCGGGCGCGAACCACGGCGTGGTCAGCTTCGCGAAGCAGTGCGGCGTGAACCTCACGATGCGCGGCACGGTGACCTGCCAGATGGGGCAACGGAACCAGTACACCGCGACGGCCTTCCATCGCCCACTCAATGGCCCCGCGATGCCCACGGACAACGGCCAGTTTGGTGGCTGGTGGGAGACCCCGTGCGCCGACGGTGACTACGCGTTCGGCAAGCGCGGCGCCTGCGGGAAGCACACGGTCTCGTACACCACGATCACGATGAAGGATCTCCCCAACGGGACGCAGCAGGACGAGTTCGTCTCCGAGCATGCCTCGCGTCTGTATCCGACGGAGTGCGCCAACAACCTGCTCGATGGCCTCAACGACTTCGACACGAGTGGCTACTTCTACAACGGGTTCTTCCGCAACCACTACGGCGCCGTGCGCAGCGCGGCCGGCCTCGCGAAGATCACCGCGGCCCTGGAGGACTGAGATGTCGACCGAGATCCGAACGCTGACCCTGACCCTGTTGCTCGCGACCACCGCCGTGGCCGCCGCCGACGCCGAGATCGAGTTCCCCGCCGAGTCCGCGCGTCCCGTCGTGGTCACCGCAACCGCCGACGACGAGCCACCGGTGGACACCGTGCAGACCAAGGTCGCCGCGCCGGTCGCCGTGAAGAACAAGCCGTGGATCGAGCCGTATGGCGCGATTGCCGGCGGCATGCATCTCCAGAGCCTCCACCAGCCCGCCGAGGTGAAGACCAGCGGCCAGAACCCCACGGTGGCCGTGTCCCGGCTCGGGCTCCGCGGCGGCGTGGGGCCGTACGTCACGTTCGCGAGCGAGTTCGAGGCCTCGCTCGGTGGCCCGCTGGGCTATGGCGCGAGCGTGTGGGAGGGGCAGGCCGCCCTCGCGATCCGCGACCAGTTCGTGCGCTACACGCGCGCGGGGTTCTCGTTCGCCGCGGGACGGATCGCGGATCCGGCGAGCTACGACTACGTGTCGTCGCACCTCGGCGATCTCCTCTACTCGGATCTGTACACGCGAGATCCACTGCTCTACTCCGGCGCCGATCGCGGCAACGGCCTGTTCGGGAGCTACGCGCCGAACAAGTACATCACCTTCGCCGCCACGTTTCATTCGACGAATCCGACCGGCATCACCGGGACGCTCGCGATCGGCGGCAAGCTGCAGCCGTTCGATCGGCCGTTCTATCTGGCGGCCGCGCAGGTCGGAAACTCGCAGAACAACCTGCCGGACCAGAACCTCCACATCTACTTCGGCTCGCCGGCGGTGATGTTTCACTCCGAGCACCTCGAGGCCAAGGCCGAGATCCAGATGTACAGCCTCGATACCCAGCAGGCGGTGGACGACGATCAGACGATCCGCGGCTACAACCTGCGGCTCGGAGCGCGCGGGCACCTGACGACGCCGATCGGTGCGCTCTCGCCCTTCGCGAACGTCTCGCGGAATCGCAACGAGATCCTCGATCCCACGGACTCGAAGTACCGTCTCCCCGACCTGTTCCGCTCCTACACGTTCTCCGTGGGCACGGATCTCGACATCACGAAGCACGCCGGCCTCGGCGCGTCGTACTCGATGGTGGATACCCGCGAGCCGGATCAGCACGTGCGCGAGCACTACCTGAACCTCGGCACGAGCTACTGGATCGAGGACAGCGTGGCGGTCGGGGTGCGCGGCTCGATCTTCGCGCAGCAGATCAGCGGCGAGACCATGACCACGGGAGCGCGGTCGGTGTTCGTCACCGCGCGCCTGATGTTGAATTGAGCGCGCAGCCCTACGGGCAGCTCGTTCCGGGCGGGCACGTGGGCGTGCACACCGCCCAGCAGTCCGGATCGAAGCAGCCGCGGAGCCCGTCGTGATCGGCATCGTCGTTGACACCGCAGGTCTCGACAGGCACGCCGGGCGCCTCGAAGCCATATGCCCAGATGTCGTCGAGGCGGACGCCGAGCGGGCCCAGGCCACCGAACACGAGCACCTTCCCCCGGATCGCGTCGTAGGCGACCGCGGCGTTGGTACGGAGCGGTGGTGTCTGCACGGGGAACCGCTGCGTCCACGTCGCCGTCGCGCCGTTCCACTCCCACGTGTCGTTGATGAGCTGACCGCTCGGGAGCTTGCCGCCGAACATCAGCACGCGCTGGCGGACGGGATCGTAGAGCAACGCGCCGCCGGTGCGGGTGGGCGGAACGATCGTCCCGACCGGGGGCTTGGACCACGTGGCGCCATCGAGCTCCCACAGCTCGGCGTGCGCCCCGACGCCCTGGCCGATCACGCCGTAGAGCACGGCCTTGTTGCGCGTTCGATCGTAGGCGAGGCGCGGGTAGTACATCGCCGGAGGCGAGACAGCGGTCGCGAGCGGGGTCCACGTGTCGTCGGTGCGCTTGAACGTCCACGTGTCGGCCATCGGCACGCCGCCGTTGGTGCCGCCGAACAGGATCACGCGCCCGTGGTCGGCGTCGTAGGTCATCGCGGGGAGCACGCGCCGGGTCGGGGAGGCCGCGAGCGAGATCTGCATCCACAGCCCGTTCTTGAACTCCCAGGTGTCCGAGAACTCGTTCGGGCACATCGCATCGCCCGGCACGGCGCTGCCGGAGCCGGAGCCCGAGCCCGAGCCCGAACCACTACCGGAGCCGCTGCCCGAGCCGCAGCCGACGATCGGCTCGCCCGAGCTTCCGCTGCCGACACCGCTGAAGTCCGTACCGCCGAACAGCACCGTCTCGCCGGCGACCTCGTTGTACGCCATGCCGCTGAACGCGCGAGCCTGCGGGCCTGCGGGCCCCGCGCTCCAGCTCGGCTGAGTCCACAGCCACGTGTCGCCGAGCGCGGCGTTGTCGACCCCGCCGTAGAGCACCACCTCACCGCGCGTGGCGTCGTACGCGGCGACCGCGCCGATCCGCGGCACGGGCGCGCGATTGGTGGGCGTCGAGGCCCAGATCGTGGTGCCGAGCGAATCGCCCCGGAGCCACGTGTCGTTCAGCGCGCGACCCTGCGAATCGATCCCCCCGTACAGCACGAGCCCACCCGGCCCAGCGGCCGCAGCGGCGCGCGCGCGCGCGGGTGGACCACCAGCGGGGAGCGGTGCCCCGACCTGGATCTGGGCTCCGTCGACCTCGTACGTCGATCCCGAGGTGGTCACGAAGTCACCGAGGTAGCCGCCGAACAGCACGATCCGCTGACGGCGCGGATCCCACGTCATCGCGATGTCGATGAACGCAGGCATGTGCTGCTGCTCCTGCTCGAACCACTGGTGGTAGGAAGGATCCCAGTTGTAGAGCGAGTTCTCGTTCGCCACGGATCCGGTGATCTGGGTCTCCGCGACCATCAGCATCACGTCGTTCACGGCGTCGTACGCCATCGACGGGTGCCGGAGCATCTGGGCCTCGACGGGTGAACCGGGGCCGGGGTCTGTCAGCTGGGTCCACGCCGTGCCATCGAACGTCCAGGTGTCGGCGGGGAACGTGTTGGTCGGGCTCGATCCGCCGAACAGGTACGTAAGGTGCTCGGCCGAGTTGTAGGCCATCGCCGCGTTCTGCCGATCCGAGGGGTGGGTCGCGAGCGTGAGCTTGGTCCACACCGTGCCATCCCACTCCCACGTCCCCCCGAACATGTCGGTGCCGTTGGTGCCGCCGAACAAGACGACGCGCTTGCGGAAGGCGTCGTAGACCATCGAGTGCCCGTACCGAGCTTCGGGCGAGGCCGCGGGAAACAGCTGCGTCCAAGTGCCGCCCTTGAAGATCCAGGTCTCGTCGAGCGGCTGGCTCCCATCGAACCCTCCGAACAGCATGAACTCGCCGTGGTCGATGTCGTAGACCATCCGGGCGAGCTGGCGCGCGCGCAGGGTCCGCGGCGTCAGGTCATGCCAGGTGTCGAACTCGACCTTGCACGTCGACGTGCAGCCATCGCCGGAGAGGCCAGGCGTCCCGCGATCACACTCCTCGCCGCGCACGGCGTCCACGATGTCGTTGCCGCAGTTCTCGAGAGACAAGCAATCCGCCGAGCAGCCGTCCCCGGCGACGTTGTTGCCATCGTCGCAGCTCTCCCCCGGCTCGGTGCTGCCGTTGCCGCAGATCGGGACGTGGCAGAACCCGTTGCCGCAGAACCCGGGGACCTCCTGCTGGAGGCAAGCGGCGCCGTCGTCCTTGCCGTCGCACGCGAGCAGCTGCTCGGGCGACACGCACTCGTCGTTGCGGCACATCCGATCAGCGGGGCACAACAGGTCCCCGCAGGGCACGAGCTGGTTCTGTACGCAACCGGAGGCCAGCAGCAGCACGGAGACCACCCAGGTGCGCATTCACCCACGATAGACGGGACCTGAGGTACCGTCGAGGGGATGAGCTCGCTCGATCTTGCGCTCCAGCGCGCGCTGGCTGTGCGACTCAACCTACAGATCAGCCTCTCGCAGCTCCCGATCATCGAGGAGTGGATGGATATCCACCTCGATCGCTGGCTCGAGCACAACCCCATGCCCACGGACATGCCGAACGGGCAGAGCGTGAGCTATCTCGCGATGCTCGGTAGCGATCTGCGCCGGGTGTGGTGGGGGGCCTGGGGGGATCCCGCGGGCTTCGTCCCGAAGATGGCGGACTACTTCAAGCTCTGCAACATCGCCAAGAGCGACGCCGCGCTCCTCGATGGGATCGGCGAGAAGCTCGAGCCGCAGCTGGTGGGATCGTGGATCGGCGTGTGGAACGGCAAGGTGACCACCGGCTGGCACTTCTGGGATCCGCATGAGTGGTCCACCGTCGAGGCGATGTTCGGCACGCACGAGGCCAAGTACCAGATCAAGAAGCTGGTCGAGGACCACAAGATCGAGCGCATCGATCGGTTCACGCAGGCGATCGGCGACTCCGCGTTCAGCGAGATCGAGGTCGCGATGCCCGGCGAGACCGTGGACGATCAGGTCGACGCACTGAACAAGGCGTTCGTGCAGCTCACCGGCGCTCCGCTCGCGTCGGCGTTGGTCGATCGGTTTCGCGCGGTCACGATGCCGCAGTTCTCGCTCGCGGTGCGCATCCGCGGCGGGGCGATCTCCCGCGTCGGTGCCCTCGCACCGGGGATCTCGTTCGGCGACATCGAGAAGCTGTGCGCCGATGCGAAGGTCGGCGTCGATCCGAAGCTCGGCAAGCTGGTGGGCGCACTCGGAGACGGCATCACCCGCGTCGAGTACGGGCGGGCAGGGGACAAGGCGGGCGTCGATCTTTACCTCGAGCCCACCGAGTCTGCGTCGCGGACCACACCGATGCCGGCGCCCAAAGAATCGAACTGATCGTGCCGCGCGCCGACTACCTCCTCGTCGGCGACGACGCGCTGATCGCGCAGTGCGAGGTGGATCGCTACCGGGCCTCGGGGCCGGGCGGCCAGCACCGCAACAAGACCGAGAGCGCGGTGCGGCTGCGGCACAAGCTCAGCGGCGTCTCCGCGATCGGCGAGGACAGCCGCTCGCAGTCCGAGAACAAGCTCCACGCCGTGCGGCGGCTACGCTCGGCGATCGCGCTCGAGCTCCGCGAGCCGGTGCGGATCGACGGCTTCGTGCCCTCGCGTCGCCTGGCATCGATGGTCGCCGCGGGAACGGCACCTCTCGGCGCGAAGACCCGGCTGACCGGCGAGTACTGGGCCGGGATCGCCGAGCTGATCGATCTCCTCGTCGCCGGTTCGCTCGAGATCGCCACCACCGCGCAGCGCCTGGGGATCACGACGGGCGCGCTGTCGAAGCTGCTCCTCCACGACGATCAGGTGGCGCGCGTGATCAACGATCTGCGCCGCGCCAAGGGCATGCGCGCGCTCCGCTGATCAGCGCGCGCCGCGAGTGACCTTGGGAGGCAGCAGCGCACGGAGGCGCATGCCCCCCGGGATCGGTGGACCATCGAGCCAGACCGCGGCGCCCTTCTTGATCTCGATCGCATCGCTGTGCTTGGTGTCGCCGAACGCGAGCCACGCCACGAGCTCGCTGAGCCACGGCTCGTGACCGACGAGCGCCGTCGATTCGCCACCCTCCGCGAGCAGCGCGAGCAGCTCGGACCGCGGGGACTGACACAGCAGCTCCGTGGTGCTCGGGTGATGGTCGCTCAGCGGGGCCAGGAGCTTCGCCGTCTGAGCGGCGCGGAGCCACGGGCTGGTCAGCACCCGGGAGAACGAGAGCTCGAGGGTGCGGAGGCCGCGCACCACCTGGCGGAACTTCTTGCGGCCATCGGAGGTCAGGGCGCGGGTCGCGTCGTCCTGGCCGAGCGCGGGATCTTCGGCAATCCCGTGGCGGATCACGAACAGGTGCATGCGTCATTGTACCGCGATTGACAGCGCGCGATCGCCATGCGAAGCCCGCGCTCATGAAGCTCGCCCTGTCGATCGCGTTCGCCCTCCTCGCCGCGTGCGGCGGCAACAAGCCCGCGTCCACCACCGCGCCGATGGGCTCGATGGACAAGATGAAGATGGGCGAGGAGCACATGCTCCCCGAGGTGGCGAAGTTCCACGACGTGCTGAAGCCGCGCTGGCACGCGGACAAGGGACCGCAGCGGATGACCGACACCTGCGGTGCGACGGCCGAGTTCCACACCGATGCCACCGCGCTCGTGAACCTGGCCACACCTGCCGGCGCCGATGCCGCCGCGTGGACCGGCAAGACCAAGGAGCTCGCGGACGCCGTTGGCGCGCTCGAGGTCACCTGCAAGGCGAACGATGCCGCGGCCTTCGAGCCGGCCTTCGAGCGCGTGCACAACGGCTTCCACGCCGTCATGGAGGCGAGCGGCCAGAAGCACGACGAGCACGGCGAGCACGACGAGCACGGCGAGCACGGCGAGCACGGCGAGCACGGCGAGCACGCCGAGCACGGCGAGCACGGCGAGCACGCCGATCACAAGATGTGAGCGGACAGCGCCCGCTCCGTCGCTGGGACAGCACGGTACGATGCTCCGCGCGTGGTAAGCACATCGCATGACGAAGGACGCGATGTGGCGCTTCGGCGAGGACTACGTGGGCGTGCCGCTGGATCCGGCGGACTGCGACCCGGATCCGATCACCGAGTTTCGCGCGTGGTTCGACGCCGCGGTCGCAGCGAAGCTCCCCACGGTCAACGCGATGACGCTGGCGACGATCGACGAGCGCGGTCGGCCGGCGGCGCGGATCGTTCTCCTGAAGGAGGTCGATGATCGTGGCTTCGTGTTCTTCACGAACTACGACAGCCGGAAGGGCCACGATCTCGCCTCACACCCGCAGGCAGCGCTCGTGATGTTCTGGGAGGCGATGCACCGTCAGGTGCGGGTCGAGGGCGCGATCGAGAAGGTCTCCGAGGAGGACTCCGATGCGTACTTTGCCTCGCGCCCGCGCGGCAGCCAGCTCGGGGCGATCGCATCGCCACAATCGCAGCCGATCGCGTCGCGTGCACTCCTCGAGGATCGCATCAAGGCGCTCGAGCTCACGCTCGGTGACGCGATGCCGCCGCGGCCCACGCACTGGGGCGGCTATCGCGTGGTGCCCGACATGATCGAGCTGTGGCAAGGCCAGCCCTCCCGCCTCCACGATCGCGTGCGGTATCGCCGCGGCGAAGCTGGTTGGGAGCGCGACCGGCTCGCACCCTGACAGGGTGGTAGGGGCTCGACACGCAGACCTGCGCCAACTCCCCGGATCTGCTTCGAGGCTTGGGTGGCACAGGTTGTGGACCTTGCCTCCTCGATGACTGCTCGTGTCCTCCTCGCCCTCCTGGTCTTGCCGGTCGTTGCCTGCATCCCTAGCCCGTACACGGTCACGCAGCACGGGCTGATCTCGGCCCCGCGCCCGGCTAGCTATGACGGTCAGCCGATGCCCACGGCGACGCGCGTCGAGGCGCATGCCGGCACCACGCGCGTCGCAGACCTCGGGCAGGCCGAGAACAGCGGTGCCGCGGTGGCCCGCCATCACGCGGGGGGCGCGCTGCGGGCGGGGGTCAACGCGCAGACCGATATCGGCCTCGAGGTGGACGGAGCGTGGTCGGCGACCGAGTCCACGCTGTCGGGCGACAACAGCATGTCGAGCGGCGTGCCTGACGCGGCGGTCCTCGAGGGAGCCCTCGCCCTGCGTACGTCGCTCGAGCTCAACGCGCGGATGCGCCTCGGCCTCGCGGCCGCGTTCGGCATGTCCTCGAGCCCGATCCACCGCGACGGCACCGGGGCGGGCGAGTTCAGCCGCGATGAAGCGCTGCTCGTGCGCGCGGCACTCGTACCGTCGTACCGCTTCGATGGCGTGACGCTGTACGGCTCGCTGGGCGGCGCCACCCTGTCGGCGATCGACGAGACGTTCACGGTGGTCCCCGACAGCGGCTCGAGCAACGATCCTGGCGTGGTGGCGGAGGCCAAGGAGCTCGCCTTCACGGGGGCCATCGGCGCCACCGTTCATGTCGCGGACCGCGTTCACCTCACGGCGCAGCTCGCGCAGACGATGAGCGAGCACACGACGTTCGGACCGCAGCTGATGGCAGCTCTCGCGATCGATCTCGGAACTCCGCTCGCACACTGAGCGCTTGCGTTCACGGGGCGGTTCGTCGAGAGTCCGCGCGATGCGCACTCTCGCTGTTCTGCCGCTGCTCGCCGCCTGCTCCGTACCGGTCTCCACCACGGGCCAGGACATCATCGGTGGCACACGCTCCACCGGCATGACGGCGACGATGCTGCTCGCAGGGTTTCCGGCGGATCGCTCCGTGTTGACGACCTGCACCGCGGTGCTCGTGTCGCCCACCGTGCTCCTGACCTCGGCGCACTGCATCGACACGCCGAATCATCCCAACTACCTCTACGGCGTGTTCACCGGCGACGACGCGGGGCCGTACCCGACGCTGGCCGCGCTCGAGCCGCACCTCGTCTCCGTGGCGGCGGTGCATCCGAACCCGCAGTACCAGACGCAGTCCCCGTTTCTCGCCGACATCGGCGTGGTGGTGCTCGCTCAGCCGCTGACCACGGTCACACCGCTGCCGCTCCATCGCACGCCGCTCGACGCGACGATCACGGGCAAGCCGGCACTGATCGTCGGCTATGGACAGACCACGTATCAGCAGCCGAACCAGACCCGGTTCGAGGCGATGACGGTGGTGGGCGCGCTCGAGAGCGACACCGTGGTGGTCGGCGATGCCGCGAAGCACGGCTGCCTCGGAGACTCGGGCGGACCTGCGATCGTCGAAGGCGTCCTCGTCGGCGTGGACTCGTACGGGCCGACAGGCTGCGGCGCCGCTTCGCACTATCGCCGCGTCGACAGCCACCTCGCGTTCATCGACCAGTACGTGCCGCCGCCGGCGAGCGCCGACGCGGGGCCCAGCGGTGGTGCAGAGGCGGGCATGGATCCGTCAGGTGGTGGCGATGGCGGCTGCTCCACGGGGCACGGCGCCGGCCTCGGGATCGGACTCGCGCTCCTCGCGCTGCGTCGTCGCCGTCGCTAACGTCGCAGCGCCAGCAACAGGTTGTGGGTGCCGGGCACGCTGGTCAGCTGGGGCGTGCTCCCGCTCCGGTCCCAGACGAAGACACAGGAGCTCGGCGGCTGATGCTTGGTGCCCCAACCGCCGTAGTACAGCCGGACGAACCCGTCGGGGCCGCGCGCGACGGCAGCGCCGTTGATCAGGCCGAGATCCTCGGAGGAGTCCGAAGCAAGCCACGTGAAGTCGCGGGTGGTGGTGCTCGAGCGAGTCCAGGTCGCACCGTCGGACGAGGTGGCCTTCCAGAACCCGAGCGTCGAGAACAGCGCGCTCGGGATCGCCGCGCGATCGGTGTCACTGTCCTGCCCGAAGTACATCGTGAGCTGTTGGCCGTCGGCGAGCAGCGTGGGTTGCCCACCGCCGTAGAGCGCAGGGATCGGATTCCCGGCGGTGGCGGTCCAGTGCACCAGATCGGTGGAGATGGCGTGAGAGATCCCGTACGTGTTGGCGAGGTAGGCACCACTGGCATCGACGGCGACCGAGCTGAAGTACAGGTGGAACGCGCCGCCGTACGCGATCAGCTCGGGATCCGCGACGATGCCGTGATCGACGTTCGCCACCCCAGGAAACACGTCGGCCGCGAGCAGGGCGAGCCCCTCGATCCGCGCGAACGGGGTGGCGCGGCCCGCGTAAGGTGACTCCGCCGCCGAGATCCGGGTGAACCGCTTCCCGTCCGCGGAGAATGCCACTCCGAGCTGCCAGCCCGTCTGACCGAGGACCTTCAGGACCGCGTCGTTTCCACCCGCATAGACCATCGCGTAGCGCCGATCGGGTGCGGCACCGGGAACCTGGATCACGGTCGGGGTCTCGGCGGTCGAATAGTCCCAGTCTCCCGGATCGCGATGGGAGCGCATCGCGGGCTCCGTCTGGATCCGCCAGCTGACGCCGTCGTCACTCTCCGCGTACTTGATCTGGAGCTCGTGGTTCGCGGTCAGCTGGCTGCAGTCGGTGAACACCACCGTCGACCACCACGCCTTCCACAAGTGATCCTGCGGATCGTAGAGGACCGTGGGATCAGCCTGCGTCCACTCGACCTTGCCCGCATCCGCGGCCGGCCGCATGCCCTCGATCAGCGGGTTCGCCTGACAGCGCTGCCAGACGCCACTCGCGGTCACGCCGCAGGTGGCCGCGAGATCGGGTGCGTCGGCTGGTGGAGCGGCGTCAAATCCAGCATCCGTGGTCTCGACGGCGTCGTTGCCGCCGCATCCCGCCACAGCCATGTAGAGAACCACCACGATCGGGCGCATCCACCTCACTGGTTGCACGCCCCGGGCCATGTGCGATCTCGGGCGGTTGTGCGCGCCTCCTTGACATCGTGTTCATTTGACACTATCAAAGTGTCACATGGACACGAACTGCCAGATTCGCGCGACCGGGGCCGCGGTGACCGGCGCACGGCACCTCCGCACGGCACGCAACGGCCAGGATGCCGTCGCCGTGTGGATCGGCGAGGCGCAGGGTGCCGTGGTCGTGTGCGATGGCTGCGGCTCCGGCGGCAGCTCCGAGGTCGGTGCGCGGCTGGGAGCGCAGCTCGTGGTGGCGGTGCTCGCGCGCGAGCTCGCGGCGGGAGAGAGCCCGGCGGATCTCGCGATGTGGATGCGCGTGCGCGCAGAGGTCGTGACCCGGATCGGCGAGCTCGCCGCGGCGATGCCGGGTGACCGCGCACGGATCATCCACGAGCACTTCCTGTTCACCGTGGTCGCCGCCGCCGTCGCGGGAGACCACGCCGCCGTGTGGGCGATCGGCGATGGCGCTTACACGATCGACGCACGGACACGCGAACTCGGGCCGTTCGCGGACAACCAGCCGCCATACGTCGCCTACGACCTGCTCGAGATGCCGCAGGAGGCGCACCTCGAGGTCACGTCGGCCGCAGGCGGTGGATCGATCATCGTCGCGACGGATGGCGTCGCCGAGCTGGGCCTCGATGCGATCGCGATCGAGCGCTGCCTCGCGCACCCGGATGCACTCCGCCGGCGGCTGGCGGTGCTCGCGCGCGGCTCGGAGAACATCGAGTGGGAGGCGCGCCGCGTGGTGCGTGCGCCGGCCCCGCTGCAGGACGATGGCGCGGTGGCGATCCTCGCGTGGCGCGGGAGGCCGTCGTGAACCGCACGGTGTGGGTCGATGGCCAGCGCGTGACGCTGACGCCGGCCGCGCTGCTCGGGCAGGGCGGTGAGGCCGAGGTCTACGATCTCGGAGATGGCCGCGTGATCAAGTGGTGGAAGCCTGCGGACCACCCCGACTTCGAGGGGATGCCCGCCGCGCAGGACGTGGCGCGCCGCCGACTCGCGGAGCAACCCACCAAGCTGCGCGCGCTACCTGGCCGGCTCCCCGCCGCTGTGGTCGCGCCCTGCGGGTTCGCACTCGGCGGCAAGAGGTCCACGCAGATCGTCGGCTACCTCATGCCCAAGGTCGCCGGGGTCCCGCTCCACAGCTTCGGCGAGCCGAAGTGGCGGCGCGATCATCCGATCGCAGGCGCGGACCTGGTGGCGGCGCTGCTCTCGCTGCACGACGCGATCTCCGAGCTCCACCGCGTGGGGATCGTGATCGGTGACTGCAATGACCTCAACGTCCTCGTGGACGGCCGGCGGGTCCACCTGATCGATGTCGATAGCTATCAGTTCGGCGGTTACGACTGCCCGATGTTCAGCGAGCGCTTCGTCGATCCGCGGCTGTGTGATCCACAGCAGCTCGTGCCGATCGCGCCTCACGACGAGGCGAGTGATTGGTTCGCCTTCGCGGTCATGGCGTTTCGCTCGCTGCTCGGCGTGGGGCCGTGGGGTGGTGTGCATCAGCCGGCGGATCCCACGAAGCGCTGCTCTCCCGTGATGCGCGCGTTGCGCCGGCTCAGCGTGTACGCGGCCGACGTGGTGTATCCGCGCGCGGCACGCTCGCTCGGCATCCTTCCGGACGAGCTGACGGCGGTGTTCCGCGCGGTGTTCGAGCGCGATCTGCGTGCGCCGTTCCCGCGGGTGGAGCTCGAGCGGCTGCGGCTGCGCGGGTGTTCGACCTGCGGCGAAGAGCACGGCCGCGTGCGCTGCCCGGCTTGCCAGACCACCGCGCACCTCCCGCCGGTGATGGTGCATGGCCGTCTGCGGTGGACCGCGATCCCGGCCTCGGCGTTCGCGGCGCCCTCCTACGAGATCGGGCGCGGCACGGCCGTGTGGATCGATCAGGGCGCGCTCTGGCGCACCACCCGGCTCGGGCCCGAGCGGATCGGCGGCGTGCTGGCGGCGCAGACGCGCGCGTGGGTGGGGGCCAAGCTCGGCGTTGGCTTCTACCGGGCGGGTGGCTATGCAGTGGGCTTCGTGTTCCGCCCCGATCGCGGCGTGCTCGACGATCGCGTGACCCTGCCGCGGATCCGCGGTCAGCTCGTCGATGCGCACGCCACCGTCGGCGACGACCGCGCGTGGCTGTGGCTGACCTGTGTGGACGGCGGTCGGCTCGTCACGACCGTGGTGGTGATCGGCGCCGACGCCCAGGTGATCGCGAGTGCGACCCTCGCCGATGCACCGTGGATCAACGGGATCGCCGGTGCGTGCACCGCCGGCCCACACCTGTTCGTGCCCACCGATGATGGCCTCGCCCGCATCGAGATCGTGCAGGGCGCGATCACCCAGACCCGTACGTTCGTCGAGACCGCGCCGCTGATCGGCGCTGGAGATCGGCTCGCACTCTCTCCGGGCGGCATCGATGTCTCGCGTCGTCGTGACGCGATCCGCATGCAGCTCACCTGAAAGGACCCGTCATGACCTCGCACGCTCCACTCCCACTCCCTCAGCTGTTCGATGCCAAGAAGGCCGCCGACTACGCGTACCGCCCCGACACATCGGTGGTCGCGAGCGAGGCCACCGCATGGCGGGCGCATCACGCGCTCAAGCCGTCCGCCTCCGACGAGACCCGGATCCAGCTGCTGCTGATCGACGTCCAGAAGGACTTCTGCTTCCCCGAGGGCTCGCTCTACGTCGCGGGCCGCTCCGGTACCGGCGCGATCGATGACTCGCGTCGGATCGCCGAGATGATCTACCGGAACCTCGGAGTGATCACCGACATCACGACGACGATGGATACGCACCTCGCGTACCAGATCTTCTTTCCGAGCTTCTGGCTCGACAAGGCCGATGCGCCGCTGACCCCTCACCGCGTGGTCACCTCGGAGCAGATCGCCGCGGGCGAGGTGCGCCCGAATCCAGCGATGGCCAAGTGGCTGTGCGGCGGCAACTACACGTGGCTGTGCAAGCAGGCGCTGCACTACACCAAGGAGCTCGAGAAGGCGGGCAAGTACCAGCTCTACCTGTGGCCGCCCCACTGCCTGCTCGGCTCCGACGGGCACGCACTCGCCGGCATCGTGCACGAGGCCCGGCTGTTTCACTCGTTCACGCGCACCGCGCAGTCGAACGTGGAGGTCAAGGGCGGCAACCCGCTGACCGAGAACTACTCGGTGCTCCGCCCCGAGGTGCTGTCGCGGTTCGATGGCGCGGCGCTCGCGCAGCGCAACACGCAGTTCCTGCAGACCCTGCTCGCGGCAGACGCCGTCGTGATCGCCGGGCAAGCGGCGAGCCACTGCGTGAAGAGCACGATCGACGATCTCCTCGACGAGATCGCCGCACAGGACCGGTCCCTCGCGAAGAAGGTCTACCTGGTCACCGACTGCATGTCCGCGGTGACCGTCCCCGACGGCAAGGGCGGGCTCGCCGTCGACTTCACTCCCCAGGCGGACGCCGCGCTCGCGAAGTTCGCGAACGCGGGCATGAACCTCGTCCGCTCCACCGATCCGATCACCAGCTGGCCGGGCCTCCGGCTCTAAGGAACACGAACATGGCGAACAACAACGACGACGACGACAAGAAGGTCCAGAAGCTGCTCGAGGATGCCCACGCACAGGGCGCGCTCTCGGCGGTCTCGATGGCCGCGCTCGATATCTGCGATATCGGTGCCCAGATCCAGGCGGGCCTCGGCGTGACGATCGATGACGTCACCGCGAGCGAGGTGGTGCTGGTGACGATGATGCCCGATGACTCGCAGTCGATCGCGGGCGCAGGCAACACCGATGCGGTGCGCGACGGCCACAACTTCGTCCTCGAAGCGCTCGAGGGCTCGAAGCAATCCGGCGAGGTCCTCGCGCATACGCGGTACCTCAATGGCTTCGTGCTGACGCCGTACACCGCGCTGGCACACGCGGTGAAGATGACGAAGCAGAACTATCACCCGAACCTGGGGACCCCGCTGTACGACCAGACCGCGGTGGTGCTCGGCACGGTGATCGCCAAGTCGCAGGAGCTGGCGCAGGCGGGGATCGCCGTGCGGACGGTGACCTTGATCATCACCGATGGCGGCGACTATGGCTCCGCGCGGTGCAAGCCGAGCGACGTCAAGGCACTCGTGAGCGACATGCTCGCGCAGGAGAATCACATCGTGGCGGCGATGGGGATCAGCGACGGCAGCACCGACTTCAAGGCCGTGTTCCGATCGATGGGGATCCCCGATCGCTGGATCCTGACGCCGGGGAACTCCGCCTCCGAGATCCGCCGGGCGTTCGCGGTGTTCTCCCAGTCGGCGGTTCGGGCCTCGCAGGGGGCACAGCTCGGCGGGTTCGGAAACTGAGCCTTGGTCGATCCTCTGGCACATCCGCTCGGTCGCGCTGGGACGTGCGATGCCCTACGGTCCCGCGATCTCCGCGCGAACGCGGGATGCCGCGTGACGCCACCGCTGCGGCGATGGGTCCAGTGGCGATGCGACGCGCCGCGATAGTTCGCCGATGATCCAGACGTTGAGCGAGCCGGAGATCTTCGAGCCCTCACGCGTCCACTTCACGCGTGGATCTGTGGCCGCGCCCAGCACGGAATCGGCGTGATAGAAGTGCGCGTTGGCGGCCGCCGCGCACAGCGTGAGCGCCGCCTCGATGACCTCGCGATCGGCAGTATCGTCGTGGTGCACGACGAGCTCCGCGTGGACCTGCCACTGCTCGGGGTCCGAGATCAGCTCCTCTCCGAGCAGCGCGCTCCAACCCTCGACCGGGAAGGCGAGGTCTGCCAGGAACTGGAGAAGGCGTGGGGCGGAGGTCCGATGACCTGATCCCGAGCCGGACGGTACACACCCCGAGGATGGCGAGGGCGATGTAGGCCGCGGACGGCGCGACGAGCAGGACCGTGACGGCCGTGATCGCGGCGAAGATCCACGGCAACGCGAAGCCGCCATCGTGCGGCCGGCGATCTGACCGCGAAGGAACTCGGGGACGGTGGTCGCGGAGGGGGCGCGCCGCCATCCTGATCGTGAGCCGCGGCTCGTTTCGGCAGCGCGCTCGCGCGCTCCTCGGCGGGCGTCGAGGCGTCCGGATCCCGGGCCATGCGGATTCGTACCACGTGGGATCCGCCGCGAGAGGCGTGGTGCGGCGCTGGGAGGCTCGGGCCCTTGCGCGCGCCGCGAAGATCCACGAGCGTGAAGCGTGCTCCGCAACGCCCTCGTGATCGGCCTGGTCGTCGTCCTCGGCCGTCCCTCGTTCGCCGCGCCGAGCGACACCGACCGCGCGATCCACCTGGGCGGGATGGTGACGTTCGGCGGCCTCTATCTCGCGATCGAGTTCCCGTTCAAGGAGACGTTCGCGGCCGAGACCTGCAGGTGGTGTGATCCGCCGGGCTTCGATCGGGCGATCCGGTCTGCCCTCAAGTGGGATCACCCGCGGATCGCTGCCCGGACCAGTGATGTCCTCGGCTTCGCGATGTCGCCGCTCGTGCTCGGGACGATGCTGGTCGCGACGAGCGGTGACGATCGCAGCTCGCGTCGCACGTTCGATGACCTCGCGCCCGTGGTCGAGTCTGCGATCGTGGTCAGCCTCCTGCAGAGCACGATCAAGTACACGGTGCGCCGCAGCCGGCCTCACGTGCGGTTCGCGGCCCCGGGGCGCGCCCACCATCACGACGACAACACCTCGTTCTTCTCCGGTCACACCTCGGCGGTGTTCGCCGAGACGTTCGCGGCGGGCATCGTGGCCCACGAGCGCGGCTATGCGGCCGAACCCGCGATCTGGGCCACCGGGATCACGTTCGGTGTCGTCACCGGCTATCTCCGGATCGCCGCCGACATGCACTACACGAGCGACGTGGTGACCGGGATGCTCCTCGGAAGCAGCATCGGCCTCGCGATCCCGTACCTGCTCCATCGCTCGTCCCTGCGCGGCGACGATCCGGGCGCGGTGAGCGTGACCCGCGGCGAGCCCCGGTTGATCTCGTTCGGCGGGCGGTTCTGAGAGAGCTCAGAACGCCACGGTCGCGCCGAGCCCGGTGACCAGCCCGAGATCGGACTTGCTGCCGAACATCCCCGTCGCTCGCACGCTCGCATCGAGCACCACATAGGTCGCCTTGAACAGCTCCACGCCGGCCTCGCCCTGCAGCGCGAACCGGCTGGAGTCCAGGTAGGCATAGCCGAGCCGGAGGCCGAGGTACGGATTGAGCGTGCGGCGCTTCCCGCCGCCGAGGAAGTCCGAGTACGCGGCACCGCCGAGCGTGGTGATCACCGCGGTGGAGGACTTGTCGCCCGCTTCGTTGCGCTCCTTCTGGAACACATCCACCTCGAGCGACATCGAGCGGAGCACCGTGTGCAGCACGAATCCGGCGCCGAGCCGCGTGCGCGGCCGCTGCCCCGGATCGAACAACGTCAGCATCGCGCCGCGGAGGCCTGGGTAGGCCTTCGCCTTGGCGATGGTGACCGCGCCTTCGCGCCGCGAGATCGAGATGTCGAGGGTGGCGAGAGCGACGCGATCCTTGAGGTAGCGCTGGTCGCCCTCGAGTTGATCGATCTGGCCGCGCACGCGGGTCATCTCGGTCTCGATCTGCAGGATCTGCTGGACCTGCAGCCCGCTGGTCGCCATCAGCTGCGTCAACCGATCGAGCGTGGTGCGCAGGTTCTTGATCGCGAGATCCTGATCGAACAGCTGCTTCGAGACATCGGTGGTCGTCACGTGCTTGGACGTGATCTCTCCGCGCTTTCCAAGGAACGCGACGACCTCCTCGATCTTCCCCGGCGGGAGGCGGAGCTTCAGCTGTGCGCTCCACGATCGCTCGCCGCCGGAGACCGCCTCGTTGATCACGCGTCCACCCAGGGCCTCGATCTGCGCGCGCAGCGCGGGCACCACATCGTTGATCTCGTTGACCTCGAGAGCGATCGAGCCCTCGATCAACAGCGCCTCGGGGATCTCCATCGAGGTCGCCGTGGCGCCCCCGGTGGCTCCACTCGCGCCCGGCCCGGCCTGGGCCACCATCGAGGCGCTGGGGGAGCGGGCATAGCTCGGGCGGCCAGCGCCGCAGGCGATCAGGACGAGGGCGAACAGGAGCCCGATGCGTGGCATGTGCGGAACAACGCCGGGCGGAGCCTCGGCTTACACGCGCCGGTGGGCTACTTGCAGAGCGGCGCCGTGGCGAGCGTCACGCTGCCACTCGCCACATCGACGATCGCGACCTTGCCCGTCGAGGGTGCGCCAGCGATCACCGCGAGCTTGCCGTTCCCGAGGGGGACGAGGGCGGACTCCCCCGGGTTCCCCATCGCGTCCTTGGCCTTCTGGCCATCCGGGCTCCACAGGTGCGTGATGTCGATCAGCTTGATCACCTTCCCCTTCGCCACGTCCTGGATCGCCAGCTGGTTGCCGTTCTCCTCGAGGAAGCCCCACGTGGTGCCCTCGACGTGGGCGAGCGCGTTGCCGAACGTGCCGAAGTCCTTCCCGCCGACGTTCGCGATCTTCTTGCCCTTCAGCGAGTACAGCGCGCCTCGCGCCGCGGGCGAGCCGCACGTGCTCGCGTTCAGAAAGATCGAATCGCCGGCCATGCGGACCTCGCCACACTTGAACTCGCCGCGGGCGTACTTGAACGTCGCGGTGCGCTTGCCGGTGGCCACGTCCCAGACCTCGGCGTAGCCCTTGCCCGCCGCGGCATCGCCGAGCAGCACCACGGCGATCGTGCCCGCATCGTTCGTCGTGGCGTGCAGCGCCGCCACGCCTGGCAGGATGTTCGGCGTCAGCGTCTTGCAGTCACCGCCGGTGCACACCTTGAGCTCGGGGTTGATGGTCTCCACGTGCGCGCCGCGCCGGTCTCCCACGGGGGCCTCGGCGAGCCGCGCGAGCTTGCCACCGACGAGATCGAGGGCGAAGCACTGCTCCGTGGTCGCCCCGATGCAGAACGAGAGCTTCGAGGCATCGCCCGTCGCGCGGGTCACGTTCGCTTCGGTCTCGGGTGGCTGGATGCAGGCGGGTGCCTTCGCTGCCGCTTGCTTCGGCGGGTTCGCCGTCACAGCGGTGGCCTTCGAGGCCGGGTTCTTGCCGGTCGGGCACCCGCCGAGCGCGAGGAGCGCGGGGACCGCAACGACCAGCGTAACCACCCGTGCCCGTCGACTCATCCGGATATTTTACACGTTCGCGAGACAACCCACACACGGCAGCCACCTCATCGCGATCCGCGAGCCCGTCGCTCACTGGCTCGGGACGAGCGCGGCCTCGAGATCGAGGTGCAGCGAGGCATTGCCAGCGGCTGCCGTGACGCTCGGCACGGCGGCCTTGATCACCAGCTCGGCGGGGAGGCCCGGGGCCCCGAGGTGGCGCTCCACGAACAGCTCGCTCAGGAGCCTGGTGAAGGTGTCCGTCAGCGCTCCATGGAAGTCCGCCCCGCGCCCGCGGATCGCCTCCACGAGATCCGCGTAACACGGCACCAAGGTGGTGGGCGCTCGCTCGCAGGACAGCTCGAGCGCACCGAGATCGACGCTGGTCGCTGCCACACCGGTCCTCGCGAACGCGAAGTCGAGGCCGCCCCACACGCGCCCGATCGTGGGCGTCGTGCCATCGGTGATCGTCACGCGCGCATCGGCAGACATCCGCAGCTTGCCGCGCGACGGTGCGATCACCGGCGGCAACGCGAGGGTCACGGGGGACATCCGGATCGTCAGGAACTCCTGGACGATCGGGTCCTCGTTGAACCGGCGATCGAGGCCGGCCTCGGCGAGCTGGCGATCGAGGAAGCCCGTGCGCCACAGCTCGTAGAGCAGGGCGTTGAGCGCATCGAGATCGAGATCGAGCGCGAGCATCGCGTTCGGTGCGAGCGTGCCGTGCAGCGCGGGCCCGCGCTTCGGCGGCAACACCATCGGAGCGCGGAGTGCGGTGTCGAGCTCCACCGAGAACGGCAGCGCGCCCGAGGTCCCTTCGAGGATCTCCGCGGGTTGACCGCAGTAGCCGAACCGCAGCGTGCCCCCGCCAGCGAGCTCGAACGGCGGCGGCGGTGCGAGGGCGGTGAGCAGGGTGCCATCGATCTGGCGGCGTGCGAGGCGGGTGGCGAGCTTCTCCCCGCCGAGCTTGTCGCTGAACCACTGCGCCACACGGTTGTCGAACGACAGATCGGCGCGGGTGACCACGCGGAACCCGAGCTCGGTGGTCGCGCGTGCGGGGATCAGCGCGATCACGATCGGGATGTCCACGCGGTCGAACAGGATCTTCGCCGACGCACGCACGTAGCCATCGGGCGCCTCCCCGATCGCCGCACGATCCTCGGGATGCCACTCGAGCCGCGCCCAGCGCAGCGACATCCCCTCGATCCGCGTGAAGTCGCCGATCGGGAACACGTTCTCGCCCGCCAGCTCCGCCTCGAGCAGCGTCTTCATCTGCCCCGCGAGCGTGCCCGGACCGGCCGTCCCGTCATCGAGGAGCCGCTGCGCGACGACGACGCGACCGGTACACGCCTCCGCCGCGGGATCCTGGAACGGGCCCACGAGCTGCGCGGTGCCCACGGAGCGTGCGAAGCCACCGCGATAGGCCACGCTCCAGCGCTTGCGGTGGAGGCCGGGGCCCGGCGGGGCGTCGTCGTCGAGCGCGGTCACCACGCGGTCGGCGAGCTCGGGCGGCGTGCGCCCTTCGATCGCGAGGACCGGTGACACGTCGGCCGCCGAGACCTCGACCACGAGCTCGGTGCCGTGGCAGCGCGTCGCGAGCGCCACGAACCCGATCGCGTGGGCGGTCACCACCGCGAACCCGATCCCCGTGCTCGCCTTCATCGCGTTGCCTTCACGATCGAAACACCACGACGACCGTGAACAATTCCCACGCCACCACCCACAGCGTGCAGGCGACGACGCTGGCGGTCATCCCGCGCGTCACCGCATCCGCCTCCGGCTTGGCCGCTCCACCCTTGGCGACCACATCGCTCGCGATCCCCCACGCGTAGATCCAGACGAGGAACGTGGCGCGCAGCGCATAGGCCACGCGCTCCGGCCGTGGATCGAACAGATCGCCCGTCAGCAGCTCCCACGCGTGCGGCACGCCATACGAACGGCAGACCAGCAGGCCGCCGGCGATCATCCCGAGGGCGAAGATCGCCGAGACCGCGAGGTAGCACAGCGCCGCGGTCAGCCACGCCGGCGCCCAGAGGTACGCCTTGCGATCCACGCCGAGCGCATCGAGCGCGAGGGTCTGCTTGGTCAACCCCATCGAGCCGAGCCACGCGTTGGTCGCGCTGCCCGAGGCCGCCACGAACAGCAGCGCCGATAGCGCAGGAGCGAGCGCCACCACATAGCTGCCGCCGATCTGGCGGAGCAGCGCATCCGGCTTGACGCCCGCGCCACCCACGCGGCTGATCACGTAGAGCACCGTGTAGCCGATCAGCGTGGACACGATCAGATAGAAGGGCAGGGGCCGCAGCAGCGTCTGCGCGGCGACCCGGCGCGCGACGATCGCGAAGTCACGCGGGTGCTTGAACAGCTGCTTCGGCGCGCGCGCGAGCGAGACCATCGCCACGCGGAACGGCGCGATCAGCGGCTCGAGGGTGCGCCCGAGCTTGGTCAGCGCGCTCCGCGGCTTGACCGGGCCTGCCGGCGGTTTGCGATCACCGTGCTCCTCGAGGTGATCGACCAGCGCGGCCTCGAGCTCCACCAGCCACTTCCCGCGCTCGCCTCCGCGTGGCCGGGATCCTCGAGAGCGCCGGGCCATCGGTCGGCGAACAGCTGCTCGAGCTTCCGGTGCTCGAGAGACAGCAGGTACAGCTTGTCGGCGACGCCCGCGGCGAGCGCCACATCGTGCGTGACCACGATCGCGGAGATGCCCAGCGCCTTGACCTGCTCGCGGATCAGCCGCGCGAGCACGCGTACGCGGTGCGGATCGAGGCCGACCGACGGCTCGTCCAGGAACAGCAGCTTGCGCCGGCTCGCGAGCACGCGCGCCACGGCCACGCGTTGCGCCTGCCCGCCCGAGAGGCTGGTGACCGGTGTGCCGGGCTCAGCGAGCTTGGGATCGAGGCCCACGCGCTCGAGCCACTCGGCGGCCTCGCCCTCCTTCGGCGTCGTATCGCCCTCGGCGTGGCGGAGTGCGAGCTCGAGGTTGCCGCGCACGTCGAGATGATCGAACAGCGCTCCACGCTGCGGGACCAGGCCGAGCTGCGCGCGATCGAGATCGAGCTGCGCGCTCACCACCTCGAAGCCCGCCGCATCGAGCTCCTCGCGCTCGAACAGCACGCGCGCGAACGTCGACTTGCCAGCGCCCGATCCACCGAGCAGGACGATCACCTCACCGGGCTCGATCGAGAGATCGACACCATCGATCAGGACGCGCCCGTCGGGGAGCGCAACGCGTAACCCCTTGCCGGCAAGCACCACGGGATCACCGTAACCGCCCGGATCGCTGTAAGTCCAATCGCCGGGCGATCAGGAGGAGACGTCGCCTACATCGGGCGTGTTGCACCCCATCTCGCGCCTTTCTCGTAACTGGGCGCAGCGCCTAATCAAGCAGAATCGTGACGATTGGCGGAACCGAACGCCAAGGCCGATGTCTCAGTTCTTGACCGCACGATACGTCGTCGTTCGGTCGCCTCGGCGAATAAGGAGCCGTGACGTCATGCGTGCGAGTGCACGCGAGATGGTCGCGGACCAGCCGGAGCCAGGTGCGCGAGCACCAATGACGCAGGTCCATCCATGTCCAAGCTCACCCTCTCGTTCCGCATCATCCACAACGGCAAGCTGATTCGTGAGGAGAAGCTCGGCCAGGCCGTCATCAAGATCGGCAAGGTGCCCTCCGCGCACCTGCTGCTCGAAGACGAGACCGTCAGCCGCATGCACGCGATCATCGAAGTGCTCGGCAACGACGTCAGCCTGATCGACCTCGGCTCCACCCGCGGCACGTTCGTCAACGGCACGCGCATCAACAAGACCAAGCTCCAGAGCGGCGACGTGATCACCGTCGGTGACACGCAGCTCGAGCTCGCGATCACCCAGGCCGCCCCGGTGCTGGTCTCGGTCCCCCCACAGCCCAAGGTCGAGATCATGCCCATCACCACGCAGACGCAGACGCAGACGCAGACGCTGCCGCCGCCGGCCCCGATGGCCGCCGCGCCCGCGCCCCGCACCATGGCCCCGGCCGCGGTTGGCGTGTACAGCACCGCCGAGTCGACCGAGGACGTCGGTGCCGCGCGCGCCATCGAGGTCGCGACGATGCTCGGTGACTCCGTCGTCAACGTGAAGCACTGCATGGACCCCAAGGGCGGCAAGGTCACCTCGAAGACCTGGGGCTTCGTCGCCGCCGGCCTCGCGTGCCTCCTCACCTCGGCGACCGCGTTCGCGATCTCGGTCAACGAGGCCGCGCGCAACAAGGGTGCGTTCGACTACTGGACCCACGTCCAGCACCGTCCGGCGCACGCGTTCCGCCCCGTCACCACCGGCGCGGGCCTCGATTACCTCGCGTTCGGCGGCCTCGCGTTCGGCCTCCTCGGTGTGACCGCAGGCCTGGCGCGCGCTCGTCGTGAGCGCAAGAGCCCGTTCTATCGGATCGGCACGGCGCCGGGCGTCGAGCAGGCGCTCGAGACCGCACCGTCGGCCGACTTCCCGATGGTCGCCCCGGCCGGCAACGGCAGCGACGAGTTCGTCTTCAACTTCGGCTCGGGCATGGACGGCGAGATGACGGTCAACGGTCAGACCACGCCGCTCGCCGACCTCGCGGCCTCCGGGCGTGCGCGGCCCTCGGCCTCCACCCCCGGCGCCACCGAGGTTCCGATCCCCGCGACCGCCCGCATCCGCGTGCGCTCGGGCCTGACGACGTTCCTCGTCTCCGCCGTGGCGCAGCCGAAGCAGGCCGCGGTCCCGCTGTTCGCCGCGATGGAGAGCCGCACGCTCAAGTACGTCGCGGGCTCGCTCGCAGTGCACCTCGGTGTGCTCGCGTTCCTCCAGACCATCCCCGCCGAGGGCGCTGGCGCCAACATCGATCTCGCGAACGCGGAGCAGACCACGCTCAGCGGCAAGACCACCGAGAAGGACACGATCCCGCCCGAGCCCGAGAAGGATCCCAACACGGGCGACGACAACGGCACCGATGGCGCCGGCGGCAAGATGGCACTCCCCGAGGGCGCCGCTGGCGACCCGAAGGAAGCGCGCATCGATGGCCACATGCAGGTCAAGAACAACAACAAGGAGCCGGCGCTCTCGCACGACGAGCAGGTCGAGGCGGCGAAGTCGGCGGGCGTCCTCGGATCGACGCTGCTGCAGGACGGCATCAACGTGATCGGCGCGACGCAGGACTGGACCAGCGGCTTCGACGGTGTGACCGCGAACGGCCCGATCATCGGCGCGGATGGCTACGGCAACGGCAACTTCGGCGGTGGCGTGAAGGGCTTTGGTCCGGGCGGCGGCTGCGGCATGCCCCCGTGCGGCATCATCGGCACCGGCCGGTTCGGCACGATCGGTAACGGCGACAAGGCCGGAGACGGCTGGGGTGGCCCGGGCCGTGGCCACGGTGGCCAGCGCGACCACAAGGTGACCGACCCGAGCGGCTACATCGGCAAGCCGACCCAGGTGGAAGGCGACCTCGATAAGGCGATCATCAAGCGGTACATCAAGCGCTCGGTCGACAAGATCGCCTACTGCTACGAGAAGCAGCTCCTCGCGCACCCGAACTTCGGCGGTGAGATCAGCATCTCGTTCTACATCGACCCGAACGGCGTGGTGAAGAGCTCGGCGGGCAAGGGCTTCGACAACGAGGTCGCCGGCTGCGTGGCGAACGTCATCTCGGGCATCAACTTCCCGAAGCCGAAGAACGGTGGCGGCGTGCAGGTGAACTACCCGTTCAACTTCCACCCGACCGCTCAGTAAGTGAACGACGGCGACCTCCCTCGCCCGGCCCGCGGCTCGCACGATCACCATCGTGCCGGCCGCGTGGCCCGTTTCGGGCTGCTGATCTTGTTGGTCGCGCGACCGGCGTTCGCGTCATCGCACGTCGACTGCGCGGTCTCCGGTGCGTGCTGCTTCCCCCGCGCGTCCGGTCCTCGCCCCATGATCACCGCGCCGCGCCTCGCGAAGCTCGCGTCGATCACGGTCGGCGCAGGCGGGCTCGGCCGCCCGACCGTGAAGCGCGTGCTCGCGGGCACCACCGCCGCACTCGGTGCGTGCACGCACGGCGCCGCGGAGCTCCACGCTCACCTGCTCGTCGCGCCGTCGGGGAGCGTGGAGGTCCAGCGCGTCACGGGCGCCACCGCAGCGTGCGCCACCAAGGTGCTTCGCGCGACGAAGTTCCCCACGAGCACCGGCGTCACCGAGCTCGACCTGCGCATCACCTGGTAGCGCGATCTGCGCGCCAGCGCGAAGGCGTGGCGCCGGTGACGCGCCGGAACAAGGTCGAGAAGTGCTGCGGCGACGCGCAGCCCACGTCGTACGCGATCTCGGTCAACGGTGAGTCACTCTCGACGAGGAGCCGCTTCGCGAGGCGGATCCGCGCGGCATCCAGCTCACCGTGGAACGTGGTGCCGGCCGCGGTGAGATCCCGCTGGAGGCTGCGCGGGGCGCGCGACACCGCACGTGCGGCGCGGGGCAAGCTCGCGTCGGCGAGGTGGGCGTCGAGCCAGCGCCGGAGCTGCATCAGCGCCGGGGGCATCGCGCTGGCGAGTGAGATCGCCGCATCGAGCGCCGGGGCGATCTCGCTTGCTCGCAGCCACGTGGTCGCCGCCGGAAGATCGTCGAACACCCGCACCGGGTAGGGCGCACCCTCCACCTGGTAGAAGCCCGCCACCGTGGCACCGAGCAGCCCGGGCGGGCGCACCAGCGCGAGGCGCGTCACCTGGGTGCGGAACGCCGCGAAGTTCGTCCGCAGATAGCGCGTCAGGACGGCGAACGCGCGCGGATCGCCCGCCTCGAGCCGCCGTACATCGACCAGCGATGCGTGCGGCGCTGCGTCCGGCGCGAGCTCGAGCGCGAGCAGCGGCACGATGCGCTTGAGGTCGCTCTCCGTCGGGCGGCCCCACAGCGCGAAGCCCCACAGCGTTCGCCGCGCACAGAACACCAGGGCGCTCGGCTGCGCGACGAAGGTTCCCACCGGATCGCGCCGGTAGTCCTCGGCATCGGCCGCGGCGCGCATCGCGGTCACCGCGACTCGTACGGGGGCGAGAACGCGCCACCGTCGTCCGTGATCGTCTGCGCGAACAGCTTGATGTGCCCCGCGCCGCCGCCGCCGCCACCGCCGCCCGGGACCATTACGAGCGTGTTCTCGCCGGCGACCGCAGGGAGCGCACCGGCCGCACCATTGCCGCCGCTCCCTGCGGCAGCCGTGCCACCGAAGCCTCCGGCCGCGACGGTGGAGGCCGGCGATGCCGGGTCTGGATCCTCTCCATCTTTGCCGTTGGCGCCACTCGTCACGCCGCCACCACCGCCGCCACCTCCTCCGTTGGCGACCACGCGCGCGCCACGCTCGATCACGATCTCGGGTGCATCGAAGCCGATCAACCCACCGCTGCCACCACCGCCGCCACCGCCGGCGCCGCTGGTGCTGTCCCCGCCGCCGATGCCGCCCGCGCCGGACGCATCGATCCCGGCGGCGATCGTGATCGACCTGCCGGCGATCAGGTAGAGCGCGCCGCCACCCGCGCCACCCTGACCGCCCGCGCCATTGCCGCTGCCTCCGCGCCCACCTCCGCAGCCGCCGCGCACGACGCCGAGAGGAGCGATCTGCTCCGCGACGCCACCGCCGCTCGGGTTCGCGAAGGCGCTTCCACCCGCGCCGCCTTCGCCGCCAAACGAGGCGCCGGCGCCACCGCCGCCGCCCTTGGTCGAGGCCTTGCCCTGGATGGTCGTCGACACGCAACCCGCCCCGTTGCCACCGGGGCCGGCGAGCGAATCGGGCATCGCTGCAGGCCCGTGCTTTGCGCTGAGGCGGATGTCGACAGCGACGGTCAGGTCCGTGACCGCGACGAGGACGAGCGGCCGGCCCCCGCGGATCTCCAGGGCGCCATCGATCACGATCGCATCCGCGAAGATCACGCAGGCCTCGCTCATGTCGACGTCGCTCTGCCGCACCACGCGATCACAATCTGCGCCGCTGGTGTTGATGCTCGCCGGGTGGGTCCACGCAGGGATCTCGTTCGTGCAGACCTGGAGCAGGCCCCCACCGCCGTCTCCGTTGCGGCCGTAGCACACACCTTGATCGAAGCCCCACACGGCGTCGCAGCCGCACAGCAACACGAGCACAGCGACCACCGACCTCATCGATGACGAGTGTACGCGTCGTGGCGCACATCTGTAAGTGGTTGGCGCGCCCATGGGAGCCGGCTCCGAGCCGCCGCGGTACGACACGTGGATGAGCTTCGATCTGTTCATCGCTCTCGACGGTCACGGCCTCAACGGCTTCGAAGGCTTCGCCGGCATCGCTCGGCTGCGCTGCGATCCCGATCGCGAGCAGTGGGATCCCGAGGTGAAGTTCTATGACGGCGTCGCGGGCGGGCACGCCGTCCAGCTGTCGCCGGGCGGCACCGTCGGCTTTCTCGGCAACCTGTCCCAGCAGCTCCTGTTCTTCGATCCGCGGACGCTCGCCGAGATCACGCGGATCTCCACGCTTCGGTTCCGCGCACCCAAGCTGTTCTACGAGAGCCAGACCCACGTGGTGTGGCTCGATGACGCGCACTTCGTCACCGCGATCGGCCCGGAGCTGTGGCGGTTCGCCCTCGCCGATCTCGAGCACCCCGAGCCACTCGGGGCCCACGGCGTCACGCTCCCCCACGCGATCAAGCGCTCGCCCTCGGGCCGTTACCTCGTCTACGGCGCGATGGACATCGATCACCAGTACGCGAACCAGGTCGGCGTGTTCGATCTCAGCACCGGCACGTCACGCCTGGTCTCGCTGCCGGCCACGGCCTGGCACCTCGGCATGCACCCCACGCGCGATGTCTGCTACGTGCCGACCCAGCGCTGCATCCCGCAGGACGGCGACTTCACGGAGTACGCGATCGCGCACTTCAAGAACTACCTGTTCGAGATCGATGCCGCCTCGGCGAGCGTCACGCGCCACCTCGCGATCCCCAAGGACCTGCCAGGTGCGCTGACCTCCGACGTGATCGTCACCGAGGACGAGGTGATCTACAACTGTTGCGCCTCGGGCGTGCTCGCCCGCGTGCAGCTCGCCGAGTTTCGCCACGTGCACTGGATCGACGAGCGCCCGAACGCTCGCCGCCAGCTCGGCGCGTGGCGCGCGGGCGTGGGGAACCTCGTCGAGGTGCTGGCGCGCGTGAACCTCCCGAGCGCCACGCACTGGTTCGTCAAGGCCGTACGGATCGCTGGCGGCTCCGCGATCGACGGCAGCTACGGCCTCGGCCTCTCACCCGACCGTCGGTTCCTGCTGTCCGCGCATCGCGGGCTCAACGAGGTGATCGTCTACCGCTATCCCGAGCTGAGCGTGCACACGCGCGTGCCGTTCCCCTCGATCTCCACGTTCTACAAGCACCTCGGTCGGCTCTCCGATCCGCGGCTCGGCTTCCACCACGCAACGATCCGGGAGGTTGTATGAGCACGTTCGCGCCGATCGAGAATGCCTCCTCGTTTCGCCGGATGGCCGCGGCGATGTGGCGAGCGCCGAGCGATCCCTCGATCTACGGCAGTATGGATGTCGATGCGACCGAGCCGCTCGCCTTCCTGGCCGAGCACCAGCGCGTGACCGGCGTGCGCCTCACTGTCACGCACCTCGTCGCGCGCGCGGTGGCGCTCGCGCTGCACGATCAGCCCGAGATCAACGGCAAGATCAGGTTCGGCGGCCGCCTCGAGCAGCGCTCCACCGTGGACGTGTTCGTGACGGTGGCCACCGAGGGCAACAAGGATCTCTCGGGCGCGCGCATCGATCGTGCGGACGAGAAGCCGCTGGCCGCGCTCGCCACCGAGCTCGCCGAGCGCGTGCGCAAGATCCGCGGCGGCGAGGACGCGGCCTATCAGCAGAGCCGCCGCGCGCTCCGGCAGGTGCCGTGGTGGCTGGCGCGCGCCGCGACCAGGCTGTCCGATGTCCTCGTCAACGAGCTCCACCTCGACCTCTCGGCACACGGGATGCCGAGCGACCCGTTCGGCTCGGCGATCGTGACCAGCGTGGGGATGTTCGGCATCGATTCGGCGTTCGCGCCGTTCGTGCCGCTCGCGCGCTGTCCGATGCTGATCCTGGTGCCCGAGATCCGCCCGCGCCCGTGGGCGGTGGGCGATCGCGTGGAGGTGCGCCCGGTGCTGCGGCTGTGCGCGACGTTCGATCACCGGCTGATCGATGGCGCAGCTGCCGGGCGATTTGCGAACCGGCTGACGCAGCTGTTCGCGACGCCGCAGCTGCTGGCGTAGGTCAATCGACGACGATGGACGTGCCTCCACCCGAGTACTCACAGCTCCCGCCGTTGATCCCCAGGTGGAGCTGGCCGCCGTCATATGCGAGGACGTAGTCGATCTGGGCGCGATCGCAGTCGTAGGCGGCGAACACGTCGACGCTGAGCGGGAGTGCGTGGACCCCGGTGCCATCCTCGACGGTGAGGGTGGCGGGATCGTCGAGCGCGGCCTGGAACGAGGAGAACGAGTACGTCGCCTGGTAGCGCGCAGCGGGCGCGCCCTCGACGTTCAGCTGGCCGCTGCCAGAGCGGACCGTGACCGTGGCCTCGAGATCGAAGCCGCAGCCGGTCAGGACCATCACGAGCAGCCACCGCATCACGCCACGCTACGTGGAGTCACAGTGGGGCGGGGCTCTCAGCTGCTGGCCAGGCGCGAGGCGTGCGTCTCGGGCGAACACGGAGACTCGGGGTGTGAGTTGCGCCACCTGGGTGGGGGGGGGGGGGGGTGGTGGCCGGGCTGTGCGTGTGTTTGGCGGGGGGGGTTGCGGTCTGTGCTGGGGGGGGCCCGCTTGTTGCGCGGGGGTGGGTGGCGGGCGGGGCTGGGGGGTGTCGGCGGCGGCGTTGGGGGGGGGGGGGGGCGGGGGGGGGGGCGGGGGGGGGGGTCCGTGGCGCGGTGGTGGCGGGGGCCGGGGGAAGGCTTGGGCTGTTGGCGGGCCTGGGTGTGTTGTTGGTGGTGGGGGGGGGGCGTCGGCTGCGTGAGGGGTCTGGGGGTGGGGGGGGCCGGCTGGGTTGGCGGGGCTGGGCTCGTGTGCTCGTGGTGCTCGGGGTGCCCCCAATCTCACAGGCAGGGGTCGTGTCGCGTGGACACTGGATGACCACGGCGGCGCTCGACTTGTGCCGATCACCACGTCGGCGATCGCGCCCGCTCGTAGCCTCCGGACCTGAGCGCGAAGCGCTCGCGGAATCTCCGGAGGGAGCGTAGCTTTCCTTGCGCGCGGGATCCCGCTTGGGTGGCGCGGCAGCTGCGCACGCGCGTGACGTGAGCTCGGTCCCCGCGGGGCTTGAGCCAGCTTGCGGCCGCGATCGCTGCGAGCCCGCCCTTTCCACTGGCCGGTCTGCCTCGTGCTCCTGCTCCGCAATGATCCCACTCGCAACAACCGCCCGCAGGACCGAGCAGCGATCGATGTCGCGTGGACATCGGATGACCACGGCGGCGCTCGACTCGTGCAGATCACCGCGTCGGCGATCGCGCCCGCACGTGGCCTCCGGACCTGACGCGAAGCGCCCGCAGATGCTCCGGAGGGAGCGTACAGCTGCGTGACGGATGCTCGACCTCCGCGGGGACCGGTGCGGTAGGGCCCGCGGTGCGCAAACGCTGCGGCGGGATGCGGTCGCAGAGTCGGTAACGAGCCCGCACGTGACCTCGGGTGGGGCGGGACCGGTACCCAGTCCCCGCGGGGGGCGCGGACGTCGCGCGCGAGCCCGTGCGAGCTGTGTGTTTGTGACCGGCCGCGCTCATGAAGGCGCGCCCGCTCACAAGCCCCACAGCGCGATCCTGTGGCGGGCCCGCGCTCGTGCTCGTGCTCGTGCTCGTGCTCGTGCTCGTGCTCGTGGTGCGTAATGATCCCGATGACAACCACGCACCCGCAGACCGAGCGGCGATCGATCTCGACTCGCGTGGACATCGGGCCACTCGGCTTGCGGTGATCACCGCGTTGGCGCTCGCGCCCGCACGTGGCCTCCGGACCTGACGCGAAGCGCTCGCGGAATCTCCGGAGGGAGCGCAGCTTCCCTGACGCGCGAACCCACTTGCGTGGCGCGCGAGTCGCCCACACGCGTGACCCGAGCTCAGTCCCCGCGGGGACTGGACCATAGTAGCGGCGGCGGTCGCTGAGAACCCGCGCGTTCCACTCGCGAGCGTCACTTGCGCCTTGTCGATGGCAGACCCGCACGATGTCTGTCCGGTAGCCGGACGAGGCGAACTCCTTTCTTCGGTGCCTGGTCGAATTTGCTTGACGAGATTCGCCGCCTCAGACGCCCGCCTCCGACGAAGACCGCGATCTCGTGCCCGAGGACGCGTCGTGCGCCTCGCTCCGCGACGATGGCGCTGCCGATCGATTGCCGTCGGGTCGAAGTCCTTCGGCGCGCGCACGCCGCAGCACAGAGCCTCCGAAAACCCAGTGGTAAGAGTGATCGAGCGCGTGACCACCCACGCGCGAGGACAGGAGGTCGCTGTGTTCGATGGCGCAGCCACACAGGAGTTTCAATCGCAGCTCGCGGATGCTTACGCGGTCACATGCCGCGAGCGGGACTGGATCAAGCTGCACGATGAGATCACCTCGGTCGGCAAACAGATCGTCTGCCTCGAAGCGCGCGAGGTTGATCTGCTGCTCGAAGCGGAGGAGACCAAGCTCTACCGCCGGATGGGGTTCCCCACGATCTATGCGTACATCGAGAGCGTGCTCCAGCACTCGCACCACGTGGCGACGGAGCGGATGCGTGTGGCACACGAGCTGCTCGAGCTGCCGGGGATCGCCGAGGCGTTTCGCGCCGGCGAGCTGGCATGGACCAGCGTGCGTGAGCTGACGCGCGTAGCGACGGGCAAGACCGAGGACGCGTGGCTCGACGCGGCCGAGGGAAAGATCTCGACCGAGGTCCAGCAGCTGGTCCGCGGCAAGTCCAAGGGAGACTTGCCCACGGATCCCGTAGATCCGAAGAAGATCCGGCACCGCATCGTGCTCGACGGCATCTCCGAGGAGGGGATGATGCTGTTCAAGCAAGCGAGGAATGCCGCGGCGGACGCGAGAGGCGCCAGCTGCACCGACGACGAGCTGGTGCGTGCGCTGGCGGCCGCGATCCTCGAGCCCGCCGGGGGGGATCACGGCAAGCCGCGACACCAGACGGCGACGACGACGTGCCGCGCCTGCAAGCAGTCGCATCGCGTGGGGGCCGGGATGGAGATCGCGGTCTCGCCGGCGGAGCTAGAGCGCGTGCTGTGCGACTCGGAGGACATCGGCGATCTCGATCGGGAAGAGCCGGGACGCAAACTTCAGAAGTCGATCCCGGCGGCCACCCGCCGCAAGGTCTTCGTGCGCGACAAGTGTCGATGCATCGTGCCCGGGTGTCGCTCCACGCGGTTCCTGGAGGCGCACCACATCAGGCCCCGATCCGAGGGTGGAGGTCACGAGCTCCGAAATCTTGGGCTGCTCTGCGATGCGCACCATGTCTTGCTGCACGAGGGGGTGATCTCGATCCGTGGGACCGCGCCGGATCACCTGGTGTTCGATCTCCCAGCCGCGCACGGCGGGGACTGAAGGTCGATCAGTCCCTGCGGGGCTCGCCTGCTCTCTGACAACCGAACAGCCAACAATACGTTTCGCCAGCAGGGCGGCCTCGCAGGGCCGGCGGCGTGACGAGCACCCTGCGATCGTAGGTTCTTGTACCGGCACTGAACGTCCGTGGATCCGCAGCCCGATCAGGCAAGGCCTGACCAACGACCACACTCGGACGCTCTCTCTCGGAGCAACCACGAGTGCCCTGCTCGGACGCTGATCGTTTGCCTGTCGATTCGTGCGCGGTCACATCGGGTTCGGCGCGAGCCCGACGGGCTGGCCGGCTGTCGGCGCAGGGTGCTCCGGCGGGCCGGCCATCGGCGGTGGGTTCGCGAGGCACGCCACCATGTCGGCGCTCTGCGTCCATCCGCACGCGCCGTCGGTCTGGCGCTCGCACGCGGCGGTCTGGTAGCAGGCGTACTCCGCCTTGTACTCGCACGTGGTCATCACCTGCTTGCCGGGCTCGGAGCACGCGGTGCCGCTGCAGCCGCCCTTCTCACACGTCCCGCCTGCGAGGGGGACGGGCGTGGTGGCCGGTGGGCTTGGTCCGCCGCCGCAGGCCGCGAGGGCGAACAACATCGAGGCGAGGATCTTCATCTGCGAACCGTGGCACACGCGGTGCGGGCTCGAGCGGTTCTAACGGGCTCTCACCGAGCGTTCGCGCTCAGCGTCGGAGCGAGAGCGCCCACTTGTTGAACACGGGCTGGAACTCCTCGAGACGCTGGCCGAGGATCTTCTCGAGCGACTTCACGCCGGTGTGATCCTTGTCGACGACGAACGCCTTGTAGAACTCGCGCAGCTTGCCGTGGTCCTGGAGGTACTGGCAGAGGAACCGCGCGTAGGCGTAGGCGTCGAAGCTCGCGTCGTAGAAGCCCTCGCGCGTGGTGGTCAGCAGCTCCTTGAGCGGTGGGATCGACTTGTCGCGGATCATCGAGGTCAGGCCGGGGAGGCGCCAGTTGGTGGTGCCCCACATGTGACCTTCGCGCTCGCGCGGCTGCTCGTAGAGCGAGGCGAGCCCTTCGTTGAACCACGACGGCGCGTCGGGGAAGTTGGCCTCGATGTACGGATGCACCAGCTCGTGCGAGAGCGTGCCGGCGCCGGGGCCGATGTTCATGATCAGCGCGTTGTCGTCTGACGAGTAGTAGCCGTACGGCGTGGTGGGCTCGTCGTCGAAGAACTTCTTCGCGCCGGCCTTGTACGTGTTGATGTTCCGGAACAGCCAGATCACGAGGATCTTCTCGGGCTGCTTGTCGAAGTAGTCCTTCTCGATCAGCTTCACGACCCAGTCGACGAAGTTGACGCGCGACTGCACCTTCCGGGGGGACTCGTCACCGACGATCACGAACGAGCCCTCCACCACCACCGTGAAGCCTTTGCCCTCGAGCTGCTTCCGGAGCTCGCCGGCGCGGGTGTCGAGCTCCTCGCGGGTGGGAGCGGCGGACGCGGTGGCGGACGCGGCGAGCAGGCACGCGGTGACGAGCAGGGCTGTCCTCATATCCAGGTCGACAGGCGAAGACACCAGAAGTTGCACGCAAGTTCCCGAAACTTCGACCCAAGGTGCGTGGCCGAGGAGGTGTCACACTCCTGGGTAACCCCGACCGGGCTGCTATCGTAGCTATCTCGTGTCCACGCCCGCCGTGCGCCGCGGCATGGTGCCGATCGAGATCGCGCTCGTCCTCGTGATCGCGGTCGTGCCGTGGCCGGAGGGTGTGCAGCTCGGGATCCCGCTCGTGGTGGTGGCCTCGATCTGCCGCTGGGCGCGCGGGCGCAGCTGGGCCGAGGTCTGGGGCGGAGGGCGCGACAGGGCGTTGATCGGCGCTGCGGCCGGTGTCGTCGCGCTCGTGATCGCGCTGCTCCTCGGCACGCCGGCGATCGAGGCGCTCGGCACGCGCGCGATCGAGTGGTCGCGGTTTCCGATCGTGCGCGGCAGCTACGTGCAGATGGCGGTCATCCTCGTCCTCGTGGCGGTCGGTGCGGCCGCGGCGGAGATGGCGTTTCGCGGCTGGCTGGTGGAGCGCGTGCTCGAGCTGTCGCCGGGGCCGCCGTTCCTCCCCGTGCTGTGCGGAGCGCTCGCCGAGGCGATCGTGATGCCCGGTGACTTCGCGGCGCGATGTGGTGCGGGGCTGTTTGGCGCGGGCCTCGGCTGGATCTACGTCGCGTCGGGGCGCAGCGTGCTCGCTCCCACGCTCGCGCGCCTCGCGTTCACGGGCGGCGCGGTGATCCTCGAAGCGCTGCGGGTGATCGGCTAGACTTTTCGCGGTGAGAGCCGTCATCGTCGCTGTCGCGCTGTGCGCCTCCACGGGCAGCGCGCGCGCAGATGACGCCGCCGACATCGTGGCGATCACGCAGGCCGTGCCGCACTGCGAGGCGAAGCGCGCGCACTGCTTCGGCCTCCGCTTCCACGTCGCGCGCACCGAGACCGGGGCGATGGTCGTCGAGCCGGCGTGGATCGCCGCGCAGCTCGCGATGGCGAATCGTCAGTTCGAGCCTCTCGACACCAGCTTCCAGGTCGCGGAGGTCTCGTTCCTCCCGGTCGACGCGGCCCGGATCGACGATCGAGCGGAGCGGACGTCGCTCGCCACGCGGATGAAGGGCACCGTGATCGACGTGTTCTTCACCGGGTACCTCGTCGATGTCGACAAGCCCGAGACGTTCGCCTACGGGGTGACCTGGCACGTCGGTGAGGACGGCCGCCTGATCATCATCTCGGGTATGGGGCGCGATCGCACGCTCGCGCACGAGCTCGGCCACTTCTTCGGGCTCCCGCACTCGAAGTACGCGGTCTCGATCATGAACAAGGCACCGCGCGACGATCCGCCGCCGGAGCAGCGCCGGTTCGCCGATCCGGAGATCGCGAAGATGAAACCCGTGCTCGCGCGTCTCGTGAAGAGCAAGGTGATCACGGAGCTCACGCCGCTCCCCTGAGCCCAGCGCTTGCGACAACCTGCCACGGGGGGTGTGCAGAGCTTGCGCATCTCACTCCAGTCGAACGGTGAAATTCAGCTGGTAGCGGCGAAGGAAACCCTGGGGTGTGGCAACACACCACCATGAAGCCTCGCTTCGCATGCCTCGCCCTCGCCGTGGGCCTCACCGCCTGCGGCACCACCCCGGATGAACGACCGGTGACGATCGAGGTCGTCGCGCTGTCGATCCTGGCGCCCACCTGCGGGCAGGTGCAGTGCCACTCCACGTCCACGCACCTCGAGGGCTACGCGTTCGACACGCTCGCGGCGTCCAAGGTGGCGCTGGGGCGGCTGGTCAACAAATCCAATCTAAAGCGCAGCAAGCTCCTCACCGTGATCGGCCCGGATGCAGAGGAGCTGATGCCACCCGATGCACCGCTCGCCGAAGAAGACATCGCTCTCATCCAGGCCTGGGTCGATGCCGGCGCGCCGGGCTCTAAGTCATGACCACCCGCATCCTCGTCAAGCTCCTCCTCGGGCTGTCCCTCGTCCTCTCGCTCACGCATCGCGCCGATGCGTATCCCCAGTACCAGCTGTCGCGTGACACCACGTGCACCGGTTGCCACCTCTCGCCCGATGGCGGCGGCATCCTCAACGAGAACGGCGTCGGCGTCGCCGAGCAGACCTCCTGGAAGGGTGGCGACGGCAACTTCCTCCATGGGATGTCGCGGCCGTCGTGGCTCGAGCTCGGGGGCGATTTCCGATCCGCGGCCGGCTTCGTCGATCCGGGCGTCGCGAGCGTGGCCGCGTACCCGATGCAGGCCGAGGTCTCGGCGAGCGCGGGAGCGCACGGCTTCACGCTGAACGTCGTCGGTGGTCTGCGTCGTCCCGACGAGGGTGGCAGCGCGATCCACGTGCTGTGGTCCCGCGAGCACTACTTGATGTGGCAGCAGAAGCCGGGCGAGGGGAGCGGTCTGTACATCCGCGCTGGCCGGATGATGCCCACGTTCGGGCTCCGGCTCGCGGAGCACATCGTGTACACGCAGAAGTTCGGTGGGCGCCCACTGTATGGTGAGGCCTACGCCCTCGCGGCCTCGTATGTGACCCCGTCGTTCGAGGTGCACGCGAGCGGCTTCGTCCACGATCCGATCGCGACGTCGGTCGAGCACGGGGACGGCGGAGCGATCTATGTGGAGAAGCGGCTCGGCGAGCACGCGGCGATCGGTGCGGAGGGCAAGTACTCGAGCAGCGACGATCTCCATCGCACGTTCGGTGGGATCACCGCGAAGCTGTACCTCCCTTCTGCCGATCTGCAGATCCAGGGCGAGGCCGAGGTGATCCGCCAGAAGATCGTCGTCGGTGCTGGTGACAAGGCGACCCAGATCGCGGCGTACGTGCTCGCGAGCCACCCGCTCGGGAAGGGGCTGATGCTCGATGGCGGGCTTGGCCACTTCACGCAGGACACGCGGGTCAAGGGGCTCACGCGTGACTGCGTGGATCTCAACCTGCACTGGTTCCAGACCTCGCACCTCGAGTGGTTGGTCACGGCGCGGCTCGAGCTCCTCGATCTCGGCTCGGGCACCAACGGCGGCTACGCACTCGCGCAGATCCACTACCGCCTCTGAGCTGGTCAGAGCTCGTGTGTCATCACGCGGCGTAGCGTGATGGCGTCGAGGTTCGATCCCGACAGGATCACCCCGACCGTCTTGCCCGCGAGCTGTTCGCGGAGCACGCCGAGCCCCGCGAGCCCAGCGGCGCCCGCACCCTCGGCGAGGTTGTGCGTGGCGCGCAGGAGCAAGCGGATCGCCTCGGCGAGCTGCGCCTCGGTCACGGTGACGAACCCGGCGAGGCCCTCCGCGAGTGCGGGCCAGGTCAGGTCATAGGTCCCGCGCGTGGCGAGGCCGTCGGCGAACGTGTTCGCGTGGTCGATCGAGAGCCGCGTCTTCGCGTGCCAGGAATCGTGGATCGCCGATGCACCGGCGGCCTGCACGCCGTACACGGCGACCTCGGGGCGGAGCTGGCGGGTCGCGACGAGCGCACCCACGGCCTGCGAGCCGCCGCCGATCGCCACCACGATCGCATCGAGCTGGTCGGCTTGCTCGCAGAGCTCCGCGGACAGCGTGGCCGCGCCCGCGATCACGTGGGCATCGTTGGTCGAGTGCGCCATCACGAGGCCGCGCTCGCGGACCAGGCGCTGCGCCACCTCGACGGCCTCGTCGTAGTCGCGGCCCGCCTCGACCAGCTCGGCCCCGTGCCCGCGGATCGCCGCGTTCTTCTCGGGGTTGTTGCCGAGCGGTACGCAGATCACCACGGGGACGCCGAGCGCGGCGCCTGCCCACGCGAGGCCCGCGCCGTGATTCCCGCGCGTGGCCGCCACCACGCCCCGTGCGCGCTGCTCGGCGGGGAGGGCGGTCATGAAGGACAGGGTGTTGCGCGCCTTGAAGGCGTTGGTCGGCAGGTGGTTCTCGTGCTTCACCAGCACGCGGACGCCGAGCTCCTCGTCGAGCACCGGGTAGCGGCGCAGGGGGGTGGGCGAGAGGTAGGGCGCGATCCGGGCGCGCGCTGCGACCACGTCGTCCCACGTGATGGGCCAGGTGGTCGGCACGGCGCCGAGTCTACCCCCGCGCGTCATGCGTGGCACAATGCGCACGTGGAAGTGTTCTTCCTGATGATGGGCCTCTGGCTCGTCGTTGCCGTCGCGCTCGGCATGCGCCAGCCGAAAGGCTTCGGCGGGGCGGCCCTGCGGGCGCGGCTCGATGCGGTGTACGGCGAGCCCCACGAGCTGGTGCGGGTGACGCCGGCCGCGTTTCCCGAGGCCGATGTCGAGTTCTACGATCGCGTGAAGCGCGAGCTCGAGACGCGGAAGTACCGGTGGATCGGGGACGTCGAGGATCTCACGCTGTCTCGGATCTATCCGCAGAACCGTACGTTCCTGCGGCTGTTCGTCGATGCGGGCGGGATGATCCGCGTCAGCGCGTATCACCTGCATCCCCGTGGCGTCGTCGTCTCGCTGCTGCAGCTCGTGCAGCTGTTCCCGCGGCACCTTCGCGTGGTCGAGCTGGTGAGCGAGGTGCAGGGCACGTTCCTCGTGACCAGCAACACGCACGGCGTGGATCGCCTCGAGCCGCCTCCCGAGGCCAAGGTCGAGCGGCTCCCGCTCAATACGCCGATCGGTGAGATCGTGGCGCGTCACGAGGCGCGGATCACCCAGGCCGTGAAGACGCATCCCGAGCGTGCGCCGGTGGGGTTCGAGGCACTCGAAGACATCCTCGCGTCGATGGCGCGGGCCCACGTGGTCATGGCGCGTCACCGGCAGAAGGTCGGCGGGCTCTCGCGCGACGAGCTGGAGCGCCTGAAGGGCCGGCCGCTCAGCACGAGCGAGGAGGCGTTCCTGCGCGAGGTGCAGGGCACGGAGAAGCCCGAGCCAACTTCGTCGTGAAGCGCGACCGCTGATCGCTACGGGCAGGTCGGAGCGTTGAACGTGCCGCTGACGTCGGTCGGCACGCCGCCGACCATCGCCATCGCACTCAGCGATCCGGACACGAAGCCATCGCTGCCGGAGTCGATCGTGACCGTTCCGGAGACCAGCGGCGAGGCCATGTAGCTGAGGAAGCCCGAGGGCACTGCGGTGACGTTGTTCTGATCGGGGCGCAACGTGATCGGCCCGAGCGGGATCGCGGTGACGCCCGACAGCGTGATCAGCTCCACCGAGGCGATCGTGTCACCCGTGCAGCCCTCGATGGTCGCGAAGGTGAGCGTCCACTTGTGGTACGGGGCGCCGTAGCTGACGAACCCGGGCTGCGCGCGGGCGGAGTGTGCCGCGGGGTTCACGGTCAGGGTGGCCGAGCTCAGCGGGGCCTCCGGGCTCGTCGCACATGACGCACATAGCAGCAGCCACAGGAGGTGCCTCACAGGCCAAGTAGGCGCGCCGGGTCTGGCGGTGTCAACGCGGGATCGGGCCTTCGCGCGGCCTTCCCATGGTCGTGGGCCTGGAAATGCCTTCTTGACCCGACCTGGTCGCACAGCGCACGCTTGAGAACTGGTGGGTTCGACCAACCCCGTGGGTGAGAGGCTGGGTCGCTACGAGGTCCTCGAGGTCCTCGTACCGGGCGACGTGGTCGATCTATGGCTCGCCCGGGTCCTGGAAGAGCCGGCGCGCCATGTGGTGATCGAGCGGCTGCGGGCGGTCCACGGCAAGGATCGCGACGTGCCGGAGCTGTTCACGGGCGATGCGCGCCGCGCGCTCGCGCTTCACCATCCGCAGATCGTCGCGGTCGAAGAGCTCGGCGAGGACGCCGGGGCGCCGTACCTCGTGAGGGCCTACCTCCACGGCGAGGACCTGCGTCAGGTGCTCGCGCGCGTGGTCGAGCGGAGCGCGCAGATCCCGATCGAACACGTGATCTCGATCGGCGCCGCGATCGCAGACGCGCTCCATCACGCGCACGAGGCCAAGGGCCAGGACGGGCGGCCGCTCGAGATCGTGCATCGCGGCGTATCTCCGAGCTCGGTCGTCCTCGGGTATGACGGCACGGTCAGCGTCATGGAGGTCGCCCATGCCCGCGCGACCTTGCGTGCGGCGAAGGAGAGGCCGCAGGTGCTGCGCAGCAAGGCGCCGTACCTGTCGCCGGAGCAGTGCAGCGGCAACAAGCTCGATCGCCGCAGCGACGTGTTCTCCCTTGGCGTCGTGCTGTACGAGCTCGCCACGGCTCGTCGCCTGTTCAAGGCAAGTAGCGACTACCTGACGATGACGGCGATCACCGCCTGCAAGATTCCGCCACCGTCCGCGTTCCGCGCCGAGGTCTCGAAGCAGCTCGAGGACATCATCCTTCGTGCGCTGTCCCGCGAACCGGCGGCGCGGTATCAGACCGCGGCCGAGCTGCGCGATGCCCTTCAGGCCCTTGGGCCCCCGAGCAGCCCCGAGGCGCTCGCGAGCTATCTCCGCGGCCTGTTCGGAGAGCGCCCCATGCCGTGGACCGCACCGGGCACGAGCCCCGCGCCTGCGCCCGTGGACTTCGACGGTAAGGGGACCGGGCTCGCACCTCCACCCGCCGAGGCGCTGCAGCCCAAGGCGATCCCGCGCTCGGTCGGGACCCGGAGCTCGCCGATCGAGATCGCGCGCGCGCAGCTCGCGGTCGCCGCCGTCACCACCTCGAGTAACCCCGTGGTGATCCCAGGTGGTGCGCCCGTGGTCGCCACACCTGGTCCGCGCAAGAAGTCCGCGACCCGCGCACCGATCCCGGCACCCACACGGCAGCGCCCCAAGACGATCCAGATCCCGACCACGAAGGTCGAGGCCGTGCTCGCGTCGCCGCGGACCGATCTCGCGCCGAACATCGAGGTCGCGCCGCGGATCGAGGCCGCGCCGCGGATCGAGGTCGCGCCGCGGATCGAGGTCGCGCCGAGCGTCGAAGCCGCGCCGCGGATCGAGGTCGCACCCGTCAGCAAGGTCGCGGTCGCGCACCAGCAGCTCGTCACCCCGGAGCTGACGTCGCCTCCTCCGCCACCGCCCGTGTTCACGGGCGAGGTCAAGGTCTCGACGCCGGTGCCTCTCGAGAGCGGAGCCGATGGCAGCGGCCCCGCCTTCGTCGTTGCGATCGAGCCGATCGCCGCCGAGGTCGAGAGCGCTCGTCCCAGGCGCCCGCACGACACCGAGCCGGTCCGGCCGCTCCCTCCGCCGCGCAGGTTCGAGAGCGACGACGCGTGGGAGCCATCGCCCGCGAGGAGCCGCACCATCCCGATCGCGATCGGTGGCGTGGTCGCACTCGCCTTGGTGCTGGTGCTGGTGCTCGCGATCGGCCTCTCGGGCGGCGGCAGCGACGCGGTCTCCGAGCCGCCCGCGCCAACGGCACATCCGGCGCCGCCGATCGCGTCGCCAGCTCCGGTCGAGTCGCCCCCGGTCGCGTCACCTCCGGTCGAGCCCGGGCCACCGCCGGGCGCGAATCCCGAGGAGCCGACGCCACCGGCACCCGCGATTGCCAGCCCCACGATCACGAAGCCGGCGGCCACCAAGCCGGTGGTCACCAAGCCGGTGGTCATCAAGCCGGTGGTCACCAAGCCCGCGAACATCGCGCGTCCGGTGACCAAGCCGGTGAAGCCGCCGCAGAACGTCGCGACCCGGCCGGTGGCAACGCCGGCGCCGCAGAAGCCGGTCGCGAGGCCGGCGCCTTCAAAGCCCGTGCAGAAGCCCATCAAGCCAGCGGTCAAGACGCCCCCTCCGAAGCGGGGCTCGTGGGATCCTGACTCCCTGTTCCCCAAGAAATGACGCTCCACCTCTCGTCGCTCACGCTCTCTCTCGTCCTCGTGATGCCGCTCGTCGCGCATGCGGGTGACCCGGCGCAGCCGCACATCGCGAAGGCGATGGAGGCGCACAAGGCCGGCAACTTCACGCTCGCGCTCGCCGAGCTGCAGCAGGCCTACAGCCTCGAACCACGACCGGAGCTGCTGTTCGCGATCGGCCAGGTCAACGTCAAGCTCGATCGCTGCGCCGACGCGATCGGGTACTACGAGAAGTACCTCGCGACCAAACCGAGCGCGCAGGCGACCGCGGATACCAACGAGGCGATCACGACCTGCAAGACCCAGCTCGCCGCGGCTCCGCCTCCGCCGGCCCCTGTTCCTCCGCCGGCATCGACCACACCCGTCGGTGGACGCCGGCCCTGGTACTCCGACAAGCTCGGCGATGGGTTGGTGCTCGCGGGGATCACGACGAGCGCGATCGGGGTGGTGCTCTACGTGGGCGCGCGTGGCGATCTCGACGATGCCGAGAGCGCGATGGATCTGTCGCACTATCAGGACGCCGTCGATCGTGCGCACGAGAAGCGCACGTGGTCGGTGATCCTGGTCGGTGGTGGTGTGGCGTTGATCGCCGCGGGCGTCGCGCACTACATGCTCGGTGATCGATCCAACGAGACGCGTGGCGTCGGCGTGGTGCCGACGCGCAGCGGTGGCCTCGTGACCTGGGGAGGGAGGTTCTGATGTGGAAATTCCTCGTCGTCGGTGCGCTGCTCGCGTCGTCGTGTCTGCGCGACACGTCGTTCAAGTGTTCGACCAACGCGGAGTGCGGCCAGGGCGGGACGTGCGAGCGGGGCGTGGGCTACTGCAGTGTCACCGACACCGGGTGCGCGAGCGGCTCGCGGTTCGGATCCTCGGCGGGCCCGTATGCCGGCCAATGCGTGGGGGAGGATGCACCCGCCGACGCACCCGTCGCCGACGCACCCATCGTCGACGCGCCGATCACGGGGTGCCCGAGCAACTTCATGGCGATCACCGGCGGGCAGGGAACCCACGTCTACCGGGCCATCCCGATGACCAGCAGCTGGCAGCAGCAGCGCTCGCGATGCAGCGGTCTGTCGAGCGCCGCCTACCTGGCGATCCCGGACGATCTCGCAGAGCTGCAGGCGATCTCGAGCCTGGCGGCGGGCGAGGTGTGGGTCGGGATCAGCGACACCGCGACGGAAAACACGTTCCTCACCGTGAAGGGCGTGCCGGCGACGTTCCTGCCCTGGGACACCAACCAGCCTGACGACCAGGGCCCGGGCGAGGACTGCGTGATCATCCACGAGCAGAACTCGAAGCTGCGAGACGAGCGTTGCAACGACGGGTTCCGCGCGGTGTGCGAGTGCGAGCCCTGAGCGCGCTTCAGCGTCGAGTCAGACCCCTCTGGCATCCTCGACGGGATGCGGGTGCTGCACACGTCGGACTGGCACCTCGGGCACACGCTCCGGGGTGAGGTCTCGCGCGAGCACGAGCACGCGGTGTTCCTCGCCTGGCTGCTCGAGACCTGCGCGCACGAGCGGGCCGATGCGCTCCTGATCACCGGCGACGTGTTCGACAGCGCCACGCCGCCCGCGAGTGCCGAGCGGATGTGGTTCGAGTTCCTCGCAGCCGCGCGCCGCGCCAGTCCGGCGATGGACATCATCGCGATCGCCGGCAATCACGATTCTCCGGCGCGACTGGGCGCGGCCTCGGCGGTGCTGCGCGAGCTGAACGTCCACGTGATCGGCGGCCTGCCACGCACGAGCGAAGGCGCGATCGATCTCGATCGCGTGCTGATCCCGATCGGGGGTGGTCGCGGGCTGGTGGCCGCGGTGCCGTTCCTGCGCCCGGTCGATCTGCCGCCCGACGTGACGGATCCCCTCGAGGCGATCTATGCGGAGGTGCTCGCCGGGGCACGCGCGCGTCGCGTGGCGGGGCAAGCGCTGATCGTCACGGGCCATCTGTATGTCGCCGGCGCCGACGCGGCCTACCTGTCGGAGCGCCGGGTCTCGATCGGCGGCGTGGAGTCCGCGCCGCTGCGTCTGTTCCCGCCAGAGATCGATTACGTCGCGCTCGGGCACATCCACCGCGGGCAGCGCGTGGGCCGGGAGACGATCCGGTACGCCGGGGCGCCGATCTCGCTCGCGCTCGACGAGGCCGGCTATCGCCATCAGATCGTGGCCCTCGAGCTCGGCGAGCAGCCGATCGAGATCCGGCAGCTGCTCGTGCCACAGGCGATCGAGATCCTGCGGATCCCACGGCGCGGCGCGGCGCCGCTGGGCGAGGTGCTGGCCGCGCTCGATGCGCTCCCACCGCGGATCGTCGACGATCAAGCGCGCCCGTACCTCGAGGTCGTGGTCTCGCTCGAGAAGCCGGAGCCGAAGCTGCGCGTCCTCGTCGAGACCGCTCTCGACGGCAAGCGCGCGCGCCTGATCCAGCTCCACGTGGAGCACACGGGGGATGGCGCGGCGCTCGGTGATCGCGTGAGCGCGCGCCGGCTGGCGGAGCTCGATCCGCGCGAGGTGTTCCTCCGGTTGTGGGCGCGCGATCACACGGAGCCGCCCGGTGCCGACGTGGTCGCCGGGTTCGATCGGCTGCTCGCGCAGGTCTCCGGCGACACGGTGGATCCGGAGGCGTCGTGAAGATCCTCGCGATCCGCGGCTGCAACCTCGCGAGTCTCGCCGGGGAGTTCGAGATCGATCTCGAGCACGGCGCGCTCGGCGCGGCTGGGGTGTTCGCGATCGTCGGCAATACGGGTGCGGGCAAGAGCACGCTGCTCGATGCGCTGTGCGTGGCGCTGTTCGATCGCACGCCGCGGCTCACCAACCACAGCCGCGTCGTCATCGGGCGCGGTGAAGAGGATCCGGGCGCCCTCGGTGCGCAGGACGTGCGCACGTTGCTCCGGCGCGGTGCGGCGCAGGGCTGGGCCGAGGTCGACTTCGAGAGCGGGGATTCCCGGCGCTACCGGGCGCGGTGGTCGGTGCGGCGCGCGCGCAATCAGGTGGATGGCACGATCCAGGCGCAGCAGGTGACCTTGACCACCCTCGACGGTGGCGAGCGCCTCGGCGGCACCAAGACCGAGACTCTCGAGGCGATCCACGCGCGGCTCGGGCTCACGTTCGATCAGTTCCGGCGCTCGGCGCTGCTCGCGCAGGGCGAGTTCGCCGCGTTCCTCCGCGCCGATGGCAAGGATCGCAGCGAGCTCCTCGAGCGGATGACGGGCACGTCGATCTACACGCGGCTCAGCATGCAGGCGCACCTGCGCGCCACGCTGGCGGAGCACACGCTCGCCGCCGGCCGGACCGCCGCGTTCGCGATCCCGGTGCTCGACGAGCCTGCGCGCGCGGCGGCGGAGATGGATCGGATGGTCGCTGAACAGGCCAAGGTCTCCGCGCGGGCGCGCCACGCGGCAGCCGAGGCGGCGGCGCGCTGGGTGGCGGAGCGCACGGCGCGGAGCGATGCCGCCATGATCGCCGATCACGCGCTCGCCGCGGCGCTTGCCGCGAACGAGGCGGCAGAGCTCGAGCGGGCCGAGCTCGCGCTGCGGCAGCGGGCCGAGGGCCTGCGCGCGCCGTGGGACGAGGCGCAGCGCCGGGATCGGGACCTCGCTCTCGCACATGGCGAGGTGGTGGCAACCGAAGGCGCGATGGAGGCCGCGATGCGAGGCCAGGGCGAGCTCGCCGCCCGGCGCGCCGTGCTGCTCGAGCTGCACGCGCCGATTCGCGAGGTGCGGATCGCGGCGCAGCTGGTCGAACGGGTGGCCGCGCCGTCGCCCGCCGACGCAGGCGGGGGCGTCGCCGTCATCGCACTCGCGCGCGCCGCGCAAGACGATGCAACGTGGCTCGCGATACGGGCGCGGCTCGCCCCCGAGGTCGCCGCGTGGGCCGAGCTCGATGCGAAGTTCGCGCAGCACGGCGCAGCGCAGGATGCGATCGCCTCGCTCGATCGCGCGCACCAGGAGCAGACCTCCACGCGGGACAAGCTCGCGCGCGCCCGCGCGGAGCTGGTGGCCGAGCACCAGGCCGCGATCGCCAAGCACACCGAGGCGCAGCGCAAGGCCGAGGCGTTCCAGAAGCGGCGCGGCCTGACGCTCGATGCGGCGAGCAAGCTCGAGCATCAGGCGCGCACGCGGCTCGCGGAGGTCGACACGCTGGTCGCGATCGCGGGCGCCGCGCGGTCGGCGCAGACCGCGCGCGAGGAGCTCGAGCGGCGGCGCACCGAGCTGGCGGAAGGGACGGTGGCCGATGTGGCGCAGCGTGCTTCGATCGAGGCATCACGGACCACCGCACGGGCCGTCCGCAAGGAGCGCGAGCATGCCGTCGTCGAGCTGCGGAAGGCCGCCGGGTACGAGCACGCGCGCGCGGAGCTGGTGGAAGGCGAGCCGTGTCCGCTGTGCGGCGCCGAGGCGCATCCGTGGCGTGACCGTGGTGCGTTCCACGACGTGATCGCGGCGGCGAAGGCGCGGTTCGACGAGATCGTCGCGGAGCTCGACACCGCCACGGCCGCGATCTCGACCCTCGACGCACGCGCCGAGCAGCGCACCCGCGAGCAGGCCACGCTGACCCGCGGCCTCGCCACCGCCGTGGCGAGCGTCGAAGCAGCGTCGGCGCGCTGGGGCGAGCAGCTGACCACGCTCGGCGAGCTCTCGCTGGTCCGCGATCCGCTGGCAGCCGGCGCCGAGGCGTACGGGCTCGAGCTGCATGCGGCGGCGAAGAAGCGGCTCGACGAGGCGAAGACCACGCGGAGTCAGACCGAGGCTGCCACCAAGGCCGCCGCGGATGCGCAGGCCGAGGTCGCGCTGTGCCAGGCGAACCTCGACATGGCAGGCACGCGCGTCGCCGATCTCGATCGCAAGGTCGCGGATCTCGACGCCGCGATCGGCCGAACTGCCGGCGAGCGCACCGGACGGATCGAGCGTCATGCCGAGCTCGCCGTGGAGCTCGATGCCGCAGTGGCCCGATGGAGCGAGGCCGCGGGCGAACCCGCACCGGTCGCAGCGCGTACACGCGCACGTGGAGGAGCCACGCGCGATCACCACCGCACGTGGATGTCGGAGCTCGCGGTCGCGTGGCGTGGGCGGTCGGAGCGGGTCGCGGAGGCGGAGGGGGCGCTGGGCGCAGCGCTCCGCTCTCTCGAGATCGAGGTCCGGGCGGCGGAGACCGCGGCGGCGGAGCAGGGGGCTCGTCACGTGGATGCGTTGCGCCGGCGTGACGATGCGATCGGAGCGCTCGCGGTGGCCGCGGCGGTGTTCGAGCACGCCCGCGCCGAGGCCGGCTTCGAGACCGAGGAGCTCGCGAGGTTGCTGTCGGCGGCGCCCTCACGGGCCGCGGAGCTCATCGAGCAGCTCGCGCAGCTCGAGCGCGCCGTCGTCCTCGCGCGCGCGGTCGGAGAGGAGCGTCAGCGGCTGGTCCGCGAGCACGCGGCCACCGAGCCGGCCTCGATCGCGGATGCCGGCGAGGTGGGCCCGCTCGCTGCCGCGCTCACGCTCGCCGAAGAGCACGCGGCGCGCGCGGGCACGCTGCTCGCTGCCGACGACGACGCGCGCACTCGTCGCGCCGAGGCGCTCGCCCAGCTCGCCACGGCGGAGGCCAACGCCGACATCGATCGGATCCTCGGCGAGGTGATCGGATCGCATGACGGCAAGAAGTTTCGCAGCTTCGCGCAGAGCCTCACGCTCGATGGGTTGCTCGCGGTCGCCAATGGCCACCTCGAGGAGCTCGCGCCGCGCTATCAGCTCGAGCGCGTGCCGAACCACGATCTCGAGCTGCAGGTCATCGATCGCGATCTCGGCGAGGAGGTGCGCTCGGTGCAGAGCTTGTCGGGTGGCGAGAGCTTCCTGGTCTCGCTCGCGCTCGCCCTCGGGCTGTCGTCGATGTCCGCGCACGACGTCCGCGTGCGCACGCTGCTGATCGACGAGGGGTTCGGGACCCTCGACCCCGCCACGCTCGACAGCGCGCTGGCGGTGCTCGATGCGCTCCAGGCGCGCGGGCGGCAGGTCGGCGTGATCTCGCACGTGCCCCAGCTGATGGAGCGCGTCGGTGCGCACGTCCGCGTGGAGCAGCGTGGCGGTGGCCGTAGCGTGGTCATCGTCGCGTAGTAATCTCGGCTCATGCCGAAGATGACCATCGCGGAGATCGAGGCCCTGATGGATCAGGGGTTTCCTGACTGGCGCTCGTTCTCGCGGATCACCGATCTCGGCGAGCGCACCCTCACGCTGATGATGCCGTTCCGGAAGGAGCTGCTCCGTGCGGGTGGCACGATCTCGGGTCCCGCGATGATGGCGCTCGCCGACACCGCGGCGTACTTCCTGACGCTCGCCCAGGCTGGGCCGGTCGCGAGCGCGGCCACGGCGAACCTCGACATCCACTTCCTCGCGCGGCCCGATCCGGTCGATGTCGTCGCGACGGCGACGATGCTGCGGCTCGGGCGCCGCCTCTCGGTGTCCGCGGTCGATCTGCATGCGGGCGCGGACCTCGTGGCCCACGCCACGATCACGTATGCGTTGCCGCCAGCTTCGCGAGCGGCTCACCCGTGAGCCGGTTGACCGTCCACTCACTCATCGGCACGGCGCCCAGCGAGCGATAGAGCCGGATCGCGGGCTCGTTCCAGTCGAGCACGCTCCACTCGAACCGCCCGTAGTCGCGGTCCACCGCGATTCGCGCGAGCGCGGAGAGCAGGGCGGAGCCCACGCCCTGACCGCGCGCGGATGGGCGGACGAACAGGTCCTCCAGGTAGAGGCCCGGCTTCGCGAGGAACGTCGAGTAGCTCGGGAAGAACAGCGCGAACCCGACGGGCGCGCCGCCGACCTCTGCGATCAGCACCTCGGCGGCCGGGCGCGCGCCGAACAGGGTGGCCTCGAGCTTGGCCTCGTCGGCCACCACCTCGTGCGACAGCTTCTCGTACGCCGCGAGATCGCGGATGAAGCCGAGGATCGTGGCGGTGTCGGCCGCGGTCGCGGCGCGGATCTGCAGATCGACGGGGACGCTCATGGCTCGAGGCGCTGTACCACCGCGAGGAAGTCCGGTGGAAGCGGCGACTGCAGCGACACGCGCGCGCCCGTGATCGGGTGCTCGAAGCCGAGGGTCGCAGCGTGGAGCATCAACCGGCCCGAGGTCAGGAGCTTGCCCCCGGCCTCCTCGAAGTCCCGGACGTAGACCGTCTCGCCGACCAGCGGATGCCCGGCCTCGGACAGGTGGATCCGGATCTGGTGGGTCTTGCCGGTCTCGAGGCGCACCGAGCACAGCGTGGCGTGGCGGAGCGCGCGCTCGGCGGTGACGTGGGTGACCGCCCGCTTGCCTTGATCGGTGCGCGAGGTGGAGCCGCGCACGCCGTCGCCGCGATCGGGGACCAGGTACGATTCGATCCGGCGCGAGCTCACCGCGCCGTGGGCCACGCATCGGTACTGCCGCTCGAGCGTGTGTGCGCGCAGCTGCGTGGCAAGGCCCATCTCCGCCGCCTTGGTCTTCGCGAACATCAGGAGGCCCGAGGTCGCGCGATCGATCCGATGAACCACGTGGAGTGGCACGGTGGTCGCGGGCTTGCCCATGCGCCGCCACGCGCCGCGGATCAGATCCATCGCGGTGCCGCTCTTCTCGTCCTCGTACGGGACGCTGTTGACGTCCGGTGGCTTGTCGATCACGACGACGTGCGCATCGTCATAGACCAGCACCCCCTCGCGCTCGGCGTCGAACGGCTTGGGCGCGTTGAGCCGCAGCTCGACCTGCTGCCCGACAGCGAGCCGATGATCGATCGTGGTCACGCACGCGCCATCCACGAACACCTTGCCGGTGCTGACATGGCGCTTCGCGACGGAGTTCGGCACCTCGGCGCGTGCCTTCACGAACGCAGCGAGCGTCACGCCGGGCTGATCGACGGTCCACGCCACGTGCGAGGCACGCTACCACGCCCGCGTGCTCGACCGGCCAGGGCGCGTATGATGCTGCCATGTTCGACTTCGTGGTGGTGGGGGCCGGGTCGGCAGGCTGCGTGCTCGCGAACCGGCTGAGCGCGAGTGGCAAGCACACTGTCGCGCTGATCGAGGCGGGGCCGCCGAAGCATCGCTCGTTCAAGGTCCGGGCGCCGGGGCTGTATCAGACGTTGTGGCGCGGGCCGCTCGACTGGGCATTCTCGACCACGCCGCAAGTGCACTGCGATCAGCGCCGGCACTTCTGGCCGCGCGGGAAGCTCCTCGGCGGCACCAGCTGCTTGAACGCGATGGTCTACATCCGCGGGAATCGCGCGAACTACGATGCCTGGGGTGTCCCTGGTTGGAGCTACACCGACGTGCTCCCCTACTTTCTACGGTCCGAGGACAACGCTCGAGGCGCCTCGGCGTATCACGGCAGCGGCGGTCCTCTGGCAGTGAGCGATCGCGAGCCCTCGGCGGTCGCGAAGGCGTTCGTCGAGGCGGTGGCTGCGCGGTGCAAGGTGCCGGTCAACGATGACTTCAACGGGCTGGAGCAGGAGGGCGCTGGCTTCTACCAGGGCACGTTCCGCGATGGACAGCGTGCGAGCACCGCGACGGCGTTTCTCGATCCCGCGCGCCTCCGCCCCAACCTCACGGTGATCACGGATGCGCTCGCGACGGCGCTCGTGCTCGACGGCACGCGCGTTCGCGGCGTCAAGCTCCGGCGCCGCGGCGTGGAGGAGACGATCGAAGGCCGTGAGACGGTGGTGACCGCAGGCGCGATCGGCACGCCCCAGCTGCTGTTGCTGTCCGGCATCGGTGCGGCCTCGGAGCTACGTGCGGCGGGGATCGAGGCACGGCACGAGCTCGCGGCCGTCGGGAAGCACCTCGAGGATCACCTGCTCGCGGGCGTGGTGTTCGAATCGATCCAATCGCGCAAGATGTCGATCGCGAGCCTCCTCGCCTGGATGGGGCGACACGCGATCTCGAGCGCCGGCCCGTTCGCGAACGCACCCGTCGATGCCGGAGCGTTCGTGCGCTCGAGTCCGAGCGAGCCAGTTCCGGACATCCAGTTCCACTTCACGCCGTGGCGTGTGATCTTGCCGACCGATGCCAAGACGCCGCCGCCATTCGGCCGCTGCGCGTCGATCCTCCCCGGTCTGATCTATCCGCGCAGCCAGGGCGAGGTTCGCCTGCGCAGCGCCGACCCGACGGAGGCGCCGGACATCGACCCGCACTATCTCGAGGATCCCGCCGATCTGGAACACCTCGTTGCCGGCGTGAAGCTGTCACGCGAGATCGCCGCGACGGCCCCGCTCGCATCGATCCTCGGGCGCGAGCTGTTCCCGGGGCCAGCCGTGGGCTCCGACGACGAGCTTCGGGCAAACATCCGCGCCAGCTGCAACACGATCTTCCACCCGACCGGGACGTGCCGGATGGGGACGGACGCGGCGTCGGTCGTCGATCCAGCCCTGCGCGTTCGCGGCCTCGAAGGTCTGCGCGTGGCGGACGCATCGATCCTGCCCAGGATCATCGGTGGCAACACGAACGCCCCGGTGATCATGATCGCGGAGAAGGCTGCCGATCTCATGCTCGACGGGGTGTGATACCAACGGTCCATGGACCGCACCCTGTTCTCCGAGGAGCACGACGCCTTCCGCAAGGCGTTCAAGCAGTTCGTCGAGCGCGAGATCACGCCACACCAGGCGCGCTGGCGCGAGCAGGGTCAGGTCGATCGCGAGGTCTGGCGCAAGGCCGGCGCGCAGGGCTTCCTGTGCCCCTGGCTCGACGAGAAGTATGGCGGCGCCGGCGCGGATTTCCTGTGCTCGGTGATCATCATGGAGGAGCTCGCCGTGGCCTACGAGAGCGGCTTCGCGATGGCCCTCCACTCGGACATCATCGTGCCGTACCTGTTCTCGTTCGGCACCGAGGAGCAGAAGCAGAAGTGGCTGCCGGGCTGCGCCTCCGGGGAGATCGTGACCGCGCTCGGGATGACCGAGCCCGGCACCGGCTCGGACCTCGCGGCGATCGCCACCTCGGCCGTCAAGGACGGCGACGACTACGTGATCAACGGCGCGAAGACGTTCATCTCGAACGGTCAGCTCTGTGATCTCGTGGTGGTCGCGGCGAAGACCGATCCGGATCCGGCGAACGCGCACAAGGGCATCTCGCTGTTCGTCGTCGAGGCGAATCGCAAGGGGTTCCAGAAGGGCAAGCGCCTGCACAAGATGGGCATGGCCTCGCAGGACACCTCGGAGATGTTCTTCGAGGACTGCCGGATCCCGAAGAGCAACATCCTCGGCGCCGAGGGCGCGGGGTTCATGATGCTGATGCAGAAGCTCCAGCAGGAGCGGCTGTGCGTGGCGATCGGCGCGGTCACCGCGGCGGAGCAGGTGCTCGCCGACACGATCGCGTACACCAAGGAGCGCAAGGCGTTCGGCAAGCCGATCAGCAAGTTCCAGAACACGCAGTTCAAGCTGGTCGAGAGCCTCGCGAAGTGCGAGGTCGGCCGGGCGTATGTCGACAAGGTCGTCGCCGAGCACGTCGCCGGCAAGTACCTCGTGAAGGAGTGCTCGATCGCGAAGTTCTGGACCACCGACATGGCCCAGGAGGTGATCGACACCTGCCTCCAGTTCTTCGGTGGCTACGGATACATGACCGAGTACCCGGTCACCCGCGCGTTCATGGATGCCCGCGTCCAGCGGATCTATGCGGGTACCAACGAGATCATGAAGGTCATCGTCGCCAAGCAGCTCGGGCTCTGATATCGTCATTGGACGATGAAAGCGGCGGCGTGTTGCCCGGCACCAGATCTGCGCACCATCGGCGATGAGGTCGCCGACGAGGCGCTGGCCAGCTTGGCCAAGGCGCTGGCGCACCCGATCCGGGTCCAGATCGTGCGGATCCTGGCGCGGACCGAGGGCTGCGTGTGCGGCGATCTCGTCGAACAGCTGCCCGTGGCCCAGTCCACGGTCTCGCAGCACCTGAAGGTCCTCAAGGACGCAGGGCTGATCCAGGGCACCATCGATGGTCCGCGGGTCTGCTACTGCATCGATCCCGAGGGCTTGCGCCGCTTGCGGGTGCTGGTCTCGGGGCTGTAGACTCATCGTTATCTTACGATGAGTACCCGGCGGGCCTATACCGCGGAGCTGCTCGGCACCGGGCTCCTCGTGGCCACCGTGGTCGGCTCGGGGATCATGGCGCAGCGCCTGAGCCCGCAGAACCCGGGCGTGGCGCTCCTCGCGAATGCCGCGGCCACCGCCGGGATGCTCTACGTGTTGATCCTCGGTCTCGGGCCGGTCTCCGGTGCGCACCTGAACCCTGTGGTGACGCTGATCGAGGCGGGCTTCGGCCGGCTGCCCCGGGCGCGCGTCGCGGGATACCTCGCGGCGCAGATCGTGGGCGCGCTCGCCGGCGTGATGCTGGCGCACGCGATGTTCGGCCTCGAGGTGCTCCAGCACGCCACTCACGTGCGCAGCAGCTCAGGCGAGCTGATCGGCGAGGCGGTCGCCACGTTCGGGCTGTGGTTCGTGATCGCCACCGCGAGCCATGCACGTCCCGCGGCGGTGCCTGGCGCGGTGGCCCTCTATATCGGTGCCGCGTACTGGTTCACGTCCTCGACCTCGTTCGCGAACCCCGCCGTGACCCTCGCGCGATCGTTCACCGACACGTTCAGCGGGATCCGTCTCGTGGATGCGCCGATGTTCGTGGCGATGCAAGCGCTCGGCGGGGGGGCTGCAGCGGCCCTGACCTGGTGGTTGACGATCTCCGGAGTTCATCCGGCGGCGGCCACGACTTCCGCGGCCAAGGAGCCCTGACCATGAAGACCGGCGACGAGGTCGGCGTGCTGTTCCTGTGCGTGGCGAACTCGGCGCGCAGCCAGATCGCGGAGGGCCTCGCGCGGCAACGGTTCGGCGATCGGCTGCGGATCCTGAGTGCGGGCTCGCGGCCCACCCGGGTCAACCCGCTCGCGATCGAGACGATGAAGGCGGTCGGCGTCGATCTCACCACGCATCACTCGAAGCTCGTCGAGGATCTCGATCCCGCGGGGATCGAGCTCGTGATCACGCTGTGCGCCGAGGAGGTGTGCCCGGCGTTCTATGCACCGGTGCGCCGGCTGCACTGGCCGATCACGGATCCCGCGACCGACGCCACGGACGAGCCCATGGCCCAGCGGCTGCACCGGTTCGAAGTAGCCCGGCGATCGATCGCATCCAAGCTCGACATCATCGAGCCCGCGCTCGCTCTACCGCCGCGGACCGTGGTCGCGCCGGCGACGGACGACGATCGTCCCGAGCTCGAGGCACTGCTCGTGGGCTGCGGGCTGCCGATCGAGGGGCTCGCACAGGCGTCGTCGGTGATGGCGCGGATCGATGGCGTGGCGGTCGCGGCTGCCGCACTCGAGGAATGGGAAGGCTTCGGGATCCTGCGGTCGGTCGCGGTCGCGGAGGCCCATCGAGGCACCGGCCTGGCGACGGCGCTCGTGACCGATCGGCTGTGTGCCGCGCGGCTCGCGGGGCTGCGCTCGGTGTCGCTCCTCACCACGGGAGCGCGGGGGTACTTCGAGCGGTTCGGCTTCGTCGCGGGCGATCGGAGCTCGCTGCCGCCCGCGCTCGGGGCGTCCACGCAGCTCGAGCTGCCCGCGTGTTCGACGGCGGTGGCGATGACGCTCGCGCTCGCTACTTGAACGTGGTGCCGATCGAGAGCGTCACCTGGGTAGCGTCCTGCTCGCCCAACGGAGGCCTCTCGCCGACCCAGATCCGACGTCCGATGGTCAGCGCGATCCAGGCGGTCATCCAGCGCGAGAGTCGCTTGGACTTCGAGATCGTGAGGCCCACGTCGTAGTACGAGCGAGACATCGCCGGGCTGTCGACGTGGTTCAACTGCGCACCAACACTGACGGTGAACCAGCCGAAGTCATGCGCCGCCCGGATCCCGGCGCCCCAGCCGCGCGCGGGGACATCGAGATCGTTGGACCAGCGGGTGCCTTCGAGCTCGACCCAGCTGTGCGTGCCGATGCGGAGCCGTGTGTGCTCGTCGACATCGTTTCGAGCGCCGAGGCCGGCGGTGTACGGGAGCGAGACGGGGGCGAGGTGGAGCAGCGCCTCGTCAGCCGAGCGCAGCAGCGCCGGTGCCTCGCCGTCGTGCAGTGAGGTCGCGTCGTCGGCGTGCGCAACCCCGGCGAGCAGTGCGACCGCGACGAGACCCGCGCGCATCACCGGTGTGACCGCGCCCGCGTCGACCGGGTTGCATGCGCTACGATGCGGCGTGGCGACGGCGGTCATCGACATCGGCACCAACACGGTCCTGCTCCTGATCGTGGACGAGCAGCTGCGCCCGCTGGCGGACGTGTGCCGGTTCGGCAGACTCGGGCAAGGGCTCGATGCGAGCGGGCGGCTCGCGGACGATGCGATCGCGCGGAGCCTCGAGATCTGCCGGGACTACCGCCGGCAGATCGACGAGCTCCACGCAGGCCCACCGATCATCGTGGCCACACAGGCGCTGCGCGAGGCCGACAACCGCGTCGCGTTCACGGAGCAGGCGGAGGCCATCCTCGGCGCACCGATCGAGATCATCGCAGGGCAGCGGGAGGCCGAGCTCGCGTTCATCGCGGTGGCGCGGACGTTCCCCGAGCTCGCGGGCACGCCCTACGTCGTCGTCGATGTCGGAGGCGGCTCGACGGAGCTGATCACCACCGATGGTGGACGTGTGGTGTCCGCGGTCAGCCTGCCGATCGGCGCCGTGCGGTTGACCGAGCGGCACCTCCGGAGCGATCCCGCGCGCCCCGATGAGGTCCGGGCCCTGATCGCGGACATCGATGCGCACCTCGCCACGCTCGAGCTCCCCACCGGCGTTCCGGTGGTGGGGACCGCGGGCACCGCGACGACGATCGCCGCGATCGCGAAGGGCCTGTCACGTCACGATCCGGAGCGCGTGACTGGCGTGCGGGTGTCTCCGATGGCGGTCGATGCCCAGCTGGCGCGGATGCTGACGCAGACGGTGGCGCAGCGGCGTGCCACGCGAGGGATCGAGCCCCAGCGCGCGGACGTGATCGCCGGTGGCGTCGCGATCTATGCGCGCGTGCTGCACAAGATCGATGCACCGCTCCTGATCACGTGTGATCGCGGGATCCGGTGGGGCCTCGCGTACGAGCGCAGCACCGCACGCTGATCGCATCACGGGCAACCCGCGGGCTGGGGCGCCGGTCTCAACCCGCGTGAGATCGTTCGTGCTGGTGGTGCTGGTCGGTTGTGTCTCAACGCCAGCGCGGCTCGAGGTTCTGCGCGTCGATCTCGCACGGGAGGCGGCACCGCCGATCGGCGAGGGTACGTGCCCCGCGACGCTGCGGGTCCACGTGGTGGACGCCACACACGCCTCGGTCCCGGGTGCGGAGGTCACGATGCGCCAGCGCGTCTCGATGAACGCGCCGAGCATGGTTCCGAGCAGGAACGAGTATCGCACCGCTGCGGTGATCACGGACCCCCAGGGCGAAGCGTGGGTGTGTCGTCCCGAGCGGGTGCCCCGCTCGACGGATGACTACTTCACCCGGCGCGACGGTGGTCAGATCGAGGCGCGGCTCGGCTCGCGGATGGGTGTGCTGGACCCGCCGTTCAGCGGGCCGCTCGTGCTGACGCCTTAGGAGTGCAGCGCCGGCGCGAGGTGATACAGCATCAGGTAGACCAGCACGCCGGTCACGGAGACGTACATCCAGATCGGCCAGGTGAATCGCACCAGGCGCTTGTGCTTCTCGATGTTGCCGCCGAGCGCGTGCTTGAGCGCACCGATGACGAGCGGGACCAGCACCACGGCGAGCACCATGTGGCTGAACAGCGTGGTCAGGTAGAACGTCTTGTCCCAGCCGCTGCCGGGATACTTGTGGGCGCCGGTGGTGAGGAACCGGATCACGTACGAGACCAGGAACACACTCGACGCCGTGAACGCGCCGAGCATCCGCTTGCGGTGCGACGGAACATCGCCGCGGGCGATCGCCACACGCCCGGCGATCAGGAAGATGAAGCAGGTCAGGTTGAGCGCGGCGTTGATCGCCGGGTGGAGCTGCTCCCAGGTCATCGACATCTAGGCGCGGCCGTCGAGGACCATCACCGCGAACAGCACGGGGAGGTAGACGATCGAGGTGAGGAACACGCTGCGCGCCCACTTCGCGCCGCCGGTGCGGATGTTGCTGAAGGCCTGGACGAGCACGAGCGTGCCCAGCAGAGCCGCGGTGACGAGGTACAGGGTCCCGGCGACGCCCAGCGGCACGAGCGCGAGGCTGATCGCGACCTGGACCACGATGTAGAGTCCGATCTCGCGGCGCGCGGCCGTCTCACCGCGCGAGCCGGGGAGGGTCTTCAGGCCAGCCGCGTCGTACTCGCGCTGGCGGTACATCGCGATCGCGTGGAAGTGCGGCACCTGCCAGAAGAACAGCACGCCGAACACGGCGAGGCCCGCGAGCTCGATGCGCCCGGTCGCCGCGGTCCAGCCCATCAGCGCGGGCATCGCGCCGGGGACACCACCGACCCACACGGCCCAGTGCGAGCGCTGCTTCATCGGCGTGTAGACGCCGACGTAGAGGATCAACGCGAGGAGGCCGAGCGCGGCGGTGACCATGTTCACCATCGCGAGCACGGGCAGCGACAGCGCACCCTGGATCGCGCCGAACCACAGCGCCGTGTTCGGATCGAGCCGGCGCTGGGGGAGCGGGCGATTCTTGGTGCGCGTCATCAAGCAGTCGATGTCGCGCTCGAGCCACATGTTCAGCGTGTTGGCCGTGCCGACGATCAGCGCGGTGCCCGCGAGCAGCCACAGCGTGGTGGTGAGCGGCGCGGTGCCTGGGGCGAGGCTGATCGCGCCGGCGGCGGTCAGCAGCGACATCAGCATGATCTGGGGCTTGACCAGCGCGATCAGGTCGCTGGTCTTCGCGCGGAGCACCGCTGCAGTCACGAGGTCACGACTCCAGGGGCCGGGGCTCGTCGGACGGTGCGGGCCGAGGGCAGCACGCCATCGAGGAGGGCGCCGGTGGTGCGCGGAGCGGTCATCAGCCACATGCCCATCCACATCGCCCACAGCGTGGCGGCTCCCGCGAAGTGCCCGACGGCGAGGGGCACGTACCGCATCGACAGCACCGTCATGATCCCGAGGGCGACCTGGCTGACGACGACGAGCGGGGCCAGCACGGCGAGCAGGCGGAGCTGCTGCCACGATCGTGCGCGCCGCGCGATCATGACCGCGGCGATCGTCGTGACGATCGCGACGACCACGCCGAACCCGCGGTGGATCATGTGGAGGTGCTGGACGCCTGAGTCAGGCCACCACTCGCCGCTGATCGTGCAGCTCGGCATGCCGAGGCAGACCATCGCCGCGCCGAGGTGCCGGACCAGCGCGCCGAACAGGAGCTGGACGAACACCGCCGAGCACGCGATCGCGATCCAGGTGCGGGTGGTGCCGAGCTCGGCACGCAGCTTGTCGTGGCGCTGGAGCTCGACGACGCTGGGCGCGGGGCGCGTCCGGAACGCGGTGTAGATCAGGGTGGCGAAGTAGCTCATCCCCAGCAGCAGGTGGCCGGTGGAGACGAACCACGGCAGCTTGTACTTCACGGTGATCGCGCCGAGGGCGCCCTGGGCGATCACGAGCCCGAGCAGGATCCATGCGAGCTTCCCGTAGCCGGGGTTGCGCTCGCGGCGGCGGAACAGCAGGAACGTGAGTACGATCTGGACCAGGCCGACCGTCATCGCGGCGAGACGGTGACCGTGCTCGTAGAACACCCCACCGACCATCGGGGGGAACAGCTGGCCGTGGCAGACCAGCGTGGGCTCCGGGCACGCGAGGCTGGAGCCGGTGGGATTGACGGTCCCGCCGATCACCAGGAGAACAAAAGTCGCGGCAGCCGCGAGCTTGGCGAAGCGATGCTCGAGCATGAACTTCCGAGGGTGTAGGGTACCACATCTGATGTTTGGGGGACGAGCCTCGGGTCGCGATGCGACAAGACACCGCTCGCGAGCTGGACCCTAGCGAAATCAGCAGGTTATCAAGCGGTCGACTGTTGCCCCGAGGGTTTCTGTGGGCGTACAGTGATCGCGGCGAGCGCATGACCGACTCCTGGGTCGAAACGACGTCGATCGGCACGCTGCGATCGGACGATCTCGCCAAGGCCGGGATCACGTTCCGGTACAACCACTACCTCTACAGGATGCTGGGCAAGCACCTGTCGAACGGCGGCATGGGCAGCGTGTTCGAGCTCGAGCGTCGCGACGAGACCACCGGTGCGATCGAAGCCGTGGTCGGCAAGGTGTTCCACTCGAGCTACCTGCACCAGCTCCGCACCGATGACGTGACGCGGCGCGATCACCACAACAACCTCGCCGCGATGGCGCGGATCGCGGCGATCGAGCACCCGAACGTCCTCCCGACCTACGTCTCGGCTCCGATCGCCGACAACTACCTGTTCGTCACGCCGCGGATGGGCGTGACGCTGCTCGAGGCGATCGCGAAGCACAACCTGACCCCGCGCGCCCGCACCAAGCTGCTGGTCCAGGCGCTCGAGGGCCTCGCCACGATGCACGCGGCACGGCTGATCCACCGCGACTTCACGCTGCGCAACATCCTCGTCGACGACGGCGCAAACGTCGCCTACCTGTTCGACTTCGATCTCGCGATGTCGCTCGACGATGTGGGCTCGCAGACCTATCGCACGTACTACAAGGGCCGGATCTTCGGCTCCCCGGGCTGGTCGGTCGCGCCCGAGACGATCGATCAGGCGCTGATGGACTCGAACATCAACACCTCGCTCGATGTCTATGCGATCGGCGGTGCGCTCCACGGGCTGTTCACCGAGCAGCTGCTGTACGGGCAGGCCGACGATATGTGGGCGCTGCTGATCCGGATCGCCGAAGGCGTGGTGGTCGGCGGGCGCAGCAAGGTGTTCTATCCGGACACCGTGCCGATGAACCTGCGGTCGGTGATCGAGGGCTGCCTCGAGCGCGATCCCTCGCAGCGGTTCCCGTCGGTGCAGGCCGTGGTGCAGGAGCTGCGCGGCATGCTGCGCGAGCTCCCCGACGAGCGACAGCGCCAGAGCCGGAGCCGCACCGAGATCACGGATCCCGCGGCGAAGCCGGTGCGGACCACCGGGGCGGTCGCGGCGCAGAGCCCCGACCCGACGATCACGGCAGACGTCGTCGATGCCGCCGCTCTCGCGGTGCGCGCCTGGGGCTACGAGGTCGAGCGCAGCCTTGGCCGCGCGAAGGGCCACCCGATCTTCCTCGCCGCGCCGGTGCCCGAGATGGTGGCGAGCGGCGCGTTCCCCGACGCGAACATCTTCCCGAAGCTCGTCACGATGATCGATCTGACGCGGATCGCGGATCCGCGGAAGTTCGTCGAAGACTGGCAGCAGTACTTCTGGCCGATCTTGAAGCGTGTGCGCGAAGGCCTGCTCACGTCGCTGCACAAGGTGATCTACGACGCGAACACCAGCTCGCTGTTGTTGTTCTCCGAATACGTCGACGAGCCGCGGTTCGGCGATCGGATCGCCGAGTCCGATCTGCACATCGATGGCGCGCTCGCGCTCGGGCTCCTCGTGATCAAGCAGGTCGCCGCGCTCCACGAGCACGGCATGGCGCACAACAACATCTCGCCCGGTGCGCTGCTGTTCAAGGGCGCCGCGGCCACGCGCACGGTGATGCCCGCGATGATCGGGCTCGTCGAGCCGGCGATGGGTGTGGAGGCGATGGCGGGCGATTGTCGCCAGCTCGCGGGCATGGTGCTGACCTGGTTGCGGCCGAACCGCGTCGCGGCGCTGCACGTCCGCATCAAGCCGATGTTCGATGCGCTGCGCGGGAAGCTCAACGGCTGGGCGTTCGACAAGCAGGTCCGCACGCCCTCGATCGACGAGCTCAACCAGCTGATCAGCGATGCGCTCGCGCTCGTCGATTTCAACTACTCCGTGCTGCGCGACTCCGGAGGTGATCTCCAAGAGTACGCGCTCCTCCTGATCTCCCTCCGCCTCTATCACCTCCTGTGGCCCAGCGCGGCAGTTCCTGCTCCGCGCCCGTCCCAGCCCCAGATCAAGAAGTGAAGTGACCGAAGCGCGGTCGCCGCAGTGGCGCCTCGCGATCGCCCTCGTCGTGGTGGCCGTGGGAGCCGCCGGATTCGCGATCGCGTTTCGCGCGAGCCTCGGTGCGGTCTGGAGCGCGCTCGGCGGCAGCGACGTCGTCTCGATGATCACCGGGCTGCCGCTGTGGCAGCGCATCGCGCTCCCCGTGGCAGGTGGTCTCGCGGCGGGACTCGTGGCGCTCGCCGCGGCGCGGGTCCGAGAAGGTGCGGGTGTGGGGTACGTGATGGAGGCGATCGTGCTCGGCAACACGCGAGTCCCGCTCACGCGCAGCCTGCTGCAGGCCCTGGGATCGTGGCTCGCGATCGCCGGCGGCAACTCCCTCGGGCGCGAAGGGCCGCTGATCCAGATGGGTGCTGCCTCCGGCGAGGCCGCGCGGCGTGGGCTCCGGCTCGACGATGCGACGGCGCGGGTGGTGCTCGCGGCGGGCGTGGCGGCGGGCTTCGCGGCCGCATACAACGCGCCGATCGCGGCGGTGCTGTTCGTCGTGGAGGTGGTCACCGGCGTGGCGGTGCTCGAGGCCGTGGTCCCGGTGGCGATCTGCACCGTCCTCGCGACCGTGATCACGCGGCTCGCGCTCGGAGCAGGTCCGATCTATGGCGTGCGCACGTTCAGCGAGATCTCGACGTACGAGCTGTTCGCGTTCGTCGGCGTGGGCCTGATCTGTGCCCCCATCGGCGTCGGCTTCCTGCGCTTGCTCTCGCTCGTCGAGCGCGCGTGGGTGAGGCTCCCCATGCCGATCCGCCCCGCGACCGGAGCGCTCGTCGGTGGTGCGATGCTCTGCGCGCTGCCGCTCCTCGCGGGGAACGGGTTCGAGCCCGTGGCGGTGATGCTCGACGGCAAGCTCGCGATCGGGATGGTCGTGTGGTTGCTCGTGGCGAAGCCGTTCTCCACGGCGTCGGCCGTAGGCTCCGGCAACCCGGGCGGTGTGTTCACGCCGACCCTGTTACTCGGCGCCTGCGCCGGCACCCTGTGCGCCTTCGGCCTCCACGAGCTCCTCGGCGACGTGATCTCCTCGCCCGGCGCCTACGCGCTCGTCGGCCTCGCCGCCGCGCTCGCCGCCACCACCCATGCACCGCTGACGGCGACCGTGCTCGCGTGCGAGCTGTCCGGGGACTGGGCCATGGTCCTGCCGTTGCTCATCGCCTGCTCCGTGGGCGCTGGGCTCGCACGCCGGCTGTACATCGACTCCGTCTATACGGCGGAGCTGTCGAAGCGCGGCCTGCGCTGGCGGCTCACCCTCGATGGCCGCCGGATCGTCGCGAACCAACAGCAGAGCGTGGACGTGGTCTGATCGTCCGGTCTGTCGTCACGCGCCCCGGCCGGAACGCAGCGCCCGCTGGTCGGCGTGGTCGAACCGAACCGCAGTACGTCTTCTCGCTACTCGCGGCGAGGATCTGCTCCGAGTTGAACTGGTAGCGGTGTACGACGTGGACCGTTCCGCCGGATTTGCAGATCTCGCGATCCTCGATGAAGGTCTGGACGTCGCTGAACCACACCGTGGCCAACACGAGTTTGGCCGGGTCGTCCGTGCGGAGCCCCCCGGGCAGGATCAAGGAGCCGTGCTCGATCGCGAGCTTGAGCTTGTCGCCCTTGAGCACTCTGCGATAGGGGGCCTCACGCTTGGAGCGAAGCTCCTTCGCCTTCGCCATGCCCGGATCGCACCACTTCTTACGAAGCTCTTCCACCGCGCCCGCGACCACCAGTGGTTTCTGATCGGGACCGGTGATCTGGACCGTCAGGACCTTCTCGGTCGGTGGAATGCCGCCCTTGATCAGCTGTGCGTAGGCCGCCGTGCAGCTCTGAAAGAACTCGAGCGCGAAGCTGCCATCGGCGATGTGCGGGTACTCGCCGATCGACAGAATCGCCCACCGCTGGAACTCGGCGACCCGACCCACCCGCTCGATGTGGGCACAGGTGGTCCTGATCTCGGTGAGCGTGTGCTTGCCCTTCGTGAAGTCGGGGGTGTCGTGCGCGAGCTCGATCGTGGCGGTCTCTGGAACGCCCGCCTCGGCGAGCGCCCTGAGGTGCTTCGCGCAAGGCGCCGCGTTGAAGCCATCCTGGCCGGATTCCTTGACCGCCCAGGTTCCGTCGGTTGCCTTGTACCAGGTCTGATCGATCGACCGTGCGAGGTTCTCCATCGTCCTACCGAGGACCTCGGCTCGCGCCTCGGTCGCCAACGGAAGCGTACCGGCGAGGACGGAGATCCCCAGAATCGAGAGCCGAGTTCGCATCTGCACCGCTGTGATTCGTCCAAACACCTATTCGAAGGTAGACCGGATCGCGGAACGTAGATCGGAAATCGGCTCCAGACGTGCTCAGGGGCACGCGACCGATGCGCCCGTGAACGGCGTATCGCACGCGAACGGCGTGGTCATCACGAGGGCAGAAGACAGCGCGACGTCGGCTGCGGTGGTCGCCATCGCATACGAGCCGATCGCGAGATCGTCGATGGTCGTGATGTCGATGCGCTGCTCGGGGCCGCCGCCGATCGAGACGAAGCACGCCGCCTTGCCGACCGCGAGGTGGGTGTAGGCGCGCGTCACGCTGAGGACGATCTTGTCGTTGGGCTGGAACGGCGCGACGGTGGTGCTGTTCGTCGCGCCACCGATCTCCGCGATCACCAAGGTGGTGTCCGCGCCGGTGTGGACGAGCGAGCAAGTGAAGCCGCTCGAGATGCCATCGCCATCGACGACCACGGAGACCGTGCCGTCGGCCGGGGTCCACGCGAGGCTCGCGATGTGCGCCTGGAAGGTGATGCCATCGCCTTGCGCGGGTGCCTTCGAGACCCAGCGCGCAGTGGTCCCGGTCACTCGATCGGCGGCGATCGTCCAGCCGCTGCCGGTGAAGGCGCTGGCCTCGGCCGGATCGGCGAACGGGTAGAACCGAGCGATCGTGTCATCGGCCACCGTCGGTCTGCGATCACAAGCGTCTCCCACGCCATCGGGGAACTGGCGCTCGAACGTCTCGGTGGTGTCGGCCTGGTCCGCGTTCGTGGCTGCGGGGCAGTTGTCGCAGGCGTCGCCGACCCGATCGCCGTCCTCGTCGTGCTGCGCGGGATCCTGATCGTGCGGGCAGAGATCGATCGCGTTCGGGATGCCATCGAGATCGAGATCGTTCGGATCGACGGGGCCCGAGATCCCATCGTCACCGCCGCACGCCGCGCTCAGCAGCAGGGCGATGGCGACCGCGCGGAGCATGCCCCAGCATACCGTCGTGCGACCGGTCAGTCTTCGTTGATCAGCTGCGTCGGATCCTCGGGCCACTGGTGGCGGGGATAGCGCCGCATCAGCTGCTTGCGCAGGGCAGGGTAGTGCTTGACCCAGAACCCGGGCAGGTCCGTCGTCACCTGCACGGGGCGCTGGTTCGGCGCGAGGAGATGCAGCACGAGCGGCACCTTGCCGTCGCCCACCGAGGGGGCACGCGCGAGGCCGAAGAAGTCCTGCATGCGCGAGGCGATCCACGGCGGCTTGTCGAGCGAGTAGTGGATCGGCAGCCGGCCGCGGCGCGGGAGCTTGAGGTGGGAGGGCGCGAGCCGATCCACGAGCCCGCGGTATTCACCGAGGCCGGCGTCGAGCAGCGACATCAGATCCGCCTTGCGCAGCTCGGCGAACGAGATCGCGCCGTCGCAGGCGTTCGCGATGGTGTGTGCGAGCGCGTCGTCGGTGGGGGCGACGATCGCCGGGTTGTTCGCAAGACCGGCGACGAGCGTCACCCGGGCACGCCACTCGGCGAGGGCCTCCTTGTCCACGAACTTCTCGATCCCCGCGGCGATCGCTTCGCGCGCGAGCACCTCGGCGGCGGGCCGCCCCGCGCGGCGCGCGCCTTCCACGTCGCGCTGCTCGTCGATCGGCAGGCCATCGTAGGTCATCTGCGTGATCCGCTCGACGCGCTCCTTCGCTGCATTCCACACGAGCTCGTCACGCTCGCCCACCCGATCGAGATAGAGATCGAGGAGCCAGCTCGGATCGATCGCGCTCGCGCGCCGGATCTGCACCTTCGAGGCCTGGCCCCGAGCACCCGTCTCGGCCACGTCGACGGCGACCATCAGCTCCGCATCGATCACCGCGGAGCTCTGCGCGAGCGTGCCGCTGCCTCCACCGGCGAACACGATCTCGGCGCTGCGGGGTGCGCGTCGCTTGCCGACCCGATCGGGGAACGCCGCGAGGATCGAGATCTGGAGCTCGCGATCGAGCGTGTCATCGTCGAGCCGCTTCGCCTTGTTGCGATCGACCAGCCGCTCCAGCTGCTTCGCCACGCGGTCCACGCCGTGGGCGGTGGAGATGTCGAGCCCGTCGCGGCGCAGGCGATCCGCGCGCATCCCGTGCTGGCGCGCGTCGAGCAGCGAATCGAGATCGTCGATCAGATCCGACGGCGAGGACAGCTTCGCCTGACCCGCGGGCCCGCGTCGCTCGAGCCGCAGCTCGCGCGCACCGACGAGCGCGGCGATCAGGCACGCCTCGTGGCCGGCGCCGCGCCCCTCGGCTTCGCACACCAGCCGCGCGAGCCGCGGGTGCACCGGGAACCGCAGCATCTTGCGTCCGAGCGGCGTGATCGCTCCCCGCTCGACGGCGCCGAGCCGCACCAGCAGCTCCTCGGCCGCGGTGGCCGCGATCTCCGGCGGCGGCTCGTACCAGCGCAGCGCGGTCAGGCCCGCCAGGCCCGCACCGTGGAGCTCGAGTGCCGCTCCGGCGAGATCGGTGCGCCCGATCTCGGGGACCTCGTAGGCGCGCCGCGTGTCGTGATCGTGCTTCGTGTACAGCCGCAGCACCCGGCCCGGGCGTGTGCGGCCCGCGCGGCCTGCGCGCTGCGTACAGCTCGCGCGGCTCACCGGTTCGATCTGCAACGACGCGAGACCGCTCCACGGCGAGTGTCGCGCGATCCGGGCGAGCCCCGAATCGATCACCGCGACCACGCCATCGATCGTCACGCTGGTCTCGGCCACGTTGGTGGCGAGGATCACCTTGCGGCGCGCACTCGGGCGGACCGCGGCGTCCTGCTCGTCGGCGGTGAGGTCGCCGTGCAGCGGGAGGATCAGGAGATCGTGGATCGCCGCGGCCTCGGCGATGTCCTCCGCGACGCGCCGGATCTCGCCCGCACCCGGGAGGAACACCAGGATGTCCCCGTCGAGCTTGTCCTGGCCGAGCCGGCGCACGGCGGCGGACACCTGCTTGCCGAGCTGGCGGTCATCGGGCTGCTCCTGATGCTCGATCGTCACCGGGAACGTGCGGCCCTCCGAGCGCACCACGGGCGCATCTGCGAGGAACGCCGCGACCGGCTCGGCATCGAGGGTCGCGGACATCACGATCAGCCGCAGCTCGGGGCGCTTCGCCCGCAGCCGCTCCACCAGCGCGAGCGCGAGATCCGCGTCGAGGTGACGCTCGTGGAACTCGTCGATGATCACGGCGCCCACCCCGCGCAGCTCCGGGTCCGCGAGCAACCGGCGGGTCAACACACCCTCGGTCACGAACCGGATCTTGGTGTTCGCCGACACGCGGCGATCGAACCGCACCTCGTAGCCCACCTCCGCACCGAGCTCGCCGCCGCGCTCGCTCGCCACGCGTGCGGCCGCCATCCGGGCTGCGAGGCGCCGCGGCTGCAGCACGACAATTTCGCCGGTCACCACACCCGCATCGAGCAGCGCGCCGGGGACGCGCGTGGTCTTGCCCGCACCGGGCGGCGCGACCAGCACGCACACCCCGCGGCTGCGCACGGCCTCCACGACAGCGGGCAGGACGTCATCGATGGGTAACCGCGCGGCCACGGCGCGCACCGTAGCACTGCCACCAGGTCCGGACGCCGCTCGTCCTCGGGCCGTAGCATTTGAGGCGCTGACAAATCTTCCAGCGGATCCGTGCGTCTGGACGCGGATGCTGACTCGCTCGCTCCTGATCGTCTCGCTCCTCACCGCCACCGCGGCCGCCGAGGCCACCGAGGATCCTCCGCCGATCGACGCTCCCGCCGGCTGCATCGATCCCGTGGGCGCCGACGGCCTGCCCACGCTCCTCGCGCGCGGCCCCAAGCTGATCGGCACCTACAAGCTGATCGCCGGCAAGCCGCTCGATACGCCGAAGCTCCGCCTGCTCGCCACCGCGCACTTCATGCCCGAGCGCATGGGCTCCACGAAGGGCGAGTGGCTCCCCGGCTTCGAGGTCTCGCTCCTGCCCGATGTGGATCGCGATGGCCCGAATCCGCGGAACTCCGTCGATCAGCACGGCTACGATGCGCTGCGGATCGGCACCTATCGCGTGCGGATGCGCGTGGTGAAGCCGAAGCCCAAGGGCGCGGTGATCGAGGCGGTGGTGGAGGATCTCGGCTGCATGGAGGAGTACGTCCACGCTCCGCTCGCCGCCGGTGAGAGCAAGACGTTCTGGGTCTCCACCGAGGGCACGCGCACGTACTCGTTCAGCACGGGGCACTGGTACGACCAGGTCGCGCGGATGTACTTCCTCGTGTCCTCGGGCCTCGCGCCCGACGTGCAGCAGACGCCGGGCACCAAGACCCCACACGGGTGGATCAGCGCGCAGGCGTGGGAGAACCAGGGTGGGTTGCCGTCGTGGGACGATCGCTACCTCGACAAGCTCACCGTGGGCTCGGTGCTCGAGCTGCCTTCGCACACGTTCGAGGTGCTGAAGGTCGTGCTCGGTCCGAGCACGAGCGTGGTCGATGGCGAGGTGCAGACCACGGGGCGAGATCCGGTGATCAGCACCCTGGTCCGTGTCACGCGCAGGGCGAAGCCACTGGAAGGGCTGATCCGCCGGCCGTAGCGCTATGCTCGCGCGCGATGTTGTTCCCCGCGCCCCCCGCGCCCGAGTTTCCTCCGGATCAAGCCGTCACGTCGGAGGCTTCGCTGCGTTACGAGGACTGCGGTCAAGATGGCCGCCTGATCCCGCTCGCGCTGCCACCCACGATGGGCGGCCTGTGGCGTGGCGTGATCTCGCGGCACCCCGGAGCGCGTAACTCGGTCGCCAGCGGCGTGATCCCGATCCTGACCCGGATGACGATGGTCTCGTACGATCAGCCGGTCCGGATCGATCGCCCGATCGAGACCCGCTCGGGCTTCGTGCTCGCGCACGATCTGGAGCAGGGAGAAGTCTCACGCCTGTTCATGAACGTGTGGACCGACGTCCACGGCATCGCTGGACGGATCGGTCCGCGCCAGGTGGAGGGCGCGCTGTCGCGAGCGGGCACGCTGTTCGCCGAGCACACCTTCACCCGGCTGTTCGCGCCACCGGATCAGCGCAAGGTCACCAAGCTCGAGGTCGAGGGCTATCCGACGATCCCCGAGACCCGCTATGTCTCTCCGCCTCCGAAATCCGCGCAGGAGGCGCCCGAGGGTGCGACCTGGCTCGACGAGCTGGCACCCGATGCCGTGCACACGGTGTTCTCCCTCGACCAGACCGACGCGAACCAGCACGTCAACTCCCTGGTCTATATCCGGACGTTCCTCGATGCGACGCAGCGCCGGATCGCCGCCACCGGGCGCGCGCTGAAGTTGCGCAGCAAGGCCGTGGATATCGCGTATCGCAAGCCCTGCTTCGCGGGGGATCGGGTGATCCCGGAGCTCCGCCTGTTCACCCTGGACGATGCGATCGGCGCGGCCGGCGTGATCAACGGAGACGACGGAAAGCCGCGATGTTACGTGCGCGTCCTGTTCGGGCCCTGACGGTCACCTGCGGAGTTCGCTGAGGGTCACAGAACGCCTCCCAGGGGCAGCTACGGGCCCACCTGGCCGATCGGGGGTTGCGCGTTTTCGACCTGTGCTTACAGCGTTGAGGACCAATCCGTTCAACCCATCTTCCCTATACAGGAGGACTCCAGTGTCGATCATGCTCCGCACCAATCAGCACCCCGCTCCGACCCGCAACGCCACGCGCGACCCGTTCCACATGGCCCGCGAGCTGCTCGCCTGGGATCCGCTGTTCGGCCGTCGCTCGGCCACGGCCTTCGCACCGGCGTTCGAGGTCAAGGAGACCTCGGAGGCGTACATCCTCAAGGCGGACCTCCCCGGTGTGACCGAGGCCGAGCTCGAGATCGCGGTCCACAACAACGTCCTCACGGTCAGCGGCAGCCGCGTCGCCGAGGAGCGCAAGGACGGCGAGAGCTTCACGCTCTACGAGCGTCAGTTCGGTAGCTTCTCGCGCAGCTTCGCGTTGCCCGACCTGGCCGATGGCGAGCGCGTCGAGGCCAAGCTCGACAGCGGCGTACTCACGCTCTCGATCGCGAAGAAGGCCGAGGCCAAGCCCCGCAAGATCGCGCTCAAGAAGTAACGGTCACCAGCTGTGCGTGTAGAAATCGAGGAAGGCCAGCGCGACGCGCGCGAGGTCTTCCTTCGGTGCGATCGTCAGCATCTCGGCGCGTGACACCGGGGAGTCCTGGTACTCGGAGACGACGCGGATCTGGTTGATGCCGTCGTTGAAGTACAGCGCGTACGCATCGCTGTACGCGGCCTTCGGGTTGCCCTGATCGTCCTTCCCGAAGAAGTGACCGACCTGGTAGGTGAACACCAGGGTCTGCCCGTGCAGATCCACGGTGCCCATCTCCCACGTGGTGTCGGGGCGGTTCCGCAGATCCTCGCCGATCAGGAACTTGAGGTCCGTGTCCTCGCGCTCCTTCCACTTGTCGAGAGTCATCGGCGGGCACGTGAAGCACGGCGTGATCGTGACGGTGGTGCCGATCCGGGGCCGCGGCGTGGTGAACCGAACGTCCATGCCGTCCTGCGTGTTGCGGATGCGCTTCAAGAACGGCGGGTGATCGAACGCCGCCATGCGCTTGAAGTCCGGATCGGTGAGCTTCGCCGTGGTCTTCTTCGGCGGCGTGCCGTCTCCCTTCGGGAGCACGATCGGCGCACCCGATCCGCTGCCGACGCTGGCGGAACCGGTGGCGGATCCCGATCCGGTGGCGGATCCCGATCCGGCCTGTGGCTTGTCAGAGGACTTGCTGCCACAGGCGAGCAGCAGGAGGCTCAGAGAAACAACGAAGGTACGCACGGACGCGAGCGTAGCATCACAGATGTTCGACGAGCACGCGGACTCCGAGGCCGATCAGCACGAGCCCACCCAGGATCTCGAGCTTGTTGCCCAGGTGTGCACCCAAGGCGCGGCCCGCGACGTACCCGAGGGCCGAGCATGCCGCGGTGATCGTGCCGATCAGCACGATCGCGATGAGGGGTGATACCGACATCAGGGGCAGCGTGATTCCCGCCGCCGCCGCGTCGATGCTGGTCGCCAGGGCCAGGATCAGGTAGATGCCCAGGCCGGCCTCGCCCTCCTTGGCCTCCTCGCCGCGCCAGGCCTCCCACAGCATCTTGCCGCCGATCGCCACGAGCAGGACGAACGCGATCCAGTGGTCGTACGCCTCGACGTATTTGCCACCCCAGGCCCCCAGCCCCCAGCCGAGGGCCGCCATCCCGCCCTGGAACAGGCCGAACAGCAGGGGGAGGATCACGATCTCGCGCCCCCGGCGCGCCAGACCGCGGGCAGCCGCGACCGCCGTCGCGTCCATCGCGAGCCCGAACGCGAGGAAGACCGCGGCACCCACGGGCCCAGACTCCTAGATACGCTCGAAGAGGCCGGCCGCGCCCTGGCCACCACCGATGCACATCGTCACCACCGCATACTTGCCGCCGCGCCGCTTCAGCTCGTACAGCGCCGAGGCCGTGAGCTTGGCGCCGGTGCAGCCGAGCGGATGCCCGAGGGCGATCGCGCCGCCGTTCACGTTGACCTTGTCATCGGGGATCCCGAGCTGGGTCTGGCAGTACACGCTCTGCGACGCGAACGCCTCGTTGAGCTCGAACAGATCGATGTCCGAGACCTTGAGGTTGTTCTTGGCCAGGAGCTTCTGCACCGCCGGGACTGGACCGATGCCCATGATCTCCGGATCGACGCCGACGGTGACGAAGCTCCGGAACAGCGCCAGGGGCTTGATCCCGAGCTCGTCCGCCTTCGCCCGGGACATCACGAGCGAGAACGCCGCGCCATCGGAGATCGGCGAGCTGTTGCCGGCCGTGACGCTGCCGCCCACCGCGAACGCCGGCGGGAGCTTCGCGAGCCCCTCGAGCGTGGTCTCGGGACGGGGCAGCTCGTCGACGGTGAAGTCCTTGTAGACGCGCGCGCCGTCCTTGTACCCGATGGCACGGACCGGCACGATCTCGTCCTTGAACACGCCCTTCTCGAGCGCGGCCTTCGCCTTCATCTGGCTCGCATAGGCGAACGCATCCTGCTGCTGGCGCGAGACGTTGAACCGGTTCGCCACGTTCTCTGCCGTGATGCCCATCGGCGTGTTCGCGCCGGGCATCCGGTCCATCAGCTCGGGCGAGGCCGAGAGGTGGAAGCCGGTCATCGGCACGTAGGTCATCGATTCCACGCCACCCGCGAGGATGACCTCCGCGCTCCCGATGGCGACCGCGCCGGCCGCGGTGGCGATCGCCTGCAGGCCGCTCGAGCAGAACCGGTTGATGGTCTGCCCCGAGACGTTCTGGCCCAGATCCGCGAGCAGCGCGATCAGGCGCGCGACGTTGAGGCCCTGCTCGCCCTCCGGCATCGCGCAGCCGAGGACGACCTCCTCGATCTTGCCGCGCACCTGGGGGACGCGCTGGACGAGGCCGCGGATCACATCCGCGGCGAGCTCATCCGGGCGCTTGGTGGCCAGGGCACCCTTGTGACCGCGGCCGACCGCGGAACGAACAGCTTCGGCAATGACGATCTCCATGGGGGTTCTCCTAGTTCCTGAGGGGCTTGTTGTTCTGGAGCATGTACTGCATGCGCGCCTGGCTGAGCGGCTCACCGCACAGGCTGAGGAACGCCTCGCGCTCGAGGGTGAGGATCTCGTCCTCGGTCACCGCGTGGGTGGAGCCGGTGACGCCACCGCACAGGACCTCGGCGAGCTTCATCGAGATCTTGCCGTCGTGCTCGCTGGCGTAGCCGCCGGCGTGCAGCGTGTTGACGAGCATCCGCAGCGTGGCGATGCCACTCTCGCCGGGGAGCTTGTACGCGCGCGGCACCGGCGGGTGATAGCCGGCGTTCGCGAGGCCGATCGCGCGCTGCTTGGCCTCGTGGAGCTGGCGCGCACGATCGAACGACACACCGTCGGTGGGACGGAAGTAGCCGAACGCCTTGCCCTCCTCGAAGCTGGTGGCGACCTTCGCGAGCGCGATGTTCTTGAACGTCTGCGTCACGAACGCGTAGGTGTCGATCTCCACGCCCTCGGGCACTGCCTCGAGAGAGCGCCACAGCATGTTCAGCGTGCCGGCGCCGCCGGGGATCAGGCCCACGCCGACCTCGACGAGCCCGGAATACGTCTCGCTGGCGGCCTGCACGGCATCCGACCCGAAGCACAGCTCGAGGCCGCCGCCGAGGGTCATGTTGTACGGCGCGGCGACGACCGGCACCGTGGCGTACTTCATCCGCTGCGTGGCGTACTGGTACCCGCGGATCATCTCGCGCAGCTGGTCCCACTGCTTGGCACCGGCGGCCATCACCACCGCGAACAGGTTCGCGCCGACGCAGAAGAACTCGCCCTGGTTCCAGATCACCATCGAGGCGAAGTCCTGCTCCGCACGCGCCGTGGCGTCGTGGATCATCTTGATCACGTCGGAGTCGATCGAGTTCGCCTTGGTCTTGAACGTCAGGCCGAGCACGCCATCCCCGAGGTCCCACGCCTCGGCGCCGGCGTTCTTCAGCACCGGCGCGCCGCCCTTGCGCATCACCTCCCAGGTGATCTCGCGGGCATCGAGCTTGCGCGGCGCGAACTCACCGCGGATCGGATCCCACAGCTTGCCCTCGCCATAGAACGCGGTGGCATTCGCCGCCTTCATCTTGTCCACCCAGGCGGGCAGGGCGACGCCGTCCTTCTTCATCCGATCGTAGGTCTCGACGAAGCCGAGCGCGTCCCAGGTCTCGAACGGGCCGAGGTCCCACGCGTAGCCCCACTTCATGGCGTTGTCGATCGCCTCGATCGATTCCGTGATCTCCGGGATCCGGCGGGCCGAGTACGCGAGCGAGCGCGACAGCACCGTCCACGCGAACTCACCGACCGGGCCCGGCGTGGCGACCAGCTTCTTCAGCCGCTCCTTCGGATCCTCGATCCGGGCGAGGCCCTTGGTGGCCTTCGCGATCTCCGGATCGCCGCCCTTCGCGCGGTACTCGCCGGTCTTGGGATCGAGCGTGGTGATCGCGTCGCCCTGCTTCTTGTAGAAGCCGCCCTTGGTCTTGTCGCCGAGGATGCCCTTCTCGATCATCGTGGTGATGAACGCCGGGGTCTTGAACGTGTCGCGATCCTCGTCGGTGGTCAGCGTGTTGTAGCAGTTGGCCGCCACGTGCCCGACGGTGTCGAGGCCGACGACATCGGCGGTGCGGAACGTGGCGCTCTTGGGGTGCGCCATCGGGATGCCGGTGATCGCATCCACATCCTCGGGCGTGAGGCCGCGCTCGAGCATCAGGTGGATCGTGGTCATCATCGACTGCAGGCCGATGCGGTTGCCGATGAAGTTCGGCGTGTCCTTGGCCCACACGATGCCCTTGCCGAGCAGCTCGCGGCCGAACTGCTCCGCGCGCTCCTTGGCCTCGGGCGAGGTGTCCGCGCCGGCCACCAGCTCGAGGAGCTTCATGTACCGCGGCGGGTTGAAGAAGTGCGTGATCATGAAGTTCTTGCGGAACGTCTCGCCGCGCCCGACCACCATGTCCGCGATCCGCAGACCCGAGGTGTTCGACGCGATCACCGCATGCGGGGCCGCGAGCTTCTCGAGCTTCTCGAACAGCGCCTGCTTGATGTCGAGGCGCTCGATGATCGCCTCGATGATCAGATCGCAGTCCTTCACCAGCTCGAGGTCATCGTCGAAGTTGCCGGTCTGGATCAGCACGGCATTGCGCGCGTGCGTGAACGCGGCAGGCCTCGCCTTCCGGAGCTTGTCCAGCGCGCCGGTGGCGAACGAATCGCGCACCGCCTTGGACTTCTTCTCCTCGGCCGTGGCCTTGGGGGGGACGATGTCGAGGAGCACCACGGGGATGCCTGCGTTGGCGCAGTGGGCGGCGATGCCGGCGCCCATGACACCTGCGCCGAGCACCGCAACGCGACGAACGGGGGTAGACATGCCGCGGACCATAGCAAGGGGCGCCGAGTGGGGATACCGTCGGTGCCGGAACGATGTTTCGCTGCCCGAAGTGTGATCACGAGCTGAAGGAGACTCCGGCGCCGGGGACCCCGTGCCCGATCTGCGGCACGGAGCTGGTCGCCCAGCCGCCACCGGAGCTCGATCCGGCGTGGGTCGCCGAGAAGGCCGCGAAGCAGGCGGCCGCGGCCGACCCACCTCGGCCCTCCCGCAAGGTCGCCGTGGTGATCCTGACCTCGGTGATGGTCGCCGTCCTGGTGGTGATCGTCGTGATGGTGATGCAGCGTCAGCCCACCGCCAAAGGCGAGGCGCTCGGCGGCGTGGAGATCACGATCACCGCTCCCCGTCCCACGATGATCACCGTCGATGGCGTGAAGGCCGGCAAGACCCCGCAATCGATCAAGCTCCGCGGTCGCACGCGGCCGATCGAGATCAGCGGCAACGGCGTGACCAAGACCGTCACGCCCGATCACGATCAGACGATCAACCTCGTCCCCTGAGCGCGGGCGTCCTGCGCACGCGCTGGCTCGACCTCGCCCATTCGACCGCACACCAGTCGTGTGCTCGGAGTTCAAACCAAGGAAGCTAGGAAGCAAGGCAGCGGACTGGTTTGGAGAAAGTCCTCCGACCTTGGTTCCTGGCTTCCTGGGTTTGATCTCCGAAATGGATACTCGATCGGCAGCGGGAGGCACCAATCTCGCTGTGGCGCTCAGGCCTCGTCGTCGTCGAGGGAGCGGCGCATCGCGCGCGCATCCGAGAACCCGAGCTGCTTCGCGATCTCGGCCTCGGCCACGCCGCCACCGCGCAGCTCGGCGCGCCGCCGCGTGCGCACGTGCACGAGGACATCGCGATACGTGGTGCCCGCCTCGGCGAGGTGCCGCTGCAGGCTCCGCGACGTGGTGGCCATCGCCCGTGCGACGGCCTCCGCGCCGAGGTCGCCGCTCGGGAGCCGGGTCTCGAGCACGCGCACGAGCTGGGACACGATGTCCACCGGGCCCACGCGGGCGAGCTGTGCGCGCGCTTGCTGGTGCAGGAACTGGAACAGCAGCGGATCGGCGGTGCGCGGCACGATCCCGAGCGCGTCGCGGGCCACGGCGAACCCGCAGTCCGCTGCCTGGAACCGGACCGGGCAGCCGAACCGCTTCGCGACATCCTCGGGGCTGGTCTTGCGCGTGTGCGAGAACCACACCTCGGTGAGGGGTAGGGGCCGCTCGAGCACGGCGCTGAACTGGCGGACCGTGTAGCTGATCGTGAACTCGTTGAACTGCATCCCGAGCGTGTCGCGCTCGGAGGCCACCGTGTAGTGGAGGCGCCCGCCCGTGGCGTTGGCCGCGTAGCGGAACTGGCCGATCGGGTTGATCAGCGCGGCGAACTCGCACAGGGCCTGCAGGCCGGCCTCGAGGGTGGGCGCGCTGCGGACCAGGAACTCCGTGGTGCCGTAGGCGCCGCCGGGCAGGCTCGCCGCGAGGTCGAGGCCGAACAGCTCGGTCCCGAGGCGCTTGGCCGCGAGATCGATCAGCGCCTGGATCCGGTGCAGGGGCGCCGTGATCTCCCCCCGCAGCGCCTCGGCGGGCAGCCCGGTCTCGCGCAGCAGGTCGCCGGCATCGATGCCCTTGCGCGCGAGGATCGCGCTGATCGCGGGGACCAACCGGAACGTGAACAGGAGGCTCGTTCGCGGGGGCACAAGGGGCAGCGTACCAAACCGCACGCGGGGGGAACGTCACGTGCCATCTGATCAGTGTCGTAGCGAAATGAACGTGCGCCCGAAAACTGGACGCGGATCTTCCGGATCGGCAGGGTGAACGAACAGATGTCTTTGCCTACGGGAGTCGCGGCGCCGGCGCGCTGCGTGCCCTGCCTCAAGCTGTTCGCGGACACCCTGTTCGTCGACGATGGCACGCGCCACGGCGACGAGATCCAGACCGCGATGCTCCGCCTCGAGTTCGACTACGGCGGTCGCAAGATCCGCTCGACCGCGCCCGGGATGGCCGGCCGCGATCGGGACGCCGAGCTCCAGGCCGCCCGCGTACTCGAAGGCCTCGGCGCCATCGAGCTCGCCCACCTCGATGACTGCGCGGTCAGCCCCGGCTCCGGCGTGGACTATGTCCTCGCGGTCGATGGCGACGTCCACGCGATGTGCGCGTTCGGCGCGCACGCGCTGCCGCAGCTCCGCGCGATGGGCTGGCGCGTCGAGATCGATCCCGAGTACCCGTGGCAGATCGTCCCGACCGAGGCCCCGATGTACACCTCGGCCCTCCCGGATCCCGAGCGCCCCGATTGGTTCGGCCTCGAGCTCGGGATCGAGATCGACGGTCACCGGATCGATCTCCTGCCGGCGCTGCTCGAGCTCCTCGACATGGCGGGCGACCTGACCTCGCTCACGCGCTCGTCGCGCCGCTGCGTGGCCGTCCGCGTGGACGAGCGCCGCTGGCTCCCGGTACCGCCGGCGCGGCTCCGCCTCCTGGCCAAGGTCCTGTGCGAGCTCTATCGCGAGGGCACCAAGGTCCGCGCCCCCGCGATCCGCGCCCCGCTGATCGCCGAGCTGTCCTCCACGCTGCACGATGGCACCCGGCCGCTGCGCTGGGTGGGTGACACCAAGCTCCGCGAGCAGGCCTATGCGATCGCGCTCGGCCCGCGGCGCACCGCCGGCGTGGTGGCGCCCGAGGCGCTGTGCGCGGAGCTGCGGCCGTACCAGCGCGATGGCGTGGCGTGGCTCCAGCACCTGCGCGAGCACGGCGCGGGCGGCATCCTCGCCGACGACATGGGCCTCGGGAAGACGCTGCAGACGATCGCGCACGTGCTGATCGAGAAGGAGCAGGGCCGGCTCGTTCGCCCGGCGATGATCGTCACGCTGACCTCGCTGATCGGCAACTGGCAGCGCGAGCTCAAGCGGTTCGCGCCCACGCTCAACGTCGCGGTGCACCACGGCCCCGATCGCCACGCGCAGGTCCCCAAGCTCGGCACGTTCGACGTGATCGTGACGACCTATCCGATGGTCACGCGCGATCGCGACGAGCTCGCCAAGCTCCCCCTCCACCTGCTCGTCCTCGACGAGGCCCACGCGGTGAAGAACTACGATGCCCTCGCTGCCGAGGCCGTACGCGCGCTCGATGCGAGCAACAAGGTCTGCCTCTCGGGCACCCCGATCGAGAACCACCTCGGCGAGCTGTGGTCGCTCCTCGATTTCCTGAATCCCGGCCTGCTCGGTCACCGCGAGGAGTTCTCGCTCCAGTTCCGTCAGCCGATCGAGGAGAAGGGCGACAAGGTCCGCCTCGAGGCGCTGCGCGATCGCGTGCGTCCGTACATCCTGCGCCGCACCAAGGATGTGGTGGCGCCGGAGCTGCCGGCGAAGACCCTGCTGGTCAACGCGGTGGAGCTCAGCGGCGCGCAGCGCGAGCTCTACGAGAGCATCCGCGTGGCGGCGCACGCCGATGTCCGCCAGCACATCAAGGCGCGCGGCATGGCGGGCTCCACGATCGCGATCCTCGATGCGCTGCTCAAGCTGCGTCAGGTCTGCTGCGATCCACGCCTGGTGACCTCCGAGGCGGCGCGCGATGTGACCGCGAGCGCCAAGCTCGAGCTGCTCCTCGAGCTCGTGCCGAACCAGCTCGCGGATGGGCGGCGGATCCTGATCTTCTCGCAGTTCGCGCGCATGCTCGGCCTGGTCTCCGAGGGGCTGCTCGCCAAGGGTATCGGCCACGTGACGCTCACGGGCAACACGCCGGATCGCCAGAAGCCGATCGATGCGTTCCAGAACGGGCGCGCCGATGTGTTCCTGATCTCGCTCAAGGCGGGCGGGGCAGGGCTCAACCTGACCGGCGCGGACACCGTGATCCACTACGATCCGTGGTGGAACCCGGCGGCGCAGGCGCAGGCCACCGATCGCGCGCACCGGATCGGCCAGACCAAGCCCGTGTTCGTCCACGATCTGATCGTCGCCGGCTCGGTGGAGGAGCGCATGCTCGGGCTCCAGCGGCACAAGCGGAAGCTCGCCGATGCGATCCTCGATCGCGGCGGCACGGCCGCGGGCGCGCTCACCGAGCGAGACCTCGACGATCTCCTCGCTCCGCTCGCGGGCTGAGCTAAGCTGCGCTGCTCGTGAACGCGCTGCTCGCAGTCACTCTCGGTGCTCTCGCCGCAGGCTGTGGTCGCGTGGATTTCGGCGAGGCCACGCGGCTCGTCGAGGTCTCGGCGCGCGGCGATCATGGCTGTGGTCGCACCGAGGCCGGCATCGTGGGGTGCTGGGGCCGCGGCGGTGAGGGCCAGCTCGGCACCGGCGATCTCCCCGGTGCGAGCGTCGCGCGGGTGGTCCGCACCGACCTCGCCGCCGATGCGCTCAGCACCGGCGAGACCACGTCGTGCCTGATCTCCGATGGCGCGCTCGCGTGCTGGGGCACCAACGACAAGCTCCAGATCGCCGCGAATCAGGACGCGCGCGTGCCCGTCCCCGTCTCGATCTCGCTCGGGATGCCGGTCCGCTCCGTCGAGCTCGGGCAGCACGGCTCCACCGCGATCCTGTCCGATGGCACGCTGCGCTACTGGGGCGGCAACGGCTGCGGCGAGGATGGAACGGGGACCAAGGGCAACCCGGCGGGGCCCAAGCCGATCGCGGGCGTCACGGGCGTGACCGATCTCGGGATCAGCGATGCGTTCGCGTGCGCCGTGGTCGGCAGCGGCGAGATCTGGTGCTGGGGCGCGTTCGCTGCGGCCTCACCCGAGCTCGACAACTGCAGCACCGAGCCGCTGTCGACGCCGATCCTGTCGCTCGCACCGCGGGCGCCGGTCGTGGATCTCGACGGCGGGTGCCACGATCACGTGTGCGCCGTGCTCGCGGATGGCTCGGTGTGGTGCCGCGGCTCTAACTTCTCGGGACAGCTCGGCGATGGCACCAACACCGCGCGCGCGGCCTTCGTGCAGGTGCTCGGGGTCGACGATGCCGTCGATGTCGGCGTGGGTGCGTTCCACACGTGCGCGCGGCGTCGCAATGGCGAGGTGGTGTGCTGGGGCCAGAACGATCACGGCCAGCTCGGTCGCGGAGGCTTCAGCGCCGCCGAAGAGCTCGCTGCTTCGACGGTGTCGATCGGCGCGCGGGTAGATCAGATCGAGGGCGGCTGCACCACCACCTGCGCGCGCACCGGCGGGCAGCTGTGGTGCTGGGGCTCGGACGATTCGAACCAGCTCGGCAACGGCGTGCTCGGCGGGAACAGCCCGGTGCCGGTCGAGGCGTGGGCCGGGCCCGACGCGTTCTGAGCGAGCGCTACTGGATGATCGGCGCGTCGGTGGCGACGGCCGCGCCGAACCAGCGCACGCTGCCAGACGAGAGATCGGTGCTCGCACCGGTCAGCGGATCGATCTGGATCATCTTGCCGTCGTTCGCACTCGGGCCACCGTCGACGAAGCCATAGATCTTGCCAGCCCAGAAGCCGAGCCCGAACACGTCGTCGTGCATCGTGGCGTACGGCATCGGCGTGGCCTTCCAGCCGTTCGCGGGATCGATCTTCGCGAGGTAGTCCGTGGGATCCGTGCCGACGTCCACCGTGGCGTAGATGCCGAAGCCGCGCACGCCGATCAGATCGCCACTCGAGACGATCTTCTTGGTGCCGGCCATGCCGTAGCTGCCGATCTTGGTGGCGGTGCCGGTCGAGGGATCGATCTGGAACACGTCGCCCATGCTGTTCGCGGACACCAGGATGTCGGCCGTGGAGTTCGCGGGATCGGGGACGTAGGACAGGCTGGTGAACCCCTGCGCCGACTGCGACAGATCCTTCACGAGCGTTGCCGCACCTGTCGCAGGGTCGATCGAGTACAGCTTGTCGAGCGTGATGCCGACCATGTGATCGTCCTTGTCGATCGCCAGGTCGGTCATGCTCTGGGTGCCGATGCCGGCCATCGGGCCGATCGGAACCGCTGCAAACGTTTGAGCATTCATGCGGTAGAGGGTGCCGCCGCTGTGGGCGTAGACCCGCGACATGTCGACCACCGGAGGTGCATCGCCGACCATGCCCGGGGCATCGATCGTCTCCTCACCACGGCCTGCCGGCCCGCACGCCGCCAGTACTGAAGCGGCCAACAAGATCCTCATGGGCGCGGACTGTACCCACCGTGTGTGGCAGAAACATCCGAAATCGATCGCGACCTCGTCAACCGGGGTGCGAAGATGGGAATCTCGTTGTGGCGTGGCAGGTTGAGCCACGGCCCCAGGGTCAGATGCCCCCTCCTCCCCCGGTCCCGGATCGCACCGAGACGCTCGCTCCCCGCGAGACGTCCTCGCGGAGCGCGCCTCCGGTGCAGCCCGCGCAGCCGCCCACCCAGGCCGTGGTCGATGATCCCGAGCGCTACGAGCAGGTCGCGGAGCACGCGCGTGGCGGGCTCGGTCGTGTGGTGCGCGCGGTGGACAAGCGCCTCGGCCGCACCGTCGCGGTGAAGGAGCTGCTGCGGCGCAACGATTCGAACGAAGCGCGGTTCATGCGCGAGGCGCTGATCACGGCGCGCCTCGAGCACCCAGGCATCGTGCCCGTGCACGAGGCCGGTCGCTGGCCGAACGGCGATCCGTACTACGTGATGAAGCTCGTCGAGGGAAAGACCCTCAAGGAGCAGATCTCCAGCTGCACCTCGCTCCGCGAGCGGCTCGCGCTGTTGCCGCACGTGATCGCCGTCGCCGACGCCGTGGGTTACGCGCACTCCGAGGGCGTGATCCATCGCGATCTCAAGCCCTCGAACATCATGGTCGGATCGTTCGGCGAGACCATCGTCGTCGACTGGGGGCTCGCGCGCGATCGCAAGACGGACCTGCCCGAGCCCGAGGCTGGCGAGTACGTGCCCTCGTCGGGCTCCGGCCCGTGCTCGACGGTCTCCGGCAAGGTCGTCGGCACGCCCGCGTACATGTCTCCCGAGCAGGCGCGCGGCGAGCTGGTCGACGAGCGCGCGGATGTCTACGCGATCGGTGCCGTGCTCTACGAGCTGCTCGCCGGCTCACCGCCGCACGCCGACACCACGCCGCAGGCCACGCTCGATCGCGTGCTCGCCGGTCCGCCCACGCCGCTCGCCGCCGCGGTGCCCGCCGTCCCCGGGGAGCTCGGCACCATCGTCGCCAAGGCGATGGCGCGCAACCCGTGCGATCGGTACGCCACCGCCACCGCGCTCGCCGAGGATCTCCGTCGCTACCAGACCGGCAAGCTGGTCAGCGCGCACACGTACTCGTCGTGGGCCTTGCTTCGCAAGAAGCTGTCGCAGCACCGCGGCGTGGTGACGATCGCCGTCGCCAGCGCGATCGCGCTCGGTGCGGTGGGCGTGGAATCGTTCCGCCGCGTGGTCCACGAGCGCAACATCGCGCGCAGCGAGCGGGTGCGCACCGAGGATGCGCTGAACCAGGCCGAGAAGCGGAAGCGCGAGCTCGTGCAGCTGCAGGCGGTGACCGCGCTCCGCAAGGATCCCACCGCGACCCTCGCCTGGCTCAAGACCTATGCGATCGCCGACGACGATCGCGCCCACGTGCTCGACGTGATCGACGAGGCCCTCTCCCTCGGGGTGGCGCGCCACGTGTTCCGCCCGGGGGACTGGGTGCTCGACGCCGCGTTCACACCCGATGGCCTCACGCTCGTCGTCGCCGTGCGCGATGGCAAGATCCGCGCGTACGACCTCCAGACCGGCCAGGTCCGCGTGCTCGGCACCACGCCGTCGTCGCCCGAGGTCCTCGAGCTCACCGCGGACGGCCACACCGTGATCACCGGCGGCACGCTCGGCGAGGTGATGAGCTGGCCGATCTCCGGTGGAGGTACGCCGCGCACCCTCCTGCCAGGCGGCGGCCGCATGGTCTCGTCGCTGCGGTTCTCGCCCGATGGCACGCACGTGCTCGTCGATCGCGACAAGGGCCTGTTCGAGGTGGTGCCGCTGACCGGCGGCGAGGTCGCGGCGCTCGGCTCGCGGACCTCCCTGCGCACGGCGATCGCCTCGGAGGATTGGACGCGCCAGATCGTCGTCACCGGCCCGAACACCGTCGCGGCGTTGACCGGCAGCGGCACGCCGCCGCGCGCCCTCGGCCAGACCGAGAAGGCGATCGCGCAGATCGCGCTGTCACCGAAGGGCGACCTCGTGGTGATCCACGACGGCCAGACCGTGTGGGCCGTGCCGTTCGCCGGCGGGCCGCTCAAGAAGCTCGCGCCGTACGACAACAAGCTGCTGTCCGTGCAGTGGTCGCCCGATCGCAAGACCATCGCCCTGTGCGGCCATCGCCACGACATCGTCCTCGTCGACCTCGCGACCGGTGCCGTGCGCGAGCTGCGCGGCCACACCGATGCCCTGTACTCCGTGCAGTGGAGCAAGGATGGCCGCCGCCTGCTCAGCGCGAGCGATGATGGCACCGCGCGCGTGTGGACCGTCTCCGACGGCAACTCCACCATGGTCCTCCGGGGCCACGACGACGATGTCTATCGGGCGCGGTTCTCGGCCGACGAGCGTCAGGTCGCCACCTCGAGCCTCGACGGCAGCGTGCGCGTGTGGACGCTCGATCAGCCCGGCTCGCGCGTGCTGACCGAGGGCGACGTGATCGAGAACATGGCCGTCGAGGGCGAGCAGGCCCAGATCAAGACCTCCACCGGCGTGGCGCGGTGGAACCTGACCACCGGCCAGCGCACGCCGCTGTTCTCGTGGGCGGGCGAGCTGCACAACCTCGGCCTCGCGGCGCCCTCCACCGATGGCGAGCTCCTGATGGTGCCGAACGCCGACTATTCGATGGAGGTCCGCCATCGCACCGGCGCACCGGTCAAGCTCTCGGGCCACAAGGGCATGATCAGCCGCGCGGAGTTCTCGCGCGACGACAAGTACCTCTACACCTCCTCGTACGATGGCTCGCTCCGGCGCTGGGACACCACCACGGGCGCGGGCACCACCCTGATCGACGGCACGAGCCCGGTGCGCGGCTTCGCCCTCTCCGCCGATGGCCGGGTGGCCGCGCAGATCGGCGACGAGGCCGAGATGATCTATCCCGACGGCACGATCAAGACCCTCGGCAAGGGCGGCAAGTGGTGCGTGGCCTACGCGGAGTTCGAGCCCGTGCACAACCGCCTGATCATGTATCGCTGCGACACCACCCTCGCGCTCCTCGATGGCGACCACGTGATCGAGCTGCCGAACGGCTATCGCGTCTCGCGTACGGCGATCTCCCCGGACGGCAAGCGGATCGCGGGCGCGGTGGGCGATCGCACGATCAAGGTGTGGGACGCCACCACGGGCGCGGTGCTCTCCACCCTCAAGGGCCACACCGATCTCGTGATGGACGTGGCGTTCTCGCCCGATGGCACCCGGCTCGCTTCCGCCAGCTACGACAAGACCATCCGGATCTGGGAGCTCGCCTCGCAGCGCCACCGCATCCTCCGCGGCCATGCCGGCGCGGTCGATCAGGTGGAGTGGCGGGACGTCGACCACCTGGTCACCGGCTCGCGCGACGGCACCCTCCGGGTCTGGGACGTCCCCTCGATGGAGATCCCCTCCGCCGCCGAGCTGACGGCGCGCCTCCTGGCGGCCACGAGCGCGAACATCGATCTCGACCGCCCGACCACGCTGGATGGCTCCGGCGGCTCGTCCTGAGGCCGGCGCCCGCGTAGACCCTTGACACGCCACGGGGTACCGACTTAGGACCGTCCCCGAGCGGGCGAATAGCTCAGCGGAAGAGCGTCGCCCTTACAAGGCGGTGGCCGCAGGTTCGAATCCTGCTTCGCCCACGAGGCCTTGACAGGGCCGCGTGATCCATCTAGAAACACGCCTCCAAGGGCCGATCGCGGATCGGCTCGAGGGCGCTGAAAAACGAACGATTCTGGAGCGGTAGTTAAGTCGGTTATAACGCCGGCCTGTCACGCCGGAGGCCGCGGGTTCGAGTCCCGTCCGCTCCGCGACTTAACGCAAAGATCCTGAGTGGTAGCCCCACCCAGGATTTTCGCGTTTTCGGGCTCGTGCGCCGAGCAGCAGGGCGGGGCATTCTGCCGGTGAGGGACCCGCGATGAGCAACGAGCAAGGGGCCGACGATGATCGGACCGTCGAGTGCGAAGCGCACGGTACGCGCACGGCAACGATCGTGTGCTGCCATCTGCTCCAAGCGACGGATGTTGTTCTTGGGTTCGTCGAGGACATGGACCCGGATGATCCGCTCGCGTGGTGCAACGAGTGCGAGCAGCGACACACGCCTGGGCAACCATGGACGGAAGCCTTCAAGCGGTTCGTAGACCTGAAGGTGGTCTGCGACGCCTGCTATGCGCGGCTGAAGGAGCTGCACTCCGAGCGGGCGCCAGGCGCCAACTAGCGAGGCCATGAAGGTTCGACTCACGCCAGGTTGGTTGAAGGCGTACGGCTCCCTCGCCGATCATCCGCTCCCTCTCGTCGACCATCCCTCCAGCTTTCCGCACGTCGCGATCGATCGCGCCGAGTTCGAGGTAGTTTGGCAGCGTGCACGCGCGCACCTGGCCCGTTCGAAGTGACTCACTGCGAGGCGGTGCGCGGGCGGGCCGATGAGGCGATCGGCGGCGTAGACTCGAGCGTCACGGGAGGTACGCGATGCGCGGCGACGTAGTGTTCCGGATCTACGGATGTCACGAGGGGCGTGAGCAAGACCTCGGCTTTGGCACGTACCGAACCGAGGAAGAAGCGCACGCGGAGATCGCAAAGCTTCAAGCTCGGGAGATGAACGGTGAGAACTGGGCCGCCCAGTACCACGACCAAGGATTTGTCGTGCGTCGGGTGATCGTCGAGACGGACTTCGAGCTGCCCGACCTCCCGAAGCCGCGAGATGCGTATGCGGTGAGGCTCACGAAGCGAGCGAACGCGCCGGGTACTTGGGATTCGACGGTCGTCGAGGTCCTCCGCCGGACCGATGCAGCGGGCGGGCTTCAGAAAGTGGGCGAGTACGTTCGAAGCTACGCGATGCTGCACACGTTCGAGCCATTTCGGCAGGGCGGTCACCACTACGCGCTGATCTCGCCGAACTACACCCGAACCGCGGTGCTCGATCTCGCCACCGGCACCGTGATCGCGGAAGAGACCGAAGAGGAGCCGGGTATGGGCTTCTGTCCTGTTGGCTTCTATGTGCCCGACTGGTGGGACGTGCATGACGGGTCGATCATCCCGGGAAGCGAGAGCTGGAGCGAGGATCGGGAATGGCCATCAGGCGACTCCGGCTTCGTCTGGGGATGCCATTGGGGGGATGACACTTCCTGGAAAGTGCAGCATCTCGACCTGCGCAACATCCGAGATGGGATCGTGAAGCGAGACGATCGGTTCGGATACGTCAAGTTGGCGACGCACTCGTGGAGCCCGCCCTGGACCGACCTCGAGCGCGCGACGAAGACGCGATCGGAGGAGCCCGGCTTCATCCGCGTATCCCGCTACGGTGGTGTATCTCGCGTGGGCTTCGATGTGGAGCTGGAGTTCGATCTGCACACCGGAGCAGCCCGCGGCAAGACAGACTGACGTCCACCGGCCTTCGATGCACTGGTTCGAGCTGTGAACGACTGGGACGCAACGCGCGCGCTTTCGCACTCCGGTCTTGGCCCGCGCCGGGGGTATCCTGGAGGGCGCAGCATCTCGACGATGAGCGACGACCTGGACGACTCCGAACAGCTCGAAGGTGACCGACAGACCGTCGCGTCACTGATCTCGGCCGGTGATCCCCTCACGAAGGCTCGTCAGGTCGACCACTGGATCTACTTCCCGACGGCCGCTGCGCGCGATCGGTTCCTGGGCGAGGGCCCCCCGCGCCAGCCCCCGGCGACGGGCCCGGGGGGGGGGCCACCCGCCCTGCCGCCTCCCGGGGAGCCGATGACGTCGACCTCGCGTCCATTCACGCGGTGGTCATGACGTTGTTCAGGGCTGCGCAGCGACAGGGCGGCGACTACGATGGCTGGGAGTGCCCGGTCGAGGCGGACTGACCGGACCTCGGCATTTAGTGGCGGCGGGTCTGTTTGACGCGATGCTCATCGCGTGGCTCCGCGCGCCTTGGTGATCACTGAAGTGGGAACCGTTCGTGTCGGCGAATACCCAGCGCTCGGTTCCATCGGCCGGCGCCGGCTACCGCCTCTCACGCGGAGATCGACACCGCGCTCCAAGCTGAGCGTATTGTAGCGACGTGATCGTCGTGAGCTGGAACGTCCTCCACCGCATTCACGCGGTGAACTGGAGCGAGCCCGCGATCCGCCAGTGGACCGACGAGCGCACGCGCATCGGCTCGATCGCGGACTTCATCGCGGCCACCAAGGCCGACGTGATCTGCCTGCAGGAAGTCTCCGGCGATCAGCTCGCGATGCTGCGCGACATCGAGAAAGGCGAGCTGTTCGTCACCAGGTACCCGCGCGTGCCCACGTTCCGCGAGCCGACCACCGAAGCGATGCGCGATCCCGCCGAATACCTCGTGATCATCGTGCGCGACACCGGTGCGCGACTCGTGCGTGCCGAGGCGTTCCCGACCGACGCCGGCAAGGGCTTCCAGCGCGTCGAGCTCGCGAACCTGACGACCGTGATCAACGCGCACGTGAGCTATGGCGAGAAGCGGACCGCCCAGCTCGCGCGGCTCGCCGTCGAAGCGCGACAAGCACCCGGCCTCGCAGTGGTGTGCGGTGACTTCAACGCGGACCGCGCCACGTGCGCGCACGACCTCGGCGAGGGCTTCGTCGCTGCGGTGCCGCTCGACGGGCTTCACACGCGCCCACGGCAAGCGCCGAGCGAGAAGTCACAGGACATCGATCACGCCTTCGTACTCGGTGGGGACGTGCTCGAAGCGTCCGTGCTCGGCGCCGAGGGGCGTTCGGACCACAACCCGGTGCGCGTGACGCTGCGCTTCCCGACCGCGCCCTGACGCGCTCACCCACAGGCGCAGTCGTGCAGATGGGTGACTCCAGGGGCTACCCGTTGTGCGGTCCGCTTCCAGGGCTAGCCGCGCAGGATGCCCGAGTGCACGGCGGCCCCCAGAGCCACGATCTCGTCGGGGTTTCCCCCTGTGTGATCGGAGTTGGCCCCGGTCCGGACCGGCCTACCAAAGACGGCAGCCGCGCGCTCCTGTATGGCCGGCATCCGCGCCATGCCACCGACAAGCAGCACGTGATCGAGATCGGACGGCGTGCAGCGCGCGGCGACCAATGCGGCGAGGCACGGTGACTCGAGGCGATCGAGCAGCGCCTTACATGCATGCTCGAGCTGGCCGCGATCGAGCTCGCGCTCCAGGTGCAAGGGCCCTTGCTCCACATTCACGATGAACGGCATGGTGACGTTGGCCATCGTCGCGCTCGACAGCTGGATCTTTGCGCGCTCGGCGCACGCCTTGAGCTGTTGCTGCAGCCAGACAGGCGTCGGGACCGGCCTCGGGTCCTGCCCTGTAACCCGCCGCAGATCCACCCCGTGCTCGGCCATGAAGTCGTCCGCGAGCATGCCGACGATCGCGCGATCGAACGCATCCCCGCCGAGCGACGGATCGCTACGCGTCGCCAGCACCTTGGACGCGCCGTGCTCGATCCAGACGATCGACACATCGAGCGTGCCACCTCCCAGGTCGAGCACCGCGATCCGCTGGTCATGCTGCCGGTGCACACCATACGCGAGCGCCGCCGCGGTCGGCTCGTCCAGGAGCGCCCGCAGTGTGAGCCCCGCGATCGCGCAGGCATCTGTGATCGCCTGCCGCTGCACGTCGTCAAAGGACGCCGGCACGGCGACCACGGCCTCGACGACGGTGTCGTCCAGGTAGTGCTCGGCGACGCGCTTGATGTTCGCCAGTAGGTGCGCCGCGATCTCGTTGGGCGAGCGCCGCGCCCCGGCGACGTCGATCCACGCGTCACCGTTCGTGGCGGCAACCACGGCGTACGGCCACTGCCTGGCGAGCTCTTGCACGTATGGGTCGCTCGCCTTGCGTCCGAGCAACTGCTTCACGCCGAACACGGTGGCGTCGAAGTTGCTGAACCACTCCCGCCTGCTGTCGCGGCCAACGGCAACCTCGCCGTCCTCGTTCCACGAGACCAAGGACGGAATCGTCCGGTCGCCGGACTCGGTGTGCATCACGATTGCCCGGCTGTCCTCGAGGACGGCGATGCACGACGTCGTAGTGCCTATGTCGATCCCGACGGTACGCCCCATCTACCGCCGATCATAGTTCGCGTCCGTCGTCCGACCAACTCGGCGAGCGCGATCTTGTCGATGTGCTCGCGCGAATCCGCATTCGCCACCCGTGATGATAGCTTCGCTGCACAGCAATGCGTGAGGGATGGAGCGGCGACGACTACTTGATCCTGTTCGATGAGGACGCGGCTCGGCTTCACGCCGCCTACGGCCTCACGTCCACGCTCCCCGGATATCGCCTGCTCGGCCTCCGAAGCTGGGATGACTTCATCATCGAGGACAGTCGGGGCGCGCGCTTCACGATCCCCACCGTCCCCACCGATCCGTCGTACCTGGCGCCATTCGAAATCGCCGACGGCCCCACTCTCGAGCCCGACGAGAAGGTGCACGGGCGCATCAAGTGGTACGTCACGCCGCTGGTGTTCGGCGGCGCTCCGGATCTCGACGACAACGTGAGCTGGATCCCGCTGGATCAGCACACGAAGCTCGTCGTCTGGTGGAACCAGAAGTACCTCGAGCTTCGGACAAGCCGCTAACCAGCTCGCCGACGTGCGCTGCGTCCACTCACGGAACGCAGGACCCGCCCGAGGGGGCGACGGCCGGGATGCCACTACACGTCGGCGTGAAGTTGATGGCGTTGCCGCAGTAGCCGACGGGCGACGCCAATAGATTCTTCACGCAGGTCGGCGAGCCACAGTCGGCCTGGTCGCAACACAGGCGCAAGCACGCGCCGCTGTTCGGGTCCTGCCCATCGAGGAGGCGACACCAGTATCCGGGTCCGCACGCCGGCGAGCCACCCGGCACGCACCCGGCGCACAGGCCGGCGGTCCCCGCTTGCTTGCACGCGAACCCGTTGCGGCTCGGGCCCACGCTGCACACCTGACCGGTCGGGCACGGCGACGTCGCCAGCGGATTGCACGAAGCGGGCGGCTCCGGCAAAGCATCCGCGAGCTGCGGCGTCGGCACGTCGACGATGTCCGGCGTGATGAACGACCAGCGCGGGCGGAGATACGTGTGCGGGCCGCCCGCGGTGAAGGTCACCGGATAGGTCTGGCTCACCACCGTGTAGATTCGAGCCCCGGTCGAGTACAGCCGCCACAGGGTGTAGCCCGTCACAGCGATGGAGTCGTTCCACAGCTCCGTCACCTGCCCGTTCGCGATGCGCACGATGCGCGGCGGGACGAGCGTCCCAAGGGGCGGGCGGATCATCGCGTACAGCGTTCCATCGTCGGTGGCGGCCAGATCGGAGTTGTCGCCGACGCTGTCCTCGATCGCGCCTGGTGCTGGCACCGTGGAGTCCAGGGACAGGGTCGCGGTCGCGCGGTCGAAGCGATAGACGGCCCAGGTGTTCGCGACGGTGTCGACGAGCACGACCCAGGCGTTGCTCGGTGTCGTGACCACATGGATCTCGTGGATGGTCGTCGCGACCGGCTGCATGGCCACCCTGCGCAGGATCTTTCTCCCTGGCGTCGACGACGCTTCCGCCACGCCCGTGAGCACGTCGAGGTGGACGCGCCCCCCGGGTGAACGGACGAGCTCGAACAGGTACGGCCGCCCTCCGGGTGGATAGAACGCGGCGCTGTTGCGCCCGGGATATGCCACCTGATCGCAGAAGGTGGTGATCGTGTCCATGAACAGGTCGTCGGGGAGCACGAGCTCGCGCCGCTCGGCGATGAAGTTCTGCACCGTGCTCGCGCCCTGAGGTCGTAGATACAGCGCCGATGGGCACGCGACGCCACCGGACGCATCCGGTCCGTCGCCGACGACGGCAATCTCGAGCGCCGGGGTCACGATCAGCGAACGCTCGTCCTCGGGACCGATCGCCGCGTCAGCGACCGAGAGGACCTCCTCGTCGGTGTACGTGTCGTTCACCGGATCCAGCGTGAAGCGGTGCAACGACAGATAGGCGTTCCATGCGTAGTACGCGTCGGCCCGGTCGCGGACGGCCGGCACGCCAAAGCCATCGCCGCGAAAGGCGCCATGGAGCGGCGGGTGGTCTTCGTGGGTCGCGTCGAACGAGATCCAGACATCCTCACCGTTGGAGAGGCCCGAGCCGGCTGGCGCGCCGGGCGCTCGCTCGCGGACGCTCATGTGCACGCGACCTGCCGTGGCACCGATGAAGTCCGCCCGGACCGGCGCGAAGTCGTAGGGGAAGTAACCGGCGGCCGGATCCGGCTCGTCGGGATAGGTCGCCACGGTTCGCCAGCCCATGCCGGCGCGGATCACGCTCGGCGGAACCTTCCCACCTGGTGTCCCGGCGTCATCACCACAACCCGTGGCCAGGACTGCGACCAACGTCACGTAGAACACCCGACGCACCATCGAACCAGCGTACCAGAAGGGCGACGCAGCCCGCGTGTCGCGCCGCGACTGTAGATCTACCCGACGTTCACCTACGGCGATACGCCGGCGAAGTGGGTCGGTGAGGAGGCAGGGCCGAAGCTGTTCAGCGCCACGCATGCCCATCGCAAGCAGCTGTGGTTGCAATACGAGGGTGCGGCGAAGGGGCCGTGGTTCCTCGGCGAGCAGCGGAGCATGCTCGATGTCTACGTCTCGGCCGCGAGCCACTGGCGCCCGCGACGCAACTGGTTCAAGGACAACGCGCCGAAGCTGTTCGCGATCGCGAGCGGCGTCGACGGGGATCCGTTGCTTCAGCCTCTGTGGAAGCGCGAGTTCTCGGGCTACGCGGCGAGCTGAACGCACACCATCCGACAGACACCCCCTCGATCGGCACCCGGAGCGGTCGATGTCCTACCAGTGTCTGTCCCAACTCGAGAGCGGGCTGCCGAGCCCGTGCTCGCCGAGACAGATCGCACGCTGATCATCGCGATCCCGCTCCTCGTGATCACCGTTGCCGTCGGGCGACCGTCAGTAGCCGGCGTCTGGATCGTCATCGGCGCCCTCTGCCTCGCGTTCACGCTCACGATGGCCGTGCTCGGTCGCGCCGGCCGCGCCCCGTGGCGTGGCGTGGGCTACGCGATCGTGACGCTGATCCCCGCGCTCGGTACGCTGTGGACCATCGGACCGGTGACCGGGTCCGGCGCCATGATCGGACTCGCTGTCCTGTTCGCCGGTGCGTTCCTGCCGCGCGCGTACCTCGTCGTCGTGGTGGTCGCGGTGATCGCCGCGGTGATCGCGCGGGCAGGCTTCGGCGGAACCATTGGCCTCGAGTCCGTCGACGGTCGCTTCGAGGTCCACACGTCCCTGTGGCTGGCCACCGCCATCGCGAGCGGCCTGTTGCTGTGGGTCGGGATGCGCGTGCTCTCTGCGCTCGTCGCCTCTCTCGAGGCCTCGTACACGCGTGCCGCCGACGCCTATCAGCGCGGGACCGAGACTCGGCGCCAGCTCGAAGCCTCTCGGCTGGAGCTCGAAGAGCTCGCGCAGGTCGAGATGGTCGGACGCCTGGCAGGCGGTGTCGCGCACGACGTGAACAACGCGCTCGCGGCGATCTTCGCCTCGTTCGAGGACCTCGCGCAGGGCGTCACCACCTCCGAGCAGCGCCGGCACGTGACCGAGCTCGAGTCCGCGTCGCACCACGCGGCCGATCTCGTGCGAGATCTTCTGTGGATCGGTCGCAAGTTCCCCTCGTCAACGACCTCGGTCGCCGACCTCGGCACGACCATCCGCGCATGCCTCGAGCGCGTGGAGCGCGTCGCGCCGGGGCTCACCGTCGCTCTCGAGCTCGAGCATGACGCCCAGCTTGCCGTCTCGCCCGAACACCTCGAGCAGATCCTGTTCGGCCTCCTCGTCGGTGCACATCGCTCGGGCGTCACCCGGCTCGCGCTGGCGACTCGCGGCGTGTCCGACGGGCAGCTCGAGATCTCCTTGCGCGCTGTCGAGACCAAGACCTCGTCGGCGATCCGGCCGCGCGCGATGCAGGTGCAGCTCAGCGTCTCCGCCGCGAGACAGCTCGTGGGCCAATCGGGAGGCTCGTTGACCATCAGTGACGCGGGCGACCCGCTCGCCGTCGCGGTGTGTCTCCCCCGCGCGTCGAGTGATCGCAGCGGAGCGCCCCGGCCGCGTGGCCGCTTGAGAACCGCACTCGTCGTCGAGGACGAGCCGATGGTGCTGCGCCGCCTGTGTCAGCTCGTCGCGCGCCGTGGCTACGAGGTCACGCCTGCGAGCTCCATGGCCGAGGGCCTCGCACTCCTCGCGGCCAATCCCGATCTCCTGATCACCGACCTCCAGCTCCCCGACGGCTCGGGCGAGGACATCGCGATCGCTTCGTTCGAGCGGGCGCCGATGCGGCCGATCATCGTGTGTTCCGGCTTCAATGCCGACGACCTCCGAAGCGAACGCTTGAGCGGCGCACCTCTCACCTTCGTCGCCAAACCGTTTACCGCCGCCGATCTCGAGGCGGCGCTTCCTGATCCGTCCACCCGATGAGCTTCCCCCTCGCCGATAGCCTCCGTACGAAGATGCGCCGCGTCCTGGATCGGGCGGCGCTCGTCGGCGCGTCTGCCGCGACCGTCAACCAGATAGTCGCGATCAGTCATGATCCCTCGGCCCGTAGCATCGTCACCGCTGCGATCGCGTTCGGACTCGCTGTCAGCGGCCTGCTCGGCCTCCTCGGTCGCGCGCCGTGGACGCCCGTCGCGTACATCGTCCTCGCGCTCAGCGCGAATGTCGCGTATCTGGCCTCCTTCGGCCCGTGGTTTGGAATGGGCGTGGTCTACGTCGCCACGATCACGGTAGCGTTCGTGTTCATGTCGCGGCGCTGGTGGTGGCGCATCGCCTTCGCGCTCGTCGCCACGCCGTTCACCCTGGGCCTGGTGTTCGCCACCGGCGCGTTCGGTGCGTCACCCGCCCTGGAGCTCCTCGATGTCTCGGCGTGGCGCCGCTCGTCGTTCGCCGCGATCACCGCCGCGATCGGCATCGTCGCGATCGTCAGCTACGCCGTCCGTCACCTCGTCAACGCCCGACGTGAGATCGAGGCCACCTTCGCGCGTGAGCTGGTCGAGCGCGCCGAGCGCGATCTGGTCGAGGTCGAGATCTCGCGCGCTCGCCGGACCGATCAGATCGCCGAGCTCGCCGCCGAGGTCGGGGCGGAGATCGGTGCAGCGCTCGCGATCATCGAGACCCGCGCGCGAGCTCTCGCCGCGGAGCTGCCCTCCGAGGCGCTCGATGACGTGATCAGTGTCTCGCAGAGCGCTCGCAGCACCATGCGCTCGCTCGCCGCCTTCGCACCCCACGCCGATCTGCCCACCGACGAGCGCGGCAACGCAGGCGACGTCGTTCGCTCGCTCCCCAAGCTCGTCCGCCGCACGCTCCCCGCACGCGTCGCGCTCGAGATCCGCGCAGACGACGATGCCTGGGTCGGGATCGGAGCCAACGACCTGACGAGGATCTGCGCGAACCTCGTTCTCAACGCGAACGACGCGATCGCCGACGAGGGCACCATCGCCGTCCGCGTGACACGTGAGCACGAGCGCGTGGTGATCGACGTGCAGGACGACGGCGCTGGGATGCCACGCGACGTCCTCTCGCACCTGTTCCAGCCGTTCTTCACGACCAAGCCGATCGGCCGCGGCACCGGACTCGGTCTCGCCACCGCGCGGATCCTCGTCGAGCGCGCCGAGGGAACGATCGAGGTCAAGAGCGACGTGGGACGCGGCACCCGATTCACGATCTGCTTGCCACTGGTGGCGTAGCCGATCACGCGCGAGCTCGATGTCGTCGAGAGTCCGCTCGCTGCGGCGGCCCCGTGCGACGTGGACGCGCTGCTGTTCTGAGTCAACGCGTGCTGCGTGCGGAGCCTGCAGGAGATGCACTCCACGGCTCGAGCACGATGCGCTTCGCGTGGGCTGCGAGCTCCTGGAGATGTGTGGTCTCGTGCGCCCGACGCACGAGGAGCACGGGATCGGTGAGCTGGAGCGGCGTCAGGCTCTGGTTCACGACCCAGGCGAAGGGCACGATGGCCGCACGTGCGAGGTCGCGCTCGAGCTGCATGGCCTCGTGGATCGGTGTCGCCTCCGGGAGCGTCACCAGCACCACGTGCGTGAAGCTCGGGTCGCGCAGGCGCGGCAGGAGCTGCTGCACGGCGTCCGGGCTGCCGCTCGGCTTGCGCAACACCTCGCGGTGATAGGACTCGGCGGCATCGAGGAGCAGCAGCGTGTGCCCGGTGGGTGCGGTATCGATGATGACGAACCGGTCCGCTCCGCCCGCGACGGTCTCGGCGAAGGCGCGGAACACGGCGATCTCCTCGGTGCACGGGCTTCGGAGGTCCTCCTCGAGAAGCGCCTTGCCCTGCGCGTCGAGCCCGTCGCCCGAGGCGGCGAGCACCTCCGCGGTGTAGCGCCGCACCTCGAGCGCAGGATCGATGCGGGTCACCTGGAGCTTCGACGTGCCCGTGCCGAACTCACGGATCGCCTGGTCCACGTGGGCCGCCGGGTCGGTGGTCGTCAGCGTGACCGCGAAGCCACGCCGGGCGAGCGAGATCGCGATGCGCGCCGCGACGGTGGTCTTTCCAACGCCGCCCTTGCCCATCGTCATCACGACGCCCTTGCCGCAAACGGCCAGATCGTCGACCAGCGCGTCGAGACGCTCGCCGTGAAACGGATGGCGCGCGGGCGGCGGCGGCACATCGCGGAAGCCTCCGCCCGTCGTGCCCATTGCACGGAGTGCATCGATCCCGACGAGCCCGAACGGCAGCAGTGGGACATCGATCCGCGCGACGGTGCGCAGGCCGAGTGGGAGCGCGTCGAGCGCGGCCTGGCCGCGTGCCTCCATCGCAACGGCGGTGGGGTCGCGGGGATCGCGTGCGTGGAACATCCCGTTCACGATCAGCCGGAGATTCGCGACGCCGAGCTGTGCGAGCTCGGCTCGTGTTCGCTCGGCCTCCACCAGGGACGATCGATCGGGTCGCGCAACGAGGACCAACGTGGTGCGCGCAGGATCGCGCAGCGCTTCGTTCGAGGCCGCGTACAGCGCCTTCTGCGCGGCGAGCCCGGAGAGCGGACCGAGGCAGGAGGTCCCGCCCACGTTCGCGTCGATGAAGCTCGTCCACGCAGCGGGCAGCTCGAGCAGGCGCAGCGTGTGTCCCGTCGGGGCGGTGTCGAAGATGACGTGGTCGACCTGCGCGGTGCGTGCTTCGTCACCGAGCAGCTTCGAGAACTCGTCGAACGCGGCGATCTCGACGGTGCACGCACCCGAGAGCTGCTCCTCCATGCTCGCGATCGCGACCGCGGGAAGCACCCCTCGATAGGGCCCGACGACGCGCTCTCGGTAGGTCTGGGCCGCACGCACCGGGTCGATGTTGAGCGCCGAGAGGCCGGGTACGGCCGGCACCGCCGTCGGGGTCGCCGAGAGCGTGACTCCGAGCACCTCGTCGAGGTTCGACGCGGGATCGGTGCTGACGAGCAGCACGCGCTTGCCCGCGTCGGCCAGGCCGATGGCCGTCGCGCAGGCCGCGGAGGTCTTGCCCACGCCACCCTTGCCCGTGAAGAACAGGATGCGTGTCGGATGCTCGATCAGCGTGGCCATGGCGGTCCGGTCAGTCGCAGCAACAGCGCTTCGATGTCGCCTTGCTCGGATCGGTCGCGGCGCGCTTGGCGCCACCGCAACACCCGCCCTCGTCCTCGTCCTCGACCTGGTCCGCAGATCCGCAGCAGCCACCGGCCTGCGGTGCAGCGGTACGCTCCTGTACGCCGGCCCAGATCGCGAGCTCGTCGCGGGATGGGAACACGCCACTGCTCTTGACCTCGCCGTTCACCTTCACGAGTGGAAGGCTCGCCTCCCCCTTGGCCTCGAGTGCCGCCACCACAGCCGGGTCGGTGGCGAAGGCGGCCGGTTGCTGCGCGAGGTTGAACCGCTCGACGGCGACACCCTGGTCCTTCAGCCAGGCGAGGTCCGCGGCGAAGCGGGCGAGCTTGGGATCAACAGACGGGCCACAGATGCCCGTCGAGCAACACATGGCTGGGTCAAAGACGCGGATCTCGGTCATAGAACTCCTCTGTCATCGGCGAGGCCGACGAGCCGCAGGGTTTGCGCAGCGCGAGCACTGCGCGCAAGTCATTCGCTATCAACCGCTGGATCGGGGACCACACACGGTGGTGACCAGAGAAAGCACCTTTCGTGCCGGACCAGGCTCGCGGACGGTCCATCAGGTGAGAGCCGGGCGCACGGTGAAGGGTTCGATCCGGCGGAGAACCCTTTGCGCGGTGACCGGCTCTTGCCGACGTAGAGGTCCCACCGTGACGATCGATCGTCTCATCCTCGTGTTCGCCGGTACGATGATCCTGCTCGGCACCGTGCTCGCCGCGACCGTCAGCATGAAGTTCCTGCTGCTGACCGGGTTCGTCGGCGCGAACCTCCTGCAGTCCGCGTTCACGGGGTTCTGTCCCCTCGCCAAGGTGCTGAAGCGCGCCGGCTGCCGGACGGGTCATCTGTACAGCTGACTGCCTACCCTCAGAGGAGAGTGAAGCGACAGGCGCCGCTCACCACGAGCTGTGGTAGCTGCTGCCCGCGAGGCCCTGGACCATCTCGCCGGCCCACTCGCCGTGCGACTTCCCGTTGACGTCGGACCACGCGCCACCGGCAGAGATCCGGTCTCCGCCGCCGCGCGACGGCACGGTGAGGCCGAGCTGGTCGAGGCTGATCGCGAACTGCTGCGCCATCTGCGCCCGCTGTGCGGCCGAGGCCTGGGCCCACTGTCCACGCAGCGCCGCGTACACCTGTTGTGCGTTGGCGAAGAACAGCTGGACCTGTGCCGGGAACGTCGCGAAGTTCTGCACGATCGCCATGCGCACCGTCGCCGTGGCCTCGGGCGTCACCAGCGAAGCATCTCGTCCCGACGCGACCCACATGAAATAGAGCATCTCCATCGAGGCCTCGAGGTCGGCCTCGGTCATCTGCTGGTGCATCGTCGCCTTCTTCGCGTAGTCCGGCATCGGCCCCTTCATCGTCGCGACCGTCTGCGTCCGCTTCTGGATCGTCGCGGTCATCGCGGCGGCCCAGGCGTTGCCCGCCTGTGCGCCACTCTCGAACCGCTGCGCGAGCACGTTCCGCACCTCCTCGATCGCCTGCTGCCGCTCGGGGCCGCTGGCCTTGTTCAGCTCGGTCAGGATCGCCTGCCATCCCGTGGCGAGCATCGTGCGGGTCTGCGCGTCGCCGGACTTGTAGTAGCTCACGAACACCGCGGACGTGTCCTCGTACTCCGATTCGGTGAGCTCGACACCAAACGTCAGGCGCAGCACCTGGGTGAACGCGTTGACCGACGCGCGCGTCAGCGGCGGCTGACCCGCGGCGAGGACCTTGGTACCGGCCTCGGCCTTGAAGTTGGTCTTCACGCGCCCCGCGATGCCGCGCAGATCACCGCCATCGAGAGCAGGCGCGGCGGGCTGCTGGCGCGCAGGGGCAGCGGGAGCCTTCGCCTGCGTCGGGGCAGGGCGGGGCGCGGCGGTGCCACCACCCGTGCGAGCGAACACGATCCGCTCCGTGGTCTGCGGATCGGGACGGCCATCTTGATCGCGCTCCGTGATCTCGCCGACGACGTGATCGCCTTCGACGCGCAAGGTGACCGAGAACGTCACCGGCGTCCCCGGGAGCACGGCAGTGCCCTGGACCACCCCGCGGACGAGCGAGCCCGAGATGTCGAGGTGGGTCGGACCGACGGTGAACGTGCCCGTCACCTTGGTGCCGGACTGGGTCAGCTGGAGGACGTTCTGGCCGTCCGAGCCATTGCCCGTGTAGGTGCCGGTGAACCCGTCGGCGGCGGCCACACCACACAGGCACATGATTCCGAGCCCGAGCAGAGTCGAACGGCGAGTCAGCGAACGCGACATTGGTTTGGTCATGCGAGCTTCATCAGTAGCCATGGACGCGGCGGCTCGCTGTTGCGAAGTTGTTGTGATGAGGCGGCATTCGTAACGCCATGGAATCGTTGCCGATCTGGCATCGCGTCGGCTAAGATGACCAGGTGACGTCACCACTCGGCGTGCTGCTGGTCGAGGACGATCACGCACTTCGCGAGGTGCTGCTGATCCATCTCGTGGCACAGCCGGAGTGGACGGTTCGTGCGGTCGCCGATGGCGAGCTCGCACTCGCCGCATGCCGCGACGCACTTCCGGATATCGTGATCCTCGATGTGATGTTGCCTGGGCGGTCGGGGCTCGAGGTGTGCTCGGCACTCCGCCAGCTCTACCACCCCTCACCTGGTGTGTTGATGCTCACCGCCCGCGCTGAAGAAGCCGACGTGATCGTCGGATTCGAGGTGGGCGCGGACGACTACGTGATCAAGCCGTGTCGGCCTCGTGAGGTGGTCGCTCGGGTCAAGGCGCTCGCGCGCCGCGTTCGGCGCGAGGTCTCCCACGGGGGCACCGCCACGCCTCGTGGCATCGTTCGCGGACTCCTGACGATCGACCCGGAGTCTCAGCGCGTCATGGTGCGCGACCAAGCGGTCAAGCTCACGCCGACCGAGCTGACCTTGTTGGTCGTGCTGGCCAGCGAACCCGACGTCGTTCACAGCCGCGCCCAGCTGCTCGAGCGCGTGTTCGAGACCGGCCACGCCGGCTACGCTCGCAACGTGGATTGTCACGTCGCGCGCCTGCGGCGAAAGCTCGATGCAGCCGGGCTCGTGCCATCTCCGATCGAGACCGTGCATGGCACGGGCTACCGGTTCCTGGGCTCGCCGTGACCGAGCTGCCCGGTGCTCGGCTGTCGCTCGCGGCGAAGATCACGCTGCTGGCCGCGGTGACCGAGCTCGTGGCGTTCATCGCGATCGTCGCGATCGTCAGGCGTGATGGCATCGAGCTCGACGGGACGACCCTGGCGGCGATCGCGTCGATCCTCATCGTGCCCGTGGTGATCGTGTACGGGCTGACCCGGTTCGTGGTCCAGCGCTTGACGGTCCCCGTGATCGAGACCTATCAGCGGCTCGCCCTCGGCGACTTCACGGCCGAGCTCCCCCCGATGACCGCGGGCCGAGACTTCATCGGTCTCCGCGCCGGCTTCCGCGCGATGGCCGACGCCCTCGAACGCTCGCTGGCGGAGATCCGTGGCGCAGATTCGGAGCGTCGTCGGCTGTTCGCGGATCTCGCCCACGAGCTCGCGACACCCACCACCACGCTGCTCGGGATCTCGGCCGCGCTGCGAGAGCGCAGTGGCGATCCGGAGCGACTGCTCGATCTCCTCGAACGCGAGAGCGCGCGACTGGAGCGGCTGATCGCCGACGTTCGCGATCTCGCGGCTCTCGAAGATCCGGCGAGCATGCTGGTGCTCGAGCCGTGCGATCTCGGTGCGCTGGCGAGCGCCTCGGTCGATCGCATTCGGCTCGCGCACGCCGGCGCCGAGGTGCGGTGCGAGGCCGAAGACGTGCACGCACTCCTCGATCCGATCCGTGTCGATCAGATCCTGACGAACCTCCTGACCAACGCCGTGCGCCACGCGGAGGGCGGCAAGATCCTTGTCCTCGTGCGTCGCACGGGTGCGAACGCGATCATCCGCGTCGAGGATGGCGGCGCGGGGGTGCCCGACGAGATGCTGCCGCAGCTCGGCCGACGGTTGCTGCGCGTGGACCCATCGCGCAGTCGTGACTCCGGGGGACATGGGCTCGGGCTCTCGATCGTTCGCGCGATCGCGGCGCGTCACGATGGGACCCTGATGTTCGAGCGCTCCCAGCTGGGCGGGCTCGCGGCGGAGGTGCGGATCCCGATCGCCGGCCCGACCCGGTAGCGGCATCGCTCAGGCCGCGGGCTTCTTCTTGGTCTTCTTCGCCGGCGCCTTCTTCGCCTTCGGCGCCTCCTCGATCGGCAGGGGCGCATCGGCCGCGCGCCGTGCGAACGACGGTGGATCGAACTCGTTGAGCGTGTTGACCGAGGCGACGTAGCCGAGCTTGGATGCGGCGCGGAACACGGACTTCAAGGCGAGCTGACCTCGTGCCTGGACCGCGAGGGCGGCCGCATGTGCCAGGAGGTCCGTGATCTCGTTGGCGGGAGCCTTGATCTCGTCGACGAGGAGCGGCACGAGCGCATGCGTGATCGTTCGCGCCGCCCACTCGGGCCGACCGTCGCTCTCGTAGCGGTAGATCGCGTGCTCGAGGTAGCCCCGGAGCAGCGCGGGGCGTTTGGTCGTCGCGAGCTCCTGTGCATATGCGAGGTGCGCGCACTGGGCCAGGCCGAACGCATCGTCGAGCGTGGCGAGCCTCGTGTACGCATCGTCCAGGAGCGCCGGGCTCGGGTCTGCCGCCGCCCGGATCAGCGCGTGGACCGCAAAGTGCTCGTCGGTGCCCTGCGCGAGCTCGGGTTCGAGCATGTCGAGGAGGGTTCGTACACGCTCGGCACCGTACGGCAGCGCGGTCACGGCGAGCATCAGGCTCGCGTCGATCGATTGCGGGGTCACCGGTTGCTTGAGGATCTTGCGGGCACGCTGGGCGACCTCGAAGGCCGCGCCATCGCCGGCGCCGGTCGCGACATAGGTGTGGCCGAGCATCAACAGCTCGATGCCCGACAGCTCCGAGGTATGCGCGAGCTGGTCGAGGGTCTGCGCGGCGATGGCACCGGCGCCAGCGATCGCCTGCCACGCGACGAGTGCGAACAGTCCGGTCCCCGTCGCTTGATCCTCGAGCGCACGCACCGACAGGATGCCGAGCATCGGGGCCGTGGGCAGCAGTGCCGCCGGCGGCGGCAGCGTGACAGCACGCTCCGTGATGTCGACATCCCGAGGAACGTGCCACTTCGCGTCCAGCTGCTCTGTCACCGCCGCTAGCTTAGGGTTCGCGAGTGGGTGAGTCGATCGAGTTGGTCTTGAAACGGCCCGCGGGCGATCTCAGACGACCCGACGTCCCATGATGACCCGCGCCAGCACCGCGATCACTGCCAGGACCAGAAGGATGTGGATGAACCCTCCCATCGTGTAGGCGGTCGCGAGCCCCAGGCCCCACAACACGACGAGGACGATTGCGATGACCCAGATGAGATTCAACATGACGGCATCCTTTCTCGGTAGCACCGAGATCACGTTGCATCTGGCGTTCCATCGCGCGGTTCGGGGCCTGATGGGACCGAGGCACCGTGAGCATGCTACGTCGCACCCGCCCGACCATGAGGTCACGCGTGCGTACACGCACGCACGACCGCTTGCGGCGGAACTCGCACGTTCCGCATGCCTTGCGCACCTCGGCATCCCTCGGCCCGCGAAGCCCGGCACCACAAATGCAGCCATCGCTAGCCGTCACCGTCATCGATGCACACTCGAAGGTGCATTCCGAAAACCTACTCACGGATCAGGAGGTCGTCATGACGAACGCAATGGAGCACGGAAGTTCGAACACCACGGACGCGACGATCGGCCTGAGCCTGCGGATGCGCGTCGAAGCGCGCAAGGCCGAGATCGAGGCTGCGATCGCTAGTACGACGCTGGATGCACGGACCCGTCGCGATCTCGAAAGCGCTCTCGGCGCGGTCGACGGCCTGCTGACCGGCGACCTCGATCGCATCCCGAAGGTCGTCGCGATCGAGTTGAACACGTGGCTCGAGGCGAGCAAGCACCTCGACGAGCACCATGAGGCTGCGTCCGGAGGAGGCTCGGCGCTCCCTTCGACGGAATCCTTCTCGACCTCGGGCTGAGTGGAACCGCGTTGGTCGATGCCACCGTGGCCGGATGGTGGCGCGATCGCGGCGTGGGCACAGAGCCTATGATCGCCTAACGAGGCTTGCGCCGCGCGGGCGCGGGCGTGCGGCTTGCGCTTCGTCGCGGAAGCGTGGCCAAACTCCGCTGCTTGCCGCGCCCAGCGTTCCACGGCGGCATCCGTTCGCCAGCCCGGCGCCGCGACAGTACACGAAGCCGGTCAGCGGTCGTCCTGTCGAAGTCCATCGGCGCACGTGAGGACGCTTGAGGCTGCCGTGTGGACTCCGGTCCGACGCGCACCCGTAGAGATCGTGGTGGATGACGCCGACGAACATCTT